>NZ_FNKP01000001.1:0-1212518 GCF_900099835.1 Paraburkholderia fungorum
ACTGAATGTACTCGGGCCGGAAATCGTGCCCCCATTGCGACACGCAATGCGCCTCATCAATCGCGAAAAGGCCGATGCGCGATCGCTCCAGCAACTCCTGGAAACGCGGCGTCATCAGACGCTCTGGCG
Organism: Paraburkholderia fungorum; assembly: GCF_900099835.1. NCBI lineage: Bacteria > Pseudomonadati > Pseudomonadota > Betaproteobacteria > Burkholderiales > Burkholderiaceae > Paraburkholderia > Paraburkholderia fungorum. Next base: position 130 of record NZ_FNKP01000001.1, read on the forward strand.
CGACGTACAGCAGGTCAATCTCGCCCTCGCGCAACGCGCGCTCAGTGGCCATTGCCTCCGCACTCGACAACGTCGAGTTCAGATACGCCGCGCGCACGCCAACTTCAGTGAGCGCCGCCACCTGATCCTGCATCAGCGCGATCAACGGCGACACGACGATGCCCGTGCCGAAACCACCTTCACGCCGCACCAGCGAAGGAATCTGATAGCACAACGACTTGCCGCCGCCCGTCGGCATCAACACGAGACAATCACCGCCGCCGGCGACGTGATCGACAATTTCGCCCTGCTGCCCTCTGAACGCGGGGTAACCAAAAACTTCGTTGAGGATTTCGAGCGGACGGGACATGTATTTGGAAGAAGCAGCCTAAAGCCGGTAACACGAATTTTACCAACGCATTCGCGCCGCGCCGGCGCTTTGCGGCAACGTTAGCCATCAGGCCTACGAATCCACAAAAACGCACAGAAAAGACGCCCGCGGTGCGTGGGACAGGAGCAGGTGTGAAAGCACTAAGTCCTGTCGAAAAAAAAGCCGCTCAGTCGAAACTGAGCGGCTTCGCTGGCTAGAGCCCCAAGCGGCTTGCGCCGCCGGGACTTACTCGCCTGAGTGCTGCTGTTCGGCGGCCGGGGTTTCCGGCGTACCGAATTCGAACGACTCTTCCGCTGCGATCTGATCGAAACGCTCGCGGTCGGACAGTTCCTTGCTCTTGCGTGCCTTGTGGAACGCGAGACCCGTACCGGCCGGAATCAGACGGCCGACGATCACGTTTTCCTTCAGACCACGCAGATCGTCGCGCTTGCCCATAATCGCCGCTTCGGTCAACACGCGGGTCGTTTCCTGGAACGACGCTGCGGAGATGAACGAATCGGTCGACAGCGACGCCTTCGTGATACCGAGCAACACGTTTTCGTACGTTGCCGGACGCTTGTCTTCCGCGATCATACGGTCGTTCTCGTCGAGCATATCCGACCGCTCGACCTGTTCGCCCGGGATGAAACGCGTATCGCCGTTGTCCGTAATCTGCACGCGGCGCAGCATCTGACGAACAATCACTTCAATGTGCTTGTCGTTGATCTTCACGCCTTGCAGACGGTACACGTCCTGCACTTCGTCCACGATGTAACGCGACAGCGCTTCGATACCTTGCAGACGCAAGATGTCGTGCGGATCGGCCGGACCGTCGACAATCATTTCGCCCTTGTTGACGACCTGACCATCGTGCACCAGAACCTGCTTTTCCTTCGCGATCAGGAACTCGTGCTGGTTACCCTCGAGGTCCGTGATAACGAGACGCTGCTTGCCCTTCGTGTCCTTACCGAACGACGTCGTACCCGTGACTTCCGCCAGGATACCTGCGTCCTTCGGCGAACGTGCTTCGAACAGTTCCGCCACACGCGGCAGACCACCGGTAATGTCACGCGTTTTCTGCGATTCAACCGGAATACGTGCGAGCACTTCACCGACCTGCACTTGCTGACCGTCCTTCACGGTGATCAGAGCGCCGACCTGGAAGCCGATCTGCACCGAATGCTCGGTGTTCGGGATCTTGACTTCTTCGCCGTTCGCGTCGAGCAGCTTGACCTGCGGACGCACCGTCTTTGCCGCTTGCGAACCACGACGCTTCACGTCGATCACAACCAGCGTGGACAGACCCGTCACATCGTCGATCTGCTTCGCTACCGTCACGCCTTCTTCGACGTTTTCGAACTTCACCGTACCGCCCCACTCGGTGATGATCGGACGCGTCATCGGATCCCACGTTGCCAGTTGCGTGCCGGCCTTGATCTGCGCGCCGTCGAGTTGCAACAGCGTCGCGCCGTACGGCACCTTGTGACGTTCGCGCTCGCGACCGTGGTCGTCGGTGATCATCGCTTCGCCCGAACGCGAGATGACGATCTGCTCGCCCTTCGCGTTGGTGACGTAACGCATCGTTGCCGTGAAACGCACCGTACCGTTCGACTTCGCTTCAACCGACGAAGCCACTGCCGCACGCGATGCCGCACCACCGATGTGGAACGTACGCATCGTGAGCTGCGTGCCCGGTTCACCGATCGACTGCGCAGCGATAACACCGACTGCCTCACCGACGTTGACCGACGAGCCGCGGCCCAAGTCGCGGCCGTAGCAGGCTGCGCACAGACCGTAACGCGTTTCGCAAGTCAGCGGCGTACGCACGCGCACTTCGTCGATGCCGAGGCGTTCGATTTCTTCGACCGCATCTTCGTCGAGCAACGTGCCCGTTTCGTACAGCGTTTCCTGCGATTCCGGATTGACGACGTCAGCGACCGTTACGCGACCCAGAATACGGTCACGCAGCGCTTCGACGACTTCACCGCCTTCGACCAACGCCTTCATCGCGACGCCGTTGGACGTACCGCAATCGTCCTCGACCACCACGAGATCCTGCGTCACGTCGACCAGACGACGCGTCAGGTAACCCGAGTTCGCCGTCTTCAGTGCCGTATCAGCCAGACCCTTACGTGCACCGTGGGTCGAGATGAAGTACTGCAACACGTTCAGGCCTTCACGGAAGTTCGCCGTAATCGGCGTTTCAATGATCGAGCCGTCCGGCTTCGCCATCAGGCCACGCATACCGGCCAGCTGACGAATCTGAACTGCGGAACCACGAGCACCCGAGTCCGCCATCATGTAAATCGAGTTGAACGATTCCTGACGCGTCTGGTTGCCGTCGCGGTCCACAACCGGTTCCGTCGACAGCTGCTCCATCATCGCCTTGCCGACCGCTTCCGACGTTGCCGACCAGATGTCGACCACGTTGTTGTAGCGCTCTTGCGACGTGACGAGACCCGACATGTACTGACGGTCGTATTCCTTCACCTTCTTCGCGGCGTCGCCGACGATGGTTTCCTTCTGCGGCGGCACGAGCATGTCGTCGACGCAGATCGAGATACCAGCGCGCGTTGCCAGACGGAAACCCGACTGCATCAACTGGTCGGCGAAAATCACCGTTTCACGCAGACCGCACTTGCGGAATGCGGTGTTGATGAGGCGCGAAATTTCCTTCTTCTTCAGCGGCTTGTTCAGCACCGAGAACGGCAGGCCCGGCGGCAGAATTTCCGACAGGATCGCGCGGCCAACGGTCGTTGCGTACAGCGTGATCTTCGGCACGAATGCCGGAGCGCCTTCCGACTTGTCTTCGTTGTGGACCATTTCAGTGATCCGCACGTTGACGCGCGATACCAGCTCGACTTCCTTGTTCTCGTATGCACGCAGCGCTTCCGAGACGCCCGTGAACGTCAGGCCTTCGCCCTTGGCGTTCACTGCTTCGCGGGTCGCGTAGTACAGACCGAGCACGATATCTTGCGACGGCACGATCGACGGATCGCCGTTGGCCGGGAACAGGACGTTGTTCGACGCCAGCATCAGCGTGCGCGCTTCCATCTGCGCTTCCAGCGACAGCGGCACGTGAACAGCCATCTGGTCACCGTCGAAGTCGGCGTTGAACGCCGCGCAAACGAGCGGGTGCAGCTGGATTGCCTTACCTTCGATCAGCACCGGCTCGAAAGCCTGAATGCCAAGACGGTGCAGCGTCGGCGCACGGTTCAGCATGACCGGATGTTCGCGGATCACCTCTTCGAGGATGTCCCACACCACCGGCGTCTGGTTCTCGACTTCCTTCTTCGCAGCCTTGATGGTGGTAGCAACACCCATCACTTCGAGCTTGTTGAAGATGAACGGCTTGAACAGTTCGAGCGCCATCAGCTTCGGCAGACCGCACTGATGCAGCTTGAGCGTCGGGCCGACCACGATCACCGAACGGCCCGAATAGTCAACGCGCTTACCGAGCAAGTTCTGACGGAAACGACCGCCCTTACCCTTGATCATGTCAGCGAGCGACTTCAGCGGACGCTTGTTCGCGCCGGTCATCGCCTTACCGCGACGGCCGTTGTCGAGCAGCGAGTCGACGGCTTCCTGCAGCATCCGCTTTTCGTTGCGGACGATGATTTCAGGCGCCTTCAGCTCGAGCAGACGCTTCAACCGGTTGTTACGGTTGATCACGCGGCGATACAGGTCGTTCAGGTCCGACGTCGCGAAACGGCCGCCGTCCAGCGGCACCAGCGGACGCAGTTCCGGCGGCAGCACCGGCAGCACTTCGAGCACCATCCAGTCAGGCTTGATGCCCGAACGCTGGAAAGCCTCGAGCACCTTCAGGCGCTTCGCGTACTTCTTGATCTTCGCTTCCGAACCCGTGTTCTTGAGTTCGGTACGGAGCATCTCGACCTGTTCGTCGATGTTGATCGCGCGCAGCAGCTCGCGAACGCCTTCCGCGCCCATCTCGGCACGGAATTCGTCACCGTATTCTTCGACCTTGTTGTAGTAATCCTCTTCGGTCATGATCTGCCGCGCTTTCAGCGGCGTCATGCCCGGGTCGATCACGACATATGCTTCGAAGTACAGCACGCGTTCGATGTCGCGCAGCGTCATGTCGAGCACCATGCCCAGACGCGACGGCAGCGACTTCAGGAACCAGATGTGAGCGACCGGCGAGGCCAGCTCAATGTGGCCCATCCGTTCGCGACGCACCTTGGCCAGCGTCACTTCGACGCCGCACTTCTCGCAGATCACGCCACGATGCTTCAGGCGCTTGTACTTGCCGCAAAGGCATTCGTAGTCTTTGATCGGCCCGAAGATCTTCGCGCAGAACAGACCATCGCGTTCCGGCTTGAACGTCCGGTAGTTGATGGTTTCCGGCTTCTTCACTTCGCCGAACGACCACGAACGGATCTTGTCTGGCGAAGCCAGACCGATCTTGATCGCGTCAAAAACTTCGGGTTGTTGGACTTGCTTGAATAGATCGAGCAGAGCTTTCATTGCCTTCTCTCCGTAGTCCGATTAGTTGCGGTCGAGGTCGATGTCGATACCCAGCGAGCGGATTTCCTTCACCAACACGTTGAAGGATTCCGGCATGCCTGCATCGATCACGTGATCGCCCTTGACCAGGTTCTCATACACCTTGGTCCGGCCTGTCACGTCATCCGACTTCACCGTCAGCATTTCTTGCAGCACGTACGATGCGCCGTACGCTTCGAGCGCCCACACTTCCATCTCACCGAAACGCTGGCCACCGAATTGCGCCTTACCGCCCAACGGCTGCTGCGTCACGAGCGAGTACGGGCCCGTGGAACGCGCGTGCATCTTGTCGTCGACCAGGTGGTGCAGTTTCAGGTAGTGCATGTAGCCGACCGTTACCGTACGTTCGAACATCTCGCCTGTGCGGCCGTCGTACAGACGAACCTGATTCTTCGACGGCGTCATGCCGAGGTTCTTCGCGATGTCGTCCGGGAATGCCAGATCCAGCGCGCGCGACATTTCTTCTTCCGTCGCACCGTCGAACACCGGCGTTGCGAACGGAACGCCTTCGCGCAGGTTCTTCGCCAGTTCGACGATTTCCTCGTCGGTGAAGCTGTCCAGCTCTTCAGCGCGGCCCGACTCGTTGTAGATCTTGGTCAGGAATTCGCGCAGTTCAGCGATCTTCGCCTGACGTTGCAGCATTTCGCCGATACGCCAGCCCAGACCCTTCGCGGCCCAACCCAGATGCACTTCGAGAACCTGACCCACGTTCATCCGCGACGGCACGCCGAGCGGGTTCAGAACGACGTCAGCCGGACGGCCGTCGGCCATGTACGGCATGTCTTCGATCGGAACGATCTTCGACACGACACCCTTGTTACCGTGACGGCCAGCCATCTTGTCGCCAGGTTGCAGACGACGCTTGACTGCCAGATACACCTTGACCATCTTCAGCACGCCCGGCGGCAGTTCGTCGCCTTGCGTGAGCTTCTTGCGCTTTTCTTCGAACGCGAGGTCGAACTGGTGGCGCTTTTCTTCGATCGAGTTCTTGATCGCTTCGAGCTGTGCCGCTGCTTCTTCGTCCGCGAGGCGGATGTCGAACCAGTGATAGTGATCCAGATCTTCCAGGTAAGCCTGTTCGATCTTCGTGCCCTTCGCCAGCTTCTTCGGACCGCCGTTCGCGACCTTGCCGTCGAGCATACGTGCGAGACGCTGGAACGCGTCGCCTTCCACGATGCGCAGCTGGTCGTTCAGGTCGAGGCGATAACGCTTCAGTTCATCGTCGATGATCTGTTGCGCACGCTTGTCGCGTTGAATGCCTTCACGCGTGAACACTTGCACGTCGATGACCGTGCCGCTCATGCCCGACGGCACGCGCAGCGACGTGTCCTTCACGTCCGAAGCCTTCTCGCCGAAGATCGCGCGCAGCAGCTTTTCTTCCGGCGTCAGCTGGGTTTCGCCCTTCGGCGTGACCTTACCGACCAGCACGTCGCCTGCTTCGACTTCCGCGCCGATGTACACGATGCCCGACTCGTCGAGACGGCCAAGTTGCACTTCAGCCAGGTTCGAGATGTCGCGCGTGATTTCTTCCGGTCCGAGCTTCGTGTCGCGAGCGACGACATTCAGTTCTTCGATATGGATCGACGTGTAACGGTCGTCAGCAACCACCTTCTCCGAGATCAAGATCGAATCTTCGAAGTTGTAGCCGTTCCACGGCATGAACGCGATCAGCATGTTCTGGCCGAGCGCGAGCTCGCCCAGATCGGTCGATGCGCCGTCAGCCAGCACGTCGCCACGAGCAACCTTGTCGCCCATCTTCACGATCGGACGCTGGTTGATGTTCGTGTTCTGGTTCGAACGCGTGTACTTGATCAGGTTGTAGATGTCGACACCGACTTCGCCGGCAACCGCTTCGTCGTCGTTCACGCGAATCACGATACGGCCTGCGTCGACGTAATCGACCACACCGCCGCGGAATGCCTGAACCGTCGTACCCGAGTCGACTGCCACCGTGCGTTCGATACCCGTACCGACCACGGCCTTTTCAGGACGCAGACACGGCACAGCCTGACGCTGCATGTTCGAACCCATCAATGCGCGGTTCGCGTCATCGTGCTCGAGGAACGGAATCAGCGATGCTGCCACCGACACGATCTGCGACGGCGCCACGTCCATGTACTGGATGCGGTCCGGCGTGACCATCAGCGTTTCGCCCGCTTCACGCGACGACACCAGTTCGTCGGTCAGCGAGCCGTCTTCAGCAACCGCCGCGTTCGCCTGAGCGATCACGTAACGGCCTTCTTCAATCGCCGACAGGTAGTCGATCTGATCGGTCACCTTGCTGTCCACGACCTTGCGATACGGCGTTTCGAGGAAGCCGTATTCGTTCAGGTGCGCATACAGAGCGAGCGAGTTGATCAGGCCGATGTTCGGACCTTCAGGCGTTTCAATCGGGCACACGCGACCATAGTGAGTCGGGTGCACGTCGCGGACTTCAAAGCCAGCGCGCTCACGCGTCAAACCGCCCGGGCCAAGTGCCGAAACACGGCGCTTGTGGGTGATTTCCGACAGCGGGTTCGTTTGGTCCATGAACTGCGACAGCTGCGACGAACCGAAGAACTCGCGAATTGCCGACGAAATCGGCTTCGAGTTGATCAGGTCGTGCGGCATCAGGTTTTCGCTTTCGGCCTGGCCGAGGCGTTCCTTCACAGCACGTTCGACACGCACGAGACCTGCACGGAACTGGTTTTCCGCCAGTTCGCCGACGCAACGCACACGACGATTGCCCAAGTGGTCGATGTCGTCCACTTCGCCCTTGCCGTTACGCAGCTCGACCAGGATCTTGATCGTTGCGAGGATGTCGTCGTCCAGCAGCGTCATCGGGCCGACGATCTCGTCGCGACCCACGCGACGATTGAACTTCATACGACCCACCTTGGACAGGTCGTATGCGTCTTCGCTGTAGAACAGACGGTTGAACAGCGCCTCGACCGCTTCTTCGGTCGGCGGTTCGCCCGGACGCATCATGCGGTAGATCGCGATGCGAGCGGCCATCTTGTCCGCGGTTTCGTCGATACGCAGCGTCGACGAGATGTACGGACCTTGATCCAGATCGTTCGTATAGAGCGTCTGGATGTCTTTGATCTTCGATTCGCGCAGCTTGTCGAGGACGGTTTCGGTGATTTCGTCGTTCGCGTTAGCGATGACTTCACCCGTGTCGCCGTCGACAACGTTCTTCGCAAGCACGCGGCCGAGCAGATAGTCTTCCGGGACCGAGATGAACTTGGTCTTCGCGTTGTCGAGATCGCGAATGTGCTTCGCGTTGATCCGCTTGTCCTTCTGGACGATCACGTTGCCATCACGGTCGGTGATGTCAAAGCGCGCGACTTCACCACGCAGACGCTCCGGCACGAATTCCATCTGCGCGCCTTCCGGCATCAGCGTGAAATTGTCGAACACGAAGAAGTTTGCGAGGATCTGTTCCGGCGACAGGCCGATAGCCTTCAGCAGGATCGTGACCGGCATCTTGCGGCGACGGTCGACGCGGAAGTACAGCACGTCCTTCGGGTCGAACTCGAAATCGAGCCACGAACCGCGGTAAGGAATGATACGTGCCGAGAACAGAAGCTTGCCCGAGCTGTGCGTCTTGCCCTTGTCGTGTTCGAAGAACACGCCAGGCGAACGGTGCAACTGCGAAACGATCACACGTTCCGTGCCGTTGATGACGAACGAACCGGTCGGCGTCATGAGCGGAATTTCGCCCATGTAGACTTCCTGTTCCTTCACTTCCTTGACGACCGGCTTGCTCGGCGATTCCTTGTCGAGCAGCACCAGACGCACTTTCGCGCGCAGGGCCGAGCAGTACGTCAAACCGCGCTGCTGACATTCCTTGATGTTGAATGCCGGCGGCGACAGCATGTAGCTGACGAACTCGAGACGAGCGAACCCGTTGTGCGAAACGATCGGGAAAACGGATGTAAACGCCGCTTGCAGGCCTTCCGGCTTGCGTTGCGTAGACGACGTGTCTGCTTGCAGAAACGTGCTGAATGATTCAAGCTGGGTAGCCAGCAGGAAAGGTACTTGGTGAACGATGGGGCGCTTCGCAAAACTCTTGCGAATACGCTTCTTCTCGGTGAAGGAATATTGCATACGATCTCCGAATCACGGCGGGCATTGTTGTCGAGGCAGGATACCTTGATGAGACAACCCGAGTGTTCACCGACTGAGACCCGATGGCCGTCCGATGGCTTGAACGAGCCTAGAAGCTTGGTGGTTGGCCGCTACCAACCGCTGGCTGACGGCAGCGGATGCCTATGTTGCCCGCTACCCGACCAAACTTGCCTTCTGCAGTCGCTTCAGAAGACAAAGAGAAACGCCGGTCAATGTTGCCGAATGGCGATTTTCTTTGGCTTCTGGGAACGACGTTTCTGCCGAAACAAGCCTGCAAAAACGTAGCCCCCACAAAGCACAAAAAGGCCGGCGGTGAAAAACCGCCAGCCTTCGCACAGCGCGCTGAAACTTACTTGATTTCAGCCTTCGCGCCGGCTTCTTCCAGCTTCTTCTTGGCTTCTTCAGCAGCAGCCTTCGGTACCGATTCCTTAACAGGCTTCGGTGCGCCGTCGACCAGGTCCTTCGCTTCCTTCAGGCCGAGACCCGTCAGTTCACGAACAGCCTTAATGACCGAAACCTTGTTCGCGCCGACTTCCGTCAGGTTGACCGTGAATTCGGTTTGCTCTTCAGCAGCAGCAGCAGCGCCGCCTGCCGGGCCTGCCACTGCAACAGCAGCTGCCGACACGCCAAACTTCTCTTCGAACGCCTTGACCAGTTCGTTCAGTTCCAGAACCGACATCGAGCTTACTGCTTCGAGGATGTCTTCTTTTGCGATTGCCATTTGAAATACTCCTAAATTGAATTCGGATACAGCCAGCGATCAATCACGCTCGACTGAAGTGCGTTACGCAGCGGTTTCTTCGCCTTGTTTCTTTTCAGCCAGCGCGGCCAGAGCGCGCGCGAAGCCAGAAACAGGTGCTTGCATAACGTACAACAGCTTGGAGAGCAGTTCTTCGCGGCTCGGGATGCTTGCCAGCGCTTGCACGCCAGCCTTGTCCATCACCTTGCCTTCGTAGGAACCAGCCTTGATGATCAACTTGTCATTGGTTTTGCCGAAGTCGTTGACGACCTTAGCAGCAGCAATTGCATCTTCCGAGATGCCGTAGATCAGGGGGCCAGTCATCTGCTCTGCCAGCGGAGCAAACGGGGTACCTTCGACAGCGCGACGCGCCAGCGTGTTCTTCAACACGCGAAGGTAAACCTGTTGCTCACGCGCTTTCGCGCGCAGCTTGGTCAGATCGCCAACCGCGATTCCACGATACTCAGCCAGAACCACGGTCTGGGCTTTCGCGACTTGCGCGGCAACCTCAGCGACGACGGCCTGCTTGCTTTCTTTGTTGAGTGGCACGGTTAACCTCCAGATTCGATACACACAGCGTGCGCCATGCGTACCGCGTTCAATAACGGCGTCCGACCAGTCAGGAGTATTTCGACCGCCTGACACCCGCATTACTGCGGAGATCAACCGGCTTCATCACTACAAAACCTTTTCGGGTTCGCCATCTGCGTTGGCTTGAATTAAGGGCCCGCCTACCTGCTGCTTGCCCACCAACGGTCTTTGACAACCGGTTGCGCGATGCATACTGCCATCTCGCAACCGCCCAAAGCCCATAAAACCGCCCCGACTCACGCCGAGGCGATGAGATTCATTACTGTGCAGCGATCGATGCCTGGTCGACGCGAACGCCAACACCCATCGTGCTCGACACTGCAACCTTGCGCAGGTAGACACCCTTGCTCGTTGCCGGCTTCGCCTTTTGCAGCGCGTCGACGAGAGCATTCAGGTTGCTACGCAGAGCCGTCGGCTCGAACGAAGCACGGCCGATGGTGGCGTGGATGATACCGGCCTTGTCGACACGGAATTGCACCTGACCAGCCTTGGCGTTCTTGACAGCAGTCGCGACGTCCGGCGTAACCGTGCCAACCTTCGGGTTCGGCATCAGGCCGCGCGGGCCGAGGATCTGACCCAGCGTACCGACAACGCGCATCGTGTCCGGCGAAGCGATCACGATGTCGAAGTCCAGCTTGCCAGCCTTGACTTGTTCAGCCAGGTCTTCCATACCGACGACTTCTGCGCCAGCTGCGCGAGCCTGCTCAGCCTTTTCGCCTTGAGCGAACACCGCGACGCGAACCGACTTACCAGTACCTGCCGGCAGAACGACCGAACCACGAACCACTTGGTCCGATTTCTTCGCGTCGATGCCGAGTTGCACTGCGACGTCGATCGACTCGTCGAACTTCGCGCTTGCGCATTCCTTGACGAGCGACAGAGCCTCGTCGATCGCGTACAGTTTTTGACGATCAACTTTGGCTGCAAATGCTTGCAGACGCTTTGAAAGCTTAGCCATTTACACGCCCTCCACGGTGATGCCCATCGAGCGGGCGCTACCAGCGATCGTACGAACCGCTGCGTCCAGATCAGCTGCCGTCAGATCGGGCATCTTGGCCTTGGCGATGTCTTCAGCTTGAGCGCGGGTGATCGTGCCGACCTTGTCGGTATGCGGCTTGCTCGAACCCTTGTCGATCTTCGCTGCCTTCTTGATCAGAACCGTAGCCGGCGGCGTCTTCAGAACAAACGTGAAGCTCTTGTCCGCGAACGCGGTGATCACGACCGGAGTCGGCAGACCCGGCTCCAGCGCTTGAGTCTGCGCGTTAAACGCCTTGCAGAACTCCATAATGTTCAGGCCGCGTTGGCCCAGTGCCGGACCGACCGGCGGCGACGGGTTGGCTTTACCTGCAGGGATCTGCAGCTTGATAAAGCCGATGATTTTCTTTGCCATTTTGAAAACCTCTTTGGAGCGCCGGATGAAACAACCAGGCGCTCAGTGAGTGATAGCGCGCGTTCGTCGAAACTGAACTACTTACGCTCCTCAACGGCCATTACGCGGACCGTAAGCGCGAAATACGGAGCGCACCATCTGGTGCGCTCCGTGGAATTCTGGATTACAACTTTTCGACTTGGCCGAATTCCAGCTCGACCGGCGTTGCGCGGCCGAAGATTGTAACGGAAACACGCACGCGCGACTTTTCGTAGTTCACTTCTTCGACGCTGCCGTTGAAATCCGTGAAAGGACCATCCTTCACTCGAACCATCTCGCCAACTTCAAACAGGGTCTTCGGACGCGGCTTTTCCACGCCTTCCTGCATTTGCGACATGATTTTTTCGACTTCCCGCGGGGAAATCGGGCTCGGGCGATTACGCGCACCGCCGACGAAACCAGTCACCTTAGCCGTGTTTTTCACGAGATGCCACGTTTCGTCCGTCATTTCCATTTCCACCAGCACGTAGCCAGGGAAGAAACGACGTTCGGTCACAGATTTGTGACCGCCCTTGACCTCAACCACTTCTTCAGTCGGAACAAGGATTTGACCAAACTGGTCCTGCATGCCAGCACGTTCAATGCGCTCCTGAAGCGCACGTTGCACGCTCTTCTCCATGCCGGAGTAGGCGTGCACCACATACCAACGCTTGCCGCTCGGGGACGCCGGAGTATCGCTCATATCATTTCCAACCCAGAATCACCGAGAAAATCGCCCATTCGATGGATTTATCACTAACCCAAAGAAAGATTGCCATGACAAACACGAAGCCGAACACTACTAGCGTTGTTTGGGTGGCCTCTTTACGAGTTGGCCAAACAACCTTGCGAACTTCTTTGTACGAGTCTTTGGCGAAAGCGATGAAACCCTTGCCAGGCGCGGAGAGGAGACCGACTGCAACACCCGCGATAGCACCAACAGCCAAGGCAGCTCCGCGGACGTACCATTCCTGACCGTTAAGCCAGAAGAACCCCACGAACCCGGCCAAGACCAACAATACGCCCGCGACGAGCATCAGCTTGTCGCCGGATGTATTTACAGTTTCGACGGAAGGATTCGCCATAACACCTTAACGAAGCGCCATACACGACGCGAGAGTTGGCAGGGGCAGAGGGAATCGAACCCCCAACCTTCGGTTTTGGAGACCGACGCTCTGCCAGTTGAGCTATGCCCCTAAACCATTTGGGGTTGACGACACCGCCAACCCCTAAAACTATCGATCAACGAGAACTAACTGGCTTACTCGAGGATCTTTGCAACCACACCAGCGCCGACCGTACGGCCGCCTTCGCGAATTGCGAAACGCAGACCTTCTTCCATCGCGATCGGGTTGATCAGCTTCACCGTGATCGACACGTTGTCGCCCGGCATGACCATTTCCTTGTCCTTCGGCAGCTCGATCGAGCCCGTCACGTCCGTCGTACGGAAGTAGAACTGCGGACGGTAGTTGTTGAAGAACGGCGTATGACGACCGCCTTCGTCCTTGCTCAGCACGTACACTTCAGCCGTGAAGTGCGTGTGCGGGTTGATCGAACCCGGCTTCGCCAGAACCTGGCCACGCTCCACGTCTTCACGCTTCGTGCCGCGCAGCAGGATACCAACGTTGTCGCCTGCCTGACCCTGGTCGAGCAGCTTGCGGAACATTTCCACGCCCGTGCAGGTCGTCTTCACCGTCGGCTTGATACCGACGATTTCGATTTCTTCGCCGACCTTGACGATGCCGCGCTCAACGCGACCCGTCACCACCGTGCCACGACCCGAGATCGAGAACACGTCTTCCACCGGCATCAGGAACGCACCGTCAACTGCGCGCTCCGGCGTCGGGATGTACGTGTCCAGCGCGTCGGCCAGATTCATGATCGCCACTTCGCCCAGCTCGCCCGCATCGCCTTCCAGCGCCAGCTTGGCCGAACCCTTGATGATCGGCGTGTCGTCGCCCGGGAAGTCGTACTTCGACAGAAGTTCGCGAACTTCCATTTCGACGAGTTCCAGCAGCTCAGCGTCGTCCACCATGTCGCACTTGTTCAGGAACACGATGATGTACGGAACGCCAACCTGACGGGCCAGCAGGATGTGCTCGCGCGTTTGCGGCATCGGGCCGTCTGCAGCCGAACACACCAGGATCGCGCCGTCCATCTGCGCTGCGCCCGTGATCATGTTCTTCACATAGTCAGCGTGGCCCGGGCAGTCAACGTGTGCGTAGTGGCGGTTAGCCGTTTCGTACTCGACGTGTGCCGTGTTGATCGTGATACCACGTGCCTTTTCTTCCGGCGCCGCGTCGATCTGGTCGTATGCCTTTGCTTCGCCGCCAAACTTCTTGGTCAGAACCGTCGTGATCGCTGCCGTCAGCGTGGTCTTGCCGTGGTCAACGTGACCGATCGTGCCGACGTTCACGTGCGGCTTGGTCCGCTCAAACTTACCCTTGGCCATTTTCGACTCCTAAGAGGATTTTTCCGTACGTTGCGCCGGGCGCAAACAATCACCGTGTATTTCTGGTGCCCATGGGCAGGATCGAACTGCCGACCTCTCCCTTACCAAGGGAGTGCTCTACCACTGAGCCACATGGGCGCTACTTCTGTATTGCTGGAGCGGGTGAAGGGAATCGAACCCTCGTCGTAAGCTTGGAAGGCTTCTGCTCTACCATTGAGCTACACCCGCAGAACTTATGGATTCCCAACAACTACTACAGCTTGCATTCTGGTGGAGGAGGTTGGATTCGAACCAACGTAGGCGTAAGCCAACAGATTTACAGTCTGCCCCCTTTAGCCACTCGGGCACCCCTCCGCAGAGAACTAGTAATTATGATGGAACTACCACTTGTTGTCAACAACTTCTTGACTGTTCCGAATCATATGCTCTCACTTATATAGTGAGTAAATCCACGCTCAAAAACGCAGAAACCCCACCTTTGCGGGGTGGGGTTTCTGATGCTGCTGGGGAGCCTGACGATTACCTACTTTCACACGGGCAATCCGCACTATCATCGGCGTGGAGTCGTTTCACGGTCCTGTTCGGGATGGGAAGGGGTGGTACCGACTCGCTATGGTCATCAGGCATGACTTGTTGTCGTACTGCTCGTGGAGCAATACAACCAATCTGGAAGAAGTAGTTTCTGGTGATGCTCACCAGAGAAGCTTTTGGGGTTGTGCTGTTTCTGGCACAACACTGATCTCAACCGTGCGTCTCGTGTCCCTTTGCGGGAGCAAGACACACCTGTTATAGGATCAAGCCTTACGGGCAATTAGTATCAGTTAGCTTAACGCATTACTGCGCTTCCACACCTGACCTATCAACGTCCTGGTCTTGAACGACCCTTCAAGGGGCTTAAAGCCCCGGGGATATCTCATCTTAAGGCGAGTTTCCCGCTTAGATGCTTTCAGCGGTTATCTCTTCCGAACATAGCTACCCGGCGATGCCACTGGCGTGACAACCGGTACACCAGAGGTTCGTCCACTCCGGTCCTCTCGTACTAGGAGCAGCCCCCTTCAAATATCCAGCGCCCACGGCAGATAGGGACCAAACTGTCTCACGACGTTTTAAACCCAGCTCACGTACCTCTTTAAATGGCGAACAGCCATACCCTTGGGACCGGCTACAGCCCCAGGATGAGATGAGCCGACATCGAGGTGCCAAACACCGCCGTCGATATGAACTCTTGGGCGGTATCAGCCTGTTATCCCCAGAGTACCTTTTATCCGTTGAGCGATGGCCCTTCCATACAGAACCACCGGATCACTATGACCTGCTTTCGCACCTGCTCGACTTGTCGGTCTCGCAGTTAAGCACGCTTATGCCATTGCACTATCAGCACGATTTCCGACCGTACCTAGCGTACCTTCGTACTCCTCCGTTACACTTTGGGAGGAGACCGCCCCAGTCAAACTGCCTACCATGCACTGTCCCCGACCCGGATAACGGGTCAAGGTTAGAACCTCAAACAAACCAGGGTGGTATTTCAAGGTTGGCTCCACGCAGACTGGCGTCCACGCTTCATAGCCTCCCACCTATCCTACACAGATCGGTTCAAAGTCCAATGCAAAGCTACAGTAAAGGTTCATGGGGTCTTTCCGTCTAGCCGCGGGGAGATTGCATCATCACAAACACTTCAACTTCGCTGAGTCTCGGGAGGAGACAGTGTGGCCATCGTTACGCCATTCGTGCAGGTCGGAACTTACCCGACAAGGAATTTCGCTACCTTAGGACCGTTATAGTTACGGCCGCCGTTTACCGGGACTTCAATCAAGAGCTTGCACCCCATCATTTAATCTTCCGGCACCGGGCAGGCGTCACACCCTATACGTCCACTTTCGTGTTTGCAGAGTGCTGTGTTTTTATTAAACAGTCGCAGCCACCAGTTTATTGCAACCCCTTCACCCTTTGCCCGCAGGGGCATCAAGCTACAGGGGCGTACCTTATCCCGAAGTTACGGTACCAATTTGCCGAGTTCCTTCTCCCGAGTTCTCTCAAGCGCCTTAGAATACTCATCTCGCCCACCTGTGTCGGTTTGCGGTACGGTCTTGTTAAACTGAAGCTTAGAGGCTTTTCTTGGAACCACTTCCGATTGCTTCTTCACCTAAGTGAATGGCCTCACACCCTTGAATTCCGCGCCCGGATTTGCCTAAGCGCCTTCTCCAATGCAAGGACCGGGACTTCCAACACCCGGACAACCTTCCGCGATCCGTCCCCCCATCGCATTTAACAATGGTGCAGGAATATTAACCTGCTTCCCATCAGCTACGCATTTCTGCCTCGCCTTAGGGGCCGACTCACCCTACGCCGATGAACGTTGCGTAGGAAACCTTGGGCTTACGGCGAGGGGGCTTTTCACCCCCTTTATCGCTACTCATGTCAGCATTCGCACTTCCGATACCTCCAGCACACTTTTCAATGCACCTTCGCAGGCTTACGGAACGCTCTCCTACCATGCACATAAATGTGCATCCGCAGCTTCGGTATATTGCTTAGCCCCGTTACATCTTCCGCGCAGGACGACTCGATCAGTGAGCTATTACGCTTTCTTTAAAGGATGGCTGCTTCTAAGCCAACCTCCTGACTGTTTTAGCCTTCCCACTTCGTTTCCCACTTAGCAATATTTGGGGACCTTAGCTGGCGGTCTGGGTTGTTTCCCTCTTGACACCGGACGTTAGCACCCGATGTCTGTCTCCCGTGATTGCACTCTTCGGTATTCGGAGTTTGCTATGGCGTAGTAATCCGCAATGGACCCCACAACCATGACAGTGCTCTACCCCCGAAGGTGATACACGAGGCACTACCTAAATAGTTTTCGGAGAGAACCAGCTATTTCCAGGTTTGTTTAGCCTTTCACCCCTATCCACAGCTCATCCCCTAACTTTTCAACGTTAGTGGGTTCGGACCTCCAGTACGTGTTACCGCACCTTCATCCTGGCCATGGATAGATCACCTGGTTTCGGGTCTACACCCAGCGACTGAATCGCCCTGTTCGGACTCGCTTTCGCTACGCCTGCCCTAATCGGTTAAGCTTGCCACTGAATGTAAGTCGCTGACCCATTATACAAAAGGTACGCAGTCACCCCTTGCGAGGCTCCTACTGTTTGTATGCATGCGGTTTCAGGATCTATTTCACTCCCCTCCCGGGGTTCTTTTCGCCTTTCCCTCACGGTACTGGTTCACTATCGGTCGATCACGAGTATTTAGCCTTGGAGGATGGTCCCCCCATCTTCAGACAGGATTTCACGTGTCCCGCCCTACTTGTCGTACACCTAGTTCTTCCATAATGTTTTCGTCTACAGGGCTATCACCTGCTATGGCAGCACTTTCCAGAGCTTTCGACTAACACTACAGATAAAGAGTACAGGCTGGTCCCATTTCGCTCGCCACTACTCTGGGAATCTCGGTTGATTTCTTTTCCTGCGGTTACTTAGATGTTTCAGTTCACCGCGTTCGCTTCTCATGACCTATGTATTCAGTCATGGATACTCCATAAGGAGTGGGTTTCCCCATTCGGATATCGGGGGATCAAAGCTCGTTTGCCAGCTCCCCCCCGCTTTTCGCAGGCTACCGCGTCCTTCATCGCCTGTGATCGCCAAGGCATCCACCACATGCACTTGTTCGCTTGACCCTATAACGGGTGTGTCTCCCGCCGTCTTCACTGGGAAGACCGCGTTTTCTCACACTCGCTACAGGTTGAGTATTCGTGTTGCGCCGTATTCCAAAGCAATCTTTCGATCACCTTTTCATACATTGATACAATCACAACCCTGATCCACCTACTCACACACCCATCTCTAAGTATGCTTTCGTGAATCTCTTTACTACTTCTTCCTGATTGTTAAAGAACGACAGCCGATATCGCGATTGCTATAACCGCGTATCCCTACTGACTGGCTCAATCGCCAATGCATAACATTCTGTGCACTCACAGAACACTAGGCATTGAAGATTGGTGGAGGATGACGGGATCGAACCGACGACCCCCTGCTTGCAAAGCAGGTGCTCTCCCAGCTGAGCTAATCCCCCAGTCATACAGATATCACAGAGGTTTTTTATCGATTAGTGCAGCCACCGCAGAAACAGTGGTGGGTCTGGATGGATTCGAACCATCGACCCCCGCCTTATCAAGACGGTGCTCTAACCGACTGAGCTACAGACCCCTGAGTCTGTCTTGATTTACAGCCGATAAGCGTGAGCGCTCAACACTTGATGCGTTAGCTCGAGAAAGGAGGTGATCCAGCCGCACCTTCCGATACGGCTACCTTGTTACGACTTCACCCCAGTCATGAATCCCACCGTGGTAAGCGCCCTCCTTGCGGTTAGGCTACCTACTTCTGGTGAAACCCACTCCCATGGTGTGACGGGCGGTGTGTACAAGACCCGGGAACGTATTCACCGCGGCATGCTGATCCGCGATTACTAGCGATTCCAGCTTCACGCACTCGAGTTGCAGAGTGCGATCCGGACTACGATCGGTTTTCTGGGATTGGCTCCCCCTCGCGGGTTGGCGACCCTCTGTTCCGACCATTGTATGACGTGTGAAGCCCTACCCATAAGGGCCATGAGGACTTGACGTCATCCCCACCTTCCTCCGGTTTGTCACCGGCAGTCTCCCTAGAGTGCTCTTGCGTAGCAACTAGGGACAAGGGTTGCGCTCGTTGCGGGACTTAACCCAACATCTCACGACACGAGCTGACGACAGCCATGCAGCACCTGTGTTATGGCTCCCTTTCGGGCACTCCCACCTCTCAGCAGGATTCCATACATGTCAAGGGTAGGTAAGGTTTTTCGCGTTGCATCGAATTAATCCACATCATCCACCGCTTGTGCGGGTCCCCGTCAATTCCTTTGAGTTTTAATCTTGCGACCGTACTCCCCAGGCGGTCAACTTCACGCGTTAGCTACGTTACCAAGTCAATGAAGACCCGACAACTAGTTGACATCGTTTAGGGCGTGGACTACCAGGGTATCTAATCCTGTTTGCTCCCCACGCTTTCGTGCATGAGCGTCAGTATTGGCCCAGGGGGCTGCCTTCGCCATCGGTATTCCTCCACATCTCTACGCATTTCACTGCTACACGTGGAATTCTACCCCCCTCTGCCATACTCTAGCCCGCCAGTCACAAATGCAGTTCCCAGGTTAAGCCCGGGGATTTCACATCTGTCTTAGCGAACCGCCTGCGCACGCTTTACGCCCAGTAATTCCGATTAACGCTTGCACCCTACGTATTACCGCGGCTGCTGGCACGTAGTTAGCCGGTGCTTATTCTTCCGGTACCGTCATCCTCCCCGGGTATTAACCAGGAAGTTTTCTTTCCGGACAAAAGTGCTTTACAACCCGAAGGCCTTCTTCACACACGCGGCATTGCTGGATCAGGCTTGCGCCCATTGTCCAAAATTCCCCACTGCTGCCTCCCGTAGGAGTCTGGGCCGTGTCTCAGTCCCAGTGTGGCTGGTCGTCCTCTCAGACCAGCTACAGATCGTCGCCTTGGTAGGCCTTTACCCCACCAACTAGCTAATCTGCCATCGGCCGCCCCTGTAGCGAGAGGTCCTAAGATCCCCCCCTTTCCTCCGTAGAGCGTATGCGGTATTAATCCGGCTTTCGCCGGGCTATCCCCCACTACAGGACACGTTCCGATGTATTACTCACCCGTTCGCCACTCGCCACCAGGGTTGCCCCCGTGCTGCCGTTCGACTTGCATGTGTAAGGCATGCCGCCAGCGTTCAATCTGAGCCAGGATCAAACTCTTCAGTTCAAACCTGTTACTGTTTTTCGGTTCCGTTAAGAACCGGTCGCTCACTCAACGTACTGACGAATGATTCATCTGTCCGAGGACAGAAAAACCTTCCTTTCATTACTGTGTGAGACTTGATGCTTTTGCTTTGCAGCAGACCCCGAAGGATCCACTCGCATCGCGTATCAAGCGCCCACACTTATCGGCTGTTAATTTTTAAAGATCGATCCGCTCACAAAACTGCGCCCACTTCAACCACCCGGCACCGCTTCGTTCTGCGTCGCTGCGTCTGCAGCAGAGAAACGAGATTATGAAGGCTCTTTTTCGTTTCGTCAACAGTATTTTTTGCTTTCGCTTAAAAATCTGTTCACGTCACGGCCGCTGGTTTCTACTGCGGCCCTCGTTCGCAAACGAGGAGGCGAATCTTAGGTGAACCTGCGCCTCGTGACAAGGGTTTAGCCGAATCTTTTTTGACGACTCACTTTCGGGGCGAACTCGTCAACGCATCTACCGGTACCGCTTCGCCCATGGCCGTGTAGCCGGCATCGCTCGGGTGAATGTGGTCGCCACTGTCAAAAACCCGTTGCAAACGGTCGGGCTGCGCCCGGTCACGTAGCGCGGCGTCGAAATCGACCACGCCGTCAAATGCATGGCTGGTACGAATCCACTGGTTGACGGCAACGCGAATGCTTTCCCGCTCCGCCGGCAGCGACGCCGGCGTCAACGTTGCGCCGAAGACCTTGACGCCGCCATGCCGCGCGGCGGCAATGATCCGCTGATAGCCGGCGATCAGATCCGCCGCCGTCACCGAGGTATGCGGAGAGTCGCAATCGAGTCCGCTGCGGGGCGGCATCGTCGCGAAATTGATGTCGTTGATACCGATCAGCAGAATCGCCGTCTTGACGCCAGGCCGATGCAAGACGTCGCGGTCGAATCGCCGCGCAAGCGCGTCGCCATAACAGGCGGAGTCGCTCAACAGCCGGTTTCCGCTGATGCCGAGATTGACCACCGCAGTCGAGTGGTCGCCCGTTTCGGCTAGCCGGCGAGCCAACGCGTCAGGCCAGCGGCGATTCTGGTTCAGGCTGGAGCGCATGCCGTCGGTGATCGAGTCGCCGATTGCGGCGACCGCGGACGTCGACGGCGTCGCATCGACCGACAGCCCCGTCACCCACACATACTGAGTAAAGCGTCCGCGAAATGCGTCGGCCGATGCGTCCGCCGCGTGGTTACCCGGTGCGGAAATGTAATTGACCTGGCTCGACACGCGATGCCACGCGGCAATCCGTTGTTCCGGCCCCATGAACGCACTAATCGCGTAGGGCTCGCCTTCCTTGATCTCGAAAGCAACGGGATCGCTGTCCAGCTCCCCTCCGGCCGGAATGCTCACCCCGCCCTTGCCGCCAAAAGTCACGCGCGCCGAATCTTTTCCGGTAGCCGCCGCGCCGCCCGCCGACCGCGCGATGCGCAGGTCGTCGATCACGAGCGGCTTCGTGCCGTATTCGTTACTCAAGTGGATTCTTGCGGAGTTGCCCGACAGCGTCGGGTAAATAATCTGGCGAACGGTGCGTCCGGCCACTTCAGGTGCGCGGTACAACGCCGGAAGCTCAGCCCGCTGCGGAATGGGTTGCAGCGCCGTCGCCCAGGCGGCGACCCAATGCGCGGGGGCATCGGCGGCGAAAACGGTGGGAGAAACGGCAAATTGCGCTAGCAGCGCCGCGCCGCATGCGGCAGCCAAGGTGCGAATGGTCATTCGGATCGTCGGTGGAGGGTTCAGGCCAAGCGTGCATTGTGCCCGATCACACCAACGATCGCGGGCGGCTGCTCACGCACGCCGCCCCGCCCAGCTTACGCCGACCGCGTCCCCGTCATGTTCAACGCGAGCGCTTCGGCAACCTCGATCCCGTCGATGGCAGCCGAATAAATCCCGCCCGCATACCCGGCACCTTCGCCCGCCGGATAAAGCCCCTCTACATTCATGCTCTGATAGTCGTCCCGGCGACGCACACGAATCGGCGACGACGTTCTCGTCTCCACGCCTGTCAACACCGCGTCGTGCATGGCGAAACCGGCGATCTTCTTGTCCATCTGCGGCAGCGCTTCGCGAATGGCCTCGATCACGTAATCGGGCAGCGCAGTGCTGAGGTCAGTGGGATGCACGCCTGGTTTGTACGACGGCACGACAGACCCGAGCGACGTAGACGGCCGACCCGCAATGAAATCGCCAACCAGCTGGCCCGGCGCCATATAGTTGCCGCCGCCCAACTCGAACGCGCGCTCTTCCCACTTACGCTGGAACGCGATACCGGCGAGCGGGCCGCCAGGGTAATCGTCCGGCGTGATGCCGACGACGATACCGGCGTTCGCATTGCGCTCGGCCCGCGAATACTGGCTCATGCCGTTGGTGACAACCCGGCCCGGTTCGGACGTGGCCGCGACCACCGTGCCGCCCGGGCACATGCAGAAGCTATACACCGCGCGCCCATTGCTGCAGTGATGCACCACCTTATAGTCGGCGGCGCCAAGCTGTTTGTGACCGGCGAATTTTCCGAATCGGCTGCGATCGATCAAACCCTGCGGATGCTCGATCCGGAAACCGAGCGAAAACGGCTTCGCTTCGATATAGACGCCCCGGTCGCTCAGCACCTGAAAGGTGTCGCGTGCGCTGTGACCGACCGCCAGTACGACGTGATCGCAGCGAAGCGTCTCGCCCGTCGACAGTTTCAGGCCGCGCACCTTGCCGTCATCGATCTCGATATCGTCGACGCGGGTTTCAAAGCGCACTTCGCCGCCCAGTTCGTGAATGGTCGCGCGCATCTTTTCGACCATGCTGACCAGGCGGAACGTGCCGATATGCGGCCGGCTCAGAAACAGAATGTCTTCCGGCGCACCGGCCCGGACGAACTCCTCGAGCACTTTACGGCCGTAGTGCTTTGGGTCCTTGATCTGGCTATAAAGCTTGCCGTCCGAGAACGTACCCGCGCCGCCTTCGCCGAACTGCACGTTCGACTCGGGATTGAGCACCGACTTGCGCCACAACCCGAACGTGTCCTTGGTCCGCTCGCGCACGGCCTTGCCGCGCTCGAGAATGATCGGCCGGAAGCCCATCTGCGCGAGGATCAGCCCGGCGAACAGCCCGCACGGCCCCATGCCGATCACCACCGGGCGCAGCGTGGTCAACTGCGCCGTCGCCTTCGCGACAAACTTGTACGCCATATCCGGCGTCACGCCGCAGTGCGGCACGTCGGCGAGCCGCTTCAGCGCGGCCGCTTCATCCGTTACCTCGACATCGACGATGTACGTGAGCTTGATGTCGGCGCGTTTGCGGGCGTCGTGCGCACGGCGAAACACGGTGTAGCGGATGAGCCCTTCTTCACCGACGCCGAGTTCCGCGAGACGGGCGCGGACGGCCGCCTCCAGAGCGCTTTCGGGATGATCGAGGGGAAGTTTGATTTCGCTTAGACGTAACATGAGATACCGGGGATGCAGGTGGGCCGCAAATCGCGGCCAATTCGCAATTTTATAGGTTAAGTGTGGGCGCGGGGCGGCGACGCTGACGAAACGCCTCCACAACGAAACTGGGCGCACCTCTATCGACCTCCTGCACCGACCATAAAAAATTTATTAACCGACCGGTCGGTTGGCTTATACTGTGCCGACACAGACAACTTCCGCAGAGAGCGTCCCCATGTACACGCAATCCCTGGATATTCCCGGCAACGTCGCATCGCTCGAAGCCGGTGCGAGTTCGCCCGAGCAGGTTCAATTCGACGCGGTCATGGCCGCCGACGGCAAGATCGAAGCGCAGGACTGGATGCCCGACGCGTACCGCAAGACGCTGGTGCGGCAAATTTCGCAACACGCGCATTCCGAGATTGTCGGCATGCTGCCGGAAGGCAACTGGATCAGCCGCGCGCCGAGCCTGAAGCGCAAGGCGATCCTGCTCGCCAAAGTGCAGGACGAAGCCGGTCACGGCCTCTATCTATATAGCGCGGCCGAAACGCTCGGCGTATCGCGCGATCAGCTGATCGCCGCGCTGCATTCGGGCAAGGCCAAATATTCGAGCATCTTCAATTACCCGACGCCCACGTGGGCCGATGTCGGCGTGATTGGCTGGCTGGTCGACGGCGCGGCGATCATGAACCAGATTCCGCTGTGCCGTTGCACGTACGGCCCGTACGCGCGCGCCATGATCCGCATCTGTAAGGAAGAGTCGTTCCATCAGCGCCAGGGTTTCGACGCGCTGATGTCGATGATGTCCGGTACCGAAGCCCAGCGCGAACTGGTGCAGCAGGCGGTGAACCGCTGGTGGTGGCCGGTGCTGATGATGTTCGGCCCGAGCGATAAAGATTCGATCCACAGCAATCAGTCGTCGAAATGGGGCATCAAGCGTATTTCGAACGACGATCTGCGCCAGAAATTCGTCGACGCCACCGTCGATCAGGCCAAGGTGCTCGGCGTCACGCTGCCCGACCCGGACCTGAAATGGAACGAAGCGCGCGGCCATCACGATTACGGCGACATCGACTGGGAAGAATTCTGGCGCGTCGTCAACGGCGACGGCCCGTG
The DNA here is from genome assembly GCF_900099835.1 of Paraburkholderia fungorum. Taxonomy (NCBI): domain Bacteria; kingdom Pseudomonadati; phylum Pseudomonadota; class Betaproteobacteria; order Burkholderiales; family Burkholderiaceae; genus Paraburkholderia; species Paraburkholderia fungorum. The sequence continues at coordinate 24,645 of NZ_FNKP01000001.1, forward strand.
CAACCGCGAGCGCCTCGCCACCCGCGTCAAAGCCCATAACGAAGGCGCGTGGGTCCGCGAAGCCGCCCTCGCCCACGCCGAAAAACAGCGCCAGCGCGCACAACAGCACGCCGCTTAACTCAAGCGTCACGCCGGACAAAGAATCAGGAGATGAGCATGAACAAGGAATGGCCGATCTGGGAAGTCTTCGTGCGCAGCAAGCAGGGACTCGACCATAAACATTGCGGCAGTTTGCACGCCGCCGACGCGCCGATGGCGCTGCGCATGGCCCGCGACGTCTACACGCGCCGCCAGGAAGGCGTGAGCATCTGGGTGGTGCCGTCATCGGCGATCACGGCGTCGGCGCCGGAAGACAAGGCGGAGCTGTTCGAACCGGCCGGCGACAAGATTTACCGCCATCCGACGTTCTACACGCTCCCCGACGAAGTCAACCACATGTAAGCGCGGCCATGAACACGACGCCCCAACATCTCCAATACGTACTGCGCCTCGCGGATACCGCGCTGATCCTCGGTCAGCGCAATACCGAGTGGTGCGGCCACGGCCCGATCCTCGAAGAAGATATCGCGCTGTCGAACATGAGCCTGGATCTGATCGGCCAGGCGCGTCTGCTGTACACGCACGCCGCCACGCTCGAACAGCAGCTCACCGGCAACACGCGTACGGAAGACGATTACGCGTACTTCCGCGCCGAGCGCGAATTCGCCAACTACACGCTGGCCGAGTTGCCGCATTTCGGCCCGCTCTCCGGCACGGCGCAGGCCGAGAAGGATTACGCGGTCACGATCGTGCGCAATTTTCTGTATTCGACGCTGATGGCGCATGTGTGGACCGCGTTGACCACTTCCGCTGACGAGCAACTCGCGGCTATCGCGTCGAAGTCGATCAAGGAAACCAGCTACCACGTGCATCACGCGAGCGAGTGGCTGATCCGTTTCGGCGACGGCACCGACGAATCGCACCGCCGCGCCCAGGCCGCGCTGGATTATCTGCTGCCGTACACGCGCGAGTTTTTCAGCGCCGACGCGGTGGAAGATACGGTCGCCGCGGCAGGTATCGGCCCGAAAACGTCGGACCTCGAAGCAGCCTGGCTCGACGACATCCGCGCCACGCTCGACGAAGCCACGTTGACGCTGCCCGAAGCGGTCAAGCACATCACGACCGGCAAGCACGGCGAGCATTCCGAGCATATGGGCTTCGTACTCGCTGAAATGCAGAGCCTCGCGCGCCAGCATCCCGGCGCGACCTGGTAATCAACGGCGACCCGAACATGACGACGACTTCGACAGTCCCCCAGACAGCCGACGCCACGCTCCAACGTGCGTGGACCGTACTCGAAGCGGTGCCGGACCCGGAAATCCCGGTGGTATCGATTCGCGAACTCGGCATTCTGCGCGACGTGCGCCGTGATGCCGACGGCACGCTCGAAGTCGTCATCACGCCGACCTATTCCGGCTGCCCGGCGATGTCGCAAATTGCCGAGGACGTCGGCCATGCGCTCGACGCCGCGGAACTCACGCCCTACCGGATCGCTACGGTGCTCGCGCCCGCCTGGACCACCGACTGGATGACGGCCGACGCCCGCGAAAAACTGCGCAACTACGGCATCGCGCCGCCCACGGGCAACTGCGGTTCGGCCGCGCCGTCGCAGGAAAAAGTGGTGCGCTTCGTGCCGCGCTCGTTGCCCGCGCCTTCGTGTCCGCGTTGCGGCTCGGCGCACACCGAGCGTCTCGCGCAATTCGGCTCGACTGCCTGCAAAGCCTTGTACCGCTGCGTCGACTGCCGCGAACCCTTCGACTACTTCAAACCATACTGATATGGCCACTCCGCAATTTCATCCGCTGCGCATTCGTGAAGTTCGGCCCGAAACCGTCGACGCCGTTTCGGTTGCCTTCGAAGTCCCCGTCGAACTGCGCGATCACTATCGCTTCACGCAGGGCCAGTTCGTCACGCTGAAAACTCATATCGACGGTGAGGAAACGCGGCGCTCGTATTCGATCTGCGTCGGCGTCACCGATTACGATCGCGACGGCGAGTTGCGCATCGGTATCAAACGTGTGCGCGGCGGGCGTTTCTCGAATTTCGCGTTCGACACGCTGCAACCGGGCCACACCATCGACGTGATGACGCCGGACGGCCGTTTCTTCACGCACCTGAACGCGGACCAGGGCCAGCAATACCTCGCGTTTTCGGGCGGCTCGGGCATCACGCCGGTACTGGCGATCATCAAGACCACGCTCGAAGTCGAGCCGCGCAGCACCTTCACGCTGGTGTACGGCAACCGCAGCGTCGACCAGATCATGTTCGCGGAAGAACTCGAAGATCTGAAGAACCGCTTCATGAACCGGTTCGTGCTGTACCACGTGCTGTCCGACGATCTGCAGGACGTCGAGTTGTTCAACGGCGTGCTCGATCAGGAAAAGTGCGCAGCCTTCATCGAAAACCTGCTGCCGGCCGATGCGATCGACGAAGCGTTCATCTGCGGCCCCGGTCCGATGATGGACGCCGCCGAAGCCGCACTGAAAGCGGCTGGCGTGCCGACCGAAAAGGTCCACGTGGAGCGCTTCGGTTCGCCGCTGCCGCAAGCAGGCGTGCCGCCGGTCGAGATCACCGAAAACACGCCCGCCGCCGATCTCGAAATCGTGCTCGACGGTAAACGCCGCAAGCTGCGCCTGCCGTATCAGGGCGTGAGCGTGCTCGATGTGGGTCTACGCGCAGGTCTTGCGCTGCCCTATGCGTGCAAGGGCGGCGTTTGCTGCACGTGCCGCGCGAAAGTGCTCGAAGGCGAAGTGAAGATGGAAAAGAACTACACGCTGGAGGAACACGAAATTCGCGACGGTTTCGTGCTGACCTGCCAGTGCCATCCGATCAGCGACCGCGTGGTGGTGAGCTACGACGAACGTTGAAGCGCGTGTCGTGAGCGCGCGTGGTGCGACATCCACGGCGCTTTCAGCCGTTCGGCGATCCGCTTACACTAGGGGCCGCCCGCGTCCGGACACCTGTTCCGGCCGACGGGCGGCCCCTTTTGTTACTGCCACGCCCAGCCACTGCCAATGAGCACGATCCACCTCACCAATGGCGATGTCGCCGCCGAGTCACTGCGCGCCGCGCTCCACGAAGCGGGCCGCGACGACCGCGTGCACGCGCTGCGCGACGATCTGGCAGTCGGACCGCTACGCGGCATCGACGACATGGCGGAACTGCGCGCGAACTTCTGGGATCGCGTCAGCGCGGACAACCGGCGCGATTTCCTGCGCGAGTGCCGCGAACAGACCACGGGGCTGGAGAGCATCGCCAGAGGCGAAGCCAATCTGGTGGTCTGGCACGGCGAAAGCGCGTCGGATCAGTTGATGCTGCGTCGTGTCTGCTACCACCTTCGCAATAGTCCACAGCGGCTGAACGAAGTGCGTCTGTCGATTCGCGATCTCACCGATCCGGGCGCGTGGGCGCATAGCCGCAAAGACCGCGCGACTTCCGTCGGCATGTTCGCGCCGGACGTGTTGCTGGGCCGCCTGCCGGAAGCCGCGCCGATTTCGGTGCTGCGTATCAGCCGGCTCGCGCTGGAGTGGCAGGAAGTCAAACACGCGAACGGCGAGACGCGACGCTGGCGCGACAACACGTTCAAAAGCGGCACCTTCGCCGAACTGGACACGCTGATTCTCGACCGCATCACCGAAGACTGGCAGCCCGCGTCGCGCGTCGCCGCCGACGTGATGAGCGCCGAACTGTGCTTCCTGGTCAGCGACAGCATCGTGCTCTGGCGTTTGCGCGAACTGGCCGCGATCCGCCGCATCAGGCTGCGCGGCGACGCGAGCGCCTGGCGCACACTGGAACTGAGCGCAGCGCTCACCCCCTGTCCACACTAATAAAACAGACGACTATGGCCCGTACCCGAGCCCCCGACCACGAAACCCAACGCGAGCAGATTCTCGAACTGGCTGCGGCAAAATTCGCGCAAACCAGTTACCCCAGCACGTCGATGGCCGACCTCGCGGCCGCTAGCGGTACGTCGAAAGCCCGTCTGTATCACTATTACGCGAGCAAGGAAGCGATCCTGTTCGACCTGCTGGATAGGTACACAAAGCGGTTGATGCTCATCATCGCCGAGGTGGAAGGCGCGAGCCAAAGGCGCGGTCTCACTGAACGCGAGACGTTCGCCGAGTTGATCCGCGCGTTTCTTTCAGAGTATGAAACGTCGCACAGCCGGCACGTCGCGCTGTTGAACGACGTGAAATACCTGGTCGATGCCCAGCGCGAAGTGGTCCTGAACCGTCAGCGCGACGTGGTCGCGGCTTTTGCGCGGCAACTGTCACGTGCTTATCCCGACCGGGCCACACGCGAAAACCAGACCGCGCTCACGATGATGGTGTTCGGCATGATCAACTGGACTTTCACCTGGCTTAAGCCAGACGGCCGCATGGGTTACAGCGAATTCGCCGAACAGGTGGTCAGTATGGTCGACCATGGTTTGGGCTCGACCGAGCATTCTTGACGCAAAGCAACAATCTACTGAGCAATGCGCGACGTATGTGTCCGCCGCGCGACACCGCGTCACGAACGCTCGTTCATTTTATTTTTCATTACAAATCAATGCTTTAAAAATAGGGCGCAAGGTTTTTAGTCACCTTCTTCAGAATTGAATACGGGTTTTCCCTAGTGATCGACGGCGGTTTCCGCTAAAATCGTTTTTGCGGTGCACCACGCCGCTCGATCAAAAGGAGAACCCGACCATGAACATTCTGACTAACCGCACCGCCGAGCAGATCGTCGCGCACGATCGCCTTCCGCGGACAGCCGGTCGTGCGCCTGTTCTGGTTCGTGAGCTCAACGCGATCGACCGTGACCGGCTGCTGGCTCACTTCCTCGCACTCGACGAAGACGACCGCCTGCTGCGCTTCGGCCAGGTCGTGCCGAATCACGTGATCGAAAACTACGTCCGCGCTATCGATTTCTCGCGCGACACCGTTTTTGGCGTTTTCAACAGCAAGCTGGAACTCAGCGGCGTCGGGCACCTTGCCTATCTGCCGGCCGAGGGCGACAAACGCACGGCTGAATTCGGCGTGTCGGTGCTGGAAAGCGCGCGCGGTCAGGGCATCGGCTCGAAGCTGTTCGAGCGCGCCGCCATCCGCAGCCGCAATACTCACGTCACCACGCTGTACATCCACTGCCTGTCGCGCAATTCGACGATGATGCACATCGCGAAGAAAGCCGGCATGAAGATCGAATACGCGTACGGCGAAGCTGATGCTTATCTGACGCTGTCGCCGGCAGATCAAACGAGCATCATCGCCGAGATGCTGCAGGAACAGGCCGCGGTGTTCGACTACGCGCTCAAGCGCCAGGCGCGTCACGCGTCCAAACTGTTCGAGTCGTTCATGCCCACAGCGGCTGCGGCCTGAAAAGCTTGGGTTGAGGCGACTTCGGACGCTTCGACGGAATAACAAAAGGGCAGCCTTCCGGCTGCCCTTTTTGCATGCTACGCGCCATTCACCGCTCGCGACGCTCTGCCGCCAACCTGTTGCTTACAAAATAGGCAGCGCCGTCGTCTCCTTGAATTTCTCCAACGAAAAACTCGATTTCACGTCGATCACCGACGGATGGTGCAGCAGCTGATCCTGCACAAAGCGCGAAAAATGCGCCATGTCCTCGACCTGCACACGCAGCAAATAATCCATATCGCCGGTCATTGCGTGACACGCAACCACCTCGGGCCACGTCTGAACCGCCGCGCGAAACAAGTCGGCGTGCGTGACATCGCCACGCGGACTCAGCGCCGATCCGCCGCGCTTTTCCAGCCGGACATTCACGTAAGCGAGCAGATCGAGTCCCAGCTTCTGCGGATCGAGCAACGCGACGTAGCCACGAATCACCCCGCTCTCCTCCAGCCGCCGAATCCTTCGCAGACACGGACTCGGCGAAAGATTGACGCGCTCAGCAATCTCCTGATTGGACAGCCGCCCATTCTCCTGAAGGATGGCCAGAATGCGCCGGTCAATTGCGTCTATCTCGACGTGAGCCATTTTCTGCCGTCCAGGAAAAGATTTGAGCTAAAAAATAGCTCAAGCGTATCGACCGGCGATTAAGTTCGCAAGTTTTCGTCGCCATGACAAATCTACACTTGCTTCATTCAGTTCACTTCAGTCGCGGCTCAGGTCGCAATCAAGCAAACATTCCCCCCGCGCACATCAGCCGGCGCTATCAGGAGACAGACAATGAAGGTCACAACTTGGGACAACCCGGTCGGTACTGACGGTTTCGAATTCATCGAATACACCGCGCCGGACCCGAAAGCGCTCGGCAAACTTTTCGAACAGATGGGCTTCACCGCCGTCGCGAAGCACCGCCATAAAGATGTGACGCTGTATCGCCAGGGTGAGATCAACTTCATCGTCAACGGGGAAAAGGATTCGTTCGCGCAACGCTTCACGCGTCTGCATGGGCCGTCGATCTGCGCCATCGCTTTTCGCGTCCAGGATGCCGCAAAAGCCTACGAACAGGCGCTGGAAAAAGGCGCGTGGGGCTTCGACAACAAAACCGGCCCGATGGAACTGAACATTCCGGCCATCAAAGGTATCGGCGACTCGCTGATTTACTTCGTCGACCGCTGGCGCGGCAAGAACGGCGCGGAGCCGAACAGCATCGGCAACATCGATATTTACGACGTCGACTTCGAACCGATTCCGGGCGCGAACCCGAATCCGGTCGGCCACGGCCTGACGTATATCGATCACCTGACGCACAACGTGCATCGCGGCCGCATGCAGGAATGGGCGGAGTTCTACGAGCGCCTGTTCAATTTCCGCGAAGTGCGTTACTTCGATATCGAGGGCAAGGTGACGGGCGTGAAGTCGAAGGCGATGACTTCGCCGTGCGGCAAGATCCGCATTCCGATCAACGAAGAAGGTTCGGACACGGCCGGCCAGATTCAGGAGTATCTGGACGCGTATCACGGCGAGGGCATTCAGCATATCGCGCTCGGCAGCAACGACATTTACCTTACCGTCGACGGTTTGCGCGCGTCGAACATTTCGCTGCTCGACACGATCGACACCTACTACGAGCTGGTCAATCGCCGTGTGCCGGATCATGGCGAACCGCTCGACGAAATGCGCAAGCGCAAGATTCTGATCGACGGTGCGCCGGACGATCTGCTGCTGCAAATCTTCACCGAGAATCAGATTGGGCCGATCTTCTTCGAGATCATCCAGCGCAAAGGCAATCAGGGTTTCGGCGAGGGCAATTTCAAGGCGCTGTTCGAATCGATCGAACTCGATCAGATTCGCCGCGGTGTAGTGCAGGACAAAGCCTGACAAGTGAAAATTGACAGTTGGCAATTCCAGATTGCCGACCAGAAATGAAAAGGGCGGCGATCTCGCGATCGCCGCCCTTTTCATTTGCGCTGTCGCTCAGGTTAAGCGAACAGCCGGTTATCAACCAATGCGCCGCCTGTGCGGTGCATCACGAATTCTGATCTTCCTCGTCCGATCTCGTGGAGCGCGACACACGCGCCGTTGCCACGCTGACGGGAGAAACTTGCGCCGTACGGCTAATCGCGTTCGACAGCGCCCCTGCGCTGCCCGAGTTGGAGCGCACCGGCGCGCTCATCGCGAAGAATGCTGCAGAGACCATCAGGAAGGTCTGAATATTTCTAGTGTTCATGCGTACTCCTTTTCTAACTGCCCTGTTGTCCTGAAGCTTCGCCGAATGCGAAGCGTTGCGTAGACATTGCTCACAGGTGCCGGTTAGACAGCAATTTGCACGACGGTTCCGCGATTTCTTCGCTTTTACAGCTTGTTACAGCCACGCTTAATTAATCAGCAGCGAATCGATACATGTGCCCGTTTTCGCCGCAAATCACGCTGCATTGCGGCAATTTTGACCCAAGGCGGCGGGTTTCTCCGAGTGCTACCATCACTTAAAACACGTCAATATGACGGTCCCGGCCCCACGCATTCACAAGATGCTGCCGGCCCAAAAAAGTTTTGGTGATCCCAAGCTGAGTGGAGGAGTACACATAATGAATGCCCCGCTAGACGCCGGTCAGCGAGCCACGCTCGAAGCCGCGCTGACGTCCGTCACGCTCGACGATAAATACACACTCGAACGCGGCCGCGCGTACATGAGCGGCATCCAGGCGCTGGTCCGTCTGCCGATGCTGCAACAGGAACGCGATCGGACCGCCGGCCTCAACACTGCCGGCTTTATCTCCGGCTACCGTGGATCGCCACTCGGCGGACTCGACCAGTCGTTGTGGAAGGCGAAAAAGCATCTCGCCGCGCGCCAGGTCGTATTCCAGCCCGGCGTCAACGAAGACCTCGCGGCGACCGCCGTCTGGGGTTCGCAGCAGGTCAACCTGTACCCCAGCGCCAAATACGACGGCGTGTTCTCGATGTGGTACGGCAAGGGCCCAGGCGTCGACCGTTCCGGCGACGTTTTCAAGCACGGCAATTCAGCAGGTTCCGCGCGAAACGGCGGCGTTCTCGTGCTAGCCGGCGATGACCACGCGGCCAAGTCCTCCACCCTCGCGCACCAGTCCGAGCATATTTTCAAGGCGTGCGGCCTGCCGGTGCTGTTCCCGTCGAACGTGCAGGAGTATCTCGACTTCGGTCTGCACGGCTGGGCGATGAGCCGCTACTCCGGCCTGTGGGTCGCGATGAAGTGCGTGACCGACGTGGTCGAATCGTCGGCTTCGGTGGATATCGACCCGCATCGCACGAAAATCATCCTGCCGGAAGATTTCGCGATGCCCGATGGCGGTCTGAATATTCGCTGGCCCGATCCGCCGCTCGTGCAGGAAGCGCGTCTGCTCGACTACAAGTGGTACGCCGCGCTCGCCTACGTGCGCGCGAACAAGCTGGATCGCATCGAGATCGATTCGCCGCATGCGCGCTTCGGCATCATGACCGGCGGCAAGGCGTATCTCGACGTGCGCCAGGCGCTCACCGACCTCGGTCTCGACGACGAAACCTGTTCGCGCATCGGCATCCGGCTTTATAAGGTCGGCTGCGTGTGGCCGCTCGAAGCGCAAGGCGCGCACGGCTTCGCGAAAGGGCTCGACGAAATTCTGGTGGTCGAGGAAAAACGCCAGATTCTCGAATACGCGATCAAGGAAGAACTGTACAACTGGCCCGACGCGCAACGTCCGCGCGTGTTCGGCAAGTTCGACGAGAAAGACGGCGCAGGCGGCGAATGGTCGGTGCCGATGGGCAACTGGCTGCTGCCGGCGCATTACGAACTCTCGCCCGCGATCATCGCGAAGGCCATTGCGACGCGGCTCGACAAATTCGATCTGCCGTCCGACGTGCGCGCGCGCATCGCCACGCGCATCGCGGTGATCGAGGCGAAGGAAAAGGCGCTCGCCCGGCCGCGCGTCGAAGCCGAGCGCAAACCGTGGTTCTGCTCGGGCTGTCCGCACAACACGTCGACCAATGTGCCGGAAGGCTCGCGTGCGATGGCCGGCATCGGCTGCCATTACATGACGGTCTGGATGGACCGCAGCACCAGCACGTTCAGCCAGATGGGCGGCGAAGGCGTCGCGTGGATCGGCCAGGCGCCGTTCACCAACGACAAACACGTGTTCGCCAATCTCGGCGACGGCACCTACTTCCACTCCGGGCTGCTGGCGATTCGCGCGGCAATCGCGTCGAAAGCGAATATCACGTACAAGCTGCTCTATAACGACGCGGTGGCAATGACGGGCGGCCAGCCGGTCGACGGCGTGTTGACCGTGCCGCAAATCACCCATCAACTCGCCGCCGAAGGCGCATCGAAGATCGTGATCGTGACCGATCAGCCGGAGAAGTATTCGGCGAATGTCGGGCTCGCGCCGGGCATCGACATCCATCATCGCGACAAGCTCGACGACGTGCAGCGCGAACTGCGCGACATATCGGGCACCACCATCCTGATCTACGACCAGACCTGCGCGACCGAAAAACGGCGTCGCCGGAAACGCGGCACTTATCCCGATCCGGCGCGGCGCGTCGTGATCAACGAGGCGGTGTGCGAAGGGTGCGGCGACTGCTCGGTGAAGTCGAACTGTCTGTCGGTCGAACCGTTGGATACCGAATACGGCACCAAGCGCCAGATCAACCAGTCGACCTGCAACAAGGATTTTTCGTGCGTGAACGGCTTCTGCCCGAGCTTCGTGTCGGTTGAAGGCGGCCAGTTGCGCAAGCCGAAAGCGTCGTCGGGCGTAGCGAGCGACGGCGATGCGATGCCGCCGGTACCGGAGCCGGCGCTGCCGTCGATCGAGCGTCCTTACGGCGTGCTGGTCACGGGCGTCGGCGGCACCGGCGTCGTGACGATCGGCGCGCTGCTCGGCATGGCTGCGCATCTGGAGAACAAGGGCGTCACCGTGCTCGACGTCACCGGCCTCGCGCAAAAAGGCGGCGCCGTGATGAGCCACGTGCAGATCGCGAACAATCCGGCCGACATCCACGCCACCCGCATCGCGATGGGCGAAGCGAGTCTCGTGATCGGTTGCGACGCGATCGTTACGGCCAGCGACGAATGCGTGTCGCGGATGCAGGCCGGCCACACGCGCGTGGTGCTGAACAGCGCGCACACGCCGACCGCCGAACTCATCAAGAATCCGAACTGGCGCTTTCCGGGCAGCAGCACGGAAGCCGACGTACGTGCCGGCGCGGGCGACGAAGCTGTCGATACGGTCGATGCAAATCACTTCGCCGTTGCGCTGCTCGGCGACGCGATCTACACGAATCCGTTCGTGCTCGGCTATGCGTGGCAGAAGGGCTGGGTGCCGCTCACTTACCAGTCGCTGATGCGCGCAATCGAGTTGAACAACGTGCAGATCGAGAAGAACCGTGCGGCGTTCGAATGGGGCCGTCGTGCCGCGCACGATCTGGCCACGGTGCGCAAGCTCGCGCAATCGCAAGGTCGCGGGGCGGCGGAAGAAATGGCGAGCAGCAAAATCATCGCGCTGCACACGCCGAAGGCACTCGACACGCTGATCGACAAGCGCGCACAGTACCTCGCCGCATGGCAGAACCAGACGTACGCGGATCGTTACCGCGCGCTGGTGTCACAAGTGCGTGCAGCGGAATCGGCGCTCGATTCGATCGACGGCCAATTGCCGCTGACCGAAGCCGTCGCGAAAAACCTGCACAAGCTGATGGCGTACAAGGACGAGTACGAAGTCGCGCGCCTCTACAGCGACCCTGCGTTTATCGAAAAGTTGAAGGCAAGTTTCGAGGGCGACTGGAAGCTGCACATCCACCTCGCGCCGCCGACGTTCTCGAAGAAAGACGCTCATGGTCATCTGGTGAAGAGAAAGTACGGCCCCTGGGTTTTCAGCGCAATGCATGTGCTGGCCAAACTCAAGTTCCTGCGCGGCACGGCGCTCGATCTTTTCGGCAAGACGGAAGAGCGTCGGACCGAGCGGGCGTTGATTGTCGAATACGAAGCGCTGGTACGCGAACTGATCGGCGGGCTGACTGCGCAGAAACGCGACCTGGCGCTTGAACTCGCGAATCTGCCAGACGGCATTCGCGGCTACGGCCACGTGAAGGAGAATAATCTGAAGGGCGTGCGGATCAAGTGGAACGAGTTGCTGACGCGCTGGCGCTCGCCGGAAACCGGGAAGACGCAGCACGCGGCTTGATCTCGATTTTTTGACCTGGCGAGTCCAGGTGGAATGAAAAAAGCGGTTGTCCTTTCGGACAACCGCTTTTTTTTGCATGCCTTGAAACGCGCTACGGAGTCGTTCCCGCAACGCGCCCAATCACACGTTACTTGTTGTTCACCGGCTTGCGCGCGTTAGCCGAGGCCACCGCCGTCATGTTGATGATCCGGCGCACGGTCGCAGCCGGCGTCAGGATATGCACCGGCTTTTCAGCGCCCAACAGGAACGGACCGACGGTCACGCCTTCGCCACCGATCATCTTCAGCATGTTGTACGTGATGTTCGCGGCTTCGACGTTCGGCATGATCAGCAGGTTCGCTTCGCCGCTCAGCGTCGTGCCCGGGAACGCAGCCTTGCGGATCGCTTCAGACAAAGCCGCGTCGCCATGCATTTCACCGTCGATTTCGAGCGTCGGCGCGCGTTCGGCAATCAGCTTGCGAGCCGCCGCCATGCGCTGCGACGACGACGACGGCGCGCTGCCGAAGTTCGAGTTCGACAGCAACGCGACCTTCGGCGTGATGCCGAACTTCTCGATTTCGCCCGCAGCGAGGATCGTCATGTCGGCGAGTTGCTCGGCGGTCGGCGTTTCGTTCACGTACGTGTCGCAGATGAACAGATTGCGGCCCGGCAGCATCAGCAGATTCATCGCGGCGAAATTCTGCACGTTCTCCGCCTTGCCCAGCACCTGCTCGATGAACTTCAGATGCGTGTGGTACTGGCTGATCATCCCGCAGATCATGCCGTCGGCTTCGCCCAGACGCACGAGAATCGCGCCGATCAGCGTGTTGAACTTGCGCATCGCGGCCTTCGCGACGTCCGGCGTCACGCCTTCGCGCGCGCCGAGTTCGTGATACGCCTGCCAGCATTGCTGATAACGCGGATCGTCTTCCGGGTCGACGATCTCGAAGTCTTCACCGCACTTCAGCTTCGAGCCCATTTTCTTCAGACGCATCTCGATCACCGACGGACGGCCGACCAGAATCGGCTTGGCAATCTTTTCGAGCAGCACGAATTGCGCGGCGCGCAGCACGCGCTCGTCTTCACCTTCGGCGAACACGATGCGCGCCGGTTGCGACTTCGCAGCCGCGAACACCGGGCGCATGACCATGCCCGTGCGATACACCGTCGTGCCGAGTTCTTCGCGATATGCGTCCATGTCCTTGATCGGACGGGTCGCGACGCCCGAATCCATCGCAGCCTGAGCGACGGCCGGCGCGATCTTGATGATCAGGCGCGGGTCGAACGGCTTCGGAATCAGGTATTCCGGGCCGAATTCGAGCGAGTGGCCTTCGTACGCCTTCGCGACCTCGTCGCCCTGATCGGTTTCTTCGGCCAGTTCAGCGATCGCGCGCACGCACGCCAGCTTCATTTCTTCGGTGATCGTGGTTGCGCCAACATCCAGCGCGCCACGGAAGATGAACGGGAAACACAGCACATTGTTGACCTGGTTCGGATAGTCCGAACGGCCGGTCGCGACGATGCAGTCGGGGCGAACCTTCTTCGCTTCTTCCGGGCGGATTTCCGGTTCCGGATTGGCCAGCGCCAGAATCAGCGGCTGGGTGCCCATCTCGACGACCATTTCCGGCTTCAGCACGCCTGCGCTCGAGCAGCCGAGGAACACGTCGGCGCCGCGAATCGCGTCAGCCAGCGTGCGCGCTTCGGTGTTCGCCGCGTAACGTTCCTTCGACGGATCGAGATTGCCGCGACCTTCGTAGATCACGCCCTTCGAATCGGTGACGAGAACGTTCTTCTTCGACAGACCGAGGTTCACCAGCAAGTCCAGACACGCAATGGCCGCTGCGCCCGCGCCCGAACATACCAGCTTCACTTCGTCGAGTTTTTTGCCGACCACTTTCAGGCCGTTCAGAATCGCCGCCGACGCGATGATCGCCGTGCCGTGCTGATCGTCATGGAAAACGGGGATCTTCATGCGCTCGCGCAGCTTCTTCTCGATGTAGAAGCACTCGGGCGCCTTGATGTCTTCGAGGTTGATGCCGCCCAGCGTGGGTTCGAGCATCGCGATGGCTTCGACCAGCTTGTCCGGGTCGGTCTCGGCGAGTTCGATATCGAACACGTCGATGCCGGCAAACTTCTTGAACAGACAGCCCTTGCCTTCCATCACCGGCTTCGCGGCGAGCGGGCCGATATTGCCGAGACCGAGCACGGCCGTGCCGTTCGTGATCACGCCGACCAGGTTGCCGCGCGACGTGTACTTCTGGGCGTCGAGCGGTTCGTCGTAGATCGCCATACAGGCCGCGGCGACGCCCGGCGAGTAAGCGAGCGACAGATCGAGCTGGTTCGACAGCGGCTTGGTGGGCGTAACCGAAATCTTGCCGGGTTTCGGATTCTGGTGATATGCGAGAGCGCTTTGCTTGAGTTGTTCGTCCATTTTTTTAGCCTGCGAGACGTAAGAAATTGGCCGGGCACCCTGCACCGTTGACGTCGTATTCATCTATCGAATAGACAATTGACCGAGGCGGATTTTTGCGTGCGCCGAGTAGGCGACGCGCCGAGCCGCGACGGGGGACGAGACAGTGCGGAGTGCTTCGCGGGCCGATCAGTGTACACCCCGAAAGCGTCGCTGAACTGCGTGGTTAACACTGCTCACCATACGCGAAACACCCGCTGGCTATGGTGCGCCGCCGCATGACGTGAACTGGTTGTCGCAGGGTTCGGTGCGGATAGCGGCGCGCGTTTCAACGCTCATCTGCACAAATCGCAGGCAGTTTGCGAAGCGCTTTTTCAGCAAACAAACCGCGTGCAAGCTTATTCGAGCTCTGCGCCGCGTCGTTCGGGAATCAGAAAGAGCGTGGCGAAGATGTCGAGCAGGTAGATCGACGCCAGAAAGGCCAGCGCGGCGCCGAACGAATAACGTGCGGCGAGCGCGCCGACCACGACCGGACCGAAGCCGCCCACCGCGCGGCCCACGTTGAACAGCACATTCTGAGCGGTGGCCCGCGCGTCGGTCGGATAAAGCTCGGAAATCAGCGCGCCGTAACCGCCGATCATCCCGTTGACGAACACGCCCATCGCCGCGCCGCCGATCAGCAAAGCCATGGGCGTGCTCAGGTGCGCGTAGACGAACACCATCACAACTGCGCCCACCTGATAGAACAGGAAGGTCGGCTTGCGGCCGAAGCGGTCGGCGGCCAGGCCGAACAGCCAGATGCCGGCCGCCATGCCGAGCACCGTGACCGCCGTCCACACGCCGGATCTGGTCAGCGAATAGCCGAATGTTTTCGACAGATAGCTCGGAAGCCAGATCATCAGCCCGTAATAGCCGAAGTTCTGAACCGAGCACAAGATAGCGACGCCGATGCTTGCCCGCGTGGTGCGGCCATCGGCGACCAGCAGCCTGAACGGCTGCTTGCGCATGCCGCGCGCGACGCGCTCGGTGAACAACGCGGGTTCCTCGACGCGGCGTCGCACGAAAAACGACACGATGGCGGGCAGCAGGCCCAGCGCAAACATGCCGCGCCAGCCGATCAGCGGCAACAGGAGCGGCGTCAGCAGCGCAGCCGCCAGTACGCCGAGCTGCCAGCCAAGCCCGACATACGACGACGCCCGCGCCCGCTGCGACGCCGGCCACGCTTCAGCGACCAGCGTCATGCCGATGCCGAACTCGCCACCCAGCCCGATTCCGGCGATGGTCCGGTAGATCAGCAGGTCGGTATAGCCCTGCGCCAGCGCACATAGCCCGGTGAAGACCGCGAAAATCAGAATCGTCCACGTCAACATTTTCACGCGCCCGAAATAGTCGCTCAGCGCCCCGAAAATCACCCCGCCCGCAACCGCGCCGATCAACGTCCACGTGACCAGCGAGCCCGCCTGCGTCGAACTCAGGTGCAGATCGACGGCGATCACGGGCAGCATGAAGCCGAGAATCAGCAGATCGAAGCCGTCCATCGCATAGCCGAGCACCGACGCGATCAGCGCCCGTCCCGCGTAGCCCTTCTGGGTGGAGGCGCGAGTGTCGGTGGCGGAGGAGGCGGCATTCATTGGAAGCATTCCGTAGGTCAGAGGGGCACGCGGGGCGTCGGCAAGATCGCGGCGCCCGAGAAATTCGCGTGAGTGTAAAGGCGCTCCAGACTGCTCACAAGCAGGCAAAAAAGGGCGGAGAGCCGTTACGAGCGCAGTGCCGCCATGGTCCGCAAAGCCCGAGCCGCGCGGCCGTTATGACCGCCATTCGCGCCGCCCGCGCACGACGGCCTCCTCGGGAGCACCCATTTCGGGTAAAATATCGGCCTACGCGCGTAGCAAAAACCGGCCTGTACTCCAGACCGGCAGCGTATTCCGCCCGGCATGGCGCGGCATACCTCGCTTGCTGCGCCACCGGGCCCCGCGCCCGCTTCTCCCGCTCATACCCAAGGATCCCGCCCATGACAGGCTTCGATCGCCAGACGATCTCCGACACGACCGCAAAAATGCTGCTGGAAGTTCAGGCAGTGCACTTCAACGCGGAGAAACCGTACATTTTCACGTCCGGCTGGGCGAGCCCGGTTTATATCGACTGCCGCAAGCTGATTTCGTATCCGCGCGTGCGACGCGGCCTGATGGAAATGGCCGAAGCCACCATCCTGCGCGATGTCGGCTATGAGCAGATCGACGCGGTCGCCGGTGGCGAAACTGCGGGCATTCCGTTCGCGGCATGGCTCTCCGACCGCCTGATGGTGCCGATGCAATACGTGCGCAAGAAGCCGAAGGGTTTCGGCCGTAACGCGCAGATCGAAGGCCTGCTGACCGAAGGTCAGCGCGTGCTGCTGGTCGAAGACCTGACCACCGACAGCCGCAGCAAGATCAACTTCATTAACGCGCTGCGCACCGCCGGCGCGACGGTGAACCACTGCTTCGTGCTGTTCCACTACAACATCTTCAAGGAAAGCGTGTCGGTGCTGAAAGACATCGACGTCGATCTGCACGCGCTCGCCACGTGGTGGGACGTGTTGCGCGTCGCGAAGGAAAACAAATACTTCGACACGAAGACGCTCGACGAAGTGGAAAAATTCCTGCACGCACCGGCTGAATGGTCGGCCGCGCACGGCGGCGCAAACGCGACGCCGCAGTAAGCTTCGCCGCGTCTGGCAGATTAAGCAGACCCGTTGAGTTGAAAAAAGGCCGCCTGTCTCACGACAGGCGGCCTTTTTGTTTCCCACGCTTCGGGGCGAAAAGAATTCACTGAGGAATTTCGCCCTTATCGCCCGCCGAATGCGATGACAGGTTCAGCAAGCCATTGCTCTGCGCGTACTGAAACAGTTCGGAATCGCGATCAATGCCGAGTTTGCGCATGGCCGTATTCTTTTGCGTGCTGATCGTCTTGATGCTGCGGTTCAGTTGCTCGGCAATCTCCTTGATCGTCATGCCGGATACGAACAGGCGCACCACTTCCAGTTCGCGCCTGGACAGCATTACTTCGTCGCTCTTACCACCGGAATTTATGCGAAGTGCGTCAAGCGCGGCTTTAACTGACGGGCTCATATATTCCAGATTGCGGCTGACGTGTTGCACCGCTAATCCAATATGACTCAAATCGTCCGATTTGTTGACGACCGATATCACGCCGAGCTCGCGCAGCCGTTGAAGCAACGCGGCATTTTCCAGCATGGTGAGAACGACGATAGGTAGATTAGGAAAATTCCGACGCAAGTATCCAATTAGTGGCAAGCCGTCGCCGTACTGGCCGCCAGGCATGGCCAGGTCTGTAACGAGCACATCGCAGGCGTCGTTCTGCAGCATCTTGATAAGTTCTGTCGACTGCCGCGCACGCCCGACAATTTGCATTCCTGGAAACTTTAGCAGCGCATGTTCCGCGCCGAACAGGATCACCGGATGGTCGTCGGCCACGATCACTCTGAGTGGATTTGGCATTGCCCTCCTCTTGATACAGAAAAACCACTCTCCACAACGTCAAACATTTCTTTTTTGAATTCTAAATAAGCAGGGAATAAGTAACCCGCTAAAAAGGCGCGCGGAGAATACTTTGACTATATCCGATTTCCTCTCTTTTCAGCGTCGGATGATGCATCGGAGAGCTAATGTTAGACTTGATTCGACCCTCGGGCAAAAATTAGGGACAATAATCATCGTGAGGAATCGCCTCGCGCCCTGACAGGAGAAGCGGCACATGCGCTCGCGTTGGCTGGTTGTTTCGCTTGCTTCGCCGTTCTACCGTACGCTGCCCTTTGCCTGCGCAATCCTGGGTGTCGCGCTCTATGCAATGTCATGCCCGCGCGCGTTTGCCGAAGGTACCTTCGCGATCAGCAGCGCCAGCTTCAAATCGGGCGGCAACGTAGACGCCGCGCAGATTTTCAATCAGGACGACTGTAAAGGCGGCAATCGCTCACCGCAATTGACGTGGCACGACGCGCCACCCGGTACCCGCAGTTTCGCCGTCACCATGTTCGATCAGGATGCGCCCGGCCGGGGCTGGTGGCACTGGGCGGTCGCGGGCATTCCGGCAACGGTCAGCAGCTTGCCTGAGAACGCGAGTTCGTCGGGTTTCCTTACCAAGCTCGGCGCGGTCGAAGCGCGCAATGACTTCGACACCGATGGTTACGGCGGCCCTTGCCCGCCGCCAGGCAAACCGCATCGGTATATCGTCACCGTTTATGCATTGAGCACCGCCGATTTGCGCCTCGCGCAAGGTCGACCCGCGCTGATGTTCGATCACGAAATCGGCACGGCGGCGCTGGGTAGTGCGCGGATGGTGGTGAATTACGGGCGTTGACGCAACTAGATGTCTGCGCGCGTGGCGACGGGCTGTAGCAGTCGAAGCGTTAGAGGATTCGTGAGCTTTGTAGCGAGCCTCGGGGAAACAGCGACCTTCTCGCGCCTAAGGAGACGTTGGTATTTATCGCGCGCGGCGGCCGAACGCTCCGAACGCTACCGGTATTGCAGGAGCATTCGCGTCGATTTCCACAGCATTGCTGACGAAAACCAACTGGCTTGCCAATTGCATCGCATCGGATTGCCGCCCGCGTGGAACGAATGTCATCCGCGTGGGTTAATGTCAGGCGGAGCGGCATGCGTCATGCTGATCGAGACGGCGCGGCCGCATCGTCGCACCATGGTCGTACCTCACCCCATCCCGTGTCATCTTGCCGGAGCGTTGCATGTCAAAAATTGTCATCGTTTATCACAGCGGCTACGGCCATACGAAGAAAGTCGCCGAGGCCGTGCTGACGGGCATGCTCGAAGCAGGCGCGCAGGCGAAGCTGATGCCGGTCGGCGACATCGACGATGCGGGCTGGGCCGAGCTGGCCGAAGCCGACGCGATCGTGTTCGGCGCGCCCACGTACATGGGCGGTCCATCGGCCGATTTCAAAAAATTCGCGGACGCGAGTTCGAAACCGTGGTTCGGTCAGACGTGGAAAGACAAGATCGCGGCCGGCTTCACCAACTCGGCAACCATGAACGGCGACAAGTTCTCGACGATCCAGTACTTCGTCACGCTCGCGATGCAGCACGGCATGATCTGGGCGGGCACCGGCATGATGCCGTCGAATACCAAGGCAGCCACCCGCAACGATCTCAACTACGTGGGCGGTTCCACGGGGTTGCTCACGCAGTCGCCTGCGGATGCGTCGCCTGAAGAAGCACCTCCTTCCGGAGATCTGGAGACGGCGAGGATGTTCGGCGCGCGCGTCGCCGGCGTCACGGCGCGCTGGATTGCGAACGCGGGCTAGGTTGTTGGGGGGATGCGGGGCGCGTTTGGTGCCGGGTGGCTTGTGAAAAGTGACGACGCTTGCCGGGTGGGTTCGACGGCTTCGACATCCTGGCCCGTCAGCCCAATGTCCCGCCTCCCCTCAAACCACCACCAGTCCCATAAACTCGCTCCAAACGCGCACAGCAAGGACACGCCAATCCACCACCCGCAATCGCCACCCTGTTCTCCCGCCAACCCGATGCCATCAGCCTGCATCTGCCGCACAACAGGTCACGTCAGTGTCACTTTCAGCGCGCATCGTCGTTTTTTCACCCCTTTTTTGCCCCGTTACGCACGTCCGCCGCCGTGTGGTCTTAAAATAACGTTCCGGCGCGGCGTCGCGCCCCGTTTCCAGCAAGCGAGTGAGATCGAGATGAGCACGAAAGTTTTTGTCGACGGACAGGAAGGCACCACCGGCCTGAAGATTTTTGAATATCTGTCGTCGCGCGCCGACGTAGAGATCCTGCGTATCGAAGAAGCGAAACGCAAAGATATCGAAGAGCGCCGCCGTCTCATCAATGCGTCGGACGTCACGTTTCTGTGCCTGCCCGATGTCGCGTCGCGCGAATCCGCTTCGCTGGTCGACAACGACCGTACCGTGCTGATCGACGCGAGCACCGCGTTCCGCACCTCTGCCGACTGGGCGTACGGCCTGCCCGAACTGGCCCGCTCGCAGCGCGAACGCCTGCGCACCGCGAAACGCATCGCCGTGCCGGGCTGCCACGCGTCGGCCTTCGTGCTGGCCATGCGTCCGCTGGTCGAAGCAGGTGTCGTCGCGCCGGAGTTCGCCGCGCACGCCTACTCGATCACCGGCTACAGCGGCGGCGGCAAGAAAATGATTGCCGACTACGAAGCCGGCGGCAACGACAAGCTCGCGAGCCCGCGTCCTTATGCACTCGGTCTCACGCACAAGCATCTGCCGGAAATGGCTGCACACACGGGCCTGAAGTCGGCACCGGTCTTCACGCCGATCGTCGGCGATTTCTACAAGGGCCTGGCCGTCACCACCTTCTTCTCGCCGAACCAGCTCGCCAAGAAGACGACGCCGCAAGACGTGCAGGCGCTGTTCGCCGAGTACTACGCGGGCGAGCAGTTCGTGCACGTCGCGCCGTTCGACGCCGAAGCGAATCTCGACAGCGGCTTCTTCGACGTGCAGGCGAACAACGACACGAACCGCGTCGACCTGTTCGTGTTCGGCAATGAAGAGCGCTTCGTGACCGTCGCGCGCCTGGACAATCTGGGCAAGGGCGCATCGGGCGCGGCGATCCAGTGTATGAACCTGGCCATCGGCGCCGCCGAAGACGCCGGCTTGAAACGCTAAATCCATTCAGACGCAGACGGTAATCAACCGTCGCTCTGCCGAAAAGCCGGTCTTTCAGACCGGCTTTTCTGTTTTAAAAATCCATCGATTTAAATTCCCGCAAAAACTTTATCGGTATTAGTCCGCATTACTTGAAAAATAAAATGCGGAATGCGTTCCAAAGCGCCGGTAATTCATTCCTGAAGCTGACCACACAGCATAGTTTTCCGCCTAGGGAAAGTCCGCATTCTTACGCGAACGGTCGTTCGAAGATGATAGAGCCATTTTGCTGTAACGCCTGTCGGTAAAGGGCGTGCGGCTAAGCAACGGACCGGCTTCCAAGGCGAAATTTCATTTTTTGTTTAAAAGGGCCGCTGACGTCCACGCTGTCTACGCATGCTGAAATTCTCGCTGTTTGAATCGGTCTTTTTAGACACCTCATTCAATTGACAGGCATTAACCGCGCAGCGAAATTAGTCCGCACAATTACATGACAGGGAGATAGCCGCATGTCGAATGCCATGATTCGAGGCGTTGCAATGGCAATTGCCACCACGCCATTGCTGATTGCATGCGGAGGCGGCAAAGCCGACAATCCGGCCGCGATTAATTCACCTCAGTGCTCGGGTTCGAGTTGCGGCACACAGGGCGCGCCCGCCAGCAGCGACAGTTCGGCGGCACTCTGCCCGGCCACCGCCGACATCGTCAAAAGCACGTATCTGGGTGGAGCGGGTAGCGGCGAAGTCGTGCAGTTGAACATCGACGCCACCGCGATGACCTACACGCTGAAGTGGCTCGAATCGCCGATTCCGCTGCGCACCGGCCAGGTCACGCCGACCCGCGCGGGCACCACGATCACCGGCGCGGTGATCCATCCGCCCACCGGGGCGCTGCCCACCGCCGAGCAAACGCGTTGCGCATTCATTCTCGGCGCGGGCAGCGGCACGGCAGCGGGCGACGGTCAGCCTTATACGACGCCGGACTACGTCAACAACCCGAACCCGCCGATGGTCCTCGTCGGCCTAGGCGTGGCGGGCGGCGGCATTCCCGGCGCGACGGTCGAGTTCGACGGATTGACGATCCCGCTCGTCGGCTCCGGCATCGGCGCGGTTCCGAACCGTCATTTCGACTTCTATCCGTTTCTGGGTTTCGCGAGCACGACGACCGACATCAGCAAATTGCCCGGCACGTACAACGGTCTGCTGTATCACCTCGCACCGTCCAGCAACTATGCGACGGTCGCCACCAACACGGTCGAGACCTTCGACGCCAGCGGAAATTGCACCAGCAGCAACACGGCCAACGCCAGCTACTCGGCCAACGCGGGCGGCTGTCTGACCACTGGCAGTGCGTTGACGCTGAACAGCAACGGCTACTTCGACAGCCAGGCGGCGCCGCAAATCGTGCCGCAACTCCAGCTTCCGCTGATCGGCGCGACCGGCAAATCCGCGACGGCACACATGATCCTTGGTCAGATCAACGGCGCAACCGTGCCCCTCGTGGTCCGGACGGGATTCGTCAATCTTGGCACTGCGCCGCTCCATCTCGATGCGAAAGTCGACGACGAATCCGGCATCGCGATGCTCGCCGCCGCCACGCCGCTGGCGTCCGGCGGTTTCGACGGCGGCTATGTCGGCGCGGATTCGAACTTCAAGTCGACCGCGACCTTGATCCAGGGCGGCGTCGGCTCGTTCATCAACCCGTCGACCTCCGCCGCCGAAGACGGCTTCGGCCTGACCTACGGTCTGCAAAGCCCCGGCCTGGTCGGCGTTGCGCAGGCGAACGGCCAGACCGGCTACGCGATTGCGTCGGGCGGCCTCTACGCAATCGAAATCCAGGGCACGGTCAACGGCGGCATCACGTCGACCTCGGCCAATTCGGATACGCCGAATGCACCGTACTTCGGCATCGGCGCGCAAATCAGCAAATGAAGTGACGCAAACGCATTGAAGCAGAGGAATCAGTAAAGGCATCACGTCGCAGTTCGTACTACGGGACCGACATAAGCAAAAGGTGGCCGGACTGGGAGCCGGCCACATACAACGAAAATATTCTGGAGGCGGTATGAAATGGAGAATCCTTTCGGTGCTCGCTCTTGCTGCACCGTTGCTGGGGGCGTGCGGCGGTGGCGGCGGCGGAGATGGACCGGTGACGGAAGTGCGTCTGTGTCCTGCGTCGCTCGACTACGGCACGGTGTTCACGGGCGGCGGCGGTGACGGCGAACTGGTCAAGCTGCAACTCGACACGACCAAGATGACCTGGCAGGTCAATTACATCGAGTCGCCGATTCCGGCGACCACCGGCACCGTCGTCCCGACGCGCGCCGGTCAGACTGCCAGCGGCACGCTCACCCAGGAAACTCTGCTGCCGACCAACAAGCTCAACCAGTGCGCGTTCCGGCTGAACGGCGCAAGTCTCGACCCGACCCGTCCGGCGCGTATTTTCGTCGGCGAAGGCGTGGCGGGCGGCACGATTCCGGGCGCGGAAATTTCGTTCGGCGGGATTCTCGGCGTGGGCGCGGTGCCGGACACCACGTTCCCGTACTACCCGTTCATCGGTTTTTCGTCGATTGAAACGAATCTTGCGAACGTCGCCGGGACTTATAACCAGCTCGGTTATCACCAGGTGCCGTCACAAAGTTTCGCGCCGGTCGCGGTCGATTCGAAGATCACGATCAACGCCGACGGCACATGGACGGAGTGCGACAACTCTGGCGTCAACGCGGGCAAATGCCAGCAGCCGGGCAGCAACTTCGCCGCGGCAACCGACGGCAGCGGCGCGTTCCAGACCAACAACTTCCAGGGCCAGGCCAAGCCGACACTCGCGACCACGCCGCAAGCGCGCGGCTACATGATCGTCGGCAAGCTGAAGAACCAGCTGGTGCCGATTCTGGTGCGCACGGGCGCGGCCAACTCGTCGGTGACCACGCCGGTCAATGGCTCGCTCGGGCCGTTCGCCGACGACGAGTCGGGCATCTCGATCCTGTCGCCGCAAACGTCGGTCGCGGTGAACTCGCAGAACGGCGAGTACATCGGCGTGGATAGCCAGTTCGACTATCGCACGACCGCGCTCGAAGGCACCGAGGCCACGCTGCTGGATCCGTTCAACGCGTCGCAGGCATCGCTCGCGACCGCGCTGAATCTGGACTTCACGCAAGCCACGCCAGGCGTGGTGACGACCACACAGGTGGGCGCATCGACCGGCACCACGCCGACCGGAAAGATGATTTTCACCGGTGGCGTATTCGGCTACCTCGATCTGACCAGCGCGACCTCGCCGTACTTCACGATCGGCGCCTTCGTCCAGTAACTCCGGTAACGGGCGCCGCACGCGCCGTCTCGCAGCAGCGAGGCGGCCGCGTCCCGGCTGCTGCGCGAAACCACGGCACAGCGCAGCGGCCGGCGTCCCAACGAATATCCAGCGCACTGGCCGGGTCGATGACCCGCCGCCGTCCATCGCATGCGATGAGCGACACGAGCGCCTGAGGAGAAAGAAGATGAAAAAAGTCTGTCTCGCGATACTGTTCGCTGTCCTGTCGGCCAGTGCGTACGCGCAGCACGCGGGCGACAACGTCGCCGTGCTGGGCTGGTTCCACGTGATGCCGCAGGATTCGAGCACGCCGCTCACCACCAACGTCGCGCCGACGCCGATCAATACGCCGCTGCGTCTGCCGAGTTCGTTCACGTCGCCGGGCACGGGGTTATCGACCAATAGCGCCAATACGGTCGGTCTCGTTTTCAGCCATTACCTCACCGATCACATCGCGGTGACGACGGTGGCGGGCGTGCCCCCGGTCTTCAAGATTTACGGTCACGGCACGATTCAGCCGCCGGGGCCGGCGGGCGCGCTCGGTCAGCAGGATCTGGGCGATCCGCAGGCTAATCCGATCGTGAAGAGCGTGCGCCAGTGGAGCCCGGCGCTGCTGTTCCAGTATTACTTCAACGAGCCGACCGCGAAATTGCGTCCGTTCGTGGGCGTGGGTGTGTCGTACAACTGGTTCTCCGATGTCCAGTTGAGCCCGAACTTCGTGGCATCGACGCAGAACAATCTCGGCGCGGTGCTGGCCGCCGGTGCGGGCAAGCCGGGGACGACGCAGGTGTCGGCGAAGGCGTCGTCATCGTGGGCGCCGGTGTTCAACGCAGGTCTCGCGTACAACATCACCGATCACTGGGGGCTGGTGGCGTCCGTCACGTACATCCCGCTGAAGACGACCTCGTCGGTCATCATCAAGGCGGCGGACGGCACGGAGCTGGGGGTGTCGAAAGCGGAGCTGAAGGCGGACCCGATCATTTCCTTCCTGGCCGTTTCGTACAAGTTCTGAGTTCGGGCGTTCTGCCTGGGACGTTCAGGACGCTCACACGACAAAGCCGGCGACCTCACGCGAGAGGTCAGCCGGCTTTGTTTTTCTGGTATCGATCGGGTCGGGCGAAGCGCGAATAACGTTCGCCGGGAAATTCTGGGCAAAAAAAAGCCCACCTATGTGGGTGGGCTGAATCCATATCAGAGGAGACATGGAGGAGACAAGGCAAATCTTAGCAAAAGATTTGATGCGGCGCAACATGCAAATTAGGGTAGACCCTCAATGTCACAAAAATACAACGCAGCGCTTTTTAGCCTTGTGTCCCTTTTGGTCACTCTGTGTTCTGGCCTTTCGCTTAGTGGCGTACCAGCGCCATCATCGCGCCGAAGCCGACAAACATCCCGCCAGTCAGACGATTGAACACGCGGGCGACGCTCCGGCTCTTCAATTTCGCCCCAATGCGCGTGCCGAAACCCGCATACACGAGATACCAGCTCACTTCGATCGCGGCGAAAGTGGCGAGCAGCACCGCGAATTGCGGCAGCTTGGGCTGTGCGGCATCGATGAATTGCGGCAGCAGCGCGGCCGCGAACAGAATCGCTTTCGGATTGCTGCCCGCCACGAGGAACCCGTTGCGATACAGAGCGAAGCGCGAGCGCGCGGGTTTGGCGGCCAGCTCGTCGGCGTGTTCGGCGGCGGCTTCGTCGACTGGAGCGCGCCATGCCTTGATGCCCAGGTAGACGAGATACACCGCGCCGATCATCCGCAGCGCGTTGAACATGGTCGGCCACGCGGCGAGAAACACGCCGAGCCCCGCCGCCGATACCGCCAGCATCAACACCAGCGCCGACAAACACCCCGCCATGGTCGCGCTCGAACGACGCAAGCCGTGCTGCGCGCCGTGCGTCATCACGAGCAGCATGTTCGGACCGGGAATCGCGGAAACGACGAAGACGGTGGCAACGAACAGCCACCAGGTATGCAAAGTCATTGGAATCAACGCGGATAAAAGAATCGGGCAGCTATTATGCCTGCCCGGTCAGAACCAAAGCGACGGCGGCGGTCGAACCACGACCCGCCACCCACGCCACGCCGCAAAGAAAAAGCGCGGCGAGACGCCGCGCACATGGGCCTTTCACACGCCGCTGTTCGCTCAGAAGCGGCCAATGTGCCGCTTACCGCCCTGCGCGCCGCGCAGCGACTTCACCCAACACGGCGAAGTCCTTCTCGCCGTCACCGTGAGCGACCGCTTCGATCAGGCTGTCGCGCACGACGCTCGCAATCGGCATCGGCGTCGTCACTGCGTCGGCGGCGGCCAGCGCGAGACGAATGTCTTTCAGACCGAGACGCGCCTTGAACAGCGCCGGCTCATAGCTCCGCTCCGCGATCAGCTTGCCGTAGCCCGAATAAACCGGCCCCGGAAACAGGCCGCTCGTGATGACATCGAGGAAATCCTGCATCGCGAGACCGTGACCGGTCACCAGCGTCGCGGCTTCACCGAGCGTCTCGACCGCCGCGCCCAGCATGAAATTCGCGGCCAGCTTCATCACGTTCGCCTGTTGCGGCAGCGAGCCGATGCGCCACGTTTTCTGGCCGATCGCGTCGAAAACGGGCTGAACCCGGTCGATCGATTCCGCCGGACCACCCGCGACAATCGTCAGCTTGCCAGCAGCCGCGACATCGGGCCGGCCCAGCACGGGCGCAGCGACGTAGTGAACGCCGCGCGACGCATGCGCCGTCGCCAGTTCTTCGGCCAGCGCCACGGAAATGGTCGCCATGTTCACGTGGATCAACCCACGCGGAGCATGTTCGAGCAACGACGCAGTGATCACTTCGCGCAACGCGTTGTCATCGGCCAGCATCGAGAACACGGCTTCGCCCGCAAACGCTTCGGCCGGCGTGGCGACGAGTCGCGCTCCTGCGTCGACGAGCGCTTGCGCCCGTTCCGGCGAGCGGTTCCATACGCGCACCTGATGCCCGGCTTTCAACATGTTTGCAACCATCGCGGCGCCCATCTCGCCGAGACCGATAAAACCGATGTCCATCTGTCACTCCGTCTTCTAAAGAACCTGAAGTAAAGCACACCCATGCGACAAGCGCAGGACAACGTGCAATGAAACATGCAATCGGACACAGTGCGATACTGCGTAAATGGTCACCGCGACATTCCGCTTCTATGAGGAGTTGAACGATTTTCTCGCCCGGCCGCTGCGCCGGCGCGAGTTCAGTTGCGCATGCGCGCGCGGCGCGACCGCGAAGCACATGATCGAAGTGCTCGGGGTGCCGCATACCGAGGTCGAACTGATTCTGGTGAATGGCGAGTCGGTGGGTTTCAATCATCCGTTATCGGACGGCGACCGCATCGCCGTTTATCCGAAGTTTGAAGCGCTCGACATCCAGCCTCTGCTGCGCGTACGCGAGCGGCCATTACGCGTGGTGCGTTTTATCGCCGATGCGCATCTCGGCGGCCTTGCACCGCTGCTGCGGCTCGCCGGCTTCGACACGCTGTACGACAACCACTATCCCGATGCCGATATCGAAGCGCTTGCCGCCGCTCAGCAGCGCATTGTTCTGACGCGCGACCGCGAGTTGTTGAAACGCCGCAGCATCACGCATGGTTGCTATGTCCGCACGCTCAGGCCGCGCGAGCAATTGCGCGAAGTGTTCGAACGGCTCGATCTCGCGCACAGCGCGCAGCCGTTCCGCTTATGCCTGATGTGCAACGCGCCGCTACGGCGAATCGCCAAAGATGAGGTCGGCACGCGCGCGCCGGATGGCGTCCTCGAGCGGCATAACCAGTTCGTCACTTGCGACGTTTGTCAGCGAGTGTTCTGGGAAGGCACCCATTGGCAGAGAATGCGCGCGCTGATGGACAGTGTCGCCGCGCCGGGCCGGCCGCCACACGCCACCACGCAAACGCCTGGCGCGTGACTCACCGCGCGTACAATACGGGGTTACTTATCTGGCAGAGGCCTTCCGTATGGCGATGAAAAAAACCGACCTTGAAAAGAACAAGGCGCTCAAGCTGAACAACGCGATGAAGCTGTCGACCGCCGACCGCTTCGGCAAAGCCTCGGCAGCCGAGCCGAAACTCGACCGCCGTGAACAGCGCAAGCTCGATCAGGCGCAAGGCCTGGTGCCGTTTGCCTGCAAGCTGAACAGCGAGCTGGTCGAAGACCTGAAAGCGCGCGCAGCGAACCACCCCGAGGGTCTGAGCGGTCTGTTGACCGAAGTGATCAAGCGCGGTCTGGCTGACTGAAGCCGGATCGATCGCGTATCGCAAGAACGGCGACAAACGCGAAAAGAATGCAAAAAGGCCAGAGCACACGCTCTGGCCTTTTTGCTGGTCACGCCCTTTTCCACTTTGCGCTGCATGAGCCGACTCGCGACAAAATGCGGCCAAGCGGAACAGCTCGCCCGATTGAACGGGCCTGAGCTTAGTTTTGCGTACCCTTGTCGTTCGTGCCCGCTGCCGAAGCTGCTGCGGAAACGCCAGCGCGCTTGCCGTGCGTCTTCAGCTTCTTGCTGTGATGCTTAGCCGGAGCTGCTGCAGCGGCCGGTGCTGCGTCCGATGCCTGTGCGAAAGCTTGAACGGAAACCAGCGCGATCGATGCGGCTGCGAGCGAGATAATGACTTTTTTCATGTGTTGTTCCCCAAACCTGACGACTGATTCAATGTGAATGAAGTAGCTGCACGGTAAAGCAGACAGGGCTTGAGGCGCCTCCCGCTCCCCGCGGGAGAGTATTACCCAGGTGTAGGCCATTTGTCATGCCCAAAACTTGATATGTATTTTCCGGGAGACAGCGTGCTTTCACGGTGCTTTCAGACATTCAGCATTCCGTATCAGGGATATCACTTAGGCGGTTTTGGGCCGCTTATTCAAGCCTCTGATTCGAGCCGCGATTCAGACCAGATTGCGCAGCAGACTCGCGGTCTCCAGCAACGTCGGCAGTACACGATGCAGCGCGGCATTGGCCGACTCCTGGCCGATCGGCATGCTGACGCTGATCGCCGCCACCACCGACCCATGCCGGTCACGCAACGGCACTGCGACACCGCGCACTCCGAGTTCGAGTTGCTGATCGGTGACCACGTAGCCGGTGCGGCGAATATCGGCGAGCACCTCGCGCAATCGCTCGATGGTGGAATACGTGTGCGGCGTGAACACCTTGATCGGATAAGACGCGAGCCACTGCTCGATGCTTTCGGGCGCCTGGAACGCCAGCAACACCAATCCCGCCGACGATAACGGCGCCGGCGCGCGCGAGCCGAGCACGAAGCCGACCGCCATCGCCCGATTCACTCCGTTGCGCGCGACGTACACCACGTCGTGTTCATCGAGGATCGCGACCAGCGCGGTTTCCTGCACCGTTGCGGTAATGCGTTGGAGAAACGGCTGCACGGTGCGCGGCAAGCGCGCGGAATCCAGATACGACTGCCCCAGGCGCAATACGCGCGGCGCGAGCCAGAAAAGCTTGCCGTCGGTGTCCACGTAGCCGAGTTCGCGCAGTGTCAGCAGATAACGGCGTGCCGCCGTGCGTGACAACGCAGCCCGCACCGCGACCGTGGTCGGTGTCATGCGGGCGTGTTCTTCGTCGAATGCTTCGATGATCGCCAGCGCCTTCGCGGCGCCCGCGATCCAGTCTTTTTCATCCATGGAATTTGCCTGAATTTGCGTGGGAATGTGGAGGACGATTCCGGTCGTAGGCCGCGTGGAGTTTGCGCGATTATCGCGCGAGTCGGTGCATGCGCGGTGGCGGGCATCGAGTGCCAGGCGAATCGGGCTTGATCCGCGACGTTCTTCCGCGCAGCGCTTACACCCTTGCCGATCCCGAATGCTCGTCGTAAGGTGCACTGCGCTGTCGTCACACGGTAGGTGCCGAGCGCCGCACAACAACCACAACTTCCGACAAACCTCCTTTGAATTCCGATACCCACCAACACCTGCGCGCCAATCTGCTGATGCTGATCGCCGCCATCATCTGGGGCTCTGCTTTCGTCGCGCAACGCCTGAGCTTCGACGCGATCGGCCCGTTTCTGTTTACCGGATTGCGCTTCCTGCTCGGCGCCCTCGTCGTCCTGACGATGATCGTCTGCGTCAGACGCTCCGCACTCGCGGAAGTGACCAAGCGCGGACCGAACGGCGCACGCGAACTGCTCGGCGCAGGCGGCTCGCTTGGCGTGGTTCTCGCCGTATCGATCTCGCTGCAACAGATCGGCCTGCAATACACGAAGATCGCCAATGCCGGTTTTATCAGCTCGCTTTATGTCGTGATCGTGCCTCTGCTGGGCGTGTTGTTCAGGCATCGCACGGGATTCGGCACGTGGCTCGGCGCAACGCTGGCGGCGATCGGCATGTACTTCCTGAGCGTCGACGAACATTTTTCGATGCTGTACGGCGACTGGTATCAACTGGCCGGCGCACTCGTCATTTCCGTTCAGATGATGCTGGTCGGCCGCTTCGCGCAACGACACGACACACTGATGCTGGCGCTCGTGCAGTTTGTCGTGTGCGGGCTCGCGTGCCTGGTTGTCGGGCTGGTCATCGAGCCGGTCAGCCTCACGGTGATAAAGCGCGCCGCGCCGACCATTGCGTACGGCGGAGCGTTGTCGGTCGGCGTCGCATATACGATTCAGGTGGTCGCTCAACGCTACGCGGCACCCTCGCACGCGGCGGTGATTTTCAGTATGGAAGGCGTGTTTGCAGCGCTAGCCGGTTGGTTCGTGCTCGGTGAAACGCTGTCGGAGCGCGCGCTGATCGGATGTGCGCTGATGCTGGCGGGTTTGATCGTCTGTCAGGTCATGCCGAACTGGCGGCGGGACCGCGTTCCGCGGGCGTCTTCGTCTTAAGCGCGACGGGAATCGCGCTTTGTGGACCGACGATCTAAGTGATCTGCTGTATTCAACCGTCGGAACCTTGATGCGCCAACGGTTCTCGCCCAGCCCTAAGCCGCTCGCGGGTGAGCGAAGAATGTGGGCGTATCCGCGGTGGGTGGGAATACGCACCAGCAGCCATCGTCATGTCGAAAGAAAAACAGGCTTCGCGAACCCGCTTCAATCGATGTCTCGACACGCACATAACGCCGCCCGCCCACGCGGGTCCGGCTGAATTCAGTGACATGGACCGGCGCCGAAGGTAACGGCGCGAGCCATTTCTCAACCAGAAAACGCAATGACTGTTCGCTTGCGGCTCTCATGATCCGCTCCGCACGGGCTTGGTTTGATGCGCTTCGCGGATGGCGTCGGCGTTGTTGTCGGTGTCGTCGGCATCAGCGTCTTCTTCAGCGGATGCAAGGGCGATTGCCCGGTTGGTGGCTGCTGCCCGCAACGTACTGCAATGGGCCGCATGCCGGATATCCGAGAGAAGCCGGACTAGCTGTCGTGCTGATCTGCGTTTCATACACCCCCCGCACTGCACCAAGAACCTCAGAAAACACTTTAACTCTATGCCTGGATCAAGCGTTGCCGAAATGGTTTTGACGAAATAGCAACACTCGCGCTTGCAAAAAGAGAGACGCAATCTTCGTACCGCGCATCTTGAATGTGCGCGTGACGTGGGAGGTGGTCTGTACGCTGGCGAGCGGTTTACGTCGCAGGAAATGCCGATGAATTGGCCGCAGGAAATATTGCTAAAAATTTGGGCACCGGGAGGAGGGAAAAATACTCGCCGGAGGGGAAGTTATCCACAATCGCCTATGAATAACTTCGGTATAGCCCCCTGAACAGCCTGTGCGTGGAATCTTGATAAGAGCAGCTTGTCACTCAGCGCCATCAAAGTTATCCCGGTTATGTAGTTTTTCTACAGACGTATTCCGCAGAGTTATTGTTTCTGCACGGCGTTGATGTCACGGAACATTTGGGAGTTATCCACAGAAGGGGTTAACCCTTGTTAACTATTACTACATATGTATACAAACAAAGTAAAAGACATAGGATAAGTACCGCTTCGGCGCTGAGATTCGAGGCTGTGCAAGTTAACCGCCCTTCTCCTCGAACCCCGCGTTCGATCAAGGCGTGACGACGTTAACTCCACTTGCCGGCAAAGTCGCCGCAGCAGCGGCCTGGCCGATTGCATCCGGCAGAGCAGGAGCAGGTGCCGAAGTTGTCGTTTCAACCTGAATCTGGACCGGCACCGGCAGCAGTCGTGTTTCGACCGAGCTGCTCGTCACCGGCTGCGTGCGCACCACCGTCTGAAGATAGTGATCGACGAGTCCGAAGAAACGGTCGTAGAACTTGCCCGAAGGAATCGTCTCGCTCGACACCTTGACCATCGCGTCGTTGTTCGAGCGGATAGGCAATGACAGCGAACCCAGCACGCTGAGCCCGACACTGGCCGAGGTATCGCTTTTCTTCAGTGCAAAACCGTTCTGCACCGCGTTGACGTAAACGATGCTCGTATCGGCCGCCTCTTCTCCCGGCGTGCAGACCACATGAAATTCGACGACCACATGGGTATCGCCGGTCGGCTGAAAATTCTTGGTGCCGTCGACGGTATCGGTGCGCGGCATCGTCGTCAGATAGCCTTGGCTCAACAGTGCGCGGCGAGCGGCTTCGCAGCTGTCCGTCGTGCTCGAATTGAAATTGCGCGCATAAGGGCTCGCGCCCGTTTCGAACAATTCCTGCTGGAATTTGGGCTGTGGCGTGCTGCTGCAAGCCGCGAGCGTGAGCAGGCCACCTAGGCCGAAGGCGCCGAACAGAGCGGAAACTGTGCTTTTAGGGGACGAGGGCAACATGGTCGATCGCAAGAAACGCTGCGTGAGCGCGGATGGGAAAGCATTGTAGAGCGGTTATCCGGCGTGCGTAAAAGCTCGCCAGGCAGCCCGTAGAGCGGTACGGCGCGGTCGTTTACATGCAGGGAAAGAGATGACCGCAGCCAGGGTGCCACGGCGGTAAAAAACCACGCAGAAAACGCGGTTTTATTTCGAGGCGGCAGTCGATCCGACGGCAACCGGCTTCGACGCCGCACCACTGCTCTGGCCGATGGCATTGAGCATCGGTACGGTAAACGCGTCGGTCCAATGATCCAGCGGCAACGGTGCGCAGCGGTCTGCTTCGCATACGTCCGTTTTTACGTCGGACGACGCCGCGGCGTCTTCCGGTGCGGCGACCGCGGCGAAATCTTCGACGCGCAAGCTCACTTTCTGCGCGTACGCCTGCGACCCGCCGTAGCTCTTGAGCGCGGCATTCATGTCGCCGTTGGCGTTACGCATGTAGCCGTAGAGAATGGCCGACCCGACTTCGATGTTGGCGGTCGGTTCGGTGAGGTCCTTGACGTTCCTCAGCAGCCCGCGATGGGCGCCCGGCACGACCTGCATCAGCCCGGTTGCGCCGTTGGCGCCTCTGGCCTTTTCCTTGAAGCGGGATTCGATCGAGATGATGGCCAGCAGAAGCGCCGGCGGGAGGGAATATTTCGACGCGGCGGATTGCACGGCGTCGGAAATCTTTTGAGCTTTTTCCTTTGCCAGACCGAATTTCTGCGTCAGATACGCGGACATGCGGTCAGTATTTTCGTCGGCCGAAGCGGTTTGCATCAGGCCGAGCGAAAGCACGATCAGGCAAAGTAACCGGCTCATAGCGGTGGACGGGAAAGGAAGGGATTCGGGCATTATAGCGCTGCCCCAAAAAGAGGCACCGATCGGCGAAAATTTCCCTTTTGAATCAAGGCCGATCGGCAATCCTTTTCGTCTTACTTAAGCGGTTTCGACTTGAGATCGTAGTCGTCGTTGAGGGTAGTCAGGAAGGCCGCGACATCGTCGATATCGCGCTCCGACCACACCGGACGTTCACCGGCTTTGCGGGTCAACGGTTCGTCTGTCGTATCGACATTGCCGCGCAACGCGACCGGCAAATCGTTGAACTTATCCACCTTGCCGTGCGCGTCTTTCGGATACCACTTCGCCGGATTCGTATCGCGCTGCACGTAAAAACGCAACGCATCCTTCAGCGTGTGGAAGCGGCCATTGTGGAAAAACACGTGACGTGTCGCCGTATTGCGCAACGAAACCGATCTGAACAGTCCGCAATTGATCTTCTCTTTCGACTGATCGGTGCGCAGTGGTCCGCACAAACCCATGTCGAAATACTTTGGATCGGCGTTCGCTTTCAACTCAGGATTGCGCGGCACGCCGAGCGCCTGGAAGTTGAAATCGGTGAATAGCGGATGGGACCCGTCGACACCCTTCTGGTCGATATGGCAGGACGCGCAATTGCCGCCCGCTGGATTGTCGAACAGTTTCTGACCTCGTAATTCTTGTGCCGTTAGTTGCACTTTTCCGTCGAGGTAGTAGTCGTACTTGCTGGTATACGGGTGGAAGCTCGGGTCTTCGAGTTCGAAGCGCTCGATCGCGTACATCGCCTGAGCGAACGCCTTGGTGCGATCCACGAAGATGTTCTGGCCGAACACCTCCTTGAACCGTCCCGCATATGGCGCCTGCTCCAGCTTCGCCAGCACGGCGGCCGGGTCCTTGTTCGCCATCTCGCCCGGATTGAACAGCGGGAAGGTCGCCTGATCGTGCAAGCTGTTAAAGCGTCCATCCCACGCGAAGCCGCCGACTGGCGCGTTGTCCGTTTCGCTTAACCGCTCGGAGAGACTGGCCGCCTGTGCATGGCTCCAGATCGGCGTGCGGTTGAGGATGTAGCGCAGGCTCGGCACGGCCCGCGTGCCCTGCTGATGCATATCCGCCCCTCCCAACTGCGCGGCCAGCCCGTCAGGCGGCCCGTACGCGTGCGAGGGGCTATGGCAGCTCGCGCACGACATCTTCCCCGACGCGGACAACGACGCATCGAAGAAAATCAATTTGCCGAGCGCGGCGGCATCGCTATAAACGGGTTTGGGGCCGGCCGACGACGCGGGCTTTGTATCAACCGGGGTCACCAAAGCAGAAGCCGCGGCATGCGCCGCGGCCGGCAGCAGAGCGGCGGCGCTGAGCAGAGCAGCAAGCGCTGCCCAGCGCGCGCCGCCGCGCGCTGTGAGTCGTGTTGCGGAAAACAGCATCGAATCGCTTACAGGTTCGTGAAAATGTCGCTGCCGAAACCAACCAGACCCGCCTGACCTGCATAGCCGAGGTGATCCAGCTGGAAGATGTCCTCGATACTCTTGAGCATCGAGTAATGGTTGTACGGCACCGTCGACACCGTGCCCGGCTTGATGAACTTCGAGATCATGACCGCGCCGGTCTGGTCGCCGCCGTAGCTTTGCTTGGTCAGGTTGATCGTGATGCCCTGGTAGGTCAGCGACGAAGTCTGCGGATACGGCGCGAGATTCGGACCCGGCTGTTCGCTACAGCAGGTCGCGCCGGTGAACACCAGATCCTCGCCTGTCGCCGAAGTCGTCACGGTCGCGTAACTGCTTTCGTCGAAATTGATGATCAGCAGGCCGTCCTTCTGGAACGCCGGCGACGCCGTGATGATCGGCACCCACTTCTGCAGGAACGTGTTCGCGCTCGTCAGGCCGCCAGGCTGGCCGTTCACGCAAGGCGAGTCGTGACCGTCATCGCACAGGCTCGGCGTAATCAGGTTGAAGTTGGCGGTGGTCGAGATCGACTGAAGATCGCTGGTGAGGTTGTTCAGATTGACGACGTGCTCCCCGCAATCCGACGAATCGATGATCGAGTGGAAATACATGAACGGGTTGTGACGCGTCGCGTACTGGTCGCCCAGCGGCACGGCGGCGCTCGGCGCTTCTGCCGATTGCGTCAGGTCGGTCGTGTTCAGCGTCGGGTGACCGCAAGTGGCGGCTTCGCGTGTCGGGTCGTTGCCCATGTCGCCTTCATAGCCCTTCCACGTGTAACCGGCCGCCTTCAACTGGTCCGGCAGCGTCTTGATGCTCGCGGGATACACGCAACCCGAGCCGATCGCCTGACCATCCGACGTCGTGCCCGTGAGCTTGTAGTCCTCATAGGTGATGCAGTCGTTGTCGGTTTCGGTCGTCGGCGCCTGGCCGCTGATCATCGAGATGTAGTTGTCGAGACTCACGTGGCCCGTGCCGTAGTACTGCTGCACCATCGCGCCTTGCGCCGCGAGTGTCTGCGCGAGATACGGCGCCTTGGTACTCGCGCCGAACGTGGTCGCGTAGTTTTCGTTTTCGAGCGTGATGACGAAGACGTGGCGGATCTGCTGCTGGCCCGTCGGTCCGATCGACGACGAGCCGCAAGCCGCGACGATCACGCTGACTAAGGCCGCGAAAACGACCAGAAATAAAGCACGCAAGCCATTGCGTTTTGACATGTCTTTTTGCCCCTGGGGGATTAGAGTTTTAATAAGCGGGGCAGACTTTATGCAGCGTCTGTGACATGCGCGTGAATTGCGCGACGTAGTGTCGCAGGTGGAATATATACAGCGACGAATGATTGTTTTCGCGGAAGAAGCTTGCATAGCCCGCAAACAGGCCGGCTTTGGCGGGATTTGAGACAATAGGCGACGCCGGTGAATATGTCGTCTCTGTCGTCAGTACGGCCGGTTGCACCAGCGTTGGCCTTTCGTGCCGCATTTCAGCACCGGATTTACGTGCCGGTTTCCGCGCCGACAGCGGTCCATCGAACAACAGAAGTTTCCAGATTTCAGGTATGAGCAAGACTGCATTTATCCCCAGCGTCCCTGCCAGTTCGGAGGACGATTTCGACATCACGGCCATGTCCAAGATGGCGGGCTACCGCCGTTTCTACGGCGTGTTGAAAGTGGTTCGAACCACCGACGGCCGCGTTCTGTTTCCGTTCGACGGCGCGCCCGAACTCGGCCCGTACGCCACCAAACTCGAAGCCATCGCGGCCGCGCAGGTGTACGGCGAACACATCGTGACGAGCGACCTCGCGCGTCCGGAAATGTAGGCGCGGGTCGTCGTTGCACGAGGCGGCCTGCGTGAAGACTTTGGGAGCTACGCATGACCTCCTGGCTGCGCAACATGAACTCATCGGCTGCTGTCATGCGGAGCGCGGCCGCGCTGCTAAGCGCCCTGTCGGCCGCCTTCAGCCCTGCGGGATTCGCACAGGACGCCACCAGTTTCGACGCCGCGCAAACCGCGCTTGGCAACGCCGAAATCGTCCACGCGCAGGTTCGGGTCGCCGCGATCTATGCCCCCACCAACAGCGTCACAATCCGGGGGCCGCACGGCAATCTCGCGGATGTCGACGTCAATCCCGCCGTGGCCGATGTCAGCCGCCTGCAAGTCGGCGACCGGCTTAACGTCGCGTACCAGCAGGCCATCCTGATTCACGTCGACAAACTGGCGACCCGAGGCGTGCGCGAGCGCGTCGAAACCACGGTGGCGATTCCGGCGTCGGCGGGATTCGTGTCGTCGGCGCACCGGGTGCGAGTGGTCGCGACGGTGGTCGCTATCGATCGAAAAAACCGCATGATGACGCTGCGTGGGCCGAAGCACCGGCAGGTGCTGCGGGCTTCCAGTGCGATCCCGCTCGACGAGCTCAAAGTCGGCGACAGCGTGCGGGCGGAGTTCGTGTCGGCGGTCGCCGTGGAACTCGTGAGGGACTGACGTGCACGCGTTTCGCTGCGCAAGCGGCCCGAATCCGCGCATTTAACGGTGCGGCGGCAATGACTTGCGTGCATCACAGGCGCTATACTCGCCGGATGGACACGAAACCGACCCCGCCGAATCAGCATCGTTGGTGGCACGCCTAACCTGGGCGGCCCGTTTCTACTCGTACATCGAAAACGTGATGCCGCCAGTTCTGGCGGCATTGTCGTATTTGCGCGCCAGGTACCGGTGGGGTCGATAACCACGGAACACCAGACTATGTCGCAAGCAGAACAATCGTCGAAACAAGCCGTCATTCTCACCGGCGACCGCACGACCGGCCCGCTGCATCTGGGTCACTACATCGGTTCGTTGCGCTCGCGCGTGCAGCTTCAGCACGAAGCACAGCAATTCCTGCTGCTGGCCGACGCACAGGCCATGACCGACAACGTCGGCAAGCATCAGAAAGTGACCGAGAACGTGATCGAAGTCGCGCTGGACTATCTGGCGGTCGGCATCGACCCGGCGAAGTCGACGATTTTCATTCAATCGCAAGTCGCCGAACTGGCCGAACTGACGCAATATCTGCTCAACCTCGTCACGGTCGCGCGTCTCGAACGCAATCCGACCATCAAGTCGGAAATCGTGTTGCGTGGATTCGAGCGTGATATTCCTGCCGGCTTCCTCACCTATCCGGTCAGCCAGGCCGCCGACATCACCGCATTCAAGGCAACGCGCGTGCCGGTCGGCGACGACCAGTTGCCGATGATCGAGCAAACCAACGAACTCGTGCGCCGCTTCAACTTCACCGTCGAGAAGGAAGTGCTGGTCGAATGCCAGGCGGTGCTGTCGCACGTCGCGCGTCTGCCGGGTATCGACGGCAAGGCGAAGATGAGCAAGTCGCTCGGCAATTCGATCCCGCTCGGCGCGACGCCGGATGAAATCTCGCAAGCCGTGAAGAACATGTACACGGACCCGAACCACCTGCGCGTCGCCGATCCGGGTCAGGTCGAGGGCAATGTCGTGTTCTCGTTCCTCGACGCATTCGAGCCCGACACGGCGAAGGTCGACGAGATGAAGGAGCACTATCGTCGCGGCGGCCTGGGCGACAGCGTAGTCAAGCGCGCGCTCAACGAGCGCCTGCAGGAAATGCTGACGCCGATCCGCGAGCGTCGCCGTGAATTCGAGGCGGATCGTGGCGCGGTGCTGGAAATTCTGCGTCAGGGCACCCTGCGCGCACGCGAGGTGGCGGCTGCGACGGTGTCGGAAGTGAAGGCAGCGCTGGGGTTGAACTACTTCCAGAGCTAAGCGCGTGATTTTGCGCTGAGGGGAGTTTGTTTTGCGCGCGATTCAAAACATTTGAATCGCGCGTTCTCTGCTTTTCCAGGCTGGTGCCAGGACGACCGGCCCGTCGTCCGAATGAACGGAACGGCAGGCCGCGAAACCGCTTATTCCACCGTGACCGATTTCGCCAGATTCCGCGGCTTATCCACATCGGTTCCGCGCGCACACGCCGTGTGATACGCCAGCAACTGCAGCGGCACGACGTGCAGGATCGGCGACAGCAAGCCGTAGTGTTCCGGCATCCGGATCACATGCAGACCTTCGTCGTTGACGATCTTCGTATCCGCGTCGGCGAAAACATAAAGCTGACCGCCGCGTGCACGCACTTCCTGAATATTCGACTTCAGCTTTTCGAGCAGCGCGTCATTCGGCGCCACCGTCACCACCGGCATCGCTTCGGTCACGAGCGCGAGCGGCCCGTGCTTCAACTCGCCAGCCGGATAAGCCTCAGCGTGGATGTACGAAATTTCCTTGAGCTTCAGCGCGCCTTCGAGCGCGATCGGGTAATGCAACCCGCGGCCCAGGAACAGCGCGTGTTCCTTGCGCGAAAACTCTTCCGACCACGCGATGATCTGCGGCTCCAGCGCCAGCACGCTATTCAGCGCAGCCGGCAAATGGCGCAACTGCTTCAGATAACTGGCTTCCTGTTCGTCGTTCAGATGACCGCGCAGTTTCGCCAAAGTGGCGGCCAGTACGAACAGCGCGACCAGTTGCGTGGTGAACGCCTTGGTCGACGCCACGCCGATCTCGCGGCCCGCGTGCGTGAGGAACGACAGTTCCGTCTGACGCACCATCGCGCTCGTGCCGACGTTGCAGACGGCCAGCGTGTGCTTGTGTCCGAGCGACTGCGCATGCTTGAGCGCGGCGAGCGTGTCGGCCGTTTCACCGGACTGCGAGATCACCACCACCAGCGACTTCGGATTCGGCACCGATTCGCGATAGCGATACTCGCTCGCGATTTCCACCTGGGTCGGGATCTTCGCGATCGATTCGAGCCAGTACTTCGCGGTCAGCCCCGAGTAATAGCTCGTGCCGCACGCGAGAATCAGCAGGCTGTCGATCTCGCCGAACACCTTCCCCGCGCTCTCGCCG
This sequence comes from Paraburkholderia fungorum, assembly GCF_900099835.1. Taxonomy (NCBI): domain Bacteria; kingdom Pseudomonadati; phylum Pseudomonadota; class Betaproteobacteria; order Burkholderiales; family Burkholderiaceae; genus Paraburkholderia; species Paraburkholderia fungorum. The sequence continues at coordinate 64,497 of NZ_FNKP01000001.1, forward strand.
AAGATCGATGGATCGAATGAATCGGCTTGCGGGATCGTGTCGGTGATCGCGCGCGGCTGCTCGAAAATTTCCTTCTGCATGAAGTGGCGATACGGGCCGAGTTCGACCGCACCGCCGTATGCCGCAACCTGACGCACTTCACGTTGCGCATCGTTGCCGCCGCGATCGGCGATACGCACGCCGTCGAGCGACAGTTCGCAGACATCGCCTTCCTCGAGGAAGATGAAGCGCTCGGTGCTGCCGGCAAGCGCCAGCGCGTCGGAGGCGAGGAAGTTCTCGCCGTTGCCGAGCCCGACCACCAGCGGCGAACCCTGCCGCGCGCCGACTACCGTGTGCGGCTGATTCTTATGCAGCACCGCAATCGCGTACGCGCCGTGTAATTGCGCGATGGCTTCGCGCACAGCGGCGAACAGATCACCCTTGTACACGCTGTGCACTAGGTGAGCGATAACCTCCGTGTCGGTCTGCGAGACGAAGGTATAGCCCTTGCCGCGCAGCATTTCACGCAACGACTCGTAGTTCTCGATGATGCCGTTGTGTACCAACGCAAGCTCATCTTTCGAGAAAATCGGGTGGGCATTGTCGGTGACCGGCGCGCCGTGCGTGGCCCAGCGCGTATGCGCAATACCCGTGATGCCTTCGAGATGGCTCTCGCGCACCTGCTCGTCGAGATCGGCCACGCGCGCGACGCTGCGCGCCCGGCGCGGACCATTTTCGCCGAGCACGGCGACGCCGCACGAATCGTAGCCGCGATATTCGAGGCGTCGCAGTCCTTCGATCAGGACGGGAACGATATTACGTTGCGCAACTGCGCCGACAATGCCACACATGTCTTCTTCCTTTATTCAGTGCTGGATTTCAAGGAGCACGCCTTGCGGCGCGCGTCGCTGCCGTCAGCTCTTCTTCTTGACCGGGCGCACATAGCCCGTTTTACTGGTTTGCGTCTTGTCGTTCAGAACCAGCGTGCCGGCTTCGACGTCCTTCCAGACCGTCGTGCCCGCCGCGATCGACGCGCCGCGTTTCACGCGCACCGGCGCGACCAGCTGGGTGTCCGAGCCGACGAACACGTCGTCTTCGATCACCGTGCGGAATTTGTTCGCGCCGTCGTAGTTACAGGTGATGGTACCCGCGCCGATATTCACGCGCGCACCGATGTCCGCGTCGCCGATATAGGTGAGGTGGTTCGCTTTCGAGCCGTGGCCGAGCACCGCATTTTTCACTTCGACGAAGTTGCCGACGTGCGACTCGTCCTGCAGCGACGCGCCCGGACGCAAGCGCGCGTACGGCCCGAGCACCACGTTCGCGCCGACTTCGGCGCCTTCGATATGCGTGAACGCGTCGACTCGTGTGCCGGCGCCGATGCTCGCATTGCGGATCACGCAATTCGGTCCGATGGTGACGTTGTCGGCCAGCGTCACGCGGCCTTCGAACACGCAGTTCACGTCGATGGAAACGTCGCGGCCGCATTCGAGCGAGCCGCGTACGTCCAGACGCGCCGGGTCGGCCAATGTCACGCCCGCGATCAGCAAGGCGTCGGCGACGTTGTGCTGGTGAATGCGCTCCAGTTCGGCAAGCTGCTGCTTGCTGTTCACGCCGAGCGTTTCCCACTCTTCATCGGGCTGCGTGGTGACGATCTCAAGACCCGCTTCGATCGCCATCTCGACTGCGTCGGTCAGATAGAACTCGCCTTGCGCGTTGTCGTTTTTCAGCGACGCGAGCCAGCCCGCGAGCCGTTCGGTCGGCGCCACGATAATGCCGGTGTTGATCTCGGCGATCTGCAGTTGTTCCGCGTTCGCGTCTTTCTGCTCGACGATGCGCTGCACCTTGCCCTGCTGATCGCGCACGATGCGGCCGTAGCCGCTCGGGTCGTCCAGCGTGACGGTGAGCACGCCGTAGCCCCGCTGCCCCGCGCGGTCGGTCAGCGCCTGCAGCGTGCTGGCGCGCGTGAGCGGCACGTCGCCGTAAAGCACCAGCGTGGGTTCGGACGGATCGAGCAGCGGCAATGCCTGCTGGACTGCGTGACCCGTGCCGAGTTGCTGTTCCTGCACGGCAAACTGGACGTCGGGCGCCGCAACGGCCTTGCGCACGGCTTCAGCGCCATGTCCGATCACGATGACAAGACGCGCGGGTTTGAGCGCGCGAGCCGTGTCGATAACGTGAGCGAGAAGCGGCTGGCCAGCCAGAGGATGGAGCACCTTGGGAAGCGCGGACCGCATACGCTTGCCGGTGCCTGCCGCCAAAATAACGATGTTCATGGCGTTGGCAATGGGACGAGTTTTGAGCCGTGGATTCTATCACGCAGCCTATAACGACAAAGGCCGCTAGTGCGGCCCCAAGTCATGCTGAAATGTGCGGAAACGCCCATTTTTCAGGGCGTTTTCCGCTTTCGTCAAAGATCGTCGAACTGCACGATCGAGATCGTTTTCGACGCGGTGAGCGGCGCACCTTCACCGCTGTCCGACGAACACGGATCTTCGTCGAATGCAATGTCGCCCTGCGGATCGGCTTCGCCGGTCGCGCGCAGATTGGCGAACGGATACAGCTTGTGATCCATCAAATGCGACGGCACGACGTTCGACAATGCATTGAACATATTCTCGATGCGGCCCGGGAAACGCTTTTCCCAGTCGCGCACTAGCGCCTTCATTTCCGCGCGTTTCAGGTTCGGTTGGCTACCGCACAGATTGCACGGAATAATCGGGAATTCGCGCAGTTCCGCGTACTTTTCCAGATCGGTTTCCTTCACGTAGGCGAGCGGACGGATCACGATGTTCTTGCCGTCGTCCGATTGCAGCTTGGGCGGCATGCCCTTCAGCTTGCCGCCGTAGAACATGTTCAGCAGCAGCGTTTGCAGAATGTCGTCGCGATGATGGCCGAGCGCGATCTTGGTCGCGCCGAGTTCGCCCGCCACGCGGTACAGAATGCCGCGACGCAGCCGCGAGCACAGCGAGCAGGTGGTTTTGCCCTCAGGCACCAGCCGCTTGACGATGCTGTACGTGTCCTGATTCTCGATGTGAAACGGAATGTCGAGTTGCTTCAGGTATTCAGGCAGCACGTGTTCGGGGAAGCCGGGCTGCTTCTGGTCGAGATTCACCGCGACGATGTCGAAGTTGATCGGCGCGCGCTCGCGCAACCGCATCAGGATTTCGAGCATCGCGTAGCTGTCTTTGCCGCCCGACAGGCAGACCATCACCTTGTCGCCGTCCTCGATCATGTTGAAATCGACGATCGCCTCGCCGACCTGGCGCGCGAGTCGCTTGAACAGCTTGTTGTTCTCGTACGCTTCTTTCTGCTCGCGACGCGTGAGCGGTGCCTTGACCCTGGCTGCGGGCGCGGCGGCAGTTGCGCCGTCGTTCAGGATGTCTGGAGCGTTCATGGCTCAGTCCTCTTTGATACGGAAGACTTCGACGCCCACAGCGTCGCAGTCCGGGTACACGTCCGGCTTCTCAGTCGACACGCGCGCCGCCCGCACTTGCGGATGTTCGAGCATGGTCTTCACGAGGTCGTCGCACAGCGTTTCCTGCAGGTGAATATGACCCTGCTCGACGCGGCGCGAAATGGTGGAGCGCATGAAGTCGTAATCGACGACTTCGTTGAGTTTGTCCTGAACCGGCGTGGACAGCGCGAGCGGCACGAACAGTTCGACGTTGATCACGACGCGCTGTTCGCCGCGCTTTTCGAAATCGTGCACGCCGATGTTGATATGCACTTCGTAATTGCGCAGAAAAAGGCGGCGGCAATCGGCGAGCCGGGGATGCGAAAGAGCGGCAAACATGTTCGTTCCAGTCAAAAAAGCGTGCGGGGCACGCAGGGGGCGCTTGGGTGGCGCGGCATTTTTCTGTCTGCCATGTGGACAGCAGAACCGCCGCGCGCGTCAGGCGCCCGTCAAAAACATAACGTCGCGCGGCATGGGCAGCAGATGCTGCCCGCCGTCGACCACCAGCGTCGTACCGGTGACGCCCGCTGCATCGGCGAGATACAGCGCGGCGGCGACAATATCTTCGGGTCGCGACGCGCGGCCCAAAGGCGTAATACGGTGAGCGGCTTCAAAACCATCTTGCGTCTGGTCGCCGGATTGCAGCGTTAGACCGGGCGCAAGCCCGACTACGCGCACCTTCGGCGCCAACGCCTGGGCCAGCGCGACCGTGGCTGTCTGCAACGCCGCTTTCGACAGCGTGTACGACAGATAGTCCGGATTCATGTTGTACAGCTTCTGATCCAGCACGTTGATCACGACGCCGCGCAGGCTTTCGTCGGTGTGCGCCGCCTCGGGCGTCGCCTCGTACAGCATGCGCGCCAGCACCAGCGGCGCGCCGAGATTCATCGCGGTCAGCTTCAGCAGCAGCTCGTAGCCGACGTTCTGCGCCGTGTCCTCTTCGAAGCGCGACGCATTGTTGACGATACACGCCGGCCGGCCGAGCGCCGCGATGCAGTCCGGCAAAAGCCGTTCAACCTGCGATTCGTCGCCTAATTCAGCCTGCAAGGCCACCGCGCGGCGGCCCAGAGCGGTGATTTGCGCGACCGTTTCGTCGGCTTCCTCGCGGGACGCGCCGTAGTGAACCGCCACGTCCCAGCCGCGCGCGGCAAATCCGAGCGCGAGCGCACGCCCGATGCGGCGGGCGGCGCCGGTTATCAGCACGATACGCGGCGTTTCGCGAGTTTCCTGCGAGCGGGCGGCGGCGGTGTCCACGGGGGTATCCGAAGAGGCGGTCATTTACAATACGGGGATGAATCCGAAAGCTCACCAACCCGATAGTTTACCTGCTCCCGGCCCGAGCGCGCTCGCGCAGTCCGAAGCGCTGGTCTCGCAGATCCGCTCGGAGCTCGAAAATGCGGGCGGCTGGCTGCCGTTCGACCGCTATATGGAGCGCGCGCTTTACGCGCCGGGACTCGGCTATTACAGCGGTGGCTCGCGCAAATTCGGCCTGCGTGGCGACGACGGCAGCGACTTCGTGACCGCGCCGGAATTGTCGCCGCTATTCGCCGCGACGCTTGCGCGCCCGCTGGCCGAGGCTTTGCAGGCAAGCGGCACGCGCGACGTGATGGAATTCGGCGCGGGCACAGGCAAACTGGCCGCTGGCCTGCTGAATACGCTCGACGGGTTGGGCGCGGAGTTCGACAGCTATTCGATCGTGGATCTGTCCGGCGAATTGCGCGAGCGTCAACGCGAGACGATCGCGGCGGTCGCGCCTGCTTTGCTGGCAAAAGTCCGCTGGCTGGACGCATTGCCGGAGCGGTTCGAGGGCGTGGTGATCGGCAACGAGGTGCTGGACGCGATGCCGGTGCGGCTTTTCGCGTTCACGAGCGGCGAGTGGCACGAGCGCGGCGTGGTATGGCGCGACGACGCTTTCGCGTTCGACGACCGTCCGGTTTCCGGCACGTCTACCGACCTCGCGTTGCTGTCGGAAATCGACACGAGCGCGGGCGATGACTACGTCGCCGAAACGCACGAAGCGGCGAGCGCGTTCACGCGCACCGTCTGCACGATGCTCACGCGCGGCGCGGTGTTTCTGATCGACTACGGTTTTCCGCGTCACGAGTATTACCACGCGCAACGCGCGCAGGGCACGCTGATGTGCCACTACCGGCATCGCGCGCACGGCGATCCGTTCCTTTATCCGGGCTTGCAGGACATCACTGCGCACGTCGAATTCACCGGAATCGCCGAAGCGGGCGTCGAAACGGGCGCGGATTTGCTGGGTTTCACGTCGCAAGCGCGGTTTTTGCTGAACGCGGGAATTACTGAAGCGCTGTCGGAAATCGATCCCGCCGATACCGCGCGGTTTCTGCCGGCGGCGAATGCGGTGCAGAAGTTGTTGTCGGAAGCGGAGATGGGCGAACTGTTCAAGGTGATCGCCTTCTCGCGCGGACTCGACGACACGCTGCAAGCCTTTTCCAGCGGCGACCGTTCGCATACGCTGTGATTTCCGGCCTACTTCGTCTCAGGAACGCACGATGATCCGCTGGCTATTGACTACGTTTATTGCGGTGGCGGTGCTGTCGTCCTGCTGGCCGTGGCTGCGGAAAATCGGCATTGGCCGGATGCCCGGCGACGTGACCTTGCGCATGTTCGGCCGCGAGTATCCGTTTCCTTTTATGTCGACGCTGGTGTTGTCGATGCTGTTGTCGCTCGTGGCGCGGATGTTGTAGGTTTTCGCCTGCCTCGGCGATTGCCCTCTGCGTTCGATCACAGCCGGCCGCAACCGCAACGGCCTGTTGTGATCGAAGCGCAAAAGACAAAGCGCACTACCCCAGCGCCGCCTCCACCGCACGAACCCGCTCCTGATGCACCGCGTCCTTGATCCCGGCGGGCGCATCGGCGAGACGTTTGGCCACTGCACCGGCATCCACACCCCGCGCAGCGACCAGCGCCACGCGTAAGCGCTCGGCCTGTGGATAATCCCGCGTCTCAAAACCGAGCCGCCCGCGCGCATCCGCCTCGCAAGCCTGCAACGCCTCGGCGAAGCGCGCCGGTTTGCGGATTGCGTCGCCGCGTTCCAGCAGCCTGACCAGCGCAGCCGCCCCCATTTCCATCACGCGATGAATGTTGCCGTGCTCGCGCGCCACCAGCAGCGCCAGATCGCGGCAGTCGTTCGGCACGCGCAGGCGCTCGCAAAGCGGTTTCAGCAGATCGACGCTGCGCCCTTCGTGGCCGATATGTCTGGGCAGCACGTCGTCGGGCGTGGTCGCTTTGCCGAGGTCGTGCGTCAGCGCCGCGAACCGCACCGGCAGCGCGTAGCCCTGCTGCGCGGCATGATCGACCACCATCATCACGTGGACGCCCGTATCCACCTCCGGGTGATAGTCGGCCCGCTGCGGCACGCCATAGAGCGCGTCGATTTCCGGCAGAATCCGCGCCAACGCGCCGCATTCACGCAGTACCTCAAACATCCGCGAAGGCTTTTTCTCCATCAGGCCGCGCGACACTTCCTGCCACACGCGTTCGGCCACCAGCGCGTCCACCTCGCCGTCGGCGACCATCCTGCGCATCAGCGCCTGCGTTTCCGGCGCGACGTTGAAGTCGACAAAGCGGGCCGCAAAGCGCGCAATCCGCAGAATCCGCACGGGATCTTCGAGAAACGCATCGCTGACATGGCGGAAGAGCCGTGCCTGCAAGTCGCCTTGTCCGTTGAACGGGTCGATCACCGGACCGGTCAGTTCACCGTCCGGGCGAACTTCGCGCGCCATCGCGTTGACCGTCAGGTCGCGGCGCGCGAGGTCCTCTTCGAGTGTGACGTCCGGGGCATAGAAAAACTGGAAGCCGTGATAACCCGCCGCCGTCTTGCGCTCTGTGCGAGCGAGCGCGTATTCCTCATGCGTCTGCGGATGCAGAAACACGGGGAAATCCTTGCCCACCGGCCGATAGCCCTGCGCCACCATCTGCTCGGGCGTCGCGCCGACCACCACGTAATCGCGATCCAGCGCCGGCACGCCCAGCAATTCGTCGCGGATCGCACCGCCTACCGCGTAGATTTTCATGGGCATACGTCTTGGTACGGAATCGCGTGGGTTTCGCGACGCGACGCGTCGATCCATTCGCGGACAGCGGGCACCGCGTTGATCCGCTCGACATAAGCCGAGGCGGTGTCGGACAACGCCGGCTGCCAGGTGTTGAAGCGCATCACGACCGGCGCGTACATCGCGTCGGCAATACCGAACTCACCGAACAGGAACGGCCCGCCATACGTATCGAGGCAGTCGCGCCAGATCGCCTCGATTCGCGCGATATCGGCGAGCGCCTCGGGCGTCGCGTTCCTGCCTGGAAACGATGCGCGGATATTCATCCACATATTCGAGCGCAATGCGCCGAAGCCCGAGTGCATTTCGGCGCTGACGCTGCGGGCGCGCGCACGCGCCAGCGGGTCGCGCGGCCACAGCGCGTGCTGCGGAAAGCGCTCGGCCAGCGTCTCGGCAATCGCGAGCGAATCCCACACGGCCGCTCCGGTTTCGTCGATCAGACACGGCACCTTGCCCGGACCTTGAGGCGCGTGCGCGAGCACCGCCGTAGTCGTGTCGGCCTGGTACAGATGGATCAGCACTTCTTCGAACGAAATATCGAAATGCTTCAGCAGCAGCCATGGGCGCATCGACCATGACGAATAATTCTTGTCACCAATAATCAGCTTCATGCTTCGTCTACTTGGTTTAACCGCAGATTCAAGCGGGTTTGAACAGAAAAAGAAATTGCTTCAACGGCCCGCGGTGGCGCGGAACGCATCGAAGCGCGAACGCGTCGACGCGCCCGTCAGATACACCGGCGCGATGGTTTCGATGCTGGTCGGCTCGATGCCGAGTTCAGGCGCGACCGGTGCGCTCAACACGTTGTCGACTTTCATCGAATCGAGATTGTCGCGCGAGATGACCGGCTTACCGGGCGCCATTTCGAACGTGAGCGCCTGCAAACGCGCGAACGCTTCCGGCAGACGGATGATCCGCGCGTGTTTGCCGATCACGTCGCCGCAATAGCTGACGAGATCTTCGAGCGTGTAGACGGTCGGGCCGCCCAGTTCGTAGGTATGGCCGCTGGCGGCGTCGAGGTCGATCACGTTGGTGATGGCCTTCGCCACGTCGCCGACATACACCGGCTGAAACTTTGCGTCCGGCATCGCGAGCGGGATGACCGGAAACATCCGCTGCAAAAACGCGAACTTGTTGAGGAACTCGTCCTCGGGACCAAACACCACAGACGGACGAAACACCGTCCACGCCAGATTGGCCGCGTGCACCGCTTTCTCGCCGTCGCCCTTCGAGCGCGCGTACATGCTCGGCCCGTTCGAATCTGCGCCGAGCGCGCTGACGTGAATCAGCCGATGCACGCCCTTGCCCTCGCACGCGGCGACGATGCGGGTCGGCAACTCGACGTGCATCCGCGCAAATTCCGAACCGTACGGTTTGCCGCGATTGCCGTTCAACGTCGCCACGAGATTGATCACGCAATCGGCGCCCTCGACAAAGCGCGCGAGCTGAACCGGATCGAACACGTCGGTTTCGATCACGTCGATTGGCAACAAGGTGAGATGGCGGGCGTTATAGCGCCGCCGGGTGGCGATGCGAACGTCTTTGCCCAGTTCGACGAGCGAGTTGACGAGGTGGCTACCGATAAACCCGGAACCGCCGATGATCGCAATGGCTTGATGTCGCATTTTCGACTCCCTGGTGGAAGCCGCGGCAACGGCTGGCGTGGCGCGCTGCAGCCTCGGGCGAGGCTGCAGCGGCACGGCGCTTACGGTGCGATGTAACCCAGACGCGCCTTCAGCGATTGCGGACGGCCTTCGAACAATGCCGCGTAGTAGACCGTGTTGGACAACACGTTCTTCACGTAGTCACGCGTTTCCTGGAACGGAATCGCTTCGGCGAAGATCGCGCCTTCAACCGGATGCTGCAACGAAGCCCGCCAGTTGCGCGGACGGCCAGGACCCGCGTTATAGCCTGCGGTGGCCAGCACGGCGGACCCGTCGAACTGATTGTAGATCATGGACAGGTAGTTGGTCCCGAGCAGGATATTGGTGTTGATGTCGTTCATCTGTTCGCGCGAAATCGGGCCGAGGCCGATCTTTTTCGCGACCAGTTGCGCGGTGCCCGGCATCAATTGCATCAAGCCGCTCGCGCCGACTTCGGAGCGCGCGTTCATGATGAAGCGCGATTCCTGACGGATCAGACCATACGCCCACTCGACGTCGAGCCCGTTCGACTGCGCGTCGCGGTCGACGATATCGCGGAACGGCGACAGATACCGCAGCGAGAAATCGTGTTCGCTCTTCGTGCGGTCGGCCGTGTTGACGGTGCGGTCATAAAGCTGGATACGGCGCGCGTATTCGGCGGCCGCGAGCAGTTGCCGGTCGCTCATGGTGCGCAGCGGCCAGTTCCATTCGCGATTGCCTTCGAGCCGCAGATTCATCGCGTAGAACCGCTGCGCGAGATCGAAACCGGGCGTGTTTGCAGCCTGCTGGACTTCGGCATCGCTGACAGTGGTTTTCGGCGGAACGGTGATTTTCTGGCCGAGTTCTTCAGCGGCCAGTTGACCGTAGAAGTTGAAGCCCGGCGAGATCGATGCGAATTCCTGGTTGGCGGTGGCCGTGTCGCCGGCCTGCTTGAGTGCGCGCGCATGCCAGTACACCCACGACGGCTGGTTGCGCAATGCCTCGGGCATCTGTTCGATCGACCAGCGCACCATGTTCCAGTCGCCGGCCAGCAGCGCGGTGCGGGTGCGCCATTCATACGCGGGATTCGACAGCGGCGCATTCGCCGACAGGCGGTACCAGTCGACCGCGCTCGGCATCTGCTTGGCGGCGGCCTGATAGGCAATCGTGCCCCAGCCGATGGCGCGCTCCGGCGAACTCAGCGACGGCGCCACCGACGCAAACGTAGCCGCGGCCATGGCCGGGTCGTTGCGCGCCATGCGCGTGATCGCGAGCAACGCCAGTTGATGCGATTGCGAATCCGGACCGACACCACGCGCCAGCAACAACGGCGGCGCATTGGTAGCCTGCGCGAACAGCGTGGGATCGGGCGGATTGTTGCTCAGCGCGTCGACGAGCTTGCTGCCGGTGTTGGTGTTGTTCTGCTCGTAAGCGAGACGGATCTGTTGCCAGATGTCGTCGGTGCTGAACTGGCGGCTCACGCCCAGCGTCGTGATCAGGTCGACACAGCCGTCGCCGTACCACTTCGGATCGACCAGCAGCGCACGCGCCGCGTCGGCCACGTTTTCACCCCGCGACGCCCGCGATTCGAGCGCGTAGCACTTCACCTGCGTGTCGTCGTTCAACACGAAGCGGGCGTACTGCTGATCGAAATTGCGCCAGTCGTGACGCGTGCCGAGCACCGTGAGGTAGTCGTTGCGCATGCGGTCGGCGATAGCCTGGCCGTCGTACTTCTGCAGAAACGCCAGCACCGGCGCGTCCGGCGCGTCGACGCGTGCATGGCCGGACGAATCGAACAGTTGCGGCTTGATCTGGAAGTACTCCAGATAAGCAGGCGCCGGATAGTTCGGGATCATGCTCGCCAGTTGGGCTGCACGCGCCGCGTCGTTATTGCGGGACGCTTCGCGCAACTGGACGAAGGTCTGGTCGTCGTTGGTGAGCTGCGAAAGGGGGATGGGCTTGACGGCTACGGCCGTGCTGCACGCGACGAGTGCCGCAGCGGCAAGCGCCAGACCGGCCGCGCGATATACTCGGTAAAGGCGTTTTGACATCGTTGTTTCTGGAGCGCGAATTGAACCCAAGCATAGCATGCAACCCTGTCCCGGAATCGAAAAAGGCGTTGCGTCGAATGCTATTGGAAGCAAGGCTACAAGCGGCTTCCGACCCGGCATACAACGCTGCGCTCGGCCGTCGTGTGCTGGACGCGCTGAAGCACTTCGGAGCAGCCAGCGTGGGCTTCTACTGGCCGCTCGCGGGTGAGTTCGACGCACGTCCCGCGGTCTCGGTCTGGTTGACGGCCAATGCGCAGCGCGAAGCCAGTCTGCCGATTGTCAAGGAGCGTGGCGCGCCGCTCGAATTCCATGCATGGACCCCCGCGACGCCGATGAAAATCGGTCATCACAAGATTGCTGAGCCGACCTCGGGACAGGTAGTCGTTCCCGAACTGCTGTTCATACCGTGTGTGGGATTCGATGCCGATGGCTACCGGCTAGGCTACGGCGGCGGATACTACGATCGCACGCTGGCCGCGTGGCCGGGATCGAAGCAACCGGTCACGGTGGGCATCGCTTATGAAGCGTGCCGCACGCAAGATCTTCAACGTGAAGCGCACGACATTGCGCTCGATCTGATCGTCACCGAGGCTGGGGTTTATCCGCCCCGTTGAATTGAACGCCGGGCGAGCGCCACCCGGCTACAAAGACGCCGCCGCCCGCGCCGCCGTGTCGTACAAGCCGGACGCGTTGCGCATCAACTGCGCCGCGTCGCCGATCTGCTCGTTGGTCAGGCCGCTTTCCTTCAGCGTCGAAATCAGGCAACTCTCGCGCACTTCCCGATATTTCAGACACAACTCGCGACCCGCTTCGGTCGCGGAGAAGAACACTTCCTTGCCGGTCTTTTCGCTTTTTACATACCCTCTAGCTACGAGTTTCTTCAGCGCGTAGGTAGCGACGTGGGTGTCTTCTATGTTCAGCACGAAGCAGATGTCCGCCAGTTTCTTGCGACGTTCGCGATGGCTGACGTGATGAAGCAGCGATACTTCGATGGCGGTCATGTCCTTGTCGCCGGCCGCCGACATGCAGCGCACCATCCACCGGTTGAATGCATTGCCGGCCATGATCAGCGCGTACTCGAGTTCGGACAGCTCGGCGCTGGTCTCGGACACGAGATGTTCCGATGAAACGATCTTGGTGGGATGGCGCGACATGGCGAAAATCTCGGGGAAACAGGGTGGGAAGGTGTCGGGAGTGTACGACGAGCCGTGAATCCCGGGGAGCCTGGCAAAAACGCTTATTGAGAAATTGTTGATATTTTATTGATAATGTACGCTTCATTCATCGTGCATCGACGAGTGTGCAGTGTGCTCACTTCCTTCGACCCGACCTGGGCTGTCAAGTCATGAGCCAACCAAGAATTTTTCCGCTCGGCGATGCCGCGCTTGTCTGCGAATCGCCGCCGCCCGCGACGCTTGCGTGCCAGCGCCGCGTGTGGGCCGCTGCTGAGCTCGCGCGCGACTGGCCGCATGTGCTGGAAGTCGTGCCGGGTATGAACAATCTGACGCTCGTCTTCGATCCGCTCGAGGCCGACCGCGAAGCGCTCGCCAGCGAGTTGCTGAAAGCGTGGAACGCGGCGGGCGCGACGCCGGAGCCGGGTCGCGAAGTGGAGATCCCGGTGCAGTACGGCGGCGAATTCGGCCCGGATCTGCAAGCGGTCGCCGATCACACGGGCCTGAGCGTCAACGAAATCGTGCAGCGCCATTCGGGCGGCGAATACGTCGTGTTCTTCCTCGGCTTCCAGCCGGGCTTCGCCTACATGGGCGGACTCGAAGCCGCGCTGCACACGCCGCGCCGCGCGTCGCCGAGGCTGGAAGTGCCGGCGGGGTCGGTCGGCATCGGCGGCGAGCAGACGGGCGTTTATCCGGCCACCTCGCCCGGCGGCTGGCAGTTGATCGGACGCACCGAGCTACCGCTTTTCGACGCCACGCGCCGCCCGCCCACGCTGCTGCAGCCGGGCGACCGGGTTCGCTTCACCATCGCGGGGATACACGCATGATCGATGTGATTCGCGCGGGTCTGCTGACTACGATTCAGGATCTCGGCCGTCATGGCTATCGTCATCTCGGCGTGGCGATGGGGGGCGCGCTCGACCGCCTGTCGCTGGAAGTCGGCAACCGGCTGGTGGGCAATCGCCCCGACGCAGCCGGTCTGGAAATCACCTTCGGCCCGACCGTGCTGCGCTTTCTGCGCGCCACGCGGGTGGCGATCACGGGCACCGAATTCGGCGCGACGCTCGACGGCAAGCCGGTCTATTCATGGTGGAGCCTGCCGGTGCAGGCCGGTCAGGAACTCGTGCTGAACGGCGCGAAACGCGGCATGCGCGGCTACGTGTGCGTGGCGGGCGGCATCGACGTATTGCCGATGCTCGGCTCGCGCAGCACCGACCTCGCCGGCCAGTTCGGCGGACTCGGCGGTCGCGCGCTGCGTGACGGCGACCGTCTGCCGGTCGGCGCGCCGCCGCCGCGCGACCATGTCGGCTTCACGCCGGAGGCGCCCGAATTCGGCGTAAAAGCGCCCTACTGGTGCAAATTCGTGCTGGTTCACGAACCGTTGAGGCGCGGCCGTCATCCGTCGGGCGTGCCTTGGGCGATTCCGATTCGCGTGCTGCGCGGCCCCGAATACGACAGCTTCACCGAAGCCGCGCACGAATCGTTCTGGTCCGACGAGTGGCTCGTCACGCCGAACAGCAACCGGATGGGCTATCGCCTCGCCGGTGCCGAACTGAAACGGACGCAGAAAACCGATCTGCTGTCGCACGCGGTGTTGCCCGGGACCATCCAGGTGCCACCGAACGGCCAGCCGATCGTCTTGATGAGCGACGCGCAGACCACCGGCGGTTATCCGAAAATCGGCGCGGTGATTCAGGCGGATTTGTGGAAGCTCGCGCAGGTCCGGCTGAACGCGTCCGTACGCTTTATCCCGACGACGCCTTACGAAGCGCGTCAGGCTTTGCTGGAAGAACGCACGTATTTGCGGCAGATCGACGCCGCGATCGCGATGCATGAAGAACGCTGCGCGCGCCAGTTGGCGGTCGCGGCGGGGTAACCGGAATACGCGGGACCACCCCGGTTTCTGCTCGAACGGGCTCGCCCCTTCGGGAGTCCGGTGCGAAAGACGCCGGGTTGGAAAGCACCTGCAATCAGTAGAGGAACACCATGGAAATCGATTTGAACGCCGACCTCGGCGAAGGCTGCGGCTCCGACGAGTCGCTGCTCGCGCTCGTCAGTTCGGCGAACATCGCGTGCGGCTGGCATGCGGGCGGCGCCAACACGATGCGCGACTGCGTGCGCTGGGCGGTGCAGAAAGGCGTGTCGATCGGCGCGCATCCGAGCTTCAACGATCCGGAAAATTTCGGCCGCAAGGAAATGGATCTGCCGGCCGGCGAAATTTACGCGGGCGTGCTGTATCAACTCGGCGCGCTGTCGGCGATTGCTCAGGCTGAAGGCGGCCGCATCGCGCACGTCAAGCCGCACGGCGCGCTGTACAACCAGGCCGCGCGCGACGCGAAAATCGCCGACGCGATTGTGTCGGCGGTGCACGATTTCGATCCGTCGGTGGCGGTGTTCGCGCTCGCCAACAGCGGTCTCGTGACGGCGGCACGCAACGCAGGTCTGACCGCGATCGAAGAGGTGTTCGCCGACCGGGGTTATCGCGCGGACGGCTCGCTCGTGCCGCGCAACCAGCCCGGCGCGTTGCTCGACGACGAAGAGGAAGTACTGGAGCGCACGCTCGCGATGATCCGCGACCAGCGTGTGCGAGCCGTGGACGGTCAATGGGTGCCGCTGAATGCGCAAACCATCTGTCTGCATGGCGACGGCCCGCATGCGCTCGCGTTTGCGAAGCGTATTCGCGGCGCGCTGGAAGCGGCCGGTATCGAAGTGCATGCGGCGGGCGCCGCGCGCGTCTGAGCGACAGCGCTGATTTAAACGCCGACGTCACCGCAACAAGCAGCGCAATTCAACCCTTGTGACACCTCCGACGCCCCGCTCTCACGCGGGGCGTTTGCCAGGTGCCGAACGTATTAGCGGTATTTGCATCGGGCAGCCGATGTGGTGCCGGTAGTGGAAGTTCGAAGTCACACGGCCATCAAGAGCCGTGACAACAAGAAGGCATAGGGACGGGCCGCCCTGCGCCATAACCCTATTCGCCGTCACGAGCGGCGAGGTTGAACCCTGTTTGGAGATCCAGATGCAGACAACTGTCAGTCTATGGCCGCTGATTGGCGTGGCCGTTATCATCGTCGGCTTTTTATTGCGCTTCAATCCGATGCTGATCGTGGCCGTCGCCGCGATCGTCACCGGCCTCGCCGCGAATTTTCCGCCCGAAAAAATTCTTGCGCTGATCGGCACCGGCTTCATCAAGACGCGCAATATCCCGCTGATCATTCTTCTGCCGCTCGCGGTGATCGGCCTGCTCGAACGGCATGGCCTGCGCGAACGCGCACAAGCGTGGATCAGCAGCATCAAGGCGGCGACCGCCGGGCGTCTGCTGATCGTTTATCTGCTGGTGCGCGAACTCACCGCTGCGGTCGGTCTGACCGGACTCGGCGGACATCCGCAAATGGTGCGTCCGCTGATCGCGCCAATGGCCGAAGGCGCAGCCGAAACCCGCTTCGGCAAACTCAGCGACGCGGTGCGATTCCGCCTGCGCGCATTCTCCGCCGCCACCGACAACGTCGGCCTGTTCTTCGGCGAAGATGTTTTCGTCGCCTTCGGCGCCATCGTGCTGATGACCACCTTCCTGAAAGAGGCAGGCATTGTCGTCGAGCCGATTCACGTGGCCGTGTGGGGCATTCCGACTGCGATCTGCGCGTTCATCGTGCACGGCTTCCGGCTGTATCTGCTCGACCGGCGGCTCGAACGCGAACTGCGCGGCAACGCGCCGTCTTCGTCGACGCAACCCGCTGCGGGAGACAAGGCATGACCTTCACCATCAACTATCTTTTCTGGCTGCTGGGCCTCGTGCTGCTGGTGATCGGCGGCATGATCGTCACGGATAAGGACCACCCGCGCCGCTTCACCGCCGGCGGCTTCTGGATTCTCTACGCGCTGATCTTCCTGATCGGCGACCGGTTGCCGCCCGCCGTCGTCGGTGTCGCGGTGATCGTGATGGCGCTGATTGCCGGCTTCGGCGGCGTCACGGCGGCAAAGCCCAAAACCTTGTCGCTCGAAGCGCGCAAGGCGAGCGCCGCGCGCCTCGGCAACAAGCTGTTCGTGCCTGCGCTGACGATTCCGGTCGTGACGGTGATCGTCACGCTGTCGGCGAGTCATCTGATCTTCGGCGGCGTTCCGCTGATCGAAAAAGCCAACGTCACGCTGATCGGCTTCGGCATCGGCTGCGTGATCGCGCTCGCGATTGCCTGCGTGATGACGCGCGACACGGTCGGTCAGTCGATGAAGGAAGCGCGCCGGCTGGTCGACGCGTTGTCATGGGCCGCCGTGCTGCCGCAAATGCTCGGCATGCTCGGCCTCGTGTTCTCCGACGCGGGCGTCGGCAAGGCGGTCGCGCACGTCACCACGTCGTACATCAGCCTCGATTACCGCTTCGTCGCGGTGGCCGTGTACTGCATCGGCATGGCGCTGTTCACGATGGTGATGGGCAACGGCTTCGCGGCGTTTCCGGTGATGACGGGCGGTGTGGGCGTGCCGATTCTGGTTGGCGTGTTCCATGGCAACCCGGCGGTGATGGCGGCAATCGGCATGTTTTCCGGCTACTGCGGCACGCTGATGACGCCGATGGCCGCGAACTTCAACATGGTGCCGGTCGCGTTGCTGGAGTTGCCGGACAAGAACGCGGTGATCAAGGTGCAGATACCGACGGCGCTGACCATGCTGGTCATCAACATCTTTCTGCTGAATTTCCTGATGTTTTTATAGCGAGCGCGTCAGCCCGGCTCGACCACGAAGCCGCGCTGCCGCAAAAGCTGCAGCACGCCCTTCGGGCCGCCCAGATGCAACGCGCCGATGGCCACGAACACCGGCTTGTTCGGCGCGGCGATCTGCAGCATCCGCGAGACGAAACGGCGGTTGCGTTCGTAGACGATCTTGTTGTCGATCGAATCGGAAACGCGCTTGTCGCGCGCCAGATTTTCGGATTTGGCGGCCTGCCAGGCGGCGATCGCATCCGCATCGCCGACCTGCCATAGCCGGTGCAACGCCCGCACATCCGCGACGTTTTGCGCGGGCGTTTGCACGAGATCCTGCGCGAGCATTTCGCGCTGCTGCGCGAGCGACAGATTCGTGAACGCGCGCATTTGCTGCGGCAAGGTTTCGAGGCCGACGATCTTGCCGCGCGTCTTCAGATACACGTTCTGCAATTGCGCTTCCGAGCCGTACTCAGTCTGCAAGCCGGCGCTCAGCGAATCGTAGGTTTCGACGACCAGCGACGCGAGCCACGGCCGCATCTTCTTGATTGCATCGAGCGCGGCGGGATTGCCGCGCAATCTCATCGCCAGCTTGTGCCACAGCGGCTCGGGCAACAAGCCCGGCAGACAGTCGTGCCGGCAGACGCCGTACTTCGACACATCGTCTTGCGACACCAGCAGTTCGTCGGGCGACAGTTCGAGCGCGAGCGTCGGCGACGCGGCCAGCGCGGCGAGAATCTGCGGACGGAACGGCTGCGTCGCCGGATAGTCGTTCGGATCGCCGACATGCAGCGTGCCCAGCAGATAGATCGTGGTCGTGCCGCGCGTGGCGACATAGAACGGCATGCGCGCCGGCTGCGCGCGCACCGGACCGCTGGCAGTCGTGCCCGGCGAGGCGGGCGGCAACGAAGGCGCGCTGTGAAAGCCCGGCAGACTGGCGGGCGGCGATGGCGGCACACCCGGCACCTGAACCGCCGGACGTCCCGCCTGCGCGGGCGTATTGGCGGCCGCGCCCGCGGCGTAGGCGAGACCGGACGGCGCAAGACGCATCGCGGGAAAAGTACAGACGCCAAGGAGCACGGCACCGGTCAGTGCGCGCGCTCCCCAGCGGCGCGCGAAAGCGGCACGGCGGCCACCGTCACGCGAGCGGCGCGCAATACGACGCGCCGCCACTGCATCAGGCATCCACGTCCCCCACCTCCTCGGCGCGATGACACGAGACCTGACGGCCATCCACTTCACGCAGCTTCGGCTCTTCGCTGCGGCAACGGTCGATCACATACGGGCAGCGCTGATGGAACGTGCAGCCCGACGGCGGATTCAGCGGCGACGGCATCTCGCCCTGCAGCTTGATTTTGATGCTGCGATCCGCTTCGAAGATGGACGGCGTGGCCGACATCAGTGCACGCGTGTACGGATGCCTCGGCTTCGCGAAAATCTTCTTCTTGTCGCCGAGTTCGGCGACGCCGCCGAAGTACATCACCATCACGTCGTCGGCGATATGTTCCACCACCGACAGATTGTGCGAGATGAACACGTAGCTGGTCTTGAACTGTTCCTGCAAGTCCATGAACAGGTTCAGGATCTGCGCCTGGATCGACACGTCGAGCGCGGATACGGGTTCGTCGGCGACCACGATCTGCGGATCGAGGATCATCGCGCGCGCAATCGCCACACGCTGACGCTGACCGCCGGAGAACATATGCGGATAGCGCTTCGCATGTTCCGGGCGCAGGCCGACGGTGCGCATCATCTGCGCGATCCGTTCGGCGCGTTCGGTGGCGCTCAGTTGCGTGTTGATCGCGAGCGGTTCGCCAAGTGTCTGCTCGACGGTCTTACGCGGATTCAGCGACGCAAACGGGTTCTGGAACACCATCTGCACGCGCCGCCGCAACGCGGCGATTTTCGCGTGATCCGCACCGGCCACATCTTCACCGTCGATCAGCAGACGACCCGCGCTAGGCGTTTCGATCATCGTGAGCTGGCGCGCGAGCGTGGATTTGCCGCAGCCGGATTCGCCGACCACGGCCAGCGTCTTGCCGCGCTCCAGCGCGAACGACACCCCGTTCAGCGCCTTCACCGTGCCCGACGCGAACATGCCGCGCTTGACCGTGTAGTAACGCGCGAGCTGGTCGGCGACCAGCACGTGATCGCCCGCATGGTTCGACTGGCGCCGCGTTTCGGGTACTGCGTTCATCGTGCGCCTCCATGGGTGTGAACGTTCGCGTCGCCGCTCAGGTTCAGGGGTTTGATGCAGCGCACGCGCGCCACTTCGGCGTGACCTTGCATGGGTGCGAGCGCGGGCCGCGCCTTCACGCAATCGTCGACCACATATTTGCAGCGCGGCGCGAACAGACATCCTTTCGGACGGTCGTCGCGTCCCGGCACCATGCCCGGCAGCGCCGCGAGCCGCACCGCGCCCACGTTGTGCTCGGGAATCGCCGCCAGCAGCGCTTCCGTGTACGGATGATGCGGCGCGGCGAAGATATCCGGCACCTTGTTGGTTTCGATCACTTCGCCAGCGTACATGACCGCGACGCGCTGCGCGACCTCGGACACCACCGCCAGATCGTGCGAAATCAGCACGAGCGCCATGCCGCGTTCCTTCTGCAGCTTGATCAGCAACTCCATGATCTGCGCCTGGATCGTCACGTCGAGCGCGGTGGTCGGCTCGTCGGCGATCAGCAGTTTCGGGTTGCACGCAATCGCCATAGCGATCATCACGCGCTGGTTCATGCCGCCCGACATCTGATGCGGGAACGAATTGATGCGTCCCTTCGGATCGGGAATGCCGACCTGATCGAGCAGTTCCAGCGCGCGTTTGTCGAGCGCGCTGCCGCGCAGGCCTTCGTGCAGCTTCAGCACTTCCTTGATCTGATAGCCGACCGTGTAGCTCGGATTCAGACTGGTGAGCGCGTCCTGGAACACCATCGCGATATCTTTGCCGATGATCTTGCGGCGTTCCTTCGCCGATGCCTTCAGCAGATTCGTGCCGTTGAACGTGACTTCGTCGGCGGTGACTTTGCCGGGCGCGTCGATCAGGCCCATCAGCGCCATCATCGTGACGCTCTTGCCCGAACCCGATTCGCCGACCACGCCGACGACTTCGCCGGGAGCGACGTCGAGGCTGATGCGGTCGACGGCGGGAAGGCCATTGAAATTCACCGCCAGGTTGCGGATGGTCAATAAGCTAGTCATTTAGGCCATCCGTTTCAGTTTGGGATCGAGTGCGTCGCGCAGCCCGTCGCCGAGCAGATTGATCGCGAGCACCGAGATCAGAATGGACAGACCCGGCATCGTGACGATCCACCATGCGCTGTCGATGTAATCGCGCGCCGAGGCCAGCATCGCGCCCCACTCCGCCGACGGCGGCTGCACGCCGAGCCCGAGAAAACCGAGCGCGGCAGCATCGAGAATCGCCGAAGAAAAACCGAGCGTAGCCTGCACGATCAGCGGTGCGGTGCAGTTCGGCAACACTTGCGAGAACATCAAACGCATCGTGCTGGCACCTGCGACACGCGACGCGGTCACGTATTCCTTCTGCAACTCGCCCTGCGCCGATGCGCGCGTCAAACGCACGTAACCCGGCAGCGCGACGATCGCAATCGCGAGCATCGTGTTGACCAGACCCGGGCCGATGATCGCGACCACGGCCACCGCGAGCAGCAGCGACGGCAACGCGAGCAGCACGTCCATGATCCGCATGATCGGCGTGTCGGCCCACTTCTCGAAGAACGCGGCGATCAGCCCGAGCACGATGCCCGGGATCAATGCGAGCACCACGGAAACGAAGCCGATCCAGAACGACAGCCGCGCGCCGTACATCAGACGCGAGAGGATGTCGCGGCCCGCTTCGTCGGTGCCGAGAATGAACTTCCAGTTGCCGCCGTCGAGCCAGGCGGGCGGGATTTTCACGTTGTCGCGGTACTGTTCGATCGGGCTATGCGGCGCGATCAACGGCGCGAAAATCGCGACGAAAACCAGCAGCAGCACGATCACGCCAGCGGCGACAGCGCCACGATTGCGCGAGAAATTCGCCCAGAATTCACGGGCGGCGATGGCACGGCCACTGGGAGGCGTGACTGCCTGGGGGACTGTGTTTTGTATGTCTGCCATGTTCGTATTACCTCGTATGGCGGATGCGTGGGTTCAGCACGCCGTACAACAGATCGACGACGAGGTTCACGACGATCACCAGCGTGGCGATCATCAGGATACCGCCCTGCACGACCGGGTAATCGCGGCGGCTGATCGCGTCGATCAGCCATTTGCCGATGCCCGGCCACGAGAACAACGTCTCGGTCAGCACCGCGCCCGCGAGCAGCGTGCCGACCTGCAGGCCGATCACCGTCACCACCGGAATCAGCGCGTTACGCAGCGCATGCACGACGATCACGCGTGCCGGCGACAGACCCTTCGCGCGCGCGGTGCGGATGTAATCCTCGCGCAGCACTTCGAGCATCGACGAACGCGTCATGCGCGCGATCACAGCCAGCGGAATCGTGCCGAGCACGATCGCGGGCAGGATCAGATGGCTCAGCGCGGATTTGAACGCGCCTTCGTCGGTGCCCGGCATCAGCGCGTCGATCAGCATGAAACCGGTCACGCGCGGAATGTCGTATTCGACCGCGATGCGGCCCGACACCGGCGTCCAGCCCAGATCGACCGAGAAGAACATGATGAGGATCAAGCCCCACCAGAAGATCGGCATCGAGTAGCCGGTGAGCGCCGTGCCCATCACGCCGTGATCGACCACCGTGCCGCGTCGCAAAGCCGCGAACACGCCCGCCGGCAAGCCGACGACCAGCGCGAAAAACATCGCGCAGATCGACAGTTCGACGGTGGCGGGAAAGCGCGCGAGGAATTCGCCCATCACGCTCGTGTTGGTGATGATCGAGGTGCCGAGGTCGCCGTGCAGCGCGCGGCCCAGGTAGTGGACGTACTGCATCGGCAGAGGTTCGTCGAGTCCGAGACGATGCAGCGCGGCGGCATGCATCGCGGGATCGACGCCGCGCTCGCCCATCATCACTTCGATGGGGTCGCCCGGAATCAGGTGAATCAGCGCGAACGCAAGGATCGTGATGCCGATAAACGTCGGTATCACCATGCCGATGCGGCGCAAAACAAAGCGGAACATGGTTCGTCCCTATGGTCTTGGTGAAGAAAAAACGCAACCGGCGACGAGGGCTTGTGACCCCGGTCGCCGGACCATTTCGACCAGTTTTCTAACCGTGCGAAAAGCGTACTGCGCAAATTTTATGACGTGCCAAACCGCTTACTTGACGCTCACGCCGTCAAAGCGTGCATAGCCCAGCGGCTCGATGCGCATGTCGACCACCTTCTTGCTCACCGGCTGATACACCGTCGAGTGAGCAATCGGCGAGAACGGCAGTTGCTGCGCGAAAATCTGCTGCGCTTCGACGTAAGCCTTCGTGCGTGCAGCCACGTCGGACGTCACACGGCCCTTCTGGATCAGGTCGTCGAACGGCTTGTAGCACCACTTCGAGAAGTTGTTGCCATTCACCGCTTCGCAGCCGAGCAGCGTGCCGAGCCAGTTGTCCGGATCGCCGTTGTCGCCGGTCCAGCCGATCAGCATCGTGTCGTCTTCACCGGCGTGCGCGCGCTTGATGTACTCACCCCATTCGTACGTGACGATCTTCGCCTTCACGCCGATCTTGGCCCAGTCGGCCTGGATCATCTCGGCCATCAGACGGGCGTTCGGGTTGTACGCGCGTTGCACCGGCATCGCCCACAGCGTGATGTCGAAGCCGTTCGGATAACCGGCCTTCGCCAGCAGGTCCTTGGCCTTGGCCGAATCGTACGGGGCAGCCTTCAGGTCTTTGTAGAACGACCATTGGGTCGGCGGCATCGGGTTGGTCGCGAGCTGGCCCGCACCCTGGTACACCGACTCGATGATCGCCTTCTTGTTGATCGCCATGTCGAGCGCCTGACGCACTTCGACCTTGTCCACCGGCTTGTGCGTCACGTTGTACGCGAGATAGCCGAGGTTGAAGCCCGGTTGCGACGGCATGTCGATGTTGGCTTCGGCCTTCAGCGGCGCGATGTCGGCGGGACGCGGATAGCTCATCACCTGGCATTCGTCGCGCTTGATCTTCTGCACGCGCACACCGGCGTCCGGCGTGATCGAGAAGATCAGCTTCGAGATCTTCACCGCGTTCGGCTTCCAGTACGTCGGATTGCCGTCGAAGCGGATCGTCGCGTCTTTCGTGTAGCTGCGGAAAATGAACGGGCCCGTGCCGACCGGGAACTGGTTGATGTCCGACGCCTTGCCGGCCTTCAGCAGTTGATCCGCATATTCGGCCGACAGGATCGACGCGTATTCCATCGCCAGATTCTGGATGAACGGCGCGTTGACTTCCTTCAGCGTGAACTTGACCGTGTACGGATCGACCTTTTCGACGCTGGTGATCAGCTTGTCGAGGCCCATGTCGGTGAAGTACGGGAACTGCACCGGGTAGGCCTTACGGAACGGCTGGTTCGGGTCCAGCATGCGCTGGAACGAGAACACGACGTCGTCCGCGTCGAAATCGCGGGTCGGCTTGAAGAACGACGTGGTCTGGAACTTCACGCCATGACGCAGATGGAACGTGTAGGTCTTGCCATCCGCCGACACATCCCACTTCTCTGCAAGACCGGGTTCGACTTTCGTACCGCCGCGTTCGAATTCCACGAGACGGTTATAAACGGTGAACGTGTTGGCCGTGAAGTCGACACCCGTCGTGTATTGGGCAGGATCGAAACCCGCAGGGCTGCCTTCTGAACAGTAGACGAGAGTCTTGTTCGGAATCTCGGCGCGCGCGTTGTTCGCGCCCACCAGCGATGCCGCTGCAGCGGCGACGAGCGTCGTAACACGCACGGCGCGCAACAGATTGTTTTGCTTCATGTTTCCTCCAGGTTCGGGGCCGGCTACCGCCAGCGTAGCGCGATATTACTTGAGCATGGCTCGCAGCAACAAGCGGAGGAAATTACCCGTGTTGACGATAGGAAACACTTAGGGCATAAGGGCGGCCGCAAGCGCCGGCGCGGGCCGGAGCTTGCGGTTCAAGCGGAGAGTGGAAGCAAAAATGCGTCCTGATGCGGCTATTTCAGCCCGACATTCATGAATTGAGTCGGCCCGAACGGGTCGACCTTGAAACCCACTACGTTCTTGCTGATCGGCTGATACACCGTGGAGTGGGCGATTGGCGTGAATGGCACCTGGTCTTTGAAAATTTCCTGCGCTTCCGTATAAGCCTTGGTGCGCTCGGCCATATCGGTCGTACCACGGCCTTTTCGAATCAGATCGTCGTAAGGCTTGTAGCACCATTTGGAAAAGTTACTGCCATTTACCGCGTCGCAGCCGAGCAATACGCCGAGCCAGTTATCCGGGTCGCCATAATCGCCGGTCCAGCCGATCAGCATCGCCTGATGCTCGCCTGCATGGGCACGGCGAATGTATTCACCCCATTCATACGTCGCGATATTGACCTTTACGCCGATTTTCGCCCAATCGGCCTGGAGCATTTCGGCCATCAGACGCGCATTCGGGTTATATGGCCGTTGAACCGGCATCGCCCATAAAGTGAGTTCGAAACCGTCGGGATAACCCGCCTGTTTCAGCAGCGCTTTCGCCTTGTCGGTGTCGTACGGTGCGTCCTTCAGATTCTTGTCGTAGCCCCACTGGGTCGGCGGCATCGGGTTGGTCGCCGCCTGGCCCGCGCCCTGATAGACCGAATCGATAATCGCCTTCTTGTTGACTGACATATCGAGCGCGCGGCGCACCAGCACGTTATCGAGCGGCTTTTTCGTCGTGTTGTACGCGATATAGCCGAGATTGAAGCCCACCTGACTCGGCATCGCGAGCGATGAATCCGCTTTTACCGCCGGAATATCGGCGGGACGCGGATACGCCATCACCTGACATTCGCCGCGCTTTATTTTCTGCAGACGCACGGCGGGATCGACGGTAATCGCGAAAATCAGTTTGCTGACTTTGACCACGCCTGGCTTCCAGTAATCGGGATTACCGTCGAAGCGAATCGAATCGTCCTTCGTATAACTGCGGAATATGAATGGACCGGTGCCGACCGGATATTGGTTGATATCGGACGCCTTACCCGCTTTCAGTAACTGGTCGGCATATTCGGCCGACAGAATCGACGCGAACGGCATCGCTATCTGTTGTAAAAACGGCGCATCGACTTCTTTCAGCGTAAAGCGAACTGTCGACGGATCGACTTTCTCGATCTTCGAGATGTTTTTCGCCAGCCCCAGATCGTTGAAATACGGAAACGGCACCGCGTACGCCTTGCGGAACGGCTGATCCGGATCAAGCATCCGCTGGAATGTGAAGACGACGTCGTCGGCATTCATGTCGCGCGTCGGCTTGAAAAACGATGTGGTCTGGAATTTGACGCCGGGGCGCAAATGGAACGTGTAGGTCAGACCGTCGGGCGAAACGTCCCATTTTTCGGCGAGGCCCGGTTCGATATCAGTGCTGCCGTGCGCAAACTCGATCAGCCGGTTGTAGACCGTGTAGGAACCCGCGCTGAATTCGACGCTCGTGGTGTATTGCGCGGTATCGAAGCCCGCCGGACTGCCCTCGGAGCAGAACACGAGAGTCTTGTCGGGCAGCGTGGCGGCCTGGGCTGGGGCGTAAATCATGGCGCTCGCGGCGACCGCGAACGCGGTAACGGCCGGCAGGCAGAACTGGTGAACCGCAAACAGCTTTCGTGACACTGTCATATCGTCCTCCGCACAGCAGCCGGATCGACTGCGCTTCGATCATAGACAGCACAAAAATGAGCTTCAACAAGGGCTTACCATTTGCTTCCAGTCCGATGCGCTGTGCTGGCGGCCGTCTTTTTTGGAATAGCCACCGCCCCATAATGGCCGGTTTCGACCACCGCCCTGCCCGCATCATGACTTCGTATCAATTCACCAATAACTGGTTCGAGACCGTTGCCAGAGGCGTCTGGGATCAGTTGATGCCGCAGCTTGCCCCCGCCAGGATTCTCGAAATTGGCTCGTACGAAGGCGCGAGCGCCTGTTATCTGATCGACGCGCTGGCTCCGCGCCATCCGCTCGAACTGCATTGCATCGACACCTGGGAAGGCGGCGTCGAGCATCAGCCGGGCGGCGACGCGCCGGCCGACATGAATTCGGTCGAGCGGCGCTTTCATCACAATGTCGCGCTGGCGGCGGCCAGATATCCGGGCCGCGCGACGATCGAAGTGCACAAAGGTTTTTCCGACGACTGCCTCGCTGGTCTGATCGCCGCGGGCAAAAAAGGCTATTTCGACTTTGTCTACGTCGACGGTTCGCATCAGGCGGCGGACGTGCTGGTGGATGCCGTGCTCGGCTTCCGGCTGCTGAGAGTCGGCGGAGTGATCGCGTTCGACGACTATTTGTGGTCGGAGGCGTTGCCGTCAGGCAAAGATCCGTTGCGATGTCCAAAGCCCGCGATCGACGCGTTCGTCAATCTGAACTTTCGCAAGGTGGAGGTGTTGTCCGCGCCGCTGTACCAGCTTTACGTGCGGAAGCTGTCGGACTAGAAGCCAGCCAGAAGGCAGGCCGCGCGGCCATTGCAGCCGCGCGGATAAATCACCGGACAGAGCGTTTAAGCGCCCAGCCGTTCACAAATCGCCTTCGTCGCCACAGCGCTGTTCAGCGTGTAGAAATGCAGGCCCGGCACCTTGGCGTCGATCAGACGCTGGCACAGGTCCGCGACCACATCGAGTCCGAACGCTCGAATCGACTCGCGGTCGTCGCCAAAACTTTCCAGCCGGCGCGCGACCCAGCGCGGCACTTCGGCACCGCACATTTCGGAGAAGCGCATCAGTTGCGAAAAGTTCGTGATCGGCATGATGCCCGGCACGATCGGCACGTCTACGCCGAGCTTGTGCGCGTCGTCGACGAAACGGAAATACGCGTCCGCATTGAAGAAATACTGCGTGATCGCGGAATTCGCGCCGGCCTTCACCTTGCGGGCGAAGTTTTCCAGATCGTGACGCGGCGAGCGCGACTGCGGGTGGTATTCCGGGTAACCGGCCACCTCGATCCAGAACCAGTCGCCGAACTCGGCGCGGATAAAGCTCACCAGTTCCGACGCATAACGCAGTTCGCCGACTTCGCCCATGCCGGACGGCAGATCGCCGCGCAGCGCGACGATATGGCGAATGCCGTGCGCACGGTACTCGTTGAGAATCGCGCGCAGGCTTTCTTTCGACGAACCGATGCACGACAGATGCGGCGCCGCTTCGACGCCGCTCTTCGCGAGGTCGACGACGGTATCGAGCGTGCCTTGCTGCGTCGAGCCGCCGGCGCCGAACGTGACGGACACGAACTTGGGCTTGAACGTCGCGAGTTCCGCGCGCGTGGCGCGCAGTTTTTCGACGCCTTCCTGCGTTTTAGGCGGGAAAAATTCGAATGAAAGTTCGATCGGGTTCATGATTCAGTAGGTCAACCTAAACTGCGGTTGCCGAAAATAAGCGCGGACAGCAGCCACGAAACGATGCTGTACAGAATCGAGCCAAAGAACGCCGACCAGAAACCCGACACTTCAAAGCCCTTCAGCAGCGACGCGCACAGCCAGAAGCACAGCGCATTGACCACGAGAATGAAGAGTCCGAGCGTGATGATCGTGACGGGCAGCGTCAACAGGATCAGCACCGGGCGCAGCACCGTATTGATCAATCCGAGCACCACCGCGACGATCAGGGCGGTGCCGAAACTGCGGATGTGGATCGACGGAACGAGGTAGGTGATGATCAGCAGCGCGAGCGCGTTGATCAGCCAGGTCAGCAGCACGGTCATGTAGAGCTCCTTACAGGCAGGATGTCCGTTGAATGGGAAAGGCGGTCAAAGCACGGGCATGGCGAACAAAGCGGCGCATTGCGCGCCGCCGTGTTCTCAGACTTTCATGCTTTTACGACCGCCGGTGTATCCGGCGCAATGCGATGCACGCGCCGGGTACACGCGCTTAGTAGCGATAGTGGTTCGGCTTGAACGGACCGTTCTTGTCGACGCCGATGTAGCCCGCCTGCTCGTCCGACAGCACGGTCAGGTTCGCGCCGATGCGCGCCAGATGCAGGCGTGCAACCTTCTCGTCCAGATGCTTCGGCAGCACGTACACCTTGTTCTCGTACTTGTCGCCTTGCGTGAACAGTTCGATCTGCGCGAGCGTCTGGTTCGTGAACGAGTTCGACATCACGAACGACGGGTGGCCCGTTGCACAACCCAGGTTCACCAGACGGCCTTCGGCCAGCAGGATCACGCGCTTGCCGTCCGGGAAAATGATGTGGTCGACTTGCGGCTTGATGTTGTCCCACTGGTACTTGCGGGTCGACGCGATGTCGATTTCCGAATCGAAGTGACCGATGTTGCAGACAATCGCGTTGTGGCGCATTGCTGCCATGTGGTCGTGGCCGATCACGTGGAAGTTGCCGGTGGCCGTCACGAAGATGTCGGCCTTGTCGGCGGCGTATTCCATCGTCACGACGCGGTAGCCTTCCATCGCGGCCTGCAGTGCGCAGATCGGATCGATTTCGGTGACCCACACGGTGGCACCCAGACCGCGCAGCGATTGCGCGCAGCCCTTGCCCACGTCGCCGTAACCTGCGACCACCGCGATCTTGCCCGCGATCATCACGTCGGTGGCGCGCTTGATACCGTCGACCAGCGACTCACGGCAACCGTACAGGTTGTCGAACTTCGACTTGGTGACCGAGTCGTTGACGTTGATCGCCGGGAACGGCAGGCGGCCTTCCTTTTCCATCTGATACAGACGGTGCACGCCGGTCGTGGTTTCTTCGGTCACGCCCTGAATGTGCGACAGACGCGTCGAGTACCACGTCGGATCGGCGTCGAGGTGCGAGGCGATCGACTTGTACAGCGCGACTTCTTCTTCGTTGGTCGGCTTCGAGATGACCGAGCGGTCTTTCTCGGCCTTCGCGCCGAGGATCAGCAGCAACGTGGCGTCGCCGCCATCGTCGAGGATCATGTTGGCGAATTCGCCGTTCGGCCATTCGAAAATGCGGTGCGAGAATTCCCAGTATTCGTCGAGCGATTCGCCCTTGAACGCGAACACCGGCACGCCAGCCTGAGCGATGGCCGCAGCAGCGTGATCCTGCGTCGAGAAAATGTTGCACGATGCCCAGCGGACGTCGGCGCCGAGCGCGGTCAGCGTCTCGATCAGCACGCCGGTCTGGATCGTCATGTGCAGCGAACCGGCAATGCGCGCGCCCTTCAGCGGCTGCTGCGCCTTGTACTCTTCGCGCGTTTGCACGAGGCCGGGCATTTCCGTCTCGGCAATGTTGAGTTCCTTGCGGCCCCAGTCGGCAAGCGACATGTCGGCAACGAGGTAATCCTGGGAATTTTTGGAATCGATAACTGCGGCGTTCATCACGCCCTCCTTTCTAAATAGTGACTAGAAATTTGACGTGAGCGCGGTTCGATGCGGTGGATAAGAAAGCGCAATGCGCATTCATGGCCCTCCGATTGAAGCCTTCGAGCCTGGCGGGCGGCCGGCGAATGTTGACTCGCGGTACCCGTCGCAACGCTCCTCGAAGACGAACGGCGATTGTAGCAAATCGAGATAACTTCCGGGCGTCAGGATTGGATTTTGGGGACGGTTCCGCGTCCCCGTTGCGCGCGTCTAACTGACATGCGCCGCGCGTAATTGCATGAAGCCTGCGCGCGCGGTGTCGAGGAATTGCTGCGAGAGCCGGAACGCTTCTTCGACATCGGCGGGATCGGGCGTTTGCAGGCCGAGCGCAATGCGAAAGTAACGTTCGGCGTGGATGCCCGCGTGGTAATGCATGCGCACGCGTTTCGCATCGTCGAGACGCGGATTGCCGAAAAGCTCGCGCAAGGTCCACGAAAACGCGCCGTCTTCTCCGCCGATCCGGCGAAAACCTTCGTCCATCGGAAAGCCGCCGAGCGCCGCAAAAACCGCCCGCCGGATGATCAGGCTGCTCGGCACCGTATTGCTGAGCGTGGCCGCGTGCGCCGCGAAGTCGGGATGCGCGGTGAGATCGGCGGGAAAATCCGTGTAATCGACATCGAGCCGCACGGACACCGCGCCGGGGTTACCGGTGAGGAACATGCTTGCGGCGGTGAGTGCACCGGGCAGATATTCGTCGTCGGCGTCGAGAAATGCGATTACTCCGTGCGACGCATTTAGCGCACCCCAGTTGCGCGCCCGCGCCGGGCCACCGTTCTGCGGCATGCGCAGCAGGTTCACGCGCGGATCGCGGCGGCTGAACTGGATGGCGATGTTACTGGAGCGATCGGTCGAGCCGTCGTCCACGACCAGAATCTGCGCGGCTTCCGGCTGGATCAGGCAACTTTCGAGCGCACGCCCGAGGGTCGCCGCGCCGTTGTAACAGGGGATGAGGATCGTGATCGGCGTCATGGATCGAACCGTGCCGCGCGGCAGGCCGTTGTTGGTGGAAGGCTGGCGATGGTATCCGGCTTCCGGCCTGGCTCATCCCGAAATCCAATGCGCTGAGCGGCGCGGTTGCTGACAAGGCAGCTTCAGATCGGCAGCAACCCCAGCATCGGCGCGAGCAATACCATCACGACGCCGGCGATCATCATCGTCAGGCTGGCGACCACACCCTCTTCGCTACCCAATTCCCGCGCCTTCGCGGTGCCCACACCATGCGCAGCCGCGCCGAACAACGCGCCGCGAGCGAGCCGCGTGCGCAACGGCACGAGACCTAGCACGAGTTCGCCGAACAGCATCCCGCAGACGCCGGTCGCGATCACGAACAACGCGGTGAGGTCCTTCGGCGCATGAATCTTGTCGGAGACGGCAAGCGCAAACGGTGTCGATACGGAACGAGTCATCAGACTGCGTTGCAATTCCGGCGACAAATGCAGAAGCTTCGCCAGCATCAACGAGCCACCGACACCGACCAGTATCCCGACCGTCACCCCGACGGTCAGCGAAATCCAATGCCGTTTCAGCAACTCGCGATATTCATAAATCGGCACGGCGAACGCGACGGTGGCGGGTCCGAGCAGCCACATCAGCCAGCGGGTGTCCTCGAAATAGACGGGATACGGAATGTGCGCGACCAGCACGATGGCCGCGAGCACCGCAGGCACGGCCACGAGCGGCGTGAGCCAGAGCGTCTTGAAGCGCGCGTACAGCGCCTTCGACGCGAAGTACAGCACGACGGTCAGCACCAGGCAGCCGGCCGCGATCAGACGCGAGGCGTCGTCGGCAAAGAGGGATGAAATTGACGCGTAGAGCGGGCTCATGGACAGGCTTCCGGCAAAAATGATGCGTGCGGAAATTCAGATCCGCGAAGCCTGCCGCGCGATCAGCGCGCGGCGCAGCGCAAGACGACGCTCCAGCCGCGCGGCCTGTTCGACCGCGAAAGCCACCGCGACCATCACCATCAGCGTCCCCGCGACGACCACCAGCGCCAGCCGCCAGCCGTCCTCGCGGAACAGGCCGCCGTATTGCACCGCCGCGACCGCCGCCGGAATGAAGAACAGCAGCATGTCGGACAGCAGCCAGTCGGCACCCGCCTTGATCCAGCGCGGCGCGATGCCGCCGCAAAACAGCAAGGCGAGCAACACGAGCAATCCGACCACGCCGCCGGGAACCGGCAAATGTAAGGTGCGGACGACGAAATCGGCAGCGAGCCAGAGGCCAGCTATCGCCGCGCTCTGCACTGCAATCCGGGCGATCCGGCCAACCCGCGCGACACCACCGGCCGGGCCGGGTCGGGCATCAGCGGCAGACGGAGCGAGAACGGGCGAGGCCATGGCAATCCCTGGATGGACTTCGGAAAAAAGTCAGTATAGGTTGCACTGCATCATAAATATAATGACTTACAATCATCGAAATTATTCCAAATTGGAATTTCGGAGCCCGAGATCGTGGAACTACGTGCGTTGCGATACTTCGTCGAAGTGGTTCGTCAGCAAAGCTTCACCGTCGCCGCCGAGCAGATGTTCGTCACGCAGCCGACCATCAGCAAGATGGTGAAGTCGCTGGAAGACGAAATCGGCTCGCCGCTGCTGCTGCGCGACGGGCGTCAGATGGTGCTGACCGATGCCGGCCGCATCGTTTATCAGCGCGGACAGGACGTGCTCGCGGCGCATGCGCGATTGCAGGCCGAACTGAACGATCTCGGCACGCTCGAGGGTGGCGAACTCACCATCGGAATCCCGCCGATGGGCGGGGCGCTGTTCACGCCGGCCATCGCGGCGTTCCGTCAGCGGTATCCAAAAATCGAACTGAAGCTGTTCGAGCAGGGTTCGCGCGCGATCGAAACAGCGTTGATCAACGGGGAACTGGAACTCGGCGGAGTGCTGCAACCGGTCGACCCGGAAAACATCGAAGTACTGCCGATGACGCGTCAACTTCTTTGGCTCGTCTCGCGCACGGGTTCGCAGTGGGACGCGCTGCACGAGGTGCCGCTCGCGCAACTGGCGAACGAGCCGTTCGTGTTCTACGGCGAGAGTCTCGCGCTGAACGACGTGGTGCTGAATGCGTGCCGCGCGGCGGGCTTTGCACCGACGATCGTCGGGCGCAGCGGACATTGGGATTTCATGGCGGCGCTGGTGCTGGCCGGAGTCGGCATTGCATTGCTGCCCGCGCCTTATTGCCGACGGCTCGATCCCGCGCAATTCACGTGCTTGCCGGTCGTCGAACCGGAGATTCCATGGGAAATGGCGATTGGCTGGCGCCGCAACGGTTATCTGTCGCATGCGGCGCGCGCGTGGCTCGAGGTGGCCCGCGAAACGCTGCCCGGCCAGGCGGGCGATGAATTCATGCTCGGCCCGGGAATCGGGATGACGAGTATCGCAGCGGCACCGCCAACGCCGTCAGCCGAATGACGAAACGCCGGTTCGCATCTGACGATGACTTGAGCCGGCTGAATGACGGTCGCGCATCGAATTCGATGCTGCACGACCGTCAGTCAATTCAAGCCGCCGACGCAGCCTTTACCTGCACGTCGTTCGAGACCGTTCTCAACGGTCCCTGCCCATCCCGCCGACTCGCTGCAATCAACTCGGCAGCACGTTCGCCGATCATCACCGTCGGCGCATTCGTGTTCCCGCCGATCAACGTCGGCATCACCGATGCATCGACGATCCGCAGCCCGGTCACGCCCCTCACCCGCAATTGCGGATCGACGACCGAACGCACATCGCCGCCCATCCGGCAGGTCGCGACCGGGTGATAGATCGTATCGGCGTGTTCGGCGATGGTGCGGCGCAATTCCGCCTCCGATTGCCCCGAATGCGTGTACAACTCGCGCCCGCCGTGTACCGCGAGCGACGGCGAATCGAGAATGCGCCGCGCCATCTTCGCGCCGTCCACCAGCAGATCGAGATCGCGCGAATCGCTGAGAAAGCGTGGATCGATCAACGGCGCGGTGCGTGCATCGGGGCTGGCGAGCATGACGCTGCCACGACTGTGCGGCCGCAGCACGCAAACATGCAGCGAATAGCCGTGTCCCCAATGCATATGACGGTTGTGATCGTCGACGATGGCGGCGCAGAAATGCAGTTGCAGATCGGGCCGGTCGAGCGTCGGACTGCTCTTCAGAAAACCGCCCGCCTCGGCGACATTGCTCGACAGCATGCCGCGCCCCTCACGCATGAACGTGACGAACTGCGGCAGCATCCGCGCGATGCCGCGCAGCGAAAAGCCCGTCGGCTCGATCGATGAAACGCGCTTGTTGATCGTGAAATCGACGTGATCGATGAGGTTCTGGCCGACCTCGGGCGCGTCGTGCAACACATTGATGCCGTGCGATTGGAGATGTGCGGCAGGCCCGATGCCCGAGCACATCAGCAGTTGCGGCGAGTTGAACGCGCCCGCCGCGAGCACCACCTCGGCGCGCGCTTCGAGCGTTTCGGTTTTGCCGCCCCGCACGATCTCGACGCCACTCGCGCGCTTGCCCTCGAAAGTCACGCGTAGCACAGTGGCGTCCGCGATCGTATGCAGGTTGGGACGTGCGCGGTCGTAGATATAGGCACGCGCGACGCTGCAACGGCGTCCGTCGCGCTGCGTCACCTGATAAAAGCCGACGCCTTCCTGATCCGCGCCGTTGAAATCGCCATTCCGCTTGTAACCGGCTTCGAGCGCCGCCTTCACGAAACGCTTCGAAAACGGGTTCTGATAGCGCAGATCCGAAACGGTCAGCGGCCCGGCATCGCCGTGCCACGCGTCGGCACCGCGCTCGTTGCCTTCGGCGCGCCGGAAGTACGGCAGCACGTCCGACCACGACCACCCTTCGCAGCCCAGTCGTGCCCATTCGTCGTAATCGAGTGGATGGCCGCGCGTGTAGATCATCGCGTTGATCGCGCTCGATCCGCCGAAGCCGCGTCCACGCGGCTGATAGCCTTGCCGTCCGTCGAGCCCCGGTTGCGGAGTCGTCAGATAACCGTAATTGGTTTTGAGCTTTTGCGGCACGACGACCGCGACGCCCACCGGCATGTTGACGAACAGATTGCGGTCCGTATGCGGACCGGCTTCGATCAGCGCGATCGTCGCGTCGGGGCAGCTATCCGCGAGACGGCTCGCCAGCGAGCAACCGCCCGAGCCTGCACCGACGATGATGTAGTCGTATTGCATCCGCTCCTCCTTGTGGGCCGCGTTGCTCGCGAGCCCTGTCTCGTGCACACTTGTCTACGTGTGTTTCAACGGCATTGTAGGGAGCGTTCAGGGGCTGAGGCGGGTTCGTGCCAGAGCGATTCCTCTAAACGCAAGCGCCCCCGCGACCCTATGATGAAAGACGCGCTCGCGGCGGCCAGGCGGCCTTTCGCGGCATTCAAACAGCGCACGGCACGCGTCGTCCTCATAGCGTGCGACGTGACGCGCGGTAATGAAACAGCGCATATCTGGCGCATCAAAACACATCGTCGCGCGGCCCGGCAGCGGCGACCTCGCGGTGAACGGAGACAGCAGATGGAACGGCACAGCATCGGCCAGACGCACGAGGTGACAAACCAGGCTCCGCCGCTCGCGGACTACAACCTGTTTTCCTGCGACACCGCTCTGTTCGACGCACTCGAACGCGACGGCGCCGGCTGGCATCGCAAGACGCTGCTGCGGCACGGCGCGTCGCTCAGCACGCCTGACACGCTCGCACTCGCCGAACTCGCCAATCGTCATTCGCCCGAACTGATCACGCATAGCCCGCGCGGCGAACGGATCGACGCGCTGGAGTTTCATCCCGCGTGGCATGAACTGCTTTCGCTGCAGCGCCGCGAAGGCTTGCAGGCGCTGCCTTTTTCCGATCCGCAAGCGGGTGCAATGGTCGCGCGTTGCGCCAGTTACTTTCTGCATGCGCAACTCGAATCCGGTTCGCTGTGTCCGCTGACCATGACGTTTGCGAGCATCCCCGTGCTGCAACGCGAACCCGCGCTGTTCGAGATGCTGCGCGACAAGCTTTATGCGCGCGAGCACGATCCGCGTGATATTCCGCTCGGGCAGAAGCGATCCGCGATGATCGGCATGGGTATGACGGAGAAACAGGGCGGCTCCGATGTGCGCAGCAATCAGACTCGCGCATACCGAATCGCAGGCGGCGGACGCGGCGGCGAATACCGGCTCGTCGGGCACAAGTGGTTCTTCTCCGCGCCGCAATGCGACGCGCATCTCGTGCTCGCACGCACCGACGACCACGAAGGCGTCTCATGCTTCTTCGTGCCGCGTTTCGCGCCGGACGGCAGCAAGAACGCGGTCCAGGTTCAGCGTCTGAAAGACAAGCTCGGCAATCGCTCGAACGCGAGCGGCGAAGTCGAATTTCTCGACGCGTTCGGCGTGATGATCGGCGACGAAGGGCGCGGCGTGCCGACCATCATCGAAATGGCGAATTACACGCGGCTCGATTGCGTGATCGGCAGCGCGGCGCTGATGCGCGCGGCGCTGGTGCAGGCAATCCACCACGCGCGGCATCGCAGCGCGTTCGGCCGCCGTCTCGTCGATCAACCGTTGATGCGCAATGTCCTCGCCGATCTGGCGCTCGAATCGGAAGCGGCGACGGTGCTGTTCATGCGCCTCGCACGCGCGTTCGAAGCGTCCGCTGCTGACGCGTCTTCGTCGAATGCCTCTCCGGTCGAGCGCGCCTGGCGGCGCATCGTTACGCCCGCATCGAAATATTGGGTCTGCAAGCGCGCGCTGGAGTTCACCGGCGAGGCGATGGAAGTCTGGGGCGGCAACGGTTATGTCGAAACCGGCCCGATGGCGCGCTTCTATCGTGAGGCGCCGGTCAATTCGATCTGGGAAGGCTCGGGCAACGTAATGTGCCTCGACGTGCTGCGCGCGATGGAGCGCGAGCCCGAAGCCGCGCAGGCGCTGTTCGCGGCATGGCACGCGGACGCGCAGGCGCATCCTGCGTTGAGCGCCGCGCTCGGCAGGCTGGTCGCCACGCTCAACGGTCCCGCCGACGCCCGCGAAAGTTCTTCGCGGCGCATCGCCCAGCAGATCGTGCTGATCGCGCAGGGCACGCTGCTCGCGAAGCACGCGCCGACCGGAGTCGCCGACGCGTTTATCGCAACGCGTCTAGCTGATCATTGCGGCGAAAGCGGTCGCGTGTACGGCACGTTACCGGCGACATTCGATCACGCGGCGATCGTCGAGCGGGCTTTTCCCGCGTGAGCTTTTTCCAGGGCTCGCGCTAACGCCAATGCGTTTCGCCACACAACAATCACTAATCAGATAAGCGCGCCCGAACGCGCAACCTCATCCATCAGGGAGTGGACAGCCATGAAGAACGATCTGCCCGAAGTCGCCGCGCTCGAAGCGCTGCTGCGCGACCAGCGTCATGCGTATTTGCGCGCGCCGTATCCGTCGTGGGAAACCCGCGCGGCGCACCTGAAAGCGCTGCGCAAGGTCATGCTCGACAATCGCGACGCGCTCGCCGACACCATGCACGCCGACTTCGGCAATCGCGCGAAACAGGAAGTGCTGCTCGCCGAGTTTCTGCTGGTGAAGGAAGAGATCGACGCCGCGCTCAGGCACGGCAAACGCTGGATGAAAGCGCAGCGCCGCAGCACTAACAAATGGCTGCTGCCCGCGCGCGCGAAGGTCGTGCCGCAGCCGCTCGGCGTGGTCGGGATCATCGTGCCGTGGAATTATCCGGTGCTGCTCGCGGTGGGTCCGCTGATCAGCGCGTTGACCGCCGGCAATCGCGCGATCATCAAGATGTCCGAGCTGACGCCGCGCACCTCCGCGCTGTTCGAGCAACTGATCGGCCAGACCTTTTCGCGCGATCACGTCGCGGTCGTCAACGGCGACGCGACGCTGGCCGCCGCGTTCAGCGCGCAACCGTTCGATCACCTGCTGTTCACCGGTTCGACCAAGGTCGGCCATGAAGTGATGCGCGCCGCCGCCGAACATCTGACGCCGGTCACGCTCGAACTGGGCGGCAAGTCGCCGGCCATCATCGGTGCGCACGCGCGCTTCGATAATGCGGTGGATAACCTCGTCGCCGGCAAGACGCTGAACGCGGGCCAGACCTGCATCGCGCCGGATTATGTGCTGGTGCCGCGCGGCAAGGAGCAGGCGTTCATCGAACGGGCGCGCGCGCGAATGGCGAAGATGTATCCCGGCTTCGAACAGAATCCCGATTACACCTCGATCATTTCGGCGCGGCATTTCGAGCGTCTGGAGCGTCTCGCCGACGAAGCACTCGCCGCGGGCGCGCAACTGCACGCGCTGACCGGCACCGCGCCCGATCCGACGAGCCGCCGCTTTCCGCTGATCGTCGTCACGAACGCGCCGGACGAATGCGCGTTGATGCAGGAGGAAATTTTCGGGCCGTTGCTGCCGATCGTCCCGTACGACACGCTCGACGACGCCATCGCGTGGATCAACGCCCGGCCCCGCCCGCTCGCGCTGTATCTATATGCGGACGACAGCGGCACGATCGACCGCGTGACCCACGAAACGATTGCCGGCGGCATGGCGATCAACGAAACGCTGATGCATCTGGCGTGCGAAAGCCTGCCGTTCGGCGGTGTCGGCGCAAGCGGAATGGGGGCGTATCACGGCTACGAAGGCTTCGCCACGTTCTCGAAGATGAAGCCGGTGCTGACCCAGGCGCGGCTGAATGCGCGCGGCCTGATCTCGCCGCCGTACGGCAAGCGGGTCAACGCGCTGCTGAAGTTGATGATGCGGTTTTGAGGCCGAGGCCGGTCGACGCGAGCGCGCAACCCCGGCGCTCGCCTGTTCAACGCGTGGGCGTTTCGCCTGCGACGTCCGTCGCTACCACGTCGGTCACGTCCTGTTCGTCGTCGCTCGCGTTGTGGGCGGACTCGACATCCGCGCCGCTCTCCAGCCGATGCAACCACGCCAGCAATTCCGCCACCGCCTGATAAAGCTGCGGCGGAATGCGTGAGTCGAGGTCCACCTGCATCAGCAGGGACACCATCTCGGGCGCTTCGTGAACATACAGACCCGCTTCCTTGGCGCGCTGCACGATCATGTCGGCGACCAGGCCGTAGCCTTTGGCGACCACGCGCGGCGTGGCATCGCCACCCTGGGAGTCGTACACGAGCGCGGCCGCACTGCGGCGATTCTTGCGGCTCATCAGATATCCCAGTCGAAATCGGAACGCGGCGCGGCATCCGCGGGATGGCCGGACGCGCTCGCCGCCGCAGCAGAAGCGGTCGATGCAGCCGCCGCCGAAGCCGACCGCGCATAAGCCGAAGCCGCCGCCTGAGCGCCCGCCGAACTCGTCGCGCTGGCCCCGCTGCCGGGCACACCTCCGCCGATCTCGCGGATCAGCAAGCCGTTCAGCTCGATCCCCGCCGCCGCCAGCCGCTCACGAAAACTCTCGCCCTGCGTCACGAGCCGCGCCGCGCCGCCGGGACTCGCCTGCACGCGCGCGACCAGCCGCGTGCCGGTCAGCGTCAATTCGGCGTCGACGGTGCCGAGTGTCGGCAGCGACAACGTCAGACGCGTGCGCCACGGCTGATCGTCCTCGCTCGCGGCCCCGCCGCCGCTGCGGTCCCACTCGTCGCCGTCCTGTTCGATGGTCCAGTCGAGCCGCGCACCCGGCCACGCTTCGCCGGTCCAGCGAAACTGCCCGGTGGCGAGCAGATCCAGTTGCTGACGCACCAGCGGCACCGTCGCGGGATGCACGGCCGCCTGCTGCGAGGTCTGCGACGAACCGGATTCAAGGCTCGGTGCAGGCGCGTTATGCAGACTTGCGTGAGTGGATTGGGGCTGATTGTTCAGATCGGACAGCGAATTGGCCAGCACCTCGCCCGCGGCGAAACGCGCGGCTTGCGCCGTCAGGATCGATTGATTGGGGCGGGAAGCGGCGTTGGCGTTGGCATTCGCGTCCGGCGCTCCGTTGCCCGCGCCATTGGCCGCCGCCCCCGTGCCCTGCCGGTTGGCGGGATTCGGCGCGGACGCGTCGGTATCGTCGCCGGTCCAGTCGAGCGGCAATTGCGCGGCCTCGGCGACCAGCTTGTTCTGCGCTTCGTCGCCAAGACTGTCGGGCGAGCGCTGGCCCGCGAGCCACTGCGCAAGATGCGATTCGTAAAAGAGACCGCTGCCGCTGACGGTTTGTTCGAGCGCCGCCGCAAGCGCCGCGACCGGCAGCTGCGCCGCCGCGACACTGGCTGTTGCCGTTGCACCCGAAGCCGCAGCCGGCGCGGTGGTCGAGGTCGAGGTCGAGGTCGAGGCTGAAGCAGACGCCGCCGGCGTATCGAACAGCGGCATCCCTTCGACTTCCACGTCGAGCGCGGGCGCAGCCGCCCAGATCGGCGTCTGGCCGAGCACGGCCAGCGTCGCCTCGCCGCCCGAGCGCGCAATCGCGTCGAGCGTCAGCGCGACAGCCGACAGCGCGGTTTGCGCGGACGGCGGCGGCGGTGCAGCAGCCGTGGGAGGCGCGGTAGTCGGCGCGTTACCGACACCCGTCGCCCCGGTCTGCGAGGTGGCCGCGCTGCCCGGCTGGATGCCGAGCAGACTGTCGACCCGGCTCGTCAGTGCCGAAGCGATAGCCGTGTCGATTCCGTTCATGCCGATTCCTTGGTCACATTGGCGGCTGCCCGCTCAACAAAAACGCGTCGGGGCGCAGTGCGCCGGACGCGTCGTACGCGGATGCAGCCGGGGTGCCCTAGCGCAACCCGTAGAGTTCCTTCAGCACGCGGGTCGGCCGGCCGGCGAACAGCGCCGACAGATTGGCCATGCGCGGATTCGCCAGATCGCGGATCGCGGCGTCGTCGGCGAGGATCTGCCGGATCAGCGCGTATTTGCGCAGACGCTCGGCTTCGTCGAGTTTGACCTCGGAATCAGCCTCCTTCAACGCCTCCACCAGATGCCGGTACTCCTCCTGCAAGTGGACCAGGTCGCTCCACAGTGCTCGCCGGGCTGCCGTCAACATGCGGCAGGAAATCGCTGCGACCGCCTCGTAGCGGGCGAAATATTCTGCGTTCGATGTCATCTCATGCTTTCCGCGGCCGGCTGGGCTGCCATCCGCGCGATCTCCGGGGCAATCCCGATCCATGCCTCTTCGAGCGTCGCCAGCAGGCCGTCGACTTCGACCAGCATTGCCTCGCTCTGTTTTATATTGGCTTCGAGCAGCCGCCGCGCCATGTAGCTATACAGCGCGTTCAACCGCCCCGCAATTTCACCGCCCACCTCAAGGTTGAGCGACGACTGCAGCCCGCTTTCTATGATCCGAATCGCCTTGCTGATCGCCTTGCCGCGATCAGGCACCTGGCCTTGCTGAAGATGCATGCGGGCCTGCGCGATAGCCTGCCTTGCGCCCTGATACAGCAACACGATCAGACGATGAGGACTTGCGCCCATCACACCCGTCTCGACGCCCACGCGTGCATACGCGTTGGCTCCAGCGTGTCCTTGGGAAAACATCAGCGCTCCTCCTCTCATACAGACTGCGGTTTGATCGTGGCGAACCGTTGCAGGGCGTCGACGACGTTTCGCAACTGGCTTATATCCGGGTTATCGGATTCGCGACGACAAAGCTTTAGCCCGATGTAAGGAGGATTAAGGGGCGTATCGCGCACGAGCAGGCTGCGCCGGACAGGCTCGTCGAACTCCTCACCTCGAGCCAAACCGGAAGCGCCCCGCCAGCAAGGGCGAAGGCAGCCTTAGCGGGACCGTCCTCACGGGCGATCCGCCGACACTCATGCAACATGCATCAAAAATGCACGCAGGAAGGCTTGGCGGACGGCCTCTCACACCGTCCGAAGCCCGCTTAGACCGACATTTGCGCGATTTCGTTATAAGCGGAGACCAGTTTGTTACGCACCTGCAAGCCAAACTGGAAGCCGACGTTGGCTTTCTGCATGTCGACCATCACGTCGTTCAGCGACACGTTGGACGAGCCCAGTTCGAACGCCTGCGATTCACCGATCGCCGTTTTCTGGTCGTCGCTGATCTTGTCGAGCGACGCCTTCATTGCCGAGGCAAAGCTGCCGGCCGTGGCTGCGCCGTTTCCCTGGGTCGCTGCTGGGTCGGTCGTGCCGCCGGCCGCCTGGGTCGCCATCGCTTGCATTTGTTGCAGCGCTGACGACAGCGCGTTCACGGGCATGGTCATGTTCTCTCCATTAAATGAACGACCGGCGCATTCAGCCGTACCGATCTGAACCGAAGCATAGCAAGGGCCTCCCGGTAGAAAGGCCCGAAACTAGGGGGGAAACCCGGCTCTATTCAACCAATCGGGTTGGGCCGCGCTGCGGATAATTTCAAGGGTGAAAGTCTCTGTCCGTACGCCCGCCGACCTCGGTGCGGCGGCAAGCGGCAGAACGCAAAGGCATCCCGGAGATACCCGACGCATGGATTCGTCAGCCAACTCATTGATCAACCCCGACGCCCGCATGGGGCTGGCCGGCGCGCAGCCTGGCGCCGGCGTGGCCGGTAGCGGCCAGCCAGGCGGCACCGATGGCCTCGGGGGACTCGGCGGCATGGGCGGCAACTTCACCCAGCGGCTGTCCGGCCTCGCGCAGATGCGCGGCAACCCACGCGCGCCGCTGATTTTCGCCGTCGCGCTGCTGGTGGCCATCGTGGCCGGCCTGTTCCTGTGGTCGCGCGCGCCGGACTACAAGGTGCTGTACAGCAACCTGTCCGACCGCGACGGCGGCTCGATCATCGCCGCGCTGCAAACAGCCAACATCCCGTACAAGTTCTCGGACAACGGTGGCGCGATCCTCGTGCCGGCCGATCAGGTGCACGAGATGCGCCTGCGCCTTGCATCGCAGGGTCTGCCCAAGAGCGGCTCGGTCGGCTTCGAACTGATGGACAACCAGAAGTTCGGTATCAGCCAGTTCGACGAGCAGATCAACTATCAACGGTCGCTGGAAGGCGAACTCGAACGCACGATCGAATCGATTTCGACGGTGAAATCGGCGCGCGTGCATCTGGCGATTCCGAAGCCTTCGGTGTTCGTGCGCGACAAGGAAGCGCCGTCGGCGGCCGTGCTGGTCAACCTGTACCCGGGCCGCGTGCTCGACGAAGGCCAGGTGGTCGCGATCACGCATATGGTGTCGTCGGCGGTGCCGGAAATGCCGGTGCATGGCGTGACGATTCTCGACCAGGACGGCAATCTGCTGACCCAGCCGACCACCGGCAACGGTCTGGATGCGTCGCAGCTGAAATATCGCCAGCAGATCGAGCGCAATACGCAGCAGCGTATCGACGCGATCCTGTCGCCGCTGTTCGGCTCGGGCAACGCGCACTCGCAGGTCAGCGCCGACATCGACTTCTCGCATAGCGAACAGACTTCGGAAAACTACGGCCCGAACGGCAATCCGCAGCAGGCGGCGATCCGCAGCCAGCAAAGCAGCAGCGCGACCGAAATGACCCAAAGCGGCGCGTCGGGCGTGCCGGGCGCACTGTCGAACTCGCCGCCGCAACCGGCGTCCGCGCCGATCACCGCCGGCAACGGCGCGAGCGGCGTGGTCACCACGCCGGTCAGCGATCACAAGGATTCGACCACCAATTACGAACTCAACAAGACCGTGAGCCACGTCGATCAGCCGATGGGCGGCATCAAGCGCCTGTCCGTCGCGGTGGTCGTGAACTACATGCAGGTCACCGACGCGAAGGGTCACACGAGCATGCAGCCGGTCACCGCCGACAAGCTCGCGCAGGTCACGCAACTGGTGAAGGACGCGATGGGCTTCGACGCGCAGCGCGGCGACTCGGTCAACGTGGTCAACAGCGCGTTCACCGCCGAAGTCGACCCGGACGCGAACCTGCCGTGGTGGCGCACTCGCGACATGATCGCGCTGTACAAGCAGATCGCGACCTACCTCGGCATCGGCGCAGTGGCCCTGTTCCTGTACTTCGTGATGGTCAAGCCGGCGCTGCGCCGCGCGTTCCCGCCGCCGGAGCCGGTCGTCCCGGCGCTGGCGTCGCCAGACGAGCCGATCCTGCTGGACGGCATCCCGGCCGCCGAGCGCGAAGGCGCGGTGGTCGAGATCGAAACCGACAGCGAAACGCTCGCGCTCGAAAACGCGAAACACAAATATGAGCGGAACCTGGAATTCGCACGCGGTATCGCGCGCCAGGATCCGAAGATCGTTGCAACTGTCGTGAAAAATTGGGTGTCCGATGAGCGCTGAAGGCGTAATGAAAAGCGCGCTGCTGCTGATGTCGATCGGCGAGGAAGAAGCTGCGCAGGTGTTCAAGTTCCTCGGTCCGCGCGAGGTCCAGAAGATCGGCGTCGCGATGGCCGCGCTGAAGAACGTGACCCGCGAACAGGTCGACGAAGTGCTGCAGGAGTTCGTCAAGGAAGCCGAACAGCACACCGGCATGTCGCTGGATTCGAACGAGTACATCCGTTCGGTGCTGACCAAGGCGCTCGGCGACGACAAGGCCGGCGCGATCATCGACCGGATTCTGCAGGGCAGCGATACCAGCGGTATCGAGGGCCTGAAGTGGATGGATTCGGCCGCGGTCGCGGAACTCATCAAGAACGAGCATCCGCAGATCATCGCGACGATCCTCGTTCACCTGGACCGCGAT
Organism: Paraburkholderia fungorum; assembly: GCF_900099835.1. NCBI lineage: Bacteria > Pseudomonadati > Pseudomonadota > Betaproteobacteria > Burkholderiales > Burkholderiaceae > Paraburkholderia > Paraburkholderia fungorum. The sequence goes on from NZ_FNKP01000001.1 coordinate 108,531, forward strand.
CAGGCGTCGGAAATCGTCGCGTGCTTCACCGAGCGTTTGCGTAACGACGTGCTGTTGCGGATCGCGACGCTCGACGGCATCCAGCCGGCCGCGCTGCGCGAACTCGACGACGTGCTGACAGGCCTGCTGTCGGGCAGCGACAACCTCAAGCGCAGCCCGATGGGCGGTATCCGCACGGCGGCCGAAATTCTTAACTTCATGTCGAGTAACCATGAAGAAGGCGTTATTGAGAATGTTCGCCAGTACGACGCGGAACTCGCGCAGAAGATCATCGATCAGATGTTTGTGTTCGAGAACCTGCTCGATCTGGAAGACCGCGCGATCCAGCTGCTGCTGAAGGAAGTCGAGTCCGAAGCGTTGATCATCTCGCTGAAGGGCGCGGCCCCCGCGCTGCGCCAGAAGTTCCTGTCGAACATGTCGCAGCGTGCTGCCGAACTGCTCGCCGAAGACCTCGACGCGCGCGGTCCGGTCCGCGTCTCCGAAGTCGAGACGCAGCAGCGCCGCATTCTGCAAATCGTGCGCAACCTGGCCGAAGGCGGCCAGATTGTTCTAGGCGGCAAGGCGGAAGATGCGTATGTCTGATTCCAACTCCCCGGCGAAGGACAGCCTGTCGGCGTACCAACGCTGGGAGATGGCCTCGTTCGATCCGGTGCCGCCCGCGCCGGAGCCCACCGAACCCGAGTTCGACCACGGCGCGTTCGAGGCGGAACTGAACCGCCGCCGCGACGCCGCGCATGCACAGGGCATCGCATCGGGTCATGTGGCGGGTCAGGCGCTCGGCTATCAGGCCGGTTACGACCAGGGTCATGCGCAGGGTTTCGCACAGGGTCAGACCGAAGCGCGTGAAGAAGCGGCGCGGCTTGCTGCTTTGGCCGCGACTTTCAAGACGGCGCTCGAAGGCGCGCAGGGCGCGATCTCCGAAACGCTGGTCTCGCTCGCGCTGGACATCGCGCAGCAGGTGGTGCGCCAGCACGTGCAGCACGATCCGACGGCGCTGATCGCCGCCGCGCGCGAAGTGCTCGCCACCGAACCCGTGCTGGTTGGCGCGCCCGCGTTGATCGTGAGTCCTGCCGATCTGCCGGTGGTCGAAGCCTATCTGATGGAAGAATTGCAGACGCGCGGCTGGACTGTGCGGACCGACGCATCGGTGGAACGCGGCGGCTGCCGCGCGCAAGCCGCCACCGGCGAGGTGGATGCCGGCATCGACACGCGCTGGGAGCGCGTCGCCGCCGCGCTCGGCAAGGTGAGCACATGGTAAAGCCGACGCTCGAAGAGATCCGCGCCAGCGATCTGACACCGCTCGAACGTGAGCTGGCGTTGGCGTCGTTCGGCGCAGAGGCGCTCGCGGATCAATCGGTGAAAGGCGCGCAAAGTGCGTCGCCGGCTGCGTCGCGCGGTTCGGCACGCGGGCATGCGGCCGCCGGTTCCGCTCCCGCTCCCGCTCCCCTTCCCGCTTCGAGCCGCAACGCCGGCAAAGCGAACGACAAACCCGTAGTAGCAGCTGCTGCGGATGCGGACTCCGCCCCCGTTTCAGACTCCGCTCTGGACCTGGAAGCCGACCTCCCTTCGAGCCCGGCTTCACTCCCCTCTCTGCCCCAATACGATCCCGCTCTCGACAGCAATCCGCACGTTCTGGCCTGGCGCGGCCGGCTCGACGCGTTGCGCGAGCGCAACGCCATCGCGCGGCCCATGCGCGCTTGCGGACGGCTGACGCGCGCCGCCGGTCTGGTGCTCGAAGCCGTGGGATTGCGCCTGTCGGTGGGCGCCGAAGTGATGATCGAACTGCCGCAAGGCAGCTCGCTGCCGATGGCCGAAGCCGAAGTCGTCGGTTTTTCCGGCGACAAACTGTTTCTGATGCCGACCACCGAAGTGATCGGCCTGCTGCCCGGCGCGCGCGTCTTTCCGCTCGAAAGCGCGCCGATCGCCGATCCGAACGCGGGCGCGAAACGTCTGCCGGTCGGCTGGGAATTGCTGGGCCGCGTGCTGGATGCGTCCGGCCGTCCGCTCGACGGGCTCGGCCCGCTCGGCACGCACTCCGATGCGCCGCTGTCCGCGCCGGTCATCAATCCGCTGAATCGCGAGCCGATTCACAAGGTGCTCGACGTCGGCGTGCGCGCGATCAACGCGCTGCTGACCGTGGGACGCGGCCAGCGGATGGGGTTGTTCGCCGGTTCGGGCGTCGGTAAATCGGTGCTGCTCGGCACGATGGCGCGCTACACCAGCGCCGAAGTGATCGTGATCGGCCTGATCGGCGAACGCGGCCGCGAAGTGAAGGAATTCATCGAGCAGATTCTCGGCGAGGAAGGTCTCGCGCGATCCGTGGTGATCGCCGCGCCCGCCGACGTGTCGCCGCTGCTGCGGATGCAGGCCGCTTCGTACTCCACCTCGCTCGCCGAATATTTCCGCGATCAGGGCAAGCACGTTCTGCTGCTGATGGATTCGCTGACCCGCTACGCAATGGCCCAGCGCGAAATCGCGCTGGCCGTGGGCGAGCCGCCCGCCACCAAAGGTTATCCGCCGTCGGTGTTCGCGAAGCTGCCGGCGCTGGTCGAACGCACCGGCAACGGGCCGGAGGGCGGCGGCTCGATCACCGCGTTCTACACCGTGCTGACCGAAGGCGACGACCAGCAGGACCCGATCGCCGACTCCGCGCGGGCGATTCTCGACGGCCACATCGTGCTGTCGCGCTCGCTGGCCGAGGCCGGCCACTATCCCGCGATCGATATCGAAGCGTCGATTAGCCGGGCAATGACCGCGCTCATCGACGATAACCACCTGAACAAGACGCGTATGTTCAAGCAGATGCTGTCGCGCTATCAGCGCAACCGCGATCTGATCAACGTGGGCGCGTATTCCAGCGGACGCGACGCCGTGCTCGACCGGGCGATCGCGCTGTATCCGCGGATGGAAGCATTTTTGCAGCAAGGGTTTCGCGAGTGCGCGAACTTTGAACCGAGTGTCGGCATGCTCGACGCGCTGTTTGCCTAAGGAGCCTGACGATGGCGAAGCACTTTCCGATCAAGACGCTTATCGGCCTTGCGCAGGACGACGTGGACGCTGCCGCACAACGACTGGGCCGCGCGCAGCGCGAGCGCAACGATGTCGAAGCCCAGCTCAACGCGCTGATCCAGTACCGCGACGAATACCACTCGCGTTTTAACGCGACCGCGCAGACCGGCATGCCGGCAGGCAATATGCGCAATTTTCAGGCATTCATCGACACGCTCGACGCCGCCATCGAACAGCAGCGCAGGCTGCTGACGACGGCCACAGCGCGGGTCGAAGCGGCCAAGCCCGACTGGCAGCGTCAGAAGCAGAAGCTTGGCTCGTATGAGGTGTTGCAGGCGCGCGGCGAAGCTGCCGAAGCGAAAACCGTTGCGCGGCGCGATCAACGCGACGCCGACGAACATGCCGCGCGGATTCTGCGGATGCGCACGGAAGGCGTCTGACCAGCAGTGCGTGTTGTGGCCGTACGCGTTTTAAATCTCTTGAAATGTCTTGATGCGAGCGGCCTCCGCTTGCCCGACTAAACACTCCGTTTTGACGGTTTGACAGGATTTCCTATGTCGCTTTTTTCACAGATCGGCTCGTTACTCGGCTCGACCACCAACCAGTCGGCGAGCGCCGCCGCAACCGCCGCCGCGAACGCGATTCCGTTCTCGCAGACCTTGCAGCAGAGCATCGTTCAGCAGAACAGCGCGGCGCAGAGCCAGCAGCAGGCTTCGGCGTCGACGGCTTCTTCGGCCTCTTCTTCCACGTCGTCTTCGTCGCAGGCGGCCGCCTCGCAGGCGTCTTCGTCGAGCGTGCATGACGCACCGCCGCCGGCCGATTCGTCGACCCAAAGCGCGAGCGACGCGAGCAGCAGCGATCAGCAGAGTAGTGGCACGACGTCGGCGTCGTCCGCTGGGTCGTCGGGCGCTGCGGACAGCACGCAGGCCTCGAACGGCAAAACCGGCGCGACGCATCCGGCGAAAAACGGCAATACCGCGAGCGCGACCGATGCAGCGACCGCAGCAGCGTCCGCTGCCGCGCAGGCCCAGGCCCAGGCGCAAGCCCAGGCTGACGCCGCGAACGCGACCGCACAGAACGCGGACGACTCCGACACGACGCTGGCCGACGCCGCAGCAGCGCTGGCCGGCGCAGGCACGACCACGACGGCAACGGCGACGACCGGCGCAACCACCGGCAAGAAAACCGCGACCGATCCCAAATCTGTTCAGGACGCTTTGCAGGCCGCGCTTTCCGCGCTGACCAGCGGCCAGGGCGCGGTATCGGCGCAGGCGCTGGCGGCCGGCGCGGCGGCGAACGCCAAGCCCGAGGGAACTGCGACCGGCGGCCTGAGTGGATCGGCTGATGGCAAGACGCTGATGTCCGGCTTGCTCGGCGAGGGCAAGGGATCGAGCGCGAAGTCCGCGCTGACGGCCGCGACGACGGCTGCCGCGACGGCACTGGCAGACCCGACCGCCGGCAAATCATCGCTGGACGCGTTGGCGGCGGCCGCTGCCAACGGCTCGCAGGCAGACAACCTCGCGACCTTCAAGAGCGCCGCCGACGCCGCGACCGCCGCGCAGGCGGCAGCACAAGCCGCTGCGAGCGCGGCGGGCACGACAACGGCAGTCCAGAGCACCGGCAACGCCAGCGCGGCCGATGCCGCCAACGCGTTGACTCCGCAGGTCGGCACGAATGATTGGGAAGACGCGTTGAGCCAGAAGGTGGTGTTTCTGTCGAACGCGCACTCGCAGAGTGCCGAACTGACATTGAACCCGAAGGATCTCGGACCGTTGCAGGTTGTGTTGCAGGTCGCCGACAACCATGCCCATGCGTTGTTCGTGTCGCAGCACCAGTCCGTGCGCGAAGCCGTCGAAGCCGCGCTGCCGAAGTTACGCGAAGCGATGGAATCGAACGGAATTGGCCTGGGAAGCGCGAGCGTGAGCGACGGCTTCGCTGGCCAGAGCAGCGGCCAGCAGTACGCCAATTCCGGCCAGTCGAGCGGCAAATCCAGCGGTAATCGCGGATCGATAGCCGGCGTCGACGCGGCCGACACCGAAACCGTGGCAAACGTCCCAGTCCGCAAAACCGTGGGCCTGGTCGACACATTCGCATGACAGGTGGAAGGCGCTTTGATTGAAGCCTCAGGGCGCCGAACAGACGCCGGACGCGCCCGGCTGAATTTGCGCTGGCGCGTTAGTTAAGCCGTGCCGGGCGACCCGAACGCGCCGATTTAGTCGCCGCGCCACACGCGCGAACGCCGCCAGAAGCCGGAAGCCGGAAGCCGGAAGCCATGACGTTGCTGTAAGAGCCGAGCACGCGCATTCCCGGTTCAGCCTGGACTTAACCAGCCAGCGCAGGCTCCATCGCGAGACCGATAAAAGGGGCAGCTAAGGGAACGACCGCGACGGCGCGCACAGCGTCGCCGGAAGAATGACTGCCTTGTCACGAACGCGGAGTGTGCGGGGGCACCGATTCTAGATGGTCCGCTACCCCCTCCAAGCCAGGGGACCCGCTTAAGAGCTAGCGGGGTGAGCCCGCTTTCTTTGCTTACTTTCTTTGCGGCGGCAAAGAAAGTGAGTGCCGCCCCGCACAGGGGCAGTGCTAATAGACCACCGTGAATTCAAGGAAAGGCCAACACCCCGAAGCACACCGCCAAAGGGCGCAGCCCAAAAAAGCTCAACCCGGCACAGGGGCAACGCCAATAGACCACCGTGATCACAAGGAAAGGCCAACACCCGAGGCCCGCAACCAGCCCCCCGCCCCAAGTTAAAAACCAGAGATAGCCTGCAATAACCCTTCTTTTCGACCCATCGCGCCGCAGGCAAATCAACAACAATCACACCACCAGCACTAACGGCAAGCAAAAGCAAACCACATGGCAACCACCACCGCACCTCAGCAGACCGCGTCCGCCTCGCCGGGCCCGATGAAGCGCATCATCCTGATCGTTCTCATTGCGATCATCGCCGCTGGAGCCGCTGGCGCTGGCGTGTGGTTCTTCATGGCCAAACGCGCGCCGGCAGCCACGGCGGCCGAAGCACCGCCGCCGCCCGCGCCGCTGTTCTTCCCGCTCGAATCGATGACGGTGAACCTGCAATCGGACGACGGCCAGCAGCATTTCCTGCGCATCGGCCTGACGCTCAAGCTGACGGACCCGAAGGTCCAGCAGGAACTGACCGATCACATGCCGGAACTGCGCAGCCGCATCCTGCTCGCGCTGTCGAACCATCACCCGGACGATCTCGCGCCGCTCGACGGCAAGCGCGCGCTCGCCACCGAGCTGCAAACATTGATCGAACAGCCGACCGACAAGGGCGCACCGCCGGTCCACGTCAACGACGTGCTGTTCACCGAATTTGTCGTGCAGTGACGTTCCGTGAAGCGATCTAGCACTGCCATCATCAACCGCCACGGGACGCACGAGGAATAAGCAATGGGCCACGAAGAGTTCATGTCCCAGGAGGAGGTCGATGCCCTCCTCAAGGGCGTCACTGGCGAGTCCGACTCGGTTGCCGAGCAAAACGACGGCCAGGGCGTACGCCCCTACAACATCGCGACGCAGGAACGGATCGTTCGCGGCCGGATGCCCGGCCTCGAAATCATCAACGACCGCTTCGCGCGTCTGTTGCGCGTCGGCATCTTCAACTTCATGCGTCGTTCGGCGGAAATCTCCGTCGGCCCGGTGAAGGTGCAGAAGTACAGCGAATTTACCCGCAACCTGCCGATCCCGACCAACCTGAACCTGGTCCACGTGAAGCCGCTGCGCGGCACGTCGCTGTTCGTGTTCGACCCGAACCTGGTGTTCTTCGTGGTCGACAACCTGTTCGGCGGCGACGGGCGTTTCCATACGCGGGTCGAAGGGCGCGATTTCACGGCGACCGAGCAGCGCATCATCATGAAGCTGCTCAATCTGACGTTCGAGCACTACACGGCGTCGTGGAAAAGCGTGAAGCCGTTGCAGTTCGAATACATGCGTTCGGAAATGCACACGCAGTTCGCGAACGTCGCGACGCCGAACGAAATCGTCATCGTCACGCAGTTCTCGATCGAGTTCGGCACGACCGGCGGCACGCTGCACATCTGCATGCCGTACTCGATGATCGAGCCGATCCGCGCCGAGTTGTCGTCGCCGATCCAGGGCGAGGCGATGGACGTGGACCGCCGCTGGGTGCGGGTGCTGTCGCAGCAGGTGCAGGCAGCCGAAGTGGAACTGACCGCCGATCTGGCGCAAGTGCCGGTCACGTTCGAGCAGATCCTGAACATGCGCAAAGGCGATGTTCTGCCGATCAACATCCCCGAGCACATCACCGCGAAAGTCGACGGTGTGCCGGTGATGGAGTGCGGCTACGGAATTTTCAATGGTCAGTACGCGTTGCGGGTCCAGAAAATGATCAGCGCAGCCGACACGATGAAGGAAGGTGGATATGAGTGACCTGAACGCAAAACCCGAAGCCGAAGCGGCCGCAGGTGAGCCGCAACTGGCCGCCGGTGCGGTCAGTACGGAAGACGACGACGCAATGGCCGACTGGGCCAGCGCACTCGCCGAACAGAACGACAACCCGGAAGTCAGCGCCTCGACGGCGGGTGTGTTCCAGCCGCTGTCGAAGGTCGAGCCGACCTCGACGCGCAACGACATCGACATGATCCTGGACATTCCCGTCCAGATGACCGTCGAACTCGGCCGCACGAAGATCGCGATCCGCAACCTGCTGCAACTCGCGCAGGGTTCGGTGGTGGAACTGGACGGCATGGCCGGTGAACCGATGGACGTGCTGGTGAACGGCTGCCTGATCGCCCAGGGCGAAGTGGTGGTGGTGAACGACAAGTTCGGTATCCGTCTGACCGACATCATCACGCCGTCTGAACGTATCCGGAAGTTGAATCGATGAAACGCGTTGCCGGTCGCGCCATGCCGAACGTTTCGCGCGATATCTCCACTGTGCTGCTGCGCGTCGCTTTCACGGCGATCTCACCGGCAGCGCTTTTCGCACCGCTAGCCGCGCGGGCCGCCGACCTCAACGCGGTCAACAACGCCGCGAAAATCGCGTCGGGTGTCGGCGCGGGCACGGCTGTCCCGGCGCTCGGCGTCGGCGCGGTGCTGCAGACGGTGGTCGGTCTGCTGATCGTGATCGCGGTGGTGTTCGGCTGCGCGTGGCTCGCACGACGCTTCGGCTTGCAGCCGGGCAGTCGCGGCGGTCTGGTGAAGACCATCGGCGGGGCATCGCTTGGTGGCAAGGAGCGTGTCGCGGTCGTCGAGATCGGCGATACGTGGCTCGTGCTCGGCGCGGCGCCCGGCAATGTGCGGCTGCTGCACACCATGCCGGCCGGCTCCGCTTCGGCGGATGCGGTTTCGATCGGCGGACAGTCGCCGCAGGGCGCAGCGTTGCCCGGCACCTTCGGACAACGCTTTCGCGACGCGCTGAAAGGCGAAGTTGGCAAACGTTTCAACGCGCAAGGCGGCGGGGACCGGTAATGCTGCAGTTCAGTTTTCAATCCGCGCGTGCCATGCGCAACCATGGCGTCACCGGCGGCTCGCAGGCAGCGTCGACAGTCATGGCCGTGTTGCGCCGCGTCGCCCCGCTTCTGCTGATTGTGATGCCGGCGCTGCTGCTGGTGTTGCCGACGCTGTCGTTCGCACAAACCGCCGGTTTGCCGGCGTTCAACACGAGTCCCGGCCCGAACGGCGGCACGACCTATTCGCTGAGCGTGCAGACGATGCTGCTGCTCACGATGCTGTCGTTCCTGCCCGCGATGGTGCTGATGATGACGAGTTTCACGCGCATCATCATCGTGCTGTCGCTGCTGCGCCAGGCGCTCGGCACGACCACCACGCCGCCTAACCAGGTGCTGGTCGGTCTTGCGCTGTTCCTCACGCTGTTCGTGATGTCGCCGGTGCTCGACAAGGCCTACAACGACGGCTACAAGCCGTTCTCCGACGGCACGATTTCGATGGATCAGGCGGTCTCGCGTGGCGTTGCGCCGTTCAAGACCTTCATGCTGCGTCAGACCCGCGAAAGCGATCTCGCGCTGTTTGCCCGCATCTCGCACGCCGCGCCGATGCAGGGCCCGGAAGACGTGCCGCTGTCGCTGCTGGTGCCGTCTTTCGTGACCAGCGAGCTGAAAACCGGCTTCACGATCGGCTTCACGATCTTCATCCCGTTTCTCATCATCGACATGGTGGTGGCGAGCGTGCTGATGTCGATGGGGATGATGATGGTGTCGCCCTCCACCATCTCGCTGCCGTTCAAACTGATGCTGTTCGTGCTGGTCGACGGCTGGCAGTTGCTGCTCGGCTCGCTCGCGCAGAGCTTCGTTTAATCCCTTCGTTTAACCCTTCAACCTTCCCGGCGAAATTCACCATGACACCCGAATCAGTCATGACGCTGGCCCACCAGGCGATGTACGTCGGCCTGGTGCTGGCAGCTCCGCTCCTGCTGGTCGCGCTGGTGGTCGGCCTCGTGGTGAGCCTGTTCCAGGCCGCCACGCAGATCAACGAATCCACGCTGTCGTTCATTCCGAAGCTGCTGGCGATCGCTGTCACGATGGTGATCGCCGGTCCGTGGATGTTGACGACCATGCTCGACTACCTGCGTCACACGCTCACCAGCATTCCGACGCTCGTCAACTGAGCGGCTTGCCGCCGCCCCCGCCCGCCCTCTCATGTTCACGGTCACCTACGCTCAACTGAACGCCTGGCTGACCGCCTTCCTGTGGCCGTTCGCGCGCATTGCGGCGCTGATCGGCACCGCGCCGATCCTCAGCAACGTCTCGATGCCGATGCGCGTGAAGGTCGGCCTCGCCGCCTTCACCACGCTGATCGTCGCGCCGACCATCGGCGCATTGCCGCAGGTGACGGTGTTTTCCGCGGACGGCGTGTGGATTCTCGTCAACCAGTTCCTGATCGGCATTGCACTCGGCGTGACGATGCAGATAACGTTTCAGGCGATCGACGCGAGCGGCTACTTCATCGGCCTCGGCATGGGGCTGGGTTTTGCGACCTTCTTCGATCAGCAGTCGACCGGTTCGGGCGTGGTGATCTCGCGCTACATGACGACAATCGCGATGCTGGTATTTCTCGCCGTCGACGGTCATTTGCAGATGCTGGCCGCGCTGGTCGCCACGTTCCAGTCGGTGCCGGTGTCGGCCAATCTGCTTGCGCCGCACGGCTGGCAGACGCTCGCCAACTGGGGCGGCTCGATCTTCTCGTCGGGCTTGCTGCTGGCGCTGCCGGTGGTCGTCGCGCTGCTGATCGCCAACCTCGCGCTCGGCATCCTGAACCGCGCCGCGCCGCAGATCGGCGTATTCCAGATCGGCTTTCCGCTGACCATGCTGGTCGGTCTGCTGCTCGTGCAACTGATGCTGCCGAACATGATCCCGTACTTCGTTCATCTGTTCGACATGGGTATCGACGAGATGGGCCGGGTCGCGGCGGGGTTGAAATAGACTGACAGGCTTTCGCGGGTTCGCATGCGCCGTTGCTCCGCTGCATGCCATAAAAAAGCCGGCTCGCGCCGGCTTTTTTGACATCTGCGCGGACAGCGTCCGCGCAATCCATCAGCTGTTGATGTACTGGAACAGCGACATGTTCTGGATCTGCACGAACGCCTGCTGCGAAGCCTGCAACGCGGCCTGCTGCAACGTGTACTTGCTGATCGTCGAGACCATGTCGACCGAGGTCAGATCCGCGAGATTGCTTTGCGTTTGCAGCGAGTTGGTCTGCGTGACGGTTTGCAGCGCCGTCACTTCCTGCGCGCGACCACCCACCGACGCCTGCACCGCCGTCACATTGCTCAGCGTGTTCGCCAGTTGCGACAGACCCGTGTTCATCGCGTTTTGCAGGGTTGCCTGCGCAGCCGGGTTGCCCGTCGTCGGATTCTGCAACGCGGCGATCATCGCGTTCAGATTCGCGAATACATCGGTGCCTGCCGAATTGGCCGGCTGCACCGTGAACTGGTCGCCCGCCGCCGGCGTGCCGGTGATCGCCACCGTCTGGCCGCCCATCGTAATGTCGGAGCCTTCCGTGTAAGGCGTCGCCGTGCCTGCCACGCCGGTCGTCGTATCGGTGATCGTGTACGACAGCGTCGAGCCGCTGCCGCTGAACGCGATCTGATACGAGTCCGCATTCGCCGCGTTGGTCGGGTCGTTCACCGTCACCGAACCGATCACGCCCGTGCCGGTGTTGGCCGAATTGCCCGCCGCGATCGGCTCGGCATTGGTCGCGCTGACGCTCATGAACACCGCCGCGCCGTTGTCGCTCGTCGCGACCGCATTGCTGCCCGTGACCTGCACCGCACGCGTGCCGGTGTCGCCCGAATAGACGACAGCGCCGCTCGCATTGGTCGTGAACGCCGTGGTGGTGTTCTGGAAGCCGGAGAACAGCGAGTTGCCCGCGCTGTCGGTGGCGTTCGCGTAGGTCAGCAACTGGTCGCGCAGGCTCGTCAACTGCGATGCGATGGCCGTGCGGTTGGTGTCGTTCAGGATACCGCTGCCGACGCTCAGTGCAGCCGTGTTGGCGCTTTGCAGCGTGGTCAGCACGTTGCTGAGCGTCGAGCTTTCGGCCTGCAACGACGACAACGCCGTGTTCTGGTTGGTCGTGTATTGCGACAGCGCCGTCGCCGTCGAACTAAGCTGCACGGCCTGAGCCGCGCCGAGCGGATTGTCGGCGGGCGTGCTCAGCGAGACGCCGCTCGAGATTTCCTGATAGATCTGCGACAACTGGGCCTGCTGGTCACTCATTGTCGAGACGTTCATGCTGAAGTACTGCTGGCTTGAGATACGCATGGTTTAACGCCTTACGAGAAGATGCCGAGCAACGTCGAGAACAGGGTCTGAGCAGTCTGGATCACCTTGCTGTTCGCCTGATAGAGCTGCTGATATTGAAGCAGGTTGGCTGCTTCCTCATTGATGTTGACGCCCGACACCGACTGCTGCGCGGTCGTGATCTGCGTGACGAGCGCGGTTTGCGCGGTGCTCGAACTCTGGATCTGCGTCGTCTGGTTGCCGATCGTGTTGACGTAGTTCGCGTACGCCTGCGTCAGCGTGGACGTGCCGCCGCCGAGCGACTGCGCCGACGTCAGGTTCGACAGCAACTGTGCGTTGCGGCCGTCGCTGGCCGCGCCGGTGTTCGGTCCGATCGTGAACGAGTCGCCGTCGGCCGGCGTACCGCTGATCGTGACCGTCACATTGTTCATGCTGGCGGCGCTGGTCGAATTGGTCGGATTCGTGATCGTCAGCGTCGCGCCCGAGCCAGCCGTGTAAGGCACCGCCGTCGTCGACGACGTGATGTTGTACGACTGGGACGGCGGTCCTGCCACCGTCACTGTGGAATCCAGCGGGAAACCGGTGAGGCCCGTGCCGGCGGTGTACGTGATCGTCGACGCGGTGGTCGGTGCGGTGTAGCCCGCCGTCACCGTGCCCTGGGTGATCTGCGCGCTGCCCGTATTCGCTGCCGACGCCGAAGCCAGCACCGGCGCCGCAGCGGCGATTGCCGACGGCGACGTGGTCGCCAGCGCAAAGCCGTTCAGCGCGCCGCGTGTGGGCAGGACTTCGAACGAGTCGCCCGGTTGCATCGTGCCGGTGCTCGAGAATTGCAGGCCGTCGATCGGTTTGGTGAGATCCAGTGCGGAGCCCACCACGGAGCCGGTCGAATTGTCGGTCAGCGTGTAGGTAGTGCCGTTATAGGCAAGCGTGTAGTCGCCGGTGGTCGGCTGGGTCGCGTCCGCGAAAGTCGCGCTCACCGTTGCATTGCCGGTGTTCTGCGTGCTCGCGTTGACCTGCGGTGTGCCGACCGTGAACAGCGCGCCACCGGCCGAGCCGTTCAGCGTGATGCCCAGTTCGTTCTGCGCGTTCACCTGCGCGGCAAAGCTGGTGGCGATAGCGCCAAGTTGCGCTTCGGCCGGATCGAGCGTTTGCGAACGGAATTCCGCGAGACCGCCCAGCGTGCCGCCGGACAACTGGCTGTCGGACAACGTCTGCGGCGTCGGTGTCGGCTTCGCGCCGACCTGGCCGAGATAGGTCACCGACACTTCGGTCGGATCGGTCGTCGACGTCGCAGTGCCCAGCGCAAAGCTGTTGTCCGCGGACACCAGCGGCTGGCCATTCGACATGTACACGCTATAGCTGCCGTTGCTGGCCTGCACTGTCTGCACGCCGATCAGCTGCGACAGGTTCGACACGGCTTCGTCGCGCTGGTCCATCAACTGGTTCGGCGTCTGGCCCTGGTTGCTGGCCGAGAGAATCTGGCTGTTCAGCGAAGCGATCTGCGCGGTGTACGTGTTGATCTGCGTGACCGCGTTGCTCATCTGCGTGTTGACGCTCGAGCGCAGGCTGTCGTATTGCGCGCCGGCCGCATTGATCTGGTCGGCGAGGGTCTGCGCATCGCTGACGGCGGTCTGCCGCGTGGCGGTGTCCGACGCGTCGTTGGCGACGTTCTGCAAACCGGTGAAATAGCTGTTGATGGCGCTCGCAATCCCCGTGGTCGGGCTGCCGACCAGGTTATTGAGCTGCGTGATCATCGTGTTGTACGCGGTCAGCGAGCCACTGGTCGATTGCGCGTTGTTGAGCTGGGTCGCCAGATACTGGCTGTACGAGCGCTGCACGGTGGTCGTGGAGACGCCCATCGGCAGATAGCCCGAACCGGTGTAGGTGCCGGCCGTTTCCGAATAGACCGGCGTTTCCACTGAGTAGCCGGCGGTCGACGCGTTGCTGATGTTCTCACCAGTCGTCGTCAAACCCCACTGGGCTGCATTAAGTCCGCTGAGGCCGATAGATATGAGATTGCCCGACATGCGTCATCCTGAAGGGCGACATCACACACATGCCGCCGAGTTACTGAATAAATTGTTTAACGGCCCCCCGCACAGAAAATTGAGGGCCATTCCGATGTATTCGATGCCTCAGCGCACCTGTTTGCGCGCCGGTTCAGCGCACCAGTGAACGGCGCTTCATTTCGAGTTGCGTGATCAGGCGCTGCAATGTGTTTTCGGCACTGCCCGGCAGCGTCAGAAAACGGAAACCGAGTTGATAGCGCTGCGTGCCGTTCGGCAGCGCCGTCGCGCGGTGCGACACCAGTTGCAGATCGAGCGACAACCGCCCGAGCGCGCCCAGCACCAGCTCGCAATCTTCGAAACGCATGCCCATCGGCAATTCGGCGACGCGCACGTCGGCCGTGCGCATGCCGACGCCGCCCAGCGACAGATCGTGCACTTCAAAGCGGAACGACGCGCCATCGGGGAACCGGCCCGTACACACGTACGGATCGAGAACCGGCGCATCGACGCGGAAATACTCGCGGCGCTGCACGTAGAACAGCACATCGGGGAAATCGGCTTCGAACGCGGGCATGCCCTCGAACTTCGTCTCGCGCGGCGTGCTGACCGAGAACTCGACGCGCACGCCGTCGGGCGCCGCGTGGAATTTACAGCGGGGCGCGGCCAGCAGGCCGGAGTTCTGATTGGAGACGCCGCCCCAATCGAAGGTGAAAGTGCGGCCGCGCACGTCGACGTCGAGCAGGCGCGTGACTAGCTGCCCGCCCGGATATTCGACGGTGAGGAAATCGCCCCGATTGACGAGATTGCGCAACTGAACGCCGATTTCCAGCGGATTTCGACGGCCGAAATCATTGGCCCCTTCGTCTTGTGATACGTGCACGTGGGCCTGCATGTCGCGTTGGCCGTTCGACTGGTTCATATCCATGGGCTTGCCGGTATGCATGTTCTTGCGGGCGCGTGCCGAGGGCTCCTGCCGGGGCCTTCGAACGGTCTGTTTCAAGGCCGCGGCACACGCATTCAACCGGACGTTACAGCGCTTTTCCGGTATCAGATCTAACTGATTAGCGGCAGCGCCCAGCCAAAATTTAGGGGCGTGTAATGAAATATTTGCCGCAAACGTTAAACCGTGCTCCGCCTTCACGCGGCTGGGCCGGTCGCCGCTGGGCGACCGGCCTCGTCCGTCTTGTTATGCACCTGGCCCCGTCGCGTGCATGGATTCAGCCTGGAATCTGGACAACTTCGGGCGCACGCCGCGCTTCGCCTCGTAGCGAACCGGCCTGAGCGGCGCGTCCCGTTCGGATGGCCGTTCAGGCCATCTTCTGCATGATCGACAGCAATTTTTTCGCGTAATGCGGGTCGGTTGCGTAGCCCGCGCGCTGCATGCCGTTCGCGAAACCCGCCACGTCGCGCGACGAATTCAGCACCTGCGCGTAACGCGGGTTGCTCTTGAGCACGCTCGCGTAGTCGGTCATCGCTTCCTGATACGAGTCGTACGCGCGGAATTTCTCGACCGTGCGCTGCGGCTTGCCGTTCACGTATTCGGTCGTGACCGTGGACACCGTCTTGCCGGTCCAGTCCTTTGTCGCCTTGATGCCGAACACGTTGTGGCTGGTCGAGCCGTCCGCCTTCTTGATCTCGCTCTTGCCCCAGCCCGATTCGAGCGCGGCCTGACCGATGATGAAGCGCGCCGGAATACCCGTCGCGGCGCTGGCGGCCTGAGCGGGCGCGGCCAGCTTGTCGACGAACGCGTCGACTTTCGACGAGCTGCCGTCGCCGCGCAACGGCGGCGTCAGCGAGCTATTGCCCGTGTAGGGCTTGCCCATCGCCAGCTGACCGTTGGCCTGGGCGTTGCCGTAGGCTTTCGCGAGCGCGTTCAGCGCGGCGGTCTGACCTTCGTCGCCACCGCCGGCGCTACTGCCGCCGCCGAGCGCGTTGGCCATGCTGGCCAGGCTGTTCGCCCCGCCGGCACCGCTTGCGCCGCCAACCTGCATGCCCTGATTGCGCATCAACTGCTTGAGCATGGCATCGGCCACGCCGATGCCCTTCTTCGACAGCTCCTGCGACATCTGCTGATCCATCATCGACGTGAAGGTCGCGCTGTCGTGGGAGTCGAACGGGCCGTCCTGCGGCGTCGCATCGCGCATGCTTTTCAGCATCATCTGCGTGAACACGGCGTCGAATTGCTGGGCGGCCATCTTCATGCCGGCTTGCGGCGACGCCTTGGCCTGCGCGCTCAGCGCGCCAAAACCCTGCACGTCGAGTGCAAACCGGTTGGTCAGGTCGTTCGCGGTATTGGTCGTATCCGAATTCATCTGGCGTCTTCCTTAGATGATTTCCAGGTCGGCGCGCAACGCGCCCGCCGCCTTCATGGCCTGCAGGATCGACATCAGATCCGCAGGCGTCGCACCGAGTGCATTGAGAGCCTTTACTACATCGGCCAGGTTCGCGCCGGCCGTCACCATTTTCAGTGCGCCGTTGTCCTGCTTCATCTGAATCTGAGACTGACGCGCGGCCACGGTCTGGCCGTTCGAGAACGCACCCGGCTGGCTGACTACCGGTTGCGTGTTGATGACCACCGACAGATTGCCGTGCGCCACCGCGCAGGTCTGCAACGTGACCATCTGGTTCATCACGATCGAGCCGGTGCGCGCGTTCAGGATCACCTTCGCGGCAGCCTGCGCCGGCTTGACGTCGAGATTCTGCAATTGCGCCATGAACATCACCTGCTGCTGCGGATCGGTCGGCGCGCGCAACTGGATCGTGCGGCCGTCGAGTGCCATCGCCGTGCCGCTGCCGAACGCGTTGTTCACCGCCGAGACGACGCGCTGCGTGGTGTCGTAATCCATGTCATTGAGGTCGAGCTGCATCGTGCCAGCCTGCGACACCGACGTCGGCACCGCGCGTTCGACGATCGCGCCGCCCGCAATCCGGCCCGCTGCCAGCGTATTGACCTGCACCTTGCTGCCGTTGGCGCTCGCACCGGCGCCGCCCACAGCCATATTGCCCTGCCCGAGCGCGTACACCTGGCCGTCCGCGCCCTTGAGCGGCGTAAGCAGCAGCGTACCGCCGCGCAGGCTCTTCGCGTTGCCGAGCGAAGAAACGGTAATGTCGATCTGCTCGCCCGGACGCGCGAACGGCGGCAGCACCGCCGTCACCATCACCGCGGCGACGTTCTTCAACTGGATGTTCGACAGCGACGATGTCGAACTGCTCGAACCCGCCGCCTGGTTGTTGATCGAGATGCCGAGGTTCGCCAGCATGTTGGCGAGCGTCTGCGTGGTGAACGGTGTCTGGGTGGTCTGGTCGCCCGTGCCGTCGAGGCCGACCACGAGGCCGTAGCCGATCAGCGGGTTGTCACGCACGCCCTGGATCTGCACGAGGTCTTTCAGCCGTTCGGCATGCGCGGGCGTGACGGTCACGGCGGGCAGCGCGGCGCAGGCCAGCGCGACGAACGCGAGCGAGCGTGCGGTCCGGGAAGCCGCGCGACGGACAGCGAAGCCCGCAGTCGAAACAGCGTGAACAGCGCGGCGAAGAGAGACGATACGCATGATCACCACGGCGACACGTTAAGGAAGAAGCGTTGCAGCCAGCCCATGTTCTCGGCTTCGTCGAGATAACCCTTGGCCGAGTACTCGATTTTCGCGTCGGCCACCTGGGTGGAATACACCGCGTTCAGGCTGGAAATCGTGTTCGGATTGACCACGCCGGAGAAGCGCACGAATTCGTTACCCTGATTGATCAGCATCTGTTTTTCGCCGCTGACCGTCAGGTTGCCGTTCGGCTGCACGCCCGTCACCGTCACTGTGATCGTGCCGTTGAACGTGTTCGACGCATTCGCGCCGCCGGTGCCCGCGAACACATTGCTGCCGTTCGCGCTCAGATTGGCCTTGCTGAACAGGCCGCTGAGAAAGCCTGCGGTCGGCACGGCCATGGCGGTGCTGCCCGAGCGGTTGGCATTCGCGCCTGACGACTTGGTCGCGTTGATGTTTTCGGCAATCACGATCGTGATGATGTCGCCCACATTGCGCGGCCGCTGGTCTTCGAACAGCGGTCGGCCCGCGTAGCCCGGATTGAAGATCGAACCGGGTGCCTGCATTTGCGGCGGCATCGGCGGGACGGCCGTCATCGGTTGTTGCGTGATCGGCTGCTTCGGCACGAGGCCGCAGCCGCCCAGCGCGGCGAGCAGCGTGAGCTGCACCAGCGCCTGAGCGGTGCGCGAATGAACCGGGATGCGAGAGATGTGCGACATCATGATTACCGCCTTTAATTCCCTGCCGCTCAAACCGACATCTGGCTGAGGGTCTGCAGCATCTGGTCGGACGTGGTCACGGCCTTGCTGTTGATTTCGTAGGCGCGCTGGGTCTGGATCATGTTCACCAGTTCCTGCACCACGTTGACGTTCGAGGCTTCCACATAACCCTGATTCAGCGTGCCCGCGCCGTTCAGGCCCGGTTGCGCGATGTTCGGCGCGCCCGACGAAGCCGTTTCCGAGAACAGGTTCTCGCCCTTCGCATCCAGACCGGCCGGGTTGATGAAGGTCGCGAGCTGCATCGTGCCGAGCTGCTGCGTGTTGGTCGAACCGGCGACGGTGATCGACACCGAGCCGTCGCTGCCGACCGTCAGCGAGGTCGCGTTGGTCGGGATCGTGATGGCCGGCAGCACCTGATAGCCGCTCGACGTGACCAGCTGGCCCTGCGCGTTGGTCTGGAACGAGCCGTCGCGCGTGTAGGCGGTGGTGCCGTCGGGCATCTGCACCTGGAAGAAGCCCTGGCCGTTGATCGCGAGGTCCTTCGAGTTGCCGGTTTGCTGCAGGTTGCCCTGGGTGTACAGACGCTCGGTGGCGACCTGTTGCACACCCGTGCCGAGCTGGATACCCGACGGCAATTCGGTTTGCTGCGTCGAATTCGCGCCCGGCTGACGGATGGTCTGATACAGCAGATCCTCGAACACCGCGCGCGAGCCCTTGAAGCCGTTGGTGCTGACGTTCGCGAGGTTGTTCGAGATGACGTCCATCTGCGACTGTTGCGCGTTCATGCCGGTAGCGGCGATGTAGAGCGAGCGATTCACTATGTTTCTCCTTTGTGGGTGGCGTTTAGCGCTTTAGCGCCTGGTGCCACCCCATGCAAAGCTGTCGACGTGAGCGGGCGCTTCAGCGCTTACCCCCGTCCCATGCAAAAACTGCTATCCCAACACGGCCCGTCAGCTGAAGCTGAGCAGCTCGTTCGCGGACTGGTCGTTCTTGTCCGCGTTCTCCAGCAGCTTGGTCTGCATCTGGAACTGCCGCGCGTTGGTGATCATCGAGACCATCGCGCTGACCGGATTCACGTTGCTGCCTTCCAGCGACGCCGGCGCGACCGTCACGGCCGGATCGGCGTCGGCGGGATTGCCGTCGGCGGTACGAAACAGGCCGTCGTCACCGCGCGTCATGGTTTGCGGATCGGGATTCACCAGCTTCAGCTGATCGATCGTCACCACGGCCGTCGGCGGATCGCCCGGCGTCAGTGCGGACACCGTGCCGTCCTTGCCGATGGTGATTTCCGCGCCCGGCGGCACCGACACCGGGCCGCCGTTGCCGAGCACCACCTGATTGGTGGCGTTCACCAGTTGCCCGTTTTCGTCGATGTGCAGATTGCCGGCGCGCGTATAAGCCTCGCCGCCGTCGGTGGTTTGCACCGCGAGCCATCCCGGCCCCTGGATTGCCACGTCGAGCGGATTGCCCGTCTGCTGGATCGGCCCCGGTGTGTAGTCCGCGCCCGGCGTCGACGACAGCACGAACGTGCGGGTGGTGTTGTCGTTGATCGAGCTGCCGTCGCCGAACGACATCGGCACGGCACGGAACGTTTCGAGCTGCGCGCGAAAGCCCGTGGTCGAGGCGTTCGCGAGGTTGTTCGCAACGATGGCTTGTTGTTCGAGCGCCTGGGCGCTGCCCGACATCGCGGTGTAAATCAGCCGATCCATGATGGCTCCCGTTCGGTTACAGGTTGATCAGGGTCTGGTCGACGGTCTGCTGGGTCTTGATCGTCTGCGCGTTCGCCTGATAGTTGCGTTGCGCCGTGATCAGGTCGACCAGCGCCCCGGTCAGATCGACGTTCGAATCTTCGGTTTCACCCGGCACCAGGCTGCCGAGCTGGTTGGTGCCCGGCGTGCCGATCTGCGCCTGGCCCGACGCCAGCGTCTGACCGTATTCGTTGTTGCCGAGGTCGACGAGACCGTTCGGGTTCGTGAAGTTGGCCAGTGCGATCTGCCCGAGCAGGGCCGTCGCGCCGTTCGAGTACGTGCCCGTCACGTTGCCGGACGCGTCGATCGAGAAATTGGTCAGGCTGCCCGCCTTGTTGCCGTTGGCCTGCATCGCGGCGACGTTGTCGCTGCCGCCGTACTGCGTCATGCCGGTCACGTTCAGCGTTAACGCTTGCGGCGTGCTCGAGCCGTCGGTGTTCGGAACCGTGAAGTTGAAGGCGAGCGGCGTTGCAGTCGGATTACCCGATGCGTCCGTCGTGCCGGTCAGCACGCCCGACGAATTGAAGGTTGCGCCGCCGATCAGCGAAGCCGTGCCGGTCGAGGTGCCTGCGTAGACGTTCCACGTGCCGGAGCCGGTCTTCGCGAAGTACAGGTTGACCTGCTGCGAGCCGCCGAGCGAGTCGTACGCGGTGACGCTGGTCGCGGCGTTGTAGGTCGCGCTGGAGTTCTGGTTGAACGCGATCGGCTGCGCGGTGATCGCATAGCTGTCGCCGGTGGCCGGCGTGCCGCTGAACGCGATGGTCTCGCCGTTGCCGAGGGTGATCGCCGTGCCGGCGGTGTACGTGCCGCCGGTGACGGTGACCGCGCCGGTCGTCGTGTCGGTGACGTTATAGGTCGTGGGGCTCGTGAAATCGACCGAGTAGCTGTCGGTGTTGGTGCCCGCCGCCGCGTTGGTGACGACCGCGCCGGTGGTGGTCAGCGAGCCGCTGTTGGTGGTGCCGGCGGCCACGGTCGGCGTGCCGTACATCAGGTCGTCCTGGGCGCCGAGGTTCAGGCCCGAGCCGGTGATCGTGGTCGTCACGACCGGTGCGATGTCGCCGGTCGGGATCTGCAGCGGCACGGTTTGCGCGGTGTTGATGATGCCTGCCGAATTCGCCGCATAGCCCATCAGCTCCAGGCCCTGCGTGTTGGTGATGTAGCCGTCCTTGTTCATCTGGAACACACCGTTACGCGAATACGTCAGCGTGCCGTTGTTGTTCATCTGGAAGAAGCCGTTGCCGTTGATCGCGGCATTCAGCGCGGCGCCGGTACTGGTGAACGAGCCTTGTGCGAACTGCTGCTGCACACCGCTCAATTGCGTGCCGATACCGACTTGGTTGTTCACCGCGGTAGCGACGGAGCTGGCGTACACGTCGGCGAATTCAGCGGTGCCGCTCTTGAAGCCGACCGTATTGGCGTTGGCAATGTTGTTGCCGATCACGTCGAGATCGCTCGACGCCGCGGACAAACCGCTCAGACCTGTGTTGTAACTCATGATGACTCCGTATCTGGAAAGTCGTAACTAACTGGTGACTCGGAATTAGAGAATCGCGTTGATGCCGGTCAGCGGCACCGTCGAGCCGTTCGACAGCACGAGACCGCTGGTGCCGTCGGACTGCTGCACGACGCTTTCCACGGTCGCCGCGCTGAGCGCCGTCGCGGTGGCAGGCTGGCCGCCCGCCGTCGCGCTGACGGTAAAGGTGTAGGTGCCGTCGGCCAGCGTGTTGCCCGACGAATCGACCGCCGTCACGCCGACCGGTGTGACGCCCGCTGCCTGCTTGCCGAGGTCGATCGTGTTGACCACCGTGCCGGACGAGTTCTTGATCGTGAGCGTGACGTCGTCCGCTGCGGCCGGAAGCTGGACACCGATGGTGCTGGCCTTGCCGCTGGAAACCGTCATGGTGCTGCCCGACGCGAGCACGCTGCTGCCGATCAGCAATGCGGCCTGCGACGACTGGCCGGCCGCGAGTTGCGTCGACAGCGAAGTCAGCGACGTATTCAGCTGGCTGATGCCCTGCACCGTGCTGATCTCGGCCAGCTGCGAAGTCATCTGCGAGCTGTCCATCGGGCTGGTCGGGTCCTGGTTCTTCAACTGCGCGACGAGCAGTTGAAGAAAGGTGTTCTGCAGGTCGGCGGCCGACGTGCCGGACGAGCTGCTGCTCGATCCGGTGGCACTCGTCGCGTTGTTCGTGCCGTTCATCGTGTCGAGCAGGGTCTGCGAAACGGTGGCGCCGCTGCTGCCAATAGTGGTGGTCAAGGTAAGTCTCCTCAGGTTCCGATCGTGAGCGTTTTCAGCATCAGTGTTTTGGCCGTGTTTAGCGTCTCGACGTTGGCCTGATAGGAACGCGAAGCCGAAATCATGTTGACCATTTCCTGCACCGGGTCGACGTTGGGCAGCGTGACGTAACCGTCCGCGTTGGCCGCCGGGTTGCCGGGTTCATAAGCCGTTTTCATCGGCGACGGATCGTCGACCACGCCAGTGACCTGCACCCCGCCGACCTGCTGGCCGGACGCGCTGCGCGCGCCGCCGAGCGGGCTGACCGCGAACACGACCTGCTTGGCCTTGTACGGCTGGCCGTCCGGGCCGGTGGTACTGTCCGCGTTGGCGAGATTCGACGCCGTCACGTTGAGCCGTTGCGACTGCGCTGACATCGCGGAGCCGGCAACACCAAAAATATTCATCAGGGATGGCATGGTTTCCTGACCTCTCCTGCCGGTTCGACCCGGCCTCAAGTTAAGTCCCGTAGCGATTTGTGCTTGCTTGCTGCTGTATCTGTTACTGCATGCTCTGCATGTCTTTTACGAGCCCGACGTGATCGCCGAGAGCATCGTTTTGATCTGGTTCGATACCACCGTCATGCCGGACTCGTAGTGCAGCGTGTTGTCGGCGAACTGAACGCGCTCGGTGTCGATATCGACCGTGTTGCCGTCGAGCGCGGGCTGGGTCGGAATGCGGTATTGCAGGCTGCCGTAGTCGTCGGGCGAGCCGCCGGTTGCCGTCAGCGTGGCCTTGCCGGCCATGTGGCCCGGTTCCGTCGACACCATCGTCATGCCGCTCGTCACGCCCGCCGGTTGTGTCATCACCAGCGTCGAATTGTTCGACGCGCCCTGGCCGGCGGTGCTGCCGCCGGTCTTTTTCAGCGCGCCGGCCAGCGACGAGGCGAAGTCGACGTCGCGCGCCTTATACCCGGGGGTATCGGCGTTGGCGATATTCGACGACAGCAGCTCCTGGCGGTAGGCGCGCACATCCATCGCCTGGCGGCCAAAGGCGAATTCGGCATCGAGTTTGTCCAGCATAGAAATCTCCCGAGAAGGTTCCCGAGGCGTCCCCGCCCGCGCCTCGCTCGAGGATCGCATTGACCGGGAAGGCCTTTTTGCATGAGGTGCATCTTATGGGCCGAACGCAAGCGGCAATCGGACGAATAACCGGGAAAGGGGGCTTCTATTCAACGTTTGCGGCTGGGGCGCGCTCTCTAGAATGCAAGGCGTACCGATGCATTCGATGGAGAACCGTATGGACCAGCCCACTTCCGATCTGCCGCAGCGTGCGAGCCACGCGACGGCGTATCGCGCGAGTGCCGGTTTGCGTGCTTCGCGCGGCTCGCTGCCGGCACGCACCATGCGGGTCGCGCCGCGTCTGGCGCTGCGCGCCACGTCGCGCCTCCTGACGCGGATGGTGGTAAGCGTCGCGCTGTGGGTCGCGGGCGGCATCGTGCTGCTGCCGGGCAACACGCAGGCTCAGGAAGCGAGCGGACCGATCGTGATCGCCGGTCCGGCTGAGAACAATCCGGCGGCGCTGAACGAAATCGCGCAAAAGATGGCAGCGGCGACGCCCGCGCAGCGCGCGGCGGTCGCCACCGCATTGGCCGCAGCCGCTGCACAGACGGCCGGACGCGAGCCGCAGAACCGCGACGCCGATCCGTTTTCGCGCGCGGCCGGTTCGAACGGCGCGATCGTGATTCCGGGCGCGGGAGAACCCGCTGCCGCGCCGGCCATGATCCGCACCAATTTCAAGCCCGATGCCAACGGCGTCGTGACGATTCCGCCGCCGGGTTCGTCGATGAACGTGGCGCGCGTCAATGCCGCGCAAAGCCCGCGTACGGCGACGACGGTCGTCCCGGTCGTGGTCGCTCCGGCGCAGCCCGGCGTGACCAACGCGCAGCCGGTTGCCGCGAGCGCGCCCCAAGGCGGCTTCGACAGCCTGGCTTCGCGCGGCCTGCCGCCCGAATTCAGCGCGAACGGCAAGCCCATCGCAACCGCGATGCCGAGCCGTCCCGCAATCGCCAAATCACAGGCGCCGGCCGCAGTACGCCCAGTGGCAGCGGCCGTTGCGCCGGCAGATGCGCAGCAGCCCGCCGCAGCCGCTCAACCGGCGCCGCTGCCCGGCCAGCAGGACCCGGAAGCCATTCACACGGCCGCTCTCGCTTTCCTGCAACAGCAGGCAGTCGGTTTGCCCGGCAAGGTCGATATCACCGTCGCACCGGCTTTCCCGCGCGGCATCGCCGCCTGCACGGCTCTCGAACCGTTCATGCCGACGGGCGCGCGCATGTGGGGCCGCACGACCGTGGGCGTGCGCTGCGCAGGCGGCCACCCGTGGACCATCTACCTGCAGGCACGCGTGTCCCTGCATGCCACTTACTACCTGGCCGCGCGCGCCATGAATGCGGGCGAAGTGCTCACCGCCGCCGACCTCGTCGCGCGCGACGGCGACCTGACCGGCTTGCCGCAGGCCATCGTTACCGATCCGTCGCAGGCCGTCGGCTCGGTTTCGCTGACGCGGATCGCGGGCGGCATGCCGCTGCGCCGCGACATGCTCAGGAGCGCGTCGGCGGTGTCGATCGGCCAGACCGTGCGCGTCGTGGCAGCCGGCGAAGGCTTCTCGATTTCGGCGGAAGGCAGCGCGATGAACAACGCATCGCCGGGTCAGCAGATCCGGGTGAAAACCGCGAACGGCCAGATCATTTCGGGCATCGTCCGCGATGGCGCGACGGTGGAGATTCAGCTGTGAACTGTCTGGCCGCCCCGAATCGCACGCTGGCTGAGGCCGTGGCGGCGGAACGGGCTTTCCCGCAGGCGGCCGAGCCGCCGAAAGGGCCAGATTGCGTTGAGAAGCAAGGAAATGCGTGGAGCGATTGCGCTAAAGTTTTGATCAGCGGTTGCCGTTATCAGGATCAAATCGTTCAGGAAGCCAATCGTGAAAGTCGATTCCACAACCAATTCGAATCTGCCGGCGTTGAAAGACGCCGTGTCCCGCTCCCAGCAGAGCGACGCCAGCGCAGCGAGCGCCGACACCACGCAGAGTGCTGCGACGTCGGCGACGCAAACCGCGGGCAGCACGTCGGGCGACGCGAGCGTCAGCCTGTCGGGTTTGTCGCAGCATCTGCTGAGTCAGGCGGGGTCCGGCTCCGGCGACATCGACACCGCGCATGTCGCGTCGATCAAGCAGGCCATCGCGAATGGCACGCTGCAGATCGATTCGAGCAAGATCGCCGACGGCGTGTTGCAGACGGCGCGCGACCTGTTGCAGAACAAGACCTCGTCGACCGGCAACTAATCGACACAGTGCAGTGTGGTGAAGTGGCCGGCGACGTTCGACAAACTCGGCTCGCGAATCGTGCGCGAGCCGGCGTGTTTAGCGAGTTGTTGAGATGAAAGACGCCCTGCTTGCCACCCTCATCGAAGAATATTCGACTGTCGAGGCGTTCGCCTCGATTTTGACGCTCGAAACCAGAGCGTTGACCGCGGTCTCGCCGGTCGAACAATTGCCGCCGATCATCGAGAAGAAAACGGAACTGATCGGCGTGCTCGCGAGGCTCGAAGCCGCGCGCGACGCGCAACTGGCCGAGCTGGGTTTTCCGGCCGGCTGGTCCGGCATGGAGCTGGCGGCCAGCACCGACACGCGAGTCGCCGAGCAATGGGCGCTGCTGCAAAAAGCGGCCGACCGCGCGCGACGCGTGAACACCAGCAACGGCGAGCTGATCCGCGTTCGGATGGACTACAACCAGCGGGCATTGGCCGCGTTGCAGGTAAACGTGCCGCGCAAAGCCAATTTCTACGGCCCGGACGGACGGATTCCGTCGCAAGTCGAGGTGTGATGATTGTCTGAGGCGGGTCCGGGCGGCGCCTGCGCGCCGCTTTACAGGCCAGTTGATCTGCTTCGTTTGAACGAAAAAAAGGCTCGTCTTTGACGAGCCTTTTTGCTTTTTCGGCCACCTGTTTTTCAATTCCCCTCCCCACGACTCCCGGCATTAGCCATCCGGCTAGCTGGCGCACAGACGCGCGACGCGTTGAAATGACAGACCTGTCGAGCTTCACGCCGTCAGCCGGTTCCTGTGTCTGAACCTCATGACGGCGGCTCCCCAACCACTAGCAGGAGTGTGTAATCGTGTGTATAGTAAGAGGAGTACCGCATGAACAGCGCCGAGGTCGTCAAACTGATTCAAACCGATGGCTGGCGTCTGATCCGCATATCGGGCAGTCACCATCACTTCCGGCACGCGGTAAAACCCGGTCTCGTGACCATCCCGCATCCGAAAAGGGATCTGCCGCCCGGCACCCTGAACAGCATCCTGAAACAGGCAGGCCTGAAATGAAGAACTTGATTTTCCCGATCGCGATCGAGCCTGGCGACTCAGGCCACGCATTCGGTGTAGTGGTGCCCGACATTCCGGGTTGCCACTCGGCGGGCGACACGCTTGAAGAAGCCTACGCCAACGCCAAAGAGGCCATCGAGGCGCATCTCGACACCTTGCTCGACGAAGGCATGCCCATTCCCGAACGGCGCACGCTCGACGAACATCGGCGTAATCCTGAGTTCGCGGCGTTCACATGGGGCTTTGTCACCACGCGCAATATTCCTGCGCTGAAGAAAGCAGTCCGCATCAATATCTCGCTGCCCGAGGTGCTGGTCCACGAGATCGACACATATGCGCAGGCGCGCGGCATGTCGCGCTCCGCATTTCTCGCTCTCGCCGCGGAACACGAGATGGCTGACGCATGAACAACACAGTGGGTTGAGCGCATCGCGCCAGAACACCAACTGTCCAGTCGTCAGTTTGCCTCGGCGTTCGCCCAGGCCATTTCACGCAGCCGAGTGCGCAAACGCGCTACGGCCTGGCTGTGCAACTGGCACACCCGCGATTCGCTCACTTCCATCACCGCGCCAATTTCGCGCAAGTTCATGCCGCGTTCGTAGTACAGCGACATCAGCAGCTTCTCGCGATCCGGCAGGCGGTCGATCGCTTCCACCAGCGCCGAGCGCAGGCTGTCGTCGAGCAGCGCGGAGAGCGGATCGGAATGATCCACGCAATAGCGGTCGAGAAACGGCTCGTCGTCGGCGGAACGGTCGAAGTCTTCGTAATAGATCAACTGGCTGCCATGCAGGTCCTGCAGCATCGACTGATATTCGTCGAGCGGCATTTGCAGTTGCCCGGCAATCTCGGCTTCGCTCGCCGAACGGCCCAGGTTCTGCTCCACCTTGTGCACCGCCGTTTCGACTTCACGCGACGTGCGCCGCAAGCTGCGCGGCAACCAGTCGTTACTGCGCAATTCGTCGAGCATCGCACCGCGAATCCGCTGGCTCGCGTAGGTCTCGAACTGCGCGCCCTGATCTTCCTTGTAGCGCCCTGCCGCATCCAGCAATCCGATCATGCCGGCCTGGATAAGATCGTCGAGATCGACGCTCGCCGGCATCTTGGCGACGATCTGCAAGCCGAGACGACGCACCAGCGGTGCGTACTTCGTCAGAACTTCGGCTTGGGAAATCTTTCCCTGAGCGTTATACATCGTGCTCCCCTTGTCCTCGTGCCGCCTCTCAGGCGTGCTGCGGTGACGGTTGATCGGCGTGTTGCGCCGCTGTAACGGTCGCAGGCGCCCGCCAGGGCGTTTGCGACGACATCGCTGGCCGCATCGGCCAGTACTGCAATTCGGCGGCAAGGTGCCGAAAGTCGCGCGCGGCAGGTGTCGACGGGAATGCATCGACGACACAACGCGACAACTCCTGGGCTCGCGCCATCCGCGCATCGGCGGCAATGCAACCGGCGTCTTCCAGCGCCACCGTCAGGTAGCGCCCGGCCACGCCGGCGAGATTCATGAAAATGGTGTGCGCGTCGTTCACGCTCTGCACGTAATTGACCAACACGCGGAACTGCGCGATGGCGTGCGCGAAGTGCAACCGTTTCATGCACGCGTACGCATCGGTGATCGCCTGGGCCGACATCCGCGCGACGACCATCACGTCCTGCGCCTGCCGCGCGAATGGCGACAGCTGGCCCTGTTCATCGAGTTGTGCGTCGATCAGCACGATGTCGGCGGTGCCGCCCAGCAGCACGTTGAATTGCTGCGTCGTGTGTCCTTCGCGATTGGCGCGCGAGGCCGCCAGCACCGAAAAACCGAGCGGATGACGGGCGGCGGCATCGTCGAGCGTCATCTCGCCGCGCATCACGGCAGCGAAATTGCCCGCGCCGCGCAAGCCGCCGAGCAGCGCGCTGACCGAGCGCTCGCCCACACATTCGTCGATCACGAGCACGTCCTTGCCCTGCTGCGCAAGCGCTGCCGCGAGGTTCACGACCACCGTCGTGCAACCGACGCCCACCGGTCCGCCCGTCACCGCGATCACGCGTGCGCCGGTGCGGGTCAACAGTCGCCGCAGTCCTTCTGCCTGATCCGAGATGAGCTTATCCAAAGCGGACCTCGTGCTGTTCGGCGGTCGAGCGTGCGGACAGCGCGGAGAGCAGCGCGGGAATATCGTCGGCGTGCGGCACGAATGGCGAGTTGTCTCGCGGTATGCAGAACGCGCTCTTGATCAAAAATTTCTTCGTGGCGACGTACAGGTTTTCCGGCACCTTCTGACCAGTCGACACGTAATGCACCGGCAGCTTGTAGCGGATCACCGTATCGAGCACGCCGCCCAGGTTGGTGGCTTCGTCGATCTTGGTCAGGATGCAGCCGGCGAGCGGCTGTTGATCCGGCGCGCGCTGATAGGCCTGCACGACTTCGTTGAGCGTGTCGCCGTGGCTCGTTGCGTTGAGCAGCAACAGGCGCTGCACCGGCTGACCGGCGCGGCACAGCATCGCAATCTGATCCGAGACCAGACGGTCGCGCTGGCTCATGCCGATCGTGTCGATCAGCACGATGTGCTTGTTGCGCAATTCGGAGAGCGCGAGTTGCAGATCGGCTCCGTCCTTCACCGCGTGAACCGACACGCCGAGAATCTTGCCGAAGATGCGCAGTTGTTCGTGGCCGCCGATCCGGTAGCTGTCGGTGGTCAGCAGTGCGACCTTGCTGGCGCCGAAGCGCATCACGCAGCGCGCGGCGAGCTTCGCCGTGGTCGTGGTCTTGCCGACGCCCGTCGGGCCCATCAGCGCGAACACGCCGCCGCGCTCCATCAGCGCGTCTTCGTCTTCCATCACCGGCAGGTTCGATTCGAGCACGGTGCGAACCCACTCCATGCCGGCGTCCATGTTGTCGACTTCGGCAGGCAGGTTGTCGACCATCATCTGCACGAGTTGCGCGGAAAAACCAGCAGCGAACAGGTGCTTGGTGAGCGCGGCGCGCGCCGGGCTGCGGCGCTGGCGATCGCCCCACAGCAGACCGGCAAAGTGTTCTTCCATCATGCCGCGCATCGACGACAGTTCGTTCATCACGGTGTCGTTGACGACCTGCTCCATGCGCGCCTTGATCGCTTCGGCGACGGCTGCGGGCGTGCGGGCTTCATCGACGGTCGGCATCGGCGCGATCTTCTGCGCGTTGCGGCGGGCGGCGACCTGCGCCGCTTCGCGGGCCCATTCGGGCGTGTCGGCGGCTTGCGGGCCGGTGACCGGCGGCGTGGCGACCGCGCTGACTTCGACTGCTGCGCCGAGGCCCTTCGCGGTGGCGACCGACGGCGTCATCGACGACGGACGCGAGCTATGCGCGCCGTCTTCCTGTTGCTGGTCTGCGGCGATGCGACGTGCATGGTCGATCAGCCAGGGGTTCGATTCGGCCATCGTGCGCGGCGCGTTGGTATCGGCGGTCGCGGTGACCGGCGAAGGCGCTACACCCGCCGCCTTCAGCAGGTCGGCGCGCATGTCTTCCGACAGACGCGTGGCCGCTGCGCGGGCGCTCGGAACCGGTTGAACCGGGACTGGGGTAGCGCTGGCGGTCGTGGCGGGCAGCGAGTTGCCCGGTGCGGCGGCGGCAATCGCTGCGGAGATGGCGGAAGGGATCGTCGAAGGAATCGCTGCGGGAGCACCCAGCGGCGCATCGTTCGCCAGCAGATTCGCGGACAGACCGGCCGGCAAGCTCGGCGGCATCGCGTCAGCGCCTGCTTCCGGGCTCGCGCCGAACACCGACGAGAACACGTCGGGCATGCTGCTCGCATACGGATTCGCCTGCATCGGCGGCAGCGCACGCGGTGCGCCGAATGATGGCAGTCCAGCGCCCGTATTCATCGGTGCGCCCTGGCCATTCGCGCCCTGGCGAGCCTTGGGCGTGATGGACGCGAGATCGCTGTCGGCCAGCGCGACGATTTCGACGCTGCCGTCGTCCATCGTACGGTTGGACAACACGACTGCGTCTGCGCCGAGGGCTTCACGGACGAGACGCAGAGCATCGCGACTAGTCGCACCGATAAATTTACGAATGTTCAAGCTGGACCCCCGATGAGGTAAACGGACTAACGGACCGGCAACATACCGCTTCCCATTGAGATCAATTATTGCGAAAGCCGTCGAGCGACGATCGATGGATAAAGACCGTTAAAGGTAGGCAATTCGCACGATGGGGAGATGGCGGATGTCACGCGCACGGGCGCATGAAGCGCGTTTGCGCGGGCACAGCGCGTAGCTGCGCGAGCGGCGCGGCAAGGGTCGGTAAGGCAATCCCTGGCTGCCGTCGCCCGCACGCGACGATCCGCCGGATACGCGCAGGAAAAAGCATCGCCCAAATGAAAACCGGCGCTCTATCGAGCGCCGGTCGAACCGCCTGGGTTGAGTATGCGCAACGCGTCAGGCGTGCGCGCCGATCTGATTCACGACCCGCACGTTGCGCGTGTCGGGCACCTCGGCGTACGAGAGCACCTTCAGCTGCGGCAGACTGCGGCGCAGGAAGCGCGCGATCATCGGCCGCAATGCGTGCTGAACCAGCAGCACGGGCGCGAGGCCCGCGTTCTGCTGACGCGTCATCGCCTTCTGTGTTTCGTTCAGCAGCGTGTTCGCCAGCCCCGGTTCGAGGCCGGGATTCGCGCCGGTCGACAGCGCCTGCGACAACACCCGTTCCAGATTCGAGTCGAGGCCCATCACCTGCATGTCGCCGGTTCCGGGGAACCACTGCTGCGTAATCGCGCGACCGAGCGCGAGCCGCACGGCGGCGGTGAGATCGTGCGCGTCGGTGATCTTCGGCGTGTGTTCGGACAGCGCTTCGAGAATCGTGCGCATGTCGCGGATCGGCACGCCTTCTTCCAGCAGGTTCTGCAGCACCTTTTGCAGCGTGGTGAGCGGCAGCACCTTCGGCACCAGATCGTCGACGAGCGACGGCGTGTCCTTCTGCATCCGCTCGAGCAACGACTGCACTTCGCGGCGGCCGAGCAGTTCCGATGCATGCGTGACGACCAGGTGATTCAGGTGGGTCGCGACCACCGTGCTCGAATCGACCACGGTGTAGCCGTACACCTGCGCCTGTTCGCGCAGATTCGTGTCAATCCAGATGGCCGGCAAACCGAACGCGGGGTCTTGCGTCGGCGTGCCCGGCAACGCGGCGGACACCTGCCCCGGGTTGATAGCCAGCCACTGCCCCGGATACGCCTCGCCGACGCCCACTTCGACGCCCTTGAGCGCGATCCGGTAACCGTTCGGCCGCAGTTCGAGGTTGTCGCGGATATGAATGACCGGCGGCAAGAAGCCGATTTCTTGCGCGAACTTCTTGCGGATGCTCTTGATCCGCTTCAGCAGTTCGCCGTCCGAGTTCTTGTCGACGAGCGGAATCAGCCGGTAGCCGACTTCGAGGCCGAGCGTGTCGATCATCGTCACGTCGTCCCAGCTTGCTTCGGTGTTCTCGACCGGCGCGGTCACGGCCGGCGTGATGTCGACCAGCGACGGGCCGTTCTTGCGCTCGTCGGCACGCTTCTTCATGGTCCGGCCAAGCTGGATCAGACCGCCGCCCAGCAACAGAAACGCGAAGTGCGGCATGCCCGGGATCAGGCCCATCAGCACCAGAATGCAGCCCGTGATCATCAGCACGCGCGGATTCGTGAAGAGCTGGCCGGTCAGTTGCGTGCCGATGTCCTCGTTGGTCGCGACGCGCGACACGATCACACCGGCGGCCGTCGAAATCACCAGCGACGGAATCTGCGCGACGAGGCCGTCACCGATGGTCAGCAGCGTGTAGTTCTTGCCTGCCGCGGCAAAGCTCATGTCGTGCTGGACCATCCCGACAATCAGCCCGCCGATGATGTTGATCACCATGATCAGCAAACCGGCGATCGCATCGCCGCGCACGAACTTGCTCGCGCCGTCCATCGAACCGTAGAACTCGGCTTCCTGCGAGACTTCCGAGCGACGCTTGCGGGCCGCATCTTCGTTGATGAGACCCGCGTTCAGGTCGGCGTCGATCGCCATCTGCTTGCCGGGCATCGCGTCGAGCGTGAAGCGCGCGGACACTTCCGCGATCCGCCCCGCGCCCTTGGTAATCACCATGAAGTTGATGACCATCAAAATGATAAAGACGACGATACCGACCGCGAAATTGCCGCCCACGAGGAAGTGGCCGAACGACTCGATCACCTGACCGGCCGCATCGGGGCCGGTGTGGCCTTCGAGCAGCACGATCCGCGTGGACGCGACGTTCAGCGACAGGCGCAGCAGCGTCGAGAACAGCAGCACGCTCGGGAACGCGGCGAAGTCGAGCGGCTTCATCGTGTACATGCTGACGAGCAGCACCATCACGGAAAGCGCGATGTTGAACGTGAACAGCAGGTCCAGCAAAAACGGCGGCAACGGCAAAATCATCATGCCGAGGATCATGCAGATCAGCACCGGCCCGGCGAGGGCTCTCAAATTGGCGGTACTGAAGGCATCCGGCCGTCGGGACAGGAATCCGGCGCGAGCGTTCATGCGGAGGCTCCTGAAGCGTCGTCGTTAGCGGGGTTGAGGGTGTCGGCGGCTTCCTGGTCGGCTTCGTCTGCCGGGACACCACCCTTGTCGAGTTCCTCCGGCACGTCGAGCCCGGTCGGTGCGACCGGCTTGACGCCGCCTTCGGTGTTGAAGCGTCGCAACTGGAACACCCAGGCGAGCACTTCGGCGACCGCGCCGTACAGCGGGCCGGGAATTTCCTGATTCAGTTCGACGTTGTGATACAGCGCCCGCGCGAGCGGCGGCGCTTCGAGCAGCGGCACGTTGTTTTCAGCGGCGAGTTCGCGGATCCGCGCGGCCACCAGGTTCACGCCCTTGGCGACCACCTTCGGCGCGCGCATCTCGCCGTCGGTGTATTGCAGCGCGACCGCGAAGTGCGTCGGGTTGGTCACCACGACGTCGGCCTTCGGCACGTTCGTCATCATCCGGCGACGCGCGGCAGCACGCTGCTGCTGGCGAATCTTGCCCTTGATGTGCGGATCGCCTTCGCTTTCCTTGTGCTCGCGCTTCACTTCTTCCTTGGTCATGCGCAGTTTCTTGTGGAACTGCCAGAGTTGGTACGGCACGTCGAGCCCCGCCACGACGAGCATGCCCGCCACCGTCATCCCGCAGCAGACGCCGATCAGATGCACGGAATTGGCGAGCGCGAGGTTCAGCGGCTGGGTCGCGAGCGCGAGGATTTCCTCGCGGCGATTCCAGATCGCGGTCCCGCCGATAATGCCCACCACCAGCGTCTTCGCGAGCGACATACCGAGCTGGATCGGGCCGTTGATCGAGAACATCTTGCCGAGACCCGCAATCGGATCGAGCCGGCTGAATTTCGGCTCAAGCCCGGCTGCCGACAACTGCC
The DNA here is from genome assembly GCF_900099835.1 of Paraburkholderia fungorum. Classification (NCBI taxonomy): domain Bacteria; kingdom Pseudomonadati; phylum Pseudomonadota; class Betaproteobacteria; order Burkholderiales; family Burkholderiaceae; genus Paraburkholderia; species Paraburkholderia fungorum. The sequence goes on from NZ_FNKP01000001.1 coordinate 142,244, forward strand.
AGCCGCCCAGCGCCATCGGCGCGAGCAGCGCGGCGAGGCCGGTGAAAGCAAGAATCGGCATCAGCGCGTAAAAGCCCTCGCGGACCGCCGCGCCCGCGCCGATCAGCATGCGGCTGGTCTCGAATGCGCTGGCGTGATCGAACGTGAGCGACGCACGCAACATGCCCTGAAAGTGTTCGCCGATGCTGCCGGACATGCCCCATACACCGAAGAATCCTGCTGACAGCAGTGCAAACGTCGACAGCTCCCGCGAACGCGCGACCTGCCCTTCCTCGCGCGCCTTCTGCAGGCGCCGGGGAGTGGCTGCTTCGGTCTTTTCGAGGTCGCTATCCTCTGCCACTAAAACTCTCCAGTCGGCTGAGGCACGGCGCCTCTTTCCAGTGAGAGCGATTATTCCCGCTCGACGCAAGCACCGATCGGCGGATAAGGGCGGAGAAAGGGGGGTATTTCGAGGGATGGAACAGCGCGGCGCCGGGGGGCGTCAAACATACCCGGAGAATGCGTGGGGAGGTGCCCGGCGGTGGACCCGCATGGCTGAATGCAGCGAAAAAATGCGCCGGGCGAGGGAAGAACGGGCGGTCAATCCAATGCGACTCGCATATCGCGATGGCCGCGCACCGTGCTGAATGTTGTCGAGGCGTCCGCGTTTTCAGGCACGGACGCGTCAATCAGCAGCCTTCCCAGGCCGCGACGCTTGATGCGTTAGAACGCCACGTACGGCGCGGCGCCGCCACTCGCGGTCTTGTCGATACCGTAAAACACGTGACGGCCGTAGAAGAACGGCAGCCCCAGGTCGAAGTCGGTATTGCCGCCGATCTGCCCGGCCAGGTTATTGAACGCGTAGTTGCTGCCATTGCTGAACAGCGTGGCCGCGCTCAGGATGCCGATGTTGGCGCTGGAACTCACGTTGTTCAGACCGACCAGCGTGATCGACCGCGTTTGCGCCGACGACGGGCAGTAAAAGCCCGAGTAGGTGCTGCTGCACAGCGCGAGCGTGCTATCGCCGAAGAAATAGCCGTTCGAGCCCGAATCGAGGAACGCCGTCACGGTCGCGCCGTTGAAGACGCTGTTCGCCAGATTGCCGTAGGTGTCGGTCGTGAAACTTTGCGTGGCGGTTAGCGCGTTATTCGACTGCGTGCCGACGCCGAACACCAGCGTGCCCGTCGCCGACGCCGCGCCGGTATTGCCGATCGGCGGCATCTGCACGATCACGCCATTGTTGTCGACCGGGAATTTCGCGACCGGATTGGCCACCTGCTGCGCTTCGGTCACCGGTGTGCGGGAGCACGTCGACCCGCTCGGACACGCGAAGTAGTTGCTATTGTTCACGTTCAGGCAGTTCGCGCCGCAATCGTTCGGCGCGGTACCGATGCCCAGAATGCCGTTCGCGCCGAGATCCGACACCGTGTTTTCCGGTGCACCGGTGCCGCAGCTTCCCGAAGGCAAAGTCGTCGTGCCGATATCGCCGATGGTTTGCAGCGGAATCGCCGCCGACGTCGTTTCTCCGCCGATGCCCACTGTCCCCGTGCGAACCGAGCCCCACGTGTAGCCGTCGGCAAACGTTGCGCATTCGGCCAGCAGCGAACTGGAGCCGGCCAGCGTGCTCTTCGGCAACGCGTTGAGCAGCGTCGAGTTCAGCACCGAACTCACCACCCGCAAGCCGAATGAACCCGTGTCGACCTGGATGTTGTTGACGGTCTGGCAGTTGGTGGTCGAGTTGGGTGCGCAGATCGTCACGCTAACCGTCGGAATATTGATCACGCCGCTCACACCCTGGCCGACCGTGATCGGCACTGTGTTCGACGCGGTCGCGGCGATCGGCTGCATCGACGGGCTGACGGGCAGCGTTCCGCCGTTCAGCGCGTCTGAACTGTTGGAACTGGAGTTGTCGCTGCCGCCACCGCCGCACGCGGCGAGCGTCGCCAACAGGGTCACGGCCGCGACGGCCTGCATCCAGCCTTTGAGCTTCGTTGCAATCTGCATGGTTCGCATCGTCGTCCTCGCTATCACTGGATGTCGGAACCGCTGACGCCGGCGGGCAGCGCGGAAGGCAGCCACGCCTGACCGCTGAAGCCGCCCATATGGCCGCCGGAGCGCACGACGAGACCGCTCTGTTCGACCGCGACCGGTCCGCGCGCGTGGCCGCGCGCGGCACGCACGGCCTTGACGCCGTCGACATATTGCGAGAAGTAGGTGCCGAGCAGATCGCTCAGATCCGGCATTTGCGGGCCGTTCCATGCGATACCGAAGACGCTGCCATCTGTCGCCAGATATTCGCGAACCACCGTGCCGCTACCGTACGTGGTTTCACGCACGGTATAGGACGACGAAGCGGAGGAAGCCGAAGATGTGGAAGAAGCTGCGCTCGACGCGGAGCGCATGACGCTCTGTGAAGAGCTGGCGCTGCCGGCCGGCTGAACGATGCGGGAGGAAACCGACGACCCCGCGGGCGGCGTCATCGGAGCGCTACCGAGGCCCGCGTAGGCTGATTGCACGGATAACAGGGAACCGGGCAGGACAAGCGCCGTGACGATTCCGGCGCGGCGTAAACAACTCAGCATAACGAGGCTCCTCCCGAGCTGCCGCCGGGTTCGCACCTGGTACGAACCGGCCGCATATAGGCAGATGAAACGGCCGCGCTCCGGTCGCGATCAGGAGGAATCCCTCGCCGTGCCACCCGCCGGAGCGAGGTGTGACCGGAATGCGATGCCGCTGATGAAGCCCCTAGTATGCCTGCGCTTTCTTTCAGTCGTCAGCATTGGCATGCGCCGCGCGGCTTGCTGCATCTACCGATTGCATCCTGCGCGCGATTGACTGCCGGTTGCGTGGCTGCCACGCAACCGGTGCATCAGAAGCCCAGGCTCGCCAGCAGGTCGTCGACCTGCGCCTGATCCTGCACCACGTCCGTCTTGCCTTCCGGGTTGATCTGCGGACCGTTCAGCAGATGCTCCGGACTGCCGGTCGACGACACCGTTTCAGCCGCCAGCGCCGCCGCGTTCGCCGCGAACTGCTCGCGCCGCTCGAGCGCGATGTTTTCGACCAGTACGCCCAGCAACTGCTGCTCGATCAGATACACGACGTCGGTGATCTTCTTGATCACCTGGCCGGTCAGATCCTGGAAGTCCTGCGCGAGCATGATTTCCATCAGCTGCGAGTTGGTCGCGGTGGTCGCTTCCGGCACGCCGCGCAAATACGTGCGCGTGTCGTTCATCAGCGCGCGCACTTCCTCGCGATCGATCGGCGCCGCGTACCACTGCTCCCAGCGCGCGTCGAGTTCGGCCGCGCCGGTCTGCAACTGTTCCTGGATCGGCTTGGCGACATCGATGGCCGACAGCACGCGCTCGGCAGCCTTCTCACTCAGATCCGCGATGTACTTCAGACGGTCGCGTGCGTCGGGCACGGCTTCCGCCGCGCGCTCGACATGCTTGTCGAGCCCGAGTTCCCGCATCGAGTCGCGCAGCGTGCGCGTCAGTTGTCCAATGCGGGCGAGAATGCGGTCGGACGCGAAGTCGCCGCTCTCACTGGCCGCATCGGCGCCAGGCGCTTGGGTCGGCGTAGTCACATCAGCTCCCGGCTTTCGCCATCTTCTCGAGAATCTTGTTGAGCTTCTCGTCGAGCGTCGCTGCCGTGAACGGCTTGACGACATAACCGCTCGCGCCGGCCTGGGCCGCCGCGATGATGTTTTCCTTCTTCGATTCGGCCGTCACCATCAGCACCGGCAGATGCGTGAGCTTGGCGTCGGCGCGGATTTCCTTGAGCATCGCCAGACCGTCGAGGTTCGGCATGTTCCAGTCGGAAATCACGAACTCGTAGGTGCCTCCGCGCAGACGCGCGAGACCTGCCGCACCGTCTTCCGCTTCGTCGACGTTCGAGTAGCCGAGTTCCTTGAGGAGGTTGCGGACAATCCGGCGCATCGTCGGAAAGTCGTCAACCACCAGAATCTTCATTCCCTTATCCATTTCATTCCCTTTGCTTGATCCATGGCGCGGTGTCCGATTGCGTCGATAGCGCTTCGAACAACCGCCTCAATCCATCCGGCTCGCATCATACCCGCTGAACGCGATCGCCCATCGATGACAAACGCGCCATGACGCGTCGGCTCATTTCCGGCAGCGATGCGATCTCGTCTGCCGCGCCGAGCGCAATCGCTTCTCGCGGCATGCCGAATACGATACAGCTCGCTTCGTCCTGTGCAAGGGTGTAAGCCCCTGCTTTTTTCATGTCCAGCAGCCCGGCGGCGCCGTCGCGCCCCATGCCCGTCAGAATCACGCCGACCGCGTTCTTCCCCGCGTGCTGCGCGGCCGAACGGAACAGCACGTCCACCGAAGGACGATGCCGGTTCACCGGCGGTTCGTCCGACAGGTGGGCAATATAATTCGCGCCGCTGCGGGCAAGCAACAGGTGAGCGTGACCGGGCGCGATATACGCATGTCCCGGCAGCACGCGTTCGCCATGCTCTGCCTCTTTAACGGTAATCCGGCACAAACCATTGAGGCGTTGTGCGAAAGATTTGGTAAACCCAGGCGGCATGTGTTGCGCGATCAACACAGCGGGCGCATCCGGCGGCAGCGGCACCAGCACTTCACGGATCGCTTCGGTGCCGCCCGTCGACGCGCCGACAATAATCAGCTTCTCGGTACTGAGCAGCGGATTGTTGAAAAGCGGCGCGGCGCCGACCGGCGCGTGCGCGGCATGAGCCGCCGCGTGATGCACGGGCGCGGCCTGGCGCACACGCGCGCGGGCTGCGGCGCGGACCTTGTCGGCGAGTTTTTCCGAATAGTCGAGCATGCCGTCGCGAATCCCGACCTTCGGCTTGGTGACGAAATCGACCGCGCCGAGTTCGAGCGCGCGCAGCGTGATTTCGTTACCGCGCTCGGTCAGCGACGACACCATCACGACCGGCATCGGCCGCAGACGCATCAGCTTCTCGAGAAAATCGAGGCCGTCCATGCGCGGCATTTCGACGTCGAGCGTCAACACGTCCGGGTTGTGCTGCTTGATGAGGTCGCGCGCGACCAGCGGGTCGGGCGCGGTCGCCACCACGGTCATATCCGGCTGGCTGTTGATGATTTCGGTCATCAGGCTGCGAATCAGCGCCGAATCGTCGACGCACAGTACTTTGATCTTTTGCACGGCGCTCACGCCTCCTCTGTCGTTCTGGCGTTGTTTGAATTAATCGGGCGCGGACTCGAACCGAACAGTTCGATACGCGGCTTCGCGGCGCCGCCGGTCGAGCCGAACAGCTCGATCTTCGGCCGGGCAGCGCCGGCAGCGGGCGACGAAAACAGCTCGACCCGTTTGCGCGCGGCTGCGAGCCGCTCGGCGCGTGCTTCGGCGCTTTGCCGCACGAGCGCCTGTTCGCGCTCGGCCACGCCCGCTTCCTGCTGAAGACGCAATTTCTTCACCATCACCTGACCGGTGCGCGGCATGAACGCGACCTTGCGCGGATGCGAGCCCTGCAAATCCTCGGCGACGATACGGATTTTTTCGGTCGCCAGATAGCGGCGCACGAATTCCGAATTGCGGTCGCCGATGTTCATCGTCGTCATGCCGGCCAGCACCGCGCCGCCGCCGAATACCTTGGCTTCGAAACGCTCGCGGCGGCCACCGGCCTTGATCAGTTCGTTGATCAGCACTTCCATCGCGTACGCGCCGTAGCGCATCGAATCGGACGCGGCGTGCGCAACGTCCGCGCCGTCGTCGGGCAGCATGAAGTGGTTCATGCCGCCGATCCCGGCGGTACGGTCCTGAATGCAGGCCGCGACGCACGAACCCAGCACGGTGACGAGCACCATGTCGTCGTGGGTCGTGTAGAACTCGTTGGGCAACAACTTCACGCCGGGGCGCTGGAAGTGGTTGTCGTAGTAGAGATTGGTGGCGATCGGCAAGGCGCTGCTCATGCGATCACCCCGCTAGCCGAATGATGCTGCGACGTCGCACCCGACGCGCGCTGCGGCGTACGCACGCCGGTTGCGTCACGGGTGAGTTCGTAGACGGTCTGGCCGCGCAGCTTGAACGCCTGCGTCACGTAGGTGAAGTTTTCCGAGTGACCGGCGAACAGCAGGCCGCCCGACTTCATCAGCGGCTCGAAGCGCGTGAGGACTTGCGCCTGCGTCGGTTTATCGAAATAGATCATCACATTGCGGCAGAAAATCGCGTCGAATTGCGAGCGCAGCTGGTAATCGCGGTCGGTCAGGTTCAACTGCTCGAAGCGCACCAGCGAGCGCACTTCGGGACGCACCTTGACCATGCCCGCATGCGCGCCCGTGCCTCTGAGAAAGAAGCGCTTGAGTCGTTCGGGCGACAGATGCTTCACCTGGTCGAACTGATACACACCGGCTGCGGCCTTCGCGAGCACTTGCGTATCGATGTCGGTGGCGAGCACCGACGCCTGACGCGCGCCGCTATCGCCGAGCGCTTCGATCAGCGTCATCGCGATCGAATAAGGCTCCTCACCCGTCGATGCCGCCGAGCACCACACCGACACCGGCTGCGCGCGGCGCGGCACGAAGTCGGCGAGGATCGGGAAGTGATGCGCCTCGCGGAAAAACGCGGTCAGGTTGGTGGTCAGCGCGTTGGTGAACGCCTCCCACTCGGCGGGATCGTTCTCCGCTTCCAGCAGATCGAGATACTGCCGGAACGTGTCGAGACCCCGCGCGCGCAGGCGGCGTGCGAGCCGGCTGTACGCCATGTCGCGCTTGTGATCCGATAGCGAGATGCCCGCGCTGCGGTGAATCAGCTCGCGAATGCGAGCGAAGTCCGCCGTGGTGAACTCAAAGTCCCGGTTCGACTCGCCGGATCTGGCCGGCTCCTGCCGGTCCGGCCGTGGTTGTGCGCGCGTTGCCATCATGAATGTTCCTGCCTGCGATACGAGCCATCCCGCTTTCCGCCCGAAGGGTGCCCTTGGGAAGAAGGGATTGGTTTCGCGGGGTTGCACGCGCCCGCCGGTTCTGCCTGCACGCAGTCGCCCCGCGACACGCTTTGCGGGCGTGTTTCGATGAATCGCTCATCAACGAGCGGGAGACGGGATGACTGCATGACTTTGTGCCACTTCCTAGAACGTTTCCCAGTCCGAGTCGGAGCCCGCCGTGGCCGCGCTTGCTGCGGCCGGACGTGCTACGGATTCGGATACCGCGCGCGCTGCCTTCGGCTTGAGCGCGGGTTCGACGCGCGAAGCTGCGTCGCGGGTAGATGATGCTGGGGTTGTGCTAATTGCCTCGCTGCCTGATCCATTTACTGTGCCTGCGGCGCCATTGCCTGCCGGGGCCGGCGTCTGCGCCGCGGTTTTGACCGGCGACGCTTTGTACGTCGGGACATTCGCCCGCGTCGCCGTCTGCGGACGCACGGCCGCCACAGCGCCGCGTGTCTGTCCGCCAATGACCTTCCAGCCGCCGATCACCGTCTGCAACTGACGCGTCTGCTCTTCGAGCGACGCCGCTGCAGCCGCCGCTTCTTCGACCAGCGCCGCGTTCTGCTGCGTGACTTCGTCCATCTGCACGACTGCGCGATTCACCTGCTCGATCCCGCCCGACTGTTCTTCCGACGCCGCGCTGATTTCGCCCATGATGTCGGTCACGCGCCGCACTGCCTGCACGATCTCGTCCATCGTCGAGCCTGCACGGCCGACCAGCGCCGAGCCGCTCTGCACCTTGTCGACCGAATCGCCGATCAGTTCCTTGATTTCCTTCGCCGCGCTCGCGCTGCGTTGCGCGAGACTGCGCACTTCGCCGGCCACGACCGCGAAACCGCGTCCCTGCTCGCCCGCGCGCGCGGCTTCGACCGCCGCGTTCAGCGCGAGAATATTGGTCTGGAACGCAATACCTTCGATCACGCCGATGATGTCGACGACCTTGTTCGAGCTGGTCGCGATGTCCTGCATCGTCGTGACGACTTCGCTCACCACTTCGCCGCCGCGCGTCGCGATGTCGGACGCATTGACGGCCAGCTGGCTCGCCTGACGCGCGTTCTCGGCGTTCTGGCGCACGGTGCCGGTGAGTTGATCCATGCTCGATGCGGTCTGCTGCAACGAAGCGGCCTGTTGTTCGGTGCGCTGCGAGAGATCGGTGTTGCCCATCGCGATTTCGCGCGCGCCGGTGTCGATCGATTCGGTGCTGCCGTGAACGGCCTTCACCATCGCCGAGAGGCTGTCCTGCATCCGCTTGATACCGGCGAACAGACGGCCGATTTCATTGTGGCTAAACACCTCGATCGGTTCGGACAGATCGCCCGCCGCCATCCGCTCGAAACAGGCGGTGGCGTCTTTCAGCGGCTGCACGATCAGGCCGCGCAGCGCGAAGCGAATGCCGACCACCAGCAGCAGCGCGAGAACGGTGACGCTGACGATCAACGTCATCATCAGCGACGCGTTGTCCTGCGCGTTGGCCTGCTGCTCGCTCACGCTCTGCTGCAACGCCTTGACCACCGCCGACGCCGCCGCGTCGTACGCGATGAACATCGGGCTGATCTTCGTATCGGCGATCGCGTGATACGCGGCCATGTCGTTCGCGTTCAGCGCGGCGAACTCCGGCTCGACGCCGTCGTGCATCACCGTGTTGTGTTTGGCCGCGACGTCGTCGAGCAAGGCCTGATCGATGCCGGGCTTGGGTGCGTCGAGATACGTCTGCCAGTTCTGGTTGCTTTTCGCGAGCAACTCCTGCGCGCGCGACAGCGCCTGCTTCGCTTCGTCCGCGTTACCCGCGCTTTGCAGCGCGTTGAAGCGGTCCACCGCGACCCGCGAGCGCAACAGATACGACGCCGCGTCGTCGAGAGCGTGAATCGCCACGAGATCGCCGCGCGCAATCCGGTCGAGCGAGGTGCTCGCCCGATTCAGCGCGGTTAGACCCAGCGCGCCGACCACGACGGTCAGCGTAACCAGAAGGACCCCCACCAATGTCAACGACGTGCGGATCGACCACCTGTTCAGCATCTTGACGCTCCCTCTCCAGTTTCCCGTTCGCGGTGTTCCGTTAAACGCCCAGCGTTTCGATCAGCGCCATTTCGCGGCTGGTCATCAGCTTTTCGATGTCCATCAAAATCAGCATGCGGCCGTCGACGGTGCCGAGGCCCGTCAGGTACTCGGTCGTCAGCGTCGCGCCGAATTCGGGCGCGGGCATGATCTGGTCGGTGGCGAGCGTCAGCACGTCCGACACACCGTCGACCACCATCCCGACCACGCGATGCGCGACGTTCAGGATGATCACCACCGTCTGATGGTCGTACTCGACACGGCCCAGATGGAACTTGATGCGCATATCGACGATCGGCACGATGATGCCGCGCAGGTTGATCACGCCCTTGATGAACTCGGGCGCATTCGCGATGCGGGTCACGTTGTCGTAACCGCGGATTTCCTGCACCTTGAGAATGTCGATGCCGTACTCTTCGGCGCCGAGCGTGAAGACCAGGAATTCCTGACCGCCGGCGTCGGCCTGCTGCGCGTCGCGGCGGCCATTCGTACCGCTCGCGTTCGCCACGCTCGAATTGATGGATTGGACTTCTGCCACGTTAGCCCCCAAACGGTTGGGATGAAATGAATTGAGTGAGTGTTGCGCGTCGTGCTCGTACGAGGGTCGTCATGCGAGGCTCATCGCGCCATGCGCATGGCGGGTTTCGCGGTTCAGCGCCGCCACGTCCACGATCAGCGCGACGCTGCCGTCGCCGAGAATCGTCGCGGCGGAAATGCCGTGCACCTTGCGGTAATTCGTTTCGAGGTTCTTCACGACCACCTGCTGCTGTCCCACCAGCTCGTCGATCAGCATCGCAAAGCGGCGCCCCTCGGTTTGCATGATGGTGACGATGCCCTGGGTCGGTTCCTGCTTCGCGTCTTCGACGTTGAACACTTCGTGCAACGCGACGAGCGGCAGATATTCGCCGCGCACGCGCACCACGCGTTCGCCGTTGGCGACCGTATAAATGTCTTCGGCTTGCGGTTGCAGCGACTCCATCACGAAGTTCAGCGGCAGAATGAAAATCTCGCTGCCGACCTTCACCGACATGCCGTCGAGAATCGCCAGCGTCAGCGGCAACACGATTCGCGTGGTGCTGCCCTTGCCGGCGTGCGACGTGATTTCGACGTGACCACCCATCGACTGGATGTTCCGCTTCACCACGTCCATACCGACGCCGCGGCCCGACACGTCGGTGACCTGTTCCGCCGTCGAGAAGCCCGGCAGGAAGATCAGGTTCCAGACTTCTTCGTCGGTCATCGTGTCGCTGACGGTCATGCCCTGCTTGGCCGCCTTCGCGAGAATCTTGTCGCGGCGCAGGCCCGCGCCGTCGTCGCTCACTTCGATGACGATGTTGCCGCCATGATGTGCCGCCGACAGCACCAGCTGCCCGGTCGAATCCTTGCCCGCCGCGCGCCGCGCTTCCACGGTTTCGATGCCGTGGTCGAGACTGTTGCGCACGAGGTGGGTCAACGGGTCGATGATCCGCTCGATCAGGCTCTTGTCGAGTTCGGTCGCCTGACCGAAGGTGACGAGTTCCACTTCCTTGCCGAGCTTCGCCGCCAGATCGCGCACCAGACGCGGGAAGCGGCTGAACACGTAATCCATCGGCATCATGCGGATCGACATGACCGCTTCCTGCAGATCGCGCGCATTGCGCTCGAGCTGCGCCATACCGTTGAACAGGCGATCGTGCAGCGCCGGGTCGAACGTGCTGGTGGTTTCCGCGAGCATCGCCTGCGTAATCACCAGTTCGCCGACCAGGTTGATCAGCTGATCGACCTTTTCGACGCCCACGCGAATGGAGCTGCCTTCGGCGGCTGCCGCCGCCGCAGCCGGACGCGCCTTGCGATCGGTTTCGGCCGGTGCCGCAGCGCTGGCTGCGGGTGCCGGTTGACTCGCCGCTGCCGGTTGTGCAGCGGCGGCTGCCGGTGCCGCAGGCGCGGCCGATGCGTCGAACAAACCATGAGTCGCCTTGCCGGCGGGCGCAGCGGAGTTGGCCGCCGGGGCCGACGATGCTGCGGGTTCCGCCTGACTGGTATGCGTTACATTTGCTGCCTGCGCCGGCGACGAATCGGCTTCGGGCGTTCCAGGTTCGCCTTGTTCCGTTTCGTCCGCCGGTGCGGTGCCGCGGCCGATCGAGATCTGACTTTCGTCGATCACGAAACAGCACACGGCGATGATGTCGTCGGAGGTCACATCGGTCGCGAGCCACAGCGTGAAATCGCCGCCGCTCTTGACCTGCCCAACGATGTTCCCCAGGTTGCCCAGCTCTTCGGCCAGCAGTTCCTGGTCCTTCTCACCCACGCCCCGTAGCGTAATTTTCAGATGGGGACCGGTGTTGTCGTCGACACTGCCCGTCCCCGCGGCTTGCCCGGTCTGTGCCGGTTCGCCGTCATCCCATCCACCCGCCACCTGCACCGCCTGTTCGACGACGTGCTCGGGCGGGGTGCCTTCTTTTACTGCAACTGTTTCAACCGATGCCGCTGCCGGAGCAGCCGCCGCCACCGGCGCGCCGCCGCCGAGGCTCTCCGCGTGAAGCTGTTCGAGCTTCGCGCAGATCGCCTTCGCGACTGCTGCGTCCGGTTCGGCGCTCGCGCGATAGTCGGCGAGCTGACCGGACAACACGTCCTTGGTTTCGAGGAACGTGTCGATCATGTCCTTGCGCAGCACGATTTCGTTATTGCGCGCGCGATCGAGCAGCGATTCGAGAATGTGGGTCGTTTCCGTCAGCGCGGTAAAGCCGAATGTCGCCGCGCCACCCTTGATCGAATGCGCCGCGCGGAAAATCGCCGCGAGGTCTTCGGGGTCAGGGTTGGCGATATCCAGATTGAGCAGCAACTGCTCCATCTGCGCGAGCAGTTCGTCCGCTTCGTCGAAGAACGTCTGATAGAACTGAGTGATGTCGAGTGTCATGCCTGGGTCACCGCGAGAGTTCCTGTCCGGGCTTGGGGCTTGGGGCCGCCGCGCCGGGTGCTTCGATAGTTTCTTTAACGTGTCCGGGAGTGGCTTAGGCGAGGTCCGGCTCAGCCAGCGCCGCCACGAGTTCGGTCAGCATGTCGGGGTCGAGCGGCTTTTCGATCCAGCCGGTCGCGCCCGCCGCACGTGCCGCTTCCTTGAACGGCTCGCCCGATTCCGTCGTGAGGACGAGGATGGGCGTCGCCTGATAAGCCGGATTGCCGCGCAACGCAGCGATCAGATCGAGACCGGTCTTGCCCGGCATGTGCTGGTCCGTCAACACGAGGTCGAACGACATGGCGAGCGCGTTTTCGAGCCCTTCGTTGCCGTCCGCCGCGAGCGTCACTTCGTAGCCGGCCGTCGTCAGCGTTGCGGCAAGGATCTGCCGCATCGATGCCGAATCGTCGATTGCCAGAATGTGCCTGATCATGAAAACCTCTCGCTGCACTTACGCTATGAATCGCCGGACTGTCCGCGCCAGCGGGCGCGCGACTCGCCTGGCGATCGCTGTCTGTTACTGGGCCGCTGCCGCGGGTGCTGCTGGTGCTGCTGGTGCCGCAGGTGCTTTTGCTGGCCCCAGAAGCGGCGGCATCGGTGCCGCCGTTACCGGCGGCGCAATTTTTTGCAGCAACGGCTTGGAGCCGGCTGCGTCGTCGGACAAGGTGGTCGTGGTGGAGTCGTCGTGATTCAACGAGTCCTCCGACCTCTTGTTCAACACGATGATGCTGATGCGGCGGTTCTCCGGGTCCATCGGGTCCGCCTTGTTCAGGTTCTGCGTCGACGCGAGACCGAGCACGCGCATCACCTTCGCTTCGTCCATGCCGCCTGCGATCAGCTCGCGACGCGACGCATTCGCGCGGTCAGCGGACAGTTCCCAGTTGCTGTAACCCTTCTCGCCGCCCGCGTACTGCGCGGCGTCGGTGTGTCCCTGCACGATGATGCGGTTCGGCACATCGTTCAGCGTGTGGCCGATTTCGCGCAGGATGTCGCGCATATACGGTTCCACTTCGTCTTTCGCGGTCGCGAACATCGGCCGCTTCTGCGAGTCGACGATCTCGATGCGCAGCCCGGTCAGCGTCGAATCGATGCGGATCTGCTGCTTGAACTGGCGCAATACCGGGTTCGCTTCGATCGCGGCCATCAGCTTGACCTGCAGGTCGTGCAGACGAACCTGTTCGCGACGCTCCAGCTCGCCCTGCAACTGCTTCTGCGCTTCTTCGTTGTTATGCGATACGGTTTGCTCGGCGCGGCTGCTGCTGCCGTCGGTGGAGCGCGTCACGCCTTGCGCGTCGGTCGAAATATCGCGGCCGCCGCCTTTCAGGATGCTCGAATCTTCGGCGCTGCGATCGCCACCCCAGAGCGTGATCTTCAACGGCTGGTTGAAGTAATCGGCGATGCCCTTCAACTGCACCGTGGATGCCGAACTCAGCAGCCACATCAGCAGGAAGAACGCCATCATCGCGGTCATGAAGTCCGCGTACGCGAGCTTCCACGCACCGCCGTGATGCCCGGCTTTCTTGGGCGCGGCGCGCTTGACGACAATGGCGCGGTCTTTGTCCTTGCTCATCGATTCGGTTCCCGGCGCCCTTTACTTGGCCTTCACGCGGCGCACGTGCTCTTCCAGCTCGGCGAACGACGGACGCTCGGTCGAGAACAGCACCTTGCGGCCGAATTCGACGGCGATTGCCGGTGCGTAGCCGTTCAGGCTCGCGAGAATCGTCACCTTGATGCACTGGAACATCTTGGTCGACTCGGTCACGCGCTGTTCGGCGACGCTCGCGAGCGGCCCGATCAGCCCGTACGAAAGCAGAATGCCGAGAAAGGTGCCGACCAGCGCCTGCGCGATCATTTCGCCGAGCACGGCGGGCGGTTTGTCGGCGGAGGCCATGGTGTGCACCACGCCCATCACCGCAGCCACGATGCCGAACGCGGGCATCGCGTCGCCGACCTTGTTCAGCGCATGCGCCGGGGCTTCGCCTTCTGTGTGATGCGTTTCGATTTCCTCGTCCATCAGGCTTTCGATTTCGAACGCATTCATGTTGCCGCCCACCATCAGCCGCAGGTAGTCGGTCAGGAATTCGATGATGTGATGGTCGGCAAGAATCTTCGGGTACTGGGTGAAGATCGGACTCTTCGACGGATCGTCGATGTCCGCTTCCAGCGTCAGCGTGCCTTCCTTGCGCGCCTTGGCCAGCAGGACGTAGAGGAGCGCCATCAGCTCCATGTAGACGTCCTTGTTGTACTTCGCGCCCTTGAAGAGGGTCGGAATGACGCGCAGCGTCGCCTTGATCGTCTTCATTCCGTTACCGAGAATGAACGCGCCAACGCCAGCGCCGGCGATCATCAGCACTTCAACGGGCTGCATCAGCGCGCCAAGATGGCCGCCTTCCAGCGCGTAACCGCCGAAAACGGACAAAAGCGTCACGAGTGTTCCCACGAAAACTAGCACTGCCGAGCCCTCACAAAGAAGCGACGGTCACCGTCGTTAATTGGTTTACGGCAACGGAACAGAAAACTTTGACGGAAAAGCGGCTGAGCGCTGCGGTGTAAACCAGAGGGGGCGTCACACGCCGCCCGACACGGACGGCGTGGCTGCCGGTGGCGCCCCGTGCCGCGCCTTGGCTGGCGGGCCGGGCGGACCGCGCTGGCAGAGCGGCCGGTTCGCCGCCGGATGCGTACAGCTCAGACGGCGAGCGCGGCAAGGCTTTCGCGGGCGCGGGCGTCGGCGAATTTCTTTGTCTTACCTGCGCGCGAAGGCGGCTGGCACAGCCCGCAGACGAAGTTGTGCTGCGGATCGTGAGCGTGCGCGACAAAATGCCCACGACAACGGCAGCAGGAGGTCATCTGCAACATCCCGGAATCGAAGAAGCGCACCAGCGTCCACGCGCGCGTGAGGCTGAGCACGGGCTCGTCGTCGTGCAGGCTGACATGCTCAAGATAGAGCCGGTAGCTTTTGACGATCGACTGGATCGTCTTGCAGCCGCCGTGGTCCGCCATGAAACGGTAGATGTTGTAGAACAGCGATGAGTGAAAGTTCGGCTGCCAGGTCATGAACCAGTCAGTCGAAAACGGCAGCATGCCCTTGGGCGGCGACACCCCTTTCAGTTCCTTGTACAGCTTGATGAGCCGGTCGCGGGACAGACTGGTTTCCGCTTCCAGCAATTGCAGACGCGCGCCAAGCTCGATCAGCTCAATGGCTAGCGTGATTTCCTTGACTTCGAGAACAACACTTTTGTAGGCCATCAGCCGAGTTGCTCGACGGGTTGGCCGGCCATCAGGATCGCGGAATGCGCCTGAGCCACGGCCGCCGATTTGCCTTTGTCGGCCAGCGCGGACAGCACCGCGTGGTCGTCGAAACGGAAACGGCACAGCACCTGATTGGACGCCGCCAGCTTCACGGTCTGCGCCAACGACAGATTGGCGAGCACATCGGCTAGCTGGTCCGAAATCCCCATGCGAAACATGCCCATAGGCTTGTCTTCGCGCAGCAGACGCTGCGCAAGCAGGAGATAAGACAGGTTGACTTCTCTGATCTCACTGAGCATATCGCTATTCGCGCTCATGATTCCCCCGGGGTGTGTCTGGCTGGTTAATGCCGTGTAAGGAAACGTTTGCCTGAGCGCGCGCACTTCATCCGCACGAATCGGCTCGTTTCTGTGTTGCCAACATTGTGTCTAAATGTAACTGCGACGAAAATCGGACAGACACCCAGCCTGTTTGACGGATAAATCCGTCATTCGTGTAGGAATTTTTCCTACAAAGACGAGCCTGAGGGGATGCAAATTCGGAAGAGGTAGCGCGCAGCGGGTGATTCACGATGCGCTTTGGGTGCCTGGTTCGGCTAGAAGTGAACCAGTTGGTGAGTTTCGATAACTCGCGACCCGCACCTTGCAGAGGTGAAAAAGAATTATAAAAGCTTTTCACTCTGCTGCAATGAAGCCCCTTTAGGCGTCATGCTCGGTCTACCAGGCCCGGCGATTGCTGGGGCTCTGCACGGTTATCAGCGTTTGTTTATCTGCGAAATGATCGCTCCCGATTATCGGGACGGCCTCCCAGATGAGCTGTAACCGACCATGTTTCGCGCTGTAACAACGTTAAGCGTTTGAAAAATAACTCGAATTGGCGCGGCCGATCCCGATAATGAAGCTAAGGGATTACCCGATGCAGGATTCGGAGCACCCCCGGGCGGCGGCTTACCGCGCCCAACCGTCCGTTAGGCATTCGCTCCTCCGCTCTAGTCGAGCGCGTCCCGCGATGCCGTTTGAATTGGAGAAAACGCATGCGAATCGCACAAATTGCGCCCCTGTATGAAGCCGTCCCGCCGAAACTCTATGGTGGCACCGAACGCGTCGTGTCGTATCTGACCGAGGCGCTAGTCGATCTCGGCCATGATGTCACGCTGTTTGCCAGCGGCGACTCGGTTACGTCCGCGAATCTCGACGCTTGCTGGCCGCGTGCGCTGCGTCTCGATCCGACGATCCGCGACGCATTGGCGCCGCACGTCCTGATGATGGAAAAGGTGCGCAAGGTCGCGCATGAATTCGACGTGCTGCATTTTCACCTCGACTACATGCCGTTCCCGCTGTTCACGACGATGGACACGCCGTTCGTGACGACGCTGCACGGCCGTCTCGATCTGCCGGAATTGCAACCGGTGTTCGATGCGTTTTCAAACGTTCCGGTGGTGTCGATTTCGGATTCGCAACGTTTGCCGTTGCCGCAGGCGAACTGGCTCAACACGATCTATCACGGTCTGCCGGAGCAGTTGCTGACGCCGCAAACGCACAAGAAACCGGAATATCTGGCTTTCCTCGGCCGCATTTGCCCCGAAAAGCGCGTCGATACAGCTATCAAGATCGCTGCACAAAGCGGTTTGCCGCTGAAGATCGCCGCCAAGGTGGACAAGGTCGACCAGGAATATTTCAAACGCGAAATCGAACCGCTGCTGTCGATGGCGCACGTGGAGTTCGTCGGCGAGATCAACGAAGCGCAGAAGCCCGAGTTCCTGTCGGGTGCGAAGGCGCTGCTGTTCCCGATCGACTGGTCGGAGCCGTTTGGCCTCGTGATGATCGAGTCGATGGCTTGCGGCACGCCGGTTATCGCGTTCAACCGCGGTTCGGTGCCGGAAGTGATCGACCACGGCGTGACGGGCTACATCGTCGAAGATGTGCAAGGTGCGGTCGCCGCGCTGCAACGTCTGGATGAACTGTCGCGCACCGAAATTCGCGCGCAATTCGAACGCCGCTTCAGCTCGAAGACGATGGCGCAAAACTATGTCGATGGTTATTCGGCGTTGATTGAAGCAACGCGCCGCCCGGTATTGCGCCAGGTTGCCGTCGGCTAACAAGACGGAATAAAGCGGTTGATGCCTTTTTGCGATCAACCGCTTTAAGCAGTTAGCTGCCGCATACACCGCGCATTCCGATTTTGCGATGAATGAGATGTTAGCTGACAAGTGAATCGTTTGCGCAAGCAGGAAATCAGACTTGTCTGCCGGTTTCTGTAGAAAAAGCCGCCTCATAGGGCGGCTTTTTTATTGATGGGATGGATGCACTGCGATCATCGATTAGCGCATCGCGAATAAGACAAACCTTCAATTCGCTTTCGCGAAAGTTGATAGCCGAATCAAGCTGCACCAATCAGAAAGCGTTCGCGATTCTTACCGGCAATCCACTTGGGTGGCTTACCGCGCCCGCTCCACGTATTTCCCGATTTGGGATCCTGGTATTTTGCCGGCAGCGGAGCCTTCTTGGGCGGGCGTCCGCGCTTGGCCGCGACTGCAAAACCGAGGTCTTGTGCAGTTAGACCGTATTCAGCGATCTTTTGGCGGATGTCGGCGACTACATTGTCAATTTCAGTACGCCGTGCATCTTCTGCTTGTGCCTGCAATTTGGCGATCTGCGCCTTGAGGTCTGCATATTGAGACATTCGGTTCTCCCCTTTTTAGAACTGATTCGATCGCAGACTAACTGCAATTATAAAAATTCGCAATGGACAATAATACCGATTTAGCGAGATATCCTCTGATAATTATTAAGCCGCGCTGAATCGTAAAGCAGCGTTTTATCTCGAAATAATCGGTAAAGCGCACTCCGCATTGACAATTCTTGACACTGGATTTCCCGGACTTTCCCTAGAATGCGCGCTCAAGACATGCACCACTGTTGCGCTGTGCGTGTTTCCAGAAGCAACACTTTTTAGGAATACCAATCATGCCGTTGTCAAAACGTCTGGTCGCTGAACTATTCGGTACTTTCTGGCTGGTGCTCGGAGGCTGCGGTAGCGCCGTGCTCGCCGCCAATTTCGCGGGTCCGGTTCACGGTCTCGGCATCGGCTTCGTGGGCGTGTCGCTCGCGTTCGGCCTGACCGTGCTGACCATGGCTTTCGCGATCGGCCACATTTCGGGCTGTCACCTGAATCCGGCGGTGAGCGTCGGCCTGACCGTCGCTGGCCGCTTCCCGGCTCGCGACCTGCCGCCGTACATCGTGGCGCAGGTAGTCGGTGCAGTACTGGGCGCGTTCGTGCTGTCGGTCATCGCGTCGGGCCAGCCGGGCTTCGATCTCGTGACGAGCGGCTTTGCCAGCAACGGTTACGGCGATCGCTCGCCGGGCCACTACTCGCTCGCCGCCGCGTTTGTTTGCGAAGTGGTGATGACCGGCTTCTTCCTGTTCGTCATTCTCGGCGCGACCGACAAGCGCGCGCCGGCCGGTTTCGCGCCGATCGCCATCGGGCTGTGCCTGACCTTGATCCACTTGATTTCGATTCCGGTCACCAACACGTCGGTCAATCCGGCGCGCTCGACCGGCCCCGCGCTCTTCGTCGGCGGCGCAGCGGTGGATCAGCTGTGGTTGTTCTGGGTCGCGCCGATCATTGGTGCCGTGATCGCGGGCGTGCTGTATCCGCTAATTGCGGAGAGCCGCAGCGGTAATTCGCAAAAGCTCGCTCTCGATTGATTCGCAATTGCGCATTCAAAGGCAATGCGAAGTTAATTCAGCGGTAATTTAAAGCGGGCGCTACGGCGCCCGCTTTGTTTTGGTGCAAAACTGCGCGCGATGCCGGTCAATCCGGCAATGCGTATATGGCCCCGCTGCTAGAATCGGGCGACTTTCCAAGCTCGCATAGGTGCTACCGATGAATCGTTTCCGCGGATTGCTGCATGGCCTCCTACTCTCCGTCGGCGGCTTGTGTGCGGGCTCGCTTGCCCTCTCCGCCGCTCCCGCCAACGCTGCGGATAGCAATACCGAAACGATCGTCTTCGTGCGACACGGCGAAAAACCTGCGCAAGGTTACGGCCAGCTCAACTGCCAGGGGCTCAACCGGGCGCTGGCTTTGCCTGCGGTGATTGCAGCCAAATTCGGCAAACCCGATCTGATTTATGCGCCCGATCCGGGTCAGCAAAAGGACGATAGCGGCCATCCTTATTACTACATTCGTCCGCTGGCGACGATCGAGCCGACCGCCATTCAATTCCAGATGCCCGTGCAAACGCCCTACGGTTTTGCGCAGATCGACCAGTTAGGGACGGCGCTCGTTAATCCGGCGAACCGCAACAAGCTGATCGTCGTGGCCTGGGAGCACAAGCTGATCGTGAAACTATTGCGGCAGATGCTGGCCGCTCATGGCGGCAACGCCGCCGACGTGCCGAAATGGCAGAGCGACGACTTCGACAGTATCTATATCGTCAAGCTCGACTGGCAAAACGGCACTGCGCGGGCGAGCTTCAAACATGACCAGCAGGGATTGAACGGTCGCGCGACGGATTGCCCCTGCGCTGCTCTGCCGGGCGCATCGGCGGTGGGATCGGCTGAATCAGCGGCTTCTGCGAGTGCGGCGCATTAATTGGGTAATACAGATGTAAGCCGGAATTACGCGCACTGCAGCGTAAATCGCGCCAAATTCGGCTCCGCCCGTTATTTGAATTGAGTTAATCAGTCGCAAACGCTTATTAGACGCGGCTTGTAGCCAGCCTCATGCGATTCCCGGCTCATTTCGGCCACGCTTCATCAGCCTTTCAAATCCTGCGACGATGCTTGCAGTCCGTAACATCTCGTCGCAGTCCCCATCCGGCTGAGTGCGTACATTGGTCCTGTGCGACAAACATACGTCGCCTCACAGGAGAACAACATGAAACGCATCGTCACTCATTTGCTGGTTGCTGCCGGACTCGCTGCGGGCGCATGCGGTGTCGCGCAAGCCCACACGGATCTGAATATCGGACTGTCGCTCGGCGCACCGGTTTATGCACAGCCGGCGCGCGTCTACGCGGCGCCGGAGCCCGTGTACTACGGGGGTTGGGATCATCGTTACGACCATCGCGACTATTATCGCGGCGACCATCGGTATGACCGTGGCTGGAACCACGACGACCATCGCGGCGGACGCGATGATCACGGCGATCGCCGTGGTGGGTGGCACGGTTAATCGCGCTTCTGAATCCAACATGTGATTCAACTTGCGCAGCCGCACCGGCCCGCTTCCACTACCGTGGAAACGGGCCGGTTGCATTCTGGATCAGGACGTTAGTTCGTCGTCGAGCGAAAACAGCTTGCGCAGATGATGCGCGACGCCCGCTTCGAAGTTGTTGCCGATACGCGGCACGTTCGGCAGACGCTTGATGAGGTCGGGATTGGCGTTGTTCATCATGAACGGATGCCCCGCCGTTTCCAGTAGATCGATGTCGTTCATGTTGTCGCCGAAAGCCACGCATTGTGACGCATCGAAGCCAAGACGCTCGAGCACGATCTGCAGCGCGCGGCCTTTCGAGACGTTCGCCGTCATCACTTCGAGGCAGTCCGGAAGCGAGTAGGTCACGTACAACGCGTCGCCGAATTCGCGTTCGAGATTTTCGGCGACTTGCGCGAGATCGGCCGGGTCGCCGATGTACAGCACCTTCGCGATGTCGACGCCGTCGTGTTTCGGCAAATCGGCGACTTCGTATGTAAAGCCCGAATCCTGGTGAAATTTCAGCAATTCAGGCGCATGGCGGTCGATCAGCCACGCCTGATCGGCGAACAGATTGACGATCACGCGGCCATGCGTGCCGACGATTTCCGGTTGCACCAGTTTCTTGACGATGGCCGGCGGCAGATCGTCGGCGTGAATCACGGTGTTGTCCGGCGCGTGAATACGCGCGCCGTTGGACGTAATCAGATACGGACTGATGCCCAGAACGTCGCGAATACCGGCGACATCGCAATAGTGACGCCCGGTTGCGATCACGAACCGCAGGCCGTCGCTTTCCAGTTTGCGCACGGTGGCGATTGTGAACGGATCTACCTGGTGATCCGCGTTGAGCAGCGTGCCGTCGAGATCCGTGGCGATGACTTTGTACATGGTATGAGCAACCCGGCAGCGTCAAATTGCGTATTTTACCGTTGCCGGTCGTGTCTGCTGGATTGCGATTGGGGCCGCCGCACGCAGTCGCGATCGCAGTCAGCCGCCCTCAGCTCGCGAGGCGTGCTGCTTCGCGTTGGGCCAACCGCAATCCACCGTGCGCCGAATCGGCAAGAGGTTCACGCAACCGCGCCTGATAGATTTGTGGCACGTATTCGCGCAACGGCGCGCCGAGGCCGCCGCACAACGCGACCGGCAGCGTTCCCGACGGATCGAGCGCGGCGATCATCTTGCCGATTTCGGCCCCCGCCTCGCCCAGCAACCGCGCGGCAAACGGATGCGCGCGGTGCTCCACGGCAATGCGCGCAAGGCTTGCATAAGCGGTCTGATTGGCCGCGCAAAGCCAGACGACGAGGCTATCGAGATCATGTGCGCCGATGTGTGCGAGGAGCGCCTGAGCAAGCTCGTCGTTGGGACCGCGTCCGTCGAGCGCGTGCTGCGCATACACGATCACCCGCAGCCCGAGCCACGCGCCGCTCGCTTCGTCGCCCGATGGGAACCCGTAGCCGCTAACCGTGCGGCACTCGCCATTTGCGTCGAGAACGGCCGCCACGCTGCCCGTACCCAACGCGACGATCACACCAGGTTCGCCGCCGTGCGCGCCCAGCAACGTGGTGAAGGAGTCCTGCTCCACGGCGAGTCCTGCCAACTTGGGCGCGCTCGCGTGAAATCCGGCGAGCCAGTCCCGATTGTTGGCGCCCGCCAGTCCGCAACCAAGCACGCAGCGCGACCAGTCGAGCGCCAGGCCGGCCCGTGCGAACGCATCGACACAGCCGGCCTCGATGGATTGCCACGCCCGCTCGATACCGAGGCCCAGCCCCGACGGCCCGCTAGCGGCCTGCGAGAGTTCACGGCCGTGCGCGTCGCCGAGGACCACGCGGGTGCCGGTGCCACCGCCATCAATGCCGATCAGAAAGAAGTCGTTGTTCATCGAATCGAGTGAGTTTTGTGAGTGAATAGCGCATAGCGTGGCAGGTCATTTTCAATCCTGCAATTGGCCGAATGGCTGACTTGCGGCGCACGCGGCTTCAGCTATGCTGGCGAGCGACATGACTACGCGGGAGCGCGACAGTGACACAGCAGCGATGCAACTGGGTATCGAGCGAAGCGCTCGCACAGTATCACGACGAAGAATGGGGTGTCCCCTCGCGCGACGATCAGCACCTGTTCGAAATGCTCGTGCTGGAGGGCGCGCAGGCGGGCCTGTCATGGTCGACGATTCTCAACAAGCGGGCCGGCTATCGCCGCGCTTTTGCCGATTTCGACATCGACAAGGTCGCGCGTTTTACGCCGAAACACGTCGATGCGCTGGTGGCGGACGAGAGCATCGTGCGTCACCGGGGCAAGATCGAAGCGGCCATCAACAACGCGCGCGCCGTGCAGCAAATTCAGGCCGAACACGGCTCGCTGGCCAATTTCATATGGTCTTTCGTCAACCAGACGCCGATTCAGAACGAATGGGCGTCATATAAGCACGCGCCGGCATCGACGGAAATTTCTGACGCGTTGAGCAAAGCGCTTAAGCGCTACGGCTGCAAGTTCGTGGGATCGACCATCTGCTACGCGTTCATGCAGGCGATCGGCATGGTGAACGATCACGAGACGACTTGCATGTGTCGCGCGCGATGCGTGGCACTGGGCAAGAAGGGACGCAATCGCAAGGCGGGTTGAATGGGCGCTGGAGCCGCGCCGCTTAGTGCCGCGTCTCTAACAAAAGCACGCTGCCCAGGGAAAATCCTGAACGCTGCGTTACTTAAATGACGGCTGCCCGATTCACAAGGCCAGGCGGTTGAATGCGAGTGTCGCTCCAGCACGGAACGCGGCTCGAAAATGCCGCGCGCCAAAGTCCTGCTGAGCTTCTCGTGCATTCAGGTCGTTATACATTTATGAGCGCATCAGATGCGACGCCCGTTGTCCCGCCAATGACGCAACGCTAAAACGCGCCAAACCCGGGAATTGAAGGCGTTTCACGGCGTTAGTCCGGGCATGACAAAACGACCCACGCCCGATACTGCTACTCATGCGCTCAAACAACGAATAACCGCTGCGGCAAGCACGGGAGACCAACCATGACAACACTCAACTTCCTGACGCATCAGGACATTTTCGATCAGGCCGTGAATCACCTGTTCGACCAGAAACGCGCCGCTCTGCTACCACGTGGCGGCGGAGCTTACCGCGGTTATTGCGGCGGCTGTCCGGTCGGCAATTTCATCAAGCCACGGGATTACATGACCGCGATGGAAGGCATCCCCGTGCGGTTTATCGGTAAAACGCCCATCGAAGTGCCCGCATATATGGATGTCGGCGTATCTGCGCTGAAAAAGGCGCTTTTGCGCGCGCGAATCAATGTGTACGACCCGACTACCGTGAACCTGCTCAGTTGCCTGCAAAACGTGCACGACGTATTCGGCACGTGGGAATGGCGCGAGCGTCTAGGCTCGATTGCGCGTCAATTTGGGTTGTCGGCTGAACGGTTGAAGAGCGCCGCTTGACGATTCGCGATGTGTGGTGACGTTAGACGTCGTCACACATCACTGCATTTATTGCCTATCGCCCGATAATTAGCGGCGAATGGCACCCAATTCCCCCATCTCTCCGACGCCCCTTACGCTCGGCACTCAAAAACGACCGCCCAAAAGCAAAACGGCGATGTGGCTTCTTTCGAAGCTCACACCGCCGTTCGGCGTACGGAAAAGCGTGCTTAGTGCAGCTTTTTCGGCAGCATCTGGCTGCGCAGGCGCTTGTGCAGACGCTTCACAGCAGCTGCCTTCTTACGCTTACGAGCCGTAGTCGGCTTTTCGTACGATTGACGCTCACGCAGTTCAGCGATCAGGCCATTCTTTTCGATTGCGCGACGAAAGCGGCGAATCGCCACTTCGAACGGCTCGTTTTCCTTCAGAAGAATCGTCGTCATGTAATTCCTAACTCAATCACTTGATACGGGTTAATTTGCGTGGCGGGAGTCCGCTCACGCGCCGGCCCTCCGGTCGTTTCAGTTCATGGCCAGTAACAGGCAAACGCGGGGAAACCCCGGCCAAACCACGAATGAAACGAGAGGCAAAGCGGCCACGGAGGCCGGAAAAGAGAGGTGGGGAGCTCACCGCGGAACGCGGACAGACGTACTTCAAAGCCGCGCCTGCTGCCGTTTCGCCAACCTTTCATCAATGCTTTTTCAACATGAAGACACACTGACGAAACAGGCAAAGATCTCAATTCACTCCCGATGATATCAGGAAACTCTCCATCGTACCAGGGGTTTACGGATTGCGCCAGGCCTCTCGCGCGATCAATTACTTGCTTCGTCCAGCTCGCGAATATCGTCGCCGGTCAGCATCAGGTGGACGGCGGCCGCGAGGCTTTTGAGCTGATCCACCGAGGTTGCGCTGGCAATCGGTGCCGTCACGCTGGGACGAGCGATCAGCCACGCAAGCGCGATCGTGGCCGGCGTGCTGCCGTGCCGTTCGGCGACACGATCGAGCGCGGCCAGAATGCGCAAACCGCGTTCGTTCAGATATTTCTCGACCCGGCTGCCGCGCGCCTTATTCGCCAGATCGGCCTGTGAACGATATTTGCCTGACAAAAACCCACTCGCGAGGCTGTAATACACGACCGCGCCCAGCTGGTTGGCGAGCACCACCGGTTCGATGTCGCGCTCGTATTCCGCGCGGTCGTACAGGTTGTACTCGGGTTGCACCAGCTGATATTCGGGGAGTCCGTGCTCGCGCGACACCGCCAGCGCCTCCTCGATGCGCGCGCCGCTATAGTTCGACGCGCCGATCACCCGCACTTTGCCCGCATCGACCAGCTTCTGATAAGCGCCGAGCGTCTCGGCCAGCGGCGTTTCAGTGTCGTCGTCGTGGGAAAAATAGACGTCGATGTAATCGGTTTGCAGGCGACGCAGCGAATCTTCAACGGCTGCCTGAATGTTCGCCGCCGACAAACCCTTGCGCTGCGGCAACTTCGACACCTTGGTCGCCAGCACGATCCTGTCGCGCTTGCCACTCTGCCGGAACCACTTGCCGATGATGGTCTCCGACTCGCCGCCCTGGTTGCCCGGCACCCAGGCCGAATAGACGTCGGCGGTATCGATGAAATCGAGTCCGGCATCGACGAACGCATCGAGAATCGAAAACGACGTGGCTTCGTCGGCAGTCCAGCCGAATACATTACCGCCGAACATCAACGGTGCGACCTGCAATTCAGAACGCCCAATCCTGCGTTTTTGCATGACTTCTCCGGGATCAATTACAAGAAAGACGAGAGAGCGAATGAGAATACGCCGTCTTTGAATTAGCTGCAGTGCGTCCGGCAATCAACTGTAATCCCGGGCTGTAACCCAGGCTACGCGCGGCTTTCAACCTCATTCGCGGCACCTTTCCCGCAAAACAATTGGGTCTCAATTGCATAAAGTCTCTCAAGTTTTTTTTAGGCGGGCCGACATCCTTCACTGAGGCGGCCAGCAATGAACATGTGCTTCCGCCGATGCCAACACTGGCAGGTTTAGGGCTAATGCCTCTACAGGAGAATTTTCATGCTTAGCATTAACAGTAATATCAGCTCGCTGACCGCTCAGGAAAACCTGAACAGCTCGGGCAGCGCACTCTCGCAAGCAATTACCCGCCTGTCGTCGGGCAAGCGCATCAACAGCGCGGCGGACGACGCAGCAGGCCTGGCCATCTCCACGACTCTGCAAACCGCGATCAACGGCCTGAACCAGGGCGTTTCGAACGCGAACGACGGCACGTCGATGGTGCAGACGGCCAGCACGGGTCTGAGCCAGATCACTGCCAGCCTGCAAACCATCCGTTCGCTGGCCAACCAGGCAGCCGGTGGTTCGCTGTCGGCAAGCAACCAGGCAGCACTGCAACAGGAAGTTGCACAGCAAGTCGCTGAAGTGAACCGCCTTGCATCGCAAACGACGTACAACGGTATCAACCTGCTGAACGGTTCGGCAGGCGTGGTCAACGTTCAGGTCGGCGCAAACGTCGGTCAAACCATCAGCCTCGACCTGAGCCAGGGAGTGTCGGCAGCGTCGCTGGGTTCGGGCGTTCCGCAAGCAGGCAACACGCTGGGCACGATCACCGGCCTCGACCTGAACTCGAACGGCACGGCAAACACGTCGGGCGGCACGGGCGCGATCACCCAGATCAACGTGCTGTCGGACGGTACGGGCGGCTTCACGTACACCGACCAGAACAACCAGGCTCTGTCGTCGGCCGCAACCAGCGCACTGTTCTCGACGACGTCGTCGGGCGGTGTCCAGTCGCTGTCGCTCAACGGCAGTACGACGGGTCTGGCTGTCACCAGCCAGGTCAGCGCGATCAACGCTGACTTCACGACCGGCGGCGGCTCGGCTGCTGCTGCAGGCACGGTGCTGGGCAAGATCTCGGACCTGAACATCGACCCGACGACTGGCTCGACGGCATCGGCAGGCACGCCGAACGCGATCACGTCGATCACGGTTGAAGCGGACGGCAACGGTGGCGTTCAGTACGTCGACCAGAACGGCAACTCGCTGACAAGCGCTGCATCGACCGCACTGTTCTCGTCGTCTTCGTCGGGTATCGCCCTGACGGCCGGCGCTAGCGCAGGCGGCCTGGCTTCGACGGTCGGCACGACGCTGTCGAGCATCAACACGAACAACGCACCGACCTCGGTCGCTGACGTGAACGTGAGCACGACTGCAGGCGCAAACCTGGCGATGGAAACCATCGACAACGCGCTGGCAACCATCAGCAACATCCAGGCAACGCTGGGCGCTGCGCAAAACCGTCTGACGGGTATCTCGACGTCGCAGCAAGCTGAGTCGACCGACTTGTCGAGCGCACAATCGCAGATCACCGACGCTGACTTCGCACAGGAAACCGCGAATCTGTCGAAGGCTCAAGTGCTGCAACAAGCTGGTATCTCGGTGTTGTCGCAAGCCAACTCGATGCCGCAACAAGTGCTGAAGCTCCTCCAGTAAGGTAGTCTTCGCCAGTCGGCGCGGATGACCCGTCACGCTTCACCGACGGTTCATCCGCGTACGCGTTTCACCGGGAGGCTCGGCCTCCCGCCACGCATACGGGCCCGGCGCGTTTTGACGCCAACAGTCGCGCTGCCCAGACTTTGTACGGAGCCATTCCATGTCGACCATTTCGACGTCCGCAAGCACCAGCAGTGCCGCAGCCGCCGCTGCGCAAGCCGCCGCCGCCGCCGCGTTGCAACAGGCGAGCCAGTCCATCATCAGCGGTTCGACGGGCTCGTCTCTGGATGTGTCGTCACTGGTCACGGCTCTGGTCAATTCGAAAATCGCCGGTCAGACAGCCACGCTGACGGCCAAAGCGACGACCGACAACACGCAGCTTTCCGCGATCGGCCAACTGTCGGCCTCGCTGTCCTCGCTGCAGGTCGGACTCGCACCGCTTTTCAACGGCTCGCTGCAAACCGCCTTCACCGCGACGGCAAGCGGCACCGGCCTCACGGCAACCGCAGCTTCGGGCGCGGTAGCCGGCACCTACTCCGTCAAGACGACGCAGATCGCGCAGGGGCAAAGCATCACGTCGGGCGCGTTCACGTCGGCTCAGACCGCCAGCATGGGCACCGGCACGCTGAACATCATGGTCGGCAGCAGCTCGATGACCCTCGCGGTCAACTCGACGAACAACACGTTGAGCGGCATCGCCGCGGCGATCAACAATTCCAGCACCAACCCGGGCGTTGCAGCCACGGTCGTGAACGGCGCGGACGGCGCCCACCTCGTGCTCAGCTCGACGACGACCGGCGCGGCCAATACGATCAACGTCAACGTGACCGGTGCGTCCACGGGCGCGGCGTTATCGAGCCTCTCCGTGCAGTCCGTCACGGGTAACGATTCGGACACGTCCACGTTCGCGTCCGCGGCCGACGGCACGACCACCTCGATCGGCGCATCGACGCTCGCCACCGGCAGCACGTGGACCCAAAGTTCGGCCGCGCAGGACGCGGTGTTCTCGCTGAACGGCACCATCGCCACCAGCTCGACGAACGCAGTGACCAGCGCGCTGGACGGCGTCACGATGAATCTGGCGTCGGCCTCGGCAGGCACGACGCAAACGCTGACTGTCGCTGCCGATACGGCGACGCAAGTCACCGACATCGAGAATTTCGTCAGCCAGTACAACGCGGTAGTGAGCACGATGACCTCGCTGACCTCGTTCGATTCGAGCGCGGCAGCCGGTTCGCAAGGCGGCCCGCTGCTCGGCGACTCGATGCTCGACGCGATCCAGAACGGGCTGGGCAACATTGTCAGCAGCGGCATCAAGGGCGCGGCGGCCGGCACGACGCTCGCTTCGCTCGGCATCACGCTCAACAGCGACGGCACGATGTCGGTCGACACCACCGCACTGACCGCCGCCGTGCAGTACAACCCGAACCAGGTCGCAGCCGTGTTCAACACGAGCACCGGGATCGCGGCGCAGTTGAACACCACCATCAGCGCGTACACGACCACGGGCGGCATCATCGATGTGCGCACCGACGCGATCACGACCGACCTGGACAGCATCAAGGACCAGTCGAACACGTTGACGGCGTACCAGGCGCAGCTCACGTCGCAGTACAACAACGAGTTCACTGCGCTGAACACGCTGATGGCGACCACCACCAGCAATTCGAACTATCTGACGCAGTTGTTCGGCGGCACGAACAGCTCGGGTTCGATGTCCGACAACAAGGCGTAGTAAAGCAGCAGAGGAGTCCGGAAAATGACTGAAGCACGCCCCGAAACGAATCAAACCCGACTTGTCGAGCAGGTGCTCGCGTTGACCGAGGAAATCGACCATGCTGCGCGCATCGCCGACTGGCAGCGGGCGGCCCTTCTTTCGGAACAGCGTTCGCCATTGCTAATGTCGTTTGCACCGGAGCAGTCACCCGAAGCACTGGCGCTGATCCGCCGGATTCAGGCTCTGGACGACGTCACGCTGCGGGAAGCGCGAACCGCACAGTCGGAACTCGCCAACGAATACCGCACCGCGATGGATCGCACCCGCGCCGCGAACAGTTACAACAGCGTCGCGTTGATGCGCTGAGCACACGCGCGCCGCTGCATGCCCGAGCACTCATAAGAAGAACCGGCCGGCCAGTCCGGCAACATGCTTCACCAGGCCCGCCTCGCGCGGGCTTTTTTTCGCCTCGCCGATTTTCGCGTCGCCTGTCCCGTCAAAGCCACCCTCTGAAATACGGGGCAATCCGGCCTCTACTCCGCCAATCGTCCGCGACGCGCGACCGTAGACTAATCACAGCGCATTGCGCCTGCGGGCCGCCCACTTTGGACTGTCTGGACGGTTTGCCTTGTCCGGCATCCGTCGGACTTCCTGCTGGCAGCGACTCACGCAGACGCGAATGCAAATACTCACGCACCACCCGGCGCCATAGCGAAAGCAACGGCACGCCGCTCCTGGCTTCGACCTCCACGCACGCTCAGGCCGACGCGGCAGGAACAAGCCCGGCAGACGCGCCGTTAAGCAACATCCCAAGGACCGAAGCGAATTCATGACTACCGATGCCGATCTGCAACAGGCTTTGACTCACCATCGCGCCAGGCGTCTGCCGGAAGCCGAACGACTGTATCGGGCGATCCTGCAGGCTCGCCCCGACCATCCGGAAGCGAATCACAACCTCGGCGTGATGGCCGTCCAGACCGGCCAGCCCGGCGCCGGGCTGCCGTTTTTTAAGGCAGCCGTCGAAGCCGCGCCGCAGCGTCCCGAGTTCTGGTCGCTCTATCTCGACGCGCTGATCATGACCGGCCGCGACGACGAGGCTCAGCAGGTAGCCGCACAGGGACGGCAGCGCGGATTGGCGTTGTATGCGGTGCAGGTCGAACCGGTCGATGCGCCAGCGCCGCTTCGCAGCGAACTCGATGCGCTCGCAGACGAATTCATCCAGACGATCGAGACGCTCGATAAACAGGGCTTGCACGCCGACGCGGAAAATCTCGCGCGTCAGATGACCGGCCTTCTGCCGGAACACGGCTATGGATGGAAAGCGCTGGCGTACGCGCATCTGCGACGCGGCGATCTGGCCGGTGCATTGCAGCCGCTCACGGAGGCGGCAACACGCGCGCCCGCAGATGCCGAGCTTGCCCGTCACCAGCGCGCGGCAAAGGCCATGCACGATGCGCTCGCGCTGGAGCAGCGCAACGAACTGCATCAGGCAGGCAAGCTTTTCCTGGAAGTCCATGCGCTTTATCCCGACCATCCCATGGTCAACCATCGGCTCGGCGTGATTTCGATCAGGCTGAACCAGTCGGGAGCCGCAGTGGACTATATGGAACGGGCACTCGGCGGCGATCCGAACAATTGCCAGTTCTGGGCCCACTACATCGATGCGCTCCTCCAGGCTGGCGAACTGAAGGCCGCGTGGATGGCGCTCGAGATGGGCCAGCAGCGCGGTTTGAGCGGACCGAATATCGACAAGCTGATCGGCGTCATGACGATGATGTCGACGCAAACCACCTTCATGGTGCCAAGACCGCTTAAAGACTCGGGCACCGAGCCTGCGGTCGACCAACCGAAGCCGTCAATCAGCGGAATACCGGCCACGGCCGCCCCGTCGAAGACCGCCGCCCCCGTTCGCAACGCCACAAAAGCTGGGCCGGCCACCGGCGAAATCGCCGCGCTTGTCGACCTGTACAACCGTGGACGCATCCACGAAAGCATCGCCGCCGCCCAAAAGCTCATCGACACTTACCCGTCGCACGGCTTTGGCTGGAAGTTGATGACCGTCTCGCTGCATAACCTCGGCCGCTATGACGAGGCGATGGAATACTGCGCGAGGGCTCGCGAACTTTTCCCGAACGACGTCGAATTGCTGCAAGTGTCCGCCAGCATTCTTGAAGCAGGTGGTCATCACGAGAAAGCCGAAACTGATTGCCGCCGGATGCTCGAACTCAGCC
The DNA here is from genome assembly GCF_900099835.1 of Paraburkholderia fungorum. NCBI lineage: Bacteria > Pseudomonadati > Pseudomonadota > Betaproteobacteria > Burkholderiales > Burkholderiaceae > Paraburkholderia > Paraburkholderia fungorum. The sequence continues at coordinate 173,456 of NZ_FNKP01000001.1, forward strand.
CGGATCATCCGGAAGGCTTGCGAATTCTCAGTATCGTGCTGATCTCGATGGGAAAGCTGGAAGAGGCCGAACGCGTTTCCCTGCGCGCGATCGAGGTCGCGCCGAACGCGGCGCTGCCGTACAGCGCGCTTGGCGTGACCTACATGAAGCAGGGCAATCTCGACAAAGCGGCCGCTACCTTCCGGCGCGCGATCGAACTCAACCCCAACGGCGATCTCGCATACAACAACCTCGCGTTCTGCATGACCCACAGCGAGAATGCCGACCCGGCGGAATTGTTCGCGACGCACCGCATGTTCGGCAAACAATTCGAAGCGCCTCTCAAGCCGCATTGGGCGCCGCATGACAATGTGAAAGATCCGGAGCGCCGTTTGCGCGTCGGCTTTATTTCCGGCGATTTCTGCCGTCACGCAGTGTCGAATTTCTTCGAACCCGTGCTGGAACATCTCGTTCGCGATCCCCGGATTTCGCTGCATGCCTTCTCGAACACGTCGACCGTCGACCAGGTCACGCAAAAAATGCGCGCGACCTTCGAACACTGGCATCCCGTATTCGGCATGAAAGAAGATGCGATCGCCCAACTGGTCCGCGACAACGAAATCGACATCCTGATCGATCTCGCGGGTCACACCGCGAATAACGGACTGCTCGCCATGGCGCGCAAGCCTGCGCCCATCCAGGCATCATGGATCGGCTACCCCGGCACGACGGGCCTGACCGCCGTCGACTATTTCCTCGCCGACCGCTACTGGGTGCCGTCCGAACAGTTTCGCGACCAGTTCACCGAGCAGATCGTCTATCTGCCCGCGCTCGCGCCGTTCAGCGCCGATCCGCTGTGTCCGCCGGTCAATCTGCTGCCCGCACAGAGCAAGGGTTACGTGACCTTCGGCAGCTTCAACCGGATGGACAAACTGCGTCGCGAAGTCATCGCGCTGTGGGCGCGTTTGCTGCGCGAGGTACCGAACTCCCGCATGCTGATAGGCGGCCTGCCCGCCGACGGCAGCCTCGGTGACCTCCCGGCCTGGTTCGCAGAAGAAGGCATCGCGCGCGAACGCCTCGACTTCCGTCCCCGCTCGAGTGTGCCGGTCTATCTGCAGCAGCATCACCACGTCGACATCTGCCTCGACACGTTCCCGTTTTCAGGCCTCACCACCGCATTGCATTCGCTGTGGATGGGTGTCCCGACACTGACGTTGCCGGGCAAGACCGTTCCTGGGCGCAGCGGCCTGACAGCCATGTCGCACGCCGGACTTGAAATGTTCATCGCGCAGGACAAGGACGATTTCGTCCGCCGGGGTGTCGCGCTGACGTCCGATATCGCTGCACTGGCCGCGCTGCGCGCAGGCATGCGCGAACGCTGCGAGCGCTCCGCGATGTTCCGTCCGGCGCAGATCGCCGAAGGCGTATCCGAAGCGCTGCGCGTGATGTGGCGCCGCTGGTGCGCGGGCTTGCCGGCAGAGTCGTTCGACGTGACGGAGATGGCAGCGCAGGAGGTAGCGTGACTCTGCAAGCAGCTACGCGGCCAACAACCCTAATCGACTGAAATCAATGAAACCGATCCGACTCGTATGCGGCACCCGCCGCAGCCGTGAGCAGTTTTCCAACGAAACGGCGCTTGGCCGTTCGCTGAAGCTCTACAAGCATCTGACGGAACCGCAACTGCATCTGTTCGACAGCAACACGCTGGGGTTGTCGACGATCTATAACAACGCGATCCAGTACGCGCAACAGCACCCGGCGATTCTCGTGTTCATTCACGACGACGTCTGGCTGGGCGACTTCTTCTGGACCGAGCGGATTGCCGAAGCGGTCGAAAAATTCGACGTGATCGGCCTTGCGGGCAACAAGCGGCGCGTGCCCGGACAACCGTCATGGGCTTTCGTCACGCCTGATTGCAAATGGGACGAACGGCAGTTTCTGAGCGGCACGGTCGGACACGGCAAAGGCTTTCCGTGCGACATCGTGTCGTCGTTCGGGCCGGCGGGCGTCGAGGTCAAGCTGCTGGACGGTCTGCTACTCGCGGCCGACAGCGCGACGCTCGTGAACAACGGCCTGCGTTTCGACGAGCAGTTCGCTTTTCACTTCTACGATATGGATTTCTGCAGACAGGCCGAATTGAAGGGCCTGCGAATGGGCACCTGGCCGCTCAGCGTCGTGCATGAAAGCGGCGGCGCGTTCGGCAGTCAGGGATGGCGCGACGGTTACGCGCGCTATTTGCAGAAGTACGGAAACTGAGAATCTGAAAAGACGTGCGGCGTTGCCCACGCCGCGCGCCTGTCATCGAGCCTGTCCGGTCAGAGCCGGGCAATCAGATCGAAGCGGAAGTCCGCGTAAATCAGACGCGGGTCCTGCGCCACGGCCGTGGCTTCGCTGAAGCCCATCGCGATGCATAGCTTCTCGATCCATTCGCCGTCCAGCCATGTACCGATGATCGGCTGCCGCTTTTCCAGGCCGGAAAAATAGGCGTCCCGTCGCACGGGATCATTGAAGTAGCCCCAGACCTTGCTGCGGTCCGGAATGTCGCCGATCATCAGAACGCCGCCGGGTTTCATCCAGTGACGAATCTTGCGAACCATCGCGACGATATCGCCTTCGTCGATGTACTGGATGCCCGCATACCACAAGACCCGGCTTAGCGAAGCTGCCTCGAACGAGGCTTCGCGAATGTCCATTGCCTGCGCACGCACGTTAGCCAGCTTTCTTTCGTTGAGCCGCTCGATCAGCGGCGCACTGATGTCGACCGCTTCGATACTCGCGATCCGCTCGCTGAAAGCCGCGGTGAAAAGACCGTTGCCGCAACACAGGTCGAGCAGCGTATCGGTGGCGCCGAGTTCGAGTTGATGGGCGACTGTCTCGACCGTGATCGCCCAGCTTCGATCGTCGATCGGCTGCTTGTTGCGGGTTCGCAAGACTTGCGACTGCTCATCCTTGTTGGCGACGTCAGTCTTGTATTCAGACCAGAAACGCGCCCAGTATTCGGTTTCTTTTGCTTGAGTCATGCGGAAACTACCTCGTGGATCGCGGCGTTCAACACCGCTTCATAACGCGCGAAATCGTCCTGCGCGATATCGGGATGGGTCGGCAGATTCAGGATGTTGCTGGAAACGTACGCGGAGTCGGCAAACTGCGTGTGGCTGATCTCGGGGATCAGCGTGTGATACAGCGCAGTCGGCAAGACACCGGCTTCGATCAGCGCGAAATACAACGCTTCGCGCTTACCGTCCAGGACGATAACGGGACAGTTCAACGGCACGGCGTGTTCGGGAATCCGCTCGAACAGCAACTCCACCCCGGGCAAATCGCGAACCCAGCCAGCCACCCTTTCGTAATTGCGCAAGCGCTGCTCCGACGCGGCAAGCACGTCGGTGCTGGCGAGCGTCGCCAACGTTCGCGCGGAGATGCAGCTAGCGGCATCCAGCAGGACGTCGGCCAGCTCGCCGCGATTGTCGAGAAAGAAACCGCCGTCTTCGGCAGCAATGCTCTTGTGCACGGAGAAAATCGCGTAATCGCCATAGGTCCCGAGGCGCTTCCCGCCAAGGCCGCCCAGCAGCGTATGTGCGCAATCTTCGATGATCTGCACGCCGTACCGGTGACACAGAGCGGTAAAGCGCTCGACGTCGACCTGAGGTACGCCGAAATAATGGATCAGGAAGACGAGTTGATATTGGCCAGTCTTGAGCTGCGCCTCGAGCGCGTCGACGTCGGGCCTCAGACGCGTGTCCACCCGATAGAACGCATGCGGAATACCCGTTGTCCTGATTGGGTCGAACACGCCCGAGCCCTCGATTTTCGACAGCCCGATATAGGCGGGAAGCAGAATTCCGCGCGGATCGAGCCGCTTTTTTGCCGCGAGGATGTGAATCATCGCCGCGCGAGCCGACGCCGTGTAATGCCGTGGCGCGACGTAGGGCTGAAGATTCTTCGCTTCCTTTTCGATGAATACCATGACCTAACCGCCCTTCAGAAAGCGCGCGAACACCGTGTAGAAATAATCGAGATCCGCATCGCGCAATCGTTCGTGAACTGGAATGAAGAACGCGTCCTCGCCATAAAAAACACTGCATTCGATACCGTGCCGCCAGCCGTGCCGCTTCATCGCCGCGAGGTCCGTGCCGGCGGGCGTGGTGAACAGGAAAGCACCCGGCACGTCGTTGTCGAGCAGATCGAAACGCGGCGCGCAACCGAGCCGCGCGAAGCGCTGCGCCAACTGGTCGTGATGACGCCGGCGTGCGTGCCTGATGTCGTCAAGACGCGGCATGGTGTGCGACAGCACCGTCGACAGGTGACGCTCGAGCGGCTCTCCCGCGCCGACCCGGCTCTGGATCTCGTAGCGGGCGTCGTAAGAAAGCAGGCCGCCCATCTGCAGCGGATAAACCTTCGGCAAGCTGAATACGATGAAGTCACCAACTCGTCCCATGTCGCCGCCCGGTGTGTCGGCAAGATAGGAATGGCACGCGTCTTCAATGATAGGGACGCCGTAGTCCCGCAACCCGGCGAGGTCCCGATACGGATAGCCGAATTCGTGATTGACGAAGATCGCCGCGGTCGAATCCTCAATCTTTCTCGACCACTTGCAGACCTGCTCGATTTCACGCGTGACGCAACCGCTGATATAGCGATTGCCGCTGGTCGTGAGAATCGTCACGCAATCGTCGCTCGCCAGTTGCAGCGCTGCGAGTGCGAGCGCAATCCCTTCCTTGCCGCATTCTGTGAAACACCATTTGCGGCCCGCAAACCGGGCGTCGAGTGACGTCGAGGCCGTCGAGGCAGGTTCCAGCCGGAGATTGTCCGCAATATCCGCCGTGCAGAACGGACTGATCCGATAGCTCGGCGAGTAGAAAGCGTCGGGCTGCAAGACGAAGCCATCGACAAACTCCAGCCGGTCGGCGGCAGCCGTCGGACTCGAAACCGGCGCGTCAGGGAGTACGCCCATTGATCAACCCTCTTTCCTCAGCACGATGCCCATATCGCCCAGAAGCCGCACATCCAGCTGATCCGAGATCGCGTACAGCGCGTCGATCAGTGCCTGTGGCATGTCCTTAAGCATCGAGTTCGGCAGTACCTTGAGCAGAAAGCCTTTCTGATCGACGATCCGGAATCCCGCTTCCTGCACCTCGCGCGTCAGGCGATCCATGTCATAGACCCGCTGATGGCCGACCAGATGATCACGCGGACTCAGCGTGTCGAGTTGCGGCTGGATTCCCATCAGCACCGCGAGACGGCGGTGAATCGACTCGGCATTCGGCACCGTGACGACCACCCGCGTGTCGTTCCCGCACCATTGCCGGATCGACGCCAGCGTCTCTGCCGGGTCGCCGACGTGCTCGAGGATATTGGTGGCGAGAATCGCGTCGTATTCGTGCTCGGGCCGGAATTCGGCGAACAGCGCATGGTGGATCTGCACCGTGTCGCCGTACAGTTCGCGCGCACTGTTCACCAGCAACTCCGCTCCTTCGATGATGTCGACACGCATGCCTGCGTCGAGCAGCTGGCGCGTGACGTTACCTTCGCCGAAGCCCATTTCGAGCACCCGTGCGCCGGGTTCGATCATCGAACGCACCCACTGGAAACAGAGGTGATGAAAGTGCTGATCGAACTGCTTGTCCGAAATCTGCTCGTTGAGGTGATACTGGCTCGCAATCTGATTCAACGATTCTTTGTCGACTTGGGGTTTCAAGCGAGGGCTCCTTCAGAATGGGCGATTTGCAACGCCTGGATCAGATGGTCGTTGAGTGTCGAGGACACGCAACTGCGGCTTGCGCCCATCAGATGAATGTAGGGGAATTGCTGCGTGAATGCGTCGCGCAGCGCGTTGAACGGTGCGATCTGCTCGTGTGCCGGAATGGCCAATGCGCCGGCGAAACTTCGGTGTGTGCGGTCGATCACCGCGCCGGGTTCGATGCCGTAGCGTTCGAGTGCCGCGTGAAAACGTGCGCGGCTGTCGTCTGCATGCTCGCTCCAGTTTGCCGAATTGCACTCGACGATGATCTGATGGGTATCGGTATCGGCCTCTTGCCGGCAAACCGTTTGATTGGTGACGCGGTAAAACGGCGACACGCTTTGCGGATCGATCAAAACCGGGAAGCGATTGCGCACACCGTCACTCCTCACACGCAGGAAGAACAGATCGAGGCTGGCCCGCCGCGTAGGGGTGAGCGAGGCTTGCGGCATGAGTTGCGCGAGCTCGCCGCCCCACGCCAGGCGGTCGAACGCATACTCGCCCTGGGCGGTCAGCACACGTCTGCTGTTTGCGTCGATTTGCGCGCCGCTCACCGAGGTTTCGATCGTCACATTGGGCAGGCTGCGCACCTTGGCCACCATCCGGTCGATAAACGCGCCGAAATGCCGGTCACGCGGATAGTGAAAGACTGTAGGCTTCAGCCGCTGCGGCGTAGGCCCGAACTGGCTCAGCAGCGTTTCCGGGTAAAACAGCGGCGCCCAGCCGCTGCGATGAAACACGGCCTTCACTTCCGATGTCGGCACGCCCAGTACCTTCCGGAACATCGGCTCGACGAATAGACCGTGGAAGGTCGGACCGTGATTCGCCAGCGACGCGGCCTCGAAGCTCGCACTTTCCAGAGGCGAGCCGGCCGCGTTCTTCAAACGTGGATGCAGCGCGTTGGCTGTCGAAGCGCAGACTTCGAGTTCCTGCCGTATCGCGGTCCGCAGCGAATCCGGCAGCTTGCCGAGAATGTCGAATTGATTTGTGATGATCAGGTCGTCACGCATGCAATCGCCGTGGATCATTTGCGGCGTGGGTAACGGTTCGACGTCGACGTAGTCGGAGAGGTAGCGCCGCACCAGATGAACGTACCTGCCGATGTCCGGTTTGCAGTCCGCGTCGTAGCGTTCGATGTTGTCCGATGGCTCGCCGAACAGTTCGAACTCGAAGTTCGTCATGCCGGCGTCGAACGTGGCGTCGCCAATCGTCACGCCCCGAAACACGCCGCCCCAGGATTTGGCCGGGTTGAGCAGGGTCACCCGCCGGCCGCCGGTGCCGAGGCGTTCCGCGAGTGCGAGTGCGGAAAGACCCGCTCCATAAACAACCCAGTCGCTGCTCTGCATGGTCAACAAAAAGCTCCGTTCAACGGACGCATCACGCGTCAGGCAGGCCGCCGTTCAAAATCGAGCTTGGCCGATTCCTGGAAACCGAGATTGCGCTTGAATCTGATCAGCCCGTAATTGGGCTCTCCATCGAGTGTCGAGATGCCCGCGTCGAGCACCCGGTATCCGCCCTGCTGGCAGAATCCGTAGATGGCCGACGCAAGCAGCACGATCGGGCTGAACACGCTCACGCCATCAATATCGCCCCAGTAGAAGACGTAGAAGATCGACCCGGTCAACGCGATACAGACTGACGCGGCGACCATCTCGCTGCGCGTGTCGTCGCGGAACACGGCGAATAGATGCATCCGGTCGGGGAATAACGCGATCATCTGGCGAAGCTGCGCAGCCGACATCGACACGCGCACGCCCAGTCGGGCCCGGCTGAGTTCGATCACGCGATAGACGTCGTCGAACCGTTCGTGTCCCACATTCTCCGCGATAAAGCCTTCGCGGGTCGCCTTGCGCAGACGCTTTGCATTGCCGTAGTCGATCCGTTCGACGAAAGCGCTGTCGTCGACATGAAGGTCGTAGTTCAACTCGTGCGCGGTCAGTTCAAAGCGATGGCGCAACAGCAGATTGAGCAGGCTCGCAAACACGGCCGGCTCGTGACTGGCCGGCGCGCAACGCACGCGGACAACGCGCGCCCCTTCGCGGGTCAGGTGGGTCACGAGCGTGCTGAAGAAGGTGTCGAGCGCCTCGAACTCCAGCGCGTGATTCAGGCTCAAGCCGCCGAATGTGCCGCGTTTCGGACTTGCCATGACACCGTCGTCGAGCTCGAAAAAAGCCACGGTCGCATAGACCTTCGCGTCGCTGCGCCGGATGAGCTGAACGTACGCATCGTGCGGCGAACCCGAATGCAGCCGGAAATAGTCCGGCTCGTTAAACAGGTGGTTGCCGGTCGCAGGATGAAAGTGATTGACGTGAATGTCGTACTTGTCATCCACCTGAACGATATGTTTCTTGAGCATTTGACACCACTTACATGACGAAGCCCCGCTTCGTGTCGGTTCGGACCTCATCGGCGATCAATCAACGGGCAGACTTGCGAACTCGCAGGTGAGCGTCGTTGCCATGCGCAAAAATCGCGATCGCGTTCCATGGCGACAGACATGGCAGCCTCCCGAACAGCATTGTCGGCTGCGACCGGGGCCGCTAATCGGCCAAGAAGACGGCATAACCACGATCAATTCAGGCAATGGGCGACACCCGCGTCCCATACGGCGGGTGCCGGCATGGCCAACGCTATATCTGCGAAATAGCCTCGATTTAGGTTTCAGTTCCTCGGTTCGGGTAGCGAATGCATCGGCGATACTCATCTCCATCGACGGCTGTCGTGCGCGGCGAGATTCGCCGCACGGCAGTTCGGTCAGATAGTCCGTTCACTGGCCGCCTTTTTGGGCGACGCCGCATTCGCGTCGCTGAATTCGCGCTCACCGGCGAGACGGACGAGAAGATATTGGGGAGCCTACCTTGCCACTGAACGATTGCCGCACCATTGAATTGCCGAAGATCACTGATCCTCGCGGAAACCTGACGTTTGTGGAGGGTGGCACTCACATCCCCTTCGATATCCGCCGCGTCTACTATCTCTACGACGTACCCGGCGGGTCGGATCGTGGCGCGCACGCACACAAGCAGTTGCATCAGTTCGTCGTGGCCATGTCGGGCAGCTTCGACATCATGCTCGACGACGGTGAGCGCAAGCGCAAATTCCACCTGAACCGTTCGTACAACGGCCTCTATATTTCACCGATGATGTGGCGCTCGCTCGACAATTTTTCGTCCGGTGCGGTGTGCATGGTATTGGCATCGGAAGTATTCAATCCAGCGGATTACATTCGCGACTACGACCAGTTCCTGCAACTGGCTCGCGGTGAGCCGCGTCGCTATGGCATGAGCGCGGGCGTGCAACAATTGGTCGAAACCTGACATGCCAGTCGATTTTCTGAACCTTGGCCGTGCCAACGCGCCGCTTCTCGATGAAATTCAGCAAGCGGTTGCTCGCGTCGTCGCGTCGGGATGGTATGTGCTGGGAAGCGAAACCACAGCATTCGAAGAAGAATTCGCGAGCTATTGCGGCGTGCGCCATTGCATCGGCGTCGGTAACGGGCTGGACGCGCTGACCCTCGTGCTACGCGCGCGAGGAATCAGCGAGGGTGACGAAGTCATCGTCCCGTCGAACACCTTCATCGCCACCTGGCTTGCCGTGAGCCAGACCGGCGCGCGGGTCGTGCCCGTCGAACCCGACGAGCACACGCACAATCTCGACCCCACGCTGATCGAAGCAGCGATCACGCCGCGCACTCGCGCCATCATTCCGGTCCATCTGTACGGTCAACCGGCACAGATGGATTCGATCAACGAGATCGCGCAGCGTCACGGTCTCTTCGTCCTGGAGGATGCAGCGCAGGCCCATGGCGCCCGCTTCATGGGACGCCGGGCCGGCTCGCTCGGCGATGCGGCGGCGTTCAGTTTTTATCCCGGCAAAAACCTCGGCGCCATGGGCGACGGCGGCGCGATCACGACCAACGACGACGACCTCGCCGCGAAGGTCCGCAAGCTGCGCAACTATGGGTCCAGCGTCAAATACCGGCACGAACTGATCGGCATCAATTCGCGCCTCGACGAAATCCAGGCGGCCATTCTCCGCGTCAAACTCCGTTCGCTCGATGCAGACAACGCAAAGCGCTCGGCCGTGGCCAACGCTTATAGCGAACGGCTTGCCGGTCTGCCGCTTCACTTGCCGGCGATTGCACGGGATACGGAGTCGGCCTGGCATCTGTATGTGATACGCGCCCCGCGCCGCGACGACTTGCAGGCGCTGCTGAAACAGCGCGGTATCGACACACTGGTTCACTACCCAACCGCGTGCCACCGCCAGCATGCATACGCAGGCGGCGAATGGCCTGCCCTGCCGATTGCCGACAGGCTGCAGGACCAGGTTCTTAGCCTGCCGATGGCACCGTACCTCGATTCAGATGAGATTCAGAGCGTTGTGACTGCGATATCCGAACACTTTTCCTGGGCGGCCGCGGCAGGTTGCATGGATCCCATTGCATGAAACTAACGACTGTCATCCCGGCCTACAAGTCGAAATATCTTTCTGACCTTCTAGTCGCACTTTCGAATCAGACCGTCAAGCCGGACCGGGTGATCTTTTCGGACGACAGTCCTGACCGGTCGTTCACCACGGCGCTGTCGAGCGAATCGGCGAAGGCCGTGCGTGCACATCTGAACATCGAGGTGATTCAGGGGCCCCGCCGCGGCGCGACCGCGAACTGGCGTCACCTGATGAACACGTGGAATGGATCGACCCCTCTCATCCACTTCCTGATGGACGATGACGTCATCTATCCCGAGTTCTACGAGCGGCACCTCGCCGTGCATTCGGGCGACGGCGTGAACTGCACGGTCAGCCGCCGCTGGACTGCGGTCGAATCGGGCCAGCCGATCGGCCAGCTTCCGCGGCCCGAACAGGTTGCGAAACATCCGGAGAGAACGCTAGCGCTGGGTGCCGATTTTGTCTTTGCATCGACGATTCCCAGCTGTAACAACTGGTTCGGCGAACTGTCCAATTGCGTGCTCAACGTCAAGGGAGCGCAACTGCTCGACAAGTCGTCGCTCGGCGAGATTTCGTTTGAAGGACTCGGCGACATTGGGCTTTTCATCGCGGCGAGCGTGGACAAGCCGCTGGGGTATATCAACGAAACGCTCAGCTCGTTCCGGTTGAACTCCCATCAGAACTCGCAAAACCCTAACAGTCAGGATTCGAAGCGTGCGCACGTCGCATGGATCGCGCTCGCACTCGCGAGCCGGCGCCTCGGCAAGCTGTCGCAATCGCAGGTTATCCAGTCGATGCTGACGATCAACCGCGTGATTACGCTCCGCTTTGCGGGGCTGCCCGACATGAAGGGATATTTCGACGCATTTCCCGGCCTGATCGCCGCCGATCCAACAGCCGAGGCCAACTTCCTGCACTGGTGGAACGCATACGTAACGAAGCAGTGATCATTCGTTCGCCGTCGGGCTGATGGCGAACGGAGAAATCTGTTCGTGGGCTGCGAGTCAATTCTCCTTCTCTAACTTCCTGCCATGCAGAACGCCCGCATCTATCAGATCTTTTATTCCGAGCAGACGCGCGCATCGCTCGACGAAGGTTTCATTCCGCTCGACAACACGAATAAGCGGCCAGACTGGTACGAATATTCGGCAATCCGCGATTTCCTGCACAAGAACGAGTTGAACGACGACACGTTTTACGGGTTTTTGTCGCCGAGTTTCAAGGCAAAGACCGGGCTCGACGCCACGGCGGTTCATGCCTTCGTCGCGTCGGTTCCGCCGTCGACGGATGTGGTGAGCTTTTCGCCGTTTTTCGACGCAGGCGCGCTCTTCGTCAACGTATTCCAGCAAGGTGCGCACGAGCATCCGAACGCGTGGCCCGCGTTTGTGGAGAGCGCGCGGCTGATGGCGCCGGGTGCCAATCTCGACAAGCTCGTGATGGATTCGACGCAAAGCGTGTTCTGCAATTACTTCGTCGCGAAGCCGCGCTTCTGGCGGCATTGGTTCGATCGCGCGGAACTGATCTTCCAGATTGCCGAGCAGAACGCGAGTCCGCTGGGACAGGCGTTGAATGCCGGAACCCAGCACCGCATGAACGCGTACGCAACAAAGGTGTTTGTCATGGAGCGGTTGGTCGCGCTGCTGCTTGCAATCGACCCGCAGTGGCGCGTGACGCCGTTCAATTCGATGCTGTTGCCGCTGGTTTATCCGAATGCGAATCGCGTCGCTCATGAACTGGTGATGCTCGATGCGCTCAAGAAAGCGGCGCGCGCCACCGGGCTGAATCAGTACATGGAGGTATTCGCGTCGCTGCGTGCCCGCGTGCTGACTGAAATGTCGACGCAGCGTTGACGGGCAGCCGGACGGCGGTGCTTGCATTTGAGGCTGTGGGCGCCGGACGCTGTTTGGGACACCGGTTGATCGAATGTCGGTAAGCCGGGTCCCCAAAAAAGCTCCGCGCTTGCGCCGCAGAGCCTCGATGTATCCGGGGTGACGCTATGAGCAGCTGCATCGCGGCCGATCTGACACGCCGGCCGTCTCACCGGCTGGCCGCTCGCTGATAGGGTGCTTTGGCGATCGCAATCTTTCGAATCAATGTGCGCATGGGTCTTTCTATCAGCACATGTGCCGCAATCGAGATTGCCACCAGAATAGCCAGGCAAAGATAGAAGGTCTGGTTATGGGTCAGATTGGTAATGAGTCTTTCACCGGGCACGAAGACGAGCATCTGCAATAGATACAAGGAATAGCTCGATTCGCCGAGCAATATGGCAACAGGACTTTCCAGCAGCCTGGCAGAAGGCAGCGCCAGCACGGCGCACATTGCGCACAGGAAAAGTGGAGCATACAAGCCGTTTTCGCCAAGCGAAATCAGGCCAGCAACGTCGGCAATACTGACCACGATCTGAGTCAACGCCATGCACGCCAGTGCGGCAATGCCCACCCGCCTCAGCGTTAATCCGTGTCGAACGACGATGACGCCCGCACACGCGCCAAGCACGAACTCGTTTAAATGCATCAACGGAAAATAAAATATCAGGTCATGCGAGTGCGACGGGTATCCCTGGTAATGATGGGTAAACAGATAAAACGTCACGTACTGTGTTGCTATCCATAGCGACGCGGTTGCCGCTATCAGCCGTGCGGTGCTGCTTCGCACTATCAACACCGTCATGTACGGGAACAGCGCGTAAAAGAATACCTCGACTGAAAGCGACCAGCCCGGCGCATTGACCGCCAACGGGTAGCCCGGAATCCAGGCTTGCAGGAGTAGCGCGGAGAGCGCGAGTTGCGACGAAGTTGCACTCGAAATCAGCGGCAAACTGAGCAGGAGACACGCCACATAGACTGGATAAATGCGGGCAAATCGTGCGATCCAGTATGCCTTTCGCGTCGACGTATCCATCGGCCCCCGATACACGGAGGCCATGATGAATCCAGAAAGGCAGTAGAAAAACGAAACCGCCAGATTGCCGTGAGCGGCGACCTGATTGAGCCATGACGTATCGAAGGGGACAACACTTCGGCCGAAATGAAAAAAGACCACTAGCAACGCGGCGACAAATCTAAACGGAGTCAAGCGTTGCAGACTCAATTTCATTCAATACCTCCTGGCGATTCATTCGTTCGATGATCGACAAGAGGTCTTTGCGAGCCGTTGCTGAATAACTTGAAGCCGCCCCCCCCCGAGCAACGATGCAAACGCGACACGGCGGAGAGTGAAACTGCTTTTCCAGCGCGTGATGCCCCTTTAAGAAGCCTAAATCTTACACTATTTAACTTTGTGAAATTTTGTGTAAGGTATGAGGGACATCCCCGATAGCCTGGCGTCGCTCTCTTCGCAGCACAGGATGCAGGCGGCGCAGAGCCTTATGGCTGCGGCTTTTTATGAAGCTGGCGTGTCGGTCCTGCGGGGTTCGATGAGAACGGCTTGGGGGTTCGGCGCCCGAGGAGCGCCGTCGCTGCTGGCTGGCTGTTTCCTGGAGGGCACGCGGCGCGTCCGGTTGCTTTCTCCGGCAGCGCCCCTGCGCTGCCTTGCCTCACCGGTTACGCCACGTCAGTCTGCCGTCCCCGCGATCTCGGCCAATCGCCGTGCGTAAGCACGGGCGACCGCATCCACTGAGTAGTCACGCTCGATGCGTGCCTTGCCCGCCTGAGCAATCCTCTCACGCAACGGTGCGTCGTCGATCATGCGTTTCAGCTGTTCGGCCGCGATCGCGACGTCGGGATCGCACCAGTACTGCCCTTCGGAGAATAGATAGTCGCCGGCACGCAGCGGGATGAGTTCGCCATCTACGAGGAACGCGGTGTCCGCTTCGCAGAAGTCGACGTTGCCGGAGAAGTTGGTCGCCACGACCGGCTGCCCCAGCGCCATAGCCTCGGCGATCACGCGACCGAAGCCTTCACTGCGATGCAGCGAAACATAGGCATCGCAACAGGCCATGAAGTCGGTCGAATCCTGCCGGCTCATCCGCTCGGACATGATGTAAATACGGCTGTCGCCCGCAGCCAGGTCGAGCACTGCGCGCCAAACCGGATCGTCGTCACGCACGTTCATCGCCTTGATGGCGAGCCCGACGCCCGCGCCCTGCTGGCCGAACGCCTGCTTGAACGCCTGCACGCCGGCGAGCGGATTCTTGCGGCTAAGCCACGAGTTGCCGTCGAACATCAGATAGAACAGAAACTCGTTCGACGGCAGCCCGAACCGTTCGCGTGTCGGGTCTTTCAACGCAGGCACTTCGACGGCCATTGGCATGTAATGGACCGGCGTGTCGCCCAAGGGGCTATAGACACTCTGCACGAAGCGGCTCTGCGCCCAGATCTCGTCGACCATATGATGCACATTGCCGAACGCGCTCGGCCAGTGAGGCAGTTCCCACGGCCACGCGCCGATCTTGTACGTCGGCGCGTCGATCAATTTACGGCCGCCCTCCAGCGCAAGGCGCACCATTTCCGGCGCCGGCAGGCAAATCAGGCTGATTCGATATTTGAGCTCGTCGCTGATCAGGTGATCGACCGAGTGATCCAGCTTCAGCGGACCCTGCATCGGCGCGTTGATCAGCGTGACCGGCGTGGCGTTCAGCTGGAGCACGCGCGCGGCCATGCGAGCATCTTCGCCCAGGCCGAGCACGCCCTGCGGGAAGCCGATCACGTTCACGCCGTGGCTGTAGCCGGTCGCTTCGACACGCGCGTAATAGCGGGTTGGCTCGCGCTGATCGTCAGCGTCGGTGCGCTCGACGCGGCGCACCTTGAGCGACCCCAGCAACGGGTATTCAACGTCACCCCACGCGCTCCACCAATTCACGAGCTGAGCGCGGCCGGCTTCCGTGCCGATGTCGTACAGGCTGCGCAGATCGGCGCGTTCGTTCGCGATCAGCGTGAGAAAGCGTGGCAGCAACGATGTACCGGCCTGCTGCTCGTCGTCGATGCCGGCCAGCACATCGGCCACCCGGGCAGCCGACCATTTGATGGTGTGATATTCGTGTTGTCCGTCTTTGTCCCACCACGAAAGCAGGGCTAGACGCTCGCTGAAACTGGCCAGGTTGAACGACTTCTGAAGGTCGAGACGTTCACTCCAGATCAGATTCAGAAAGCGGGGCAACGGCGGCAGCAAACATTGCTCGCCCCATTCCATCTCGAACAGCGGCCCGAGCACCGTCGGCGGTACCCACCTGATCACGCGATATTGCGACTGACCATGTTCGACCCACCACGACAGGCAATTGAGCCGGCCGACAAAAGTCTGCAGCGAACCGAACGCGGCCCGGAGGTCTGGCCGTTCGGCGACGAGCCGCGACAGAAAACGCGGCACGTGCAGGCCGTCGTCGACGGTGGGCTGCTCGGGCTCGAGTAGCACGCCGCCGATCGGCGGCGGGGTCCAATTGATGCGCGGATATTCGCGCTGCCCGTCCTCTGCCCACCAGCTCAGGCAGGCGAGCCGGCCGGTCAACGTGGTCAGGTCGAAAGCGCTGCGCAAATCGTCGCGCCCGTTCGTGAGGAGCGCGAGAAAGCGCGGCAACGGTATGTTGGCGGACTGCGGCGCCTCGACCTGCTCCAGCAATTCGGGCGAGGAAATCCGTTCGAGCAGGGTTTCAGCGAGGAGCTTCGTGTCGAGCGCGCTCGGCGCGGTCGAGCGAAGCCAGAAAGTCACGGCGTCCGGATGCTGATCGATCAGCGCATCGTTGTCGAGTTGTCGCAGATATTCAAGGTCTTCCGGACGAAGCGCCCAGTGGAAGTCCGAGTATGTCTCGCGCGCCGTCATTTCCCACCAGAAGTACAGCGTGACGCGGTCGTCCAGCGTCCTGGTATTGAAGGGCGCGAGGTCAGCTCTGAACTGCACTAAAAAGTAGATCGCGCTCGGCAGGCAGAATCGCTCTGCGGGCGAAGGGTACTGATACTCTGCCAGCCACCCTGTATTGTTTTTTTTGGGTCCCAGATTAAGCAAGTTATGCAATCCTTGAAGGCCGTGAGAAGGAATAGTCGTCGGTCAGCATAGGATGGGGCGAGTCGCCGGAGGTGTTCACCAACTGCTTGCCCCAACGCTGTCTGACCGCCTCTAATTCCTGGTTGAAGCAGCTGATTTTTCCAGCACAGGTTTCGCAACTCACGCCGACGCCGAGCACCAGACCACCTTGCCGAAAGTTGTTGTCCGGGTACGGCAACTTCT
This sequence comes from Paraburkholderia fungorum, assembly GCF_900099835.1. Taxonomy (NCBI): domain Bacteria; kingdom Pseudomonadati; phylum Pseudomonadota; class Betaproteobacteria; order Burkholderiales; family Burkholderiaceae; genus Paraburkholderia; species Paraburkholderia fungorum. The sequence goes on from NZ_FNKP01000001.1 coordinate 189,789, forward strand.
CGCCGACGTTCGCCTGCAGCGCCACCGAAGCGACTCGTCGAACCAGCCGGCGCTGATGACTTCAGTCATCAGCGCCCATCAGGCAGACGAAGCCGGCTGTGCGTAGCAGCGTGATGCGAGTCAGCGCCGGGCAGTTACTTGCGAATGAAATAAACGTCCTGATTGCCGTCCCAGCCGCCAGTCAGACGTTCCACGATCGTCAGTTGGTTTTCTTCGCAGAAAGTCCGCAGCCAGCGCTCCGGAATCAGCGAAATACCGTAACGCTCTCCGGCATCCACGACGATTTTGGCTCTCACCGAATTCTGACGTTGCGAGTCGACAAACGCATATTCGCCGGCGTCGTAAGACGACAGCAGGCGTTGGCGAGCTTCTTCGCCTACCGAATAGCAATCGGCCTCACCTAGACGCTCTCTCGACCGCGCGCCATGTGTGGTGACGACGGCAATGCCGCCCGACCGGATCTTGCTGAAGAAATGCTTCAATGCCGACTGGGCACCTGCCTGCGAAAGATGCGGGATGAGTGACGCCAGGGCTGCGACGTCGAACTTCTCGTTTTCGAGTGCGGCATATTCGAAAAGCGGAGCAACCAGGTGATGCCCATGGACGCCGAATGTCGAACGGCAAAATTCGACAGCGGGCGCCATGACGTCCGCGACATGGATATCGGATGCCTTGAATTTTCTGGCGAGGTGCCGGGTGTTGCGTCCGTAGCTGGAGGGGAGTTCAAGAATCGTCGGGTTTTTGCTACCGGACAATTTGGCGGCCCGCTCGACGAACTTCGCCATCTGCAAGCCAACCGATTCGTAGTGCCCCTTCGAACCGTCGAAGAAGTCGTCGTTGGGATGAACCGGCGCGGCAGCGACGATCTCGACGTTCGATTTCTCAGCAGAACCGGACGCGGTCGACTCGGCAAATACCTCGTCGATGCCCAATTCTCTAAGCGCACTGCGGATTGTCAGGTTTTCTGCATGCGTTTGCAGACCAAGCTGATTTTTCACCGCGTCACTGATTCGGGTAATTCTGCGTCGGGCTTCGATCAGCGCGGCCACTTTCTCGTATTCGAGCAGGCGTTCCCCGCCTAGTTTGCCTTCGGCTCCCACAACGCCAGTCGAATTACTCAGATCCGATTTGATGTAATAGTCGCCAACGACGGTTCCGATCAATTCGAAATCGGACGGATAGGCGGCCGTAATGCGCAGCAGAAGATCGTAATCTTCCTCCCACGTCAGCAGGGTATCGAAATATAGCTCGGGAGAAGCAATCGACCTGTCGATCAGGTAGGAGTGAATCGGGCAGAAGTTGGCCACGAACAGATCTTCGAGACCTTCGCCGGGGAAAACCGCCGAGTCTGCGCGTGTCGCCACGAGAAACTGCGGAGAGACGTCGGCATGCACCACCCGGACCGACGAGAACGCAATAGCGGCGTTGCTTGCCTTCAATTGGTCGACCAGAAGGCCATAGGCCTCCGGATACAACACATCATCGTAGTCGAGGAAAGCGACGTACTGACCACTAGCCTTGGCCAGTCCCAGGTTCAACAGTTCCGTGCGCGCATCTTTGGGTTCTTCCGACGTGAAATTCACCAGTTCCAGCGAAGGCGCGTCGTGCATCTTGAGCAAGCGAGCCAACGATGCCTCGACCTGCGCGATATCAGAAGGTGAGAACCTTTGCAGCGTAACGATGATATTGAGCGGACGATAGGTTTGTCCGACCAGCGAAAAAACACAACGCTCCAACTCATTGAGGCGTTTGACGTCATGAAGCCTGACGATACAGTCGACTTGATTTTCAATCATGTGTTTTACCAACGCGGTTTCGCGAAGCTAGTGTGTGCGGAGAAATCGGCGATCCTGCTCCACTCAACGGGAACAGGCTCTGGATACTGCTGAGGTAATTGCTTGCCCAGGCCATCCATTTCGCTCTGCAACCACTGCTCGAATTCCGCGCCGCGCCACTTCCTCGCAAGCAAAGAAGCAGACGTGTAAATCATTTCTATCGTCGATACGCTCATCTTGCGATTGGTGACACGATGAAGGAAAAGTGCCTGTGGACAGGTTTTCAGACCGAACCCATGCGCCCTGGCACGCCAGGAAAGATCGACGTCTTCGCAATACATAAAGAAGGTTTCGTCGAAGCCGCCCAATTCCTCGAAGCAGGTTCTGGAAATTGCCAGGCACGCACCCGATACCCAAGGCGTTTCGAGCGTCAGGTAATCATAGGGTTTGGGGTGTTCCGACGGGAATTGCAGTGCTTCGACCAGCGATCTTCCGTCCGACGCCAATACGGCTTTAACCAGACTGCCGATCGCGTCCGGATGCAGAACGCCATCCGGATTGAGTGAAATATAGATATCGGCGCCGTCGGCGAAAGCAGCGCGCATCAGCCTGTTGTGGCCGCCGCCAAAGCCCACGTTTCCTTCCGACGGGAAACGTGTCAGGAAGCTGCGGTCCAGATGACAGTGTTCGCTCGAATTACCGTTGTCGACCAGGTACAGATTGTTGGCTACCGGCAGGCCGGCTTCTGCGAGAGAGATACGGGCCGCTTCGACCGCACGCTCGAGTTCCGCCTGGTCATTGTTATAGGTCACGACGCCGATAACGACCTTTACGTTGCGCTGCCCTTTGACGTGCAAGCCAAGAACTCGTTGCTGAATGATGTCGGCAAGTCGTCGAGGCGGCTGCGCGATCGGCGTCGGCCGAACGGCGCGGATCTTGACACCCTTCGGGTCAAGCAGATGGAAAACATAATTCTTCACAAACGCTTTCAGATCAGGCGCAGACGCGATGTTCATCATTGCCGGAGTTTTCTCATACAGCTCCGGCCGCGCGATTTTCATCCAGTGAAAACCTGCGTGCTCGCATGCGTAGAAGAAAAGCCGCTCAATTGAATGCGCGAGCGTTGCGTCCGTCTGGCTAGCTTCAGCCGGAAAATCGTCGAAAGTCAGATTCAGGTCGACCAGATTTTTCAAGGCCGCCGTTCGCGCCCAGAACATTGAGCCGGATGGAAAATCGAGCGGTGCCGATTTGTCGATAGCGAAACCGAGACGGTTTGCCAGCTTCTGCGCGCCGTCGAAGTTGCCTCCCCAATTGGTCCAGTGCCTCATGGTTTCAAAATGCTGGGCCGCGACCATCCCCAACTTGGGATCATGTTCAAAAGCGTAAAGAACACTGCCGACGATTTCGGCCGAACCGGACAGGCTTTCGAGAATGAAGTGACGCCACTGGGCCAAAGCGCTTGCGTGATGGGACCGCTTGCCATGCAGACACAGAACGAACTCATAGCTCTCGAATACATTCTTGAATGCGAGCAATTTTGGCGCGATATCGCGGCCGCGGTTGGGGACCACGCGAACTTCGACGACGCCTTTTGTCCAGCCCTTAAAAGCATTCTGGATTAATTCGGCAGAGAATGAATCGCAGGTCGATATGAATATATCTACACCGACGGGAATGCTATTCAAATAAACACGAAACTCTGGTGCAAGTTCCGGATAAAACAAATGGATAATCGCAGCGACACGCTCCGTTTTCAATTGTTTCAACGTCGGAAACTGAAACGGAACCTTGGCACTATAATCAATTTCAATCGCACGACCTGCCTCCGGAGGAGTCACCGGCGGCAGTGGCGCTCCGTCTAACTTGACGGTAGGCATGATCCGCTTCAGGTGCTTGGTCAACGGATGCAGGAAGCGGGGCCACGAACGGCGCGACCCTGCAATGGACTGTGCAGATGTTTCGCGCATGGTGGCCACTTCGGCTGCCGCCGCGTCTGCGATTGCGCGATACCGGCTTTCGATCGCTTTGATTCTGCGCCGCTCTTCCAGAATCATGTCGCGCAGCATTAGACGGTGCTCGTCTTTGCCCCAAATGTGCTGATCTGTCTTTGAGGAGTCCGCAGTTGTTGCAGTATTTGGCTCGTCCGGGCGCTCCTCACCCGCGATTGCAAGCGAGGAGGACACACGATCCTGTTCTGTTGTAATCGAGTTCATGCGATAGCAAAAGTTGTGGAGTATGCGAGATCAAAAAACTGTGTGGTCGGATGCTGGACGGTCCGTCCAGGAGTCAGTGAGCGCCCACGTAATTTGGCTAGCTGCATTGTACCCGAGGATCTACTATGGACTTTCTCGCATGGCGGCTTTGAGCCGATCAGCAGCGTCATTCGCAGCTAAATTTACCGATCATTTCTGTGAACCGGTCAAATAAACCAGGAAAGTCACTTCAATAAATAGTCCCTACACAGCGGTCGTTCATCGGTGAAGAAGAAAATCAGGAATGTTAATTTCAAAGATCTTTCAGTTGAATATTGAAAGCCGGAAATGAGTAAGACTTGATGGGAGCTTGATGTGGGCAGCGTGCCGCTATCCGTGAAGACTTCGCGTGGCTGAAGTTCTGCGAACAGGCCTGAAGGGCGACTCACACGACACGATGATGTGCGTAAGCCTCGCACGTCGAAGCAGAGAATCTGATGCGTCGAGCGAAATGAGGAGTGCGGTCGCCAGCAGCATTTATCGATGCGGCGAACTTCCGTCCATCGGGATTCCAGCCCAGCCAGATTTCTCGCAAGGCCAAAAATGAAAAAGGCCCTTGGCTTTCGCCGCAGGGCCTGATCTATGTGGGTTTGAATTACCCACCATCATTTCATTATTCTGGTGCGCCCGGCTGGGATCGAACCAGCAACCCCTGCCTTCGGAGGGCAGTACTCTATCCATTGAGCTACGGGCGCTTCACGCAAAAGCGCGGCAACCGGAACGGATGCGACGCCAAAGCAAGACCGCAAGAATACCCGGTTTCGGCCCGACCGTCCACCTGACGGCCCATATGACACGATCTCGCGCCCGTCAACCGCGCTTCGCGCTTCGGGTAAACGCCTGCTGAACAGCCCGCCGCGCGCCTCGCCGCCGCTGAAATCTTGCGTCTATAATCGTCCGTGGCTGATCAAAAACAAGAAGTTGCCGTCACGCTGTACCGCTCACATACCCACGGAGACGAGACAAGCATGAGCGAAGCACCCCACGGAGCCCCAATCAAAACACCAGGACAGCTCATCGCCGCGATCATCGCCGGGTTTGCTGTGCCAATCGTCATCATCGTTCTGCTGGCCGTCTACGTCGATAATTCGACCCGCACGGGCGCCGGCACCGACTCTCTCTCCGAAGACCAGGTCACGTCCCGCATCAAGCCGCTGGCTCAGGTCGATATTCGCGACGCCAATGCGCCGCGCGTGTACAAGAGCGGCGAAGAGGTTTACAAGGCGGTTTGCTCGGCGTGTCACGCGTCGGGAGCGGCGGGCGCGCCGAAATTCACCAATACCGCCGACTGGGCGCCGCGTATCTCGCAGGGCTTCGACACGCTGTGGCATACGGCGCTCTCCGGCAAGGGCGCGATGCCTCCGCGCGGCGGCACCAGCCCGGACGACTACAGCGATTTCGAAATCGCCCGCGCCGTGGTTTATATGGCGAACAACTCCGGCGCCAGCTTCCCCGAACCGGCGCAGCCAGCAGCGGGCGCGGCGGCCGCGTCCGGCGCGCCCGCTGCTGCACCGGCAGGCGCATCGGATGCCGGCGCGGCCCAGGCCGCCGCAGCGATGGCGGCGATGGCAAGCGTGCCCCAGGCAGCCGCACCGGCGGCGGGCGGCACGCAAAGCGCGGACGCGTCGCAAGCCGGCAAGGCGTTGTATCAGCAGGTTTGTCAGGCGTGTCACGCGGCGGGCGTGCTGAACGCACCGAAATTCGGCGATAAGGACGCCTGGGCGCCGCGTCTGAAAGAGCCGATGGACACGGTCTATAACTACGCGCTGCACGGCAAGGGCGCGATGCCGGCGAAGGGCGGCTCGAATGCCTCCGACGCCGACGTGAAAGCGGCGGTCGACTACATGGTTAGCGCTGTGAAGTAAGGCGCGGCACTGATCGCCGCGTTACGGCTTTCACTTGCAGTAGACATAAAAAATCCCTGCTTTGCGCGAAACGCGAGCAGGGATTTTTTATGCGCATTGATTGTTCAGCGCGCTGGCGCGATGGAAAACCGCCGGGAGTACGAGCCGCGAGGCAAACCAAGCAAGCACCAGCCTGGGCGCGGGCACAAAAACACCACCATCGACTCGCAGGCTCCATCCCCCATCCGCCCGCTCAAGGCTTCTGCAACAGCGCCTTCAAACTGGCCAACCGGTCTTTCGGTGACATCGGCGCTTCTTCGGGCGTCGGCGGCGGTGCATCGTCCAGCAGCATCTCGGGGATAAACCGCGACGGCTCGCACACCACCGTCTCCCGCGCGCGCTTGCGTTTCTTGCACCAGTTCAGATGCAGGCTGCGCTGCGCCCGCGTAATCGCGACGTACATCAAACGGCGTTCTTCCTCGATACGCGCGTCGTCGATCGGCTCGTCATCGGGACCGCCGCGGTGCGGCATGATGCCCTCCTCGACGCCCACCAGAAACACGTGCGGATATTCCAGACCCTTCGACGCATGCACGGTCGACAGACGCACCGCATCGGGATCTTCCTCACGGCCTTCCAGCATCGACATCAGCGCGACGGTTTGAATCAGACCGAGCAGGTTCTTGCCGGTATCGCCGAGACCGTCGGCGGTGTCGTAGCCGGTGGCTTCGCTGTTAGCTGCATCGGCAGGCTCGGCCTTGGTGCCTTTACGTTTGAGCCACTCCATGAACTCCAGCACGTTCTGCCACTTGGACTGCGCCTGGCGTTCGTCGAACGCGTCGTACAGATACGCTTCGTAGTGGATCGCGTCCATCAGTTCGTCGAGCAGCGGGCCCGCTGCGTCCTTCTCCGCGCGATCGGTGAGGCGCTGCATGAAGTCGCAGAACACGCGCATCGGCTCGATCTGACGAGGCGACAGGCGCGCTTCGATCCCGCCCATGTAGACCGCTTCGAACAGCGACACCTTCGCCTGACCCGCGAACGAGCCGAGCGCCTCGAGCGTCGTATTGCCGACGCCACGGCGCGGCGTGGTGATCGCTCGGATGAACGCGGGGTCGTCGTTCGCGTTGGCGATCAGACGCAGATACGCACAGATATCCTTGATTTCGGCTTTGTCGAAGAACGACTGGCCGCCGGACAGCACATACGGAATCCGCTCGCGACGCAGCACCTGCTCGAAAATACGCGCCTGGAAATTGCCGCGATACAGGATCGCGTAGTCGCGGAAATTCGCGCGCCGCTCGAACTTGTGCGCCGACAAACGGAACACGACCGACTCCGCTTCGTGCTCTTCGTCGTTACAACCGGTGACGGTGATCGTGTCGCCCATGCCGTGTTCGGACCACAGCTTCTTCTCGAACAGCTTCGGGTTGTTCGCGATCACGTTATTCGCCGCGGTCAGAATGCGCACCGTCGAGCGGTAATTCTGTTCGAGCTTGATCAGATGCAGCTTCGGAAAATCCTTGCTCAGCTGGCCGAGATTTTCGAGCGTGGCGCCGCGCCAGCCGTAAATGGCCTGATCGTCATCGCCCACCGCCGTGAACGCCGCACGCTTGCCGGCCAGCAGCTTCACGAGTTCGTACTGGCACGCGTTGGTGTCCTGATACTCGTCGATCAGCAGATAACGCAGCTTGTTCTGCCAGCGGTCGCGCACCTGCTCATTCTTCTCGAAGAGTTCGGCGGGCAAGCGGATCAGATCGTCGAAATCGACCGCCTGATACGCGTGCAGCGTCGCCACGTAATTGCGGTAGACGATCGCGGCCTGATGCTCGTCCTCGGTCGCGGCAATCGCGATCGCCTGCTCCGGCATGATCATGCCGTTCTTCCACAGCGAGATGATCGACTGGATCTTGCGGATAAAACCCTTGTCCGTGGACCCGACCTGCTCCTGGATCATGCCGAAGCAGTCGTCGGAATCCATGATCGAGAACTGCGGCTTCAAGCCGACGTGTTCCGCCTCCTGCCGAAGAATCTGCACGCCAAGCGAGTGGAACGTACACACCGTCAACTGATTGACGGGCACCTTGCGGCCTTCCTTGCCGGGCGTGGTGAGCGTCTTGCCTTCGAGCAGCTTGCCCACGCGCTCGCGCATTTCCAGCGCGGCCTTGTTCGTGAACGTGACGGCGGCGATGTGGCGCGGCTCGAAGCCTTTGGCTTCGATCAGGTGCGCGATTTTCTGCGTGATCACGCGCGTCTTGCCGCTGCCTGCGCCGGCGAGCACGAGACACGGACCGTCGAGATAACGGACCGCTTCATTTTGAGCGGGGTTCAGGCCTGCGGACATCGTCTGGATGGTGATGCGGTTGAAACTGCGGTTTGTGGGCGCGCCGGTGAGAAAAAGCACCGGCCGAAGGCCCGGGGGCATGCTGCGCGCCGCCGGCCGGATCGGGTGCTCCGCAAGCGTGCGAAGGTGATCTGACCCGCCGCGAATCGCGCGAGAGGAGCGATGTTAACACGGATGCCAGGCCCGCACGCTGACAACAAGTGCCCTCTAATAGGTGCGGTTAGCTGCATCTTCGAAGTCCGGCAAAGGCGGTCTTTCGAAACGAATCGCCGTGAAAAATGACACCTCTTTCCGTCGAATGGCGACGCGCATTAAGCGCCCTGACCGCGAACGCCCACGACAGAAACCCCGCCGCCGACCGCCACGCGCAACCGCACCACACGCCAATCACCTGCCACGCGCCTGCCGCTCGCCCGTCAGGACATGCCACAATTACGGTGTTGCGCGCCGTCGCCGCGGTGGCAAAACGGCGCGCCGTTTCTGCAGGAAGACACGCATGTCCGCATCGCTGAAGATTGGATTGATGGGTTACGGTTTTGCTGGCGCGACCTTTCATGCGCCGGTGATCGCACATTGCGGACGCGCGAGCGTCGCCGCCATCGCGACCGGTCAGCCCGAGCGCGCGCTGGCCGGTTATCCGCACGCAAAAATCGTCGCCGATCTCGACGCGCTGCTCGCGCTCGACGATATCGACTGCGTCGTGATCGCCACGCCCAACGACACCCACTTCGACCTCGCGCGCCGCACGCTCGAAGCCGGCAAGCACGTGGTGGTCGACAAACCGGTGACGCTAACTGCGGCCGAAGCCCACACGCTCGCGAACATCGCGCTCGCTCGCAGCAAATTGTTCGTGCCCTTTCACAACCGGCGCTGGGACGGCGATTTCCTGACCGTCCGCGATCTGCTTGCGCGCGTGGAACTGGGGCGCATCACGCAATACGAATCGCATTTCGACCGGTTCCGGCCGGAAGTGCGTCAGCGTTGGCGCGAAGAGGCGTCGCGTGGCGGCGGCTTGCTGTTCGACCTCGGGCCGCATCTGATCGACCAGGCGCTGGCCCTGTTCGGCGCTCCGCAAACCGTATCGGCGACGGTGCGCACGCATCGCGACAACGCTAGCGCGCCGGACTACGTACACATTCAGCTTGGTTATGGCGAGTTCGAAGTGGTACTGCACGCGAGCGCGCTGACCGCGCTGGTCGCGCCGCGCTTTACGATCCACGGCACGCGGGGGAGCTATGTGAAATACGGGCTCGACACGCAGGAAGACCAGTTGAAAGCCGGCCTGCGTCCCGGCGATGAAGGCTTCGGCGCCGGCAACACGGCGGGCGTGCTGCGCGTGCTCGAAGGCGATCAGGAAGTGGAACGCGAAGTGCCGACGCGCAATGGCGACTACACGGGCTTCTATATCGCGCTGGCCGACGCCATTCAAAATGGCGTCGCGTTCCCGGTCACCGCTCAGGATGCCGTCGACGTGATGACCATCATCGAGTTGGCCGCGCGTAGTTCCGAAGAAGGCGTCCGCCTGCCGTTCGAGCGAATTCGCTGACATCGTTTTCCTGCGCGGCGCAGCGGGCTGTGTACCAAAAACAGCCCGCGCCGCAAGTGCCGCGCGGGCGCGTTTTACCTGACAAAAGAACAGCTACATGACAGGTACACAACGTTACAAAACATCCCGCCTGCGCCGTCAGCGCAAATCCGCCACCATCCGTTGCTACCCACGTAGCACCATCAAAGACAAAGATTTCCGGAGAAACCATGCCTCGAACTATCCGCGCGATTGCCGCGTGCGCTTTACTGACGTCACTTGCCGCCTGCGTCGTGCAGCAACCGGCACCGGCACCGCGTCCCAACCCGCAGCAGATCGCGGATCAGCGCCTGCATCAGGTGGACGGCCGGATCGACAACCTCGGTCGCCGGATCGATAACCACGTGAATCAGGGCTATTACCCGCCCCCGCAAGGCGGCGCGTTGCACCATCGTCTGGAAGTGATCCGCCAGGAAGCGCACGACATGGCCGCGCAACACGGCGGCGGTCTTTCGTCCGAAGAGCAACGTGTGCTGAATCAGGAACTGGATAACGCGGCGCACGCGATCGGCGAGTAAACACGCGGGCGTTTCCATAACCTCTGCAACGCCAGCGCGGGCATCACGTCCCGCGCTTTTTTTGGCGTGTAAAAACCGCTGCGCTTACTCCCACACGGCCTGCGGGCCTTCAATTGACAAGCCTCCGGCCGTCGCGTACATTCGCCGCACGCGTCGGGAGAGAGCGCTGGCCGCTGGATTTCGCAGGCCGCGCCGCCGAAGGGGCATACCCGCAAACTCTCAGGCAAAAGGACCGACCGCGTCGAAAAACCCGCTTCAATGCAGCACCGAGGCATCCGGTTTTTCGCACTCTGGAGAGCGGCAGTAGCCATCTGTATCGTCCAAACAGCGAACAGATTCAGGCAAGCTGCCCACCGAAGGGGCGCGCGTCTCACCGTGACGAATCAACGTTCCTGGCAACGTCGTCACGGCGGCGCAATCTCTCAGGTATCGAGGACAGAGGGGTCATGCAGAACCACGCTCGCAGGCATTCGGCCGCGAGGCGTAGCGCCGCATGGCCTTTTTTGTTTCGCGAGATGCCCGAGGCCCCATGACCGAACTCAAACACACCCCGCTCAACGCCACCCATCGTGCGCTCAACGCCCGCATGGTCGATTTCGGCGGCTGGGACATGCCCGTCAACTACGGCTCGCAGATCGACGAACATCGCGCCGTGCGCACCGACGCCGGCATGTTCGACGTCTCGCACATGTGTGTCGTCGACTTCATCGGCGAGCGCGTGCGTGCGTTCTTCGAATACGCGCTCGCCAACAACGTCGGCAAACTGCAAACGCCGGGCCGCGCGCTTTACTCCTGTCTGCTGAACCCGAATGGCGGCGTGGTCGACGATCTGATCGTCTATTACTTCGGCGAAGATCACTTCCGTGTCGTCGTGAACGCGGGCACTGCCGATAAAGACATCGCCTGGTTCGGCCAGCTCAACGCCGAAGGCGGCTTCGGCCTGACCATCACGCCGCGTCGCGATTACGCGATCGTCGCCGTGCAAGGCCCGAATGCGCGTGAGAAAGTCTGGCAAACCGTGCCGGCCGCTCGCGCCGCCACCGAAGCGCTCAAACCGTTCAACGCCGCCCGAATCGAAGAAACGCCGTTCGGCGAACTGACCGTCGCGCGCACCGGCTACACCGGCGAAGACGGCTTCGAAATCATCGTCCCGGCGGATCACGTCGAAGCGCTCTGGCAGGCATTGCAGGCCCAAGGCGTGCGCCCCGCCGGTCTCGGTGCGCGCGACACGCTGCGCCTCGAAGCCGGCATGAACCTCTACGGCCAGGACATGGACGACAACGTGTCGCCGCTCGACGCCGGTCTCGCATGGACCGTCGACCTGGCCTCGCCGCGCGACTTCGTCGGCAAGGCGAAGCTGGAAGCGAACGGTTCGCAGGCTGCGTTCGTCGGCCTGATCCTGCTGAAGGAAAACGGCAAGGCGGCGGGCGTGCTGCGTGCTCATCAGAAAGTCGTCACGCCGCACGGCGAAGGCGAAATCACCAGCGGCACGTTTTCGCCGACGATGCAGGAATCGATCGCCTTCGCGCGCGTGCCCAAAGGCGTGCAAGTGGGCGACACCGTTCACGTTCAGATTCGCGATAAGGCCGTACCCGCAAGCGTGGTAAAACTGCCATTCGTGCGCAACGGCAAGGTGCTGGCGGTTTAAGCAGCCCGCGCGTGCGTCCCTCAGAAATTTTTTGCCTCGCAGATGAGGAGCCTGGCGGGTCAAATCGCCAGGCTTGGGACCTTCCCCATTTAAGTCACTACCGAATCACCGCATAGGAGCATCCGATGAGCATCCCGGCCGATCTGAAATACACCGAATCGCACGAGTGGGTCCGCACCGAAGCGGACGGCACGCTGACGGTCGGCATTACCGACCACGCGCAGGAAGCGCTCGGCGATATCGTCTTCTTCGAAGTCCAGGAACTGGGCAAGACCGTGACCGCCGGCGACACCGTCGCCGTCATCGAATCGGTGAAGGCCGCTTCCGATATCTACGCGCCGGTTTCGGGCGAGATCATCGAAGCGAACACGGCCGTGGCCGACACGCCCGATTCGGTCAACAGCACGCCGTACGAAAGCTGGCTCTTCAAGATCAAGCCGGCCGACGGCGCGACGCATGACCGTCTGATCGACGCCGACGCGTACTCGAAGTCGATCGGCGCCTGATTTACCTTTACGTTTAACCCGTCAGGTGCGGCGGGTTCTTCCTGAAACGCTGCAACAGGAAGGCAGCCGCACCGCCAGGAACACCCATGAAGCTCGAACACCCGGATCGTCTGATGAACCGCACTCCTCTCTCGCTCGCCGCGCTCGAAGTGCACGACGCCTTCGCCGAACGGCATATCGGCCCGGATTCGGCCGATCAGCAAGCGATGCTCGAAGCCCTCGGCTTCGCATCCCGCGCCGCGCTGATCGACGCCGTGATTCCGAAGACGATCCGCCGCACCGAAACGCTGCCGCTCGGTCCCTTCGCGCAACCCAGAAGCGAAGCCGAAGCGCTCGCCGCACTGCGCGAACTCGCGGACAAGAACCAGGTGTTCCGCTCGTACATCGGGCAGGGCTATTACAACGCGCACACCCCGACGGTGATTCTGCGCAACGTGCTGGAAAATCCGGCGTGGTACACCGCGTACACGCCGTATCAGCCGGAAATCTCGCAAGGCCGTCTGGAAGCGCTGCTGAATTTCCAGCAGATGGTCGTCGATCTGACGGGTCTCGCCATCTCGAACGCGTCGCTGCTCGACGAAGCCACCGCTGCGGCTGAAGCGATGACGCTGCTGCAACGCGTCGGCAAGTCGAAGTCGAACGTGTTCTTTATCGCCGACGACGTGCTGCCGCAAACCATCGAAGTGGTGAAAACGCGCGCGACGCCGGTCGGCATCGAAGTGAAAGTGGGTCCCGCAGCGGAAGCTGCGAACGCGAATGCGTTCGGCGTGCTGTTGCAATACCCGGGCGTGAACGGCGACGTGCGCGACTACCGCGCGCTGACCGAAGCGATCCACGCAGCAGGCGGCCACGTGGTCGTCGCGGCGGATCTGCTCGCGCTGACCGTCCTCACGCCGCCGGGCGAATGGGGCGCGGACGTGGCCGTCGGCAATACGCAGCGCTTTGGCGTGCCGGTCGGTTTCGGCGGCCCGCATGCGGCTTACCTCGCCGTGCGCGACGAATTCAAGCGTCAGATGCCGGGCCGTCTGGTCGGCGTGACGGTCGATGCACAAGGCAACCCCGCACTGCGTCTCGCGCTGCAAACGCGCGAACAGCATATCCGCCGCGAAAAGGCGACCTCGAACGTGTGTACCGCGCAGGCGCTGCTCGCGATCATGGCGAGCATGTACGCGGTTTATCACGGCCCGCACGGTCTGAAGACCATCGCGCTGCGCGTGAACCGCATCGCCGCGCTGCTCGCAGAAGGCGCGAAGCAACTCGGCTACACGCTGGTCAACGATACCTTCTTCGACACCCTCACGTTCGACACCGGCGCGCGCACCCAGGCGTTGCTCGACGCGGCCACCGCGAAGCGCATCAATCTGCGCCGCGTGAGCGCGACGCAAGTGGGCCTGTCGGTCGATGAAACCACGTCGCGCCGCGATCTCGCCGATCTGCTCGCCGTGTTCGCGCAGGCAGCTTTCTCGAGCGACGTGCCGCAAGTCGACGCACTCGACGCAAAGCTCGCGGCATCGAACACGGCTTCGGTGCCGGCCGCGCTCGAACGCACCAGTGCGTACCTCACGCACCATGTGTTCAACCGTCATCATTCTGAAACGGAAATGCTGCGCTATCTGCGCAGCCTGTCGGACAAGGACCTCGCGCTCGACCGCTCGATGATCCCGCTCGGCTCGTGCACGATGAAGCTGAATGCGACGTCGGAAATGTTGCCGGTCACGTGGCCCGAATTCGGCCAGATCCACCCGTTCGCACCGGCTGAGCAGACCGTCGGCTACCGCGAGATGATCGACCAGCTCGAAGAGATGCTGGTCGCGGCAACCGGCTATGCGGCCGTGTCGCTGCAACCGAATGCGGGCTCGCAAGGCGAGTACGCCGGTCTGCTGATCATCCACGCGTATCACGCGTCGCGCGGTGAAGGTCATCGCAACGTCTGCCTGATTCCCGCTTCGGCGCACGGCACGAACCCGGCATCGGCGCAAATGGCCGGCATGCAGGTCGTGGTCGTCGCGTGCGACGCGCAAGGCAACGTCGATATCGAAGACCTGAAGAAGAAAGCCGAACAGCACGCCGACAAACTGGCGGCGATCATGATTACGTACCCGTCCACGCACGGCGTGTTCGAGGCGAACGTGCGTGAAATCTGCGAGATCGTGCACGCGCACGGCGGCCAGGTTTACGTCGACGGCGCGAACATGAACGCGATGGTCGGTCTGTGCGCGCCGGGCCAGTTCGGCGGCGACGTGTCGCATTTGAATCTGCACAAGACCTTCTGCATTCCGCACGGCGGCGGCGGACCGGGCGTCGGTCCGGTCGCAGTCGGCGCGCACCTCGCGCAATTCCTGCCGAACCAGATTTCGTCGGGCTACGAACGCGCGCCGAACGGTATCGGCGCAGTGTCGGGCGCACCGTACGGCTCGGCGTCGATTCTGCCGATCTCGTGGATGTACATCGCGATGATGGGCGCGAAGAACCTGACCGCCGCAACCGAGACCGCGATCCTCAACGCGAACTACGTCGCGAACAAACTCGCGCCGCATTACCCGGTGCTGTATTCGGGCCCCGGCGGCCTGGTCGCGCACGAGTGCATTCTCGATCTGCGTCCGATCAAGGAAACCAGCGGCATCAGCGTGGACGACGTCGCCAAGCGCCTCGCCGACTACGGCTTCCACGCGCCGACGATGAGCTTCCCGGTGCCGGGCACGCTGATGGTCGAGCCGACCGAATCGGAATCGAAGGAAGAACTCGACCGCTTCATCGAAGCGATGATCGCGATTCGCGACGAGATTCGCGCGGTCGAAGAAGGCCGCTCGGACCGCGAGGACAATCCGCTGAAGCACGCGCCGCACACGGCAGCGGTCGTGATCGCCGACGACTGGAAGCATGCGTATGCGCGCGAAACCGCCGCGTATCCGCTGAAGACGCTGATCGCGAAAAAGTACTGGCCGCCGGTTGGCCGCGCGGACAACGTGTACGGCGACCGCAATCTGTTCTGCTCGTGCGTGCCGATGTCCGACTACGAGTAAGCACAAGCACCGCCGCGCATCGTCCGCTGCCGTGAAAGCGGTTGAAAAAGGACAATGCGCGGCGGCGCCCGCGATCCTGTCGCTGATGGGCGCAAACGGCTAACATCACACACCGAATCAGCCAAATTAGGAGTTTCGCATGGCGCGAAAGGTGCGATTGATGCAAAGCCGGGCGCACGCAGCGCGCGCCCGAACGTGGTGGCCGACCTGCACATTGCTGATGGCTGGCGCAGCCGCGCTGCTGCCGCTACAGCAGGCGCAAGCCGCAATGAATTTCTGCGCAGCGCCCGCGTTGCAAACCAGTGAACGCACGAACGCCGATCCCGGCGTGAAATTGCTGGTGAGCAACGTGCAGGCGCATCTGAACGAGCAGCCGCACGCGCAGGCAAAGCTGCACACGGAAGGCACGCTGCCGCACGAGGGCATCTACGACCAGAGCGTCGAGGCGGAGCAGGATCTCGATCTGCTGCGCGACGCCGCGCTTGCATGGCGCGCGACCAGCGACGACCGCTATCTGAAGCTCGTCGACCGTCTGCTGTATGCATGGGTCACCACCTATCAACCGAGCTTCAATCCGATCGACGAAACCCGTTTCGAGGGGCTGATTCTCGCGTACGACATGACCGCGAGCGCGTTGCCCGTGAAAACGCGCAACGCGTCGATGGCGTTCCTGACGAAGCTCGCGAACGGCTACATCGCGCAGATCGACGCGCAGCCGCGTCCGCTGAAAGGCACGTTCCGCAACAACTGGCAGAGTCACCGTATCAAGCTGATCGCAATGGCCGCGTTCACGCTCGATAACCGCAAGATGATCAACGCGGCGCAGCGTCTGTTCGTCGAGCATATCGGCGACAACATCAACGCGGACGGCTCGACCATCGACTTCAGCGAACGCGACGCGCTGCATTACGTCACCTACGATCTGCAGCCGCTCGTCACGGCAGCGCTCGCCGCGCGCCGTCACAACCGCAACTGGCTGCAGGAGAAAGGCGCGAACGGCGCCACGTTGCTGGCCGCGCTCAACTGGCTCACGCCGTTCGCGACCGGCAAGCAGACTCACGAAGAATTCGTGCATTCGAGCGTTCCGTTCGATGCAAAACGTCGCGAGGCCGGCTTGCCTGGCTATTCGGGTCAATGGGATCCGAAGAACGCGACGGAACTGTTTCACCTGGCCGCGCGTCTCGATGGACGCTTTACGCCAGTCGCGCTGCAACTCGCACCCACGCCGCCTGCCTGGCTCGCCGTGTGTTTGCCGTTGCCGGCGCGCTAAACCTATTACTTTTCAGCAGGGAGCAGTCAATGGCAGTCAGCGTGTTCGATCTCTTCAAAATCGGCATTGGTCCGTCCAGTTCGCATACGGTTGGGCCGATGCGCGCTGCGCTGATGTTCGTGCAAGGGCTTGAACGCGACGCTCTGCTGGCTGCAACGGCTTCGGTGAAGGTCGATCTGTACGGCTCGCTCGGTGCAACGGGCAAGGGCCACGGCACGGATCGCGGCGTGATGCTCGGCCTGCTCGGCGACGCGCCCGATACGGTCGATCCCGACACCATCACGCAACGACTCGAAGCCGTGCGAGTGACGCGCAAGCTCGCGTTGCTCGGCACGCACGACGTGCCGTTCGTGCAGAAAGAGCACATTTCGTTTTACCGGCAGGCGTTGCCCGAACATCCGAACGGCCTGAAGCTGCGCGCGTTCGACGCGCAAGGCGAGACCTTGCGTGAGGCGACGTATCTGTCGGTGGGCGGCGGTTTCGTGGTGACGGCCGGCGCGCCGAACACAAAGGTACTGAGCGCCGTCGATCAACTCCCCTACCCGTTTCGTACCGGCAACGAGTTGCTCGCGCTGTGCGAATCGAGCGAAAAAAGCATTGCTCAATTAATGTGGGAAAACGAGCGCGTCTGGAACAGCGAAGAAGACACGCGCAGCGGCCTGCTGAAAATCTGGGACGTGATGCAGTCGTGCGTGTCGCGCGGTTGCGGCATCAACAACCCGGCTGCGGATGGCAATTTGCCGGGACCGTTTCAGGTGAAGCGCCGTGCGCCGCAGTTGTATCGCGCGCTGTCGGGCAATCCTGAACTGGCGTTGCGCGATCCGCTGTCGATGGTCGACTGGATCAATCTGTACGCGATCGCCGTCAACGAGGAAAACGCGGCGGGCGGTCGTGTCGTGACCGCGCCGACCAACGGCGCGGCCGGCATCATCCCGGCTGTGCTGCATTACTACACGCGCTTCATGCCTGGCTCGAACCAGCAGGGCGTGATCGATTTTCTGATGACGGCGGCGGCCATCGGCATTCTGTACAAGCTGAACGCGTCGATTTCCGGCGCGGAAGTGGGCTGCCAGGGCGAGGTGGGCGTCGCGTGTTCGATGGCGGCGGGTGCGCTGGCTGCGGTCATGGGCGGTACGCCGCGACAGGTCGAGAACGCGGCTGAAATCGGCATGGAACACAACTTGGGGCTGACCTGCGATCCGGTCGGCGGAATGGTACAGATTCCGTGTATCGAGCGTAATGCGATGGCGTCAGTGAAGGCCGTGAATGCAGCGCGGATGGCGTTGCGCGGCGACGGCAGCCACTACGTGTCGCTCGATTCGGTGATCAAGACCATGCGCGAAACCGGCGCGGATATGAAGACGAAGTACAAGGAAACGTCGCGTGGCGGCTTGGCGGTGAATATCGTCGAGTGTTAACGGCGCCTGTTTCATGCAGCGCTGCTGCTTGATGAATGAAAACGCGGACCTGACCGGTCCGCGTTTTTTATGCGCTGACGCATTCGCGTTGGCCGTTCATCTGCGACGCCGTGACAGCACCTGCACCCTCGGCGTAAGCTGTCGGAGCGCCCATCGCCCGACAGCTTCACCTACGTCCGATGCGGCATCTCACATCGCTCTCTCGCACTGCCAGGAGGTTTCTTCGCAATGTCGCTGCCGAATGCTCCCGTTTCTGATTCCAACGCCGCCCAAACCACGGGCGCGCGTCTCGTTGTCGATGCCTTGCTCACGCACGGCGTCGAACGGGTTTTCTGTGTTCCGGGCGAAAGCTTTCTCGCCGTGCTCGATTCGCTGCACGACGAAACCGAACGCATCCAGACGATCGTTTGCCGGCACGAAGCAGCCGCCGCGAACATGGCCGAAGCGGTCGGCAAACTGACGGGCCGTCCGGGCGTCGCGATCGTCACGCGCGGACCGGGTGCCACGCATGCATCGATCGGCGTGCACACCGCGTTTCAGGATTCCACGCCGATGATTCTGCTGATCGGCCAATGCGCGCGCGAACATCTCGACCGCGAGGCGTTCCAGGAAATCGACTATCGGCGCATGTTCGGTCAGATGGCGAAGTGGGTCGCGCAGATCGACGATCCGAAGCGCATTCCCGAATATCTGAGCCATGCCTTTCACACAGCGACGTCCGGTCGACCCGGCCCCGTCGTGCTGTCGTTGCCGGAAGACGTGTTGAGCGACGTGTGCGATATCGTCGCCGGTGCGCCGGCTTATCAACGCGTCGCGGCGTCGCCATCGGGTGCGCAAATCGACAGGCTGCGCGAATTGCTCGAAGGCGCGCAGCGGCCGATGGTGATCGCGGGCGGCAGCGGCTGGACGCCCACCGCGTGCGCGGATTTTCAACGCTTCGCCGAGAACTGGCAGTTGCCCGTCGGCCTCGCATTCCGCTTTCAGGACACACTCGACAACGAGCATCCGAACTATGCGGGCGATGTCGGTCTCGGCATCAATCCCGCGCTTGCGCAACGTATCCACGATGCCGATTTGCTGATCGTGCTCGGCCCGCGCATGGGCGAGGCGACGACCAACGGCTACACGCTGCTCGACGTGCCGAAAACGAAGCAGACGCTGGTGCACGTGCATCAGGGCGCGGACGAGTTGGGACGGGTCTACTCGGCGGATCTGCCGATCGTGTCCGGCATGCCCGAGATCGCGGCATTGCTCGCGGCGCTGAAGCCGTCATCGGAACAACTTGCGTGGGCTGGCTCAGCCACCGACGCGCATCGCGCGTACCTCGAATGGCGCAAGCCGCGCCCAATTCCCGGCGACGTGCAGATGGGCGAAGTGATCCAGCAATTGCGCGCGCATCTGCCGGACGACGCGATTCTGACGAACGGCGCGGGCAATTACGCGACGTGGCTGCATCGGCACTTTTCGTATCGGCATTACCGCTCGCAACTCGCGCCGACGAGTGGCGCGATGGGCTACGGCGTACCCGCGGCGATTGCGGCGAAGTCGCTGTATCCGCAGCGCGCGGTGGTTGCGCTCGCCGGTGACGGTTGTTTCATGATGGCCGCGCAGGAACTCGCGACGGCGATGCAATACGACCTTCACGTGCTGTTTATCGTCGTGAACAACAGTCAGTTCGGCACGATCCGGATGCATCAGGAACGGCACTATCCGAACCGCGTGCATGGCACGGCGACCACAAATCCCGACTTCGCGGCGTTCGCCAGGTCGTTCGGCGCGCACGGCGAAACCGTAGAGCGAACCGAAGATTTTCTGCCCGCCTTGCATCGCGCGATGGAGGCGAAACGTCCGGCATTGATCGAGATACGGCTGCCGCAGGAAGCGAGTACGCCAGGCGCGACGCTTGAGCAGATTCGCGAACAAGGGCGGAAAATGCGAGGCGAGTAACACGCGCCACGCCATGAAAAAACCCCGCCGAAGCGGGGTTTTTTTGTTGCAGCTTCAGCAGCGAAAAGCGCTTACTTGCCGCCGACGCTTTGCAGCGTCGTCCACTTGCCGTCGACAACCTTGTACAGCGTGATGCCGCCGTTCTTCAGATCGCCGTGCGCGTCATACGCGAGGTTCGACGACGTGACAGCCGGCATCGACGTCTTCGCCAGCACCGGCAGATACTTCGCCGGATCGGTCGAGTTCGCGGTCTTCATTGCGGTGAACATGGCCATTGCGCCGTCGTACGCGTACGGCGAGTATGTTTGCACGTCCTCGTTGAAACGCTTCTTGTACTTCGCGACGTAGTCCTTGCCGCCCGGCATTTCTTCCAGCGGCAGACCCGCCAGCGATGCCACCGTGCCGTTCGCCGCGTCGCCCGCGAGCTTGATGAAGGTCGGCGTGTGAACCATTTCGCCGCCCATCAACGGAGCCTTGATGCCCAGTTGCTTCATCTGCTTGACCATCGGCGCCGCTTGCGAATCTGCGCCGCCGTAATAGATCAGGTCCGGGTTGTTCGACTTCAGCTTCGTCAGGATCGACTTGAAGTCCACAGCCTTGTCGTTCGTGTATTCACGATCGACGATCGTGCCGCCCGCCGCCTTCGCCGCTTTCTCGAACTGATCGGCCAGACCCTGGCCGTAGGCCGTGCGGTCGTCGACGATCACGATCTTCTTCATGCCCAGCGTCTTCACCGCGAACGTGCCCGCGACCGAACCTTGCTGCGTGTCGGACGTCATCATGCGGAACGTGGTCTTGAAGCCTTGCTGCGTGTATTCCGGTGCGGTCGCCATGGCGATCTGCGGAATGCCCGCGTTCGCGTAGATGCGCGAAGCCGGGATCGTGGTGCCCGAGTTGAAGTGGCCGAGCATGCCCTTGATGCCGTCGTCCACCAGCTTCTGCGCGACGGTCGTACCGGTGCGCGGGTCAGCCTGGTCGTCGGCTGCATCCAGCACGAAGTGAACCTTCTTGCCGCCGATCACCGGATTGGTCGCGTTCATGTCTTCCACAGCCAGCGTGATGCCGTTCTGGAAGTCCTTGCCGTAGTGAGCCTGCGCGCCCGTCATCGGTCCGGCGAAACCCACCTTCACGTCTTCGGTCGATTGAGCCTGTGCCGTCCCCGCAACCGACATCGCAGCAACCAGCGCCGCGCCTGCCAGCTTTGTCATCTTGTGTTGCATCGCTTGCTTCTCCTTGGTACCAGGTGAGTGTGGAGCGGGATCGGGGTCGCCGTACCGCTTCCGTTTTAATTGAGTGATCAGAGAGGTTCGCTCAACCGATCGTCATCAAATTCGCATTACCGCCGGCCGCTGCCGTATTCACGCTGACCGAGCGTTCCGTCAGCAGACGCTCGAGTGCGTAGTCTTCATCGCCGCTTTCCAGCGCGCGCGCCGCGACGCCCTGCACCGACACGATCGGTCCCGAACGCTTCGCGATTTCCTTCACCAGCGCGAGCAGTTCGTCGCTATCGCCCTCGAACAGCACTGCGTCGAATGGCGTGTCGGCGCTCTTCTTCACGCTGGCATGCGACTTCAGCGACGCGGGCAACTGCGCCACCAATTGTTCACCGGCCGCGCCTTCGAACAGCGCACGGTTTCCCGTAGCCAGCGCGGCCGCGAACTGCACGCGCGCGCCGCTCGCCGTCGACGCAATACACAGCACCGCGCCGCGTGCACCGAGCGTATAGGTGTTGCGCTCGCCGGTCGGCCCGGACAACACCGCCGTCGCGCCCGCCGGCACATGCGCCAGATAACCGTCGCAACGTGCAGCCAGCTCGGGCTGACGTTCGGAGATCAGCCAGTCGCGCAGCGTGGTGAGCGCGGCGGTCGGATTGTCGCCGTTTTCGGTCGAGCGCGGGGGTTCCGCGACCAGCGTCTGAGCCAGCGATTTCGGCAAACCAGCCGGACGCGTCGCCAGCAGACGTTGCAGATACAGCGCGCCACCCGCCTTCGGACCCGTGCCCGACAGACCTTCGCCGCCGAACGGCTGCACACCCACCACCGCGCCGATCACGTTGCGGTTCACATAAATATTGCCGACGTGCGCGCGGCTGATCACGTGCGCGATCGTTTCGTCGATCCGCGTATGGATGCCGAGCGTCAACCCGTAACCCGTCGAGCGGATCTGTTCGAGCAGCTTGTCGAGCTGGCTGCGGCGATAGCGCACCACGTGTAGCACCGGGCCGAACACTTCACGCTTCAGTTCGTCGATGCTGTCGAGTTCGATCAGCGTCGGCGGCACGAAGGTGCCCTGTGCGCAACCTTCCGGCATCGGCAGTTGCTCGACCTTGCGGCCCTTGTCGCGCATCGCCGCGACGTGTGCGTCGATGCCGCGTTTCGCGTCGAGGTCGATCACCGGGCCGACGTCGATCGACAGACGGTCCGGATTGCCCACCGCCAGCTCGCGCATCGCGCCGGTCAGCATTTCAAGCGTGCGGTCCGCCACATCGTCCTGTAGACAAAGAACGCGCAGCGCGGAACACCGTTGACCGGCAGAGTCGAAAGACGATTGCAGCACGTCCGCGACCACCTGCTCGGCGAGCGCCGACGAATCGACGATCATCGCGTTCTGGCCGCCGGTTTCCGCGATCAGCGGAATCGGCTTGCCGTCCGGGTCGAGCCGGTTCGACAGCGTCTTGTTGATCAGACGCGCGACTTCGGTCGAGCCAGTGAACATCACGGCGCGGGTGCGCGCATCGGCCACCAGTGCCGCGCCGACCGTTTCGCCGTCGCCCGGCAGCAGTTGCACCGCGCCTGCCGGCACGCCGGCTTCGCGCAGAATGCGCACGGCTTGCGCGGCGATCAGCGGCGTCTGTTCAGCGGGTTTCGCGAGCACCGTGTTGCCGGCTGCTAGCGCGGCGGCCACCTGGCCCATGAAAATCGCCAGCGGGAAATTCCACGGGCTGATACACACCACCGGACCCAGCGGACGATGCGTGTCGTTCGAAAACTCTTCGCGGATTTGCGTCGAGTAGTAGCGCAGGAAGTCGATTGCTTCGCGGATTTCCGCGACCGCGTTCGCCAGCGACTTGCCGGCTTCGCGCACCACCAGGCCCATCAGCGTGTGCATTTGCGCTTCGAGCAGATCGGCGGCACGCGCGAGGCAATCGGCGCGCGCGTCGACCGGCGTTGCCTGCCAGATCGGCGCGGCGGCGACCGCATGCGCGAGCGCGGCGCTCACATGTTCCGCGGTCGCTTCGACCACCGTGCCGACGAGGTCGCG
This sequence comes from Paraburkholderia fungorum, assembly GCF_900099835.1. Lineage (NCBI taxonomy): Bacteria > Pseudomonadati > Pseudomonadota > Betaproteobacteria > Burkholderiales > Burkholderiaceae > Paraburkholderia > Paraburkholderia fungorum. Next base: position 213,180 of record NZ_FNKP01000001.1, read on the forward strand.
ATGATCGGCGGGATTGCGAACGTCGCGCGCATTGCCGACCGCGATTTCGTTGTCTTCGAGCATCGGCGCCGCGCGCCACGGATGATGCGCGCTAGCCAGCAACGCCGACGACAGCGACGCCAGCCGATGCTCGTTCGACAGATCCAGCCCCATCGAATTGAGACGCTCGCTGCCGAACAGATTGCGCGGCAGCGGAATCTTCGCGTGCGGCGCGCCGAGCGGGACGATCTTCGACGCTTCGTCGACCGGATCGGCGATCAGGTCCTTGATCGCGACGTTTTCATCGGCGATACGGTTCACGAACGACGTGTTCGCGCCGTTTTCCAGCAGACGGCGCACGAGATACGCGAGCAGCGTTTCGTGCGTGCCGACCGGCGCGTAAACGCGGCACGGACGGTTCAGCTTTCCGGCCGACAGCGGGCCCGTGACTTCCTCGTACAGCGGTTCGCCCATGCCGTGCAGGCACTGGAACTCGTACTGGCCGGGGTAGTAGTTGTTGCCCGCGAGGTGATAGATCGCCGACAGCGTGTGCGCGTTGTGCGTGGCGAACTGCGGATAAACCGCGTCCGGCGCGCCGAGCAGCTTCTTCGCGCACGCGAGGTACGACACATCCGTATAGATCTTGCGCGTGTAGACCGGATAGCCTTCGAGGCCGTCCACCTGCGCGCGCTTGATTTCGGTGTCCCAGTACGCACCCTTCACGAGTCGAACCATGATCCGGTGACGGCTGCGGCGCGCGAGATCGATGATGTACTCGATCACGAACGGGCAACGCTTCTGATACGCCTGCACGACGAAACCGATGCCGTTCCAGCCCGCCAGTTCCGGGTCGAAGCACAGCGCTTCGAGCAGATCGAGCGAGATTTCGAGGCGGTCGGCTTCTTCGGCGTCGATGTTCAGGCCGATGTCGTAACGGCGCGCAAGGATCGCCAGCGAGCGCACGCGCGGCAGCAGTTCGCTCATCGTGCGTTCCTGCTGCGAGCGCGAGTAGCGGGCGTGCAGTGCGGAGAGCTTGATCGATATACCCGGGCCTTCGTAGATGCCACGGCCGCCGGCAGCCTTGCCGATCGCGTGAATCGCCTGCTCGTACGATGCGTAGTAGCGCTGCGCGTCGGCTTCGGTCGTCGCCGCTTCGCCGAGCATGTCGTACGAGTAGCGGAAACCGCGCGCTTCGTATTTGCGGCTGTTGGCCAGCGCTTCGGAAATGTTCTCGCCGGTGACGAACTGCTCGCCCATCAGGCGCATCGCCATGTCCACGCCCTTGCGGATCAGCGGCTCGCCGCCCTTGCCGATCATGCGCGTGAGCGCCGACGACAGGCTCGTTTCGCTGTTGGTCGTAATCAGCTTGCCGGTGATCATCAGGCCCCAGGTCGCGGCGTTGACGAACATCGACGGCGCCTGGCCCATGTGCGATTTCCAGTCGCCCTTGCTGATCTTGTCGCGGATCAGCGCGTCGCGCGTCGCGCGGTCGGGAATGCGCAGCAGCGCTTCGGCGAGGCACATCAGCGCGACGCCTTCCTGGCTCGACAGCGAGAATTCGTGGATCAGCCCTTCGACACCGCCGCCCTTGCTCTTGCCGCGCAGCGTTTCGACCAGCTTGCCGGCCAGTGCCTGAACATCGCCGGCGAGGTTCGCGGGCAAACGCGCCTGACCCAGCAGGAACGGCACGCACTCCGGCTCCGGCCGGCGATAAGCCGCCGTGATCGCCGCGCGCAGTACCGACTGCGGTTGCACGTTCTGCGCGAAATCGAGAAACGGATGCGACGCGCCGTCTTCTTCGTTTTCGACTGCGGCGCCGTCGGCCAGATCGGCCGAACCCGTCGCACCCGACAGTTCAGGAGGCAATTGGCCGTGCTCGATCTTTTCGAGGTACGCAAAGATCGCCTGCTTGATGAGCCAGTGCGGAGTGCGTTCGAGACGGGTCGCGGCATCTTTCAGCCGGGTGCGCAGGAGGTCGTCGACCTTGACGCCGAGGGTGGTGCTAGCCATGTTTCCTTCTTCGGAGACCAGACAGATGCCTGGCGAAAGACTAAAAGTTGGGCGAATCGTACGCTTCTCAATAAAAAGGTGCAACCGACTCTCTGACGTGGTTGCACCCTGCTGGAAGCCTTACCCAACATGGCTTTTCGGCCGATGGCTTCGCGCCCGGCGACGCCGGTTGCGATCAGTGTTTTCCCTGGCCTGATTCTTTTTGCATTTCACCCTTATCAAACCGTCCGACGCGCCGTTATAGAGCCATAGCGGTACGCGGCCTCACGGCACGCAAAAAAACGATACGGGGTTTTTGAGGACAGAAGAAATGGAAAAGTGGCTGGTAGTAGCGGGCATCTGGGCGATGTGCGCGGCGTGTGCCGTGCTGTTTATCCGTGGCGCGACGGCCCGGTCGGACAAGCGTGCGGCCGTCGGCGGAAACGTGCGTGCGTCGGCGGGCGAGCGACGGGCAGCGCTGAACGATTGATGGGTTAGCCCGCGCCCGACATGGCGGCGCTGACTCATCACCGAACGATGCGTGCAGCAGGCATGCGCCACCGGGTTCGACCCGGCGGCGCAGCGGACCGCGCACGTCAGTGCGAAACGGAAGGTGTTGGCGAAAACTGCGCGCAGGAGTCGTCGGGCGAGACGAGCTGGTCGTGCAGACGACACAGCCGGCTATGCGCGACGCTCGCGCCGAATCCCGAACTGAATACTGTGAGGCCCGGAATGCTTTGCTCCAGTGAATGCCGATCGTCGGCGCGATACCGGCAGCTTGCGCACTGCGGCGCGCACGCCTGTTCGCGTGCGTCCGCAGTGACGGCGACGCGGACTGAACGTCCCGTTGTCATCAGCCCTGCCCCAAGCTATTCCAATACGATGCGAACACGTGCGCGGACAGCGCGTAGCCGATGGCGATATTGACCACCACACCAGCTGTGAACGCGAGGAACGGCTTGAGCCCGGTCGCCGTGAGCGAGCGCAAACGCGTGGTCAGGCCGATGCTCAGGAAGCAGAAAGTGAACGCCCACGTACGCAGCGCGGTAATCGGCGCAACGAATTCGGGCGTGACGACCTTGCGGTAGTCGGCCAGCGAATAGTGGCTCGCGATCCACGTCACCAAGGCCGACGCAATCACGAAGCCGATTACGAATTTCGGAAAGCGCGCCCAGATTTCGCCCGCATTTGCTTTGGATTTGACGCCGCCATCCTGCGACTCCCAGCGCGTCGTCGCGACGATCGCCAGCACGAAGGCCCAGATGCCAATCCAGATATCGCGGCCGACCACTTTCATCAGCGTGAACGCTTGCAACGATGCTTCCGGCGAGCCGGCGATGGCGCCGCTCGCGTGCTTCGCGAAGTCGCCATAGGCTTGCGCGGCGGCGATGCCGGCGGCGTCCGCGAATTCGGACGTGCCGATCCATGCGCCCGCCACCGCCGTCGAAAGTCCCAGCGAGCGCGACGCGAACGGCAGCACGAAGATCATCACGATGGCCCACAGCACGACCAGCGTGATCGCGACCGATGCCTGCTCACGTTTTGCGCGCACCGCGCCCGCAATCGCAATCGCCGCCGACACCCCGCACACCGCGCCACCGACGCCAAGCACGGCAGCAAAACGTCGATCGAGTCCGAATGCCTTGGCGGCGAAGAAAATCACGAAGAAGGTCACGAGCGACACGATGCTCGCCTGCACGACCGCCACCGGACCCGCCCACACGAGTAACGTGAACGGCAGCGTCGCGCCGAGCAGCACGATGCCGACCTTGATATAAAACTCCACCCGCAAGCCCGCCGAAAACCATTCGGGCAACGTGAGAACGTTCGACACCAGCAAGCCGAGCGCGAGCGCCACCAGCGGCGGCTCCAGGTTGTACTTCGACGCGTTGACCCATGCGCCGACCGTAAAGATCAACGCCGACGCCACGAACAGAATCGCGAACGACGCGAGGAATGCGCCAACCCGCTGCTTGAGCGCCGCGAGGCTCACGCCGAACAGCAGCGCGAACACAACGAACAGCGCAATGTAGTTCGGCAGATGCCTGCCGAGATCCTGCGCGGCCTGGCCGACGCTCGTCCATTTGGCCGGCGCAACCGAGAGCCACTTGATGCTGCTACCCGACGCGAACAGCGCCCACGCGACCACAATCACCAGCAGGCCGACCCACACGGCCCACCAGTCTTCAGTCGAAAAAAGTCCGCCGCCGTGCGCGGTCTGCCGGTTCCTGGGCGCGGCGCCCGTCGGCAGGGTTTGATTGGTATCGCTCATCGCAATGCCCCGAGGAAGTTAAGGTGCATCGGCGCGGGATTGTTGGATTTTTGCCTGAAATATGCGCCGATTCGGCGAAATATAGGCGAGCAGCGCGCTAAAGCGAAACGACCATTCGCTCTATGAATATGACTGGAAGGAGTAAGGCTGACGAAGGCTAACGGGCGGCGTCAGATGTCGAGCGGATCGACTTCGAGATTCCACCGCAGCACGCCCTTGACGCCGCGCAGCAGTGGCTGCCAGGCACGCAGCGTGGCCTGCAACGCGGCCCGCGACGCGCTCTCGATCAGCAGTTGCGCGCGATGCACGTGCATCACCTTGACGATGGTCAGCGGCACGGCGTCATAGACGGTGACGCGCTCGGCGGCCGGAATGCTGGTCAGCTCGGCGGCGGCTTGCTGCAGGAACGCAAGCGCGGCTTCGAGCGTGCGCCCCTCGGCCCGCAACAACGCCTGGTAGACGAACGGCGGCAGGTGCGCATCGCGCCGCTCGGCCAGCGTGGAATTAGCAAAGCCGACGTAATCCTGCCGACCGAGCGCGTGATAAAGCGCGTGTCGCGGATAACGCGTTTGCACCAGCACTTCGCCCGGCAGGCCGGAGCGGCCCGCGCGGCCGCTTACCTGCATCAATTGCGCGAAGAGACGCTCACTGGCGCGGAAGTCGTGGGAGAACAGCGCGGTATCGGCGTTCAGCACGCCGACCAGCGACACGCGCTGGAAGTCGTGCCCCTTCGCGATCATTTGTGTACCAACGAGGATATCGACTTCGCCGGCATGGACATCGGAAAACAGCGCTTGAGCACTGCCTTTGCGACGCGTGCTGTCGGCGTCGATACGCAGCACGCGGGCGCCCGGCACCGCGCTCGCCAGCGTTTCTTCGACGCGTTGCGTGCCGCGCCCCATCGGCGCGATGTCGACGTTGCCGCACTCCGGGCAGGATCGCGGAATACGCGCTTCCCAGCCGCAATGGTGGCAGCGCAACGCACGCTCGGGCTTATGCAGAACGACATAAGCCGTACAGCGCGGACATCCGGCGACCCAGCCACAGGAATCGCACGCGAGTTGCGGCGCGTAGCCACGACGGTTCAGGAAGATGAGGCTTTGCTCGCCGCGCTCCAGCCGCAACTTCAGCGCGGCAATCAGTGGCCCCGACAAGCCCTCCACGGACGCCCGCCCGCGCCTTCGCTCCTCTTCGAGATCGATCAGCCTCACCGTCGGCAGCACGGCGTCGGCGACGGCGCGGCGCGACAGCGTGAGCCGCTTGTAGCGCCCCTGGTCGGCCTGCCACCAGCTTTCCAGCGACGGCGTCGCCGAGCCGAGCACCACCGGCAGCGCCAGTTGCTTGGCGCGATAGATCGCCAGATCGCGCGCCGAATAGCGCAGGCCTTCCTGCTGCTTGTACGCCGGATCGTGCTCTTCATCGACGACGATCACCGCGAGCTTCGGCAACGAGGCCAGCACCGCGAGCCGCGTACCCAGAACGATGCGGGCGCGGCCGGTATGCGCGGCAAACCAGTTGCGGGCGCGCTCGCCCTCCGCGAGACCGCTGTGCAGCGTGACGATCGCCGTGGCGTCCAGCGCGGCGAAGCGCGCGCGGAAAGCCGCTTCGAACTGCGGCGTCAGATTGATTTCGGGCACGAGGACGAGCGCCTGCGCGTCCGGCTTCTTCGCCAGAATCTCGGCGAGCGCGCGCAGATAGACTTCGGTCTTGCCGCTGCCTGTCACCCCGTGCAGCAGAAATGGCGCGAAGCCGTCGGCGTCGCGAATTGCTTCGACGGCAGCGGCCTGCTCGCCGGTGAGCGTAGGGAGCGCGGGCGCTTCCGCTGAGTTCTGGCTGGAGGGCAAGCCGCCGACAGCCGCAGCTTCGATCACCTCCAGCGCGACCCAACCTTCGTCCTGCCACGCGGCGAGGCTCGCCAGCGCTTTGGGATGGAGCGCGCGGGCGTCGGCGGCAAGCAGGAATTCCGATTCGGCCAACGCCTGCGCGAGCTTTTTCAGCGCACTTGCACGGGCTGGTAATGCATCAGGCAAGGCCGAGCGGCCTTCCGGCGTCAGGCTGTAACGCTCTTCCGGCGCGAACAGACGCGACCAGCGCGAAGCGTCGCGCAAGGCTTGAGGCAACGCGGGCAGCGCTACTTCTCCAAGACCACGCTGGTAATAGTCCGCGGCGAATGCGGTCAACTTCAACCATTCCATCGACACCGGCGGACACGCCGTACAGACGCTGCTCACCGACCGCAGACGGTCCGGCGGCACGTCACTGTGAGTGGTCACTTCGCACACGAGCCCGACCACATGCCGTTTGCCGAACGGCACGCTGACCAGCATGCCGGGCGCGGCAAGTTCAGGCGTGTCGCACCGGTAGTCGAACAGGGTCGGCAGCGGATGGTCTAGCGCGACACGGACAAAGGCTTCGCTCACGCTGTCGTTATGGGAAATTGGGCGAACGCGGCGAGATGCCGCTGCGACTCTGACGCAAATATGCACATTGAATAGGCGGCGACCCGGACGAAGTTAAAGTAACACTTCAATTTCGGCGCTAAGTTTTGGATTCCGCTGAACAATTGCAAACGTCCGCCAGCCTGTGGATAACTTTGTTGAGAACTTCGGTCAGAAGAGCCGGAAACCGCGCCGTGGCGGCCTTCTGTGGGATTCCGCACATTTCGCCCCACCGCCCTGAAACCCTTGCCAGACAAGGCTTAGATCAAATGCGCCCCCACTGTGCAAGGGTCAGGACACGACGAAAGCTTCTACCGCGCCGCAGCGTGGGGAATGTGCATAAGTCAAGTCTTGACAACCGCGAGACCGCCATCTGACGGCCTCTTGAGCACAAATTTCCCCTTAGGCGGAGAGCCCACCTCGCTGCAACGCAGCAAAAGTGGTAACGATTACGGCATCAGGCTGGTGCATGCGCACCGCTACGAATCGCGCGACTGTGGCGATGCACTTCATCGACAAGTTCGGCGACATTTTCTGGCGGCGTGAACTGCGAAATACCGTGACCGAGATTGAAAACGTGGCCCGGATGATTGCCGAAGCTGTCGAGCACCGCGCGCGCTTCCATGCGGATCGCGGCCGGCGGCGCAAACAGCACCGACGGATCGATATTGCCCTGGAGCGCGACCTTGCTGCCCACGCGCTCCCGCGCATTGCGCAGATTCACCGTCCAGTCGAGGCCGACGGCATCGACGCCGATGTCAGCAATCTCGTCCAGCCACAAGCCGCCGCCCTTCGTGAAGGTGATCACGGGCACTTTTTCGCCGTCGTGTTCGCGCTTCAACTGGCTGACCACCTGCTGGATGTAGTGCAGCGAAAAGCGTTGATAGATGCCGTCTGCGAGCGCCCCACCCCAGGTGTCGAAAATCATCACGGCTTGCGCGCCGGCTTCGATCTGCGCGTTCAGATACGCCGCGACCGAACGCGCGTTGATTTCGAGAATGCGATGCATCAGGTCGGGACGCGCGTAAAGCATCGACTTGACGGTGCGGTGGTCCGGCGAGCCGCCGCCTTCGACCATGTAGCACGCCAAAGTCCAAGGGCTGCCGGAGAAGCCGATTAGCGGCACCCGCTGACGGCCCTGCGCGTCGGTGAGCGCAGTGCGAATTTCGCGCACAGCGTCGGTGACGTAACGCAGCGTGGCGTCGATGTCGGGCACGGCGAGACGCGCAACGTCGTCTTCGGTACGCACCGGGCGCGCAAATTTCGGCCCTTCACCCGTGACGAACTCCAGGCCGAGACCCATTGCATCGGGAACGGTCAGGATGTCGGAGAACAGAATCGCGGCGTCGAGCGGATACCGTTCGAGCGGTTGCAACGTGACTTCCGTTGCGAACGCAGGGTTCTTCGCCAGGCCCATGAAGCTGCCCGCGCGACCTCGCGTGGCGTTGTATTCCGGCAGATAGCGGCCAGCCTGGCGCATCAGCCAGATCGGCGTGTAGTCGGTCGGCTGGCGCAGCAGCGCGCGCAGGAAAGTGTCGTTCAGGAGTTTATGGGCCACGTTGCGTACGACTCAGGGCAAAGGGGCATTTTACCGGACCCGGCTCCCGGCATTGCGCCTGATGCGGTCAATAACTGTTGCGCGAAGGGCATGCATCAGGCTTTCGAGCGATTTTGCCCTGCTGATCCGCCCTAACGACACCTGGCTGAATGGCCGATATTCAAGCGGGAAATGCCGGGCTATGATCCTTCAGCCTTACCAGACAATTACAAACCCGCACGGAGACTCGATGAACAGAACAGCCCTCGCATTGCTCGGCGCGCTTGCCGGCATTTTGATGCACGCAGGCGTGGCCAGCGCGCAAACTACCGCCGCCGCTGCGCCTTCACGGCTCGACGAAATCATCTCTCGCGGCACGCTGCGAGCCTGCACCACCGGCGACTACAAACCGTACTCGTTCTATAAGGCGGATGGTCAATTCGAAGGCATCGACATCGACATGACCGAGTCGCTGGCGAAATCGCTTGGCGTCAAGGTCGAATACGTGAAAACGTCGTGGTCGAATCTGATGAACGATTTCGTCGCGAAGTGCGACATTGGCGTGGGCGGCGTATCGCCCACGCTGGAACGGCAGAAGCGCGCGTTCTTCACGCAGGCTTACATGATCGACGGCAAAACGCCGATTGTTCGATGCGACGACGTGAACAAATACCAGACGGTGGCGCAGATCGACCAACCCGCCACCCGCGTGATCGTTAATCCAGGCGGCACTAATGAGCGGTTCGCAAGGCAATATTTCCCGCACGCGACCCTGACGGTGTACCCGGACAACGTGACGATCTTCAAACAGATCCTCGCGGGCAAGGCGGACGTCATGGTGACGGATGCGTCGGAAACCCTGTTGCAGCAAAAATTGAATCCGGGCCTGTGTTCGGTGCACCCGGACAAGCCGTTCCAGTACGGGGAGAAGGCGTGGCTGCTGCCGCGTGGCGACGTTGCATTCCAGCAATACGTCGACCAATGGCTGCATCTGGCACGGGCAACTGGCGAGTATCAGGCGATCTCGGATAAGTGGCTCAAATAGCGGGAGGCGAAACCACCCGTCGCTATGCTTTTCGAAAGTTGCGGGTGGTTTCCACGCCCGGAAGAATTTACTCGTGCGCCAAAATCATGTAACCGGACGCCCCGATATCAGACGAATGCAAAATCGTGCCAAAGAAATATCGCCCCTCCGTTCACTCCCTTTTTCGCACGCGATGATCGGTTAGGCAAATGTTGCCGCGCAGCACCGGTTTCTGCTTTAGGCGAAGATTTTTTGGAGGCCGTAAAAATGTGTGTAACGCGGGGCTTCATCCCAAAAAACGATGTACATGCAACCATTTCATGCGGAATCGACTGAACGAATTACGCCGCGATATGCACCGCGAATAGCATCAATCACGCGTATGAAATTGCGGCGCAGTCATCGGTAAAAGTTACGTTTGAAACGTAAAATTTTGGCAATAAGTCCCGGAGCGCCTTATCTGGCGGGCGTTACAACCTGAAACACTTTGTTACCGCGTTCACAGATTAATTCGCCCACAATGCCTCAACGGTTTCAACACGGATGTGGCTGGGTGCGTGGTGTGAGCGGATACGATGCACTTGCCGGTCGGCGTATGCCGAAGCCCTGTGAAGGGGCATCCCTGCTGGGGCCGTAGTCGACGTAGGGTCGTCGTCTCAGTTGGTTCCAACTTTGGTCTCCTCGCGCTAACCCCGTAGCGTGTGGTTTTTAGCGGGCTCCAGGCCCGCTTTTTTTTCGTCTGGTCAAACGTTTGCGCGTTGCGAAGTAGGTCTTTTCTGAGGGGTCCGCAAGCAGTCTTTAGGGCTTGTACGCGCGAATGTCGAGCAAGCTCCCCGGCATATTTCCCACACTTTTGACTGTGTCCATTCGCAGGATTGCGCGCCGATTTCTTCGCTTGCGCGTTGCCTCGCGTTCAATCAGGCGGTCTTATCTTCCTTTAGCTTTAACTCGCTAATCATCCTTTCGCGCATGATGAATTTCTGCACTTTGCCCGTCACGGTCATCGGCAACTCGTCGACGAAACGGATGTACTTCGGCACCTTGTAGTGCGCGATCTGGCCTTGGCAAAATTGCTGGATCTCGTCGGCTGTCGCCTGCTCGCCTGAGCGCAGCACGACCCACGCGCAGACTTCCTCGCCGTACTTCGTGTCGGGCACGCCGAACACCTGCACGCTCTGAATCTTCGGATGGCGAAACAGAAACTCCTCAATTTCACGCGGATAAATGTTCTCCCCGCCGCGAATCAGCATGTCCTTCAGTCGGCCGACAATGTTGCAATACCCTTCAGCATCGAGCGTCGCGAGATCGCCGGTGTGCATCCAGCCATCGGTAATGCTTTCGCGCGTCTTCGCGTCGTCGCCCCAATAACCCTGCATCACCGAATAGCCACGCGTGCACAGTTCGCCCGTCTCGCCGACCGGCACAATCTCGCCGAGCGGGTCGACGATCTTCACTTCCAGGTGCGGCTGGATTCGTCCAACGGTCGTCGTGCGCTTGTCGAGCGGGTCGGTGGTCGAACTCTGGAACGACACCGGGCTGGTTTCCGTCATCCCGTACGCGATGGTGATTTCGCTCAAATGCATCTTCGAGACGACTTTCTTCATCGTTTCGATCGGGCAAGGCGAGCCGGCCATGATGCCGGTGCGCAAACGTGAGAAGTCGTAGCCGGCGAAATCTGGATGGTCAAGTTCCGCGATGAACATGGTCGGCACGCCATGCAACGCAGTGCATTTTTCCTCGGCAACCGCCGCCAGCGTCGCCGCCGGGTCGAATCCCTCCCCCGGAAACACCATGTTCGCGCCGACCGATACGCTCGCCAGCACCGCCAGGACCATCCCGAAACAGTGATACAGCGGGACGGGGATGCACAGGCCATCCTGTTCGGTCAGCCGCATGGCCATCGCGATGTAACGCGCGTTGTTGACCACGTTGCTGTGGGTCAGCGTCGCGCCCTTCGGGTTACCCGTGGTGCCGCTGGTGAACTGGATATTGATCGGCTCGTGGCACGACAACGTGGAGCCGATCGCGTCGAGTTTGGACATATCGAGCGTGGCCCGTCCCTGCTCAATCACGTCGGAAAAACTCAACATGCCGGGTGTTTCCGTGTCGCACATGCGGATTACATAGCGCAACTCGGGCAATCTCGCGGCATGGAGGTCGCCGGGCATCTGGGTAGCCAGTTCGGGAGCGAGTTCCTGCAGCATCTCGAGATACATCGAGGTCTTGAAACGCTCGGCCGCGATAATCGCCTTGCAGGCGACCTTGTTCAACGCGTATTCAAGCTCAGCCAACCGGTAAGCCGGATTGATGTTGACGAGTACGGCCCCGATTCGCGCAGTCGCGAACTGAGTCAGCAACCACTCCACCCGATTCGGCGACCAGATTCCGACGCGATCGCCCTTTGCGATACCGAGCGCGAGAAGCCCGGACGCCAGCACGTCCACCTCATTGGCAAATTCTTTCCACGTCCAGCGAATGCGCTGCTCGCGAAATACCACGGCCGGCCGGTCAGGAAAGCGCTCGGCGGTATCACGCAGAAACTGCGCGACAGTTGCTTCGCTCAGCGGAATTTCAGTCGACCCGCGGACATACGAGAGGCCGTCTTTCGGTTCAATGAGTCCACCTTCGCCTGACATTTGCGTTGCCATGGTGTTGTCTCCGTGAGCGGAAGCTCGCTCTATTGAAATGAATTTGAAATCGATTGTGCCACCGGCCCGCGTCGGTTCGGCATCAAGTCTTACCCGCAGCGCATCGCGTCGACGCTACGCCGCGCAGGCCCTTCATCCCAGTCGTCGATTGGGCTGACCTTTCCGTAAACGTCAACCTTAGATCAAAAAAAAGCAGCCACGAAGGCTGCTCTTTCTCTGAAACGTATTGCCTAGTTCTGACCACGCAGCTTGCGCAGACGCTGGATCGCAGCGAGCTGAGCCGTCGCGTACGCCAATTCCGCTTGCGCGGTTGCGTATTCGAGGTTCGAACCCGTGTTTTGCAGCGCTTCTTCCGCACGCTTGCGTGCATCTTCAGCTTTGGCTTCGTCGAGATCCTTGCCACGAATCGCGGTGTCGGCGAGAACCGTCACAGCGCCCGGCTGGATTTCGAGGATGCCGCCAGCGACGAACACAAACTCTTCTTCGCCGTTTTCAGCTTCGATGCGCACCGCACCCGGACGGATCCGCGTGATGAGCGGCGTGTGGCCCGGCAGAATGCCGAGTTCACCTGCTTCGCCCGGCAGCGCGACGAACTTCGCCTGGCCCGAGAAGATCTGCTCTTCCGCGCTGACGACGTCTACTTTAATGGTTGCCATAAGTGTCGACTCCTGTGAACGAAAGTCAGCGCTTGAGCGCTAACCCTCGTCCCATGCAAGGCTGGGTTGGGCGTAGTAAGAGGCGCCGGATGTGCGACTGAATGCTGTAATGGCATCCGATCAGCGCGGAGTCCCGCGCCCCGCTTCGTTAAACCCGACCTTTACTGGATCTTCTTGGCCTTTTCGAAGGCTTCGTCGATCGTGCCGACCATGTAGAACGCTTGTTCCGGCAGATGATCGCACTCACCGCCAACGATCATCTTGAAGCCACGGATCGTTTCCTTCAGCGGCACGTACTTGCCCGGCGAGCCCGTGAACACTTCAGCGACGTGGAACGGCTGCGACAGGAAACGCTGGATCTTACGAGCGCGCGCAACGGCGAGCTTGTCTTCCGGCGCCAGTTCGTCCATACCCAGAATTGCGATAATGTCGCGCAATTCCTTGTAGCGCTGCAGCGTTTGCTGCACGCCGCGCGTGATCGAGTAGTGCTCTTCGCCAATCACGTTCGGGTCGATCTGACGCGAGGTCGAATCGAGCGGGTCGACTGCCGGGTAGATACCCAGCGAAGCGATGTCACGCGACAACACGACGGTTGCGTCAAGGTGGCCGAAAGTCGTAGCCGGCGACGGGTCGGTCAAGTCATCCGCAGGGACGTACACGGCCTGAACCGACGTGATCGAGCCGGTCTTGGTCGACGTAATACGCTCTTGCAGCTTGCCCATTTCTTCAGCCAGCGTCGGCTGATAGCCCACTGCCGACGGCATACGGCCGAGCAGTGCCGACACTTCCGTGCCTGCCAGCGTGAAACGGTAGATGTTGTCGACGAAGAACAGAACGTCGAGGCCTTCGTCACGGAAGTGCTCAGCCATCGTCAGACCGGTCAGCGCGACGCGCAGACGGTTGCCCGGCGGCTCGTTCATCTGGCCGTACACCAACGCGACCTTGTCGAGAACGTTCGAGTCCTTCATTTCGTGATAGAAGTCGTTCCCTTCGCGGGTACGCTCGCCAACACCGGCGAACACGGAGTAACCACCGTGTTCCTTAGCGATGTTGTTGATCAGTTCCATCATGTTCACGGTCTTGCCCACGCCGGCGCCACCGAACAGGCCAACCTTGCCGCCCTTAGCGAACGGGCAGATCAGGTCGATAACCTTGATGCCGGTTTCGAGCAGTTCCGTCGACGGCGACAGTTCGTCGAACGCCGGAGCCTTCTGGTGAATACCGCGAACCACGTCCGAGTTGATCGGGCCGGCTTCGTCGATCGGGCGACCCAGCACGTCCATGATCCGGCCCAGAGTCGGCTTGCCGACCGGCACGCTGATCGGGTTACCCGTGTTCTTCACGACCGTGCCGCGACGCAGGCCGTCCGAAGCACCCAGACAGATGGTACGGACAACGCCGTCGCCCAGCTGTTGCTGGACTTCGAGGGTCAGTTCCGAACCTTCGAGAATGAGCGCGTCGTAAATCTTCGGCATGTCCGAACGCGGGAATTCCACGTCGATCACCGCGCCGATGCACTGTACGATCTTGCCTTCTACCAAAGCAGTAGTACTCATCGCTTTTCCTTTAGATACTCAATTCTTCACTCGCGCAAAGGCGCAATTTCGATGGGGCCGCCAAGGTGGGCGCGCCGCAAAGGGCGCACACGAAGCAGCTTGCCTGACCATCAAGGTCAGACTGCCGCCGCGCCACCGACGATTTCCGACAGTTCTTTCGTGATCGCGGCCTGACGGCTCTTGTTATACACGAGCTGCAATTCGTTGATGACCGTCTTCGCGTTGTCCGAAGCGGCCTTCATCGCGACCATCCGAGCCGACTGTTCCGATGCCATGTTTTCCGCGACGGCCTGATAGACCAGCGCTTCGACATAACGCACCAGCAGTTCGTCCACCACTGCCTGCGCATCCGGCTCGTAGATGTAGTCCCACTGCGTGCTCGGCGTCGTGCCGTCTTCTTCCGTGCGCTCGAACTGTTCTGCCGACAGCGGCAGCAGTTGCTCGATCACCGGCTCCTGCTTCATCGTATTGACGAAGCGCGTGTACGCCAGGTACACAGCCGAAATCTTGCCTTCCGAGTACAGGTCGAGCTGCACCTTCACCGCGCCGATCAGCTTTTCCAGATGCGGCGTATCGCCCAGATGCACGACGTTCGACGACACCTTGGCGCGCAGACGGTTCAGGAAACCCAGACCCTTGCTGCCGATCGCAGTTGCTTCGACCGTCTTGCCCTGGCCTTCCAGTTCCTTGAACTTCTGCAGCGACGCACGCAGCACGTTGGTGTTCATGCCGCCGCACAGACCTTTATCAGTCGTCACGAGGATGAAACCAGCCGTCTTCGCGCCGTCGTTCGACACCATGAACGGGTGACGATACTCCGGGTTCGCACGGCTCATGTGTGCAGCGATATCGCGGACCTTGTCGGCATACGGGCGAGCAGCGCGCATGCGCTCCTGAGCGCGGCGCATCTTCGATGCGGCCACCATCTCCATCGCTTTCGTGATCTTGCGCGTGTTTTGCACGCTCTTGATCTTGCCGCGAATTTCCTTCATTCCAGCCATTGCTTGCTCCTTGTCGACCCAAATTAGCGCTTTAACGCTTACTTGGGCCCCATGCAAAGCGATCTAAGCAGCGCGGGTTCAGTTGCCCGCGGCCCGCGCCGCTTCAAGGTCTTTTATGCCTTGCGGATCACTCGCAAATCAATAAGCGCCGGACTTCTTGAAGTCTTTGACGGCCGTATGCAGCAGGCCTTCGTCGTCCTTCGAGAGTTCCTTGGTATCTTCGATGCGCTTGACCAGGTCAGCGTGGCTCGCCTTCAGATGTTCGCGCAGGCCCTTTTCGAACGGCAGAACTTGCGAAACTTCCAGATCGTCGAGGTAACCGTTGTTCGCGGCGAACAGCGAAACACCCAGTTCCCACACTTGCAGCGGCTGATACTGCGGCTGCTTCAGCAGTTCCGTCACGCGACGACCGCGCTCCAGCTGCTTGCGGGTTGCTTCGTCGAGGTCCGATGCGAACTGCGCGAATGCTGCCAGCTCACGATACTGCGCGAGGTCGGTACGGATACCGCCCGACAGCTTCTTCACAACCTTCGTTTGAGCCGCACCGCCAACGCGCGACACCGACACACCGGCGTTAATTGCCGGGCGGATACCTGCGTTGAAAAGGTCGGTTTCCAGGAAGATCTGGCCGTCGGTAATCGAGATCACGTTCGTCGGAACGAATGCGGTCACGTCGCCTGCTTGCGTTTCGATGACCGGCAGTGCCGTCAGCGAACCGCTCTTGCCCTTCACTTCGCCGTTCGTGAACTTCTCGACGTACTCTTCCGAGACGCGAGCAGCACGCTCGAGCAAACGCGAGTGCAGATAGAACACGTCGCCCGGGTAAGCTTCGCGGCCCGGCGGACGGCGCAGCAGCAGCGAGATCTGACGGTATGCCCAAGCCTGCTTGGTCAAATCGTCATAAACGATCAGCGCGTCTTGACCGCGGTCGCGGAAGTATTCGCCCATCGAGCAACCGGCGTACGGTGCGAGGTATTGCATCGCTGCCGATTCCGAAGCCGAAGCGGCCACGACGATCGTGTATTCCAGCGCGCCGGTTTCTTCCAGCTTGCGGACCACGTTCATGATCGACGAAGCCTTCTGGCCGATCGCGACGTAGATACAGAAGAGGTTCTTGCCCTTCTGGTTGATGATCGCGTCGACTGCGACTGCCGTCTTGCCGCACTGGCGGTCGCCGATGATCAGCTCGCGCTGGCCACGGCCAACCGGCACCATCGCGTCGATCGATTTCAGACCGGTTTGAACCGGCTCCGAAACCGACTTACGCCAGATCACGCCCGGCGCAATCTTTTCGATTGCGTCGGTCTTCTTTGCGTTGATCGGGCCCTTGCCGTCGATCGGGTTACCGAGTGCATCGACCACACGGCCGAGCAGTTCCGGGCCCACCGGCACTTCGAGAATACGACCCGTCGTCTTGACGATGTCGCCTTCCGAAATGTGTTCGTATTCACCCAGAATCACGGCGCCGACCGAGTCGCGCTCGAGGTTCAGTGCGAGACCGAAGGTGTTGCCCGGGAATTCGAGCATTTCGCCCTGCATCACTTCCGACAGGCCGTGAATACGCACGATACCGTCGGTCACGGAGATCACGGTGCCCTGGTTGCGAACGTCTGCGTTCGCTTCGAGGCCCTGGATCCGGCTCTTGATCAGCTCGCTGATCTCAGAGGGATTGAGTTGCATTATTCGCTCCTGATAGTCAATTCTGTTGCGTGCCAGCCGCTTCAGCGCGTGTCGCGCTTCAGGCCGTCAGAGCCGTTTGCATGCTGGCAAGCCGCGCGCGGACCGAGGTATCGAGCACTTCGTCGCCCACCGTCACGCGAACGCCGCCGATCAACGACGAGTCGACTTCGACCGTCGGCTTCAGCTTGCGTTGGAACTTGCGTTCGAGACTTGCGACGAGTTCGTTCAACTGCGCGCCTTCGAGCGGGAATGCGCTGACGATCAGCACATCGGCCGCCCCTTCGCGGGCGTTCTTCAACTCTTCGAACTGCACAGCGATTTCCGGCAGCAGTTGCAGGCGATGGTTATCGACCAGCATTTGCACCAGATTCTTCGCTTGCGCGTTGTCCTTGAGCGGCGACTTGACCGCGGCCAGCAGCAGTTCGCTGACCTGGGCGCGGCTTACTTTCGGGCTCGAGGCGATCGACAGCACTTCGGGCAGACGCGCAACCTGTGCCAGCTCCTGCACGAGCGTGGACCAGGCGGCGATGTCACCAGCTTCGGCCACGCCAAACAGCGCTTCTGCGTACGGACGGGCGATGGTTGCAAGTTCGGCCATGATCAGAGCTCGGCTTTCAGTTGATTCAGCAGGTCAGCGTGAGCTGCCTGGTCGACTTCGCGCTTCAGGATCTGTTCAGCGCCCTTGACCGCGAGTGCAGCGACTTCGCCGCGCAGCGTTTCGCGCGCCTTCACGACTTGCTGGTCCGCGTCGGCCTTCGCTTGCGCGATGATGCGAGCGGCTTCAGCTTGCGCTTGAGCCTTGATTTCGTCAGCGACTGCCACAGCGCGCTTTTCCGCGTCAGCAATACGTTGCTGACCGTCGTTGCGTGCCTGAGCGAGTTCCTGGTCGACGAGCTTGTGAGCAGCGGCGAGTTCTTGCTTGCCCTTTTCAGCAGCCGACAAACCGTCAGCAATCTTCTTCGAGCGCTCGTCGAGGGCATTGATCAACGGCGGCCACACGAACTTCATCGTGAACCACGCGAGGATCAGGAACACGACCATTTGCGCAAACAGGGTTGCGTTGAGATTCACGGTGTTTCCTTAAACGTTGCTAGTTCGGAAAAGTGAAACGGCAAGGCGCTCATCGATTCTGTATTCGATCAGCGCCTAAGTGCCCGTTCCGCCCTGCGCCTTTACCAGTTATAGCTCAGGCGCAAACTTCCGAGGAACCTCAGCCTGCCAGCTTCGACAGCAGCGGGTTCGCGAACGCAAACAGCATTGCCACACCAACGCCAATCAGGAACGCCGCGTCGATCAGACCAGCCAGCAGGAACATCTTGGTTTGCAGCGGGTTCATCAGTTCAGGCTGACGTGCACATGCTTCGATGTACTTGCCGCCCATCAGGCCGATACCGATACAGGCGCCGATAGCACCCAGGCCGATGATGATGCCGATACCGATGGCGGTCAGACCCTGGATGTTGGCGATGAAAGCTTGCATGATCACTCCTTTGTGAAAAGTCTTTTAGAACTGGTTGGAACTGGGATTTAAAAACTAAAGCGATTCTTTTGACGGCGCAGTTTAGTGCGTGTCGTGTGCCTGGCCGATGTACACCAGCGTCAGCATCATGAAAATGAAGGCCTGCAGCAGAACGATCAGGATGTGGAAGATTGACCACACGCTGCCGGCGATCACGTGGCCGATGAAGCCAAGCACCGTCGTGTCCGCGCCGAAGCTCCAGATGCTGCCGAGCAGGGCAATCAGCAGGAACAACAGTTCGCCCGCGTACATGTTGCCGAACAGCCGCATGCCGAGCGAGACCGTCTTCGCGACGAACTCGATGATGTTCAGTGCAAGGTTCGGGATCCACAGCAGCGGATGCGCGCCGAACGGAGCGGACAGCAGTTCATGCACGAAGCCGCCGGCGCCCTTGATCTTGAAGTTGTAGTAAATCATCAGCACGAACACGCCGAGAGCGATACCGAGCGTGCCGTTAAGGTCGGCAGTCGGAACGATGCGGTGGTGCGGGATGGTTTCGGACAGACCCAGCCAGCCAATCACGTGGCCCGGCAGGTCGACAGGGATAAAGTCGAGCGAGTTCATCAGCGCGACCCAGACGAAAACGGTCAGGGCCAGCGGCGCGATGAAAGTGCGCGAGCCGTGGATCATCGACTTCGATTGATCCTCGACCATTTCGACCAGCATTTCGATTGCGCACTGGAAACGGCCGGGTACGCCCGACGTTGCCTTACGCGCAGCGAGATGCAGGATGAAGATCGTGGCCAGACCGCAAACGATCGACCAGAAAAGGGTGTCCAGATTCCACACGTGGATGTCGAAAATCGACGTCTGATGCGCGGTGGAAAAGTTCTGCAAGTGGTGCGCGATGTACTCGGACGGATCCATTGCGCGCGTGCCTTCGCTAGCTGCCATATCGTTAAAGCCACCCAAATTGTCGAAAATCGTCTTAGGCCGTACCCGCAGCAATGCTGTATTGCGGGAACACGCCGGGTGCGGATCGTGTCTCATCCGCACACCTGTTGCCGGCGCTGCGCGCCAGCCTGAATTTTTTGCTGCTACTTTGTTGCTGCTACCTGGAGGCTAACCTAGCGCCAGGCCAAGGCGATCCAGTATGTCTTGAGCGCGATGAGGTAGGTCACGAGCAGCGGCACCCAGCATACGTCGTGATACCAGAAGGCGATGGCTACAAACATCGCGATCGTTGTCCCCATCTTGAGCGCTTCGCCGATCATCCAGCTCATCACTGTTTTGGCGCCGCTCAGCGTTCTAAGGCGCGCCGCAAACAGTGCGCCTGGTATCCAGCAAATTGCGCCCCCCAGGAACGCGGACAGCGCAGCAGCGCCCGGCGGCTTATAGAACAGCCACCACAACAGCGTAGCACCCAGGGACAAAACCATTTGCGCTGCCACGACCTTGAAAGGCGTAACGCGCGATGGACGACTCACGTTAGGACCAAACAGCTTTTCAGCTTCGGCCCGCGTGAGCGGAACGATATTGTTATCTTCTTGCGCGACATCCCACTCATCGCCAGATGCAGCTTGCTGACCGGAGGGCAGATCGGAAGCGGTGCGTTCATCGCGGTGTCCGTCGTGCCCATTCTTCGGCGCTTGATTCGACGTTTTGACCGCCATCGCAGTGTTCCGAAAGTCTTGTTCCAGCCCGCGAGCTTACGCTGCGCTTACGGGGTTGCCGTGCAATTAAATCCGGGCGATTGTAAGCGATAGTTGCAGGCAATTCAAGACTTTAGCCCGTTCAATAACCTGCGTGAAACGCGCCTCCACAATGCGGCAACGCCGTTTTTTTGAGCGAAAACACGTCAAATGTAAGGCGGCAAGGCAATGGCAAAACATGATGCACAAAATGGGTTCGCAGATGTGCGGCGAACCGTCGCGAAAGCGCTAAATCGGACGTCTCGTAAATGCAACAAACGTCAATTTATGCGCTTAGGGTTGGACAGGCGATGCATCTACAGGTAAGACGCGTTTGAAATTGGAATCGCCCTGCCCTCTTCGAAAATCATCACGCTTAATTTAATTAGGAATCCAACCAATGAGAAGATGCTCTCGCTGCCGTAGGAATCCAGCGCAAACAAAAGCGCCAGCATCTGCTCAAAAGCAAACGGGCGACTCGATAACGAGTCGCCCGTCGATTCCGCGCTGCGTCTATGCAATGTGCGGATCAGGCCGTCGCATTACCGCGCAGGCGCACAAGAATCCCTTCTAGCGCATCCAGATCGCCGAAGTCCACTAGCACCTGTCCACGTCCGCGTCGGCCCAGTTTGATCTTCACCGTTGCCGACAACAAATCCGACAACTCCTCTTCCAGCCGACGCGTATCGCGCCCGCCATCCTGATTCGCACGCGCCTTGACCGCCGGCGCGGCTTTGGTCGTCGTCGTCACCAACTTTTCGGTTTCGCGCACCGACATGCGCTTATTAACCACCTGGTTAGCCAGCGTGATCTGCGTCGCGGCATCGACGGCGAGAAGCGCGCGCGCGTGCCCCATGTCCAGATCGCCAGCCAGCAGCATGGTCTGCACGGGCGACGCCAGATTGAGCAGACGCAGCAGATTCGACACTGCGCTACGTGACCGGCCAACCGACTCCGCCGCCTGTTCGTGCGTGAAATTGAACTCGTCGAGCAAGCGCTGGATGCCCTGCGCCTCTTCCAGAGGATTCAGATCTTCGCGCTGAATATTCTCAATCAGCGCCATCGCGGCGGCAGCCTGGTCCGGCACATCCTTCACCAGCACAGGCACTTCGTCGAGACCCGCCAGACGTGCGGCCCGGAAACGCCGCTCGCCCGCGATGATTTCGTACTTGTCCGCGGAAATGGGACGCACAAGAATCGGCTGCATCAACCCCTGCGCGCGGATGCTGGCGGCCAGCTCCTGCAGCGCGCCTTCATCCATGCGCGTACGCGGCTGATACTTACCCGCCTGCATCTTGCTGAGCGGCAACACGTTCGGTGCGCCCTCGATCGTCGCCGTCTCGGTGATGTCGGCCGTGCCACCCAACAGCGCCTCCAGACCCCGGCCCAATCCCTTCTTTCTTGCTACTGCGTTCATTGTGCTTCCTCGATCCGCTTAGGACGCCTGGGGCGCGTCATTGAAGGCGCGCACCCGTTCAATCATTTCCGCGCCGAACTGCACATACGCCTGCGCACCACGTGAAGCCTTATCGAACACCACTCCCGGCAAGCCATAGCTGGGTGCTTCGGCGAGACGCACGTTGCGCGGGATTACCGCGTCGAAAACCTTGTCGCCGAAATGCTCTTTCAGTTGATCCGAAACCTGCTGCTGCAACGTGATACGCGGATCGAACATCACGCGCAACAAACCGATGACCTTGAGGTCACGGTTCAGGTTTGCATGCACCTGCTTGATCGTGTTGACGAGGTCGGACAGACCTTCGAGCGCAAAGTACTCGCACTGCATCGGGATGACGACGCCATGCGCGGCGCACAGGCCGTTGAGCGTGAGCAGCGACAAAGCCGGCGGGCAGTCGATCAGCACGAAGTCGTATTCGGTTTCGACCGCCGCGAGTGCGATCTTCAGTTGCCGCTCACGGTTCTGCACGCTGACGAGTTCAACCTCCGCACCCGCGAGCTCCCGGTTCGCCGGCAGCACGTCGTACCCCACGGCTTCCGGACGGATTCGCGCATTGGCGACCGACACGCCATCTACGAGCACCTCGTAGACAGTATTCGCACACGCTGCCTTGTCGATGCCGCTGCCCATCGTGGCGTTGCCCTGCGGGTCCAGGTCGATGAGAAGGACTCGCTGTCCCTGCGCTGCCAAACTCGCGGCCAGATTCACTGTGGTCGTCGTCTTGCCGACGCCGCCTTTCTGGTTCGCAACGCAGAAGATTTTTGCCATCGTTGGAATGTCCCTTTTACTGCTAGATGAAGAAGAATTGCTATTTGATTCTGACGAAGTCGCAAATTGCGAATCGTGGCTACGTGGTTAATTGTTGCCGTCTACCAGAACCTTGATCAGGTGGCGCTCGGCGTCAAGAGACGGCACGTTCAGCCGGATGATCTGTTCCACGTGAGAACCTGCCGGCAGACGCTCAATCTCGCCGTCCGGGCGCACTCCCTTCATGGCCCAGATCGCGCCCTGCTCCGCAACCAGATGACGGGCCAGTGTAACGAAATCCGACAGTTCTGCGAATGCGCGCGAGACAATTACGTCGAACTTTGCAGGTACTTCGGCGCCCGGCTTCAAACTTTCAACCCGGCCGGTCACCACGGACAGATTCGTCAGGCCCAACTCGGCCTTTGCCTGAGCCTGAAACGCCGTCTTCTTATGAACGATGTCGTTCGTGGTAATAGTCCATTCGGACAGGACGATCGCCAGCACGATGCCCGGCATACCGCCGCCTGACCCCACGTCGAGAACCGACGACGGGCCGAGCGGCGCGAGGTGCGGCACGATCGAAAGCGAATCGAGAATGTGCTGGATCAACATTTGCCGCGGATCGCGGATCGCCGTCAGGTTGTAGACGGCGTTCCACTTCGACAATAACGCGACGTAGTCCAGCAGCTTGTTGAATTGGGCGTCGCTCAATTCGAGGCCGAGTTCGCTGACGCCGTCTGCAAGCAACGACGCCAACTCCTGCGAGGCTGTGCTCCCCTTCTGACCCACCATCATTGCGTCACCGGCGTGTTGTCGGAGCCCGGTACGGCAGGTTTCGTCGAACGACGTCCCAAACCGCGCTTCAGATGAACCATCAGCAGCGAAATCGCGGCGGGCGTGATGCCGGAAATCCGCGACGCTTGGCCAATAGTTTCCGGGCGGAATTGCGTTAACTTCTGACGCGCCTCGAAGGACAGGCCTCTGACTTCCGCGTAGTCCAGCCCTTCCGGCAAACGCGTGCTTTCATGAGCTTCATTGCGCTCGATTTCACCAGCTTGACGATCGATATATCCCTGATACTTGATACCGATCTCGATCTGCTCCTTGATCTGAGCGAGCAATACTTCGTCTTCGGCGAGTACTTCGGGTGCTGCGCATTCGCCGGCGCGCAGTCCGCACACGCCGTCGTAGCTGACGCCCGGACGGCGCAGCAGATCCGCGAGACTATATTCGTGATCGATCGGCTTGCCGAGAAGCGCCGTGGCTTCGTCGGCTGGCAATGTCTTGGGATTCACCCACGTGGTACGCAGACGCTCTGTTTCACGTGAAACAGCGTCACGTTTACGACTGAATGCATCCCAACGGATGTCGTCGACTACGCCAAGCTCGCGACCAATCTCGGTCAGCCTCATATCGGCGTTATCTTCCCGCAGGCTCAAGCGATATTCCGCACGGCTGGTAAACATCCGATACGGTTCGGACACGCCGCGTGTCACGAGGTCATCAACCAACACGCCCAGATAAGCCTGGTCGCGGCGCGGACACCATGCGTCTTTGCCTTGCACAAACAAACCGGCGTTGATACCAGCCAGCAGACCTTGCGCCGCCGCTTCTTCGTACCCGGTCGTACCGTTGATCTGGCCTGCGAAGAACAACCCGTTAATCACCTTGGTTTCCAGCGAAGCCTTCAATCCACGCGGATCGAAATAGTCGTATTCGATCGCATAGCCCGGTCGCAAGATGTGCGCGTGTTCCAAACCGCGCATCGAACGGACAAGCTCCAACTGCACATCAAACGGCAAGCTCGTCGAGATGCCGTTCGGGTAGAACTCATTGGTCGTCAGCCCTTCCGGCTCGAGGAAAATCTGATGCGATTCTTTCGACGCAAACCGGTGAATCTTGTCTTCGATCGACGGGCAATAGCGCGGCCCCACCCCTTCGATCACGCCGGTATACATCGGCGACCGGTCGAGTCCACCACGAATAATGTCGTGGGTACGCTCGTTTGTGTGCGTAACCCAGCACGGCACTTGTCGCGGATGTTGTTCGACACGACCTAGGAACGAGAACACCGGCACCGGATCCAGGTCACCCGGCTGCTCTTCGAGTTGGGAAAAGTCGATCGTACGGCCGTCAATACGCGGCGGCGTACCCGTCTTGAGGCGACCCTGGGGCAGCTTCAATTCCTTCAGACGCGCTGACAACGACACCGCCGCCGGATCGCCGGCACGGCCACCGGTGTAGTTGTTCAAGCCCACGTGAATCTTGCCGTCGAGGAAAGTCCCCGCCGTCAGCACAACCGCGCGAGCGCGGAAGCGAATGCCCACCTGCGTGACGGCACCGACGACGCGGTCACCCTCAACCATCAGATCATCAACAGCCTGCTGGAACAGCCAAAGATTCGGCTGATTTTCCAGCCGATGCCGGATCGCCTGCTTATACAGCAGACGGTCAGCCTGAGCGCGCGTCGCCCGAACTGCCGGGCCTTTCGACGAATTCAGGATACGGAACTGGATCCCGCCTTCATCCGTCGCGGCTGCCATCGCACCGCCAAGCGCGTCGACTTCCTTAACCAGATGGCCTTTACCAATGCCGCCGATGGACGGATTGCAGCTCATCTGGCCGAGGGTTTCGATGTTGTGGGTCAGCAGGAGCGTGGTGTTGCCCATGCGTGCCGAGGCCAACGCGGCTTCGGTGCCGGCATGACCGCCGCCGACGACGATTACGTCAAATTCTGTGGGAAAGAGCATTGCGGATCTCACGCCAGATCGTCGCGTGAGCCTTTCAAAGGAAGAGGTATGGGCGAATTATAACGGGTTCGGTTTAGGCCCGAATTTCGTCCGAATGACCAGGTCGTAAAAAAAGCGGTGTGTTTCACGTGAAACACACCGCTTCGAAGTGCGAAGAACAGAAAGGCGCGTGCTTTAG
The DNA here is from genome assembly GCF_900099835.1 of Paraburkholderia fungorum. Taxonomy (NCBI): domain Bacteria; kingdom Pseudomonadati; phylum Pseudomonadota; class Betaproteobacteria; order Burkholderiales; family Burkholderiaceae; genus Paraburkholderia; species Paraburkholderia fungorum. Next base: position 238,244 of record NZ_FNKP01000001.1, read on the forward strand.
GCCACTTTTTTGGTTAGACCCAGATATGTCTCAATCACACGAGGATTCTTTGCCAAGTCCGCCGCCGCCCCTTCCAGCGCCAATTCTCCGGTTTCAAGTACGTACCCATAGTCGGAGATTTGCAACGCGGCCCGCGCGTTCTGTTCGATCAGCAGTGTCGCAACGCCCGTCTGCCGCAACGCGCTGATGATGTGGAAAATCTCCTTCACGATCAGCGGCGCTAAGCCCAAGCTCGGCTCGTCCAGCATCAGCAGATCGGGTTTGCCCATGAGTGCGCGCCCCACTGCCAGCATTTGCCGCTCACCGCCGGAAAGCGTGCCGGCTGCCTGCTTGCGGCGCTCCTTCAACCGTGGGAAAAGCGTAAACACCGGTTCGAGTTGGTCGAGAAAATTGCGCTCCCCTGCCCGCTTTCGCCGATACGCTCCAAGGACCAGATTATCCTCAACCGTCATCGAGGCGAATAACTCGCGCTTTTCCGGCACCAGACACATGCCGCGCGCGACCCGCTTTTCAACCGGCACCGCGCTCACGTCCTCATCCCGATAAACGACGGCGCCTTTTGCATGACCCGTGCTCGGCAATGCGCCCATGATTGCGTTCAGCAACGTGGACTTACCGGCGCCGTTCGGGCCGATCACCGAGACAATCTGTCCTGCCCGCACTTTGATCGCCGCGCCATGCAGCGCCTCAACCTTGCCGTATCGGACGGACAACCCGTTAACGTCGAGAATCGGCGCAACAACATTCATTGTGTTCTCCATCACTCCACCCCGCCCAGATACGCTTCGAGCACAGCCGGGTCTTGTTGCACATCCTGCGGCAATCCTTCGGCGATCCGCGTACCGAACTCCATCACCACCAGCCGATCGGTGAGATTCATCACGAAATCCATATCGTGCTCGACCAGCAGCACGCTCATCCCTTCCGCTTTCAACCGACGCAGCAAGTCCGCGAGTTGCAGCTTTTCCTGATAGCGCAAACCTGCGGCTGGCTCATCGAGTAGCAGCAGCGTCGGATCGCAGCACAATGCGCGGGCGATTTCGAGAATCCGCTGCTGACCCAAAGCCAGGCTGCCAGCCTCGTCATACATATGCTGCTCAAGTCCGACGCGGCGAATCTGGCGTGCCGCTTCCGCCATCAGACGTGCTTCTTCCGCACCATTCAGCCGCGCCACGCTCCGCCAAACCCCGGCTTGGCCACGCAGATGCGCGCCAATCGCGACGTTCTCCAGCACGGTCATGCCCGGCAGCAACTTGACGTGCTGGAACGTGCGGCCGATACCGCGCTTGACGATTTCACGTGAACTCAGCGAATCGATACGCTCGCCACGGAACGTGATCTCGCCGCTCGTCGCCTGAAGCACGCCGGTCACGAGATTAAAGGTGGTGGATTTGCCCGCGCCGTTCGGCCCGATCAGACCGATGATCTGCCCCGCTTTCACTTCGAAGCTGACGTCGTTCACCGCGACCAGACCGCCAAACTGCTTGCGCGCCTTGTTCACCGTCAATAGGCTTTCACCGCTGGCGGGCTTGCTGCGCTGCGGCAACGGCTCTGCGTGATCGGCCAGATGCGCGCGTGGACCACGCGGGAAAAATCGCGCGACGAACGGCCAGACGCCCTGTCGTGCGTACTGCAGCAACAGCACCATCAAGATGCCGAACACGATGACCTCGAAGTTGCCGTTCTCGCCGAGCAGCTTCGGCAGCAGTGTCTGCAGATAGTCCTGCAATACGGTCAGAATCGCCGCGCCGAGGACCGCGCCCCACACATGCGACACCCCGCCTACCACCGCCATGAACAGAAATTCGATGCCATGGTTCAGACCAAACGGCGTCGGATTCACCGCACGCTGCAAATGCGCATACAGGAAGCCCGAAATCGACGCCAGCACTGCCGCATAAACGAAGATCACCACGCGCATCCAGCCGGTGTTGACGCCCATCGCCTCGGCCATCATGCCGCCGCCGCGCAGCGCGCGAATCGCCCGCCCCGGTCGACTATTAAGCAAATTTTGAACAGAAATAACCGCCCCGAGGACGACCACCCAGATCAGGTAATAGATATGGCGACCGGATTCCAGGTTGATGCCGAACACATTCAACACTGGAATTCCGTTAATGCCGTCGTACTTGCCGAGCATGTCCAGATTGCCGAACAGGTAGAACAGCGCGAGGCCCCACGCGATCGTGCCAAGCGGCAGAAAGTGGCCCGACAGACGCATCGTGACGAGGCCGAGCATCAGCGCGATCAAGGCCGTTACCACCACGCCCGCGATCAACGCGAGCCACGGCGAAACGCCGTAAGTGGTCGTCAGATAGGCGGTCGCATAGGCACCGATGCCGACGAACGCTGCCTGCCCGAAACTCGTCATTCCGCCGATCCCGGTCAACAGCACCAGCCCGATCGCGACGATCGAATACAGCCCGATGTAGTTGAGCAGCGTCACCCAATACTCGGGGACGTGAATCGGCTGCGGCAACACCGGCAGCGCGAACAGCACCACAAGGAACAACCAGAAGAACCTGTTTTGCATGATCCGTTTCATCGTGTCACTCCTCTTCCTCTTCGGCGTGCGGGCTGGCAAGACTTCGCCAGAGCAGCACGGGGATGATCAGCGTGAACACGATCACTTCCTTATAAGCACTCGCCCAGAACGACGAATACGACTCCAGCAGGCCAACGAGAATCGATCCGGCAGCCGCCAGCGGATAGCTGACCAGTCCGCCGATAATCGCGCCCACAAAGCCCTTCAGACCGATCAGGAAGCCCGAGTCGTAGTAGATGGTGGTCAACGGTGCCACGAGGATGCCGCACAGCGCGCCGAGCCCCGCAGCGAGCGTGAACGCGAGCCGACCAGCCTGCGTCGTGCCGATGCCGACCAGCCGCGCGCCGAGCCGGTTCACCGAGGTCGCGCGCAATGCCTTGCCCGAGATCGAGCGATCGAAGTACAGGTACAGCGCGCCGATCAGCACGGCCGCGGTGCCGACCACCCACAGGCTTTGCCCCGAGATCGACAGACTGCCGAGGTTGAACGTGGCGTCCGAAAACGCGGTCGTGCGCGAACCTTCCGCGCCGAACATCACGAGCCCGAGGCCGACCATCGCGAAGTGCACCGCCACCGCCACGATCAACAGCAGCAGCGTGGTCGCTTCCGCGATCGGCTCGTACGCGAGCCGGTAGACGAACGGCCCCATCGGAATCACGATCAGCAAGGTCAGCGCGATCTGCACAATCATCGGCAGCGGTTGCAGGAACACGCCACGCGTCAGTGCATAGACGGCAATCGGGAACAGCAGGTATTTGCCGGCCAGCAGCGCCAGCGTGCGAGCCGCGTGTCGGCGCCGCTCGGCGTGCCGCGCCATGCCCCCTACTTCGACGACGAAGCAGGCCGCGCCCATCGCCATCAGCAACCAGCACGTGGCCGGAAACTTCTGTGTCTGCAAGGCGGCGAGCGTCAACGCGCCGTACGAAACAAACTCCCCCTGCGGGATGAAGATCACCCGCGTCACGGAGAACACCAGCACCAGCGCAAGCGCAAGCAGCGCGTAAATCGCGCCGGTGGTGATGCCGTCCTGCGCGAGGATCGCCGCAATTGATAGATCCATACTTCCTCGTCCTGAAGCGTCGAAATCGAAAACCGGGAACCGGTCGAGGTGGCGGCGAAACTCCTGGCCGTCCACCGACCTGCAATGTCTGAAAAGACGCCGCCGCACCGGAACACGGCGCGGCGGGCGATGCCATTGTCGTCGAACAGAATGGCAATGCGGCGTGTCAGGCCGCTGAGTGCGCGAGAGGCGCGTACCGCTTTATGTTGTTAGTCGTTCTGCAGTTTCCACTTGCCGTCGACGATCTGCACGATCACGCGTGCGCGCTTGTCGAGGCCGTTGTGGTCGGTCGTCGTGGTGTTCATGATGCCGTGCGAGACCGGCAATTCCTTGACGTTCTCAAGTGCGGCACGCAGTGCCACGCGGAATGCTTCGGTGCCCGGCTGGGCCGTCTTCAGTGCGACGGGGATCGCGGCCTGCAGCATCTGCCCGGCGTCCCATGCGTGACCGCCGAAGGTCGCCACCGAACCCGCGCCATAGGCCTTCTCGTACGCCGTCTTATACGCTTCGGAAGACGCCTTCACCGGATTCGAATCCGGCAACTGATCCGCCACGAGGATCGGGCCAGCCGGCAGGAACTCGCCTTCGCAATCCTTGCCGCACACGCGCAGGAAGTCGTTGTTGGCGACGCCGTGCGTCTGATAAACCTTGCCCTTGTAACCGCGTTCTTTCAGCGTCTTGGCCGGCAACGCCGACGGCGTGCCCGCCCCCGCGATCAACACTGCGTCGGGATTCGCGCCCATCGTCTTCAGGACCTGGCCCGTCACCGATGCATCGGTGCGGTTAAAGCGCTCGTTCGACACGATCTTCAGATGATGCGCAGCGGCCGCAGCCGTGAACACGTTGTTCCAGCCGTCGCCGTAGGCATCTGCGAAGCCGATGAAGCCCACCGTTTTGACGCCGTGACGCTCCATGTAATCGGCGATGGCGTCGGCCATCAGGCTGTCGTTTTGCGGCGGCTTGAACGCCCACGCGCGCTTTGCGTCGATCGGCGAAATGATCGCAGCCGATGCCGCCAGCGAGATCACCGGCGTCTTGCCTTCGGCTGCCGGATCGAGCATGGCGAGCGAGTTCGGCGTGACCGTCGAGCCGATGATCGCGTCCACATGATCTTCGTCGATCAGCTTGCGCGTGTTCTGCACGGCCTTGCCGGTGTCGGAGGCGTCGTCGAGAACGATGTACTGCACGGTCTTGCCGCCAATCTCTTTCGGCAGCAACGCGATCGTGTTCTTCTCAGGAATCCCGAGCGATGCAGCGGGCCCCGTCGTGGACAGCGTCACGCCGATCTTCACCTGGGCGAACGCTGCGCCGGCGCCGCACATCAACGCCATCGCGATGCCTGTGCGTACCCATTGCCTGGTCTTTTTCATTGCGAGTCTCCAAACGCTTTTGAAGCGCGTATCTGTAATCCGGCTCATCGACCGGGTGTCTGAATCTAGTTATTGGGTTCAGGCGTGCCAAGCATGGTTTTCCCCTGCCCGACATGAATGCCGTCACCGTCTTTTTTGGTGCCACTACGCTGCCACTGCCCTGCTGCTACCGCCACTACCCGCTGCTGCGATTTCTCTGTCGGACTTCGTCGAGCAGACCACTAACATGTTAGTAGTATTGCGTTCTGCATCATTGACGGTCAATAGACTGAACGGCTAATGCGGGTTTGTCCTGAAACTACGGAACCACACTTTTCACGTGAAGCGCTCACTCGGTGCAATCGCGTAAAACGGGCAATAAAAAAGACGCGTCAACTGCACGCGTCTTTTCTGGATGGGTTCCCGTATCGTTTGCCTTCGCTCAGTCGCCGGCCAGCTTCCACTTGCCGCCGACGATCTCCACCATCACGCGTGCACGCTGGTCGAGGCCGGCGTGGTCGTTCGCGCTCATGTTGAAGATGCCGTGCGACGCGGGCATGTCTTTGGTGCTTTCCAGCGCGGCGCGCAATGCGTCGCGGAACGCGGGCGTGCCAGGCTGGCCTTTCTTCAACGCGATAGGGATAGCGCGTTGCAGCAGCAGCCCTGCGTCCCATGCGTGACCGCCGAAAGTCGACACCGAGCCCGCGCCATAAGCGCCTTCATACGCATGCTTGTACGCGAGCGCGCTCTTCTTCACCGGATTCGAATCGGGCAATTGATCCGCGACCAGCAGCGGACCCGCCGGCAGATACGTGCCTTCGCAATCCTTGCCGCACACGCGCAGGAAGTCGTTATTCGCGACGCCGTGCGTCTGGTAAAGCTTGCCCTTGTAGCCGCGTTCCTTCAGCGTTTTCTGCGGCAACGCGGCCGGTGTACCCGCACCTGCGATCAGCACCGCGTCCGGGTTCTGCGACATCACCTTCAACACCTGGCCGGTGACCGACGCATCGTTGCGTGCGAAACGTTCGTTTGCGACCACCTTGATCTTCGCGAGCGTGGCGGCGTTGCTGAACTCCTTGAACCAGCTTTCGCCGTACGCGTCGGAGAAGCCGATAAACGCGACCGTCTTCACACCGTGATTCGCCATGTGCTGCGCGATGGCGGTGGCCATCAGGATGTCGTTTTGCGGCGTCTTGAAGACCCACGCGCGCTTCGCATCCATCGGCTCGACGATGCTGGCGGCCGCGGCCATCGAGATCATCGGCGTGGTGCTTTCAGCAGCGACGTCGATCATGGCGAGCGAATTCGGCACGACGGTCGAGCCGATCAGTGCGTCGACGTGATCTTCGCTGGTGAGCTTGCGGGCGTTCTTGACCGCATTGGTGGAATCGGTTGCATCGTCGAGCACGATGTAGTCGATCTTCTGCCCCGCCACCTCTTTAGGCAGCAGCGCAATGGTGTTCTTCTCGGGAATTCCCAGCGATGCAGCCGGTCCCGTTGCCGACACCGAAACGCCAATTTTCACGTCTGCGAATGCATGGGTGCTCCATGCCGAAGATACGCCCGTAGCGACCAATGCCGCGCTAATCCAACGCAATGCCGACTTCATCCCGCTCCTCTGTCTACCCCGGTTATTCATTCGAATTTAAATCCGCAGATTTAAATACCGACCCAGCGGTCGGTGAATAGCGAGTTTAGCGGACGAAAGCGCGGCCCCGCAAGCATTTTGCAGGGTTGTGTGGCGTGGAATCAGCGGATATACGGTGAATAAAAAAGGGTCTCCGAATTAGAGAAAAAATGGAATGGCGATTAATCGAAAGTACAAATAAAAAGCGCTGTTGGATATCAATCCAACAGCGCTTTCGTCTGGGCACTTAGTGCCTCATTGTCTCCTCGTTCTCCACCTGCAAATTCGGTGCTGCGTCAGAACTGCATGAAGATTAAACGACGACCCTCCAGGCTACAACTAGCAATTACCCTAGTGGTGCACTGCGGCACCGAATTGGGGCACGTTTATGCCTGTTGCGCCCGCTTCCGTTTGATACTTCCGCGCAAGCGGTTTGCAGTCTACCTCAGCTGAATGTCTGAAACCAATACATCGGATTCCAGATCAATTGTGCGACGCATCGTATTCAGGCTCGCAGCGGCCGAACCCGCGCCACGATCTCGCCAACAATGCCGCGCCGGAACGCTAGCACGCACGCGATAAAAATGATCCCCGTGACGATGGTCACCGATTCACCCAGCGAGCGGAACCAGTCCACGCCGGTAGACGCAGCCAATGCCGAGCCGATATCGCCGAGACGGTCTTCGAGCGCGACGATCAGCGCTGCGCCGAGCAGCGGGCCGAACAGCGTGCCCATGCCGCCGACCAGCGTCATCAGGATCACCAGGCCGGACATGGTCCAATAGGCGTCGCTGAGCGTTTCAAAACCCTGCACGAGCACCTTGAGCGACCCCGCAAGCCCGGCAAGCCCGGCGGAAAGAATGAACGCCAGCAGCTTGAAGCGATCCGTGTCATAGCCGAGCGACACCGCACGCGGCTCGTTTTCCTTGATTGCGACCAGCACCTGTCCGAACGGCGAGTGAACGATCCGCACGATCAGCAGGAACGCCAGCACCATCACGGCCAGCACGACAAAATACAGCGTCACGTCCGATGACAGATCGAGCAGGCCGAACAGCTTGCCGCGCGGCACACCTTGCAGACCGTCCTCGCCATGCGTGAACGGCGCTTGCAGGAACACGAAATAAACCATTTGCGCGAGCGCCAGCGTCACCATCGCGAAGTAGATGCCCTGGCGGCGAATCGCGAAAAGTCCGACCAGCAGGCCGAGCACGGTGGCCGCCGCGGTTCCCGCGAGCACGCCGAGTTCCGGCGAAAAGCCGAGCGTCTGCATCGCATAGCCCGTCACATAACCGGCCGATGCGAGGAACATCGCGTGACCGAACGACAGCAAACCGGTATAGCCGATCAACAGGTTGAAGGCGGCCGCGAACAACGCGAAGCACATCACCTTCATTACGAAGAGCGGATAGATGCCGAGCACAGGCACCGCGAGCAGTGCGATCAGCAGCAGGCCGTAGAGGACTTTTCTCTGCATCATTTTTCCTTGCCGAAGAGACCCGCCGGACGCACCAGCAACACGAGCGCCATGATCACGAAGACGACAGTCGCCGACGCCTCCGGATAAAACACGCGCGTCAGTCCTTCGATCACGCCAAGCATGAGGCCGGTGAGAATCGAGCCCATGATCGACCCCATCCCGCCGATCACGACCACCGCGAACACGGTGATGATCATCGGCTGGCCCATCAGCGGCGAGACCTGGATGACCGGCGCGGCCAGCACGCCGGCAAACGCGGCCAATGCGACGCCGAAGCCGTAAGTGAGCGTGATCATCAGCGGCACGTTGACGCCGAATGCTTCGACCAGTTTCGGATTTTCCGTGCCTGCGCGCAGGTACGCGCCGAGCCGCGTCTTCTCGATCACGAACCACGTCGCGAAGCACACCGCCAGCGAAGCGACGACTACCCACGCGCGATAGTTCGGCAGGAACATGAAGCCGAGGTTAGTCGCGCCGGACAGCGCCGACGGCACGTCGTACGGCTGGCCCGACGAGCCGTAGATTGAACGGAACACACCTTCGACCACCAGCGTCAGCCCAAATGTGAGCAGCAAGCCGTAAAGATGATCGAGCTTGTACAGCCAGCGCAGCATCGTGCGTTCGATCGCCACGCCGAACAGTCCGACGATCAGCGGCGCGAGGAAAATCATCACCCAGTACGGGAGGCCGAAATACGACAGGCCCATCCACGCGAGCATCGCGCCGAGCATGAACAACGCGCCGTGCGCGAAGTTGATCACGTTGAGCAAGCCGAAGATGATCGCCAGCCCGAGGCTCAGAATCGCGTAGAACGAGCCGTTCACGAGGCCCAGCAGCAACTGGCTCAGCATCGCCGGAAGCGGAACGCCAAAGATGTCCATTAAAGCCCTTAACCCCTGAAGCTAGTGCCAGGGTGAGATCGGTGAAGCGCGAGCGGCCCGTCACGCGGACGGCAACATCATGACGTTGAATCCGCCGCGCGCGGCATCCTGAACGGTTGACCGCCAGTCACGGACCGGCAGCCGTCATGCCTTCACGCCGCGTTTATTTCCACAACGCGCAACGCGTCTGCGCCTTGGTCGTGAACGCCTGCTCGCCGGGAATCGTCGCCATGATCTTGTAGTAGTCCCACGGCTCCTTCGATTCAGCCGGCGTCTTCACCTGCATCAGGTACATGTCGTGAATCATGCTGCCGTCCTCGCGGATGTAGCCCTTCGCGTAGAAGTCGTCGATCTTGGTCTTGCGCAACTGGGCCATCACCTTGTCGGTGTCGGTCGAACCGACTGCCTTCACCGCGTTCAGGTACGTCATGGTCGCGGAGTAGTCGGCGGCCTGCAGGCTCGACGGCATCTTCTTCGTCTTGTCGAAGTAGCGTTGCGCCCACTTGCGCGTCTCGGGGCTCTTGTTCCAGTACCAGCTATCCGTCAGCACCAGACCTTGCGTGGTTTCCAGACCCAGGCTGTGCACGTCGTCGATGAACATCAGCAGCGCAGCCAGCTTCATCGTCTTGGTCAGGCCGAATTCCTTCGCGGCCTTGATCGAGTTGACCGTGTCGCCGCCCGCGTTCGCGAGGCCGAGAATCTGTGCTTTCGATGCTTGCGCCTGCAACAGGAACGACGAGAAGTCCGACGCCGACAACGGTGCGCGCACTGCGCCGAGCACCTGCCCGCCGTTCGCCTTCACGACGTCCGAGGTCGCCTTTTCAAGCGCCTTGCCAAATGCGTAGTCGGCGGTCAGGAAGTACCACGTCTTGCCGCCCTGCTTCGTTACCGCGGAGCCCGTGCCGTTGGCGAGCGCGGTGGTGTCGTACGCGTAGTGGATCGTGTACGGCGTGCATTGCTCGTTGGTCAGCGTGTCGGCACCCGCGCCGATGTTGATGTAGACCTTGTGCTTCTCACCCGCCACCGTGTTCATCGACAAACCCGTTGCCGAGTTCGTGCCGCCGATCAGCATGTCCACGCCGTCACGGTCGAACCACTCACGCGCGCGCGATGCGGCGATATCCGCCTTGTTCTGGTGATCCGCGTAGACCAGCGTGATCGGCTTGCCGTTGACCTTGCCGCCGAAGTCGGCAATCGCCATGCGGATCGCCTCCAGCCCGCCCGGTCCGTCGATGTCCGCGTAGAGCCCCGAAAGATCGGTGATGTAGCCGATCTTCACTGCGTCGTCGGCCGCTTGCGCGCTGCCCAATGTAGACGCGGTAAGCGCGGCGCCCGCAGCAACCGCAAAACAGAGGGAGGTAAGCCGCGCGAGTGGGTTCTTTTTCATTCGTGTCTCCTGTTTCTTCGCTTGTGGTTATCAGAGGCTGATGAGAGCTGGTGAAAGCCTGACAGGCAATCAGACGCGTTTTTATACGCCCAGTAAATCGTGCAACACCGGCATCTTTCCTTCGAGCTCAGCCGCCCCGAAGTGCTCGACGATCGCACCGTGCTCCATCACGTAAAAGCGGTCGGCAAGCGGCGCCGCGAAGCGAAAATTCTGTTCGACCATCACGATCGTGTAGCCGCGCGACTTCAGCGTGATGATCATCCGCGCGAGGGCCTGGACGATGACCGGCGCTAGCCCTTCCGAGATTTCGTCGAGCAGCAGCAGGCTCGCGCCGGTGCGCAGAATGCGCGCGACCGCGAGCATCTGCTGTTCGCCGCCCGACAAACGCGTGCCTTGGCTCATCCGCCGTTCCTGCAGGTTCGGAAACATCGAATAGATTTCTTCGAGCGACATCATGTGCGCCTTGTCGCCGACCGGCGGCGGCAACAGTAGATTTTCCTCGCACGAGAGGCTCGAAAAAATGCCCCGTTCTTCCGGGCAATAACCGATGCCGCAATGCGCGATGCGATGCGTCGGCAGGTTGATGGTTTCGCGTCCGCCAATGCGGATCGACCCCGTGCGCCGCCCCGTCAATCCCATGATCGCGCGCAACGTGGTGGTGCGGCCCGCGCCATTGCGACCGAGCAGCGTGACCACTTCGCCGCGGTTCACCGTCAGATCGACGCCGTGCAAAATGTGGGATTCACCGTACCAGGCCTGCAGACCCGCAATATCCAGCGCGGGTGCGCCGTTGTCCGCCCCGCTCACTTCGAGGCCTTCACGCTCGGCGATCGTGTTCATCAGTGGGCTCCGGCGAGCGACGCGTCGGCGCTGCCCATGTAGGCCTGCATCACCAGCGCGTTCTTCGACACCTCGGCATAGCTGCCCTCGGCGAGCACCTCGCCCCGTTGCAATACGGTAATCGTGTCGGAGATACCGGCGATCACATTCATGTTGTGCTCGACCATCAGAATCGTGCGGCCGCTCGATACTTTTTTGATCAGCGCCGTGACGCGGTCGACGTCTTCGTGGCCCATGCCTTGCGTCGGTTCGTCGAGCAGCATCAGTTCCGGTTCCATCGCGAGCGTGGTGGCGATTTCCAGCGCGCGCTTGCGGCCGTATGAAAGTTCGACCGTCGGGACATCGGCGAAATCGGTCAAACCGACCTGGGTCAGAAGATCCATCGCGCGATCGTTCAATCGACGCAAAGTGCGTTCGCTCTTCCAGAAATGAAACTCCGTGCCGAGCGAGCGCTGCAAACCGATTCGCACGTTCTGCAATGCCGTCAGATGCGGAAACACCGCGGAAATCTGGAACGAACGGATGATGCCGCGCCGCGCGATTTGCGCCGGACGTTCACGCGTAATGTCGACGCCGTTGAAGACGATCTGACCCGCAGTCGGCGTGAGAAATTTGGTGAGCAGATTGAAGCAGGTGGTTTTCCCGGCACCGTTGGGGCCGATCAGCGCATGGATCGAGCCACGGCGCACGCGCAGGTTCACACCGTTCACGGCGATGAAGCCTTTGAACTCACGGGTAAGACCGCGCGTTTCGAGAATCGTATCGCCGAGAATCATGTTCCCTTCCATACGGAGTGAGGCGAAGCACTACGATCTTCCGCGCAAAGGTCTGCGCGACTTTTTTATGACGGCGGCACCCCATGCCGCTCGTTGGCGTGCTGCACCAATCCGGACGGTAATCCATGATGCGACACGCAGCCTGGCTGCCATTGTCGCGCCAATGATGCAGCGCATTCATTGGGATTTGCACTTAGTGGGGATGGCTGTTCCAGACGCGACAAGGGCGCTACCCGAGCAGCAAAGACGCGTGTGAGACATCGGCCGGACGCGTCTGGCCGATGCCTCACACGGTGAATCGTGTCACTCTGCCGCGCCTGTCATACAGCGGACATCGAAGGCGTGGAGCTGGTCTGCGCCGACACGCTGCCGGCCACGCGCGCACGACGATCTTCGCGGATCATCTCGCTCGCGCGCTCGGCGATCATCAGCGTGGGCGAGTTCGTGTTGCCCGACGTGATGGTCGGCATGACCGACGCGTCCACCACGCGCAGTCCGTCAACCCCGATAACTCGTAGACGGTTATCGACGACAGCGGCCGGATCGTCGGTCGTGCCCATCCGGCAGGTGCCGACCGGATGAAAGATCGTCGTGCCGACTGCACCGGCGGCCTGCTGCAATTCCTCTTCGGTTTGATACTGGATGCCCGGCAAAATCTCCTGCGGCCGATAACGCGCAAGCGCGGGCGCAGCAGCGATTCGGCGCGTGAGACGCAGCGCATTGGCGGCAACATGCCGGTCGTAATCGGTAGAGAGATAGTTCGGCGCGATCAACGGCGGCGCAGATGCATCGGCGGATTCGATGTGGATACTGCCGCGCGAAGTCGGCCGCAACTGACAGACCGACGCCGTAAACGCATTGAACCGATGCAGCGGCTCGCCGAAGCGATCGAGCGAAAGCGGCTGCACGTGGTACTCGAGATCGGGACGCGTGAGCGAGCGATCGTCGGGATCGGATTTGGCGAACGCACCGAGTTGCGAAGGCGACATCGACATCGGGCCGCTTTGAAACAGCGCGTACTCGACGCCGATCATCAGCTTGCCCCACCAATGCGCGGACGCGGTGTTGAGCGTACGCACGCCATCGACCTTATACGCCATGCGCAATTGCAAATGGTCCTGCAGATTTTCGCCGACACCCCGCAGGTCCTTCACCACCTCGATGCCCAGATTTTGCAGACGCGCGCCATTGCCGATTCCGGACAATTCGAGCAATTGCGGCGAGTTGACCGCACCCGAACTGAGGATGACTTCGCAACGAGCTTTGGCGAGATAGTCGGTGTTATCGCCGCGATATTCGACACCTGTGCAGCGGCGTCCTTCGAACACGACGCGCTGAGTATGCGCGCCGGTAATGACCGTCAGATTCGGGCGTTTAAGCGCGGGACGCAAAAACGCTTTCGACGCGTTCCAGCGAATTCCGCGTTTCTGGTTGACATCGAAATAGCCGACGCCGGTGTTGTCGCCGCGATTGAAATCGTCCGTTGCCGGAATGCCGTTCTGTTGCGCAGCTTGTGAAAACTCTTCGAGGATCTTCCACTTGAGACGCTGCTTTTCGACGCGCCACGGACCACCCGCGCCATGCGATTCGCTCGCGCCGGCATGATGATCTTCGCTGCGTTTGAAGACCGGCAACACGGAATTCCATGACCACGAAGCGTCGTTGGTGACGCGGGCCCATTCGTCATAATCTTCACGCTGGCCGCGCATATAGATCATGCCGTTGATCGACGAACTGCCGCCCAATACGCGTCCACGCGGATACGAAAGCGCGCGTCCGTTCAACCCCGCTTCCGGTTGCGTTTTATAAAGCCAGTCCGTACGTGGATTGCCGATGCAGTAAAGGTAGCCGACCGGTACGTGAATCCAGTGGTAATCGTCTTTACCACCTGCTTCGAGCAAAAGTACCTGTATGTCCGGATCTTCGGTGAGGCGATTGGCGAGCACGCAACCTGCGGTGCCCGCGCCGACAATGATGTAATCGAATTCGCCTTCGAGCCGCCGCGATGCTGCTGGCGAACTTTCGGTGTGGCTCATCGTTTCGTCTCCATAGCTTTTTTGCTGCGATCCGCGTGATGTTCACGCGGCCGCATCGTCAGGCTTTAATTATGTTTCTACCGCTGCGTTCGATGACGCTTCTAACGCTATTTGGCAACCGGCATCGTAAATTCCGCGCCCTTCGCGATGCTGTCCGGCCAGCGCTGCATGATGCTCTTATAGCGCGTGTAAAAACGCACGCCCTCTTCGCCATAAGCATGGTGATCGCCGAATAGCGACTTCTTCCATCCGCCGAAAGAATGCCAGGCCATCGGCACCGGAATCGGCACGTTGATACCCACCATGCCAATCTGGATTTGCCGCGAAAATGCACGCGCTACGCCGCCGTCGGAGGTAAACAACGACACGCCATTCGCAAATTCATTCGAGTTGATCAGCTCGACTGCTGACGCGAAATCGGGCACGCGCACCACGCACAGCACCGGCCCAAAAATCTCCTCGCGATATATTTTCATATCGGTCGATACATCGTCGAACAGCGTGCCGCCGAGAAAGAATCCTTTCTCGTGACCGGCCACCTGGTGCCCTCTTCCGTCGACCACCAGCTTCGCGCCGGCCTCGACGCCGGAGTCGATGTAGCCCACCACTTTGTCGCGATGCACGGCGGTCACGAGCGGTCCCATTTCCGCCGCCGATTCCATCCCGTTGAGTATCTTCAGGCTCTTCACGCGCGGCGTGAGGCGCTCGATCAGTTCATCGGCGATATGGCCCACCGCGACCGCGACGGAGATCGCCATGCAGCGCTCACCCGCCGAACCGTATGCCGCGCCGATCAATGCATCGACAGCCTGATCGAGATCGGCGTCGGGCATCACGACAAGGTGATTCTTCGCCCCGCCCAAAGCCTGCACGCGCTTGCCGTGTTTCGTGCCTTCTGTGTAGATGTATTCGGCAATCGGCGTCGAGCCGACAAACGACAACGCGCTGACGTCCGGGTGCACAAGCAATGCATCGACCGCGACCTTATCGCCGTGTACGACGTTGAACACGCCGTCGGGCAAACCGGCTTCCTTGAGCAGTTCCGCGAGACGATTCGAGCACGACGGGTCGCGCTCCGATGGCTTCAACACAAACGTATTGCCGCAAGCAATTGCGACGGGGAACATCCAGCACGGCACCATCATCGGGAAGTTGAACGGCGTAATGCCGGCGACCACGCCGAGCGGCTGACGCAGATTCCAGTTGTCGATGCCGCCGCCGATCTGATCGGTGAAATCGGTCTTCAACAGATTCGGAATGCCGCACGCGAATTCGACGATCTCGATGCCGCGCATCACCTCGCCCTTCGCGTCCGAGAACACTTTGCCGTGCTCGCGCGTGATCAGTTCGGCGAGTTCGTCGTGGTGACGGTCGAGCAGTTCCTTGAACTTGAACAGCACGCGCGCCCGCTTGATCGGCGCCGTTTCGCTCCATGCGGGAAATGCAGCGTTGGCGGCGGCGACTGCCGCGTCCACTTCGGCGACACTCGCCAGCGGCACGCGTGCGCTCACGCTGCCGAGCGCGGGATTGAAGACGTCGCCGAAACGGCCGCTGGTGCCGTCCACAGCGCGTCCGTTGATGATGTGAGTCAGCGCGCGCGCGCTCGCCGCGCTGCGCACGGTGTCGTCCTGATATGTCTCGCTCATATGTGTCCTCTTCCTGTGGAGTCTTCCGCCCGGCGCTCACAAAGCGGCGAAGGCGTGCTGAACGGCAAGCGTACGGCGCTTCGGGGCGGCAAATCCAATGAGTAATGCTCAACAGCGCTATAAGCCGCGCTAATATCAGGATATGGATCTGACACTGCTCCGGGCTTTCATCACCGTCGCGCGCGAGGGCAATCTCACGCGTGCTGCGGTGCAACTACATCTGACGCAACCGGCCGTCAGCCTGCAAATCAAGCACTTGCAGGAAACACTCGGCGTGACGCTGTTCACGCGGACTTCGCACGGGCTGTCCCTCACGCGCGATGGCCAGGCGCTGCTGCCGCACGCCGAACGCGCGCTTGGCGCAGCAGCCGACGTGCAGCGCGCCGCGCAATCGCTGCGTCACGAAGTACGGGGACGGTTGCGGATCGGCACGATCCTCGACCCGGCTTTCTTGCGGCTGGGCGGCTTCCTGAAGCAACTGGTGGAGACGTGGCCGTCGATCGAAACCGCGTTGCGGCACGGCATGTCGGGCTGGGTGCTGGAGCAGATTCGCGCGGGCGAGCTGGACGTCGGCTACTACATCGGCCTGCCGTCCGACGACGATACGCGCGACGGCCCCGCGTTTCACGCGGTCACGCTCACTCATTTCCAGTATCGCGTGCTGGCTCCGGCGGGCTGGAAAGACCGCGTCAAAGGTGTCCGCGACTGGCGTTCGCTCGCCGCGCTGCCGTGGATCTGGACGCCGCCCGCGTCCGCGCATAACAGATTGTTGTCGCGCTGCTTCGGTGAGGCGGGGGTGAAGCCGGTCAAAGTGGCCGAAGTGGATCAGGAGCCGTCGATGCTCGATCTCGTCAAATCGGGCGTGGGCCTCACGCTCGCTCGCGACGCCACCGCGATTGCCGAAGCGCATGCGCACGCGTTGACCATCGTCGAAGGCATCACGGTGCCGACCCAGCTCAGCTTCGTCACCCTCGACGAACGCAAGGACGAACCTGCGATAGCCGCCGCGCTCAAGCTGATCGAACAGCAATGGGCCACCTGAGGGAAAACGTGGACGCTGAGAACGCCGCCGTGAAACTACACCGTCACGCAGTTTTTGTTAGATTGGTGGTTCGCGCTCTCACGCTGGCTCTGCATTAATCCCGTTTCGCATGACTTTGTCTCTCTGGCAGCTTCGCGTCGTAATCCCGGAAGCTGCCGTCCCTCCCTTTTCCACAGGAACCTGACATGGCACGCAACATCGAAATCAAAGCCCGCGCCCAGCACTTCGACCAGTTGCGCGAACGCGCCGCGAAGCTCGCGCCCGATGCGCCGCTGATCTTCCGCCAGCAGGATTTTTTCTACGATGTCCCGCGCGGTCGCCTGAAGCTGCGCCAGTTCGACGACGGCACGCCCGCCGAGCTGATTTTCTATCAGCGCGATGACCGCGACGGCCCGAAGGCGTCGTACTACACGCGCAGCCCCGTGACCAATCCCGAAGCGATGCATGCACTGCTCGCCACCGCGCTGACCACCCGCGGCATCGTCACGAAGGAACGTCACGTGTACCTAACCGGACGCACGCGGATTCATCTGGACCGGGTCGACGGACTAGGCGATTTCGTGGAACTCGAGGTCGTGCTTGCCCAGGACGACGACGAGGAAGGCGGCCATGCCGAGGCCCACGCAATGTTCGAAACCCTTGGCGTGTCTGAATCGGATCTGGTGGCCGTGGCCTATGTCGATATGCTGAATCTGGAAGGCGAGCCTAAGCAGGCGGCTTGACCTGAGGCTCGCATCTTGGCTCTGAAGCGCGTGGCGGAGTAAACGTTTCGCGCGGACCAGAGCTAACGCTGCAGGCCCGCAGCGTCAGACCGGAGCCGCACCCGGCGACAGATGCGCAAGCGGCAGCGGCCCGTTGCGCTTGAACGTAGTCAGCACGATGTTCGAGCGCACGCTGTCGACGCCTGGCACGCGCATCAGTTTCTTCATCACAAAGGTCGACAGATAATTCAGATCGGGCGCGACGATGCGTAACAAATAATCGGCGTCGCCCACCACCGCGTGACATTCCAGCACTTCGGGCAGCACGTCGATTTGCTGCTGGAATTGTTCGATGATCGAATCGCCGTGGTGCTTCAGTTTCAGACTCGTAAAAGCGGTGACGCCGAGCCCGAGTTTCTCCGGCCGCAACACGACGCGATAGCCGTCTACAACCCCTACCTGCTCCAGCCGCTGCAAACGCCGGCCAATCTGAGACGGCGACAGCGGCACCTCCTCAGCCAGTTGCTGATGGGTGGCCCGGCCAAAGCGCTGAAGGACATTCAACAGCGCGAGATCGAAGTGATCGAGTTCCAGCATGACGGTTATCCGCATTTAATCGACAATTAATGCACGATTATTGCATACATGATCACATGCACGCCACTATTGCGCCCTTACCGCACGCTTGCCGCTCTACACTTGCATCACCGTTTTCCACTCGCCGAGCGCAGCAGTCATGTCCACCAGCACCGCCAACACCGTCAAGCTGAAAGAGCAATTCGACGCCGGTCTCGAAACCCGCGCCGATTTCACCATCGATCAGCCCACCGAACGCTACGGCGCTATCGATCACGCGGTGTGGCAACAGCTTTATGCGCGTCAGACGGCGCTGCTCAAAGGCCGCGTGTGCGACGAGTTTCTGGCGGGCGTCGAGCGTATTGGCATGCCGGCGGACCGCGTGCCTTCCTTCGATGAAATCAACGCGAAGCTCACGCCCGCGACCGGCTGGCAAATCGTCGCCGTGCCGGGCCTCGTGCCTGATCAGGTGTTTTTCGAGCATCTGGCGAATCGCCGTTTTCCCGTCACTTGGTGGATGCGCCGTCCCGACCAGCTCGATTATCTGCAAGAACCGGACTGTTTCCACGACCTGTTCGGTCACGTGCCGCTGCTGATCAATCCCGTGTTCGCCGACTACATGCATGCGTACGGACGCGCTGCGCTGGCCGCCAACGATGCCGGCGCACTGCCTCTACTCGCGCGACTTTATTGGTACACAGTTGAGTTCGGGCTGATCCGCGATGCAGCCAGTCCAAACGGTGTGAAAATCTACGGAGCGGGCATCGTGTCGAGCAAGGGAGAGACGCTATACAGCCAGCAGAGCGGCGCTCCGAACCGGCTCGGCTTCGATCTGGAACGCGTGATGCGCACGCGTTATCGCATCGACACGTTCCAGAAAACCTACTTCGTCATCGATGACTTCGCGCAGCTATTCGGTGTGGCGCAAACCGATTTTGCGCCGCTGCTGGAGAAGCTCGCCGCTGAACCCGCGTTGATGGCCGGTGACGTGCTCGACGACGATCGCGTCATCACGCGCGGCTCGCAGGATGGCTGGCAGGCCGACGGCGATATCTGAAACGCAGCACGCGAACCATGCACCGCACGCTGCGCAGCGAGTTGGGTGCATCCGTGAAAAAATAGTGAACGCGCACTCCCGCTGACGTGCATACGCAGCACGTTGTCCCTATCGACGAGGCATCGCCATGATTCAGAAACTGACCACCGAAGAACGCGCCACCAAACTCGCCCCGATGAGCGACTGGCAAGTGGTGAAGGACCGCGACGCGATCAAGCGCAAGCTGCAGTTTGCCGACTTCAACGAAGCATTCGGCTTCATGACGCGGGTGGCGATCAAGGCGCAGGAAATGGATCACCACCCGGAGTGGTTCAACGTGTACAACAAAGTGGAGATCACGTTGTCCACGCATGAGGCCAACGGCCTGACCGAGCGCGACATCAAACTCGCGTCGTTCATCGACAGTATTACAGCGTAATACAGGAAATTTGCGCCCTTGCTGGCGTGCTAATTCGCCACGCATTGAACAATTGACCGGAAATGAAAGGGCAATGCAGGTTATCCCTCGGCCAAACCTTCAGTTCTACAGGCTATTCTTAAGGCTTACGTAAACTTCCCACGCTTGCCTGGCAAACCCGTCTAAACGATCCGGTGATAGCGTCTGCTGACGCTGTACAATCAGCAGCGCATACGGCTTGGAGAGCGCGCTTGCCTCCTTGCACAGAACGAGTTCGTCACCGCTTGAAGGTGAGCGGGCGCGCCAGAAGTTGATCGCGGCTTCCAGTTCGTGGATGGTTATTTCGGACATGACTTCGCGGTTGCCTTGCGCGCAACATGGCGGCTCGATGGCTGCTTCGTGGCCCGTTCCCGTCCTTGTGGCACGGCCACCCGCACGCTGCCTGTGCAGCAGGCGCCCCGGCGAACCGCTTGCCCAAACGCCTAAACCCATTGTACTTGAGCGAAATCCATGCGACTCCTTCTGATCGAAGATGACCGCCCCATCGCACGCGGCATCCAAAGCAGTCTCGAACAAGCCGGCTTCACCGTCGACATGGTCCACGACGGCATTTTCGCCGAGCAGGCCCTCACGCAAAACCGCCATGAGCTGGTGATTCTCGATCTGGGCTTGCCCGGTATCGACGGCATGACGTTGCTCTCGCGTTTCCGCCAGAGCAATCGCCATACGCCGGTCATCATCCTCACCGCGCGCGACGAGTTGAACGACCGTGTCCAGGGCCTGAATTCCGGTGCCGACGACTACATGCTAAAGCCGTTCGAACCCACCGAACTCGAAGCACGCATTCGCGCCGTGATGCGCCGCAGCGGTCCGCACGGCGACATGCCGCGTCCGGAAGTGTCGCTGGGCGGTGTGCGTCTGTCGGGCGTCGATCGCCGCATTTTCAACGACGACAAGCCGCTCGAATTGTCGCCGCGCGAATTCGCGGTGCTCGAAATGCTGTTGTTGCGCCATGGCCGCGTGGTCAGCAAGGCGCAACTGCAAGACCATCTGACGCATTTCGGCGGCGATCTCGGCGACACCGCGATCGAAGTCTACGTGCACCGGGTGCGTAAAAAGCTCGAAAGCTGCCGTGTGGAAATCGTCACGGTGCGTGGCTTCGGTTATCTGTTGCAGGAAATCCGTCAAGCCGCATAATCGTCGTGAAGGCCGCCTACGAACTTCGTGGCGGCCTGACGGTGCCGGGCCGGCGCCGCGCACGTATTGCCTACGTGCTGTGCAATTCGCCGGCATCGGCGAAATTTAGCGGCGCCTCGCGCCGTAGCCCTCTTCCCGCGCGTTCGATCATGCCCCAGCCGGCCGCCAATAGTCTGCGCCGCACGCTGCTGCGGCGCCTCGCTGCACCCCTTTCGCTGCTCGCGCTGATGAGCGGCCTGATCGCTTACTGGCTGGCGTGGCAATACACGCAGCATGTCGTCGACCGCTCGCTCGCCGACCTCGCCACCGCGATTTCCAAGCAGATCCAGATTGCCGGTCCCGATGCCAAAGTGACCGTGCCACCGCTCGCGCAAGCCATGTTCTCCGATCCGGTCGAACAACTCGTCTACCGGATCAGCAACGGCGAATCCGAAATTGCCGGCGACTCCAGTCTGCCGCTGCAAGGCACCAGCGTGCGTCGTATGCATTACGCGTACGTGTTCGAGACCGAGCATCAGGGTACGACCGTGCGAGTCGCGCAGGTGCGGGTCGATCAGCCCATGGGCAACCCGATCGTGATCGAAGTCGGTCAGCCGGTGCATCACCGGTTTCGAATCGCCGCCGAGTTCCTCGTCGCGATCATGATGCCGCTGCTGCTTCTGCTGCTGGCGGGCTGGGTGATCGTGTGGCGCGTCGTCAACCAGCAGCTCAATCCGCTGACCGATCTCGCGGATTCGCTGAACCGGCAAACTCACACATCGCTCGAACCGGTCGATGAAACCTACGTGCCAGTCGAAATCCGGCCGCTTACGGGCGCGCTGAACGCGCTGCTCGATCGGTTGAAAACCGCGCTCGACGGCCAGCGCAAATTCATCGCCGATGCCGCGCATCAACTCCGTACGCCGCTGACCGCCGTCAAGCTGCATGCCGAACAGGCGGCCACTGCGCGCGATCCGCAGCAGACCCTCGTGGCGGTGCGCGAGCTGCGGGCGGCGGCCGACCGCGCGGTGCGTCTGTCGAATCAGTTGTTGTCGCTGGCACGCGCCGAGCCGGGCGAACAGGCTGCGCGCTTCGTCAATGTGGACATGTCCGCGCTCGCGTTCGACACCGGCGCGGAATGGGTGCCGCGCGCATTGTCATTCCATGTCGACCTCGGTTTCCAGCGGCTCGACGACCCGGCCAACGATCATCCGCTGATGGCGCGGGGCAATCCTGTGCTGCTGCACGAAGTGATCGCCAATCTGCTGGATAACGCGTTGAAGTATGTGCCGCCGTCGCGCTTCGACGGCGGGCGCATCACGGTGACGGTGTCGCAAACGGTCATCGACGATGTGCGCATGGCAGAGATCATCGTGGAAGACAACGGGCCGGGCGTGCCGCGCGCTCAGCAGGCGGATCTGTTCAAGCGGTTTTTCCGCGGCGACGGTCAGGCCGAAGCCGGCGTGGATAGCGGTGCCGGTCTGGGACTCGCGATCGTCCACGACATCATGGTGCTGCATCGCGGCAGCGTGCATTACGAAGATGCGCCGGAAGGCGGCGCACGCTTCATCGTGCGTATTCCGTTGCTACCGGCAAGCGTTCAGAGCGAGCCTGCGCGAATCGACGCCCCGCGACCGGCAAAAAAATCGGCGCACTCGGCGCCGGTGGATATCTAACGTATTGCGATTCAAAACGGGCTGCTTCGCATACGCTCATGCACTCGCTGATAACAGCGTCAGCCCATGAGCAACGCCAGCAGCCCGCGCGTCACTTCTTCTTTGCCTTTTTCGCCGACGTTTTGGCTTCCGACACCTTGGCTTTCTTCGCCGACTTTCCGGCTTTCCCCTCGCCCTTCTCTTTCTCCGGCGGCGCCAGCATCGTGCCGCGGCACTTGCGCGCGCCGCAACGGCATTCGTATTCCTTCTTCAGCTTTTTCGTTTGACGCGCGTCGATCACGAGGCCGTAGTCGTAAAAGACTTCCTCGCCCTCGGCGATATCGCGCAACGCATGCACGTACACGTGACCGTCGATTTCCTCGGCTTCGCAGTTCGGCGCGCACGAGTGGTTGATCCAGCGCGCACTGTTGCCGTCCACTTTGCCGTCGATCACCTTGCCGCTATCCAGCGCAAAGTAGAACGTGTGATTCGGTTCGGCCGGATTGTGCGGATGGCGGCGCAATGCTTCTTTCCAGGAGATCCGCTCGCCTTTGTATTCGATCAGCCGTTCGCCGGCCGCAATCGGTTCGAGGGCAAACACGCCTTTGCCGTGCACACCCGAACGGCGCACGGCGATCCTGCGTGAACTCATTGAATGAATCCTTGTGAAGAACTGGGGATGAAGTCCGGCAGCCGCCTAAGATGTCCGCGTCTGACGCGCTGCTTTTTCCTGACGCCAATAGCAAACGCGGCGCCCTGCGAGCGCCGCGTCGACTTGCGACGCACGTGCGCCACATCCGGCATCCTACACGCTCAAGACAGCTTCCTTCAACCGTCAAAAGGACGCATTCATGCAAGCTGTCCGGGCCGCTTCAACGTTGTCCGAACGAAATATCGCCGAACAGCGCTTTTTGCTCGCGCGGCTGCGAACGCCAGTATTGCGGCGGCGCTTCGACCGTTGCGCCGAGTTGCGCTGCGGCGTGCCACGGCCAGCGCGGGTTGTACAGCAACGCGCGAGCCAGCGCGATCAGATCGGCGTCGCCCGCTTCGATCAGTTGCTCGGCATGCAGCGGATCGGTGATCAGGCCGACGCCAATCGTGGTCAGCCCGGTTGCCTGTTTGACCGCCTTCGCAAACGGGATCTGATAGCCGGGTTCAAGCGGGATTTTCTGCAACGGCGATACACCGCCCGACGACACATCAATCCAGTCGCAGCCGCGTTTTTTCAGCTCCTGCGAAAACGCGATGGTGTCCGCAAGCGTCCAGCCGCCTTCGACCCAATCGGTTGCCGACACGCGCACGCCGACCGGTTTGTCGGCGGGAAATGCAGCGCGCACGATATCGAATATTTCGAGCGGAAAACGCATACGATTTTCGAGCGAGCCGCCGTAATCGTCGTCGCGCTGATTGGCGATCGGCGACAGGAATTGATGCAGCAGATAGCCGTGCGCGGCATGCACTTCTACAGCGTCGATGCCGATGCGCGCAGCGCGTCGTGCAGACGCCGCAAACGCCTCGCGGATCCGGTTCAGCCCGGCGGTATCGAGCGCAAGCGGCGGCTCCTCACCGGCCTTATGCGGCAACGCAGACGGCGCGTGCGGCAACCAGCCACCCTGCGACACCGGAATCAGCTGACCGCCTTCCCAAGGCACGTGGCTCGACGCCTTGCGCCCCGCGTGCGACAACTGCATCGCCACCTTGATCGACGAATGTTTGCGGATCGCGGCCAGTACGGGCACGAGCGCGGCTTCGGTCGCGTCATCCCACAAACCGAGATCGCCGGGGGTGATGCGGCCGTCCGGCTCGACCGAGGTCGCCTCGATGCACAGCAGTCCAGCACCCGACAACGCGAGACTGCCGAGGTGGATCATGTGCCATGCCGTGGCCTCACCGCGTTCGGCGGAATACTGGCACATCGGGGATACGACGATACGATTGGGAAGCGTCACGCTACGCAGCGTGAGCGAAGAGAAAAGCGCGCTCATGGATGTCGCCCAGTAGAAACCCGAGAGCGATCGAGCATAGCACCGTGGGCGGTTTACTGCATGTCAGCGCCCGTCAAGGCGTCGGGCTGCCCGATTTCGCTTCCACCTGATCGAGCCATTCGGCAAACATCTTGCGGGTCGCGGTTTCGAGCGCCGGACCGAATTGCGCGGTCTCGGCACGCAACTGCCGTGCATCGATACCGTGGCCGGCGAGCTCTCCCGCATTGCCGATCAGCCAGGGTTCGAACCGGTCGGTCCGAATCTCTGGATGACACTGCAAACCCAGTACGTGATCGCCCCACGCAAACGCCTGGTTTTCGCAGGCGGGGGTCGACGCGAGACGGGTAGCCTGGTCGGGCAGATCGAAAGTGTCGCCGTGCCAATGCAGCATGGACGTATGCGCGCCGTCGAGATGACGCACCGGCGAAGCGCGGCCGGCATCGGTCAGCGTGAGCGGCGTCCAGCCGATTTCGGTATGTCCTGCGGGATAAACCCGTGCGCCGAGCGCACGCGCGACAAGCTGCGCGCCGAGGCAGATGCCGAGCGTCGGCAACCCTGCCGCTATGCGCTTCTCGATCATTGAGAGCAACGGCACGAGCGTGGGATATAGCGCGTCGTCGGTTGCGCTGATCGGACCGCCAAGTACCACCATCAGCGATGCTGCGACCGGGTTCGGCGCCTCGATGCGGGCGAAACCAACATCGAGATAGCGCACGGGACGCCCGCGCTCGCCGAGCACCAGTTCGAGACTACCCAGATCCTCGAAGTGCACATGGCGAATGGCGAGAACTTCGCGATTCATCGGCCTGCCCTACTTTCAGGTTGACTAAAGACTTGCCGCGCGACTTGCCACAACACGGCGCCAGACGGCTGACAGGCGGCGTAGGCGGCCTGCCAAAGCCGGCATGGCAGTGTAGCGGATTGCCTCGAAAAGAAATCGCGTTACTGCGCGAAGATCTTCCAGGTCTTCTTCTGGGTAGCGACGTCGGCAACTTCGTACACCGAGCAGTCGAGACGCAGATTCGTGTCCGACATCTTCAGACCAAGCAGCGCGCATTGATGCGGCGTCTTTTTCGGATTCTTGCTCGGTTCGAAGTGCGAGCAGCTCAGGCACATGCGGTGCGGCGGAATCTGGCTCTGTGCTTCCAGCTGATGGATGGTTTTGAGCAGCGTGCGGTAGAACACCGCCTGCTCATCTTCACGCAACGTGCCGACAGCCTTGGACAAAAAGTCCGGCCATTGCGCAGCGCGCTTCGCAGCCGTGCGGCCACGTGCGGTCAGGCGAACTGCCAGAGCGCGGCCGTCGTCGAGCGCGCGGCGCTTTTCGACCAGACCTTTGGTTTCGAGCGTGCTGACCGCGTCGCTGGTGGTCGCGGCAGTCAAAGCCGTTTCACGGGCGATTTCGCCAAGGCGCATCGGGCCTTTGCGTTGCATCAACAAGACCAGGATTTCGCCCTGAGTCGGCGTGAGACCCGCGCCTTCGGCCCATTCCCAGGCCTGGCTCCGCATTGCCGTGCTCAATCGCAATAGGCTGTGGGTCACTCGCCCGGTTGCCTGTTCTCCGTATACGCCTTCGCTCATAATCTTCGATTGGTTTATTTGCAGCTCGGGTGCAATGCCGGAAAACTGTTCTCCGACTTCGCCCGTAGCTCGTGTGGGGTAGCTTCATCCAACTGCGACGAAACGGTTTCTACTATCTCAAAAATTTACCGCCTTGCAAGCCAGCAAGGCGAAAACAACATTCTATGCGACAGCGGCGAATCGTACAGCTAACTTATCCAACGCGAGTTGTGGATAACCTCGGGAAAACGTTTGGATAGCCTGTGTACCGATTTTTTATACGTGCCTGGAACGAATTCGCCACAACCTGAATTGCCCTTGCAAACCATTGCGGATAAGGCGCTTAACCGTCTGGTTATCATTTTCGCAGCGTGTTGACTTTTCAGGGAATTATTCAGTTGTCCACAGGCAATGGCAAAACTCGTTCGACACTCCTACCGAGGTATACGTAAACTTTGCGGAAATCTGAAGGGCTGTAGGTCAGAAAATTTAATTACGAAAAAAAACCCGCACGAAGCGGGTTTCTCTACGGCCTGGCTCAAACTTGCCTCAGCGGCTACGCCCGCCATTGCAGACATTGCTGCCGCACCGCTTCGTGCAAGGACTTTTCCTGGCTGAAGACGCTGCGCAACCACGTTGCGTCATTCACCTGTCCGCGGGCGATCGCACCGATCTCGGCCAGCGCATTGCCCGAACCCAACGCTTCCGCATGCGGCGCGATGAGGTCGAGCGTTTCGAGGATGTCCTCGGAAATTGTTTTTCGTTCGCCCGTTTGCGGGTTGATGCAGGTCCCGGCGAGACCGAATCGGCATGCTTCGAAACGGTTGAACGTGTAGACCAGATAGTCGTCTTCCTTCGGCGTGATCGGTTTGTCGAGCAGCAGATGCCGTGCAAGTGTCTGGATGTAGCACGCAATGGCGGCCGCGCGATCCACGGAAAACGGCGTGTCCATCACGCGCACTTCGATCGTGCCGAAACCGGGCTTCGGCCGGATGTCCCAGTAAAAATCTTTCATGCTGTTGACCACGCCCGTGTGGACCATCTTCGAGAAATATTCCTCGAAACTGTCCCACGTCAGCACGAACGGCGCACGGCCCGAAAGCGGAAACGCGAATACGGAATTCAGTCGTGCCGAATGAAAGCCGGTGTCCACGCCCTGCACGAACGGCGACGACGCAGACAGCGCGATGAAATGCGGAATGAAGCGCGACATCGAATGCAGCAGATACAGCGCGCTGTTCGGATTCGGGCAACCGATGTGAACGTGCTGGCCAAACACCGTGAACTGCTTCGCCAGATAGCCGTACAACTCGGACAGGTACTGAAAACGCGGTGTATCGACGATCTGCCGCTCGCTCCATTGCTGGAACGGATGCGTGCCGCCGCCGCACAAACCGACGTTCAGATGATCGGCAGCCGACACCAGCGTGTCGCGAATCTTGCGCAAATCGGTGACGGCCTGCTCGTGCGTCGTGCAGATACCCGTCGACAGCTCGATCATGCTTTCGGTGATTTCCGGCGTGATGTTGCCGGGGATTTTTTCGTCCTTGATCAGACGCATCAAATCCGAGCCGGCTTTGGTCAGATCATAGTCATGCGTATTGACGATCTGCATTTCGAGTTCGACGCCGAACGTAAACGGCTTCGAATCGATGAAGGGTTCGAGTGACATGGCGTCCCCTGAGTCAGGTCGGCCGGGAATGTGTCACATACCCGGCCGTTTTTTGAATCGAATAAGTTGAATCTTGCTGGTCAAACTTCAGGCAACGAAGCGCTTCAAAGCTGCTTTAAAGCCACGGCTTTAAGCCACTGCTAAGCCACTGCTTTAAGCCCCGTTAACCGCCGCTGACGGCCGCCTACTCTTCGCGCCGTTCGGCCACCACCGCGAGGCTGCGGTAAACGAGCCACGGCCCGAGAATCTGCAGCACGAAAATCGAACACATGACGATGGCGCGCAGTTGCGGATCGAAATTCGGATACAGGTTGTAAGTGTCGTCCACCAGCAGATACGCGAGCGCCGACATCGGCGACAACGACAAACCGAGCGCGACCCCCTGCTTCCAGTTCAATCCGCTCGGTTTGGCAAATGCCAGCACGCCGACGAGTTTCGCCACCAGCCGAGCAACGATCAGACCCAGCGCCGCGACACCGCCAAGCGCGATGTCTTTCCATTCGAACGAAGTCAGCGTGAGCACAAACAGAATCACGGTCAGCAGCCAGCCGGCCGTGCCGAAATGCTGCGGCCACAACTGCGGACGCGCCTCATGATTTTTCACGATGATGCCGGCAGCGAGTAGCGCCAGAATGGTCGACAGCTTGAACAGATGCGCGACCGCAATCGCCAGCAACACGAGACCGAACAGTGCAACGAACGAATGCTCGTCCTGCATGTTCAGGCGTCGATAGAAAAACGTGCAGGTGCGCGCCAGCAGATACGCAAGCACGAGCGAGCCGGCCAGCAGATAAAGCGGCTGCAGGATAGTTGCGAAAACGTTGCCGTAAACCTCCTGATGCAGCCAGCTCGACACGAGCTTTTCGATCACCACCGCATACATGCTGTTCAGCGCGGTGAGCGTAAGTAAACGCTGCGTGACCTGCCCTTCCGCGCGCAACTCGGTTTTCAACTGGATCATCATCGCCGGCGACGTGGCCATGGCGATCGCGGCGAGCACGGTGGCCACCATCAGCGGCACTTTCAGAAACAGCAAAACCGGAAGAACCAGCGCGAAGGTCAGCGTGGCTTCCGCGACACTAGAAAGAATCAGCCAGGGATTGCGGCGAATCCAGCGCAAATCGAGCCGGCTACCCAATTCGAATAACAGTAAACCGAGCGCGACATCGAGCAGCGGCCGCGCTGCGCGCGCTGATTCCGCATCGATCACGCCAAAACCCGCAGAGCCTGCTATCAGGCCAATCACTGCGTAGCCGGAGATGCGCGGTAAACGCCACGCGCGATAACAAAGTTCACCGCACAAACCGGCGGCCAGCAACGCGAGACCAGCCCAAAAAATGGCGTCGGGTGAAAGCGGCCAGGCTGGAAAAAATGAAAACGCCGAATTCATCGTGATGGGTTCTCCTTTGCAGCAACGGCAGACGACACGAACAGCGTAAACACCGGCGAACGCGTAAACGCGAGACACGTTTACCGTCGCAATCGCTTCGCGTGGCCAGCGTTGCGGTTTTTCTATGATCGGATGATCTGAATGCGCTGCAGCAGCAAGAGCCCGGCACATTCATGAGTGCCGCCGTGATTACCGGCGAGGCACGGTGAAAGAACGCCGCCGACTTTGAATCAGATTCTGATTGTCCGGCACCGTTCCGTTAACTGCGTGTGCCGCTACAGGCAGGGCACGACGCGGAAAAGAACGGCGATTGTGCCATAGCTTTTTCAGCCTCAACCGAAAACACACGAACATGCAGGCAAAACGGTAAAAACGTACGTTATCTTCACGACAAGAGGAAAAAGCGACTTTTTTACCGCTGATGCGAGCCAACGTAAACGTGAAAGATTGACTGTCCCGTGTGTGCTTTTCGGGACATCGACGCAGAAGTTTTGCGCCGTTTTGAAGGGACGGGCTATGCCGATGAGCGCGTCTCCAGCCTCGGCTTTGCTGTTTACAGGTTTACTGTATGTATACGTAGTAACAGTTAACAAGGTGCCTCGGTTTCTGTGGATAACTCCTGTTTACCGAAATGAATCAGCGGTTTGCCGACGGCATAACCGCATGCACAGCATGTGAGGGACCGGCGCGTATACGAGGGTAACTTTTGGCGGTTTTTGGCAGCGGCCGAGTTACCCCGTTTACGTCCACAACGGTTCCACACGACTTGCGCAGGTTAACTGCGCGGTTATCCACATGTTTCAGTGGATAACTTTTTCGCTCCGTGCGCTCGTTAACATCGGCGGTTAACTCACCGTTCCCTGCCGCAAGGCGCGCAAGAGGAAACGTGCCGGATCGATGTCTTCTGCGAGATCGCGTTCCAGCGGCCACGGCTCGCCTTCGATCTGCGACGCAATCAGTTCCGCGCCGAGTGCCGACCAGACCAGTCCGCGAGAGCCGTATGCGAAGGCGCCGTATACGCCATCCATGCGCGGTAGATCGAGCGGCCAGGCGCCGCGTAAACGCTGCGCGTCTTCGGCCGCCTGAGCTTCGTCGGCGAGTTGGCCGATCATCGGCATGCGGTCGCTCGTCACGCAGCGAAATGCGACGCGGCCGGCCAGAGACGCCGTCTGCGCATCGTCGATCGCGCCTTCGAATGCCGGCAGCATTTGCGCGACCCGCTCCAGGTTTTCCCGATGACCGTCCGCGCGCAACGATGTTTCGGGATCGTCGAGTTCGTAGGTCGCGCCGGTTAACGTGACGCCGTCGGCAAGCGGCACCGCATAACCTTCGCCGATCACCGGTAGCGCGAGCGGGGGCACCGTCTGCGGCGGCAGTAAGCTCAATTGGCCGCGGATACTGCGAGTCGGCGCATAGCGCAATCCGGCGATGCGCGCTGCATCGTGAGCGCTTGCGACGATAACCACCGACGCGCTGACGACCGCGTTACCGGCGGTGTCGAATACCGTCCATTGATCGCCGGATCGTTCGAGCCGCTCGACTTCTACGCCGAAGCGCCGCTCGAGATGATCGCCCGCTGCGGCCAGTTGAGCCGCGCAGAGCGACGCCGGGTCGATCCAGCCACCGTGCGGAAACAGCCATCCGCCGCGCGTGAGCGGTGTGCCCGCGAGCCGTTCAGCGTCCCCGGCCGAAACGGGCGTCACATAGTCAGGCGGATAACCGAACGCGGCGATCGCCTCGCTGATCGCGCGGGCTTCGTCGTCGTCCGCGGCGATCTGCAACAGGCCGGGGCCGCCTCGCAACAAACGATGACCCGCGCGTTCCAGTTCGGCCCAGCGCCTGAGCGCGTACAGAAAGCCCGCGCGGGTGACGCGTGACGCAACGCTGTCGTCGCGGGAAATCATGGGATGGAACACGCCGGCGGGATTGCCTGACGCATCCTGCGCGACCGACGCATGCCGTTCCAGCGACGTCACCCGCCAGCCGCGCGCCGCAAGCCGCTCGATCACCGCACAGCCCGCGAGTCCGGCGCCGATCACCACGGCATGCCGCTCCCGCACCTCTAGCGGCGCGGGCGGCTCATAGCGGCGCACCCGCCAACGCGGCGCAAAGTGGCCAACCAGCATCGCCCGCTTCCAGCCGAATCCGTCGACCTTGCGGTATTCGAAGCCGTTCTGGGTCAGCGCGCGTTTGATGTCGCCCGCGCTGCTGTAGGTGGCGATCGTCGCGCCCTCGCCCGCCAGCCTTGCGAGCGCCTTGAAGATGGCTGGCGTCCAGATTTCGGGATTTCTGGCGGGCGAAAAACCATCCAGATAGAACGCGTCGGCGCGCAGCCGCAAGGCGGGCAGGCTCTCGGCCGCGTCGGCGAAAACGAGAGTGAGCACGACGCGCCCTTCGTCGAATTCGAGCCGGTGCGTGCCGGGAACGAGCATCGGCCAGGCGTTGGCGAGCGCGTCTGCCAGTTCGGCAATCGTGGGATCGGACAGCGTCGCGGCATAAACGCTGCGCAAGTCGTCGAGCGTAAAAGGATGCTTCTCCGTCGATACGAAATGCAGCCGCTCGCAGCGCAACGAATCGGCGCGCCAGGCGGCCCACGTCACCAGAAAGTTGATGCCCATGCCGAAGCCGGTTTCGAGCACGGTGAACGTGCGTCGGCCTTGCCACCGTTCGGGCAATGAATTGCCGCGCAGAAAAACGTAGTGAGCCTGGTCGAGACCGCCGACGGCACTGTGATAGATGTCGTTATAAAGCGGCGAAAAAGGCGTGCCGTTGTCGCGGAAAGCGAGGACGGCGGGGATCAGCGGATCGGTCATTCGCGTCGAAAAATGACGCTCGGGGAGAGCGGTCGAACGTTACCGCCAGCGCGCGCAGGTCGCCTGGCGGCGAAAAAGACGCGCGAGACGTTGGTAAAAACCAACGCCAAGCCCCGTCCCTACTGGGTTTCAGCCCTTGGTTGGGGTCGCAAAGGTCGACATATTGCAGTTTCCTTGCGATATCGCCGCCAGAACCGCTGAAATCTTCGAAACCCTTGTCCTGATTGGGTTTGCGCTGCGCTATCATAGCAAGCGCCGCGAGAGGAGCGGCAGCACGGCCGCCGGATCTGTCAAATTCCCGGCGCTCAGGTCGGAGGGGCTCCGAAGCCGTAGCTGCTCGACGGCGCGGCCCGCGCACGTATAATCGGCGCGTTCGCGCTGTTCGTGTCAACCTAAACCAGAAAGGAACCTTAATGAACAAACAGGAACTGATCGACGCCGTCGCAGGACAGACGGGCGCCAGCAAGGCTCAAACCGGTGAAACACTGGACACGTTGCTTGAAGTGATCAAGAAGTCTGTTTCGAAGGGCGATGCAGTCCAGCTGATCGGCTTCGGTAGTTTCGGTTCGGGCAAGCGCGCGGCGCGTACGGGTCGTAATCCCAAGACCGGCGAAACCATCAAGATCCCGGCTGCCAAGACCGTCAAGTTCACGGCAGGCAAGGCGTTCAAGGACGCAGTCAACAAGCGCTAAGCAGATTACTGCCTGGCAGTTGACACCCGCCCACGGCGGGTTTTTTTTCGTCCGTACGTTTCGAATGACGTGAAGGTAAGAAGCCGCGACATGCATCATCGCGGCTTCTAATATGCTTAATCGTGGCGATGCAGGATCTCGCCGTGACCATGACAGTTTTCGTCATGCTCGTGGTCGTGATTGCAGCCATGATGGTGGTGGTGATCGCCGTGATCATGGTCATGATCGTCTTCGTCGAAATCCCACGTGGGGAACGGATCGGCGAATTGCTGCCAACCTTGCGGGCCGAGCGCATATTCGTCGTCGGTCAGCAGGCACGCGTCGAACTTCGCTGTCCACCCGGCCGGATCGATGCCGACGCCGATCATCACCAGTTCCTGGCGACGGTCGCCGATGCTCATATCGTCAGGATCGCCGTACCAGTCGGCGGCGATTTCGGCCAGCAGTTCGTCGTCGCCCTCCGGCCATTCGCTGCGATCCTGCGCGGCCCACCACATACCCGCCGGACCATGCCGGCAAGCGCCGCCCGCTTGCGACAGCGAGCCGCCAATATCGTTACGCGTCGCCAGCCAGAAAAAGCCCTTGCTGCGCAGCACGCCCTTCCATTCCTGATGCAGCAGCGCCCACAACCGTTCCGGATGAAACGGCCGGCGCGCGCGATAGATGAAATTGCCGATGCCAAATTCGTCCGCTTCGCTGTGATGCGAATGGCCGTGCTCATGTTCATGAGCCAGCGATGTCAGCCAGCCCGGCGCACTCGCCGCTTCATCGAAATCGAAACGACCCGTGTTCACGACTTCAGCGAGCGGCACGTTGCCGAAACGGGCAACCACCTGCACCGCACGCGGATTGATGCGCGCCAGAATGCGTTGCAGTTGCGTGAGTTCGTCGGCACTGACGAGGTCGGCCTTGTTCACCACCAGCACATCACAGAATTCGATCTGCTCGATCAGCAATTCGACGACCGTGCGGTCGTCTTCGTCGGTCGCGGCGATGCCACGTTCGGCGAGCGCGTCGGACGAACCGTAGTCGCGCAGGAAGTTGAACGCATCGACCACAGTCACCATCGTGTCGAGCCGCGCGACGTCGGACAACGACGCGCCGTCGTCGTCGACGAAGCTGAAGGTTTCCGCGATTGGCATGGGTTCGGCCACGCCGGTCGACTCGATCAGAATCGCATCGAAACGCTTTTCGCTGGCAAGGCGTTTGACTTCCAGCAGCAGATCGTCGCGCAGCGTGCAGCAGATACAGCCATTCGACAACTCGACGAGTTGCTCTTCGACATGGGACAGCGCCGCGGAATCGCGCACGAGCGTGGCGTCGATATTGACAGCAGCCAGATCGTTGACGATCACGGCCACGCGCAAGCCCGCGCGATTCGCGAGGATGTGATTCAGGAGCGTGGTCTTGCCGGCGCCCAGAAAACCGGAGAGCACGGTGACGGGCAGTAGCGGCTGGTTCATCGCAGTACGGAAAACAAGAAGATTGGAAGGCGTGCCGCGAGGCCGTCATGACGTCGGCCTGGACGGCAGCACGAAGCCGCATTGTGCATCAAAACGGCAGACGGTCGCGTGACGCGCGAAGGTCAAAAACAGGAAGAAGGTATACTGCGGGGCTTGTGTGCGGCGCGATTATGCGGTAAGGAGGGTGCGAACCCGCTTATTGATCCCGGCGACTCCCCGTTGACATAGACCGACAGGCACTCCTGACGAATCCTGTGTTCAGCGCGCGGCCGGCATCAGATTCCACTTACGCAGAATCGCGGCGATCTGTTGTGAATACTTGTCGCGCAAAGCCGGCGTTTCAGAGTGATAGGCACCCACGGCTTGCCAGGTGTTGCCGTACTTGTTCATCTGATGGCGAAGATGCCATGCCGCGATATAGACGTTCTTGCACGGCTCCATGAGCGTGCCCTGCGAGATCCCATATTGCGCGAGCACCGGCAGATGAATCGAGTTGATCTGCATGACGCCGTAGTCGATTGAACCGTTGGCATTCTTGTGTTGCGCGTCAGGCCGGTTGTGCGACTCCTGCCACGCAATTGCTCGCAGAATCAATGGGTTGACCTTCTGATACTTCGCCGCTTCGTCAAAACAATCCGCGTGCGCCGACCCTGCCGCTATTAGCAAGGCAAGTCCGGCAGTCACGGTGACAAAGGGTCGTTTCATCGGTCAAGACGACTAAGCAAATCGCAAGGGTAAGGGGTGGTAAGGTTTTTGTCCGGCCACATTTTAGCCGCCGGCAGACGTACGAGCTTGCTGGCCGGGCCTTCGTCGAACATCGGGGAAAACCCGCGTCGGCAAACCCTCAACCGGAACCCGAACCGCTCGTATGATACCGGCAGTCCGGTTTGCATCCAAGTTAGCTAACAGACATAAGCAGGCAGAAAACGGGCATCCCAGAATCGCCGTTTATGCCGATCAGCTTTCAATTGATTAACAGACCAGCACTCGCGTACAAGAATCGCGTCCAGTCGTTCGTTTTGTGACAAATCCGACATGAAAAACTGTTACTGTTCATTTTTTTCGGACACCGGGTGGTCCCCACCCGAGGCGACTTCAGGCCGTGAGGCTGGCCCGCAGACCGGCAAGGCGGCGTCCAGCCTCCGTGTTCGCACTGCATGACCGTCGGCAGCACATGCTGTTGGCATCGACATCACATTCCATGAGAAGAAATAGTATGGCTTTGCGTCGCGTTGCAACGGCGCTGCTGGTGGCTGGATTGATCACCGCGCAGACAGCACAGGCACAGGTGACACTCAACTTCGTGAAC
Source organism: Paraburkholderia fungorum (assembly GCF_900099835.1). Lineage (NCBI taxonomy): Bacteria > Pseudomonadati > Pseudomonadota > Betaproteobacteria > Burkholderiales > Burkholderiaceae > Paraburkholderia > Paraburkholderia fungorum. The sequence goes on from NZ_FNKP01000001.1 coordinate 273,359, forward strand.
GCCGACATCGATCAGGTCGCGAGAGCAATCGGCGCCGCAACCGGTAAGACGATCATCGTCGACCCGCGTGTCAAAGGGCAGTTGAACCTCGTGTCCGAAAACGCGGTGCCTGAAGATCAGGCGCTGAAGACCTTGCAATCCGCATTGCGCATGCAGGGTTTCGCGCTGGTCCAGGACCACGGCGTACTGAAAGTCGTGCCTGAAGCCGACGCCAAGCTGCAAGGCGTGCCGACCTACGTCGGCAACGCGCCTGTCGCGCGCGGCGACCAGGTGGTCACGCAGGTGTTCGTGCTGAAGAACGAATCCGCGAACAATCTGCTGCCGGTGCTGCGTCCGCTGATCTCGCCGAACAATACCGTCGCGGCCTACCCCGCCAACAACACGATTGTCGTGACCGATTACGCCGACAACGTGCGCCGTATCGCGCAGATCATCGCGGGTGTCGATACGGCGGCGGGTCAATCGGTAGCGGTCGTGCCGCTGAAGAACGGCAACGCGCTCGACATCGCCGCGCAGCTGACCAAGATGCTCGACCCGGGCGCGATCGGCAGCACCGACGCAACGCTGAAGGTTTCCGTCACCGCCGATTCGCGCACCAATTCGCTGCTGATCCGCGCGTCGAACCCCGGCCGTCTCGCGTCGGCGAGACAGCTTGCGAAGGAACTCGACGCGCCGACCACGATGCCCGGCAACATGCACGTCGTGCCGCTGCGCAACGCCGACGCGACCAAGCTCGCGAAGACCTTGCGCGGCATGCTCGGCAAGGGCGGCGACTCCGGTTCGTCGAGCGACTCCAGTTCGGCGAACTCGTTTAACGGCAGCGGTAGCGGCGGCTCGGGCGGCAGCAATTCGACCGGTACGTCGGGTACGCCGCCGTTGCCTTCGAGCAGCCTGGGCTCCAGCAGTAGCGGTTCGTCCGCTTCGCCGATGGGCGGCAGCGGCTCGGGCAACAACAGTAACGGCGGCCTGCTCGGTGGCGACAAGGACAAGGACGACAACCAGCCTGGCGGCATGATCCAGGCCGACGCCGCAACCAACTCGCTGATCATCACTGCGTCCGAGCCGGTGTATCGCAATCTGCGCGCCGTGATCGACCAGCTCGATGCGCGCCGCGCGCAGGTCTACATCGAAGCGCTGATTGTCGAACTGAACTCGAATACCAGCGGTAACCTCGGTATTCAGTGGCAGGTCGCGAACAACTCGATGTTTGCTGGCACCAATCTGACGACGGGTTCGAGCAACAGCATTATCAATCTGACGGCTAACGCCGCGACCGGCGGTCTGGCTTCGTCGCTCACCAGTCTCCAGCAAGGCCTGAACGTTGGCTGGATCAAGAACATTTTCGGTGTGCAGGGTCTCGGCGCGCTGTTGCAGGCGCTGTCGACCAGCGCGGACGCCAACGTGCTGTCCACGCCTAACCTGATCACGCTCGACAACGAAGAAGCGAAGATCATTGTCGGGACGAACGTGCCGATCCAGACCGGTTCGTATTCGAACCTGACGAGCGGCACTACGAGCGCGGCGTTCAACACGTACGATCGCGTCGACGTCGGCCTGACGCTGCACGTGAAGCCGCAGATCACTGACGGCGGTATTCTCAAGCTGCAGCTGTACACCGAAGACTCGGCGATCGTGAACGGCACGACCAACGCGACGACCAACCCCGCCGGTCCCGAATTCACCAAGCGCTCGATCCAGTCGACCGTGCTCGCCGACAACGGCGAAATCATCGTGCTGGGCGGCCTGATGCAGGACAACTATCAGGTCAGCAACAGCAAGGTGCCGCTGCTCGGCGATATCCCTTGGATCGGCCAGTTGTTCCGCTCCGAACAGAAAACGCGCGACAAGACCAACCTGATGGTGTTCCTGCGTCCGGTGATCATCAACGATCGCGATACGGCGCAGGCGGTGACGGCGAATCGTTACGACTACGTGCAGGGTGTGCAGGGCGCGTACAAGTCGGATAACTTCATCATGAAGGACAAGGACGATCCGGTCATGCCGCCGATGCCGATCGGCCCGAGCCAGGGCGGCTCCGCTGCGATGAACCTGTTCGATCTGAACGCGATGCGCCGTCAGCAGGCTACCGGTGCTCCGGCGCCTGTCGCACCGGCTCCGGCCACGGTGTCGCCGGCACCGACCACGGTTCCGTCGACGGTCACGCCGGCGCCTGCCATTGTGCCGAACCCGGCGATCGTGCCGAATCCGGCCGTGATGCCCGCACCCGCTAACGGCACGCAGTCGCAAGGAGTAACGCAGTGACACAGGCGCCCGCGCAAGCAGTCCATCGCACTCAGGACGGCGACGCAGTCGCAGGCGAGCGCGCTGCGCCTTCGAGCGTCGCGGCCCGGCTCGTGCCGTACGGCTTCGCGCGCAGCGGCCAGATCCTGGTCGCGCATCAGCACGCGGATAGCCTCGAAGTGTGGATCAGCGAGCGCACCAGCGAAGCCGCGCTCGCCGAAGTCACGCGCAATTTCGGCGCGGTGTCGGTGGTGCGTCTGCCCGCCGACGAACTCGCGCAGGCGATCAACCAGGCCTACGCGCGCCAGGACGGCAGCGCGGCGCAGGTGGTCGGCGAGGTCGAAGGCGAAGTCGATCTGTCGCGTCTGATGCAGGACATTCCCGAGGTCGAGGATCTGCTCGAATCGGAAGACGACGCGCCGATCATCCGCATGATCAACGCGCTGCTGACTCAGGCCGCGCGCGAACAGGCGTCGGATATTCACATCGAGCCGTTCGAGAACGCGTCGGTGGTGCGGTTCCGTGTGGACGGTACGTTGCGCGACGTCGTGCGGCCGAAGAAGGCGCTGCACGGCGCACTGATCTCGCGGATCAAGATCATGGCGCAACTCGATATCGCGGAGAAACGTTTGCCGCAGGATGGCCGTATCACGCTGCGCGTGGGCGGGCGTCCGGTGGACGTGCGGGTGTCGACGCTGCCGACCGGTCACGGCGAGCGCGCGGTGCTGCGTCTGCTGGAAAAGGACGCGTCGCGTCTGAATCTCGAAGCGCTCGGCATGGCGCCCGACACGCTCGTCAAATTCGACAAGCTGATCGGCAAGCCGCACGGCATCGTGCTGGTCACGGGCCCGACCGGCTCGGGCAAAACGACCACGCTATACGCGTCGATGTCGCGGCTCGAAACGGCGACGACCAACATCATGACGGTCGAAGATCCGATCGAATACGACCTCTCCGGCATCGGCCAGACGCAGGTCAACGAGCGGATCGGCATGAGCTTCGCACGCGCGTTGCGTTCGATTCTGCGGCAGGACCCGGACATCATCATGATCGGTGAAATCCGCGACCTCGAAACGGCACAGATCGCGGTGCAGGCATCGCTGACGGGTCACCTCGTGCTCGCCACGCTGCACACGAACGACGCGGCTTCCGCGGTCACGCGTCTGACCGACATGGGCGTCGAGCCGTATCTGCTGGCGTCGTCGCTGCTCGGCGTGCTGGCGCAGCGGCTGGTGCGTCGCCTGTGTCCGTCGTGCCGCGAAGAGCGTACCGAAGAAGACGGCAGCGTGCGCTGGCATCCGGTCGGTTGCGACAAATGCGGCCAGTCTGGTTACGCAGGACGCCGCGGCGTCTACGAACTGCTGCTGATCGACGATGAAATCCGCTCGCTGGTTCACCGCAATGCGGCCGATGCGGAAATTCTCGCCACCGGTCGCGCGCAAGGCATGCGCACGTTGCGCGAAGATTCGGACCGCTGGCTCGCTTCGGGGCTGACATCGCTCGAAGAAGTGATACGCGTGACGGGCGGAGTATAAGCGCATGCCGGCATTTCGTTTCGAAGCAATCGATGCGGCGGGCAAAGCGCAAAAAGGCGTGCTCGACGCGGACAGCGCGCGCGGCGCCCGCACGAATCTGCGTTCGCAGGGACTGACGCCGCTCGTCGTCGAACCGGCGGCCACGCGAACGCGGGGTGAGCGAAATCAGCGTTTGTCGTTGGGACGGCGTCTGTCGCAGCGCGAACAGGCCATTCTCACGCGCCAACTGGCGAGCCTGCTGATCGCGGGTCTGCCGCTCGACGAAGCGCTCGCGGTGCTGACCGATCAGTCGGAACGCGATTACATTCGCGAACTGATGGCGTCGATTCGCGCGGAAGTGCTCGGCGGCCATTCGCTCGCCAATGCGCTGACGCAGCATCCGAAAGACTTCCCCGAGATTTATCGCGCACTCGTCGCGGCGGGCGAGCATACGGGCAAGCTTGGTCTGGTGTTGTCGCGTCTGGCCGACTATATCGAGCAAAGCAATGCGCTGAAACAGAAGATCGTGCTTGCGTTCACTTACCCGACCATCGTCACGCTCATCGCGTTCGGTATCGTCACGTTTCTGTTGAGCTACGTGGTGCCGCAAGTCGTGAACGTGTTCGCCAGCACCAAGCAGCAACTGCCCTTCCTCACCATCATGATGATGGCGCTGTCCGGCTTCGTGCGGCATTGGTGGTGGGCGGTGCTGATCGGCGTGTTCGCGCTGTCGTACATGGTGCGCTCGATTCTTAAGCAGCCTGGTCCGCGTCTCGTTTTCGACCGCTGGCTGCTCACCGCGCCGCTGCTCGGCAAACTCGTTCGCGGCTACAACACCGTGCGTTTTGCGAGCACGCTAGGCATTCTGACAGCCGCTGGCGTACCGATTCTGCGCGCGCTGCAAGCCGCTGCGGAAACCCTCAGCAACAACGCGATGCGCGGCAACATCGACGATGCGATCGTGCGGGTACGCGAAGGTACGTCGCTGTCGCGCGCGCTCGGCAATACGAAGACGTTTCCGCCGGTGCTGGTGCACCTGATCCGTTCAGGCGAAGCCACCGGCGATGTGACGACCATGCTCGACCGCGCAGCCGAAGGCGAAGCACGCGAGCTGGAGCGCCGCACGATGTTCCTGACGAGCCTGCTGGAGCCGTTGCTGATTCTGGCGATGGGGGGCGTGGTGCTGGTGATCGTGCTGGCGGTGATGCTGCCGATCATCGAGTTGAACAACCTCGTGCAGTGATGCGGTAACGCGAAACGAGGCCGGGTTGCGCGGCGAATTGCGGCTGACGCAGCCGCGCAACCGGTTGAAGCGAACTAGCTGAAGCAGGGGTAAAAAGCAGGCGGCCCAAAGCAGCAAGGCCGCCTGACTTTAGCGGACGTAAATGGTAGGACCGGCTGCGTTGGCCGGCAGGAATACTTCGGAATGCGCGCCATTGCGGTCGATGATGATCGAGCGGGCGCGGACTTCGGAAAGTTTGGCTCCCTGCATCAACGCGCTGCCGAGCGACACGGCATGCGGCGGTTCACCGCCCACGCTGACGATCGCCGCGGCGCCTTCCTGCAAAGCGAGGATGCCGAACAGATGCACGTCCTGATTGACGCTGCGCGTGAGCTGGCCGCCGAACAGCGTGGCGGCCTGGTCGGTCGAGACCTGAGCGTGCGCAGCGGCCGCGGGCAACGGCGCGCCGGACAGGGTGGAAAGTGTGATGACCCAGTAGGTCAGCGTCGCGCAAAAAACGGCGAACAGCGCGAGCGACAGAAGGCGGATTTGGATGGCGTTCATGCGTACATTGTACGGACTATTGTGAAAATTGCGTTGGGTTGAATCCCTTCAATACCATGACATTAAAATGACCGGCTGGGCCTGTCCAATGGCACCCTATTAGCCACGAGACGCATTCTGACCAGTCAAAATTTCACCTGAAAAGAGGTAGCAAGCTATGCAACTGTCGACCACTCGCCGCACTGAAATCGCGGGTTCGCGCAGCCGTCTGCAACGAGGTTTCACGCTGATCGAAGTGATGGTCGTGATCGCGATTCTGGGCATTCTGGCCGCGCTGATCGTCCCGAAGATCATGAGCCGTCCCGATGAAGCACGCCGCGTCGCCGCCAAGCAGGACATCGGCACCGTCATGCAGGCGCTGAAACTCTATCGCCTCGATAACGGCCGTTATCCGAGCCAGGAGCAAGGTCTGCGCGCGTTGATCGAAAAGCCCGCTACCGATCCGGTGCCGGCCAACTGGAAAGACGGCGGTTATCTCGAACGTCTGCCGAACGATCCGTGGGGTAATGCCTATCAATATCTGAATCCGGGCGTGCACGGCGAGATCGACGTGTTCAGCTACGGCGCGGACGGCAAGGCAGGCGGCGAAGGCAACGATGCCGACGTCGGCTCGTGGCAATAAGCGGCCTTAACAGCCACGTTTTTCATGCGCGCGAACCAGCCTTCGGGCACGCAGCCCAGCGGCGCGGTTCGCGTGTTCTGTCGATGCGTTTTTGTCTGACTCCCAGTTGATCGTTGATGGCCGGCTCTATGCGTATGTCCGCTTGCAAGTCCCGTGTGGACACTCCGTGTACGGCCCCGTTGCCGCGCGCGGCGAGTGCCGCCGCGCGTCGCTCGCGTGATCCGCGCAATCCGGGCAACTCGCGTATGAGCGGCAGCGGCCGTCGCGCCGCAGGTTTCACGCTGCTCGAAATGATGGTCGTGCTCCTGATCGCCGGCATCCTCGTGTCCCTCACCGCATTGACGATGACCCGCAATCCGCGCACCGATCTGAACGAGGAAGCGCAGCGTCTAGCGCTGCTGTTCGAATCGGCGGGCGACGAAGCGCAGGTGCGCGCAAAGCCCATCGCGTGGCAGCCGCTCGATAACGGCTTCCGTTTCGATCAGCGCACCGAAGACGGCTGGCGTCCGCTGCGCGACGAACTGCTCGGTCCGCGTAACTGGGAAGGCGGTGTGACAGGTGTCACGATCAGCTATCCGGGGTCCGATTCGCATCCGCACCGCATCGTCTTCGGCACCGAGGCGATCGACGTGCCGGTGCAGATCACGCTGTTTTCGGCAGCCGGGAGCGCGACGATCGTCGGCACCGGCAATGGCCGCTATGAGGTGCGCTGAGATGCGTCGTTGCAGCAGTTTGAATCGCACTGGTTACTCCGGGCGCACGCAGCGCGGCTTCACGATGATCGAAGTGCTGGTTGCGCTTGCGATCATCGCGGTGGCGTTGTCGGCGTCGTTGCGCGCGGTCGGCAGTCTCGCGAGCGGCGAAGCCGATCTGCACAAGCGTCTGCTCGCCGGCTGGAGTGCGGACAACACGCTCGCGCAGTTGCATTTGACGCACGCGTGGCCGAGTGTCGGTTCGACCAGCTTCGAGTGCTCGCAAGGCAACCTGCAACTGATGTGTACCGAAAATGTGACGTCGACGCCGAATCCGGTGTTTCGTCGAGTGGAAGTGATGGTGACGATGCCTGGGCGTTCCGGCAATCTCGCTCAGATGGTCACGGTGGTCGCGAATGAAAACAACCGCTCGCTCTGAGCGCCGCCGCCGATCGGGCGCGCACGGCTTCACGCTGATCGAACTGCTGGTCGCGATTGCGATCATGGCGGTGATTGCCGTGCTGTCGTGGCGCGGTCTCGACCAGATCATCCGCGGCCGGGAAACCATTACGAACGCGATGGAAGAGGAGCGCGTATTCGCGCAACTGTTCGACCAGATGCGGATCGACGTGCGCCACGCCGCATCGGACGACGAATCGGGCCAGGCGGCGGTGTCGCTATCGGGCAACGTGCTGCAGGTGGTCCGCGAGATGGTGTTGCCGGGCACCGCGCCGCGTTTGCAGGTGGTGCGCTATCGGGTGTCCAATGGACGCGTGACCCGTTATGCGTCGCCGCCGCTGGGCAATGTCGGCGACCTGCGGCGCGCGTTGCGCGGCACCGAAGGCGACGGTTGGTCCGCGATACCGCTGATGGGCAACGTCACGTCGATTTCTGCGCGGCTGTACGTGCCGAAAGTCGGCTGGACCACGCAGATGAAAGACGTGCAAAGCGCGATCACCGAGGCCGACAATAATCTGAAGGTGCCGCAACTGGGCAATGCGCCTTTGCCGCGTTCGGTGACGGGGCTGGAAGTGAGCGTGTCGGCGAAGGCGCTTGCGCGCCCCGTCACGCGGGTTTTCCTGGTCGGAGAATGAAATGAAATTCTCTTGGTTGTCTGCGCGACGGGTTGTGCGTGCCCTGCCCTCTGGCTTCGGTCAGACGCGGGCGCCCGCCTCTACCCGCGCATCCGGCAGACGGAAAACCCGCAAAGCATCGTCGCCTGCGCAACAGAAAGGCGCGGCGATCATCAGTGCGCTGCTGGTCGTCGCGTTGTCGGCGATTCTGGTGTCGGGCATGCTCTGGCGCCAGCAGGTACAGATCCGGCGAATCGAAAATCAGCGGCTGCTTTCGCAGGCGCTCTGGGTGTCGCGCGGCGCACTCGACTGGACGCGGCTGATTCTGCGTTCCGAAGGCGATACGTCGGCGGGCATCACGTATCTCGGCGGCTTGTGGGGCGTGCCGATTGCGAAGACCCGTTTGTCCGACTTCCTTGGACAGATCGGCGAAGTCCGCGCTGAGCAAGGTGCGGAAACGTATCTTTCCGGTTCGATCGAAGACGCGCAGGCGAAATTCAATCTGCGCAATCTGGTGTCGAGCCCCGCGCCCGGCGTGCTGCAACTGAACACCGAGCAGATCAGCGCGTATCAGCGTCTGCTCGTGTCGCTCGGTGCGAACAGCCAGCTCGCGAAGAACACCGCAGTGCAGGTGCGCGCGAGCCTCGCGCAATCGGCGACCCGCTTCCAGACGGTCACGTCCACGTCCAGTTCGTCGACCACCACCACGTCGACGAACACAGCGGCCCAGGCGATTCAGGGCGGCGCCACCGGCGGCGGCAACTTCACCGACAAACCCGGTATCGACGACGACAACGACAAAGGCGGTACTCCGCTGCAAATGACCAGCGTCGACTCGCTGCTCGACATCCCCGGCTACACGCCGGAAATGGTCGCGCAATTGCGCCCTTTCGTGACCATTCTGCCGACCGCGACGGCGGTCAATATGAATACCGCATCGGCCGAAGTGATCTCGGCGATCGTGCCTGAAATGAACCTGTCGCAGGCGCAGGCGTTCGTCGCGCGCCGGCAGACGGTGTTTTTCCATAATGTCGGCGACGTGACGCTCGCGCTGACCGGTTCAGGCGTGCAGTCGGCTGCGGTCGATCCGAGCGAAATGGACGTCACCACCAGCTACTTTTTGATTCATGGCCGCGTGCAGCACGAGCGCGCCGAAGTGGACCGCACGACGCTCGTCTATCGCGATGCATTGACTCATACAACGCGTATCGTGCGGGTACAAGACCAACTATGAATAACGCAATTCCCAGAGAGAGTGGCCTTTGAGCACGCTGATCGTCCTATTGCCGCCGCGTGATCCGGCGGTGCCATCGCAGGAATGGCAACTGCCGGAGTTGCCGTTCGTCCTGCTCGACAAATCGGGCCGCACCCAGCGCGCCGGCCGTTCGGCGCTCGCGCTGCTGCCGCGCGCGAACCTGACGGTGCTGATGGTCGCCGCCCGCGACCTGCTGATGATGCCCGCGACGCTGCCGCCGCTGCGCGGGCCGAAGCTGCGTCAGGCGCTGCCCAATGTCGTCGAGGATCAACTGATCCAAGACCCGCAAACCTGCCATATTGCCGTCGATCCGCAGCCGGTCGCGGGCGGAAAGCAGTTGCTGGCGATCATCGATCGCGGCTGGTTCCGTTTTATCGTCGAAGCGTTCTCGACGGCGGGGCATCGCAGCCTGCGCGCGGTGCCGGTGACACGCTGTCTGCCGCAAGCTGCCGCCGCGCTCGACCTACCCGTCGAAGTCGCGGAAACGGTCGGCGGGGGCGAGCCGGTCATGGCGTCCGGCGTGGCGACCTCGCTGCCGGGTGTGGCACCCGTGGTTGCGCCAGGTTTGGCATCGGTCACGCCGATGGTGGCCGCCGTCCTCGGCACCGTGGTCCAGACCGCGCCCGCGATGCTGCTGGAAGGTATGGTCGAAAGCACCACGCCGCGTGTCGAACTCGCGATTGCCCGCGGCGTGCAGGGCGAAGGGCTGGCGGTCCCGGCGACGGCGGTGAACGCGACACTCGGCGCATTGGCCGGCGCGGCGCCGATCTCGCTGTATATGCTCACCGAAGTGCCCGGCAATGAGCCGAGCCTGTCGCCAAATAGTCCGGCGCGGCTTGCGGCGCATATCCACGGTGCGAGCCCGCTGCCGTTCGAGCAACTGGCGCGGCGTGCGTTGGAATGCCGCTTCGACCTGTGCCAGTTCGAATTCGCATCGCAGCCGTGGCGGCTCGACCGGGCGACTCTGCGCCGTCTGCGTCTGCCGATTGTGCTGGCCGTTGCGGCGCTGGTGATCGCGATCATCGGCGCGAACGTGCAGTGGCTGATGCTTTCGCGTCAACGCGACGCGATCAATACGCAGATGACCGAGTTGCTGCTCAACACTTTCCCGAAGACAACGGTCGTGCTCGACGCGCCTGATCAGATGTCGCGTCAATTGCAGCAGTTGCGGGTCGCTGCCGGTGAATTGTCGCCGGACGATTTCCTGTCGCTGGCCGACGGGCTTGCGCGTTCGATGTCGCCGGTACCGGTCAACGGCATTGCCGGTCTCGACTATCACGACCGCCGGCTCGACGTGACCTTTAAACCCGAGGTCAAGCTCGATCCCGACTTCGCGAAGCGCCTTGCGCGCAACGGGCTGAGCGGTTCGATCGACAGCAATACGGGCAAGTGGACCATCAGGAACGGACAATGAAAGCTGAACTCGCTCAAACATGGGCCGGATTCTGGGACCAGCGCACCGAGCGCGAAAAAGCCATTCTGGCGTGGGGCGGCGGCGTCCTGGCTGTGGTGATCGCGTGGTCGGTGTTGTGGGCGCCTGCGCAGGATGGCCGCTCGCATCTGCGTGACACGCTGCCGAGCCTGCAACGGCAGCTCGCGCAGATGACCGCCGAGTCGAACGAAGCACGCGCGTTGTCGGCGGCGGGTCAAGGTGTGGCGCCGACCGGCGCGGCGCTCAAGGACGCGCTCACCGCGTCGCTCGGCGATCACGGCCTGGCCGCGACGCAGGTGCAGGTGATCGGCAACGCGGTGCAGATCCAGATGAAGAACGCGTCGTTTCCAGCGTGGACGAGCTGGGTCGACGACGCGCGCAAGCAATTCAAGGTGCAGGTCGCCGAGGCGCACATCACCGCGCTCAAGGAAGACGGCCAGGTGGATCTGACGGCGTCGTTGCAGCCGTCGACCGCTAAATAACCGCGCCTCCACGGGATCTCGCATGAATTACTGGATGCGGCGCCTGCGCGTCGCGCTGCCCTGGCTGGTGGTCGCGGTGCTGTCGAACGCGGTTGTGATGCTGACGTTGTTGCCGGCCGCGTGGATCACCCCGCAGTTCGCGAAACAGACGCGCGGGCACGTCAATCTCGTCGATCCGGCCGGTTCGCTCTGGCACGGCTCTGCCACGCTGATGCTCGCCGCCGGTTCCGACATGAGCGCGGCGACGCTGCTGCCTGGGCGGATCGAATGGACTACGTCGTTCTGGCCGTTGTTCACCGGCCGCGTGCGCATGACCATGCGGCACAGCGAGGCGATGCCCGACCCGATTACCGTCGACGCCACGCTGCGCACGGCGACCGTGACGCCCGGCGCGATGGCCGTGCCGGCTTCGCTGCTGGGCGGTTTGGGCGCGCCGTTCAACACGCTCGATCTGCAGGGGAACGTGCAGTTGTCGTGGTCCGACTGGCGCACTTTCAATCGGGAAGCGTTCGGTCAGTTGACCGTGACGTTGAACGACGCCAGTTCGCGGATCTCGCTGGTCAAGCCGCTTGGCTCGTATCGCGTGCTGTTTCAGGCGCAGGGTGCATCGTCCACGCTCGATCTGACGACCATGAAGGGGCCGCTGATGCTAAGCGGCAACGGCACGGTGTCGGCGGCGTCGACTTCGTTTCACGGCGTGGCCAGCGCTGCGCCCGAGGCGCGCGATAACCTCGCGGGCTTGCTGAATCTGCTGGGGCGGCCGACTGGGCCGGGTACGGTGGCGCTGACTTTCGTGCACTGAAAGCCGGGCGAGCACGCGTTGCTCGATCGTGATGAAAAAATAGGCATGACCGCAATGTGCGGCCATGCCTATTTTGCTTTTGCGACCGGCATTCCCGGCGGCCGCTGTGCTTATTGGTTCTGAACCTGCTGCGGCACCGCCCCGCTCTGCGCGACGGGCGTAGCCGACGACGTCGGCAACGGCGCCGGTGCGGCCACATCGCCGGTTTCGCGGTTCATTTGCGACACGTCCCAGCCGCCGCCCAACGCCTTCACCAGACCGACCGACGACACCATCCGTTCACCCGCAATCGTCTCGAGCTTCTGCTCGGCCGTGAACGCCGTGGTCTGCGCGGTCAGCACGTTGACGAAGCCGACCGTGCCCGCCTTGTACTCGTTCGTCACGATGGCGAGCGCCTGACGCGCCGAATCCACCGCTTGCCGCTGCACGACGATTTCCTGTTCGAGGATGCGTTGCGACGCGAGGTTGTCTTCGACATCCTGGAACGCGGTCAGCACCGTTTGACGGTAGGTTGCGACGTCCGCGTCATACGTGGCGCGCGCTGCGTCGGTTTGCGCCTTGCGCAGACCGGCGTCGAAAATGGTGGCCGCGAGTTGCGGACCGAGCGTCCAGAAGCGCGACGGCGCGGTCAGCAATTGCGAAAACACGGAATTCTCGAAGCCGCCGCTCGCCGACAGGGTCAACGACGGAAAGAACGCGGCAATTGCGACGCCGATTTGCTCGTTCGCCGCCGCCGCCTTGCGTTCCGCCGATGCGATATCCGGCCGGCGTTCGAGCAATGCCGACGGCATTTGCGCGGGCACGGCCGGCGGCGTCGCGGTAAGCGGGCTAGGCGGAATCGAGAACACCGAAGCGGGCACGCCGACCAGCACGGCAATGGCGTGCTCGTCCTGGGCACGCTGCACGCCGTTGTCGATGGCCGATGCCTGCGCCGATTGCAGTTGCGTTTGTGCCTGAATCACATCGGAACGCGCCGCGACGCCCTGCGCGTACTGGTTCTGCGTGAGTTGCAACGTCTTCTGATAGGCCACGACGGTGTCGTCGAGCAGCTTCTGCGTGGAATCGAGCGCACGCAACGAGAAGTAGGTTTGAGCGAGCGTGGCCTGCGCGGAAAGACGCGCGTTCGCCAGATCGGCAGCCGCTCCCTGTTGCCCGGCCTTCTGCGCGTTGACCGTCCGCGTGACCGAGCCCCACAGATCCGGCTCCCAGCTTGCATCCAGTTGCACGTTGAAGCTGTTGCTGACGCCGGAGCGGCTGGTGCTCGAGCTTCCGGTGGACGACACGCCCGTGCCCGAGCGCGTTGCGCCCGCCGATGCACCGATGGTCGGGAAATACGCCGCCCGCGCCTCGCCGACCAGCGCGCGTGCCTGCCGGTAAGCGGCGGCATATTGCGCGATGGTCTGATTCGCGGCGTTCAGCTTGTCTTCGAGCGCGTTGAGCTGCGGATCTTCGTAAATGGTCCACCAGTCGCCGCGATCGTGCTGATCGGCCGGTTGAGCCACTTTCCAGCCCGGTGCGGCTTCCTTGAACGACGCCGGAATCTCAGCGTCCGGCCGCTTGTAGTCGGGGCCGACAGCGCAGGCCGCGAGCAATACAGCGAGTGCCGCCGATACCGCGATAGTCAGGGCGCGAGGCGCAAACGGCCTCGCGCGCGAGAGTCGATCAGACTGCATGCAATGAATTCCTTCTGGACGCCACGATGCGGCCGATGGCAGCACCGTCGGCCGGGCGAGATCTTGGTCTGCCGGAATGTTAGCGTATGAGCCCGCGAGCGCGGGAAACTGAAAGGGTAATGCGAGGAAGAGTGCAGATGTGTTACTTGGGCAGCCGCGATGGTTACGCGTTGTTACTGCCGCGAGCGTTAAACCCGTGATTCCGTCGACGTTGCCTGACGGGCCTGCTTGCCCGCTGCTGCGCGACACGGCGCATCGCCGCGTGCCTGGCACGCATTGGCCGGGGCGACAGCGCTCGAGGGCGCGAGACTCGACGTCAACAACGGCGTTTTGACCTTGCCCATTTCCGAAGCGGCCTTGACGCCCTTCCGTCCCCGCCGATGCTCGATCCACGCCATGACCACCACCCCGACCGATCCACCTGGCAACACGAACAGCACGGCGAAGAGCGCCAGTTTCCACCAGCGGTGCGGGCCTTGAAAGCTGTTCAGCGCGGAATCGGTCAGTGAGCGGCCCAAGCCGCCAAGGGTGTTTTTGAGGTACAGCATGGGAAATCCTTTTTGCGCGTCGCGCTTGCGACATGCGCGTCAGCGACGTGCGGAAAATCGGTCAGAACATGGTCTCGGGTGGCGCGGATCGCGCGTAACTCGTTGCCTGTCATAATATTGACTATGCAATCAAATTTCAAGATACTTCGCCCTATGGATGGCGGCGCTGTTGTTTTTCAGTCGTCCATCCAGCGTCGATGAAATTTGACTTGCCTGCTTAGGCAGCTAAACTCCGTTTGCTTGCCGATGTTCCGGAAACACAATGACTGATGGCCCCTACAACGCGGACACGACTCCTCTGGAGTCGAGCCTCGGCTACTACCTGACGAAAGCGCGCAACGTGCTGGTCGAACGAACCGATCGCGCGGTTGCGCCGCTCGGTCTCACGGCGCAGCAGATCGGCGTGATCGTCATGCTGTCGTCGCGGCGCGCGAGCACGCCGTTCGAACTGTCGCGCGCTATGTCGTATGACAGCGGATCGATGACGCGTCTGCTGGATCGCCTTGAAAAGAAAGGCTTTGTGGTGCGCACGCGGAGTGACGCCGATCGTCGGATGGTGAAGCTGGAACTGACGCCGCAAGGTGATGAAGCCGCGCGCCAGTTGCCCGGTCTGGGTGCGGCAGTGCTGAACGAACAGTTGCGCGGATTTTCCGCCGCCGAGCATGCAACGCTGATCGATCTGCTCAGCCGTTTCATTGCAAATGGACTGGATGGGCCGTCAGGCATGTGCTGCGGATTTGAGCCGACAGCGGCGTCAGAACAGCAGTCGCACGAAAATTCACCCGCAGGGTTATCGCCGGAATAAGGCGAGCAGTACCGATGGTCAAAGAGGCGCTTTCAAGAACGCCATTGTTTGAAGATATCTGTCTGGGCAGAGGGTGATCCGGCATGTAAGCACGCCATTCGTCAGGCGTGAGAAGACTGCCGTGACAAGCTTTCCCGATTGAGGAGAAAAAATATGGATGCCACGGCTTCCGCTGCCACGCTGCCCGCCGCCGAACCTGCGCCGCTAAAGGGCGGAGCGCTCGCGTTACTTACCGTCGGCCTGGCCCTGGGCACCTTCATGGAGGTGCTCGATACGTCGATTGCGAACGTCGCCGTGCCGACCATTTCCGGCAGCCTCGGCGTCGCGACCAGTCAGGGCACGTGGGTCATCTCGTCGTATTCGGTGGCGTCGGCGATTGCCGTGCCGTTGACCGGCTGGCTCGCGCGGCGGGTCGGCGAGGCAAAGCTGTTCACGCTCTCCGTGCTGCTTTTCACGATCGCGTCGGCGATGTGCGGTTTCGCGCAAAACTTCGAATCGCTGATCGGGTTCCGGCTTCTGCAAGGGCTCGTTTCCGGGCCGATGGTGCCGCTTTCGCAGACTATTCTGATGCGCTCCTATCCGCCGGAGAAACGCGGCCTTGCGCTCGGGCTCTGGGCGATGACCGTGATCTGCGCGCCGATCTTCGGTCCCGTGATGGGCGGGTACATCACCGATAACTACACGTGGCCGTGGATTTTCTATATCAACGTGCCGATCGGCGTGTTCTCGGCGGTGTGCGCGTACATCCTGCTGCGCGGCCGCGAGACGAAAACCAGCAAGCAGCGTATCGACGCAGTTGGCCTTGCGCTGCTCGTGATCGGCGTGTCGTGCCTGCAGATGATGCTCGACCTCGGCAAGGACCGCGACTGGTTCAACTCGACGTTCATCGTCACGCTCGCGGTGATCGCGGTGGTGTCGATTGCGTTCCTGCTGGTTTGGGAAACGACGGACAAGGAGCCGATTGTCGATCTCTCGCTGTTCAAGGACCGCAATTTCGCGCTCGGCGTGGTGATCATTTCGTTCGGCTTCATGGCGTTCTTCGGGTCGGTCGTGATCTTCCCGTTATGGCTTCAAACCGTGATGGGCTACACGCCGTGGCTCGCAGGGCTGGCGACCGCGCCGGTCGGTTTGCTCGCGCTGGTGCTGTCGCCGATGATCGGCAAGAACATGCATCGGCTGAATTTGCGGATCGTGGCGAGCTTCGCGTTCATCGTGTTTGCGTTCGTGTCGTTCTGGAACTCGACTTTCACGCTCGACGTGCCGTTCAATCACGTGATCTGGCCGCGTCTCATACAAGGGATCGGCGTGGCCTGCTTCTTCGTGCCGATGACGACCATCACGCTTTCAAGCGTGTCGGACGAGCGGCTGGCGAGTGCGTCGGGTTTGTCGAACTTCTTCCGGACGTTGTCGGGTGCAATCGGCACGGCGATCAGTACGACATTCTGGGAGAACGACACGATCCACCATCACGCGATACTGACCGAGTCGGTCAATGTGTATTCGGCGAACACCAACGCGTATAAGGATGCACTGGCAAGCCTCGGTCTTTCCGGCGACGGCCTCACCGCGCAGTTGAATCAGACCGTGACCGCCCAGGCTTACATGCTGGCGACCAACGACTTCTTCCGCATTTCCTGCGCGGCGTTTCTGGTGCTTGCGGTGCTGGTCTGGATCACGAAGCCGCGCAAGGGAGCGGGGCCTTCGATGGGGCATTGATACGCTAATGCGTTTGATGCGCGTGATGCATCAACGCGTGAAGAAGACAGGCGCGCACAAGTGAGATTTTTCCTCACATGTTGCGCGCCTTTTCCATTGCGTTATTGCGACATTGCCTCGCCGTTCGCCGCCGGAATCGACTGACCTTGCGAAGCATCCGGGTGCGCAGCCGCCGCCGGAGATTGGGACGGCGTCGTGCCGCTCTGCGGCGTGTTCGCCCCCGCTGCGGTTCCTCGCACGAATTCCTTGAAGTCCGCGCCCGCTTCCCACGGGTTCGGCTTGCAGCCCATCGACCCGTCGCAATGAGCAGCAAAGCCGATGGTCGCTGTGCCATCGGGATTCGCGGTACGCGTGATCTGATACGCGAGCGCGCGCTTGCCGCCGTCCGGTCCGGCAGTCTGGATCAGCGAACTTGTAGACGATTCGATCTTGTACTTCGAATGGCTCTCGACCCAAGTTTGCGCGCGTTGCCACCAGAGATCGCATTGGGCGCTATTCGAGCAAGTCAACGGTGTGGTCGCGACCTGCATGACGTCCGGATTGACCTGCCCTTGCGTCGAACACCCGGCCGCCGCCGTACCGAGAACACACAGCGCGGCCAGTAGAGTTTTGTTTATCACGTTCAGCCCTCCCCTCGATGGAGCGTTTCGTATCAGTTTGGACCGTGGCATCGGTAGGGTGTTTCATCTGGATCAGAGAAACGTCGCAGCGCGCGGAGAATTTGCCGATCGCATTCAGACTCCGTCGCGTCGCGATGTAGACGTTACCTGCGTGCAATAAAAAAGCGGCCACCCGGGCCGCTTTTTCCTTACTTCATCCACTCGTTTTTCAGACGCTGAACCGGTTCAACGTATAGGCACGATAAGCCGCGACGAATGCGTCGAATGAACCGACTTCTTCGCGCTCAAGTTTGGCCTGTTCATCGAGCGACTGAGTGGCGAGATCGCTGAACGCTTTCGCCTGCTCTGCATCCAGCGGACGCTCGCGGAAATACGCAGCGTGCGCTTCACTCTGTTCGAGACCGAACGCGAGGAAACTCTGCTGCTTGTCGCGCATGGTTTGCAGCACACGCGCCGATGGCGTCAGCGACGCGTCCGCGAGCTTCGCGCGTTGAACCTGCACCGAGCGCGCGTGCGCATCGCCACCTTGCAACGCGTCGAGCGCGGCTGCGGCCGCTTCGATCTTGACCAGCAACTCGTTCGCCCAGTCGAGCATCGCAACCGGTTGACCGTCGCGCACCAGTTCGAGGCCCGGCTTGCGGCCTTCCATCGTCACGCGACCGAAGTTCTGGTTGGCTTCCGCGTAGGCATCGGGCGGCAACGGCGCGCTGTCGTCGAGTGCGCAAACCAGCAGATAGGCGTCGAGAAAGCGCGACGTCTCCAGCGAAATGCCGCTCGGCTCGAACGGGTCGATATCCATGCAGCGCACTTCGACGTATTGCACGCCGCGCGCGGCCAGCGCATGCAGCGGTCGCTCGCCCGGATGCGTGACGCGCTTCGGACGAATCGTCGAGTAGAACTCGTTTTCGATCTGCAACACGTTGGTGTTGATCTGCACCCATTCGCCGTCGCGCTGCGTGCCGATCTGCTCGTACGCGGGATACGGCTGGCTCACGGCTTTAGCGAGCGCGTCGAGATAGCCCGGCAGCGTGTCGTAGTCGGCATGCAGCGCGGCTTGCGCGGTGGTGTTCGAGTAGCCGAGATCGCTCATGCGCAGGCTGGTCGCGTACGGGCGATACAGCGTGTCGGCGTCGAACGTTTCCAGCGTGTGCTTGCGATCGCGCAGGAAGCGCCGATCCAGCGCCGGCGATGCGCCGAACAGATACATCAGCAGCCAGTTCGTGCGGCGGAAATTGCGGATCAGCGCGAGGTAACGTTCGGACTGGAAATCGACCGCGTTCGCCGTGGATGGCTGATCGGCGTGCAGCACGCGCCAGACTTCTTCGTTCAGCGAATAGTTGTAGTGAATGCCCGCGATGCACTGCATCGTGCGGCCGTAGCGCAGTGCGAGGCCGATGCGATACACGTACTTCAGCTTGCCGATGTTCGAGTCGCCGTAATTCGCGATGGGGATGCCGTCGTCGGTATCGGGCAGCAGTCCCGGCATCGAGTTGTTCCACAGGATCTCGTCGCCGAGATTCGCGTAAACAAAGCGGTGCAGCGTATCGAGTTTGTCGAGCGTGATCGCGACGTCGTGTTCGGCCGGCGTGATCAGTTCGAGCAGGGCTTCTGAATAGTCGGTAGTCAGCGACGGATGCGTGAGCGCCGACCCCAGCGCACGCGGATGCGGCGTCAACGCGAGCTGCCCCTCATGCGTAACGCGCAGGCTTTCCTTCTCGATGCCGCGCAGGCCACGCGTCAGCGCATCGCGCTGCGGGCCTGAGGTCAGCACGGACAGGCGGTGCAGAAACGCGTCGGTCGTGCGGGAAGATGTGGTGTTTGGCATTGATGCGAGTCGGGCGTTGTCGGCCGCCATGTGCCGCGTGACTGCGTGCGGCAGCACTGCGCGGTTGACAACGTTCGGCGGAATTTTCAGTAGCGGGCACTTTAACATCTCGCTACGACGCCTGCTTGAGGCCGCTTCGGCCGCCTGTCCAGGCCCGCCAGTCAGCGATTCCGCCTGCTTTTTCAGACGAACCGGCCACGTTGCACGTTGTCGCTATCGTCACCACTCTACTCGTCGGCCGGTCCTCGCGCGATTCGCGTTTGTCCCTGAAAAACACTCTCTGCTCAAGCCGCAATCCGGTCGTTGGATTGACCGTGTATCAGCCGCCGCGCGCCGCGCCCGCACGGTCCGCGACTTCGTTCCACAGATGCATCGCTGCATACGCGCGCCACGGCCGCCACGCGTCGGTGCGCGCGCGCTGCTGCGTGGGCCGCACGAGCGACGGATCGCGCGCGGCGATCGACTGCATCAGCACGAGATCCCATGCCGGCCAGGCGTCGGCGTCGCGCCATGCGCGCATCGCGACATATTCGACGGTCCATGGGCCGATGCCGGGCAGCGCGAGCAGGGCCGCACGTAAACTGTCCGCATCGACGACGTTGCTGTCGACCGGCACGTCGCCGGTTGCGACCGCATGCGCGAATCCCTGCAACGCTGCCACACGTTTCCCCGGCATGCCGATCTGCGCGAGATCGACGGCGGCCAACGCGGCTGGCGTCGGAAAACGCCACGCGGTGCTTTCATGCGGATGTCCGTCGATACGCTCGCCCGCGCGCTGCACGAGGCGTCCGATGATCGTGGTTGCCGCCTTCACGCTGACCTGCTGGCCGACGATCGCGCGCACCACCAGTTCGAAGCCCGACCACGCGCCCGGCACACGCAGGCCGGGCACCGCTTCGACCAGCGGCGCGAGCCACGGATCGGCGGAAAGTTCGGCACCGATCTTTTTCGGATCGGCGCGCAGGTCGAACATCCTTGCAATCGGGACGGCGAGTGCGTCGGCGTGACGGCTCACCGGCCCTTCGATGCTCGCCACCACACACCGTTTTCGCGGATGCCGCCGCACGCTCAGCGTGCCGCTGTCGCCGGCCCAGTCGATGGCTCGGCGATACGCGCCGTCTTCGACGGCTTCGACGCCGGGCGTCGCGCGTCCGCCGAAAAAGCGCAGCAGGCGCGGCCAGTCGAACGGGGCTTTGAAGGGCAGTTCCAGGGTTGCGACGTCGTCAAGCGTACTCACGCGGCGTGATCCAGTTTGGTGGTGGGAGGAAGTTTTTGATCGTCGGAGCGCGACTTCCGGGCGCGGTCGTTTGGGCGTGGCGCAGCGCCGCCCGCATGCTGCGCCTCGTTGTCGAGCAGCGCGGCCTTGCGCGGCAAGCCCCAGCGATAACCCGCCAGCGCCCCGCCTTTCTGCACGACACGATGACACGGAATCGCCAGCGCGACCGGATTCGTCGCACAGGCCGTCGCCACGGCGCGCACGGCACGCGGCGAGCCGATCGTTTCGGCGATCTGCGAATAACTGCGCGTTTCGCCGTACGGAATGCGCCGCAGCGCGTCCCACACGCGTTGCCGGAACGAGGTGGCGGCGATATCCAGCGGCAGGTCGAAGTCCTGACGCGTGCCGCGCAGATACGCGTCGATCTGCGCGATGAACGGCGCAAGCTGTTGGGCGTCGTCCAACACCTCTGCATTGGCGAACTCACCGCGCAATTCGTCGATCAGCGGAGTTTTCTCGTCGCCGAAACCGATTTTGCAGATGCCTTTGCCGGTGGCCGCGACCAGCACGAAGCCAAGCGCGGTCGGCGCAATCGCATAGCGCACCGTCAGCCCCGCGCCCTTGCGACGATACGCGGACGGCGCCATGCCCAGTTCGGCGGGGGCGCTGTCGTACATCCGCGACGGCGAGCCGAAACCGGCGTCGAGCGTGGCGCGCGTGACGTCGGCACCGCTGCGAAGCGCGTCGCGCAACGCGGCGCCCCGTTGCGCCGCCTGATACTGACGCGGCGACACGCCAACGACGCGCTTGAACAGACGCTGCAGATGGAACGGGCTGACATGCACGGCGTCGCTCAATTGCGCGAGCGTGAGGCGCTGCTGCGGATCGGCATCCAGCGCGGTGCACGCGCGCTTCACGATTTCGAGTTCGCGCGGCAGACCGCCCGGCTGGCAGCGCTTGCAGTCGCGGAAACCAGCGGCGCGGGCGGCGTCGGCATCGGTGAAAAAAGCCACGTTCTCGCGACGCGGCTGACGCGACGCGCAAGACGGACGGCAGAACACGCCAGTCGTCTTGACTGCGTAGAAGAATGCGCCGTCGGCCTGCTGCTCGCGACGCGTGACGGCGGCCCAGCGCTCGTCGTCGGAAGTCCAGGCGGTGACGGGCTCGGTGTCAGTGTCGATGAAATCGGTGATGCCGTTCATGATGGTTTCCGATAGACGGTCGAGGTCGATGCTCACCAATTTACGCGGTAAGCCAACACACTACGCCCCGGTTCTTGCTCTGTCATTCCGCGCTTCGTATCGACGGAAAGCCCCGTTGGGCGGGCCTCTTTGTCAAACCTTGTCAAAAACTGCGACAATTTGGCCCAATATCGGGTTTTCCCTTAAAAAGTTATTGCGTCGCACCAACCCCATGTGTATATTAGGAACTGTCTCCTCCATGTCTCCTCCTGATATGGATTCAGCCCGCTCCACATCGAGCGGGCTTTTTTTCGTCTGTAGTTTCCGCATTTCACCGATTGATCCGGCCCTTCTGACCGTTTCAACTCGCGCGCCCGTGCAGCGCCGCCCAATCTTCTACACTGGCAATTCCATCCGTTCTGCGAAATAGCGAAGGGCGTGCGCCATGAAAATCCACATTCGCGAGATCGATCACGTTGTCATCCGGGCCACGGACGTCGCGGCCATGGCGCGTTTCTATTGCGATGTCCTCGGATGCAGCATCGAAAAAGAGCAGCGCGATCTGGGCCTGACGCAATTGCGCGCCGGCCGCTCGCTGATCGATTTGCTGCAGGTCGGCGCGAAGCTCGACCACGCCGAAAACGGCGTGCCCGGCGCGGGGCGGAATATGGATCACGTGTGTTTGCGCGTCGAATCGTTCGACGCCGACGCGCTGAAAGCGCATCTCGCCGCGCACGGCGCCCGACTGGGCGAACAAGGCGTGCGCTACGGAGCGGACGGTTTTGGGCCGTCGCTGTATCTGTTCGACCCCGAGGGCAATATGGTCGAACTGAAGGGGCCGCCGGAAGCGGCCCGCGTGACGTCGATCTGAGCGATCAGATCACGCGTTGGCGGGTTCCTTCAACACCGTCCACTCGATCTTCACCGCGTCCGCGTCGGCGCTGCCGAGCCAGGCTTCGCCGTCCTGCACCGTGCATTGCAGACGCATCGTGCGTTCTGCCAGCGAGCCGAGCGACGCAGCGATGTCCTCGCCGAGCGACCACACCGTCACGTTGCGCATGCGCTCAACCTTGCTGCGCACGCCTTGCCACCAGATGTCCGAAGTCCGGCCGCCATAAGCGATCACGATTACTTCATTCGAGCGTCCGCTCGCCTTCGCAATCCGCCGTTCGTCCGGCTGACCGACTTCGATCCACGTTTCGATCGCGCCGGTCAGGTCCTTCTGCCACAAATCGGGCTCGTCGACATCCGACAAACCTTTGCAGAATTCGAGGCGTTCCTGCGCGAACAGCGCGAACGCGGCGACGCGGACCATCATCCGTTCGTCGGTTTCGGAGGGATGGCGGGCGATCGTCAGCGAATGGTCGGCGTAATAGTGCCGGTCCATGTTGGCGATCTGCAGTTCCGCCTTGTAAATCGTCGATTTGAGAGCCATGCCGTTACTAAACCAGGCGCTCGCTCCACCGGAGCGAACAGAAAAAGAATCGTCGACGGCGCGTTGCCGTTTTCCGTGTTTGTTGTACATCGCTGGTTCCTCCCCGAGCCGTTAAGCGGCCGTCATACGTGGGAAGGAAGCATTTATCGCGCCACTGCCGCCTCGGAGGGGGTGCCGTAGACCTCGGCGGCGGCTTCCCGCAAGGCATCGAGCACGACGGAGGCCGCCGGCGAAAGCAGATGCGACTGGCGCGTGATGATACCGAATGTATCCATCCTGCACGGTAAATCGATCAGAATACGCTTCAGCACTCCGTACTGTTGGTACTGACGCGCCACTTCGTCAGGTAAAACCGCCAACATGTCGCTTTGAAGAAGGAGGCTCGAAATCGCCAGAAAATTGTTCGTATTGACCACGTTTTGCGGCGGATTCAGCCCGATTTGCGAAAACACCAGATCAAAGCGATGGCGCAGAACGCTGCCCGGCGGGTGCAAAACCCAGCTTGCGTTGACGATTCCGCGCAGTGTCAAACCTGTCTCATTTTCGAGAGGATGGCCGGGCCGCGCGACCACGCAGAGCGGTTCGTCGGCGAGCGGTTCGTAGCGAACCTCGGCCTTGAACTGGTTTTGCCGCTCCAAAACCCGGCCGATCATGATGTCGAGTTCGCCTTCCGCGAGCCGCGGCAGCATCACATCCGAGGTTTCGACCTCGGTCCAGATCTGCAATTGTGGATAACGTTCTTTCACGCTGGCGATCGCGCGCGGCACCATCGTCGCGGCCGCGGCGGCAATCACGCCGATCCGCACCTGCCCGGCGAGCCCGGCGCGCAGCGCGGAGATTTCATCGTGTGCGTGGCTCAGGTTCGACAGCACCATGCGCGCGTGCCGGATCATCACTTCGCCATATAACGTGGCGTGCATACCGTGCGGCGTCCGGTCGAACAGGCTGACCTCCAGCATGTCCTCCAGTTCTTTCAGCAGACGCGACGCAGCCGGCTGCGTCATGCCGAGCACGTCGGCGGCCCGCCGCACGTTGCCCTCCTCTTCCATTGCCGCCAACAGCAGCAACTGGCGCGTCTTGAGCCGCGCCCGCACGAACCAGTTCGAATAGCTACGCGTCATGCATGTCTCCGAGCTTTTTTGGTGAACGGTTTAACGCCGATCCGCCGGAAGCTTTATCCCGGTCAGGCTCCATGATGCCATACCAGAATTGATATCTGGATGGCCTAAAAAGGGATTGGAAAGTTATTGGGGCCGCTCATACCATTCGTGGACTTTCCGAGCTTCCCACATGCCCCCATTCCGTCGATGAACCGCGATCCACTCGTTCCGCTGGTTGCCAGTCCGTTTCGCCATTACATCAATGGCGGATGGGAGACGGGCGCGACCACGGGCGTGTCGTTCAATCCGTCGGATCTGGACGAGCCGGTCGGCGAGTACGTTCGCGCCGACGTGCGCCAGACCGATGCGGCCATCGAAGCCGCGCACGCGGCGTTTCGCGAGTGGTCGCTGGCGTCGGCGCAGCGTCGCGCGGATGCGCTCGACGCCATCGGCACAGAAATGCTGGCGCGGCGCGACGAACTCGGCCGGCTGCTCGCGCGCGAGGTCGGCAAAACGCTGCCCGAGGCCACCGCCGAGGCGACCCGCGCGGGGCAGATTTTCAAGCAGTTCGCGGCTGAAGCGTTGCGGGCGTTCGCCGAACCGGTGGCGTCGGCGCGTGCCGATATCGAGATCGACGTGACGCGCGAACCGCTTGGCGTAGTCGGCATCATCACGCCGTGGAGCGCGCCGCTGGCGATTGCCGCAGCGAAGATCGGCGCTGCGATCGCTCACGGCAATTGCGTGGTGTTCAAACCGGCTGAATCGGCGCCGGCCTGCGCGGCGGCGCTGGCGTCGATCGTCAGCCGCGCGGGTTTGCCCGCCGGCGTGTTCAATCTCGTGATGGGCAGCGGCCGGCAGGTCGGCAAACGGATCGTCGCGAATCCGCTGGTCGCGGCGATCAGCCTGACCGGATCGGCGGAAACCGGCTCGCGCGTGCTGCAAGTCGCCGCCGCTCGCCAGGCACGTGTGCAACTCGAGATGGGCGGCAAGAATCCGTTCGTCGTGCTGGCCGACGCCGATCTCGACGGCGCCGTCGATGCCGCGCTGAACGGCGCCTATGGCTCGGCCGGTCAACGCAGCACGGCATCGGCGCGGCTGATCGTCGAACGCGCGGTGTTCGAGCCGTTTGTCGCGGCGTTGCAGGCAAAACTCGCCAGGCTTTCCGTCGATCACGCGTTGAAGCACGGCACCGATATCGGCCCGGTCGCCAACGCCGCGCAACTGGAGCGTCACCTCGACTACGTGAAGATCGGCCAGCAGGAAGGCGCGCAACTGTTGCACGGCGGCGTTCAGCTGGAGCGCGCGACGCGTGGTTACTTCTTCGAACCGGCGCTGTTCGTCGGCGAACCTGAACACCGCATTGCGCGGGAAGAGATTTTCGGGCCGCTCGCCGTCGTGCTGCGCGCGGACGATTACGAGCACGCGCTGCATCTGGCGAACGACACCACCTACGGCCTTTGCGCGGGAATCTGCACGCGCTCGCTCAGCCGCGCGCGGCATTTTCGCCGTCATGCGCAAAGCGGCCTGGTGACGATCAATCTGCCGACGACCGCCGTCGAACATCACGCGCCGGGTGGCGGCCGCAAGGCCTCGGCGTACGGCGCGACCGACGCGGCCTTCTGGACGGCCGTGAAAACGGCCTACGTGGCGGGCTGATCGTGACGCGTGCTGTCTGCGCCGCCCGCGCCGTCCGTGTCGCCATTCGCGTTGCCGCGCACGGCGTCGTTGCCTGCCAGGCGACGCGGCCCGGCGCCGATTTACTGCTTGCCGCGCGACGTGACACGAGAAACGCCACGCCGCGCGTCGCTTACCCACGCTCCGGCTAACACCGCCGGGCATGGCCCCCGCTGCGAAAAATGAAATCAAAGCAGCTTTTCAACCTCAGCAACCACGATGTATGCGACGGGAGCAAGTGATTTGCGTGAGACAGGGGCAACCCGCCGATCGACCGCAAAAGCGCCGATTCCAGATCAACAGGAGACAGAAATGACCAGCAAGCTTCGCCGTTTGACCCTTACCGCCATCGCGGCCGCCGCCCTCGCCGCTCCGTTTGCCGCGCAGCTTTCCGCCCACGCGGATCAGCCGCTCAAAGTCGGCTTCCTCGTGAAGATGCCGGAACAGGCGTGGTTCATCAACGAACAGAAAGCCGCGACGGCGCTCGGCCAGAAGGACGGCTTCACGGTCGTCAACATCGGCACGCCGGATGGCGAAAAAGTGCTGGCCGCGATCGACAACCTCGGCGCACAAGGCGCGCAAGGCTTCGTGATCTGCGCACCCGACGTACGTCTCGGACCGGCGATTCAGGCGCGTGCGAAACGCTACAACATGAAGTTCGTCACCGTCGACGATCAGCTGGTCGACTCCACCGGCAAGCCGCTCGCGAACGTGCCGCATCTGGGCATGTCTGCGTTCAAGATCGGCAATCAGGTCGGCACGGCGATCTCCGAGGAAATGAAGCGTCGCGGCTGGAAGCCTGAAGAAGTCGGCGCGCTGCGCATCACGAACTACGAACTGCCGACCGCGAAACTGCGCACCGACGGCGCAACGCAAACGCTGCTGGCCGGCGGCTTCAAGAAGGAAAACATTTTCGACGCGCCGCAAAAGACGACCGATGACGAAGGCGGCTTCAACGCATCGTCGCCGGTGCTCGCGCAGCATCCGAACATCAAGAAGTGGGTGATCTTCGCGCTCAACGAAGAAAGCGTGCTGGGCGGCGTGCGCGCGACCGAGCAGCTGCACATTCCGGCAGCGGACGTGATCGGCGTCGGCATCAACGGTGCGGGCGAAGCGTTCGCCGAGTTCCAGAAGAAGGAACCGACGGGCTTCTACGGCACGATCGCCGTCAGCTCGACGAACCACGGCAAGGACAGCACGGAAAACCTGGTCGAGTGGATCAAGGCCGGCAAGCAGCCGCCCGCCGATACGCAAACCACCGGCAAGCTGATGGTGCGCAGCAACTGGCAGGACGTTCGCAAGGAACTCGGTATTTAAGCGGGCCATCAGCGGAAATAAGCAGGATAGCGAAGCAAGACGGCGGAGCCTGACTCCGCAAGTTGCGGGCCGTGCGCGCGTGGAGGCGCAAGCGGCCCGCAAAGTTGTTCACCAGCTTGAGGTTTTTCCAATGATGTCCTCACACACAGAGTCTTCCGGCGACGCATCGGTGTCGGCTTCGGCGGCCGCATTGGCGCCCTCGCCTGCGTTCGAGTCCGGCGCGGAACCGTATCTGCAACTCGACGGCATCACCGTGCGTTTTCCCGGCGTGCTCGCGCTCGATCAGGTTTCGCTGGAAGTGCGGCGCGGCGAAGTCCATGGTCTGATGGGCGAAAACGGCGCGGGCAAGTCGACCTTGCTGAAGGTGCTGTCCGGCGTGAATCAGCCGGCGGCCGGCACGTTGTCGCTGGGCGGCGTCGAACAGCAATTCACGACGACCAAGGCCGCCATCGAGGCGGGCGTCGCGATCATCTATCAGGAACTGCACCTGGTGCCGGAATTGACCGTTGCCGAGAACCTGATGCTCGGCGCGCTGCCCAACCGCTTCGGCGTACTCGACGAAAAGGCGCTGGTGTCGCGCGCGATGCGCGAACTGGAACGGCTCGGCGAAAAGATCGATCCGTCGCAGCAGGTGAAGAATCTGTCGATCGGACAGCGGCAGATGATCGAAATCGGCAAGGCGCTGATGCGCGACGCGCGCGTGATTGCATTCGACGAACCGACGAGTTCGCTGTCGTCGCGCGAAACCACGCAGTTGTTCCGGATCATTCGCGCGTTGCGGGCCGAGGGGCGCGCGATCATTTACGTCACGCACCGGATGGAAGAAGTCTACGAACTGTGCGACCGCGTGACGGTGTTTCGCGACGGCCGCCGCATCGATACGTTCGAAGCAGGCGCGGGACTCGACCGCGAGCGTCTGATTAGCTGCATGGTGGGCCGCTCGATTGCGGACGTGTACGGCTATCGCTCGCGAGAACTCGGCGACGTGCAACTCGCCGTCAAGGACCTGATGGGACGCGGCTTGCGCGAACCGGCTTCGTTTTCGGCGCGCAAGGGCGAGATCGTCGGCTTTTTTGGGCTGGTCGGCGCGGGCCGGTCCGAATTGATGAAGCTGATCTACGGCGCGGTCAAACCGGCTGCCGGCGAGATCACGCTCAAAGGCAAACCGGTGCGCTTCTCGACCCCGCGCGATGCGGTGCGTGCGGGCGTCGCGCTGTGTCCGGAAGATCGCAAGCAGGAAGGCATTGTGTCGATCGCGTCGGTGTCGGACAACCTCAACATCAGTTGCCGCCGCCACTTCAGCCGCTTCAACGTGCTCAACGGCCGCAAGGAAGCGCAGACCGCGAAGGAGTTCATCGCCAAGCTCGCGATCAAGACGCGTAACGGCGACACGCCGATCGGCACGCTGTCGGGCGGCAATCAGCAGAAAGTGATTCTGTCGCGCTGGCTCGCCGAAGAGATCGACGTGTTCCTGATGGACGAACCGACGCGCGGCATCGACGTCGGCGCGCGCAGCGAAATTTACGGGCTGCTGTATGGGCTGGCCGAAGCGGGCCGCACGGTGATCGTCGTGTCGAGCGATCTGGCCGAGGTGATCGGCGTGGCGGATCGCGTGATCGTGATGAAGGAAGGCTGCATCGTCGGCGATCTGCCGAAAGCGCAAGCCACGCCCGATGCGCTGATCAAGCTCGCCCTGCCCCGCTGACCTCGCTACACATTCGACACAACACAACACGACTCAGGCCAAAGCAATTGAATCGCGCCATTGAAATGGAATAAACATCATGAATACACCTTCGACCGATTCCTCGACCCCAGCGGTCGCGTCTGCCGGCATAAGCGCGCGCGCGGCGCGCACGTGGGATCTGATCAACAAGTCCGGCATTGTGATGGTGTTCATCATCCTGTTCGCGGTGCTGTCGTTCACCGTGCCGGACTTTCTCAGCTCGCGCAATATTCAGGGCTTGCTGCTTTCCGTCACGCTGATCGGCTCGATCTCCGTCACGATGATGTTCGTGCTCGCGCTGGGCGAAGTCGATTTGTCGGTGGCGTCGATCGTCGCGTTCGCGGGCGTGGTGGCGTCCACGTTGATCACCGCGACGCATAGCGTGCTGCTCGGTGTCGCAGCCGGCGTGCTGGCCGGGGGCGCGGTCGGTCTCTTCAACGGCGTGCTGGTCGCGCGCTACAAGATCAACTCGCTGATCGTCACGCTCGCGATGATGGAGGTCGTACGCGGCCTCGCGTTCATCACGTCGAACGGCGACGCGGTGATGATTTCCGAAGAGCGTTTCTTCGACCTCGGCGGCGGCTCGTTCCTCGGCATTTCGTATCCGATCTGGAGCAACATCGTCGGCTTCGTGCTGTTCGGCTTTCTGCTGAAGAAGACCGTGTTCGGCAAGAACGTGCTGGCCGTCGGCGGCAATAGCGAAGCGGCGTTGCTCGCGGGTTTGCCGGTGACGCGCATCAAGATCACGGTGTTCGTGCTGCAGGGTCTCGTGACCGGCTTCGCGGGCGTGATGCTCGCCTCGCGGATGAGCCTCGGCGACCCGAAGACCTCGGTCGGTCTCGAACTCGGCGTGATTTCCGCGTGCGTGCTGGGCGGCGTCTCGCTGACCGGCGGTGTCGCGACGATTTCGGGCGTGCTGGTCGGCGTGCTGATCATGGGTTCGGTGCAGGACGCAATGAGCCTGCTGAACGTGCCGACCTTTTATCAATACCTGATTCGTGGCGGCATTCTGCTGCTGGCGGTGCTGTTCGACCAGTTCCGCCGCAGCAAGCGCGTGCATTGAGGTTTTAGCCGGTTATCAGTTGTTCCTGCGCTTTTGCGAGAAGGCGTCTGCCGATATGGATTGCAATCAATCCATATCGGCTTTTTTATGTGCCTGGCTCACGTGTTAAAAACAAAAACGGCCGGGCATTTTTTAATGCCTGGCCGCTTCTTGAAACTCACAGGTTCACACGTCCGCCACTTTATAAAAAGTCAGGCGAATTACGCACGCAAAACCGCATTCCAGGGTTAATCGCCCCGAATTACCGCAGTCGGCTTATTGCTTGATAAAGCGATCGTTTGCCCACAGGCCTTCGGTATCGCTATTGCCGGAATTTACGAATTCAACGTCGTGTCCGACGACGCGAATCACGCGGAAACTCGAATCGGCAGGCGTCGATACGCACTGATATCCGGAGAAGAATTCCTGCATCTTCTGCTGTTCGCCGGCTTGTGCGTGCTGGTCAGCGGCGTCGAGTTTATCTTTCGACAGACACCCGTACGCATTAGCCTTGAATTGAATAGTTTGCTGCGGCTTGACCATGACGTCTTGCGCCTGAACGGTCGCGGCAGCCAAACCCGCAATAGCGAAAACAACGGCGATTCGTGCTTTCATATTTTCCTCCGGTGCGGGGCCGATACTCAGGTTAGCTATGTATTTAACTTTAACGTTGAACCCGCATCTAGCACTTTAGGAGAATGAGAAAGAACGACAAGCACATCTTGTGTGCGGTCGCAACAGTGGCGAATTGTCGCAGCATGCGTGATGGGTGCTTAAACCTTGAGCAGCCGCTTGAATCTTCCTGATTGAAACGGATAACTAAAAAATCGTCGGATCGCGCTGCTTTAACCCGTAAAGCTTTGCGCTGCGTATTGGCGTAAACGAGAATCGCCAATTAAGTGATTTAATACATTCGAAGCACTTGATTTGTGCGTCGCACACAAAGTCATTCAGCCGACTAATAGAAAAATGCGAAATAACGGTTTACGTGCAGGACATAAACGGTGCCAGCCAGGCGGGCAGGATCGTGCGAGCTTGAAGCGAAGTCCTGTTATCGCGGACAACCCAACGCACTTCTAAGCCCCCGGCGCTGTGCGGGCATGTGCGGTGCTCTACAATAAAATCATGCTCCTGCGATCGGAGGCCACCGTGATCGAGCAACTGATATTGGGCATTTTTCTGATCATTCCGCTGCTTATCGTCGCGTTTCTTTTCTCCGACGAGTTGTGGCAGGAACACCGCCATCTCCACGATATGAGGCCGCTACACGTCAGACCGCGGCGGATCGACTGGCGGCATCCGTTACGCCGCTCCCGCGAGCGTCACTGAGCCGTCAATCTCTATCGATTCATCTCCTGTTCCGCATGCTGCACTGCATGAAAAGGGCCGCTATCTTAAAATGGCGGCCCTTTGAACAGGAGTTCTCGTGCGCAAATTGATGTCATTGATGCTGCTGGCCGTCACAGCAAGCGCCTTCGTGCCGACCGCAGCCGAAGCGCGTACCGTGTGCCAGCGCGTATGGATGCATGGCCGTCTGGTCACGCGTTGCCACCATGTGCCGCCGCATCACCACCACCATTACCGTCGTCCGCCGCCGCCGCCGCATCACCATGGTCCGGGGCCGTATCATCGGTAAAAGAATTGAGAACCCGCTGCGTGCGGGTTTTTTTATGGGCATCCGCCAACAAAAAAGCCTGCCGTTTCCGGCAGGCTGAAAAAAGAGATCCACACTCAATGCCTTGCGGGTACAAGGCAAATTCCAGTCTAGTCGCCCAACGCGTGCTGCTGGTTTCAATGGCCTTTACAGTTGTTACGGCGCGTGACTACATTCGGCCAACGCGTCGGATCGAAGGGTTGTCGAAAGCCGTCAATCCGCGCGCCAATGCGAGCGAATGCGCTTGGCGAGCGCTTCGAGCGTGTCCGCATCGGCGGCGTCGCGCGCATGCATTTTCAGCGGCTGGCCCTCCCAACGCGGGATCACGTGAAAGTGAACGTGCGGCACCGTTTGTCCCGCCGCCGCACCGTTGAACTGACCGATGAACACGCCGTCCGGGCGCAACGCCGCGCGAACCGCAATCGCGAGTTTCTGCGTCATGCGCATGCACGCCGTCAACGACGCATCCGACAGCTCGAAAATCTGCGCCGCCTTTTCCTTCGGCACGACCAGCAGATGACCGTCGGCCTGCGGCATCAGGTCCATGAAGGCGAGGGCGGCGTCGGTCTCGGCTACTTTGATGCACGGCAGTTCGCCACGCAAAATCCTTGCGAAGGGATTGCTGTCGTCGTAAGTCATCGGGCTTCCTTTGCGGGTGCAGGTTACGAATTGCGGGTGGATGTCGATTTCGGAGATCACGCGTTCGGCTTCATTGTCCACCACATCTGTTACGGCGCGCGGGCTGCGCGTTTAATTGCTTGAGGCGGCTGGCCGTACGCGCGCAAAAAGGCGCGGCGCATCCGTTCGGTATCGACAAAACCGGTGTCCGCCGCGACCGCTTCCATCGAGTGACGACCGGCTTCGAGCATCGTGCGCGCGGCCTCGACCCGCAACGCCTCGATCGCTTTCGCGGGCGACTGCCGCGTCTCGTCGCGAAACGCGCGGCTGAATTGACGTGGACTCAGATGCGCAACGCCCGCCAGTTGCTCGACCGTCAGCGGCTCGCGCAGATTGTTTTTCGCATACGACAGCGCGTTCTGGATGCGGTCGGATTTCGGCTCGAGATCCAGCATCGCCGAAAACTGCGACTGACCGCCCGCGCGCCGGTGATACACCACGAGCTTTTTGGCGA
Organism: Paraburkholderia fungorum; assembly: GCF_900099835.1. Classification (NCBI taxonomy): domain Bacteria; kingdom Pseudomonadati; phylum Pseudomonadota; class Betaproteobacteria; order Burkholderiales; family Burkholderiaceae; genus Paraburkholderia; species Paraburkholderia fungorum. The sequence goes on from NZ_FNKP01000001.1 coordinate 305,922, forward strand.
TAGTGCGGGAAATATCCGCGCCGAGATCGCTTTCGACCAGCGCCAGGCATAAGTCGATGCAGGCCGTCATGCCGGCGGAAGTCCACACCGAACCGTCGACGATAAAAATGCGGTCGTCGTCGACCCGCGTGTCGGGAAAGCGCTGCTGCAAATCGCGTGAGTACGCCCAATGGGTGGTTGCGTGGCGGCCGTCGAGAATTCCCGCTTCGGCCAGCACGAAAGCGCCCGTGCAGATGCTGGCGGTTCGGCGCGACGCGGCGAGCGCGTCGTTCAGAAAACTCAGCAAGCCCGGCGAAGACGGCGCAATTTCCATTGCGCCGGTGACCACCACGGTGTCATACGCCGGATCGCCGAATTGGCGCGACGCGATTTCGACGCCTGAGGAACTGCGCACCATCCCGCCGAGCTCGGAGATGATCTCGACCTCGTACACCGGCTCGCCGAGTTCGCGATTCGCCAGTTCGAATATCGACACCGCCACCATGTCCAGGATCTGGAAGCCAGGAAAAACGACCACTCCCACGTGTTTCATCGTGGCGTCCTAAAAAGAGGTAAATACGACATTTGAGACAAGAGGCTACGTGCCTAGACTTGCTTCGTCAACAGCGCCAAACCAGATGGAACGGCGCGGCGGCACAGGTTTTCCCATTCACTTGATGGACGAAGCAGGCAGCGGCATATGGCTCGCCGCCCGCATGGAGAATTGAGATGGCAACGCAAGCAGGCAAGGGAACGGCAGTGGTGACAGGCGCATCGTCGGGCATCGGCGCGGTGTATGCGGATCGCCTCGCACGACGTGGTTACGACCTGATTCTGGTCGCCCGGGATGTCAATCGTCTAAACGAGCTGGCTGGGCGTCTGACGAAGGAGACGGGGCGTCACGTGGAGTCGATCGGCGCCGACCTGACCGTGAAAGCCGACGTGCGCCGCATCGAGGCACGGTTGCGCGAAGATCGCGCAATCACGCTGCTGGTCAACAACGCGGGCGTCGGCGCGACGGCGTCGCTTATCGACTCGAACGTGGACGAGCTCGAAAAGATGATCGATCTGAACGTGACATCGCTCACCCGTCTGACGGCGGCGGCCGTGCCTGGCTTCGTCGAGCGGGGTAACGGCGCGGTGATCAACATTTCGTCGATAGTGGCGCTGTCGCCGGAAATGCTGAACGGCACTTACAGCGGCACGAAGGCTTACGTGCTGAATCTGACGCAGTCGCTGCATCACGAAGTCGGCGGCAAGGGCGTGCAATTGCAGGCGGTGTTGCCGGGCGCGACCAGCACGGCTTTCTGGGATCGGGCAGGCCTGGCTGTCGAACATCTGCCGGCACAGATCGTGATGACCGCGGAGGACATGGTGGACGCCGCGCTCGCCGGATTCGACCAGGGTGAACTGGTGACGATCCCATCACTGCCCGATGCCGCCGACTGGGAGCGCCTGAACGATGCGCGTCAACGCTTGCAGCCGAATCTGTCGCATAAGGAGCCGGCGGCGCGTTACGCGGAAGCGAAGGCGGCTTGAACGGGGTTTATCTGTAAAAAAACGCGCCCGGCAATCTCGCCGGGCGCGTTTTCAGTTGCGCTCTACCTGTAGCAAGCGACAAGTGACAGACGACAAAGCGCAAGTGACAAGCGACAGATGACGCGCAGCACTCAACCCGTCACGGCCACCTGATTTTTTCCGTCCCGCTTCGCCCGATACAGCGCGATGTCAGCGGCTTCGATCAGCGTCGTCACCGGGTCTGTCAGGGACGGCACCAAAGTCGCCGCGCCGATGCTGATCGTGACGATCCCGCTGGCAGACACCGAATGCGGAATCCCCAGCCCCTCGATGGCGAGGCGGATCTTTTCGGCCAGCAAACGCAAGCCGCCCGACGACGTCCCCGGAATCACGACCGCGAACTCCTCGCCGCCGAAGCGCGCGGCGAGATCGGGCGAACGTCCCAGGCACGATTCGATCGTCTGGGCGACGCGTTTGAGCACTTCGTCGCCCGCCACGTGGCCGTAGGTGTCGTTGTAGGCCTTGAAGTTATCCACATCGATCATCAGGAAGCCGAGGCCCGACTTGTCGCGCATGCCGCGACGCCATTCGGCCGACAGATACTGGTCGAGATAACGCCGGTTCGACAGCCCCGTCAAACCGTCCGAATGCGTGAGCCGCTGCAATTCCAGATTGGTCGCGAGCAATTGCTGTTGCGACTGGCGCAGCGCCTGATACGCCTCGTCGCGCTGCAACAGGTTCAGGTACGAGCGCGAGTGATAGCGAATCCGCGCGATCAGTTCGATCCGGTCCGGCAGCTTCACCAGGTAATCGTTCGCGCCCGCCGCGAACGCCGCGCTTTTCACCAGCGGTTCTTCCTTGGTCGACAGCACGATGATCGGAATGTCGCGCGTGGCCGGATTCTGCCGATACTGCCGCACCAGCGTCAGGCCGTCCGTGCCCGGCATCACCAGGTCTTGCAGGATCACGGTCGCGCGCGTTTCCTCGGCGATCATCACCGCGTCTTCGGGCGACGCGCAGTAATGAAAATCGACGCTCGCTTCATCGGCCAGCGCCTGGCGGATCGCCTCGGCGATGATCGCCTGGTCGTCGACCAGCAACACCATGATCGGACACTCGGCAGCCGGCGGATTGCCGAGGATGCGCGCGAGCGCGTCGTCGACGGCGAGATTGGACGCATCCGCCCCGTCCAGCACCGGTGCCTGCGCAGTCGCGTCGTGTCGGGCGAGTTTTGGCGCGGCGGTGTTCTGTTTCGGTTCAGGAGTGTCCATGGTGTTCTGCCAGAATAAATGTCAATGAATCGCGGCGCATTTGCAGGGACCGGTGTGTGCCTATCGCGCGCCGACCGCAGCCGCCAGCGCGGCGGCGATGCGGGGCAACGGAAGAATCGCGGCGGCGGCGTCGAGCGCGGCGGCCGCCTTCGGCATGCCGTACACCGCGCAGGTCGCCTCGTCCTGCGCGATCGTGTGATAGCCCTTGGTCCGCATGGCCTTGAGTCCGATTGCGCCGTCGCGTCCCATGCCGGTCAGCAGCACGCCGAATGCGCGCGCGGGCCAACGGGCCACCACGCTGTGAAAAAACACATCGACGGAAGGACGATACGGCGTTTCTTCCGGCACACGCGTGTAGCCCAGAACCGAGGGCAACTTCAGATGCAGATGGTCGTCGGTGGCGGCGAGCAGCACGACGCCTGCTTGCGGACGGTCACCCTCGACGGCGATGCGCACCGGCAACGCCGACTGCTGATTCAGCCAGTCCGCCATGCCTGCGGCGAACGCAGCGTCGACATGCTGCACGATGACGGTCGCTGCCGGGAAATCTTTCGGCAAGCCGGCGAGCAGCGTGGCGAGCGCGGCCGGCCCGCCCGCCGACGCGCCGATCGCCACCAGCGGCGTATCGCGCGTCGTCGTCGTGTTCGAGCCAGCCGCACCGGCTGCCGCGCCGGGCGTATGGCGCTCCCTGACCAGCGCACCGATCCGGTCGATTTTCGCGATCAGCGTCGCGATGCTCTTGTGCGCATCGGGGCCGCTGAGCGAGGGCGTATCGACGGCGTCGAGCGCGCCCGCGCCCATCGCTTCGTAGACCCGCCACGCGTTCGCGCCCACGTCGACGGTGACGATCAGGATCGCGCACGGCGCGCGCGCCATGATGCGGCGGGTGGCCTCGATCCCGTCAACATTCGGCATGACGAGGTCCATCAGCACGATGTCGGGCCGTTGCGCCGTGCAGAAGTCGACCGCCTGCTGGCCGTCCTGCGCGACCCACAGCACGTCGTAATCGTGGCGCGCGGCGAGCGCCCGTCGCAGCGCCTCGACGGCGAGCGGCATGTCGTTGACGATTCCGATCTTCATTGATTTACCCGTAGGCCTCGCCGATCAAATCACGCACGGCATCGAGCAGTGCTTCGTCATGAAAGCTGCCTTTCGCGAGATAGTAATCCGCGCCCGCATCCAGCCCGGCGCGGCGGTCCTCTTCGCGATCCTTGTACGAGACGATCATCACCGGCAGCGCCTGCAATTGCGGATCGCGTTTGATGAGCGTGACGAGTTCGATGCCGTCCATGCGCGGCATGTCGATATCGGTAATGACGAGGTCGAAGCGCTCGCCGCGCACGGCGTTCCAGCCGTCCATGCCGTCGACGGCGATCGTCACGTCGTAGCCGCGCGTGGCCAGCAGCTTGCGTTCGAGTTCGCGCACGGTGAGCGAGTCGTCGACCACCAGCACGCGGCGGGTCGCGCGCTGGGTCACGTGCGCGCCGCTGTGTTGCGCGTGCCGGAGGTCGCCGCCGGCCACCAGTTTTTCGACCGACCGCAGCCAGTCGTCGACATCGGCGATCAGCACCGGGTCGCCGTTTTCCATCAGCGCGCCGGCGGTGATGTTGCGGATCTTGCCCAGACGCGGGTCGAGCGGCTGCACGACCAGCATCCGCTCGCCGAGAAAACGGTCGACCACGACGCCGTAGGTCTGCGGTCCGTCGCCGATCACGATCATGCAGACGGTGCCGGTGTCGTCCACGGGCGGCGCGGTGTCGAGAATCTGATGCGCGGTGACGACGCCGATGCGCCGCCCCGAAAACGCAATGTGCTGATGGCCTTCGAGCAATTCAATTTCCGCGCGGCTCACCTGCAGCGTGCGGTTCACGTGCGCGAGCGGCACCGCGTACGGCTCGCCCGCGACTTCGATCAGCAGACTGCGGATCACCGACAGCGTCAGCGGCAACTGCAATTGCACGCGCGTGCCGAGTCCCGGCTCGTGCGTGATGCGGACCGTGCCGCGCACGCGTTTGACGACGTCGTGAACCGCGTCGAGTCCGACGCCGCGGCCGGACACGTCGGTTACCTGATCGCGCAATGAGAAGCCCGGCAGGAAGAGGAATTCGAGCAATTCGGCTTCGGACAGCCGCGCGGCGGTTTCATCGCTCGCGAGTTTTTTGCGAACGATCGATGCCCGCAACACGTCGAGATCGATGCCCGCGCCATCGTCGGATACGGTGATCAGCAATGCACCGGCCGTGTGACGCGCGTCGAGCGTGAGCGTGCCTTCCTCCGGCTTGCCGCGCGCGGCGCGCACGGCGGGCGCTTCGATGCCGTGATCGAGCGCGTTGCGCAGCATGTGGCCGAGCGGCGCTTCGAGCAGATCGAGGATGTCGCGGTCGACCTGGGTCGATTCGCCGACCAGTTGCCAGCGCACTTTCTTGCCGAGCGAGCGCGCGACGTCGCGGACCATCCGCGCGAGTCCGCTGGTGCCGTCGCCGAACGGGCGCATCCGGCATTGCAGCGCGGCGTCGTAAAGCTGTTGCGACAGATGCGTCGAGCGGCGATCGAAGCTCTCCAGATCGGCGAGACGATCGGCCAGCAGATGCTGCGATTCGGCGGTGAGGCGGCGCACTTCTTCGAGCGCGGCCTGGGCGCGCGGGTCGAGCTTCAGGTCCGCGAGCGTTTCGTGGAGCTGGTCGAGCGCACGGGTGCTGTCGCGCTGCACGCGTTTGACCCGCAGCATCGATTGCGCGAAGGGTTTGAGCCAGCGCGATTCGACCAGCGATTCGCCCGACAGCGACAGCAGGCGGTCGAGGTTGTCGGCACGCACGCGGAGCATGCGGCCGGGTTCGGAGGTGGTGGCGGCTGCGTTGCTGCTTCCGGTCACAACGGGCGATGTGGCTGTTTCGTTTGCAGGCGAAGGTGAAGGCGCTGGTGCGGCTTCCGCGCGCAAGGCTTCTGCCAGCAGATTGAAGGCGGCGTCTGGATCGGCGTTGCTCGAAGCGGGAGTCGCAACAGAAGCCGTAGCCGCGCTGCCGGCCGCAGCACCCGGCGTTTCAACAGCCACACTCGGCGCAGGCACTGGAGCAGGCGTCGAAGTCACCTCCGCAACCGTCCTCGCTATCACCTCACGCCGCGAAGGCGCGCCATGCGGCGGCACATTCTTCATCCGCGCCTGCAACGCGGCCACGCATGCGCCGACCGCCTCACGCGCCGATTCATCTTCATCGTTGCCAAGCCGCGCGACGATATCGACGCCGCGCAGCAACTCGTCGATCCACGCGGCATCGAGCAACGCTCGACCTTCCTGCGCGGCGACGAAGCAATCTTCCATCGCGTGCGCCAGATCGACGCCGACCGGCACGCCGACGATCCGCGCCGCGCCCTTCAGCGAATGCGCGGCCCGCATGCATGCTTCGAGCGCGGTGGCGTCGTTCGGCGTGCGGTCGATCACCAGCAGGCCGTCGTTGAGCACGCGCGCCTGAGTCCGCGCTTCTTCGCGGAACAGGTCGATCAGCGACGGGCGGCGCGGGTCGTCCGTCATCCCAGACTCCGGTTCAAGGTGTCAAACAGCGCGTCGGCGTCGAGCAGGCCGACGCTCATGCCGCGCCACGGCGCAACCGCGCGTGTGTGCGCGGCGGCCGCTTGCGACAACGTGGCGGGCGGCGCGCAGAAAGTGGCCGACGTCAACCGATGCACACCGTCGACCTGATCGACGGGAAACACCGCATGTTCTTCGTCGCGCGATACCACCAGCAGGCGCGGCAAATCGTGTCGCGCGCGACCTTCCGGTGCGGCGGCGTCGGGCTCGAATCCAAGCAGGCGAGCGAGCGACAGGCACACCAGCAATTCGCCCTGCACGTTGACCACGCCTAGCACCGCGCGATGCTGCCGGTGCGGCAACGTGTGAATCGGCCGCGTCTGCACGATGCGTTTGAAGATCGACGTGGGCAGCGCGAGCCATTCATCGCCGATACGGAAAACGAGGAACGAGTCGCTCGCTCCTTGCGCATTGTGGGGAGCACGCGGCTCAGGACTGCGGCTATCGTGCTGCGAAAGATCGACCAGCGGAATCGGCCGTTCGAGCAGTTTGGCCGCAGCCGTTTCGAACACCGGGCAATTCAGGCAGCGCACGTATTCGTCGAGCCGTTCGCACGACGAATCGCCGCGCACGCCGATGCGGTTCCAGCAATCGTCGACGGCGATCATGCGCTCTTCAATCACGCGACACCCCTTGTGCGCGCGACGCGCGTTGCATCAGCAGACGCGCACCGGCGCGGTCGCCTTCGAGTTCGAGCAGCGTCGCCAGATGCGCGAGCGCCTCGGTGTGCTGCGGGTCGAGATAAAGCGCCTTGCGATACTGGCCGCGCGCGAGATTCGTGTCGCCGTTCGCGTCGGCGAGAACACCGAGCAGGTAGAACGCATCGGCGTGCGGCGGATGCTGTTCGAGATACACGTTGACCGCGCTCGCGGCTTCGGCGAGACGGCCCGCATCGGCGAGCGCGTGTGCGGCGTCGAGCGTGTCGCGGGCGGCGTTGGTCGGTGCGGTGACGGCGGGCGCGGGTGAGCCGTACGCGTGCGCAGAGAGCGTTTTGCCCGAGTTCAGCGGTGCGGAGCCGTTCAGCGAAGACGAGCGGGGTGTCGCGCCACTGGCGGGCTGGGCAAACTGCGTCACACCTTCGAACGCCGTTCGCGCGACTGGATCGGGCCACGCAAAAGGCTCGGCCGAAAAAACCTGCGCGGGCGCGAGCGCGGGCACCGTCGAATGCGTCATCGCGAGTGCGGCGGCGCCCGCGAGCGGCGCGGCGTGCCAGCTACTCAATGGCGTGTCAGCCGATACCGCGCGATGAAACGCGAACGCCAGCGGAATCTTCGCGGACTGCATGCCGTGGCGTACCAGCAGGCCGGTTTCCGCCGGACCGACGAACAGCGTGCCGTTTTCGGCCAGCACGCTATTGAGCGCCTGCAATGCCGTGTGCTGCGTTTCGCGGTCGAAATAGATCAGCACGTTGCGGCAGAACACGAAGTCGTAGACGCCAAGCGCCGACGCATCGAGCTGCATCAGATTCGCGCGCGAAAATCGCACCGTGTCGACGATGCGCGGCGCGAGCCGCCAGCCGTCTTCGATACGCGTGAAATGCGCGTCGCGAAACGCAAACGCATTGCCGCGAAACGAATTGCGGCCGTAGATCGCGCGCTGCGCTAGTGCGAGCGAGCGCTCGCTGATATCCATCGCGTCGATACGAAACTGCGTGCCGTCGATACCCGCGTCGAGCAGGGTCATCGCAATCGTGTACGGTTCTTCGCCGGTGGAGCAGGGCAGACTCAGAATGCGCAGCGGCAGCCCGGCGGCGCGTCCGTGCAGGCGTTCGCGCGCGAGCTTCACGAGCGCCTTGAACGCGTCGGCGTCGCGGAAAAACCACGTTTCCGGTACGACGACCGTTTCTATCAGCGCCTGCACCATCGACGGCGATATTTGCGTGGCTTCCCAGTAGTCGGCGAGGGTGCCGTCGGCGTGACCGTCCGCGCGCCACGCGGCGGCGCGTTGATCGACCGCGCGCTCGATCGCGCTATGGCCCAGCGACGCCGCATCCAGCCCCATCGTCCGATGCAGCAGTTCGGCGAAACGCCGGTAAAGCGGCCCGTTGTCGTGGTGCGCGTTCATGCGTGCGCCTCGGGAAACAGCAGCGCTTTTACATCGTCGGGCAGCAAATGCTCGACGCGAATCCATTGCACCAGACCACCTGCTTCACTCGCGACGGGGCCGAGATAACGCGCGTTCGGCATGTCCAGACCGGTTGCCTGAAACGCGTCGGCGTCGAGCCGGATCGTGCGTGTCGCGCCTTCCAGCAGCAACGCGAGCATCCGCACCTGTCCGGCATGCGGATAGCGAACCAGCACCACCCGCGTCGACATCAACTGTGCGGCGGGACGGCCCAGCGCAAGCGCCGGCAGATCGATCACCGGCAGCGGCGTGCCGTCGTGATCGAGCACGCCCGCGACCCACGACGGCGCGCCGGGAATCGTCTTCGGCGGCGACTGCGGCGTGAGCGGCATCAGACGCTCCACCTGCGTCGCGTCGATGACGTAGCGTTCGCTATCGAGCGTGAAGAGGATAAAAAGCATCGGCGTGTGGGCGGGCGGTAGGTGGACTGGCTTTGACGGGCGCGCGGTCGCGCACCGTCAGGCCACGACCTTGAAACGCGACACGCCCGTGCGCAGACTGTTGGCGACGTGCGTCAGGTCGTCGATCGCCTGGGTCGACTGACGCAGCGATTCCGCCGTCTGCTGCGCGGCCTCCGACAGTTGCGTCAGCGCCTGCGTGATCTGCTCCGCGCCGGTGGCCTGCGTCTGCATGCCATCGTTGACCATCGAGAAGCGTGGTGCCAGTTGCTGCACCTGCTGGATGATCTGCGTGAGATGGCCGCCGACGTTCTGCACGTCGAGCATGCCGCGCCGCACTTCCTCGGAGAACTTGTCCATGCCCATCACGCCCGCGGCCACAGCCGACTGGATCTCCTTGACCATCTGTTCGATGTCGTAGGTCGCGACGGCGGTCTGATCGGCGAGGCGGCGAATTTCGGTGGCCACCACTGCGAAACCGCGTCCGTATTCACCGGCCTTTTCGGCTTCGATCGCCGCATTCAGCGACAGCAGGTTGGTCTGATCCGCGACCTTGGTGATGGTCGCGACCACCTGGTTGATGTTGCTGGCCTTCTCGTTGAGGATCGCGAGCTTCGCGTTGACCGACCCGGCCGCTTCCATCACGAGGCGCATGGTTTCTTCCATGCGCGCGAGACCCGCGTGCCCGGTGCCCGCGAGCGCCGCCGACTGGCCCGCCACTTCCGACACTTCGTTCATCGTGCGCAGCAGGTCGCGCGAAGTCGCAAAAATTTCACGCGAGGTTGCACCGATTTCGGTCGTCGTCGCGGCGGTTTCGTTCGCGGTGGCCTGCTGTTCGCGCGACGTCGCGGCGATTTCCGTCACCGACGTCGTTACCTGCACCGCCGACTTCTGCGCCTGGCCGACCAGCGCGGTGATTTCGTCGGTCATGCGGTTGAAGCCCGCTTCGAGCGCACCGATTTCATCCGCGCGATTCAGGTGCAGGCGCTGCGTGAGATCGCCCGTGCGCATCACGTCGACGACCTGCAACACCTTGGCCATCGGCGTCGTGACCGCGCGCAGCAGCCAGTAGCCGGCCAGCACGGCCGCGAGCGCGGCGAGCAGCAGCATCACGAGCAACACGACGCGGGTCGTCTCGACCGACTTACGGATGCTTTCGGCAGCCTGGTCCGCGTAACCCTTGTTGTTGTCGACCAGCTTGCGCATCGAGATCCGGCCGGTTTCCCAGACAGGCGTCAGCTGCGCGTTGAAAATGCGCGCGGCGTTGTCTTTCGAGGCGGGCAGGTTGCTCAGCAACGCGTTCTGGATCGGCAGATATTGCGCGTGCTGCTGACGGAAATCGTTGAAAAGATCCCGGTCGACGTCGCGGAAAATCGTCGCGCCGTAGTCGCTGAGAAGCTTCTGAAGGGTCTGCTGGGTCTCCTGCAAACGCGTGGTGTCGCGCTTCACGGAGTCAGGGTCCGCATCGACATAGATCAGCCGCTGCGTGACGCTGTAGTTCTCGAACCAGGCCGCGCGCATCGCGGTGGCGTAGTAGAGGCCGGGCATCGAGTCCTGCTGCTGACTCTTTGCGTCGTGATCGATACCGCCGAGTTGTTCGAAAGTGACGATTGCCATTGCCAGCATCACGATCAGTACGATCCCGAAGCTGCACAGAATCCGTTGCCGGATGGTCCATTGTTTCACGCGCACGCCCCTTACTTTTTTTGGCTTTGTCTCGATCCCAGTGTGTTGCTACCGGTCTGCGCTGGGATCAGGATCGGAAAGCTCTGCGGGTCGTCAGATTTGTCCGACGGGTTATGCGGCGAATTTTACATTGATCGGGGGATTGTTTGAGCCTGACTAATTGCCGGTAGACGAACACGCCTGGCAGGCTGACGGAGTGCGGTTACACCGTAATGTCCGGTTACCACTTGCAGCATCTATTTCTATGTACTCCCTTCACAATTCCTTTCATGCCTGAACGGCGTGGAGATGAACATGAAAAAGATCGCAGTGGCGTTGGTGATGGTCGGGAGTCTGAGCGTGGCGGGGCAAGCGTCGGCTCATGGCAATGGCGGCGACGTGGTCGGCGCGCTGATTGGCGGTGCCGTGCTGGGCGCGGTGGTTTCGTCGGCGTTGGCGCCAGCGCCGGTGGTCGCTTACCAGCAACCGGTCTACGCGCAGCCGGTTTATGCACAACCGGTGTATCAGCAGGCGCCGGTTTACCCGGGGCCGCCGCCGGGATACTGCTATGACCAGTACCAGCGCGCGTACGTCGCGTGCGGTGCGCCGCCACCCGGGCAGTACGGCTATGCGCAACCGCAGCCTCAACCGGGCTGGTAAGCGCCTTCGAGCACTACAGTTAAAAAGGCCGTCGCATCGCGCGACGGCCTTTTGTTTTATACGCGCCGCTCAGTGACGGTGATGCAGCCATTCTGCATAGTGCGTGTCGAGCCAGCGCTCAAGCCGTGGCGGCTTGGTGGTGTGTCGATAGTGGGACGATGCCCAGATTGCTACGCCGACCAGCAGCATCACAGCGGGCCCGAGCAAATAAGCGATCAACGATTCAGACATCGGAGCCTCCATAACGACGTGCATCGATGCTTCAGTTTAGGCGATCAAATCGGGGAAGGATGGGTGTGTTGCAGCGGGTTTCGAGGCGTTGGGGTTATTATTTTTATAACCTGATGAGTTGGCTGTTTTCCAAGGCGGGATGAGGGTATCGCATCTATATTGCCTGCTTGTGTACCATAATCCGCATGTTTGACCACAGGGGTGCACCTAGCCACTGACACGCCGATCCCGTTTTTAAACGCGCTCACCGTTTGCTGTCAGCCGCGATCTGCATGTCGACAAAATCCGCCCAACGCTGAGCAATGCGACGTTTTTCCGCCGCCGTCTGCTGATCCTCTTCCTGCGACGCGCCGCTCGACGCCGGATCGGGCTTATCGGATTCCTGCGCCATCGTTCGCAAATGCGTGGACGCCGTGCGCCGAAAGTCATGCAGAACAAAATGTTCCACCTCCAGCCCAAGCGCCTTGACCGCCTGATTCAGCGTGCTTCGGGCAATCGGCCGGTCGTCGCCCCTGACGCTCGGGAACACGAAATTCCTGCTAGCCCTGGCGTGATGAAGCTCACGCAGCATCGACACGGCCTGGCGCGACAGATAGACATGCTGATCCCGGTCCGCGTTGAGCCGCGCGGCGGGAATGGTCCAGCGCGCGTCGTCCAGATCGAACTCGGCCCAGCGTGCTTCGACCAGGTCCGACTTTCGTACCATCGTCAGAACCAGCAGATGCAGCGCCAGCTTCAGCGGCCGACGAATGCTCGATGCGTCGATTGAGCGGAGCAGCGTGCCGATTTCTTCGCCGGACAGCACGCGAGTGCGGCTGTCGAAAGTGGCGATGGAACGCGCCGACACGACATCCGCGGGATTGCCGGACGCGAGTTGCCGCGCGATCAGATACTCGTAAAGGCGTTTGACGACGTTGCGCGTATGCAGCGCCATTTTTGGCGAGCCACGGCTCTTGATGCTCTCGCAGATCGCGACGATGTCATCGGGCGTGACCGCGTTGATCGGCTTGCTGCCGATGGCGGGCAACACGTCCTTATCGAGCGCGCGGCGGGTGGTGCGCCGATATTCGGCCGATTTGCCCGACATCGCCGTCGACAGATACAGCTCGGCGGCCTCGCGCAGCACGTCCGCCTTGCTTTCCGCGCCGCGGTCGCGCCGTGCGGTCGCCACCGGCGAGACGCCCTGGTCGACCATTTCCGCGTACTTCTGCGCCTTGGCTCGCGCGACGCGCAGCGAGATCATCCGGTAATCGCCGATGGTGGCGAGCGGCTGACGTTTGCCGTTCAGCGTGTAGCGGAAGCGCCAGATTTTGGTGCCGGTCGTCATGACCTCGATGACGAGGCCGTTGCCGTCGGCGACACAGTAGCGGGTGGCGCGAGGTTCGAGCGCGCGAATCTGGGATTCGGTGAGGGGTACGGCCAGGCGGGGCATGCGTTTGGATCGTTAAGGCGGAACAGTGCGGATTTTAAGCCTTTCACACGACTGTGTACCAAAGACTTTAAGCTTTTTGGGTCAACCGGAGTTCGCTATGGGGTAGCAGGCGGCCGACCCTTTACGCTAGAAACCTCAGTGAATTGAGGGCGTAAGGCGATAAGGCGTCTAGCCGTCACTTGCCAATACAGAATCTGCTGAAAATCACTCCGAGTAGATCGTCGGAACTGAATTCCCCGGTAATCGAGTTCAACTGATCCTGCGCCAGCCGCAATTCTTCAGCGAACAGATCCAGTGCCTGCGAGTTCTGATCGGCATGCGCGGCGGCTGTCGCCAGATGTTCCTGCGCGGCCCGCAAAGCAATCAGATGACGCTCGCGCGCGAGATAAACGCTCTCCGCGCCCGCCTGCCAGCCGGCGATCCGCAGCAATTCGTCGCGCAACAACGCGACGCCGTCGCCCTGTTTCGCCGACAAACGCACTTCGCTGAGATCGCGATCCGCGTCGAGCGCTTGAGTCGCCGGTGCCTGGCCGGTCAGATCGGTCTTGTTCATCACACGCACCACCGGCACTCCGCCGGGGAAGCGGCCAGCGATGGTTTCGTCGTCAGCCGTCATGCCGGTGCGGGCGTCGAGCAGATGCAGCACCACGTCCGCGCGCTCGATCTCGTTCCACGTGCGCGCGATGCCGATCTTTTCCACCTCGTCTTCGGTATCGCGCAGACCGGCGGTGTCGATTACGTGCAGCGGAATGCCTTCGATCTGGATGGTCTGCGCGACCTTGTCGCGCGTCGTGCCGGCGATCGGCGTGACGATTGCCAACTCCGCGCCGGCCAGCGCGTTCAGCAGCGACGACTTGCCGACGTTCGGCTGTCCCGCCAGCACCACCGACAACCCCTCGCGCAGCAACGCCCCCTGCCGCGCTTCGCTCAGCACGTGCGCGAGACGCTCGCGGATGCGCGCGAGCTTGCCGCGCGCGTCCGCGGCTTCGAGGAAGTCGATTTCCTCTTCCGGGAAATCGAGCGTCGCTTCGACCAGCATCCGCAGCGTGATCACTTCTTCGACCAGCGCGTGAATGTCTCGTGAGAACGCGCCGTCGAGCGAACGGCCCGCCGAGCGCGCGGCGGCTTCGGTGCTCGCCTCGATCAGATCGGCAACGGCTTCGGCTTGCGCCAGATCCAGCTTGTCGTTCAGAAAAGCGCGGCGAGTGAATTCGCCCGGCTCGGCCAGACGCAGACCGAATTCGCGACCCGCGTCGATGCAGCGTTGCAGCACGAGTTGCAGGACGACCGGGCCGCCGTGGCCTTGCAGTTCGAGCACGTGTTCGCCGGTGTACGAATGCGGCGCCGGGAAGTAGAGCGCGATGCCGCGGTCGAGCGCGCTGCCGCTGGCGTCGAGAAACGGCACATAGCTCGCGTGACGCGGCGCGAGCGCCTGGCCGGTTAGCGTCTGCATCAGCGGCTGGGCTGCTGCCTCGCCCGCCCGGCCGAACGAAATCCGCACGACACCGATGCCTCCACGGCCGGGCGCGGTGGCAATGGCGACGATCGGATCGGAATCGGTGGTGAGCATGGGAACGTGGCAAAAAGCGGGAAGAGGGAAGGGCCGGCACAGATGGCGCGGCGAGGCATTGTAACGCGGGTGCATTCGACGGCCGCTGCGCTCCACAGAGGACTACGTCGCTTGGCCAGTATTTCGCATGACCTAAGATTTATCTCAATCAAGCTACGATTGTTATCTGCACACCTAGGAATATTTAAGATAGGTTAAGACACGCGTCGCCCGAAAACGCCCGCCAGATAAAGAAAAGATGAAAAAAATCAAATCTGGCAGAACGCTTTGTCCACCTGGGACGGCAAGCTAAATCTATCTCAAATACGCTAAAACGAAGCTTGGTCAGTTGTCAACTGGTTAGACACTCAATTGCACAATCTGGCTCATGCCGACCACCAAAGAAAAAGCAGCCTTCGCCAAAAGGTTGAAGGAATCGCTAGAGCCGCTGAAGATTCGCGGCGGGACCAAGCTCGCCACCGAGTTCAATCGCCGATATCGCGGCGAGCGTCCGGTTACACCGCAAACCGCGCACAAATGGCTCACCGGTACGACGATTCCGATGCCGGACAAGTTGCGCACGCTGGCCGAATGGCTGGGTGTCAAAGAGCATTGGCTTCACTACGGATCGCCGCCTGCGGAAAACAACCGGGGAATGGCGCGTGGAGAGAAGTATCCGCCGACACCCGAAACCATCGAACTTGCTTCGAAGATTGCGTCGCTCAATCCGAAAGACCGTTCTCTGGTCGAAGAAATGATTGTGCGCTTTTACGGCGACGACACGGAGGAGTGATTGGGCGGCGCTTTCCGAGCGCTACGCCTTATCTTTCTGAAGACCAGGGCGAGCGCCTCCAGAGCCGCTTCAGGACGACCCCAAAGCAATAAAAAAAGCCGCTCGGTTCGCACCGGGCGGCTTTTTGCATCTGCACTGCAAGCTGGCTTTCAGCTTCGACGGAGAAGGGCGTTTCGCCCTCTCCATCGTTCGAACATCAAGCCGCTTTCGGCGTCTTCGGCTTACCCATCATTCGCGTGATGTAGTACTGCTGCGCGATCGACAACACGTTGTTCACCACGTAGTACAGCACCAGACCGGCCGGGAAGAAGAAGAACATGACCGAGAACGCGATCGGCATGAACATCATCATCTTGGCTTGAACCGGGTCCGGCGGCGTCGGGTTCAGCTTGGTCTGCAGGAACATCGAGACGGCCATCAGCACCGGCAGGATGAAGAACGGGTCTTGCTGCGACAGATCGTGAATCCACAGAATCCACGGTGCGCCGCGCATTTCCACCGACGACAGCAGCACCCAGTACAGCGAGATGAACACCGGAATCTGAATCACGACCGGCAGACAGCCGCCGAACGGATTGACCTTCTCGGTCTTGTACAGCTCCATCAGCGCGGCGTTCATCTTCTGCGGATCGCCCTTGAAGCGTTCGCGCAGCGCCGTCATCCGCGGCGTGATCGCCTTCATGCGCGCCATCGACTTGTAGCTCGCAGCCGACAGCGGGAAGAACACGGCCTTGATCAGCAGCGTGAGCAGCACGATCGACCAGCCCCAGTTGCCGACATAGCTATGAATCTTCTCGAGCAGCCAGAACAGCGGCTTCGCGATGATCGTGACCCAGCCGTAGTCCTTGACCAGTTCCAGGCCCGGCGCGATGCCTTCGAGCATGCGCTCTTCTTCCGGACCCGCGAACAGGCGTGCCGACACGGTGGTCGTCTGGCCCGGCGCGATGGTCGGCAGCGGCTGCTTCACACCCACGCGATACAGCGACGGATCGATTTTCTCGACGTAGATGTCGCGCTTCACGCCATGTTCAGGAATCCACGCCGACGCGAAGTAATGCTGGACCATCGCGATCCAGCCGTTGTCGGCCGAGGTCGCGTAATCCTGCTTGTTCTTGTCGATGTCGCCGAACGTCATCTTCTGGAAGTGATGCTGGTCGGTGTAGACAGCCGGCCCGATGAACGTGTGCGAGAAGCGCGGCGTTTCCACCGGCTGGTCGTCGCGCACCAGTTCCATATAGACCGACGGCGTCACCGGCGTGCTGCCGACGTTCTGGATCTTCGTCTCGACACCGATCACGTAGCTGCCGCGCGTGAACGTGTAGGTCTTGATGACCTTCACGCCACCCCTTTCCGGCGACTCGAAGCTGAGGCTGAACGACTTTTCGTCGCCCGTCAGCTCGGTCTGCTGATTCGGCATCAGCGTGAAAATGTCGTTGTGGTTCGGGAAATCGCCGCCGAGCAGGCCCGTGCGCGCCAGATACGTGTGGTTGTTCGTACGGTCGAACAGCGTGATCACGAGATCCGGCGTCTTGCCGTCGCCCTGCTTGACGAGCGACAGCTTCGACAGCGTACCGCCGCGCGTGTCGATCTCACCGCTATAGACGTCGGTGCTGAACTTGACGAGTTGCGACTGCGTGGCCGCCGGCGCATTGCCGGGAGCGGCTGCGTTGGTGGCCGGCAGATCGGCGGGCTGGGTTCCAGGCGTCGTCGTTCCCGGTGCGGCGCTACCAGTCGTGCTGGTCGGCGTGGCGCTCGGGAAGAACATCGACTGGCGTCCATGGTCGCGTTGCCAGTTGTCGAACAGCATGACCGCTGACATGAAAAAGATGACCCATAGGACGGTGCGTTTGATATCCATGCGTTGTCTCAGTGTCGATGGAACGGCGCGTCAGCGCTTTTCAGAAGTGGGAGGCGGGACGAGATCGATGCCGCCCGCGGAAAACGGGTGGCAGCGGCAAATACGCCTGGCGGCGAGATAAGTCCCGCGCGCGGCGCCATGATACTGGATTGCTTCGCGCGCGTAATCAGAGCAGGAAGGGTAAAAACGGCACCGGTTGCCGAGCATTGGGCTCACGGCAAGCTTGTAAAAACGCAATAAAGCGATGAGTACCGTTTGCATGGCTGGTGCGGCCGGACTGCGCCGCGCAACGTGGAGTACCGGGTGACGCCCGCCTGGCAAGGCTGCCGAAGCTGCTTGGGCTTCAGGAGCCGCAAAACGGGCGGTCACTTGAGCGTCATTCCGACTTGGGCGCTTCCGCGGGCGGCGCCTCACGACGGGTAATTTCGCGCGCTGCCTTGTCGAGCAACGCCTCGATTTCGCTACGGCACAGCGCCTTCAAAGACGGCGACGAGGCGCTCGGCAAAGCCTTCTTGTCGAAACGCGTGTGCAAACGCAGCAGCACATCCCAACCGCCGAGTTCCGCACGACGCAGCCGGAAGGCTTCACGCGCGATTCGGCGTACCAGATTACGCGTGGCCGCGCGCGGCGCATACTTCTTGCCGATCACGAGACCTAAGCGAGCGTCATTGCCGGTGGGCCGGCCGTACACCACGAAGTGCGGCGTGCGGCGCCACGGGTGCAAACGAAAAACGGATGAAAATTCATCCGTTTTCAGCAGCCTTGCGGCTTTGGGGAAGGCGGCTTGCGCTGGCAACGGAACCGAGCCCGGTTGCTGCGCCCCAGCCGCTCCCGCATCACCGCGGGCTTCGGTCACAGCGCGCAATCTGCTCGCCTTAGATGGCGAGGCGCTTGCGGCCCTTCGCGCGACGTGCGTTGATGACCTTGCGGCCACCTGCGGTCTTCATGCGAACGCGGAAGCCGTGGGTGCGCTTGCGACGGGTAACGGAAGGTTGGTAAGTACGTTTCATGTTGCTCTCACTTGATCGAAAAAAAACCGCGCGATCATCGCTGAAAGCGCAATGGCCGGAGGTTTACTGAAATTGGTTTTCGCGGAACCCGCTATTTAAACTGGTTTTCCGTTGGCCGTCAATAGTTTAGCCTGGTTCAGCCGAGCCCTGGGCCTGGTTCGGTAGGTGATCCGTCCCTGTGGATAACTCCCTTGCGGGTCCGTTTACGCGTTAGAATCTCGCCTTACTTCCCAAAAATCCTGCACGCCGCTCCGGCTCGCTTGCCCCGCAAACCCTTGTGGCACAAGCGCCTGGAGCCGTTACGCCTGGCTGCTCAGGGCCTTGTTGCGCGCACGCAACGGGGGCAGCGGCGACCGCCGTGCACACCATAACGACAGCAACTCGATGAACGATTTCTGGCAACACTGTTCCGCATTGCTGGAGCGTGAGCTTACGCCCCAGCAGTATGTGACGTGGATCAAACCGTTGGCCCCGGTCGCCTTCGACGCCGCTGCGAACACACTCAGCATCGCCGCGCCGAACCGCTTCAAACTCGACTGGGTCAAGAGCCAGTTCTCCGGCCGCATTTCCGATATGGCCCGCGATTTCTGGCAGGCCCCGGTCGACGTGCAATTCGTCCTGGACCCGAAAGCCGGCATGCGCGCCCCCGCGGCTGCGGCGCCGGCCCAGGCTCGCCCTGCGTCGTCCGCGCCGATGGGCAGCCATGCTGGCGGCGGTGCCGCCGTGGACGCAGCCGTCGGCGCCGTGCAGGCCGCACAGATCGCACGCGCCAATCAGGCAATGTCCGCGCAGAACGCGAACGCCCGCGCGGCAGCCGAAGACGCCGCCGACCTCGATCTCCCGAGCCTCGACGCGAACGAAGCTGCGGCTGCGCGACGCACGTGGCGGCCGGGCCAGAGCGCCGGCTCATCCAATAGCGGCGAAAACGACTCGATGTACGAGCGCTCGAAGCTGAACCCGGTTCTCACGTTCGATAACTTCGTGACCGGTAAGGCCAACCAGCTGGCGCGCGCCGCGGCGATCCAGGTCGCTGACAACCCCGGCATCTCGTATAACCCGCTGTTCCTGTATGGCGGCGTGGGCCTGGGCAAGACCCACCTGATTCACGCTATCGGCAATCAGCTTCTGATGGACAAGGCGGGTGCGCGCATCCGCTATATCCACGCGGAACAGTATGTGTCCGACGTGGTGAAGGCTTATCAGCGAAAGGCGTTCGACGAGTTCAAGCGCTATTACCACTCGCTCGACCTGCTGCTGATCGACGATATTCAGTTCTTCTCCGGCAAGTCGCGTACGCAAGAGGAATTCTTCTACGCGTTCGAGGCGCTGGTTGCGAACAAGGCGCAGGTGATCATCACCAGCGACACGTATCCGAAGGAAATTTCGGGTATCGACGACCGCCTGATCTCGCGCTTCGACTCCGGCCTGACGGTCGCGATCGAGCCGCCCGAACTGGAAATGCGCGTCGCGATTCTGATGCGCAAGGCACAGTCGGAGTTCGTGAGCCTGAATGAAGACGTCGCGTTCTTCGTCGCCAAGCATCTGCGCTCGAACGTGCGCGAGCTGGAAGGCGCGCTGCGCAAGATCCTCGCGTATTCGAAGTTCCACGGCCGCGAAATCACGATCGAACTGACCAAAGAAGCGCTGAAAGACCTGCTAACGGTGCAGAACCGGCAGATTTCGGTCGAAAACATCCAGAAGACCGTGGCTGACTTCTACAGCATCAAGGTCGCGGACATGTATTCGAAGAAGCGTCCAGCGAACATCGCGCGGCCGCGTCAGATCGCGATGTATCTGGCCAAGGAGCTGACCCAGAAGAGCTTGCCGGAAATCGGCGAGTTGTTCGGCGGGCGCGACCACACCACCGTGCTGCACGCAGTTCGCAAAATTGCCGACGAGCGCAGCAAGGACGCGCAACTGAACCACGAATTGCACGTGCTGGAGCAGACCCTGAAGGGCTAAACGGCCGCGATGGAAAAATCGACCTGTTTATTTCCAAACTCGCCCCCATTTTAGTGAGGCGGTTCTGTTTTCAGGCACAATACAGGTTTAACCGCCCGGCGGCCGCGGGCGGATTTCACGCCGTGACAGGCGCTGCATTGCGCCGGCGGGGAGCCACGGCTGCATGCTGGAACGCTTACCTGGCAAGGCGCGCAGGCCGTCATATCAACGAAGGAACTCTATGCAACTGGTCAAGACCGAACGCGATAACCTCCTCAGGCCGCTGCAAACTGTGAGCGGCATCGTCGAACGCCGCCATACGTTGCCGATCCTCGCCAATTTGCTGATTACCAAGAACGGCCCTGACGTGTCGTTCCTGTCGACCGACCTCGAGTTGCAGATCACCACGCGTGCCGATTTCGGCGTGGGCGCTGAAACGGTCGCGACCACGGTGGCAGCACGCAAGCTCCTCGACATTCTGCGCGCCATGCCCGACGGGCAGGTCACGCTCACGCTGAACGACAAGCGTTTGACCGTGCAATCCGGCAAGAGCCGTTTTGCGCTGCAAACCCTCGCAGCAGACGAATTCCCGACCGTCGCGCAAGCCAAAGACTACGGCGCGAGCCTCGTGGCTCCGCAAAAGACATTCCGCCAGTTGCTCGGCATGGTCCATTTTTCGATGGCCCAGCAGGACATTCGCTACTACCTGAACGGCATGCTGCTGGTGGTAGACGGCGACCAGCTGATGGCGGTCGCGACAGACGGCCACCGTCTGGCGTTTTCGTCGATGAAGATTGAAGGCTCGTTCCCGCGTCAGGAAGTCATCATTCCGCGCAAGACAATCCTGGAATTGCAGCGTCTGCTCGAAGATATCGACGACACGCTGAAAATCGACATCGCGCAAACGCAGGTGAAGTTCACATTCGGCCAGGTCGAACTGGTGTCGAAGCTGGTCGAGGGCAAGTTCCCCGACTTCCAGCGCGTGATTCCGAAGTCGCACAAGAACCAGTTCCTGATTGGCCGCGAAGAACTGCAGCGCTCGCTGCAACGCGCGGCAATTCTGACGTCGGACAAATTCAAGGGCGTGCGCTGCATCATCGAGCCGGGCCAGTTGAAGATCATGTCGACCAACGCCGACCAGGAAGAGGCGCAGGAAGAACTGGAAATCGCTTACACCGGCGACAGCGTCGATATCGGGTTCAACGTCACGTATCTGCTCGACGTGCTCGCGAACCTGAAGGTCGACATGTTGCAAGTGAGCCTCGGCGACGCCAGCTCCAGCGCGCTGATCACGATTCCCGAGAACGACGAATTCAAATACGTTGTGATGCCGATGCGCATCTAACGCGTCCAATACCGAGAACACACCAAGGGGCGCAGCGCCCCTTTGGCGTTTTTATGGTGTTTTGAAAAGTCCCGAGCAGCAACCAAGCAGCAACGCAGAACCGGAAAAAATCCATGACTGAAACGAACAATACGCAACCCGACAACAGCTACGGCGCCTCGTCCATTCAGATCCTCGAAGGTCTGGAGGCTGTGCGCAAGCGGCCGGGGATGTACATCGGGGATACATCGGATGGCACCGGTTTGCACCACCTCGTGTTCGAAGTGCTCGACAACTCGATCGACGAAGCACTGGCAGGCCACTGCAACGACATCCAGGTGATCATTCACGCGGACAATTCCATCTCGATCACCGACAACGGCCGAGGTGTGCCGACCGGCCTGAAGATGGACGACAAGCACGACCCGAAGCGCAGCGCCGCTGAAATCGTGATGACCGAGTTGCACGCCGGCGGCAAGTTCGACCAGAACAGCTACAAGGTGTCCGGCGGTCTGCACGGTGTGGGCGTGTCGTGCGTGAACGCGCTGTCCGCGTGGCTGCGTTTGACCATTCGCCGCGACGGCAAGAAGCACTTCATGGAATTCCACCGTGGCGTGCCGCAAAACCGCGTGATCGAAGAGATCGACGGCGTGGCTGTTTCGCCGATCCAGATCACCGGCGACACCGAGAATCGCGGCACCGAAGTGCACTTTCTTGCCGACGAGACGATTTTCGGCAACATCGAATATCACTACGACATTCTGGCCAAGCGCATTCGCGAGCTGTCGTTCCTGAATAACGGCGTGCGCATCAAGCTGACCGACCAGCGCACCGGCAAGGAAGAAGATTTCGCGTTCGTGGGCGGCGTGAAGGGCTTTGTCGAGTACATCAACAAGAACAAGTCTGTGCTGCACCCGAACATTTTCCACATCAGCGGCGAGAAAGACGGCGTGGGCGTGGAAGTGGCCATGCAGTGGAACGACAGCTACAACGAAAACGTGCTGTGCTTCACGAACAATATTCCGCAGCGCGATGGCGGCACTCACCTGACCGGGTTGCGTGCGGCGATGACGCGCGTGTTGAACAAGTACATCAACGATCACGAAGTCGCCAAGAAGGCGAAGGTCGAGACGTCTGGCGACGATATGCGCGAAGGGTTGTCGTGCGTGCTGTCGGTGAAGGTGCCGGAGCCGAAATTCAGCGCGCAGACGAAGGACAAACTGGTGTCGTCGGAAGTGCGTGCGCCGGTGGAAGACGTGGTCGCGAAGGCACTCGAAGAATTCCTGCTGGAAACGCCGAACGACGCGAAGATCATTTGCAGCAAGATCGTCGATGCAGCGCGCGCGCGCGACGCGGCTCGAAAGGCGCGGGAAATGACGCGCCGGAAGGGTGTGCTCGACGGCGTTGGCTTGCCGGGTAAGCTGGCGGATTGCCAGGAGAAAGATCCGGCGAAGTCCGAAATTTATATCGTCGAGGGTGACTCGGCAGGCGGCTCGGCGAAGCAGGGGCGCGACCGGAAGTTTCAGGCGATTTTGCCGCTGCGCGGCAAGGTGCTGAACGTCGAGAAAGCGCGTTATGACAAGCTGCTTTCTTCGGAGCAGATCGTCACGCTGATTACGGCTTTGGGTTGTGGCATCGGCAAGGAAGACTACAACCTCGAGAAGCTGCGTTATCACCGCATCATCATCATGACCGATGCTGACGTCGACGGCGCGCACATCCGCACGCTGCTGCTGACGTTCTTCTATCGTCAGATGCCGGAGATGATCGAGCGTGGGTATATCTATATCGCGCAACCGCCGCTGTTCAAGATCAAGGCAGGTAAGGACGAGCGGTATCTGAAGGATGAGGCTGAAGTTAATGCGCACATTCTGAAGCTCGCGCTGCAGGGTTCGGAACTGGTTTCGTCCGATGGCGCTACGCCGATTACCGGCGATGCATTGGGCGAGCTGGCTCGGGCTTATTTGCTGGCTCAAGGCGTTGTTAACCGGTTGAGCCGGTTGTATGACGCTGGGGCGCTTGAGGCAGTGATGGATGGGGTTGTGATCGACCTTTCTAGCGAAGCTGCGGCTGAAACGTCGGCGATTGCCCTGGAAGCGAAGCTGCGCGACGATCCGTTGAAGCCTGAAGTCAAGGTCACGACGATGTATGACCCGGTGCGTGAATTGCGCTCGCTGCGTGTTGCGCGGACTCATCACGGTAATCAGAAAATCTCGGTGCTGGATCAGGATTTCCAACTCACTGCTGATTATCAACAGCTGATCAATACCGCTAATACGTTTAAGGGCTTGATTCAGACTGGCGCCGTTATTAAACGTGGTGAGCGGAGTATGGCTGTCACCGACTTCAAGAGCGCGATGAAGTGGCTGCTGGCTGATGCTGAGCGCAATGTCTCGAAGCAGCGCTATAAGGGCTTGGGTGAGATGAACCCCGGTCAGCTTTGGGAGACGACGATGGATCCGACCGTGCGTCGCTTGCTTCGTGTGCAGATCGAGGATGCTATTGCGGCTGATGGCATCTTTACGACGCTCATGGGGGATGATGTGGAGCCGCGGCGTGCTTTCATTGAGTCGAATGCTTTGAGGGCGGGGAATATTGATGTTTGAGGCTGTTGTGTAGGTTGTCAGAGATAGTGAAAAACGAGTCACTGAGATGAAAAAAATTTCTCAGTGTTCGTGAAAAATTAGGATCTTCGTTGTAGCCCGGTCGACTGCCAATGTCTTCCGGGCTATTTTATTTTCTGGTATCGAAAATCCCACCTTATTAAAGGATGCGAGATTTAATACATCGAATATTGCACATTGCACCAGTGAAAATGATCAAGCGACGGGGATGTTTAAATTTGTCCCTCTTCTGGATTTGCAAATTTGTTTTGCACGCTGTCACCATCGCAGCCGCACGGCAGGGTCAATCGCCCTCCTGATTCGAGTCGTCGTCCGGGTAGGACGGATCGGCGGTCGCAATCTTGCCCTTTATATACTGGATGCGCGCACGATATGCGTTCAGCAGGCATGCGTTGTCGTTACACGAGTTCCGCACTTTCCTGATCCAGTTGATCTGGTCCAGCCGAACAGGGTCCTGATACGAAATCTCCTTTGAATCGGTCAGCAGCATCGCGACGTAACCACGATTGACTGTCGTGTCCAACTTGACCAGTTCGGGATCTTTGCAGATGAGGTGCTCGACATTCGTGTCGGCTTTCTTGCAATCGAAACTCTGTTCGGCATTCACGGGCGCGTGCGCCTGACGTTCGTACAGATAAGCCCAGGACCCATCTAGCAGCACCATTTCATCCGGCGACCTTGTAAATCATCGCCGAGCGCAACCCGACGCACAGCGGCGCGTCTGCTTCGCCGAGGATGTACGTATCAGTCAGCGCATCGCCTTTCGCATGGAACTTGGTGTTCAGGAAAGCATTGAATTTATCTCGCGAGCCGAAGGAGTGGGAGATGACTGGGTCGACATAGAAGTTCATCCTCTTGTCCACCCTCACGCTGCAATTGTGGCCCGTATAGTGAAATACGAACGTGCTGTTATCGAAGGTAAGGAATCCAGCCGTCAGCGGATTGACCGGAAATGGGAGGTCATGTGAGTCGCGGCCCTGCTCGAATTGCGCAGCACCCGTCATTCGATACGTGTCTTGAGCGGCTGCATGGAGCGGCAACAGAAGTGTCGCAATCAGAAGGAATAGGCACTGCTTAAGTTTCTTCATGGCGAAAATAGACATCGATCGTTCAGTGATTTGAATTGTAAGTGCCCAGGCAGAACATATCGTGCTCTCGTTCCCGCCGGGTTGAGAGTTTGACCGAATGCATCTGGCGCGTAGACGGCGCGTTTTACTAAAGTACGCAATGCAGTCCTTTGTAAGCGCCCGGTCATCTCATCTTGAGTTGCGCTGAAAGTCGTGGGAGCATCGTGTGCACTTAAATAGGTGGACACGTGAACACTATTGAAGAAGGAGTAGTGCCTGGCCGTCGACGACGCCGGCGCTACAGTATCGAGTTCAAGGCTCAGGTTGTGGCAGCTTGCCAGGGGCCGGGGGTGTCGCTCGCGGCTATCGCGTTGCACCACAAGCTGAACGCCAATCTGCTTCGACGCTGGGTCGAGCAGGCCGAAACGAACGATTGTGTGCTTGTGGCCCGTAGCGACCTGACAGCGCCCCCATCAGCGGCGCGGACACCGACACCGGAATTTGTACCGCTGCCACTTGAGATGCGAAACACGCGTACAGCTGAGATTCGCGTCGAGGTGCGTCGCGCGGACCTGTCGATAACGGTGAGCTGGCCAACCTCAGAGGCAGCGCAATGCGCCGCCTGGCTGCGCGAGTGGCTCGCATGATCCGTATTGATCAGGTGTGGCTGGCAGTTGACCCGCTGGACATGCGGGCCGGATTCGATACGGCACTGGGTCGGGTGATCAACGTGTTCGGCGCCGCGCATCCACACCATGCGTACCTGTTCGCCAACCGGCGGGCCAACCGCCTGAAGGTCCTGGTTCACGATGGGATTGGCATCTGGCTGGCCGCGCGACGGCTGAATGAGGGCCAATTCGTCTGGCCGCGCGCCGGTAGCGAGCCCAGGCAATACGCGCTCACGCAGGAACAGCTCGAAGGTCTGGTAGTGGGTTTGCCGTGGCAGCGCATCGGCGCGAACGGTGTGATCCGTGTCATTTGAAGACGCCAGGGACGTAAACAGTCGCGCTTTCGCGCTCTCCGGGGTTCTGGCAGACTCGTCTGCATGGACCTGCCAGCCGACCTCAATGCTCTTAGCCCGGAACAGTTGCGTGCGCTCGCCACACAATTGATTGCGCGCGTCGAAGACAGGGACCGGGAGATCGAGGAGAAGACCCGCGAGGTCGGTGAGAAAGAGCGGGAGCTACGCTACCGGCAGACCCGGATCGACCAGTTGACCCACGAGATATCGATTCTCAGACGTTATCAGTTCGGCAAGCGCAGCGAGCAGGTCAGCCGCGATCAGATGAATCTGCTGGATGAGGCGATTGACGCGGATCTCGCCGCCATTGAAGTTGAGCTCGAGCAACTTCAGCCACAAGACACCACCGGGCCGCTACCCCAACAGCCGAAGCGTGCCGCGCTGCCGGCGCAATTGCCACGCACAGAGATTCGCCACGAACCGCAGAGCACCGTATGCCAGTGTGGCTGCGAGCGAGTGCGCATCGGCGAAGACATCAGCGAGAAGCTGGACTACACGCCGGGCGTGTTCACCGTGGAGCGGCATATCCGTGGGAAGTGGGTGTGCAGACACTGCGAAACACTGATTCAGGCTGCGGTGCCAGCGCACGTCATCGACAAGGGCATCCCGACCGCGGGACTGCTGGCGTCAGTGCTGGTTGCCAAGTACGCCGACCACCTTCCGCTGTACCGTCAGGAGCAGATCTTTGGGCGAGCAGGCGTCGCGATTCCGCGCTCGACATTGGGCGCATGGGTCGGCACGTGCGGCGTGCAGCTAGAACCGCTGGTCGACGCGCTGCACCAGGAAATCCTGCAGCAGGGTGTGCTGCATGCGGATGAGACGCCGGTACAGATGCTCAGTCCGGGCAAAGGCAAGACACATCGCGCGTATCTGTGGGCATATACGCCGACGCATTACAGTGAACTGCGCGCCGTGGTCTACGACTTCGCCGACAGCCGTGCAGGCGAACATGCCCGCGCGTTCCTCGCTGGCTGGCAAGGCAAACTGGTATGCGACGACTACAGTGGGTACAAGGCTGGATTCCAGCAGGGCATCACTGAAATCGGATGTGCGGCGCACGCGAGACGCAAGTTCTTCGATCTGCACACTAATCACAGCAGTCAGATCGCCGCGCAGGCGCTGCCGTTCTTCGCTGCGCTTTACGACATCGAGCGTGATGCCGTAACACTGCAAGCTGAGGAACGCTACACCCTCCGGCAAAGTCGGGCCAAACCGGTTTGCGACGCACTTCACGAATGGATGACGGCGCAGCGCAAGCTGGTGTCGGAAGGCTCGGCAATTGCCAAAGCGCTGGATTACAGTCTTAAACGATGGGATGCGCTGACCCGCTATCTCGATGATGGTCACGTGCCTATCGACAATAACTGGGTTGAGAACCAGATACGCCCTTGGGCTATTGGCAGGTCGAACTGGTTGTTCGCTGGTTCACTTCGAGCCGGAAAACGAGCCGCAGCCATCATGAGTCTGCTACGTTCAGCGCAACTGAATGGGCACGAACCACACGCCTATCTGAAAGACGTCCTCACACAGCTGCCAACCCACAGGGCCAGCGATATCGCGACATTACTGCCTCATCGCTGGCAACCAGCGGACCCTGTTCGATAATTCAATTCGTCAAGGCGGGTTTGCCGGTCGCTTACAGTCCTTTGCCAAATCGGGCTCAACTGTTGCGTAAGGACTGACGGTACAAAAAAGAAAACTACCGAGGAAGCCATCGTTGATTAGGAGCAGCGTCACATAAGTCGCCAGAAGAACTGCAACGATAGTTGTGCCATACCGCCACCCGCAAAAGAGTTCAACACATCGCCTGATTGCGCACTCCTCGATATCTGCGAGCCTGAATTTGCTGAATGTTCGCGAGCAGTTCAAGGAGCAATCGAGCCTGGCAGCTCGTCAAACGAACTCACCAATCATTGTTCATGCACTTTCCGCGTCGGTTAATCGCGCCTATTCATGCACACCAATTGCCCGTTATTAACTGCTGTTTTCAGTGTGATAGCGCCAACCGCAATCCTTTCAGTATTAACGGAAAATTTCCCGTTTAAATTTAAAACGGTAAAAAATCCCATTATGCCGCATGCATCAATTAAAGGAATTTCTTTCCTCTTTAATCGATTGACCATTCTGGCTGGCTTGATTTGATACCTTTTCGTCTGAAGAGTCGTTAAAATCGCTTGGCGCCGATTTGGGCAGAATAAAAAAGGAATCGCCGTGTCGAATCTTGCTCAGGATTTCAAGGCTCTGCTGGGGGGCAGGCAGCAGGGGCGTATTCTCACGATGTCATTTCCGCATAACGATGCCCCCGCGCAGGTCTTGCTCGCGAACCGGCTCGAAGGCACGGAAGCTCTGTCGCGCGATTTTGAGTTCACGGTCGAGATCCTCTCCGATAATGCTGCGCTTGCACTGAAGGATTTCATCGGCAAACTGCTCAGCGTCCAACTCGTTCGGGGGGATGGATCGTTACGCTATTTCAGTGGCTACGTGTTTGCTTTCCGTCACGTTAAAACCGATGGTGGTGTCGCATATTATGAGGCTCAGATCGGTCCGTGGCTGCAATATCTGAAACTCCGTCGCAATAGTCGCCTCTTTCTCGACCAGAATCTCCATACCCAGGCGACGACGCTGCTCAGTGATTACGGTGTCCTGCCTGCCTGGGACTGGCATGTACATGGCGAAGATCCGTCCATGACAATGGCCTGCCAGTACAACGAGGACGATCATAACTATCTGAGTCGCCGCTGGGAAACAGCGGGTTATCTGTACTGGTACGAACACACGAGCGGCGGCCACAAGCTGGTGGTAACCGACGCGTCAGTGGACGCAGTGCAGATTGACGGTCCAAGCGCCGAAGTCCGTTTTCAGAGCGAAGCCGGATCGCAGGAAGAAGATGGCATCGCAAACTGGGCGCCAGTGCGCCAGATGATGCCGACGCAGGTCGCGCTCTCCAGGTTTGACTTCAAGAACCCCCGGCCAGCTACGGTTGATATGCCGACGGTCAACAAGCAGGGAAGCGTTCCGCAACTCGAGGATTACCAGTATGCCGGCGCGTATGGATTCAAGCCCGGGCAGGATGGCAACGATGTCGCGCGCCGCAGGATGGAGGAAATTGAGGCAGCGGCCAAACACTTCGACGGAGAGGGCAACAGCCGCTATGCGATGCCCGGGCGCTGGTTCCGCCTGACGGACCACTACGGCAGCGCCGTTTCAGGCGACGCAAGCAAAAGCGAGTTCCTCATTGTCTCCGTGCGCCATGTGGCGTCGAACAACTACCTCCAGGGCACGGAGACGGCTGCGGAATACAGCAATGAACTCACATGCATCCGCCGCAGCATTCCCTGGCGCCCGGGTCGGGGCTATAACAGCGTCGACACCCGCATCCTGGCCCCCCAGACAGCGACCGTTGTCGGCCCCACTGGACAAAGCGTCTACGCAGACCAGTATGGCCGTTGCAAGCTCCAGTTCCACTGGGATCGGGACGCGAAGGGCGACGAAACCAGTTCGACCTGGGTGCGCGTGGCTTCGTCCTGGAGCGGCGGTGAGCAAGGGGGCGCCGCTCCGCCAAGAATTGGATCGGAGGTGATAGTCCAGTGGCTCGAGGGCAATCCGGACCGGCCTATCGTTACGGGTCGCGTCGCCAACGAGAAGAACATGCCCTCATGGCAGCTACCGTCCCAGAGCGCGCTGATGGGATTCCGCTCGCGGGAACTGGACGGAGCGAGCGGCAACACCGCCGGCGGCCGCAGCAATCATCTCCTGTTTGACGACACGGCCCAGCAGATACAAACGCAGTTACGCAGCGACCACCAGAACAGCCAACTCTCGCTCGGCTACGTTACCCGTATCGAAAACACCGCGGGTCGCCAGGACGCGCGTGGAGAAGGGTTCGAATTGCGCACGGACGCTGTCGGTGCGATCCGCTCCGGCAAGGGCATGCTTATCAGCACCGATCCTCGTCCGCAGGCCAAATCGCATCTGTCGGACGTGAGCGAGCCTGTCGATCGACTCGGGAAGGCGCAGACCCTGCATGGGCAGTTGGGCAAGCTTGCACAGCAATATCAGGCACAGGATAGTGGAGCGGACCAGTCGAGCGTCGCCGACGTCCTGAAGACCCAGAACGATGCCATCAAAGGCAGTGGTGGGACCGTGAGTGGCAGCGGAAGCAGCAACGGCGGTTCATTTCCCGAACTCAATGATCCCTACGTCGTTGTTGCCAGCCCTGCTGGGGTTGCCATCACCACGCCTGGGTCGTCCCATCTTGCGAGCGGGCAGCATGTGGCGCTGACATCTGGCGAGGACGTTTCGATCGCCGCGGGTAAGTCATTGCTCGCGAGCGTGTCGGAGAAGTTTTCCCTGTTCGTGCACAAGCTTGGCATCAAGCTGATTGCTGCTAGCGGCAAGGTGCAGGTGCATGCGGAGAACGACGAACTTGAGCTACTGGCTAAAAAAGTCGTCAGCCTGATCAGCACGACTGACTGGATCAACATCACCGCGAAACAGGGGATCAAGCTGACTGCGGGTAACAGCCAGTTTGTTATCAGCGCGGACGGGTTGAACGGGTTTACGCCCGGCAGCAACCTGATTCACGCCGGTAGCCACGGCACGATGGGCCCGCAAAGCGTTCCGGCGCAATTCCCAGGCGTAGATCTCTGCTCTTCGTTGTCGAGCGGCGCGGCTCAAGCCGGCAACGCTTCAATCGCCCTGTAGTCCTCGAATGAACAGAATGACTTCACCGATGTTGCCCGTTCCCGAAGTCTCGACCCCGTTGGAGCGTGGTTTTTTGCTGATCGAGCCAGCGACGCTCGTGCATGTGCCTGACCTGAGGCGATTCGGCATGCGTGCGTGCACGCCGCGCGTCCTTGCGCATCGCGAGGAACTGATGCCGAGACTCCTTGATGTCGAATCTCTCGCAGCGGATATGCGTGAAACAGTAACCGGCTACTGGCTGGATGAAATCGAGACCGAACGGCCGCCGGTCGTGTGCGCCTGGATCGACAGCGACGCCGATGTCGACACGCTCGCGGAACACATCGCCCGCTATCTGGTTGGTCCGGGCACAAATGGCCAGTCGGTTTTCTGGCGGTACTACGACCCGCGGGTACTGAGCCTGACGCTGGCAATCTTCGACGCCGCGCAGCGGCACGCGCTGCTCGGTCCAATCAAAAACTGGCAGTTCGCGTGGGCGGGCCATCGCTGGAGCGTACCAGGACCTGGCGTGTCGTCGGACGCACTCGAAGGCTATGTTCCGGCGTGGCCGCGTCCCGAACAGTGGCCCCGCGTCGACCGCAGCGATGTCGCTGTACGCGTCCTGAATCGGCTCGCAGCGATGCCCATTGAAGAGGTGGAACGGTTGCCGGGCAAATTTGACCGGACTTTCTGCGATGTCGTCCAGCGCGGCGTAACGATGGGGGTTGACGATCTCGCGGATTACACGTGGCATTGCCTGCGATATGGCGCGGCATTCGAGCAGCATCCGGCGATCGTTAGCGCGTGGACGGCGCTCAGCCGCCACGATACCACTTGGCCCGACGTGAAGGCGCGCCTCACGCCTGGCGATTTCCAGCATTTTGAACAGGCTTCCCGCTCGCAGACGGCGGAGAGGATCAAAACATGACAGTTTCTTGCCCACTGTGCGATCGAAAATCGCTCCTGATCTATCCTGTCCGCTACGCAGTTGCGTGCCCGCTCGGGGCAGCTAAAGCCCCATCGCTGTCGGGCAACTTCAAAATCGACGCCCGCGCTCCGCAGTCTGTGGCGACTGCTCGATACACGCTGCGCTCACTGCGCCCTGGCTACCTCTACACCTATGACGAGAAGCGTCAGCGCTTGCGGGCGTACATGGTCCTTGAGGACGGAATCATGTGGAGTTTCCCGCCCGGGATACGGCCGCCGCCGGGCGACGCGGAGCAGGAACTGACACGAGGCTGCGCGATGGCCGGCGACCTCAAATTCGAGTCGCTCGGCCGTTGCATTGACGTCGAACATACTCCTGGTGTGGACGAGGCGACGAATTTGTGGATGGGCTGGTCTAACGTGCAGTGGACCAAGTCACTCGTCGAGAAGGTCTCGGATGCGACCTGGCGCAAGCTGCACATGCAGTGCATCAACGTGCCGGCGATGCTGGCGGGAAGTGCGACCGACACTGGCGAGTTTCAGGCGTCGCATGCGAAGGTCGCGCACTTTGCGATGGACGAAAAGGCGATGAAGGACGCTTTCGGCTTTAGCAACCGGGCACCGCAAGACGAGATCAAATTGCGCCAACGTAATCTGGTAAAGCGCATCGGAGACGCGATGGCTCAATCTCCGATCAAGAAGGGGTTTGTCGTGGCGGTCAACGATCCGGTCGCCGTTACGAACGACCTAGCAGAACTGACGGTCCCGAATCTGAACAACGGCTTTGACCAGGTTATCTACTGGAAGTGGATGTCAGCGCAACTCCTCGAGCGGGCGGAGTCGGGTATTCGGGGGAGCGCGCGCACGATGACCGGCATGTCGTATGGGATATCGAAGACGATCACGGATGCTAACGTGCTCAATGCGAAGGCAGGCGTTGAGCAGGCGCCAGACGCAGTAGGGCTCTTCAGGTTTCTCTACAACGCGGCCAAGACGGGAAGCTTTGATCAGGCGTTGAAACAGGACGAGCAAAACATAAACGACATTCCCGGCGCACAAACGAGATCGGAGAACGAGGCGTGGGAAGACGCAACGACCAAGATCGGGCCAGATGGCAAGCCTACGAGCGTGCTGGACGAAAAGGCATTAGCGAATTTCAAAACGGAATACCAGAATGCCCTGACCGCGTTTAAACCCAAATGGCAACCGCTTGTTCAGGCTCACGCGGACTGGTTAAAGTCGCAATTGCTGGCCGAATGGATGGCTGGTGTGAGCGACGTGAAGGACATCCGCAGCGGCTTTGCCTACAGCGAATCCTGTGCACAGGCGATTGGCGTCGCCGCGGGCACAGAGGATTGCAAAAAGGTGCTCGACGATTGGCTGAGCAGCACCCAGGCGTCAAACATTCGTAATGTGTACGCACGTGCGTTGATGTTCAATCAGGACGACCTGATAAAGGCGGCGGACTCACAGGTACATGGCTCGGATATCCAGTACGAGAATTTCCTGAATATCTACAAGGAAGCTTTCAAGCGTGTCGAAAAAAATGCCACTGCATCTGCGCTGCGTGACAGGCTTGTTGTAACCACGGCCAATTACATCGTTGCGACTCTTACCAAGGGAACGCGAGGCGCAGCCTGGGGATTCACAATGATCCGGCTGTCGTTGCACGCGGGTGTACGCGTGACGCCATCGCAGGTCAGCAAAGTCGCGATGCGCACTTGGTTGCTGGCTCAGGCAAAGGAACTGGGCGTGCAACTGGATGGCGACCGAACCGAACAACGCGCTTCCGCAACACAGGTCGCCAAACAGGTTGTTAAGGGGACACCTCCCTCCAATCCCGATGTAGTGGCCTACGAGCTGGACACGGACGCACTGGTTAGCTCAGGAAGGCTCGACGCTAGCGAGGTCAGTAGTATCAAGATCGCCGGAGTGGAAACCACACGGAAGTGGTTGGGATCGTCAGCTCCAGTAGAGTTCCATCAAGGCGTGGCGACAGTCATCTTCCAGATGGCGACGTTGACCTTCGCCGCCAAGGACTTCTTGGGCAGTGATGAATTTAACAAGACCGATACCTCGATAAAACTACTAGCGTGCATCGTGTCGATTTTAGGGAATATTGTCGAGACCGCATCGGAGACCGTACGCAGCGGTCCAGCTCATCCGCTTGCAGCCTATATTACGAAGCAATGGGCGGGTGCGAGCGAATGGGCTGAAGTAGGCGCCAAGGTCGGCCGTGGGATGGGGGCTGCGGCAGGCATTGGGCTAGCCTTGATCGACATTTTTAAAAACATGCCGGAATCTGTTCGCAACAAAGAGTACGGTCTTGGTTTTTTGTACTTCTTAAGCGGATCGCTCGGGGCTTACCTCGCAATTGGCGCGTATTTGCAGGTTATTCCGGGCTTCTGGATTGCATTCGTTGCTTCGATACTCGTTGGCATCGCCATTGCCGTTTTCAAGGCATCGGAAATGAAAGACTGGATCTCGCGTTGCAAGTTCAGTGCAGGTGAGCACTACCCCACGCTCGAAGCTGAAGTTCGCGCGTTTACGTCGGCCGCTGGAAGCTAAGCCATGGACGAGCGATTGATGAAGAAGTGCATCGGCCAGCCTGTGCCCGAGTGGGATATGGCACACAGGTTGCCGATCAACCGACCTGTCGGTCCAGAGGTTCAGGATTTCGGGGCGACCTTTTGTATCAACTCCACGTTCATGGATGTGACGGAGCCGTCATACCTGGACAAGCAATGGGTGCTGGCAGGGGCCGCGCTAGCCTGCGCGGGTATGGCTATCGGCCCATACGGTTATGTGATTTCTCATGCCGAACCAGGGCCGGCGTTCTGGATGTTCGCTTTCGACTGCCTGGCTCTTCTAGTTGTCGCGGCGTTCGGCTCGTTGGTGTGGAAAATTGCGCGAGGCCTGGTATTTGGTCTGAAGTACCGGCCGATTCGTTTCCACCGCAGTGAAGCCAGGCTCTACGCAATTCGTACACGGCGGTACTTCGTCAAGCCTGGCGACGGCGATGTCGTATGGGAAGCTCCGTGGACCAGCGATTCGATCTTCTGTCTGCACCGCGAGGAAACGCCATTCGGGACGGTATTTCACATCCGGCACTATACGGTCGATGCCAAAGGCAACGTCGTCCGGGCGTTCTCGATCGGCCGGGAGTGGACTGGCAAGGCACAGGTTGAGATGGCCTTGGCGCAGTGGAATTACTGGTGCAGGTACATGAGCGACGGGCCGAGTCGCTTGCCGAAGCCTATGCTGTTCCACACCCAGCGCGAAACGCTGCGAGAGTCGTTCCTGTTTTCAATGTATGGCTTCGGAATGCGTGCCCCCGCGTTTTTGCGCATTATCATGATGCCGCAGATCCTGCTGTTCACAGGATTGCGGGCTCTCGCAAACGTAACCAACCGTGCCCCGGTCTGGCCAGCCGACGTTGAAAAAATCAGTTCGATTGCGCAGAACGACCCCTATGCAGAGCCGCGCCACAAAACCCCGGTCGGCTGGGGAGACACCGTGCTGGCCCAGCAACGCGGCGACTATCCAGAGAACCCGAAGGCGCGGGCTGAAGACTGGACTGGTGAAGCCGATGGCAAGGTACACGCGGTAGTCTGGCTCGCGAATCCGGCCGCTCTTGTGGCAAGGTCCGCTGTGCGAGGGGCGCAATGAAAGATGAAGCAGTGAGCGGCCGATACGGTTTCTCGCCAATGCGACGCGTCGGGACACGGTGTGTCCGGACGCTGTGCGGCGGAGCCAGACGATCCGTATGCGCAGCCACGCACGGGAACCCACTGTTAGTGGGAAGAACTGTGTTGGCGAAAAGGCGGGGCGACTACCCGGTCAATCCAAGGGTGCGAGTCCGAAGATGAAGAATGAAAACGGACGAAGCATGATGCAAACAAGCTTTAAACCAGTACGCAATAGCTTCGCCACTGACGCTATCGCTGCTCTATTTATCGCACTTGCTTTGCTCACCGGCTGCACCCGAAGCAACGCTTCGACAGACGATGTTGTCGAGGCGGCCGTCAGATCAGCGCTGCCCAATGAAAAGGCTATCAAGTTCGACGGATTGTACGAAACCACTCCCGATTTGTACGGATCCAGCGAAACACCGAATTACAAGCGCAGGTTCACCTGCGGGTACGTTACCTATACGAATGAGGCCGGGAAATCCATCAGGGCGCGCTTCATCTATCTTTCTCATTCAGACGATCCGTCGCAGGCCGGTCAAAATTTTCTCAGCGTAGAGAAGCCCGAAATAAACTATGGGATTCGCGATGAAGAAAATGGCGGTAAATATGTGACTTCATTCGAACTGACTGGATGGAATCGATCGTGTACCGATGCCGGGCATCCCAAGACTTTCAGCGGCGTTGCTCCAGAAAGCATTGAATAAAATGGATCTGCGTCGGGGTTGGTTTCATTCGGCCGGCGACGCGACAAATGAGCAATGTGAGGCCAGAAATGAAAGACGAAGCTGGGCGTGGCGTGATCCGCTTGAACGACAAGACGACACACGGTGGGCATGTGACGACCGCCAGCGATAACTTCAAGGTACTGGATGTGCCCGTCGCACTCGAAGGCGACAAAACCTGGTGTCCGCAGTGTCAGGGCACCTATGCCATCTTGCCGAAGGACAGCACGCGCAAACATCTCGGCAAAGCGGTCGCCTATCACGGGGACCCAACCGAGTGCGGTGCGACGTTGATCGCGTCGCTGTAAAATCAGCTTGTTGTTTCTGGATCGCGCTGTTCAATTGCAGCGAGGACTCGCGTGAGCGGACTGGCGATGGGCTCGAGACATCCGACGCTGTAGTCGTGAGTAGGCGTGGGTGATTTCATGGTGAAAACGCCGATCGGCAAACCGGCGCCTGGGTTGGGCTCGGCGCACCGTTGCCAGTCGGTTGTCGGGTGGCGCCAGCATGCAGGAGCGGGAATGGTCTTCGCATCAACTCGACCGGCACGCCGGTAACTGAATCTTTGTTCATTTTGAAGCAGGGTTTCATGGCGGCAGCCATGGAACGCGGGCTTTTCCCATCGTGCAAACGCAAGCCGATTTTCAGACGCTCGGGCTGCGAAACATCTGTTACCGCGGTCACTTGGGTCGGCGTCCAGTCCTTTATATGCCGACGCGTACCAACTATCCGAGGAAAACCAAGCCCGATGTCTAAGTCAAAACGATTGCGCCTGATCTACGGCGTAACTCTTTCATTGATCCCCCTCGCATTTCTCCTACTGCTCGCCCGGGGCAGCGAGGATTGGGGCGGCACGACGCCGCCGGACAAGTTGTTGAGCACCACGTCAATTGAGGGGCAGACGCCTGACTTTTGCGCACCGCTGATTCGCACGCCACACGCTACATGGCTGTTGACGTCTCAAAAGGACGACAACGCGATGCCGACATGGAAGGTTGATCCGTCGACCCTTGCGCTGGACACGCTGTTGCCACCAGCGAAAAAGAAAGCTAAAGCCGACGACGATTCACAGATATCCCAGTACTTGCCGAAGAGCTCGAACTGGACCACCCTGATTTCGAAGCTCGATGCAAAGGGCGTGTTCCTGCCGGTCGCCATTGTTCCGGACATGACGTGCTTGAGCGCTACGCCTGATGGCACGACGGTGTATGCGCTGACCGGGCTCGGCGTTCCTCAGGGGCTGGCGATCGGCGACTCGAATCAGAAAACCCGGCAGACAGCAGTATTCCGGACCGATGATCAGGGCGTGCATTGGACGTGGCTGAAGAACGGCTTTTTCCCGGAGGCGGCACAGTGGGGGGAGAATTTGCGGCCGTCTTTCTATAACAGTCGTGAAGTGTGGGCCTGGACAGAGTTCGACGACCTCACGCTGCCTGGTGAGGTCCTCAGCGAGGGTGGCACTCCGTTGCAGTCGGTTCTGCGTCTGTATTACTCCGCTGATGGAGGCGCGAGCGCGCAGCAGGTGAAGGCAAACGCGCCGATCGCCATGAGCCGCGACGAGGCGGTCAAGCAGTTCCCTGCCGATGCAGAAGCGGATAGCAGCGGCGCCAATGACAAAACAACCGGCTTTGTTGTGCAGGTGAGCGACGACCGCGCGATCGCGTGGCTGTCGCAGTCGTTCTATTACGGCATTGCCGGTGACCATCTGGCGAAACTGTACGCCGTACTCGATCAAATGGAGTTGCGGCGTGAAGGGCAAACCTGGGTCATGGGGCCCCCGAAACGCACGGCGAGCGCGAACCTGAAAAGCGTGACGCGCACGCCTGATGGCCAGATATATGGCGTGATGGCGCGCTCAAGAGCCAATGACGTCGTCGCGCGGTTCGATCAGGCTTCGCGCGCCTGGATACCATTGGCGTCTACGCCCAATTCCTTCTCACCGCTGCCGGCCGAGATCACTGTCGACGATCTATGGGCGAGCAACAAACACCTCGTTATCAGTCTGAGCTCGATTTACTTCGTGCCACGCCTTCTCTATCCGTTCGGCTACGACAACGCCACTATCCACGGTGGAGCGGATTATTACTCGGACGACGGTGGTCGGCACTGGACGCACCTGAAGGTTCCGGCGGGCATTCTTGCGTTTGATCCACGCACGGACGAACTCCTGGCGTCGCCGTTTGAAAACTGGCAGTCGACAGCGCCGATTCACGCTTATCAGTTGGGAAAATAGCGGGTGGCAAAGGCATTTGATAAGTTAATTTCTGCGACGCGACGTCCATTCGCGCCGCTGTCATCGGCACCTGTAAATTGATACACCGTCGGCAATGAGGAATTGATACACCTCGACGAAGGGATAATGGCCGCTTTGAGCGGCGATGATCTCGTACGAGAGATACACTTACGTGTCCGGCATCGTGACGAGCACGCCAGTTCGATTGCGCCCGCGCCTGGTTTTCGTGGTAGTCGGCGTCGACGTTCCCGCTGACACGCCGCGGCCGAGCAGTACCGTTGATGAGGACCCGCAAAAGGGAATGAAACGGTTGCCGCAAACAGGACAAAGTCGGGCCGATTTGATGATAGCGCTTCACGCTGATATCACAAGAGGGTTCGTCATGCCCGGGGCGAATCAGCCTTCGGAGTCTCCAGGCGGCGGCCCGCCCGGGACGATCTCCCCGCTTTCTACGGACGCTGGTTTGTTTTCGTGGCTCGAGCCGCATTCCGGCCCGCCTAGGCCAGTGATGAAGTCGTCATCAATCAAGGGTCGCATCCAAACGCTACTACTTCGGCGCGAAAGTAGGCCAGTCGCGAGAACTCCGTCGCACCCGACACGACGTCTTTGTCGCAGCTTCGCGTAAGTCTTTGTTTTTTTGTATGCGCAGTCGCATTAACTGTGGCGCCCTACGGTAGGGGTAGACGCATAACCTGAGAATTTGAGACCCATAAGTTGAAAAACTTATGGGTCTTTTCAATTGGCTGCGTGGATTTATCGAATTGAGTCGGTGACGGTGGAGGAATTGAGGATATCGTTGCAGCAACTTTTGGGCAGCACTGCATGTCGCTGTTACCGTCCCGCAGGATCATCCCAAAAATCAACTCTGAGACAGCACCAGATAATCGCAGGGGTCTCCCGGATAGCCAAGTAAGTATCACGGTTCAAAAAAACCAGAGTAGCTTCGGGCCACATAACTAAATCCAAATCCCTTTAAGGTAGTCACTACCCGCGGTACATGAAAATACTGCGTGACAACGAGAGCACTCTTCAGATGGTACGTTTTCATATAGGCGCTTGCGTTTCTAGCAGTGTCCCATGTTTCAAGACCCATGCTATCCATGACTATTTTGGGCGGAACGAATCCGACTTTTTGGGAGATGAATTTGTTCAAGTTGTCATTG
Source organism: Paraburkholderia fungorum (assembly GCF_900099835.1). Classification (NCBI taxonomy): domain Bacteria; kingdom Pseudomonadati; phylum Pseudomonadota; class Betaproteobacteria; order Burkholderiales; family Burkholderiaceae; genus Paraburkholderia; species Paraburkholderia fungorum. The sequence continues at coordinate 345,393 of NZ_FNKP01000001.1, forward strand.
ATCGGACTGTTTTTGTCGTTTTGCTGTGCGGGATCCTATGCACAGACTGATGGTGGGGATCATGAGTCCATTCAGACTGCTGCTGGCACGCTGTCTATCGTGAAAGTGGAGCACATAAAAGCAGACGGCGTTACCTTTAATGCCTCGTTGGACGGTGCAAAATTCGACCAGCTTTATGGATCTCGCTATACCTACTACACAGATTCCGCCGGAGCGGACAGCCCAGCTACGCGCGTAGTGGTCCAGGACTTCATTGGCGGATTCTCCGATACTTCCTCTGTGTCCTTATATGATTTCAGAAGAAAACCACCGGTTGCTTTGCCGATCAGTGGCAAGCTCGATGTGGATGACGTTCGTTGGACCGACAGCGCCGTATTGCTGAGTGCGAATGGCAAGTGGTATTCGTTCTCCCGCAATAAACTGTCGCGTTCACATGATCGCTGGAAATAATCCTTGTGGAACGAATCAGCAGTACCGGATTAACATCTCGAGCCACGGTGATTGCGTCTACGTGTTCGACGCGCAGTCGATTGTCGGACCTGTATTTAGCCGAGCGCGATGGCGCTGCTCCGGAACTCATCGACGGGTTCAACAGCCACGATTCCCACTGCCGATTTGTGTTCGGACACACCGGCGCGTTCATGGCAATAGCACCCAGGATCGCAGGGTGGCAGAGTTGGTGCGACTGACCTCCGACCTCCTGCCGAGTCGAGGCTGACAAGCTGTTTCAGCGTCAGCCTTGGGGAGGCTTCGCGATGCATCGACCGGAGGTAGGTGAGTTGCCCCACGGGACGTAAGCGAGTGGACTATTCATAGATGTCCCGCAGTTCACGCGCGTTGCTTTCCTTGAACGGCATCCTTGCATGTTTCTTTGACAACTCACCGTCCGCCGCCTTACAAACTTTGATTGATGGCAATCATCATGTGCCCACCGACATTGACTGTTGCGAAGCAACGAGCTTCGGTGGCGGTTCACACTTGCAGATGCAAAGATCGTCGCTCAAAGCGGCATGCCGGCCATCGGGCGAGGTCATCGCTTGACGCGGACCATCGCATTTGATTTTTCCCGTGGTATTGCAAGCCGGACATTGCACGTCATCGCCTTCGTGAGCGACATCCCGGCCTTCGAGCCGGATCGTCGTTGGGATGGCGACTACCGTTCCGTTAGCGGTGCTCTTGTCGCCGTTAAGGATTAAAAAGCGTTTCATAAAAAGATGGCGTGTTCTTTTCTTGGTTAGCTCACCGATGGTCTCGCCCGAGGAAGAGAAATCAAGATATGTCCACTCGGTTAGCGCTACCCCTCATGGCTTGATCGCTATTTGGTCGGCTCTAATCCACCGAAGCAAATGTTTGCCAGAAGCACCGACATAGTCCACGTATGCCCAGCCGGATGGCGACTGCTTCAATACCGTCACTACATCGTCCCGGACCAGATAGGCCCGGCTCACCTGTGCATCATCCGGTGCCATATATAGCGTTGCTTTTGTCGCAGATATCGTAGCCGCGCGATGTTCGCCTTCCCCGACTGCGGGCGCTGGCGTACTGGCAGCATCACCATATGCATTTGAAAACGCGGCGTCGATCAGACGCGCATCATTGTGCGCGCCTGCCGTATGCAGGGCTGCCGCAATCTTTTGATAGCTCTCGCGATTCGCAGGCGACGGCGGATCGCAACGAAGAAGATTGTCGGCGCCGGAGTCGTCGTCAATGACTAACCGTGCCGGCTGACCTGCATTGACAACGCGCAGCAGTCGGCTTACCGACGGACGGTCGCGCTTCAGCATCACGTTGGAGTCTTCGTCCTTGCCCCACTGAGCGGGCTGGCCCGCCTGCCAGCCTGCTCCGCATATCTCACCGGTTTGATCGGCAGTGATACATCCCGTGCGTATCTCAATGACGGAACAGTATTCCCGACTTAATACGGACTCCGCCTGTCCTGGTCCCGACGAGACCGTCCCCGATTCAACTCGCCCAATAACGACGTATTGTCCAGACGGTGAGATATCGGTCTCGCTTGGCGGTTCAATTTCTGTACCGCCCGCGTTCGATTTGCCGGCTCCAGGCAACAGGCTGAACGTCGCTCCGTTTGGGAAATGAAAGACCGCTTGCCGCCAGGTACGCTCGGGTAATGGTGCTTGAGGGTTCGAAGCGCTGCTATAGAAAATGGCTGCGCCGCCCGGCAAAGCGAACCGAAATGTGGACGATGGCTCCGCAACAAATACTGTCACGGCAGCACCGCAGGTAAGCAGTAGGGCCGATGCAATCACTGCACCGACGCGAACAGCACGCGCGCCGGAAAAGCCAATTCGAAACCGCGACATACTTACGTCCATAATTTTGAAGTTACGTTTTTTTCAAGATGGCATTCCCAAGGCCTGGACCAGATGCTGATATCGCACGGGCGCGACCGACACGCCGTTGACCTGCGCCATAGAGCGCGATGGCCCATAATCCTGCAGGATACTGGTTTCGTACGCAGACCTGTTCGCCCCCCACTCTGCGGGATTGCGGGGCACCTGCGGATTGTGCTGAAAGAAGCGATCCAACGACGTTTTCATACTGACTGGCGTTGCCCGGGGCCAATTGACGTCCTGATCCAGAACGGTCGCGCGACCCAGTGGCGATTGCAAATAGTCCTTGATCTGATAAGCGTATCCACTGGGACTCTTACCAATCGCTTGATTCAGACGATCAACGAAGTCCTTGACTTGCAGTTCCTGGTATAACGGCGACGACACGGCGTGAGCCATCGAGGCCACCGGTGGACATTGGACCGGCTTGCCAAATGTGTCGATTGAGCAGTCGCGTCGCAATGCGTTGAAAAGCTCATCGCCGATGATGCGAGCGCCGTTCGTAAATGTCGGATGTGCGTACCCCAACGCTGCGTCCTGGCCCGAACCGGTGACAGTTCAACCGCAGTTGGAAAAATACCGCTGATACTCGGCTGGATGCGCGTCTCGAAAACACGCGATCTGGGTCGCCAACTCGCCTTGGCTCGCCTGGCCACGAATGGTCTTCTGCATTGCCCCCGCGCTGATGATGGCAATGTCGATTGCCTGGACCGTATCCACCTTGCCTTCATTCTGCGACATGGCGCGCAGAATCTTCTCTTCGGTTTCGCTCAATGTCCCATTTGCACGCATCGTCGCCAACGCTGGACAATCGCCCAACGAGATCGAACCCGAATGCTGCGGTCCATACCAATACGTGTGGGCGTCCTTTTTGAAACGGGTTCCGGTAACGGGCATGCAGCAGCCGCAAGCACAGGCGTCGGGATCAAAGAAATTCCCTACGATGCCGACCGGGTGTAAGTGATAGACACTTGGTGAGGACACGGGATTCAATGCCGCCGCGCACGCATCCCACATCTGCAAGAGCTTGATTCGCTCTTTCTCTATTTTCCAGTACGGTAGACCATCGTGCATGAAGGGGTCGAGCGCATCCCATTTGCTCATCGGGCCGCCCCATTCGCTCTCGTATTTCACGACCAGATGATCGACGAGGTTTGCACGCCATTTCAGGTTCAAAGCGGTAAGCAGATTCTGGCCGCCGACCTTGCCTTGTGCTTGGTCTTTCGGCGTCAGGATCTCATCCAGTTTTGCGATCAGCGCATCGCTTTTTGCCGCGTTGAAGCTGGCTTCGAAAGCCGTCTTTTCGTCTGCCGTTGCGTTATCGCCTTTGAGGTAAAGAAAACGCTTGTAGAGATCGGCGGTCGTCAGATTCGAAGACAACAGTTCGAAACCGGCCCGCGCCCACTTGTTCTGGAGCGAGACATCCGGCTGCCCGGATCCGCAAACGAAGCCGTTGACCGTATTCATCGTGGCGTCACCTGCGTCGACTTCGTACCAGGTTTGCTTCTTGTCGTCCACGTGCTCAGTCAAACCAGCGAGATTGACGATGCGCGTGTAATCGCTTGTTCTAGACGGCGCTGCTGACAACGACAAAGGAAAGGAATTCCACGCACGCCGCGTGCTTTGGCTCGCCAACTCGCTACGTGCAATCCAGTAATTTGTTGTGCTGGCGGTCCCGGACGCCCTGGTCTGCACCTTCGTCCACATTCCCGTCTGCGGCGCGTCGGTCGCGAGCGTCACGGTAGTGTTCGCCGGTAGAGTCAAATCACCATCGGTCTTATAGCTGTACAGATTTGCGCCCTTCGACAGCACTAGTTGAGTCTTCGGTTCTCGCGTCAATTGCGCTGCACGTGTCCGGCTGCGCGCAAGGAATGCGTCTCCCAATGAATGAGTTTGCGGTTCCCGCAAATTGGCGTAGGACCAGGTCGGAGGGCTCTTGACCTTGTCAGCCTCGCGATTCATCCGGGCGAGTACATCGCTCTGGTAAGAGTCTTGCCATGCCGCTGACACGGCAACCCCACCATTGCCACTTAGCGCAGCGAGAATGGGCACCCATGCCTTGAGCCAGTTGAAGAACGTGCGGCGTCGAGCTTTCGGTGCTGCGCTTTGCAACGAGTCGATGCTGTCGGGCAGGCCGAGGAACCGGCACTGCTCCAATCGGCCCTCGACAACGTGCAGTGACGACAAGCCGTCTTTCCCCTGAATTTTCATATGCTGGGTCTTATGATTGACCGTCTATTTTCGGGTTGATCCATTGGCTTTGAAGCTCGCAACGCCGTCTGTTTTCCAGCCTGATCGTGATTCGGCACCTAGTCACGTCCTGCCTCGGTAACGCCACGCCAGCGCATCATCTTGCCCCACGCAGTTGCAAAAAGGTTTGCTGCGCCACCCAATACGACGAGTCCAACCAGGCCGTTCACCCAGTAGGAAGAAACCAGCCAGGGCAAGCATCGAGTGACTACGCCTAGCCCCTGAGAGATAGCGATCATCACACCCGTGCCGACGACCCAGCCTCCCAGCAACCAGCGCGCTCTGCGATTCATGACAGACGCGACATCCAGGTGATAGCACACTCTTGCGAAGTAGTAGGTGAGGACCGCGGACAGAATTGTCAGGAAGACGCTTGTATCCGTGAAATCATCGGTGAGAGTAACGGTACTCCATCGCTGCGAAGGTGTGCCGGCCTCTCCCAGCAGAATGGGCTGAGTGACCGGGTGATTAAAATGAATCCAGGTGGCGATGCCAAGGTGTTCAACGACAGATGCGAGGAGTCTTTGGCAAAACAGCCCGAATAAGATGGCGAGGGCGCCAGCCAGGTAAAAGCGCAATCGCTCGTGACGAACGGGTCGGTCCATGTGTCCAGTAGCTGGTTTGTTTCGTTCGGAGAGGTCAATTCCTTTCCGTCGTTGCGTTGCGCGTCCGGCAACCGTGGGCGAGACAGCCCCTGCACCAGTGCCAATTCCGTATGCGGATCGAGATCGGCCTTCTGACGAGTGCGGACGATGACGAGCATCCGCTCATCGGCCATGGCCCGCAGCGGCTGCGAATCGGCATGAAGCCACCGCAGTTCACCGTCGACCCTTGCTCTTCCAGAAGGAAACGCAGACGGCCCTGACTCGCCAGAACGGTGACTGCCACCCAATAGTGTTCGACTGTTCTTTCGATTAAGAACGTACCCCGACAGCGATTATCAGATACCCGCTGCGATTGAGTGTCGGGAACGATGTGACGTTACGACACGAGTTGCTTACGCGCCCGCGTCCTGCCCGACGGGCTGCCCTTTACATTCACCGCTTACGCTTTCGGGCCAAACTGGCTCGCGGCTGGTCACCTGTCCGATGTAGTGAAGCAGGGCGGTCAGTAACGCGAACGGCCGGACAATCCACATCAGAAGCGTCATAGGGCTGTTTCCTTCTGCAATCACATTCCGGTCCGTGCGCGTTACGAGTCTGTACGAGTTCGTGGGCGATACAGCTGTCGGCACAAATTCGAGATAGGGGAGCGAGACTGGTCCGTCGTTAATGTAGCGGCGGAAATATTCGAACTGGTCATTGAGAGTCGCGACAATCGAACCGCCGCTGTCCGTTGATTCATCCGATAGCGTCGTGACCCGGCTCCCGACCGAGAACGATTGCGTGACATTCTGACTCTCGTCCAGCACGTGACATCGAATATTGAAACTCGTTGTCCGCGAGACGGCGTCCTCGTCGCGCCGTTGCACGTAGAAGAACGCCTTTTCCCTGGGAACCGCAATGACGCCTTTCGAGCCTGCGACACGATAGGCGTAGACCATTCGGATTTGTCGATTGAATCGAATCGGAAAACGCCGCCACGTGAAGTTTTCTTTTTGCATCCCCCGTAGCCCTGGAAGCACTACGCCGAAACCGAAAAGGGCCAGTCGCCCCATGAACAATCGAGCAAAAGCGAGTTCCGTCGGGCCAACATTGGTGGGATATCCGTCAGGCAGTAGATGCCTCCACCTAGCACGAGCAGCCCTGCAATAACGACCGCCAGGAACCCATACGAAAACATGCCGCGCTGTTGAAATGCGACGTTCGTACTCTCGAGAAATACTTCATTCATCGAGAATACCGAAAAATCATCGCGCGGCTTCTCGCTAGCAGTCGTGTCGATCTTGAGCTGACGCAGCTTCTCGTCATCGGCTAACGAGCGGTTCAATTTCACCCACACCATGCCATCCCATGCCATTTGATTACGCTCCAAGTCCGTAATAGGCCTCCTGTTCTTCCTCGAACGAAGTGAATCGGTCGGCCTTCTTGTTGGTCCCGAAATAGCTCCGACCGAGGAATTCCTTAAGCTCTGATTCCTTAAAAAACATGATGACGAGGCTGATGGCTATCAGAAGAAGAGTCAATGGAAGAACGGAGGCAGCAAACAGTTCGGTCGTGACGCAGAAAAGCAGTGCAAGGCTGAAGCCGGCGGAGGCCGCCGTACGCGATGGCCAACCAACATGGCCCTCACGCCACTGCGAAACCATGTTGGAGATGTCCCAGCCCACACCGACCAATGCGCCGGGCACTGCGAGATAGCGACCGGCTTTCAGAAGTCCTTCCGCCGCATCTTTCGTCAGAAATCCTGGCAAGCGTAAAGGTGTCTTGATGGCAGCTTCCACAGTTCTCCCAGCGAACGCTGCCCCGCCTGCCGCCATGCCGACGATCGACGCCCAGAACTTGGACTTGGCTTCAAGGCTATTAAAGTGCGTTGCCTTTTCTGCTGGCGTCACCGGCACCACGTGCTACCCCAGGCGATGCGCCCATATCCGTTCCACACCCGGAAGATTCGGGGTCGGACTACGTGGTATCAGCAAAGCGCGAACAAATTGTATGCGGATATGGGATATACAACTTTGCGCGCTACAGGCAGTATGTGAAATAGCTAGCGATCCTATGCATTCGAGATAACGAATTGGCTTCGTTCACTTTTCATAGTATTTGCCGGTCCCGAAACAGTATCAAGAACTGGTTCTGCAGCGCCTTAGAACCGACAAATGACGACGGCTAGTTCGTTCAAAAATAACGCGGCGATTGCAGACCATAATCCCCCTGCTGCATTTGGATTGCTCGATAAGCGCGGACGTAACATCCGGCAGACTTAAAGTTCCGTAAATAGCGGAAGAAGATCCTGATCGACCAAACGAATCTCGATTGAATTAGCAACCCTTACATGTTCAGGATTTGCAGCGGAGAAAGGCTCGTCAATTACGCTGACTATAATTGTTCCTTTCTGTTGTTTGCCCTCCATTACGGGGATCAAATCACGTGCTTCGGGTACCTCAGCGGTCGTGAGCACGCGTGGGAGATACAGCATCCATCCCGCTCCGGGCCGATTCTCAAAGACTTTTTGTTCAGAAAAATACTTGAACGAGCCCACCTGAACGCTGGAAGCAGGCCAGATACGGGTCGCCTCAGCGACTATGTCGGCAACGGCCTCATGATTCGTAAATGCCATGACGCCTTTTGTGCGCAGCCTTAATGAGCACAAACTGCCAACGCCGAGAAGATCCGTAAAAACCGCCCCTCCCTTCCCCTCAATCCCATTCCACACACCAAGTGAGCGTGTCCCCGGATAGGTGGATGCTTCGGCATTTGCCATTGCAATGGCGGCTGTAGTCGGTCCGGTGACGTCGAAGGCGCGATTGAGCATTGAAGCTTTTTCAGTGGCTGCGGGTGGGTACCACTGATCGATGGGTAGCTGTGTCCGTTGCAAAGCGATGGCAAATTGCCACAACCAGCCATACTCGGTTTCAATTGAGGGCAGCTCTGGCTGAGGCAGTCGAAAATTCAATTCCAGATTCAGGCTAAAAGTCATGTTCTCAATCGATTCCAAATTTACTGCAGGGGTCGAAGCTCTGTACGAATGAGCGGCGCCGTGCTTTGAAAGAGTTGCGTGAAGTACCGATAGCTCATCGGCTGCATGAAGTACCAGTGTAGCTGGGTTGGTGGATTCGAAATTGCGACAGTATTCTGGGCGAGTGCCTGGGTCTGCATTTTTCGAACGCCGAATACTTCATAAAACATCTTCGGCTCGCCCGTATCACCATCAAAAAACTGATCATATTTCGCCTTCGCCTCTTCCAACTGGCACAGCGATGTCCGAAAACCGTCGAAATCGAGCCCGCTGAAATTCCATTCTGTCCCTGCTGCAAATCCCGTCACCTGAGCCTGATACGCGCGTGAGGTATCCGACATGTTCCAGTTGCGCGTCACGCGATTACCCGCATCCGGTGGACATTTCTTGCACGGCTCATCCGTCTTCGGCATGGTGCGCACGACCGGCTGCGTCTTGCTTTCGTCTTCAGCATGATCGCCTGGAAGTGCGAGTATCGCGGCCGTAGCGGTGCCCCCTACTAGTGCGGAGAATGCTTCTGCGAGCACCGCGCCTGCGGCCTCGACAAGCGGAATAGCCAATACAACCATCACGGTTTCCCCTGTGCACGGTCTATGAGCTTACGTCGTGCTACCGCAAGCACATCCTCGAATCGCTCCTCGACTGGACGCCCCGGTTTGGCAAGCCACGCGGCTATGGCAGGTTTGCGATAGAACTCAGGAACATCGGCCTCGACGTAAAGGAACTCAAACAGACCTTTGTCCTGCCGAAAACCTATTTTCTTTGCATCTTTGTACGCTCGAACCAACCTGTCCAGTAGACTCGGATCATCGGCAAACCGCGGACTATCGCGCACAATGTCATCACGAATCGCTGCGACAAAATTGCGTTCATCGCTTGCACACAATGCCGCCCATTGATCTTCAGTCAGTTCAAGCATGATGAGATACCTGAAAGCGTTTGCCATCGAGCAGGCCGTGCCATTCGTCTATGTCGCCGAAATAGCTGCAGCGTGCGTGGTTGTCCAGCGCATTGAACAGAGGCACGAAAACGCGCGGATCCCAGAACCGGACCAGTGCGATCTTGCCGCTGGGAAGTTTCATGTCGAGTTTGCGCTGAAGCGTTGCCACGGCGATTCGATGTCCTGAGTCGTGAAGAGCCACATGACGCCAGGACGCACCTGCTCGAGTTCTTCGAGCGAAGCGAGCGCAGCCGCTTCCGGCTCAGTGAGATCGATGACCCACGGCCCCGCGTCTGAAAGCGGTTCGTCCTGCGTGCCGGCAAATAGTGCATGAATAGCGCCCCAGTGCCGCTTGATCCGAGTGCCAACGTGCCGTTCGTACTGGAGACCATCGACAAGGGCATAAGCGCGCAGTTGAGGAGTAGCGATTTGCAAACGCTCGATCCGTTCGGCGAGAGGTTTCGGTATCACGAACGCACCACCGTAGAAGCACCCGTTTCGGCCGCGTGCGCAAGGCACTCCCGGCAGATGGTCGGAGCGACTGCGGCAATCGCAGGGTCCGCAGCAGCAGGAGCGTCCGCCATCGACTCTGGGACGTTTCCCGTCGTTACCGATTGCGCCGCGATCAATACCGCGCCGCAAGCCGTCTTGTCGCCATGAAAGGCAAGCGGGACACCTTCAATCGTCATCGCCGGGTTCTGCGTCGTCACGATCGGGAAGGTGCCTTTGCATTTCGGGCATTGCACGAGGTCTCCAAGGCGTGCGGCGCGCCGGCCGCCATCACCGACACCGGTCGTTGCCGATGCGGAAATAATTTTTCCGCCGTGGGACGTCGTATCGCCTTCACATGCAATTGAACTCATACGTCACCTGTTCTGAATCTTGATAGAAAAATGCATCATATTGAGCGGGCTGATCATTTTTCTGACGCCCCTTGCGCGCTGTTCGATGACGAAGCACGTTTGCGACTACGCCCACTGAAATCGATCGTGCTGACAAAGAACACCCCCATGGCAAAGAATGGCAGCCCGATAGCGAAGAGAATCGCGGCAAGGCCCCAGTGTTCCCAAAAACTGTCGATCATTGCCCGTTCGGGTGTGTCTTCGTCGTACAGAACGTCCACTACCTCGCCTTCGCGCAGATCGTTGTGCCGCGACGAGGAACCTTGAACAAATGTGATCTGCCTTCCGGTATTCGTCCTGAACACGACAACTGCTGAATAGAGATACGAATGCGGCTTGTAGTGCGGTTCGATTTCGATCTGATTGACCACATGGCCTTGTGCGTGTCTGAAGCTCGCGATGATCCGCCGTTCATGCATTACCGCTGCGGCGCTCCCCATCAGAAAAGCGGCGCCGATCACAATCGGAATCAGGCAGACCATCAGGTTTTGCCGGTTACGTTTCCGTTTGCGCTGCGCATGGGAAAGCGCCTTACGCGACCGCGCGCTCGGACAATCGGTCTTGTAAAACGCCAATCCAATGCCTGAAAACACCGCGCCCAACACAGCCACGACCGCGACCGGAAACCAGCGCTGACCAAAGTCGTCGATGATCACTGACCGGCCCGGTGCCGACGGATCGTAGAAAACGCGCAGCGGCTGACCAATGTCGTATGCGGGTTGGGTCGACGACGTCCCTCCGGTCACTTCTTCATGGCGCCCGTCGGTCGTTGTGAACGCCACCACAGGCTGGTACGAACGCCACGCTCGACCATCCTGATCGAAACGTACGACGGTGCCCTCGACTCGCGTCATGCCGTGCGTAGCCACGAGAGAAGACGCCATCCATATCAGCGCGAACGTGAGCGCGCCCAAGCCGATCACCAGCATAAAAAGGGTGCTCTTGCTGAGCGCTGAGGCTTCCGGCAAGTTAGTCATTTCCTTGCCTGCGCAGTCTCGTTCGCGGTTCACTGGCCAAGGGCGACGGGCTGGTTTAGTACGCAGCGAAAGCCAACGTCGGACTTCGCGCTATCCGGCGCAAGGCCGCTACGGTCTATGACGAGATGAATCCGGCTATCGGTTGCGTAACGGATGCTTCGAAGCACACCATTAGCAGGGCCACGCGGATCATGCTGCGGGCTGTGGCTATAGTAGTTCTTGTCGAACCAGTCATATGTCCATTCCTTGCCGTAGCCGAACACGTCCGAGATACCCTGCCGGTTGTCTCCGTACGTTCCTACCGGGCGGCTGAAAGCCGGCTCCGGGCTTGTTCCTTTGCCCTTCGCGGTGATGATGTCGTCCATTTGCGTTACGTCGTACTTCCCATCGCTAACAGATACCTCGGTACTCGGAATCACCCACTTTTCGCCACGTGATCGAGCGGCATATTCCCATTGCGCTTCGGTCGGCAAATCGAGCGGCAAACCGGCAATCTTGCCGGCCCATTGACAGAAATCCCGCGACTGCTGCCATGTGACAAACGCGGCGGGGAAGTCAGGAAATCTGAATTGCAGGTCATAGGCCTCGTTGATACCGACGGGTGGCAGATGATTTGCACGTGTATAGAGATCGAAATCGGCAAACGTGACCCGGTGTTTCAGGATCGAATAGCTATCCACGGTAACGTTATGTGCCGGTGCGGCGCCTTCATTCGCCGAGTAGGGCAGTTTTTCCTTCGATAACTCCGGACCGAAATCTCCCATCAGGAATTCACCGCCATCGACGAAGACGAACTCCTTCCGGAGCCTGTTCTTGAGTGCTGTCAGTTCGTCGCCGCTGGGTGACGGCAGCGTTTTGAAATAGTTATCGAGAATACTAACGGTGTCATCGTACGGTTTCCCATGCCCCCAGTTCAGAACAAGACTGATGTGTTCCCAGACGCTCTTCGACGGCGACGGAGTAGTGATCTCGCGAATGAGACGTTCTTTGTCAGCAGGCGCATTCACGTCGACTTTGTCTGCGAAAGCGGCGTGCGAGATGAAGAGTGAGACAGTAGCCAACACCTTGAACGACTTTCCCCAGGCACGATTAGACAAGTGACTCATGCGGCAAAACTCCTTTGCTCTTTGTTAGACGGATTTTGCCGTTCAAGCCATCTGGGTGTCGGAACCGGCGGTTTGTGTCGGATTAAGCCAGGCGACATTTGTTCCTTCCTGCATTGCGTACGCCGGTGTGTCGTTAAACGCAAACCGGAAGCCAGGTGCCGGCGCGTCGCGCGGGCGATCCTCTAGCATAGCCAGTTGGTCCATTCCGATAATTTTCCCAATCTCGGCACGTGCATACGCAGGATCGCCCTGCTGGCTAAAATCCGGCGATGTTGACTGGTAGACGTTCTTTACCTCATTTTTTACCTGAGCAGCGGCAATAACCCGGCTAATTGCAGACGCCGCTTCCGTTCGAAGTTCGTCGAACTGATCACCAATTGACTTCAGCGCGTAGAGCAAGTAGCCCTTCACTTCCGCCAGGCTATTCAGCAACGAGTCGTGGGCGTTATGAATGGCCTCAATAAACTGCTTGGGCTTGGTACGTACAAACTCCTGCAATGCCATGACTATCTCGCGCTCCTGCTGGCCGACATAGTTTCCGATTTCCCGGCCCGTTACCAGGGCGAGCGTGCACATTGCACAGAATGTCTTGAACGCGGTGTCCGCGAAGTATTTCAGATTTTTGTCGCCTGCAAACGCAATCTGGGTCTTGGCCCACCACGCGAATTCGGCCATATAGACAACGTCGACCACGGCTTCGACTTCGCCTTTCAAGCCAACACCCACGCATAATCCCGCCTTCATCAGGATTCTGAACTTGCCGTCGTAAGTGATGTGAAATGCTGCCTGTGCTCCGGCCCCAGCCTGACCGCTTACACCAGGCTTAACGGATGCGAACGCCGTCCATTTGACCTTCTCTTCCGGACGTCGCCACTGGAAGGCGCCTTCGATCGACGCTTCAGCCTCGACACCGGCAAACGCCTTAAGGTCCGCGCCTATGTCTTCCTTAACCTCGACTTTGGTTACGTCAACCTTGGTCGCCTGCATCTGCGCGAGGTTTCTCTTAACGCGCGTCCCCTTCACTTGCTGAGTCTTGCCGTCCCGGCCCAGCTTGAATTCGACGCCACCCTCCGCAAGGAGACTCGCTCCGCACGATGCCTCAGCTTTCATCGTCGTCGATATGCGAAAGAATCCCAAGTTGGTGTCCGGTGTGTGCGACCATGAATAGCCGCCTGAGCTATCTTGAGTCGGCGCAGGAATCCACAGTTCGAGCCCGGCTTTCGATGGCAGGAAGAACATAGCTTTCAGATTGCCGTCCGCGAGGACAGCGCCTACTTCGCCCTTACCTTTCGCCGAAACCGCTACTTCCCCGCGGAGGTGTAGAGCGTCGTCAAAAGATTTGACGGTGCTTTCGGCGCTGGCGGTGGCTCCTGCCCCGGCGAAAAGCCGCAGTAATTGCGCTCCACCAGAAAATTCACTCATCGCCGCTGGATCGTCCGGGGACTTGAAGTTGGCGTTCTTGTTGAAAGCTGCTGTTAATTGGGGAGCCCAGTCACAACCAAAGGGCGATGTTTTCCATTCATGGTATTTGGTTTTCTTGAACGCCTCGTTGAGCTTTTCTGAAATCTTGTCGTGGTCGAGCTCATACTTGCCAGTCGTTGCGTTTTTGACGAGAAACGACTTGAGTTGAGGTTTATCAGAGTCGAGTTTGTATCGCCGGAAGTGGCTCGCGACCTTGGACGAGCGAACGTACGTAAAGCGCTGACCAACATAGCCATCCTTTCCGGACTTCATTTTTTTCAATGGAAGGAGTTCCCACACGCCGTCTTTGTTAAACGCCGGCGTTTCCTCCAATTCCTTGTGGACGGCTTCGGTCGCTGCCTCTTCCTTTTGAATGGCAGTCTTCAGGTTCGCCTCGAGCTGCGGCCGCAGAGACACATTGGATTGCTGATCAAGCCAGTTTGCATGCGCAATACCGAGTTGTTGGCGCGCTTCGATCAAACCCTCAGCAAGCTTGCTCATTAGAGCAATTTCCTCGGCCACCGGCCCGACAGACTCGACCGGGCATTCAAAAATTTCGGTGGTGTCGGGGTAGAAGAAGTAGAGGGGGGACTGCGTCGCCTTCGCATCCGCCGTGCTTCCTTCGTCACCGTTGGTACAGCTTAGCCCCGCGACTTTCTGGTCACTCATGATCTCAACTCACCCGTCGTGTTGTTGTCGGTTTTATGCCTGATCATCTTCATGGAACATTTTCAGATTCTGTTCCCTAGTGCCTGTGAAGACCCGCACCGTCTTACCTTCGGCGTCGGTAATGCCACGTGCCAGAATCTGACCGTCGCTACCCTCAATACGATACGGCGCGAGTGGCATTACATTGCCAGTCGTCTCGTCCTTGAGGACGAACTGTTGATCGTTGACGACAGACTTTGGCAGCGCGGGCGGCTGTCCGTCGTATCGTGTCGGTCCCGTGAACGAATGTTCCGAACCTTTGATGTCTATCTGGCCAGGTGCATGTACCTGAATGTTCCCGCCACTGATCCTGATATATGCGCCACCTGATGTGAGCAGGATTTCCTTTTCCGCACTGAGCTGGATCGCATCGGTTGATGATGAAATCTTGATGCCCTTGCTCGCCAGCAAATCGATACCATCGGTCTGAGCCTGAATTTCGAGCTTGCCCCGCGCCGCGATCAACTTCATACCGAGCTTGTACGCAAACAGACTAATCCTGTCGACGGCATTGGCGACGAGGCTTTTTCCGGTGGCGATATTCATATCGCTATTGGCCGACATTGTGGTGTTCTCACCGGCGTGAATGTGAACGCTCGTGGGCGTGGTAATCCCCACCCCTTTGGGCGAAGCAAGCAGCAGCACGGGATCACTAAAGCCGTTCGCCGTACCTGAGCCGCCTGAGGCATCCTGCCCCGGACTTGCAGTCCCCGCCGTCGCCCCGCCGTACCCGGATTGCGTGGCACTGGTGAAAGTCTTCAGCGAATCGATCGCTTGCATGTCGGCCGCGCCATGCTGTTTCGCCGTATCCGATGTGGCGCTCAATAGCTGCTGGCCAGCGGATAGCTGACTGCGTGCTTCGCTGGCGTCGAGCTGATCACCATTGGCGGCGGCCCGGCCAAAGGTGCTGATGTAGAGGCCCTTCTGCGAACGGATTGCCCCGTAGGCATCGGTGGCAAGTTCGAAGCCGGTCCCGCGGAACTGGCCGCGTTGGTTATCGCTCTGGGAGACGAGATAGCCTAGATTAAGCTGTGCCGCGGTCTGGGTGCTGTACAGCTGGACACGATTCTGAGCGGTCGTGTCGTCGAGAACGAGCTGGTTATAGCCGGACCCTTTGTGTTCTTTGGACTTATAGCCAGAGAGTTGGCCTTGGGTATGCCACTGCGGAGTACTCGCGCTGTTGTACACCCGCCCGGTGATCAGAGGGCGATCCGGGTCGCCATCCACATAGGTTATGACCACTTCCTGGCCGATACGTGGCGTAAACACACCGCCCCAGTTGTTGCCGGCATTCGGATAGGAAACGCGAACCCAACAGGAAGCTTTTTCATCACCACTGTTCAGCCGATCCCAATGCATGCGTACTTTCACGCGGTTTAGCTGATCAGTGAATACTTCCTCACCGGACGGCCCGACAACTGTGGCCGTTTGCGTCGGCATCACAGGCTTGCGATGATCGAATGGACTACGGAACGGCACGGTTCGACGTTGCGTTTCGACGGTCGCCATGAAAAAACCCGTGCTGCCGTCGCTCGGCTGGGTTGCGGCTGCAGGCTGGGCTGCCCCGAAGCTCGCACGCATCGCGTCCACCTTCGCTTGTAAGCTATGGGGAAACTCGACGCGGCTGCGCGATACCGGCAAATTATTCTCGATTACCCATTCGATCGACAGCACGGCAAATTGCCGCTCCTGTACATTGCCGCTGTCATGACCGGGATGGTCTGTTAGTTCAAACCATTGTCCCGCATCAAGCTGACGCAGCGCGCCTGTGCCGTGAAAACGCTTGGCGCGCGACTCCCATTCCTCCATCCGGATTTTGGATAATGCGTCGCCCCGGTCTTGCGTAAGATACGTATACGCGCCGGAATACTCGTAAATTTCAGCCTGTGACGGTAGTGATCCCTGATTCCCGATAGTAGGAATATTGGTGCCCTTTGCATAAAGCGGCGATTTATAGTCGAACGTGCTGGTTACGATCGAGGTGCTCTGCAAGGTTCTGGTCCCCGACCATTGGACCAGCGCATCGGCTTCGCTATTCGTGCCTGCGCGATAGAACTCGACCGTTTGTGGAGATGCTGGTTTGAAAGAGTCGAGATTATCGGTAACGACGAGTTTGTGCGATTGGCCGTCGTTAGACTGTTCAAAATAGCCGTACCAGCCCTCCGCCTCCATCAGCCGATTAACGAAATTCCAGTCATCTTCATATTGAACACAGAATGATCGCGGCTGCACCGGCTTGCTGAGTGCAAAACGAAAGGCACCTTGCGCTTGTGGATGCTGATTGAATACCTCAGTGATGATTTCGTCGACCGTAACATCCTGCCATATGCGCGCATCACGGCGGAACCGAAGAAAATGCAGCCAGCAGGCAAAACTGATCTGATAACTGGTGAGGCCTCCATCTGAACCTAATCGCCGAGCAGTATGAACAAATCCATGCATTGGACGATAAGATTTGTCTGTTTGCTGTAACCAAAGCGTAACGGGTTGCGCAATCAGTTGTTTTAATTCAATGTTTTCGTCTGCGGATGCTACGTCGATAGTAAACGAGTAATCGCGGCCCACCCGGCTGCTCCCAACTACCCGTTGCACCAGCACAGTATTGGAGCCGAGCGGCGTATCCAGTTTTACCAGACGCTCATTCTGGAAAATGCCCGAATGAATCTGATCGATTAAGTCAGCTGCCCCCATTTTTCTTGCGCTCCGTCGCTGTCGTTCTTTGTTTGTCGCCGACCGATTTTAAGTCTGATGATAAAAATGGTAAACAGTGTGCCTGGATATTTGCTTTTTTTAATTTGACGAACAAATTTTCGGAAATAAATTCTCAAATCAAAGTTTGAATTAAATCAGATTGCGAAATTTTTTCCGTAGTGAGCTATTTGATTGGTATTTTTAATGCAAAACGAATAACTCTCGTTGAGCGTAACTCGGACCTTGCTCAAAAAAAATAGACACGCGCATCAAACTAGCGTTTGTTACGCCACGAATGCTTCGGCAAAGTCATCTCATTTGGTTGGCAAATTAGCGAGGGCGCTTTTTTTCCTGGTCCAATTGGCCGGATTCAGACCCAAGCGACGCCGCACTCTTCCACAGCCCCGAAGGTTATCCACACCCCCCTCTGGATAACTTTTGTACAAGCCCCCTGGCAGCTTGTGGGCGAAACTTTGATAACAACGCCGGTTAACCAGGTCATCAAAAAGTTGTCCCTGGCTCCGTGTTCCTATCCGCGTTAACTCCGCAGGCTTATGGTTTACGCAGCCCCTTGATACGTAAACGAAGTTCCAAGTTATCCACAGCCAGAGGCGAGGCTTGTTAACTATTACTACGTATACGTATACAAAGAATATAAAAACCAGAGAAGCAGGCAGAGCACCTGCATCACAAGCGCGCATCAAGCATGCAGACCGGCAACGTAAACGTCATCCGTAAACATCGGACCACGTATACCCAGCCCATCAAACCCGTCACTTCAACGGTAAACATATCTCCGTCACCAGATCCGCCGGCGCCGTGTCCTTCGGACTATTCAAATACTCTTCAAACACCGGCGCATCCGCCGCTTCACGACCGGACTGCACAAGCCACGTTCCATACAACCACTCATACGCTGCCCGCATATCGCTATAAGGACCTTTGTGCCGCAACACCGCATATTCCCCGCCTCGCACGGAAGTCGCCAAAACCGGCGCTTTCGCCGTCACCGCCGCCAACACCCGCTGCGGCAACAAAACCCCTGCCTTCGACCGCAACGCATTTTCATCAACCACACCGGGATCATCTAGATAAATCCCGATCATCCGCATTTCCGCCTCCAGCAGATTATGTCGGGCCAGCCAGCCGAACAAAGCATCAAACGCCTTGCCGATCTGCATATACGGTCCAATGTGATCCACCGTTAAAAGCGTAAACGGCTCGACAGAACGGATATCCACTTCGCGCATCGTCATTTGATCGTCTCCTGAGAGTGCCGGACGGAACCGGCTATGCGTACCTCGCTTGCGATACTGCGCCGGCGGCACGCCGAACACCGCACGAAAAGTACGGGAAAAAGACTGCAGACTGCTGTAACCGGAGCGCTCGGCAATCTCGGCAATCGACATCGAACCGTTCGCCAGATGTCCCGCCGCGTGATGCAACCTCAGCCGGCGCACAGTCGTGGCGACCGTCTCGCCATACATCGCCTGATAAATCCGATGCCAGTGATACGGCGACAAACACGCGATTTCCGCCAGATGATCGATGTCGAGCGGCTCATCGAGATGATCGTAAATATGGTCGAGCACACGTGCCAACCGCGTTTCATAGCGGGCCCGGCTACTGGAATCATCCATGACAGAGCGGAGAGGAATAACGAAAACCAAAAGTACCACGTCCCCGTTTACCAAATCCTGCGGAGTTAACCCGCTACCGAATCCGCGTAAACGCGATAACAGTGACCCGGTAAACAAACGCCATCCACCGCAAAACTTTGCCGAATTTCGATAACACCCTCGAATAATGGCTCCCTACCATCGGCTGAAGCCTGTCTGTCAGCCCACGCGTAAACGTCGCGAACCGACGCTACGCACCAACGCCAACCTCGGGAGCCTCCGATGAAACCAGAGTCCAGCAGTCAGCCCATCGGCAAAATCGTGCATCACGAGCTCAAGCAGACGCTTGGCACATGGCAGTTATGGGGTATTGCAGTCGGCCTCGTCATCTCGGGCGAATACTTCGGCTGGAGCTATGGCTGGGCGAGTGCGGGCACCCTCGGCTTCGTTATCACGGCGATCTTCATTGCCGCGATGTACACGACCTTCATCTTCAGTTTTACCGAACTCACCACGTCGATCCCACACGCAGGCGGCCCGTTCGCGTACGCGCGCCAGGCGTTCGGCCCGACCGGCGGCTATCTCGCGGGCGCCGCGACGCTCGTCGAATTCGTGTTCGCGCCACCGGCGATCGCGCTCGCCATCGGCGCCTATCTGCACGTGCAATTCCCCGGCCTCGAACCGAAGCACGCGGCAATGGGCGCGTATCTCGTCTTCATGGCGTTGAACATCGTCGGCGTGCAGATTGCCGCGGCGTTCGAGTTGTGCGTGACGTTGCTCGCGATTTTCGAACTACTGGTTTTTATGGGCGTCGTGTCGCCTGGTTTCCGCTGGTCGAACTTCACAACCGGTGGCTGGTCGGGCGCGAATACCTTCAGCATGGGTTCGTTCCACGGCATGTTCGCGGCGATTCCGTTCGCCATCTGGTTTTTCCTCGCGATCGAAGGTGTCGCGATGGCCGCCGAAGAAGCCAAAAATCCGAAGCGCTCGATTCCGATCGCCTATGTCACCGGCATTCTGACGCTGGTCGTGCTCGCCATTGGCGTGATGGTGTTTGCCGGCGCGGCTGGCGACTGGACCAAGCTCTCGAACATCAACGACCCGCTGCCGCAAGCAATGAAATTCATCGTCGGCGAACATAGCGGGTGGATGCATATGCTCGTGTGGCTCGGCCTGTTTGGTCTCGTCGCGTCGTTTCACGGCATCATCCTCGGCTATTCGCGACAGATCTTCGCGCTGGCTCGTGCGGGTTATCTGCCGGAGTGGCTTTCGAAGGTGCATCCGCGTTTCAAGACGCCGCATCGCGCGATTCTCGCGGGCGGCGTGGTCGGCATTGCCGCGATTTATAGCGATGAGTTGATCCAGTTCGGCGGCCAGACGCTGACGGCGAACATCGTGACGATGTCGGTTTTTGGCGCTATCGTGATGTATATCATCAGCATGTTGTCGCTGTTCAAGCTGCGCCGTACTGCGCCGAACATGGAGCGTCCGTTCCGCGCGCCGCTGTTTCCGTTGTTTCCGGCGTTCGCGCTGGTGGCCGCGGTGATCTGTCTGGCGACGATGGTCTACTTCAATTTTCTGGTGGCGATCGTGTTTGCAATCTTTCTCGCGCTGGGCTACGTCTACTTCCTCGCGACGCGCCATCAACGCGATGCGGCGCCGTCGGATGCATTGCTGGAAGAGTGACATAGCGGATCGAGCCGCTGCGCGAGCAGCGGCGATGGAGTCGTAATCATGAGCTACACCGAGTCGATCGGCAGTCGAACGTACCGGTTTGCCGATCTGAAAACGCTGATGGCGAAAGCCAGTCCGCAACGTTCCGGCGACCAGCTCGCGGGCGTCGCGGCAGCCAGCGAAGAAGAACGGGTCGCTGCAAAAATGTCGCTGGCGCAGGTGCCGTTGCGCACGTTCCTTAACGAGGCGCTGATCCCGTACGAAAGCGACGAGGTCACGCGTCTCGTGATCGACGGGCACTCGCCGCAAGCGTTCGCCGAGATCGCGCATCTCACGGTCGGCGATTTTCGCAACTGGCTGCTGAGCAGCACGACCGATGCCGACGCGCTCACGCGCATCGCTGCCGGGCTCACGCCGGAGATGGTCGCGGCGGTGTCGAAGCTGATGCGCAATCAGGATCTGATCGCGGCTGCGCGCAAGCGTCCGGTGATCACGCGGTTTCGCAACACGGTCGGTTTGCCCGGCCGCATGTCGGTGCGTCTGCAACCGAATCATCCGACCGACGACGTCAAAGGCATCGCTGCATCGATGCTCGACGGTCTGATGTACGGCTGCGGCGACGCGATGATCGGCATCAACCCGGCCAGCGACAATCTCGCGGCCATCACGAAGCTGCTGGTGATGATCGACGACTTCCGTCAGCGCTACCAGGTGCCGACGCAATCGTGCGTTCTCACGCACGTCACCAATACGATTGCGGCAATCGAGAAGGGCGCGCCGGTCGATCTGGTGTTTCAATCGATCGCGGGAACGGAGAAAGCGAACGCAGGCTTCGGCATTTCGCTCGCTCTGTTGCAGGAGGCGTACGAAGCGGGCTTATCGCTGAAACGAGGGACTGTCGGCAACAATCTGATGTACTTCGAAACGGGGCAGGGCAGTGCGTTGTCTGCAGACGCGCATTTCGGCGTCGATCAGCAAACGTGCGAAGTGCGCGCGTATGCCGTCGCGCGCAAGTTCAATCCGTTTCTGGTCAACACAGTGGTCGGCTTTATCGGACCCGAGTACCTGTACGACGGCAAGCAGATCACGCGCGCAGGTCTCGAAGATCACTTCTGCGGCAAGCTGCTCGGCGTGCCGATGGGTTGCGATATCTGCTACACCAACCATGCCGAAGCGGATCAGGACGACATGGACAACCTGCTCACGTTGCTCGGCGTAGCAGGCATCAATTTCATCATGGGCATTCCGGGCGCGGACGACGTGATGCTCAACTATCAAAGCACGTCGTTCCACGACGCGCTTTATGTGCGCGACGTTCTCGGTTTACGCCGTGCGCCGGAATTCGAAGAATGGCTTGAGTCGATGCAGATCACCGACGCGCGCGGCGCGTTGCTGAGCGCATCGCCGCAACAGCCGCTGCTCGAAGGCGCACGCGACTGGATGGGAATTGCATGAGCGACTTCCTCGAAAAGAATCCGTGGAATGCGTTGCGGCAGTTCACTAATGCACGCATTGCATTGGGCCGCGCGGGCAGCAGTTTGCCGACTGCGCCGTTGCTGGCGTTCAACCTGTCGCATGCGCAGGCGCGCGACGCCGTGCATCATCCTCTAGATACCGGGGCGTTGCATCAGCAGTTGCGGGAACAGGGCTTCACGTCGCTGGACGCGCATAGCGCAGCGCCGGATCGCGAGCACTACCTGAGGCGTCCCGATCTGGGTCGCCGTTTATCGGAGGAGAGTCGTGCAGAACTTGTGCAGGTCGCTGCAGAACCGAGCGACGTAGTGTTCGTCATCGGCGATGGTCTGTCGGCGTTCGCTGCGTCAAAGCAATCCATTCCGCTACTACAGGCCGTATGCCCGCAATTGAAGGATTGGAAGATCGGGCCCGTAGTCGTCGCGCGTCAGGCGCGGGTCGCGTTAGGCGATGAAATCGGAGAATTGCTGAACGCAAAATTGGTGGTGATGCTGATCGGCGAGCGGCCAGGTTTAAGTTCGCCCGATAGCCTCGGCATCTACCTGACTTACGCGCCAAAGGTAGGTTGCAGCGACGCGCAACGCAATTGCATATCGAACGTGCGTCCCGAAGGACTCGACTATCCGTTGGCCGCGCACAAGCTGCACTACCTGCTGACCAACGGCCGACGCCTCGGGCTCACCGGCGTCGGTCTGAAAGACGACAGCGACGCGCAGCAGCTTGCAGGCACAAGCACCGCGCCCGCCGTGAGTGACGACTCAAATCCGGGCGCAGCGTAATACACCGTCGCATACCTTCGATTACGCGTCCGCTTTCTCCACAGGATGCGTTTCGAGCCACGCGTTCTCGTCGTCTTCGAACAACCTGGAGCGCGTCAAAAACCGCAGACCGCTGGGACGCTCCAACGAAAACATCCCGCCATTTCCCGGCACCGCGTCGATGATCAACTGCGTGTGCTGCCAGTACTCGAATTGCGATTCGCTCATGTAAAACGGCACGCCAGCAATGAAGCCGAGTTTCACGTCGGAGCCACCGACCATGAACTCGTTCTTCGGAAACATCATCGGGGCGCTGCCGTCGCAGCATCCACCGGATTGATGGAATATCACGTCCCCATGTTCGGCGCGTAATTTGTCGATCAACTCGATGGCGGCAGGCGTCGCGATTACGCGCGCGACTTTCTTTTCATCGGTCATCACATGCCCTCGCTGAAAAAGAGCGGGCCGCGTCATGCGGCCCGCCCGAACCGACTCGTTAATGCAGGGTTACATCAGGACGACTTTCAGAAAAACCCGAGCGGCTTGTCGCTATAGCTGACCAGCAGGTTCTTGGTCTGCTGATAGTGGTCGAGCATCATCTTGTGATTTTCACGTCCGATGCCCGACTGCTTGTAGCCGCCAAACGCCGCATGCGCCGGATACGCGTGATAGCAATTGGTCCATACGCGGCCAGCCTGAACTTCACGGCCGAAGCGATACGCGCGCGTGCCGTCGCGAGTCCACACGCCGGCGCCCAGGCCGTACAGCGTGTCGTTGGCGATTTCGAGTGCTTCTTCTTCGTTCTTGAAAGTCGTCACCGACACGACTGGCCCGAAGATTTCCTCCTGGAAAATGCGCATCTTGTTGTGGCCGCGGAACACGGTCGGCTTCACGTAGTAGCCTTTGCTCAACTCGCCGTCGAGCGTATTGCGTTCACCGCCAATCAGACATTCGGCGCCTTCCTGTTTGCCGAGATCGACATACGAGAGGATTTTTTCAAGCTGTTCCTGCGACGCCTGCGCGCCGATCATCGTCTTGCTGTCGAGCGGATGCCCTTGCGTAATCGCGGCGACGCGCTTCAGCGCACGTTCCATGAAGCGGTCGTAGATCTTTTCTTCGATCAGCACGCGCGACGGACACGTGCACACTTCGCCCTGGTTCAGCGCAAACATCGTGAAGCCTTCGAGCGCCTTGTCGAAGAAGCTGTCGTCTTCGTTCATCACGTCGGCAAAGAAAATGTTCGGGCTCTTGCCGCCGAGTTCGAGCGTCACCGGAATGATGTTCTGGCTCGCGTACTGCATGATCAGACGGCCCGTCGTGGTCTCGCCGGTAAACGCGATCTTGGCGATGCGTTTGTTCGACGCGAGCGGCTTACCTGCTTCGAGACCGAAGCCGTTCACCACGTTGATCACGCCGGGAGGCAGCAGGTCGTGTATCAGTTCGAGCAATACGAGGATCGACGCGGGTGTTTGTTCCGCTGGCTTGAGCACGACGCAATTGCCGGCTGCGAGTGCGGGTGCAAGCTTCCACACGGCCATCAGAATCGGGAAATTCCAGGGGATGATCTGGCCGACCACGCCTAGCGGCTCATGAAAGTGATACGCGACGGTGTCGTGATCGATCTCGGAGATACCGCCTTCCTGCGCACGCACGGCGCCGGCGAAATAGCGGAAGTGATCGATGGCGAGCGGAATGTCGGCGGCCATCGTTTCGCGCAGCGGCTTGCCGTTGTCAATCGTTTCGGCGACCGCGATGCGTTGCAGGTTCGCTTCCATCCGGTCGGCGATGCGGTTCAGGATGTTCGCGCGCTCTGCGACGGACGTTTTGCCCCACGCTACTTTCGCTTTGTGCGCGGCGTCGAGTGCGAGTTCGATATCGGCTTCACGCGAACGGGGAATCGACGTGAACGGCTCGCCGGTAATCGGCGACACATTGTCGAAGTACTCGCCGCCCACCGGCTTGACCCATTCGCCGCCGATGAAATTCGCATACTGCTTCTTGTACGGGAATTCGGTGGTCAGAAACTGCATCTCTGCATGATTCATCTGTGTGCTCCTCACATGTTTGAATGGGCTATATACGGCGAGATATTTCGCTCGACCGTGACCGGCTAGAGCTAGAAGCGTGCCAATGCACCGCACTAGTGATCCGTGCACGTGGAGAAGGCACATTTGTGCAATTGCGCGCATCGTCGTGTTCAATCCCTTGGCGATGGTGCGCTGCGTTTCTGAGCAATCTGGGAAAGGGTGTTCAGGAATTGAGCAGGGCGCGGCGAGTGTGGTGGCATTTCAAACAGGAAAGGCTGCGAGCGGGTTCGGCATGGGAATTGCCTTCTATTGCGGCTTGTTATTCCCTTTCTGCGCCCATCTCGTATGACGATTGATGCCCGAGACGATCGCCTGACACATTCCGCGCCGAGCCCGCAACCAAGCTTCTGCGTGCAGACACACGTCGCCTACGACGCCGACGAGCAGGCGCGCAATCTTCACGGCTGGAACCAGACTTACGACCAGTTGACCGCGGGCTGCTTCGTCGGCGGTCTGACGGAGCTGTGCGTCGACGATATGCAGGTGTTCGTCGAAACGACGAGCCACACGCTGCGGCAAACCTGTGAGGTGCAGAAAGACGCGTACTGGTTCGGCATTCCGACCTGCCCGTTGGGCACGGGCCGAATCGATGCGCAAATTATTTCCGCCGACGCTCTGGCGTTTCGTCCGGGCGGCGTCGAGTTCGAACTACTGACGTCCGCGGGGTATGAGATTTTCGGCGTGGTGGTAACGGGTGAAGCATTGCGTCGTTATGCAGCGGATATCGAGGGCGTGAGCCTCGACGAGCATCTGCCGAACGCGCAGGTCGTGTCGATCGGTGCGGAGCGCAAGGAGCAGTTGTGCGCGTCGCTGCGCCAGTTGCTAGGTGGCGGTGCGGCGAGCGATGCGCCTTTGACTTCAACGGCGCGTAGCAACTTGCAGGCATCGGTACTGGCGTCGCTGTTCGACGTCGGCGCGTTGTCGGCGTGCGAAGGCGTTGCGATGCCCGCACGTCCGCGTCGTCAGTCTATTGTTTGGGAGGCGCGCGACTATGTGCTAGCCAATCGGGACCGCGCGATCAACGTGCCCGAATTGTGCGAACGGCTGCACGTGAGCCGTCGAACCTTGCAGTACTGCTTTCAGGACGTGCTCAACATGGCGCCGGCCACGTATCTGCGCGCGATCCGTTTGAATGGCGCGCGCCGCGATCTGTCGAATGCCGCGCGCGAATCGCGCTCCGTGCAGGACGTGGCGGCGGCGTGGGGCTTCTGGCATCTGAGCCAGTTTGCAACCGATTATCGGAAGATGTTCGGCGTGCGGCCTTCGGAGACGTTGAAGGCGGCGGCGGGTCGTCTGGCTGAATTCGCTCACTAGCCGCGCGTGGCGCAGCTAGCAGGCGAGCATTAAAACGGTCACACCGGAATCGCTGCGCAATTCATTTGCGCAGCAAACGCAAGCCATTACCGACGACCAGCAAGCTCGCGCCGACATCGGCGAATACTGCCATCCACATCGTGCCGAGACCCATCAGCGTCAGCACGAGAAACACGCTCTTGATGCCGAGCGCCAATGCGATGTTCTGCACCAGCACCGCATGCGTCGCCTTCGATAAACGGATGAACGACGGAATCTTGCGCAGGTCGTCGTCCATCAACGCGACGTCGGCGGTTTCGATAGCGGTGTCGGTGCCCATCGCGCCCATCGCGAAGCCGATGTCGGCGCGTGCCAACGCGGGGGCGTCGTTGATGCCGTCGCCGACCATGCCCACGGTCGCGCCATTCGCTGACCACTGCGCGACCGCGTTCAACTTGTCTTCCGGCAACTGATTGCCGCGCGCTTCGTCGATGCCGACCTGTTGCGCGATGGCGGTTGCGGTGTGCGGGTTATCGCCGGTGAGCATGGCCGTGCTCACACCGAGCCGTTGCAACTCGGCAATCGCAGCGCGGCTCGTTTCCTTCACCGTGTCGGCGACGGCGAACAGCGCGAGCACGTGTTCGGCGTCGGCCAGCATCACGACAGTTTTGCCCCGCTGTTCGAGCGAATCGAGACGCGCTTCGAGCGACGCGGAACAGCGCCCCAATTCTTCGATCAGCCGATGATTGCCGAGCCAATACGATGTGCCTTCGATCTCGCCACGCACGCCGCGTCCGGCGAGTGCTTCGAAAGCATCGACCGGGAGTTGGCCGACGTTTTCGGCTTTAGCCGCTACAGCAATCGCCATCGACACCGGATGATCCGAACGCCCGGCGAGACTCGCGGCGAGCGTACGATAACGAAGCGCGTCGCCTTCAATCTTTGCAACGGCGATCAACTCGAACTCTGTCTGCACCGGCTTGCCGTGCGTGAGCGTGCCGGTTTTATCGAGCGCGAGGCGGGTCAGCTTGCGGCCTTGCTCCAGATAAGCGCCGCCCTTGATCAGAATGCCCTTGCGCGCGGCCGCAGCCAGCCCGCTGACGATTGTCACGGGCGTTGAGATCACCAGCGCGCACGGACACGCGATCACCAGCATCACCAGCGCCTTGTAGACCCACTCGTGCCACAGTCCGCCGAATAGCAGCGGCGGCACGACCGCGACCGCAAGCGCGATCGCGAACACGATCGGCGTATAGACCCGCGCGAATTGATCGACGAAACGTTGCGTGGGGGCCTTGGTGCCCTGCGCCTCTTCGACGGCGTGGATGATCCGCGCAAGCGTCGTGTTGCTCGCCGCAGCCGTAACGCGGTAGTCGAGCGAACCCGCCTGGTTGATCGTGCCGGCGAACACCGCGTCGCCTACCGTTTTGTCGACCGGCAGGCTTTCACCGGTGATCGGCGCCTGATCCACGCTCGAACGGCCCGCGATTATTTCCCCATCCAAAGCGATCCGCTCGCCCGGTTTCACGCGAACCACTGCGCCCAATCCGATCGCGGCGAGATCGGTGAGCTGCCAGCCGCCGTCGGGTTGCTGCACGCTGGCCTGTTCGGGCGTGAGCTGCATCAATCCCTGGATCGCGTTGCGGGCGCGGTCGAGCGACTTCGCCTCGATCAGTTCGGCGACCGTGAAGAGCACCATCACCATCGCGGCTTCCGGCCATTGACGCAGGATCAGCGCGCCAGTGACGGCAATGCTCATCAGCGCGTTGATGTTCAGATTGCCGTTGCGGATCGCGAGCCAGCCCTTGCGGTACGTCGTGAGGCCGCAGGAGGCGATTGCGAGGATCGCAAGCAGCGCAGACACCCAGGCGGGTGCGCCGAGCCAGCCAGCAGCCTCTGACGCCGCCGCAGCGACGCCAGCGAGCGCAAGCGGCCACCAAGGTTTGACGGGCGCTTGCGGAATGGCGGCCGATTGGCCGTCCTGACCGGCATCCGCGAGTTCGGGCGTGAAGTCGAGCGAACGGAGCGCGGCGAGGATCGTGTCGAGCGCGTCGGGTGCGTGGACGACGGTCAGCACGCGCTGCATCAGGTTGAAGTCCATGCTGCGAACTTGCGGCATGCGGCTGAATTTCTTGCGGATCAGCGCTTCTTCGGTCGGGCAATCCATCTGCATGATGCGGATGGCGGTACGCATATCGCTGCCGACGGCTTCGGAGCGCGGCAGGCGCACGGGTGTGACGATGGCAGGCGCGGCGGCGCAGCAGGCTGCGTCGTCGTGGCTGTGCGCGTGATCAGGTCCGCCGCCATGGTCGTGATTACACCCATGCCCGGCTTCGTGCCCGTGATCGTGCCCCGACTCCGGCTCATGCGCATGCTCGTGCGCATGGTGCCCGCAGCCGCCCACATCCTGTTCCAAAGCCTCCGCAGCCGTGCCCGCGGGCTTTTCGCGGGCTTCCAGACGCTCTTCTTCGGGATGGCTAACGTGACGCATAGTGGCTTCCTGGGTCGATTTGTGGTCTAGTAAACACCTTGAAGCCACTACAAGGTCAAGGTCGCCTTCAAGACCATCACCCGGAGGGCTCATGAAAATCGGCGAACTGGCGAAAATCGCCCATTGCACGACCGAAACCATCCGTTTCTACGAAAAAGAGGGCCTGTTGCCCGAAGCGGAGCGTACCGAGGCCAATTACCGCAGTTACTCGGCGAAACACGTCGAACGGCTGCGATTCATCCGTAATTGCCGCGCGCTCGACATGACTCACGACGAAATCCGCGCTTTGCTGCGTCTGACCGACGCACCGGCAAACGGCTGCGGCGGCATCAACGCGCTGATCGAAGAACACATCGCGCACGTCGACACCCGCATCAACGAACTGAAGCAGCTGAAAACGCAGCTCACCACGCTGCGCGAGCAATGCCACGGCGAACAGAGCGTCGAAGACTGCGGCATCGTGCACGGTCTGACCGACATGGATGTCAGCGCGCCGCGGGTGCGGCACACGCATCTGGGTTGAAAAAGCTTCCCGTAGTCCGGCAGCAGTGACCTTATTTATGGCCGGGCGGTTCATCGCCGACCCGCCCGATCAACCATCGAATCAAGCTGGAGAATCAACGTGTTTACCTGCAGAAATCAGTCCTGCGACGCGCAGTGGGAAATGTCGGACGTCGTCATCAAGAACGAAGGACAAGGGCTCCTGTTCCGTTGCCCGATGTGCGGCGCGCGCAATTACGTCGAACGCTTCGAAGGCGAAGACGGCGAGGTGCTGTACGAGCAGCTCGAAGGCCGTCCCGCCGACGGTCCGATGGCCGAATAATCCGCAGCCTTCGTTGCCTCAGCCGCTTAGCCCATATCGAGCCATCATCTTATGAACAGTCCCACTCCCGCCGGCGCGCCGTTTAGCGAACTGGCGCTGCCGCCCGCGACTCTCGCGAATCTGTCGCAACTCGGCTATGTCGAAATGACGCCGATTCAGGCGGCGAGCTTGCCGATCGCGCTCGCCGGCCACGATCTGATCGCCCAGGCGAAAACCGGCAGCGGCAAGACCGCGGCGTTTTCACTGGCACTGCTCGCGCGTCTCGACGTGCGCAACTTCGCTGTTCAGGCGATGGTGCTGTGCCCGACGCGCGAACTCGCCGATCAGGTCACTCAGGAAATCCGCCGCCTCGCGCGCGCGGAAGAAAACGTCAAGGTGCTGACGCTGTGCGGCGGCACACCGATGCGTCCGCAAACCGCGAGCCTCGAACACGGCGCGCACATCGTGGTCGGCACGCCGGGCCGCATCATGGATCACCTCGAGCGCGGCAGCTTGCCGCTGCAATCGCTGAACACGCTGGTGCTCGACGAAGCCGACCGCATGCTCGACATGGGTTTCTTCGACGACATCGCGACGGTGGTCAAACAGTGTCCGAAAGAACGTCAGACGCTGCTGTTCTCGGCGACGTACCCGGAAGGTATCGTCAAACTGAGCCAGCAGTTTTTGCGCAACCCGAAGGAAGTGAAGCTCGCCGAGCGGCACGACAACACCAAGATCCGTCAGCGCTTCTATGAAGTCGAAGAAGACGGCCGCCTGCATGCGGTTGGATTGCTGCTGAATCACTACCGTCCGGTGAGCACGCTCGCGTTCTGCAACACCAAGCAGCAGTGCCGCGATCTGCTCGACGTGCTGCGCGCGCAGGGTTTTCACGCGCTCGCGCTGCATGGCGAACTGGATCAGCGTGAACGCGATCAGGTGCTGATCCAGTTCGCAAACCGTAGCTGCTCGGTGCTGGTCGCGACCGACGTCGCCGCGCGCGGTCTCGACATCGCGCAACTCGAAGCCGTGATCAATGTCGACGTGACGCCGGACCCGGAAGTGCACGTGCACCGGATCGGCCGCACGGGCCGCGCCGATCAGGAAGGCTGGGCGCTGAGCCTCGCGAGCATGAACGAAATGGGCCGCGTCGGCAGTCTCGAGCAGGCGCAGAAGCGTGAAGTCGAATGGCACAAGCTGTCCGAACTCACGGCGGCGAGCAACGAGCGCCTGCTTCCGCCCATGGAGACGCTGCAGATTCTCGGCGGCCGCAAGGAAAAGATCCGTCCCGGCGACGTACTCGGCGCGCTGACCGGCGACGCGGGTTTTGCCGGTTCGCAGATCGGCAAGATCAACGTGACCGAGATGTCGACCTATGTGGCCGTGGAGCGCAGCATCGCGCGCGAAGCAGTGCGCAAGCTCAGCGCCGGCAAGGTGAAGGGCAAGAAGGTCAGAGTCCGCCTGATGGACGACGCCTGACACTTGACGCTTGACAAGAGCCGGCTGCACTGCCGTAGCCGGCCCTTCATACCGCTTCGTGCATCACATTACGTCATACCTCTGCTGTTCTCCGCGTACTTCGCGCGACCTTGTTTCTCCCCCCAAAGCCCGATCTGAGTAGCGTTGTCCGCAATGGCGCGTCTTTACGCGAGCCATGACATAAACGCATGCCGCGCATGACAAAGTTTCGATTGTGAGCGTTCTTTGGCTGATGCCTAATCACTCCACCGGGATGGATCGCCGCGCCGTTGGCCGTCCGCGAATCCCCTGCTGGATGGAGAAAGGGAGAAAGCCTTATGCAGAGCGCCACGCAAGCCCGCTCGAAACTGCCCGATGTGGGTACGACGATTTTTACCGTGATTGGTCAACTGGCCGCGCAACATGACGCGCTGAACCTGTCGCAAGGCGCGCCGAATTTCGCGCCGGACGCGAAGCTGGTCGACGGTGTCGCTCAGGCCATGCGCGACGGTCACAATCAGTACTCGCCGATGGCCGGCATCATGGCGTTGCGCGAAGCGCTCGCCGACAAAGTCGAGACGCTGTACGGCGTGCGCTACGACCCAGCTAGCGAAGTGACCGTGATCGCCAGCGCGAGCGAAGGGCTGTATTCGACGATCAGCGCGTTAGTGCATCCCGGCGACGAAGTGATCTACTTCGAACCTTCGTTCGATAGCTACGGCCCGATCGTCCGTTTGCAGGGCGCGACGCCGGTGGCGATCAAACTCTCGCTGAGCGATTTTCGCGTGAACTGGGACGAGGTCGCGGCCGCGATCACGCCGAAGACGCGCATGATCATCATCAACACGCCGCACAATCCGACCGCGACCGTGTTCAGCGAAGACGATATTGCGCGGCTCAAAGCGATCACGCGGAACACCGATATCGTGATTCTCGCCGACGAAGTTTACGAGCACGTGGTGTTCGACGGCGCGAAGCATCAGAGCATGGCATGCCATTCCGAACTCGCTGAACGGAGCGTGATCGTGTCGTCGTTCGGCAAGTCGTATCACGTCACGGGCTGGCGTGTGGGTTACTGCCTCGCGCCCGCTGCATTGATGGACGAGATTCGCAAAGTCCATCAATTCATGGTGTTTTCCGCCGATACCCCGATGCAGTACGCGTTCGTCGATGCATTGGCCAATCGCGAAAGCTATCTCGGGCTTTCCGCGTTTTATCAGCAGAAGCGGGATTTGCTCGCGCATGCATTGCGCGAGTCGCGCTTCGAGTTGTTGCCGAGCGAAGGCAGTTTCTTCATGCTCGCGCGTTTTCGCGGCTTCTCCGACGAGAGCGATAGCGATTTCGTGCTGCGCCTGATTCGCGATGCGCGTGTCGCGACGATTCCTTTGTCGGCGTTTTATAGTGACGGCACCGATTCCGGTCTGATCCGCCTGAGCTTCTCGAAGGACGACGCGACGTTGATCGAAGGTGCGCGGCGTTTGTGCGAGATCTGATCGCTGCGTCGTGGCGTCAATTGCTTTTTCAGCGTGGGCGCCGAGAACACAATCGTAGAGAAAAAGGGACCTGTTTATGAAGTTGCTCAAGCCGCTATTGGCATTGGCCTGCGCATTTGCATCGTTCGCCACCGCATCCGCCGCGAGCGCTGCCGACACCTCGACGCTACGTTTCGGGCTCGAAGCGCAGTATCCGCCGTTTGAGTCAAAGGGCGCGAACGGTCAATTGCAGGGGCTCGATATCGACGTCGGCAATGCGGTCTGCGCCGCTGCGCATATGACGTGCAAGTGGGTCGAAACCTCATTCGACGGTTTGATTCCGGCGCTGCAAGGCCGCAAGTTCGACGCAATCAATTCGGCGATGAACGCGACCGAACAGCGTCGCCAGGCGATTGATTTCACCACGGTCGTGTATCGCGTACCGTCGCAGTTGATCGCACGGCGCGACAGCGGCCTGCTGCCGACGACTGCATCGCTCAAGGGCAAACGCGTGGGCGTGTTGCAGGGATCGATTCAGGAAACCTTCGCGAAAACGCATTGGGAATCGGCGGCCGTCACCATCGTCCCGTATCAGGATCAGAACCAGGTTTATACCGATCTCCAGGCCGGCCGCCTCGATGCCACGCTCGTTCTCGCGCCCGCAGGACAAACGGGTTTTCTGTCGAAGCCCGACGGCAAGGACTATGCATTTGTCGGCCAGCCGGTGCGCGACGACAAGATTCTCGGCAGCGGTATCGCGTACGGAATTCGCAAGGGCGATACGGCGCTGCGTAATCAGTTGAATGCGGCGATCGCGAAAGTGCAGGCCGACGGCACCGTGAAAACGCTGGCGGCGAAGTATCTCGGCGATATCGACGTGAGCGCCAAATAAGCTCATACGCGTGTGCTTGTTGACGATGCATTTGACGGCTAGGATACGTAGGCTTCGCTACGGCGAGGTCTACGTAACAACCGGAGAGCGCGTAAATGAGCGACGCAGCGACAACGGCAACACCAGCCGCAACTCACGCGAACAATGCTTCGGCGCCGAAGTTCTGGCGCAGTGACGCACTGCCGTTCATCGAAGCGCGTTCCATCGAAGATGGCCGCTCAGTCTGCTACGCCAGGCACTCGCACGAAACGTTTTCGATCGGCGCTGTTATCGGCGGACGCAGCGTCTATGTGAATCGTCACGCACATGAGTGGATCGGCGCGGGTGCTGTCGTCATGATGAATCCCGACGACGTGCACGCATGCAATCCCGTCGCCGACGAGCGCTGGTCGTATCTGATGCTGCATGTCGATGTAGCGTGGCTCACGAAACTGCAACACGAACTGGGGTTCAGCGAGAATCACGCGTTTCGCGCGTTTTCTCAAACCATGTCGCTGGACCCGACGTTATTCGATGGCTTGAGCAAGCTACACGCGATTCTCGTCGACGCCGACGCTGAGTCGCTGCGCAAGCAAGGCGCGGCGATTACATTCTTCTCGGAAGTGCAGCAGAAACTGAATCCCGCGTCGTCGAAGCCGTATTACGACGCAAGCCATCAACTCACGCGAGCCGCAGAATTCATCGCTGAAAACTGCACGCAGGCGCTAAAACTCGAAGACGTTTGCAAGGCCGCGGATTTGTCCGCGTCGCATCTGATTCGTGCTTTCAAACAACGCTACGGAATGACGCCGCACGCGTATCTGATCAACCGCCGTATTCAATACAGCCGCGCGCAACTCAGACGCGGCCGTCTGATCGCCGACGTCGCGCTTGACGCCGGTTTCGCCGATCAGGCGCATTTGCAGCGCACGTTCAAACGGCTGGTTGCTGCGACGCCAGGGCAGTATCGCAGTTGATCACGCGATCAGCAGATACAACGCGCTCGCCGCGAGCAGCGCTGCCATCACGCGATTGAATAGCTGCACCCGTTTCGGGTCTTGCAAGTATTTGCGCAGAAACGTGCCGGCATAAGCCCAGCTCGCAATCGATAAATAGCAGACCACGAAATACACCACCGCGAATTGCCAGACGAGGCCGCCGTCGCCTCCGGCTGCATACGCACCCATGCCGGCTAGCGACGCAAGCCATGCCTTCGGATTCAGCCATTGCATCGCTGCGCCATAAGCGAAGGAGGGTCCGCGGGACGGTTTGTCGGCGCCGAGTTGACCGTTGTCGACGGCGAGTTTGTAGGCCATGTAAAGCAGAAACGCGACGCCCGCCCATTTGACCGTGTCGATCAGATTCGGAAAATAGAGAAGCAACTCGTGCAGACCGAGTCCGATGAGCAGAAGCAATACCGTGAAGCCAACCGTTGCGCCGCTGACGTGCCGCATGCTCGCGGCGAGCCCGTGCTGCGCACCCGCGCTCAGTGCGACGACATTCACCGGGCCCGGTGTGATCGAACTGGCCAGCGCGAACGCGGCCATGGAAAGTAAAACGGTCATCTGATGCCTCGATACGTAAGCGCGCAGGAATGGCGACGCTCAACGGTATCGGGCAACGGCGGCGGCGTATTGAAGGAAATTGCTGTTTGATCCGCTGCATGCGGGGCAGCAGGTCGAAAAAAAAGCCCGATCGCAGGATCGGGCTTTTTCTTTTGCCGGAGGCTTCAGGCGTGTTGCAGACTGAATTCGGCCAACGCGTTCACCAACGTGGTCACCGCTTCTTCAGTCACCGCGTTATACAGCGACGCACGCAGACCGCCGATCGAACGATGCCCTTCCAGTCCGATGATGCCCTGTTCACGAGCGGCATTGATGAACTCTTCGCCAAGCCGTTCATCGCGGAACTTGAAGGCGACGTTCATCTGCGAGCGCCAGCGCGGGTCCGCGTGGATGGTCACGACTTCGCTCAACGCGTCGAGCGTGTCATACAGATGCTGCGACTTGCGCTCGTTGATCTGCTGCATCGCGTGCAGGCCGCCGATGTCGTCGCGCAGCCAGCGCGTGATCAACGTCAGCACGTAGATCGCAAAAACCGGCGGCGTGTTGTAGTTCGAACCGTGCGTCACGTGCGTGCGGAAATCGAGAATAGCCGGCAGACTGTCCGGCACGCGCTCGAGCAGCGAACGCTTCACGATCGCGACCGTGACGCCCGCCGGACCGAGATTCTTCTGCGCGTGCGCATAGATCATCGAGTAGGCGTCGGGCTGGATTGGCTTCGACAGAAAATCGGACGACATGTCCGCGATCAACGGCACGCGCGGCGTCTTTTCGTAGACGGGAAATTGCAGCCCTTCGACCGTTTCGTTCGTCACGTAATGCAGATACGCGGCGGAGTCGTCGATAGCCAGTTGTTCCAGATCGGTCAGTTGCCGATAGCCGGTCGCGTGGCCGTCCCACGCAATTTTGCGCTCCGTGACCTTCGCGGCCTCCGAGGTCGCGCGGCCGCTCCAGTAACCCGACGTCACGTACTCGGGCGGCGCGAAGCCTTTGCCCGCGAAGTTCATCGGGATCATCGCGAATTGCAGGCTGCTGCCGCCTTGCTGGAACGTGATCGCGTACTCGTCCGAGATGCCGAGCAACGTGCGCAGATTGTTTTCTGCTTCGTCCAGAATCGCGCGGAACCAGTCCGAACGATGGCTCATGCCGAGTATCGACACGCCGGTGTCCGGCAGCGCGGTAATCGCGATGCGCGTTTGCTCCAGCACCGATTCAGGAAGGGCTCCGGGACCACCGGAAAAATTCAATGCATTGGACTTCACTGCGCCTCCGAGGCCGTCGGTTGAACTGTGTTTGCACTCGCAGCGGCGCTGCGCAGCATCTGATGAAATGCGTCGGAAACCCGGCGAATTTGCGGCAATTTGTACGGGTAGGCGCTGGCGTCATCCATGTCGTGAATCACCATGCCCGTCGCGATTTCGAAGATCAGCAGGCGGCCGTCGCTGGTTTCCGCGCAATCGAATCCGACGTAATCGAGGCCGGTCAATTCGCTGATGCTGCGAAACGCGTCGCGGTGGCGCACAGCGAAATCGTCGTCGAACGTTCTCATGATTTGCGCTTCTTCTTCGCGCCGGTCCGCATTCGCTAGCATTTCTGCGTATGGGTAGTGGACCATCCAGTCCTTCGAAATGCCCATATGGCACACGAACGGCTTGCCGTCGATGATCACGATCCGGTACTTGCGGAATAGACCATCGGCGCTGCTGTAGTCGATGAACGGCGCCATGTAGTATTCGCCGGCGTCGGACTCGGCCAGGTAGGCTGTGAGGTCCTGCGCGTCGGATACTTTTGCGAGGCCTTGTCCCGCGTGCGATCCGCGCGGCCGGATGATGAACGGATAGCCGGTGCCGAGCACTTCGCTCAAGTCGAAGGTTCCGGACGCCGCCTGATCGACCTGCTCGCGCGACAGACGCACCGTGCGCGCCATGCAGATGCTGGGGACTGCGCCCAGCAATTCATACGCGGCGTCGCGGGTCGTCTTCGCGACGTGTTCGGAGCGGTTCAGCACGCGGCGGTCGGTGCCGTTGGTCAACGCGGCGATTTGTGCGTGAACCGCGACGGTTTCATCCGACGCACAGGCCGCGACGAACACCACGTCGTGCGGCGGCAAGACGGTATTCGACGGCGAGTGTGAGTCGACGTAAAGCGCTTCGATTTGCAGATCGGCGTTCTCGACCAGGCACTCGAACGGCGTGTTCGCCATCAGATCACCGGGCGCTTTCAGAACCAGCACTCTCACTGGAGCTTGAGCGGTCTGCACATTTTTCAGGCGGAACCGCCGCGTGATTTGCAGTGCCTGCTGCTGGACGGCAAGCGCCGCCGCCTTCTCGTATTTCATTTCCAGCACGAGCGACAAATCGAGCAGCGCGTAGGGATCGTCGTGTTGCCTGACGTGTTCGAGCAGGCCTTCGCCGAGCGGCGTCAGATCGCTTCCGGCGGTGGCGGCGCGAAGCAGCGTCGCCAGTCCGAGCGGCTGATAGAGCCACGGATGAGCGGCATCGCCGGTTAATTCAGTTTGAACGGTAGTCATGAAGGGCGCGTTTCAGTGGAGCACTACCCAAGGCGTAAGACGGCATCTGGTGGCATCGCTCTTACGTGGAGTTCACTCGGGTTATTGACGGTGAGCGATCGGTCCGGCTGTTGCTGCTTCACCTTCCGCAGAGATCGCGACGGTGCGCGACGTGTCGATTGCACGGGACAGTCGGGCCGGGTTCGCGCGTCGCGTTGCAATTGCCATACAGTTTTCCTTCGATTAAGACGTCTGGATTCGTGTATCGACAAAGAGTCCGCCACGTCGCATTGAACCCACGGTACGAGCCCATCATACGAGCGCGCGGCGGAAGCAAATGGGGGAAAAGAGGGGCTATTGACTGCTTAATCCCGAGACTTTGGGATGAGAGATTTTTGGGCTTCGAGCTGAGGTGAAGCGGGGGAGGTGCGGTTTCTTCGACGTGATGTGCTGTATCAGGCCGTACGCGTATGGGCAAATCGATTTGCCGGCGAGCGCTGAAAAGCAAAAAGCCCGGTCAGCTTTCGCTAACCGGGCTTCAAAATGCTTGGTGGGGCGTGAGTGACTCGAACACTCGACCTACGGATTAAGAGTCCGCTGCTCTACCAACTGAGCTAACGCCCCCAACAGAAACGAGATTATGCAGTAACTTCCTCGCCTTGCCAAGTCCCTTTCGCAGATTTCTTAAAAATATTTGCGTTGACGGGTTCGAGGGCTCCCTCGACCGCCGTGACGCCATGGAGAAGGCGCGGGCTTCGCCGTCCCGGTATTATGTCGCGGACACCATGCCGCTCGAAGCGTCGCGCGGCATTCGACCGGGGGCCCGCCATGGACGACAAAGAGATCAACGAGCTGCTCGACCGTATTCTTGCCCCATGGGTCCGCGCGCTGACGCTGACCCCGGTCAAGGTCGATGAAGAGAGCGCTACGTTACGCCTGCCGTTTTCCGGTGGCCTGCGTCATTCGGGCGGCGTGATTTGCGGGCAGGTGTTCATGGCCGCCGCCGACACGGCGATGATCGTCGCCATTTCCGCTGCGCTCGGCGGCTTCAAGCCGATGAGCACGGTGTCGCAAAACATTAATTTCATGCGTGCTGTCCGCAAGGGCGACGTGCTGATCACCGCACGCGTGCTGCGCATGGGCCGCAATCTGGTGTTCGGCGAGGTCGAATTATTCGACGAAGGCGGCCACATGGCCGTGCACGCGACCACGACTTACGCGCTGGTCGACTGAGACCGGCCACACCGCGTCAGAAAGCACTCAGAGGAAAAGGAAAAATCAGGATGTTCGATCAGGTCGTATTCGCGGGCGGGGGCAATCGCTGCTGGTGGCAGGCAGGTTTCTGGGACGTCGTGCAGCCGGAGCTGAAAATCCGTCCGCGCGTCATCACCGGCATTTCGGCCGGCGCCGCCACCGCGTGCATGCTCTACACGCGCGATTCCGACTGGGTCATGCGCTACTACGAAGACGCGCTGCGCCACAACACGCGCAACGCGTACTGGGGCAATCTGCTGCGCGGAGAATCGGTGTTTCCGCACTACCGCATTTACCGGCAGGCGCTGCTCGATATCTACGGCGAGAAATTTTCGACGCTCGCCGATGCGCCGGAAATCCGCATCGGCGTGTCGCACCTGCCGCGCTGGCTTGGCGCGCGCAGCGCGGTCGCGGCGGGTCTGATCGCGTACAACATCGAAAAATATGTACGCAAGACGCTGCATCCAACCTTGGGTCAGTCGCTCGGTTTTCATCCGGAATTCGTGCGCGCG
Organism: Paraburkholderia fungorum; assembly: GCF_900099835.1. Taxonomy (NCBI): domain Bacteria; kingdom Pseudomonadati; phylum Pseudomonadota; class Betaproteobacteria; order Burkholderiales; family Burkholderiaceae; genus Paraburkholderia; species Paraburkholderia fungorum. The sequence goes on from NZ_FNKP01000001.1 coordinate 384,229, forward strand.
CAGGATTGCGCGAGCGTCGAGGATCTCGCGGATCTGATCCTGCAGTCGTCGAGTACGCCGCCTTTCACGCCGGTTCTGCGACGCAACGGGCGTCCGGTACTGGACGGCGGAATGGTCGACAACGTGCCGGTCGGCGCGCTCGACGCCGATGCGCCCGGCAACGTGCTGGTGATGGTCACGCGTATTTATCCGCGGCCGCAGATGTTTGTCGTGCCGCACGGCGTGCAGCAACGACTGTATGTGCAGCCGTCGCGCAAGGTGCCGATTTCGAGCTGGGATTACACGAGCCCTTCGCAGATGGCGCACGCGTATAACCTGGGGCGTGTCGACGGCGAGGCTTTTCTGGAGCGCATGCCGGATCTGCTGGAAGCGGGGGCACACGAGGCGCGGTGAGGGGCGTGGCGGCGAGCAGGCCCGCTAGACAAACGCTGAATGCTGCGTGTGTGCTGAAAAAATAGACCTCGCCGCGTGGCACCTGTCGAGCGTGCCAGCGCGGCCAAAGCCAATACGTAACGGTCAAAACGGTCAACGCTCGACGCGCACCCGCCCCGCAAAAAACTACCGCCGACGCCCGCCCTGCAACGCCTCGGGATTCGCCACGCTGGTCGTATCGCCAGAATCGAACGCCAGAATGTTGTTGAAAGCCGCGGTGAAATACAACTCGTAGCTCTCGCGTTCCACATAGCCGATGTGCGGTGTGCAGATCACGTTTTCCATCCGAAGCAGGCTGTAGCCCTGCAGGATCGGCTCGCTTTCATACACGTCGATGGCGACCATCCCCGGACGGTTGTGCGACAGCGCATTCACCAGCGCGTTTTCGTCGAGCAGTTCGGCCCGGCTTGTGTTCACGAGCAGCGCGGTCGGCTTCATCCGCATCAGGTCTTCCTGCTTGACGATGCCACGCGTGTCGTCATGCAGACGCAGATGCAGCGACAGCACGTCGCTCTGTTCGAACAACTCTTCACGGCTTTCGGCCACGCCATAACCATCGGCGCGAGCCGCTTCACGCGAATGCTCGCGGCCCCAGATCAGCACGTTCATGCCGAACGCCTTGCCGTATCCCGCGACCAGACGGCCGATCTTGCCGTAACCCCAGATGCCCAGCGTCTGACCGCGCAAAACCTGCCCCAAACCGAAGTTCGGCGGAAGCGCCGACGTCTTCAGACCGGATTGCTGCCAGGCCCCTTGCTTAAGGTTTGCCACGTATTGCGGAATGCGCCGCTGCGCCGCCATGATGAGAGCCCACGTCAGTTCGGCGGGTGCGATCGGCGAGCCAGTGCCTTCCAGCACGGCGATACCGCGTTCGGTACAAGCCGCCAGATCGATATGGCCGGCGACTTTGCCGGTCTGGCTGATCATGCGCAAACGCGGCAGTTTGTCGAGCAGTTGCGAGTTGATACGGGTACGTTCGCGAATCAGGACAAGCGCGTCGACTTCGGAAAGACGGCTCGCCAGCTGGCCGAGACCGCGCACGGTGTTGTTGAAAACTTTGACTTCATGGTCGGCCAGCAATTGAAAGCAATCGAGCTTACGAACGGCGTCCTGATAATCGTCGAGGATGGCAATCTTCATGGTATGTGTCTTGCGGCGCACCGTGACGGTGCGGAACGGAGTGTTATGCTGACTGTCCCACCATGTGACCCAGGTCACATGCCGGTCTGGCTGGATGCCTTACCGTAGAAGCTGCTGCGAAGAACGGCAGCGCCACGTTAAAGCTGATTGACATCGTTTTTAACAGTTTGTTGCGTGTTGAGGCAAGCCGCTTTACAGACGGTTGCAGAAGCCCCGTCAGCAGGCGTCTCCGCCCGACAAGCTGGTTGGCCCAGGTTGACCTGCGCAATTATGCGTCGAGTGGTGGAAACATCGGCGCGAAGAATTGAAATGCCTCTCGCATGCAGCGTCGCCGGGCTTGTACCGTTTTTCTATTGCTACAAAACGGAGACAGGTCGATGAATCATCCCTCATTCGAAGGACAGCCCGCTATCGAGGCGCCCGCGTGGGTCAAACACCGAAAACTGATCGACTGGGTTCAGCGGGTTGCCGCCAGAACCAAGCCGGACAGCATCGTCTGGTGTGACGGCTCGCAGGAGGAATACGACCGCCTGTGCGCACAGATGGTCGCGGCGGGCACCCTCAGGAAGCTCAATCCCACGAAACGTCCCAATTCTTATCTGGCATGGTCCGATCCATCCGACGTCGCGCGCGTCGAGGATCGCACGTTCATCTGCTCGCAACGCGCGGAAGATGCCGGCCCCACCAACAACTGGGTCGCCCCGGCCGAAATGCGCACTACGCTCGACGGTCTGTTCGAAGGCGCAATGCGCGGCCGCACGATGTACGTGGTGCCATTCTCGATGGGCCCGCTCGGCTCGCCGATCGCGCACATCGGCGTCGAATTGAGCGACAGCCCGTATGTGGTCACCAACATGCGCATCATGACGCGCATGGGTCGCAAGGTGTACGACGTGCTGGGCGAAGACGGCGAGTTCGTGCCCTGCGTCCACTCGGTCGGCGCGCCGCTTTCGGCGGGGGAGCAGGACGTCGCGTGGCCGTGCAACAAAACCAAGTACATCGTCCATTTCCCTGAATCGCGTGAAATCTGGAGCTACGGTTCGGGCTACGGCGGCAACGCGTTACTCGGCAAAAAATGTTTCGCGCTACGGATCGCGTCGACGATGGGCCGCGACGAAGGCTGGCTCGCCGAACACATGCTGATTCTCGGCGTGACGTCGCCGGAAGGGCGCAAGCATCATGTGGCGGCGGCGTTTCCGTCGGCGTGCGGCAAGACCAACTTCGCGATGCTGATTCCGCCGGAAGGTCTGAACGGCTGGAAAATCTCCACGATCGGCGACGATATCGCGTGGATCAAACCGGCTCAGGACGGCCGTCTGTACGCGATCAACCCCGAGGCCGGTTATTTCGGCGTTGCGCCGGGCACCAGCGAAAAGACCAACTTCAACGCGATGGCCACGCTGAAGGAAAACGTGATCTTCACGAACGTCGCGCTGACCGACGACGGCGACGTCTGGTGGGAGGGCATGACCGACGAGCCGCCCGCGCATCTGATCGACTGGCAAGGCAAGGACTGGACGCCGGCCAGCTCGAAGGAAAGCGGTCGCAAGGCGGCGCATCCGAACGCGCGCTTCACGGCGCCCGCGTCGCAATGTCCGTCGATCGACGCCGATTGGGAAAACCCGGCAGGTGTCGCGATCGATGCGTTCATTTTCGGCGGTCGCCGTTCGACCACCGTGCCGCTCGTCACCGAGGCGCGCAACTGGGTTGAAGGCGTCTACATGGCCGCGACCATGGGCTCGGAAACGACCGCTGCCGCTGCCGGCCAGCAGGGCGTGGTGCGCCGCGACCCGTTCGCGATGCTGCCGTTCTGCGGCTACAACATGAGCGACTACTTCGGCCACTGGCTGAAAACCGGCGAACGTCTGGAACAACTGAACGCGAAGCTGCCGAAAATCTTCTGCGTGAACTGGTTCCGTAAGGGCGCGGACGGCAAGTTCGTGTGGCCGGGTTTCGGCGAGAACATGCGCGTGTTGAGCTGGATGGTTGGCCGGATCGAAGGCACGACGCGAGGCGAGGAGCATACGTTCGGCGTGTCGCCGCACTATGACGACATCGACTGGCGCGGCTTGAATTTCAGCCGTGAGCAATTCGAGCAGGTCATTTCCGTCGATGACGCAGCGTGGCGCGACGAACTCGCGCTGCACGCCGACCTTTTTGACACATTGCAACAAGGGCTCCCGCCCGCGTTGCAGCAGACCAAACGCTCGCTCGAAGAGAAGCTCGCCGTCTAGCTACGTGAGTATTCACTCTCCTGAAAAGACCGCCTTCGGGCGGTTTTTTATTTGTGATCGATCCCCGAATAGCGATTTTTTCTGAATCCGCAATGCCGGAATGACCTTTGCATCTATTCGCACAAAAAAGACAGTTCAAGGTGCGGTGCAGCAGATTGTTTCTTTTTTCGGATCAATCGACGGTCATGCCCCACATTGGGGAGCAGAGTCGCACGAAAATTGACAATATTTCGGCTGTTGTGGGCAACTTATGCACGATTTCGCGAGTCGTAGGAGAATTCCAAGTTCGCTTCACTGGTTTTCACTAATTGTCAGGAAGCTGTAACACGGCAGGAGTTGTCCTATGGATCATTTGCAGTCGATGCGAGTTTTCGTCAAAGTGGCGGATCTCGGCAGTTTTGCCCGCGCTGCGAGCGCGATGGATATTTCCAACGCAGTTGCCACCCGTCACGTAGCCGACCTCGAAGGGCGTCTTGGTACGCGGCTGCTCAATCGCACAACCCGCAGCTTGTCTCTGACCGAATCGGGTCAGGTGTATCTCGAGCGTGCGCGCCAGATTCTCGACGAACTGGAAGACGTCGAACAGATGGTGGTCGCGCGCAATCATGAACCCGTCGGCACGTTGCGAATCGTCGCGCCGGTGGTGTTCGGGCTGCATAACCTCGCACCCGTACTTCAAACGTACGCGGAGCGCTATCCGAAAGTTATTCCCGATGTCACGCTGGTCGACCGGCAGGTCGATCTGGTCGAAGAAGGTTTCGACGTTGGCGTGGTGATCGCGCGGCAAATGCGCAGCGCGAGCATTGTCACGCGGCGTCTCACCACCGGTTGCATGACAGTGTGTGCAACGCCGGCTTATCTCGAGAAGCACGGCACGCCGACGCGTCCCGAGCATTTGCTGGAGCATCCGTGCCTGAGTCTGCCCTCTGAGTATTGGGGCGACGAACGTGTGTTCACGGGACCGGAAGGCGAAGTGCGTGTGCGTCCGTCTAACGTGATCGTCGCGAACAATACGGAAATGCTGCGGCAGTTTGCGTTGCTCGGCATGGGCATCGCGATTTTGCCGAGCTATCTGATTGGCCGTGATATGACGCGCGGGCGCCTCGTGCGTCTGCTCGGCGATTACCGCTTGCCGCAGGTCGAGATCAACATTGCGTATCCGAGCCGCCGTCACTTGCCGGCGAAGGTGCGCACGTTCATCGACCATCTGGTCGAGCATTTCAGCCAGACGCCGAACAGTCTGCTTGGCGAACAGTGGATCAAGGACGGGCTGGAGCGTCACACGACGTCGTCGTTTGATTCCGCCGACTCTTCGATGCCGCCGGAAGCATTCGACGGTGCTGAGCCGCTGTCGCGGCTGCTGGACAGCGAGTTGTCGCCGGTGTCGTCGAACCTGGCGAAGACGACGAATCGTCCTCGGCCGACGGCGTTGTCGCCGCTCTGAAAGATGGTTTAGCCGGCATGTGTCGCTGGTGAAAAAAAGGCGCAGTCACGTTAAGTGACTGCGCCTTTTTTTTGGCCATTGCGGAAGAGCGATTCAAGCAACGGGCTGGAAACAACCTGCGTTCCAGCCGTCACCGGCTCCCGATCAGGAGCCTGTTTTACGCGCTACCGCTTTCTTCGCAGGTGCTTTCTTGGCGGCAGCGGTTTTGGTCGCAGGCGCCTTCTTGGCCGCGGCCGTTTTCTTCGCCGCCACCTTCTTTGCCGGCGCTGTCTTCACGGCTACTGCTGTGCCTTCGTCGTCGGAGTCCGACTCCGCTTCCGGTGCAGCTTTGGCAGCCGACTTGGCCGCCGCAGTCTTGGCGGCAGTCTTCGCCGACGGTTCCTTCTTCTCGAACTCGAAGCCGACCTTGCCGTCGGGCTGCCGGACGAGGAACGCCTTGAAGTTGCGACCGGTGCGCGACGACTTGAAGTTGGTCAGCAGATCCGTGCGGCCCTCTTCGAGCAACTTCGCCATCTGCTCGCGGGCAATTTCCTGCTGCAAGATCACCTTGCCCGAACGGAAATCGCAAGTCTTCGGGTTGGCAACCGAGTTCTCGCAGACGTAGCTCATGCCGTGCTCGAACACGCGGCCCTTGCACTTCGGACACGCGCCGACCGGCTGCTGGTCGGAGAAATCAGGCGGTTCGCCGTCTTCGCCGCCCGCATCCTGACCGAAGTCGAATTCGAGCTTGTAGTTCTTGATTTCGTCGTCGAGCGACAGCTTCAGGATTGCCGAGAACGGACGGCCCATCTTGCTGCGGAAACCCGACAGCGGTCCGATCGTCTTGTTCTGCAACAGCTCTTCGACTTCCGGGATTTCGAACTGACGGCCGCCCGGAATCTTCGAGATCGAGAACTCGCATTTCGAGCACGCGAAACGCCGGTAGTTTTCCTTTACCTGACCGCCGCAATTCGGACAAGGTGTCTGCAACGTCGCGTAATCACCCGGGATCGTGTCCGAATCGTATTCCTTCGCGCGCTTGACGATGGTCTGCGTCATGCGGGCGATTTCCTGCATGAACGCGTCGCGCGGCAGGTTGCCGCGTTCCATTTGCGAGAGCTTGTATTCCCACTCGCCGGTCAATTCCGGTGCGGTCAGTTCCTTCACGCCGAGGCCGCGCAATAGCGTCATCAGCTGGAATGCCTTGGCGGTCGGAATCAGATCGCGGCCTTCGCGGATCAGATATTTCTCACCCAGCAGACCTTCAATGATGGCGGCGCGTGTAGCCGGCGTGCCGAGACCCTTGGCGGCCATTGCTTCGCGCAATTCGTCATCTTCGACGAGCTTGCCCGCGCCTTCCATCGCCGACAGCAACGTCGCCTCGTTGTAGCGTGCGGGCGGCTTCGTCACCAGTTGCTGGGCGGCGATCTTGTCGGTCTTGACCTTCTCGTCCTTCTGCACCGGGACGAGGTTCGCGTCTTCACCGCTGATTTCGCGGCCATAGACCTGCAGCCAGCCCGGTTCGACCAGCACCTTGCCTTCGGTCTTGAAATGATGACCGACCACTTCGGTGATCCGCGTGGTCACGCGATATTCGGCGGCCGGGAAGAACACCGACAGGAAGCGCTTCACGACCAGGTCGTAAAGCTTCTGCTCGGGCTCTGACAAATTCTTCGGCGCCTGCGCCGTCGGAATAATTGCGAAGTGGTCGCTGATCTTCGAGTTATCGAAGATGCGCTTGTTCGGCTTCACCCAGCCCTTGTCGAGCACCTGCTTCGCAAACGGCAGGTAGTTGTTGCTCTCCTTGAGCATGCCGAGCGTGTCCTTGACCGTATCCATATAGTCTTCCGGCAGCGCGCGAGCGTCGGTCCGGGGATAGGTCAACACCTTGTGCTTTTCGTACAGCGCCTGGGCAAGACCGAGCGTGTTCTTCGCCGAGAAGCCGAAGCGGCCATTGGCCTCGCGCTGAAGGCTGGTCAGGTCGAACAGTGCCGGCGACAGTTGCGTGGACGGCTTCGATTCTTCCGTCACGGTGCCGATCTGGCCGCGGCAGGCAGCGACGATCGTCTCGGCGGCAGGGAGCGCCCACAGACGCGAATCACGCTTTTCCGGATCGAACTCGTCGCGCTTGAATTTCGGGTCGAACCAGCGGCCTTCGTAGAAACCGTGCGCGCAGACGAACTCCGCCTTCACTTCCCAGTAATCGCGCGGCACGAAGCGGCGAATCTTTTCTTCGCGTTCGACGACGATAGACAGCGTCGGCGTCTGTACGCGCCCGACCGTGGTCAGGAAGAAGCCGCCGCCCTTGCTGTTGAACGCGGTCATTGCCCGCGTGCCGTTGATGCCGACCAGCCAGTCCGCTTCGGAGCGGCAGCGCGCGGCATCCGCGAGCGGTTGCATTTCTTCGTCGCTACGCAGACGTGCGAAGCCGTCACGGATCGCGCCGGCCGTCATCGATTGCAGCCACAGACGCTGTACCGGCTGTTTGGCTTTTGCGTGCTGCGCGATCAGGCGGAAAATCAGCTCGCCTTCGCGCCCCGCGTCGCATGCGTTGATCAGACGATCGACGTCTTTACGCTTGAGCAGCTTCGTCAGCACCTTCAGGCGCGACTCGCTCTTGGCGATCGGATTCAGATCGAAATGTGGCGGAATGACGGGCAGGTTGGCGAAGCTCCACTTGCCGCGCTTGACTTCGTAGTCTTCGGGCGCGGCAATTTCCAGCAAGTGGCCGACTGCCGAGGAAAGGACGTAGTCGTCGCTTTCGTAGTATTCGTCATGCTTGGTAAAGCCGCCCAAAGCGCGCGCGATGTCGTTCGCGACGGAAGGCTTTTCGGCGATGATCAGTGCTTTGGACATGACTCGATGTGAGGTTGGTAGATCCGGGTTGATGGCCTTGAGTGCGCTTTTGCTAGCGCGACCCTCGTTTGCGACCTTTGCGACCCATTAACGACCGCTTTATAGCACACGGCGCGAAGGCGGCGTGTCAAGTGCCATAAAATGCGCGCCATCATAATTGCGCGCTCTGTCATTGGGCAAGCAGCGTCAGACGTGCCGCGCGCTGTCTTGCGTAACGCTTCCGGCACCCTTTGCCGTCAAGCGCGGACGTCCGCTGATGGTTGCTCTAGGCAACCGTGAGCGCGGGCCGCAGCTTGGGCGCGCCGCTGACGCCGGGCACGGCCGTCAGGTCCGACAACATCCGTTCAACAATCGACGCCTGTGGCAAAACCGTACCGAAAAAACGTGTCGTGACCGAGTCTTCTATCAGGATGGTCGGGAAGTTCTCCACATCCAGATCGTCGAAGCGGTCTGCATGGTTTTCAATGTCGATCCATGCGAAACAGATATCCGGATGCCGGTCGGCCAGCTTGTCAAACGCGTCCCGGTATTCACGGCAGGTTCCGCACCATTCCGCGCACAGGCAGGCAACGAACAGTGTGTCGGGTTCGTTGACGCGCTCGGCAATCCGGTCTTGATCGGTGTCGAGGTTCAGCGCGGGCATGGGACGTTTTCCTTGGATACTTTGTTCAGGTGCTTTGGCGCGAATGTAGCACGGCCGATCCGGAACGGCGGTCAACCCTTATCGGCGCCAGCCTGTTTCGGGCTCGTGCGGACGAAGCGGCCGCCGGGCAGCACGGCCACCTGGCCGGCCAGTTCGAGTTGAAGCAGGGTGGTTTGCAAGGTCGAGTCCTCCATCTCGGTGCGGGCGGCCAGAATTTCAAGCGTGGCGGGGGAGTGGCCGAGCGCGATGAGGAGGCGGTGGGCCTCGGAATTGAGGGTATGGGCGGGCGCTTGAGGCCCGGATTCTTCCTCCTGCGCAGCGACGCACACGTGCGAGGCCGCCAGCCCACCCTGAATGCCTGCCGACGCGGATGCAGCAACCGGACGCTGCGATTCAGGGGTATCCCAAGGCAGCGTTTTCTGCGAAGTTCGCGCTGCGTTGACAGTCGGCCGACGTGCAAAGCCAAGTTCTTCGAGCACCTCGTCGGGCGTTTCCACCAGCCTCGCCCCCTGCTTGATGATCCGGTGACAGCCGCGCGACAGCGGCGCGTGAATTGACCCGGGCAACGCGAAAATATCGCGCCCCATTTCATTGGCAAGCCTGGCGGTGATCAGCGAGCCGGAGCGCATCGCGGCCTCGACCATCACGACACCGCTGACGAGCCCTGCGATCAGCCGGTTACGCTGCGGGAAATTGGCGGCGCGCGCCGGAGTGCCCAGCGGCCATTCCGACAGGATCGCCCCCTGCACAGCAATTTGCCGCGCCAGAGCGTGATGCGCGGCGGGATACACGAGATCAGCGCCGGTGCCGATCACCGCCACCGTGCCGCCGATGCCTTCAAGACCGCCCCGATGCGCCGCGCCGTCAATGCCGAGCGCCAGCCCCGACACGACGGTGACGCCCGCCGCGGACAATTCGCGCGCAAACCGCTCTGCATCTTCGACGCCTTGTGGCGTCGCGCTGCGACTGCCCACCAGCGCGACCGCCCGGTTGTGCAACAGATCGAGCCGGCCCTTTATATATAGCAGCGGGGGCGGATCGGGCATGGTCAGCAACGCGGGCGGGTACGCGGGATCATCTAGCGTCACGACCTGATTGCCGGGTTGCTCCGTCCACGAGATCACCGCGTCGAGCTGAGCGTCGAATTCGGGGGGTGTGGGAGCCAGTACGGCGCGTGCCGCAGCTTCGCCGGCGATTGCCGCCAGCGTCGCCTGAGTCTGGTTAAAAATCGCTTCAGGCAGACCCAGGGCGCCGAGCAGCAGACGCAGTGCGGCGGGCTTAAGCCCCGGTGCAAGCGACAGCCGCAGCCAGGCGGCAAGTTCGACAGAGGTTGCGGGGAGGGTGTGCATTGCGGGTCGCTCCTCTTGCAGGGCCTGCGGGCAGGCGGGCGCCATGCTAAAATTTTCATCATCCGAAATAACTGCGGCGCCGCGCCCACCCGCGCGGGCTCGTCGTTTAGCGCAAGTGGCGCGTTGAATCGAACCGGTTCGACAGCATCTATCCTCGGCGTATTGCGACGGGCTCACAACCTGGCCGAACGGCCAACGCGAGCCTTCTCCCGGTCAGCGGCGCCCAAAAATACACTCAAGATCATGGCTTTACTGAATATCCTCAATTACCCGGACAAACGGCTTCACAAGATTGCGAAGCCGGTCGAGAAGGTCAACGACCGCATCCGCCGTCTCGTCGCGGACATGGCCGAAACCATGTATGCCGCGCCCGGCGTCGGCCTCGCCGCGACCCAGGTCGACGTGCATGAGCGCGTGATCGTGATCGACGTGTCGGACACGCACAAAGAGTTGCTCGCGTTCATCAACCCGGAAATCATCTGGTCGAGCGACGAGAAGAAGCTGAACGAAGAGGGCTGCCTGTCGGTGCCGGGCATTTACGACAACGTCGAGCGCGCCGAGAAAGTGCGCGTGCGCGCGTTGAACGAGAAGGGCGAAACCTTCGAGCTGGACTGCGAGGGGCTGCTCGCCGTGTGCATTCAGCACGAAATGGATCACCTGATGGGCCGCGTGTTCGTCGAATACCTGTCGTCGCTGAAACAAACGCGCATCCGCAGCAAGATGAAGAAGCTCGCCCACGCGATGTAATGCGCGGCCACCTCGTCTACTGTTCCCATTCATGAGCCATTCGTTGCGCGTCATTTTTGCCGGTACGCCGGAGTTCGCCGCGGCCGCGCTGGCCGCGATTCACGGTGCCGGTTTTCCGGTGCCGCTCGTGCTGACCCAGCCCGACCGGCCCGCCGGACGCGGCATGAAATTGCAGGCAAGCCCGGTCAAGCGTTATGCGCAGGAGCACGGTCTCGCCGTTGCTCAGCCGACTTCGCTGCGCCGCGCCGGTAAATTTCCCGAGGAAGCCGCAGCGGCAATCGACCAGCTGCGCGCCACGCCGCACGACGTGATGGTGGTGGCTGCCTACGGCCTGATCCTGCCGCAGGAAGTGCTCGACATTCCGCCGCTCGGTTGCATCAACATTCACGCTTCGTTGTTGCCGCGCTGGCGCGGCGCCGCGCCGATTCATCGCGCGATCGAAGCGGGCGACGCCGAAACCGGCATCACGCTGATGCAGATGGATATCGGCCTCGACACCGGCGCAATGATCTCCGAAATCCGCACCCCCATTTCCGCCGACGACACCACCGCGACCCTGCACGACCGTCTCGCGCAAGACGGCGCGAAGCTGATTGTCGACGCGCTGCTCGAACTCGAGCGCAGCGGCAAGCTGGCGTCGACCCCGCAGCCTGCGGACGGCGTGACGTACGCGGAAAAAATCGGCAAGCACGAGGCCGCACTCGACTGGCGCAAGCCGGCCGAGGTCCTAGGGCGCCAGGTTCGCGCGTTCGACCCGTTCCCCGGCGGCGTGGGCACGCTCGAAGATGGCAGTTCGATCAAGATCTGGGCTGCTGCGCCGATCAAGGCTGCGGGCAGCAGCGGCGCGCCTGGAACGATCGCCGAGGTTGGCGCGGAAGGCGTTGTAGTGAACTGCGGCGAAGGTGCGTTGCGTCTCACGCAATTGCAGAAACCCGGCGGCAAGCGCCTGCCCGTGCGCGAATTTCTTGCTGGCTCCACGTTGGCTGCCGGACAGCGCTTTCAACTTCCCGAAGCAAATTAACAGCTTTGCGCTGTTACGAACATCGCCCGTCCGGACGATGTTCGCTGCGCCCGCCGCATGGCCTGCCGCGCGTTAGAATCCTTCATGCAACAGCTTATGTTTCGAGGATTCCAATGTTCGGCATCACCCATTTCGAGTTTTTCATCGTCGCGGTATTTCTTCTGAACGTGACGCCCGGCCCCGACACGGCCTATATCGTCGGACGCAGCGTCGCTCAGGGGCGCGGTGCGGGCATGATGTCGGCACTGGGCATCTCAGCGGGTTGCTGCGTGCACTCGCTGGCCTGCGCATTCGGTTTGACCGCGCTGCTGGCTGCATCGACCACGGCGTTCAGCGTCATCAAATTCGTCGGCGCAATTTATCTGATGTATCTCGGCGTGCGGCTGATTTTCGCCAAACCGTCGGCAGACGACGCAAACACGGCGACAGCGGGCGAAGCGCGCGCGGCCGGCGCACCCAAGTCGCTCAGGCAGCTTTTCCTGCAAGGCTTCTGGACCAATGTGCTAAACCCGAAGGTCGTGCTCTTCTTTGTGTCGTTCTTTCCGCAATTCGTCACGACCGGCAGCGATCATAAAACCTTCGCGTTCCTCACTCTCGGCGCGGTGTTCGTATTGATGAGCATGATCTGGAACAGCTTTGTCGCGTGGATCGCGGGTAGTGTGACGCAGCGCTTCTCCGGCAAGCCGTCGATGAAGAAGTGGCTGGATCGCGGTGTCGGCAGTGCGTTCGTCGGACTGGGTATCAAGCTCGCCACTGCATCAAGATGATTGAATTTTCTCTACCCGCCCATATCTAACAGTTCGCTTACAATCGGGCGACGCGATCACGCGGCGCAGAGATGAAGCCCGCACTTAGGGTAAGGAGTAGCAAACATGTTTAATTGGGTCAAAACCGCGATGTTGATGGCCGCGATCACGGCCCTTTTCATCGTGATTGGCGGGATGATCGGCGGGTCGCGCGGCATGATGATCGCGCTCGTGATCGCCCTCGGGATGAATTTCTTCTCATACTGGTTTTCGGACAAGATGGTTCTGCGCATGTACAACGCGCAGGAAGTCGACGAAAACAGCGCACCGCAGTTTTATCGCATGGTGCGCGAGCTGGCCACGCGCGCTAATTTGCCGATGCCGCGCGTGTATCTGATCAACGAAGACGCGCCGAACGCGTTTGCCACGGGGCGCAATCCGGAGCATGCGGCGGTTGCCGCTACCACCGGCATTTTGCGCGTGCTGTCCGAGCGCGAAATGCGCGGCGTGATGGCCCACGAACTGGCGCACGTGAAGCATCGCGACATCCTGATCTCTACTGTTTCGGCGACCATGGCCGGTGCGATTTCCGCGCTGGCGAATTTTGCGATGTTCTTCGGTAGCCGTGATGAAAACGGCCGTCCGTCGAATCCGATTGCCAGTATCGCTGTCGCGTTGCTGGCGCCGATCGCCGGTGCGTTGATCCAGATGGCGATTTCGCGTGCACGTGAGTTCGAAGCTGACCGTGGCGGCGCGCAGATTTCGGGCGACCCGCAAGCGCTTGCTTCGGCGCTCGACAAGATCCATCGTTACGCGAGCGGTATTCCTTTCCCTGTGGCCGAGCAGCATCCGGCCACCGCGCAGATGATGATCATGAATCCGCTGTCGGGCGGTGGCATCGCGAATCTTTTCTCGACGCACCCGGCCACGGAAGAGCGCGTCGCCCGTTTGATGGAAATGGCGCGCACGGGGCGCTTCGATTAAGCAGTCGCGCTTCAAAACGTTTCACAAAAAATTCACGACACGCTTCCACGGCGCTAGCGTGAAGCAAAAAAGGCGAGCCTTCCGGCTCGCCTTTTTTTCGGGCAACAAGGTTTGCGCGTGAACAAAGCCATTGCCGCAGTCCGCCAGCGGCGGCTCCCGCCCTGCGCCACGCTACAATGCACGCTGATTGCGCTGCGCGCACCGCGCGGCCTGCACTTGTTTCTTTCATGACACCAAAGCCTTCTTCGCGTTCAGCTTCTTCTGCAGCGCGCCCGCGCGAATTCCGTTTGTCGGTGTTGCATCTTGCGCCCGAGTCGCTGGGCTTTGCGCTCGACAGCGCTGGTCAGGCGATCGGCGCCGTGCGTCTCGGCGCAGCGTTGCCGGCTGCGCTGCAATCGGTCTTCGTGTCCGCGCCTGAGGGCACCGTTGCTGCCGCGCGCGGGGCGGTGCAGGACATCGCGTATCGCACGATGCGCCGTCTCGCTACTGCTGAATGGCTGATCGCAAAGCTGGTGAAGAAGGCGCCGCCGCCGCACGTCGGTCACGTGCTCGCCTGCTCGCTCGCGTTGCTGATCGACGACGAAGCCAACGCCGCTTATGCGCCGTTCACCGTGGTCGATCAGGCGGTCAGCGCGATTGCCGCTCGCCGCGAATTCTCGTTCGCCAAGGGACTTGTCAACGCGGTGCTGCGCAATTTCCTGCGCGAGCGTGAGACGCTGCTGAACGCTGCACAAGCCGACGAAGTCGCGCACTGGAACTACCCAGCGTGGTGGATCGACGCCGTGAAGCGCGCGTGGCCCGACACGTGGCAGGCGGTGCTCACAACCGGCAATACGCAAGGCCCGCTCACCTTGCGCGTGAACGCCCGTCACTCGACCGTCGACGCGTATCTGCAAGTTCTGCAAAATCATCAGATTGCCGCGAGCCGTATCGGTGATTACGCCGTCAAGCTCGACACGCCGATCCCGGTGGACCGCATCCCCGGCTTCAGCGACGGTGTGGTCTCGGTGCAGGACGCCGGTGCGCAACTCGCCGCGCAACTGCTCGGCGTGCGCGACGGCATGCGCGTGCTCGATGCGTGCGCGGCGCCCGGCGGCAAGACCGGTCATCTGCTGGAACTGGCGAATCTTCAGCTCGTGGCGCTCGAAAGCGATGCATCGCGTGCAAGGCGGATCGGCGAAAATTTGCGGCGGCTAAAGCTCGATGCTGAAGTGCGGATCGGCGACGCGGGCACGCCGTCGAAATGGCACGACGACACCGACCAGCCGTTCGACCGCATCCTCGCCGACGTTCCGTGTTCGGCATCGGGCATCGTGCGGCGTCACCCGGATATTCGCTGGCTGCGCCGCGCATCCGATATTCCCGCGCTGGTCGCCGAACAGCGCCGCATACTCGAAGCGCTCTGGCCGCTCGTGAAACCAGGCGGTGAATTGCTTTACGTTACGTGTTCGATCTTCCCCGAAGAAGGCGAGTTGCAGGCGCAGTGGTTTGGAAACAAGTATCAGGATGCGGTACGATTGGACGCGCCGGGACAACTGCTGCCATCAGTCGCTCGCGCGCCCGCCGAGACCTCGGCCGGTTCCGATGCCGGACAATCCGCTGAAAACAGCGCCGGTGCGAACTCAGACCACGACGGATTTTTCTACGCGCGCTTCCAGAAACGGTGACCATCAAACGCTTCTTCCCGCTTCGGCTCGCTGCCGTGCTCTGGATTGCGCTGGCCGTATGGCTGGCAGCACCGGGCGTGGCGCATGCCGACTCGATCGCGGTGCAGCGGGCGTCGCTGCAGGCTGACAGCAGCGGCTGGAGTCTCGACGCGCGTTTCGACTTCGACCTGAACAGCAATCTCGAAGACGCGGTCAACAAGGGCATCCCCCTCTACTTCACGACCGACTTCGAACTAAGCCGGCCGCGCTGGTACTGGTTCGACGAGCAACCGGTGAGCGTGTCGCAAAGCATTCGCCTGTCGTTCCAGCCGCTGACGCGCGAATACCGCGTGTCGAGCGTGTCGTCGGGCGGGTTGCAGCTTGGTTTCAGCACACTCAAAGACGCGCTCGCGGTGATCAAGCATGTCACGTCCTGGCATGTGATCGACCGCAATCAGGTGCAGACCGGTGAGACCTATACCGCGTCGGTGCGCATGCAACTCGACATCGCGCTGATGCCCAAGCCGTTCCAGATCGACGCGGTGAACAACCGCGACTGGAACCTCGCCTCCGAATGGAAGCGCTTCACCTTCACGGCGGCCGAACGTGCTAAATAAAGTGCGCTCATCCACAACCAGCGTCAGCAGCCTCGTCGTGCGAGTGCTGGTGTCGACGGTCGCGGTCACGGCCGTGCTGCTGCTCGTGCTGCTCGCCGCGGCCAGCGCCAATACCGAATTCTTCGACCGCTATTACCAGTGGCTGTACGCCGCCAACGTCGCGGTTGCGATGATCTTTTTGCTGGTCGTGGTGACGCTGGTCGTCATCATTATTGCGAGGTTGCGCAAGGGCAAGTTCGGCACGCGACTATTGGCGAAGCTCGCGTTCTTCATGGCGCTGGTCGGTGTGGTGCCGGGCGGCATCATCTACATCGTCTCGTATCAGTTCGTGTCGCGTAGTATCGAGTCGTGGTTCGACGTGAACGTCGAAACCGCGCTCACGTCCGGCCTGAATCTCGGGCGCGGCATGCTCGACGCGTCGCTGTCCGATCTGCAAACCAAGGGCCGCCTGATGTCCGAGCAGCTCGCCAGCGCGGACGCGGCCGGTACCACGCTGACGCTGCTGCGCTTGCGCGATCAGTTCGGCGTGCAGGATGCGACGATCGTCGAGCCTACGCGCAGCATGTCCGGCGCGACGCCCGAGATGCACGTGGTGGCGCAGGCATCGAGCAATTACGCGACGCTCGTGCCGAACGACCTGCCCACTCCGCTGATGATCGATCAGGCGCGCGGTCGCGGCTATGCGGCGATCGAGGGAGAGGTGGACGGCGATCCGAACGCACACGGCGGCAAAGGCGCATTGCGTCTGCGGATCGTGCAGCGTATTCCCGATTCGAATGCCGCGCTATTGCAGCCTGTCGAGCGCTTCCTGCAACTCACGCAGCCAGTGTCGCCAACGCTCGCGCGTAATGCCGACGCGGTTCAGCGCGCGTATCGCGAGTATCAGGAAAAGGCGTTGGGCCGCACCGGTCTGCGCAAGATGTACATCGGCACGCTGACGCTCGCGCTGTTCCTCGCCACCTTCATCGCGATGATGCTTGCGCTCGCGCTCGGCAATCAGCTTGCGCGGCCGCTGTTCCTGCTCGCGCAGGGCACCAAGGAAATTACCGAGGGCGACTACACGCCGAAGCGCGAAATCAAGTCGCGCGACGAATTGGGTTTTCTCACGCAGTCGTTCAACGCGATGACGCGGCAGTTGTCGGAAGCACGCGCGGCGGTTGAGAACAATCGCATCGCGCTTGAGCATTCGAAGGCGTATCTGGAGAGTATTCTCGCGAATCTGACCGCCGGCGTGTTCGTGTTCGACCGGCAGTTCAGACTAACCACGGCGAATCGCGGCGCCGAGCGGATTTTCCGTCAGCCGTTCCAGGCGGTGCTGGGTTCGTCGCTCGATCAGATTGGCGTGTTGAGCGAATTTGGCGGGATGGTGCGCAAGGCGTTTGCCGATCGCGAAGCGGCGAGCGGCGACGGCCACGACGATCGCGGACATTGGCAGCAGCAGTTCTCGGTCGGCGTGCCGGGCGAAACCGATCCGCTCACGCTGCTTGTGCGCGGCGCGCGGCTCGTGTCCGCGACCGACCGCGATGCCGAAGACATGCAGACCTCCGGCTACGTCGTGGTGTTCGACGATATCTCCGACGTGATTTCCGCGCAGCGTTCGATTGCGTGGGGCGAAGTCGCGCGGCGGCTCGCGCACGAGATCAAGAATCCTCTCACGCCGATTCAGCTTTCCGCCGAGCGTCTGCAGATGAAACTCGCCGACAAGCTCACGCCCACCGACGCCGATTTTCTGAAGCGCGGCGCGACCACGATCGTGAACCAGGTCGCGGCAATGAAGCAGATGGTCGACAATTTCCGCGACTACGCGCGCACGCCTCCGGCAGTGCTCGCGCATCTGCAGCTGAACGACCTGGTCAGCGAAGTGCTCACGTTGTACGGTATCGAAGAGGGTAAGGGCGCGATTCAGGTCGAGCTCGCGGCATTGCCGGCGATTCGTGGCGACGCGACGCAATTGCGTCAGGTTATCCACAACCTGCTGCAAAACGCACAGGATGCGGTGGCCGATGTCGAGCATCCACGTGTGTTGCTCGAGACGAGGACAGTAGAATACGGTGACCCCGACGCGGAAGGCAAAGTCCGCGTCGCGGTGCGTCTGACCGTGTCGGATAACGGACCGGGGTTCCCCGCGCGCATCCTCACACGCGCATTCGAACCTTACGTGACGACCAAGGCCAAAGGTACGGGCCTGGGACTTGCGATGGTCAAGAAGATCGTCGACGAGCATGGCGCGCGCATCGACATTCGCAATCGCCTGAAGGCGGGCGACGTGATCGAAGGCGCGCAAATATCGATTCTCTTCCTTCAACTGGCAGACGATGCCGCGGCGCCTGGTTCATCGGGCCCGCGTCCGGCGCACGTCGGTGCGTCGCAGGGAAAGACAAAAGCAACAGTGCAGACAAGGGCAGCGTAAATGGCAACCATCCTGGTGGTAGATGATGAAATGGGCATCCGGGAATTGCTCTCGGAGATCCTGAGCGACGAAGGGCATGTCGTGGAGGCCGCTGAAAATGCGCAGGAAGCGCGCGACTTCCGCTTGCGTCAGGCACCGGACCTGGTGCTGCTCGACATCTGGATGCCGGACACCGACGGCGTGACTTTGCTCAAGGAGTGGGCCGCGCAAGGTCAGTTGACGATGCCGGTGATCATGATGTCCGGTCACGCAACGATCGACACGGCAGTTGAAGCGACCAAGATCGGCGCACTCAATTTCCTCGAGAAGCCGATTGCGTTGCAGAAGCTGCTGAAGGCCGTCGAGCAGGGTCTCGCGCGCGGCAATGCGGCGGCCGCTCCCGGCGGCGCGGCAGCTAAGCCGGTGATGCCGGTGAGTTCGTCGGCGGTGGCGTCGGCGGCTGCGTTGCCGATGTTGTCGACCGACGGCATGGGCAGTGGTGCGCTGGCTGCGCAAACCGCGTCGATCTCATTCGACATTCCGTTGCGCGATGCACGCGACGCGTTCGAGCGCGCTTACTTCGAATATCACCTCGCGCGCGAAAACGGCAGCATGACGCGCGTCGCTGAAAAGACGGGGCTTGAGCGTACTCACCTGTATCGCAAGCTCAAGCAACTCGGCGTCGATCTCGGCAAGAACAAAGGCGAGTAAAGCTCACGGGGTGCGGACGAAACCCTCCCCGAAAGATTTTTTTGGGAAGGGGCTTGCCAGACCGCTGACCCCTTGTTATGATTTCGTTCTTCGTTGGCCCGGTAGCTCAGTTGGTAGAGCAGCGGATTGAAAATCCGCGTGTCGTTGGTTCGATTCCGACCCAGGCCACCAGGATTCGGCCCCAGGAACTCGCAAGATTCCTGGGGCTTTTCCTTTTCTGACGGGTAATGACGGGCATCCAATGGCTTCGGCATTGCGGGCGCGATGCAACGGGCCGCGCTCGGCGGTATTCAGCATCGCGTGATAAAATCGCGCCAGTTCAAGGACTTGCACGCAAGTGTGCCGCCTGATCGGCGATTGAGCGCAGCGCGGCATGCGCTGCCACCCGCCCCGAACCCTTCGCCCGACGATTAACGGTATAAGCGCCCAGCGACTCTGCATGCGGAAGGCGCGGCCTATACTGCTTTGGGCCGGCAGCAGTGCCGGCACGCGTCGCGCCGCGTTGCTTGCATGGCGCACCTCGCGCAGCGCGACGTGGCACTCATCATTCACGGAGTTTCACGGTGATCCGCAACGACGCTAAACGTAGCGCTCTGGTGCTGTTTTCCGGCGGCCAGGATTCCGCCACGTGCCTCGCCTGGGCGCTCGAACGTTATGAAACGGTCGAAACGCTCGGCTTCGATTACGGCCAGCGACATCGCGTCGAACTCGAATGTCGCGAAGGTTTCCGTCAGGCTGTGACGCGCGCATTTCCGGCTTGGGCCGACCGTCTCGGCGAAGATCACATGATCGACCTGTCGGTGCTTGGCTCCATCAGCGATACGGCGATGACGCGCGAGATTGAGATCGAAGCAACGGCCAACGGCTTGCCGAACACGTTCGTGCCAGGCCGCAATCTGATGTTCATGACCATCGCGGCAGCCATCGCTTTCCGGCGCGGTCTGCAGGTGCTGGTTGGCGGAATGTGTGAGACGGATTTTTCGGGCTACCCCGATTGCCGCGACGACACGATGAAGGCATTGCAGGTCGCGCTGAATCTCGGCATGGACACGCGCTTCCTGCTCGAAACGCCGCTCATGTGGCTCGACAAGGCCGATACGTGGCGTCTCGCGCATCAATTGGGCGGTGACGAACTGGTTGAGCTGGTACGCGTCGAGACGCATACCTGTTACGTCGGTGAACGCGCTGAGTTGCATTCGTGGGGCTTTGGTTGTGGCGAGTGTCCGGCGTGCCGCTTGCGCAAGCGCGGCTACGAAGCGTATCTGGCTGGTGAGAACGTCACCGAGTCGCCGCTCTGATCGCGCAGTAAGTTGAACCGCGCGGCGCGACGGTTCAACGACTCGTCGGATCACGCAAAAATTTTCAGGAACAGAAGGCAGGAAGCAGCATGACTTACGCGGTCAAGGAAATCTTCTACACGTTGCAAGGCGAGGGCGCGAATGCCGGGCGTCCGGCTGTGTTCTGCCGCTTCGCCGGCTGCAATCTGTGGTCGGGCCGCGAAGAAGATCGTGCCGAGGCCGTGTGCCGTTTTTGCGATACCGATTTTGTCGGCACCGACGGTGAGAACGGCGGCAAGTACCGCACCGCCGAAGACCTCGTGGCGATGATCGCGTCGCTCTGGCCGGAAGGCGAGGGTGAGCGTTTCGTCGTCTGCACGGGCGGCGAGCCGATGCTCCAGATCGATCAGCCGCTGGTCGATGCGTTGCATGCCGCCGGCTTTGAAATCGCCATTGAAACTAACGGCTCGATGCCGGTGCTGGAAACGATCGACTGGATCTGCGTGAGCCCGAAGGCCGACGCGCCGCTCGTCGTGACTAAAGGCAACGAACTGAAGGTCGTGATTCCGCAGGACAACCAGCGTTTGTCCGAGTATGCGAAGCTCGACTTCGAGTATTTCCTCGTCCAGCCGATGGACGGCCCGTCGCGCGACATCAACACGAAGCTCGCGATCGACTGGTGCAAACGCCATCCGCAATGGCGCCTGTCGATGCAGACCCACAAGTATCTGAACATTCCCTGATTTGCCGTGCTGACGATTACCCGAAAACTCGAATTCGACGCGGGCCACCGCATCCCCGATCACCGTAGCCAGTGCCGCAATCTGCACGGCCATCGTTATGTGCTCGAAATCACGCTGCAAGGCGATCTGGTCGACACCGAAGGCGCGCCCGATCGCGGCATGGTGATGGACTTCGCCGACGTGAAGTCGCTCGCCAACGAGCACCTGGTCGACAAGTGGGATCACGCGTTTCTGGTCTACGAAGGCGACGCACAGGTGCGCGGCTTTCTGGAGACGATGGCCGGTCACAAGACGGTCGTGCTGGACCGCATCCCGACGGTCGAAAATCTTGCCGCCGTCGCGTTCGACCTCCTCGCAAGCGTGTACGACGCTCACTACGGCGTGAACATGCGTCTGCAGAAGCTGCGTCTGTACGAGACGCCGAATTGCTGGGCCGACGTCGTCCGCGATTAAACCCAGGGTCGGAGCACCGACCCAACCTCCGCGTTTTTGTCACGGTATGATCGCTTCGATAACCAAACGGAGCGAGACATGCCGGTCACCGCATTGCGTCGCAGCAGGCAACCGGGACATCGGCGTCCCGGTTTTTGCCGAACCTCACAGGTCAGCCAGTTTTCCCGCCGCGCAGGCGAGCGGCCCGCTCATCAAGGAGCGCGCCGATGAGCACCTTCACCAATCCCCTCAAGCAACGTCTGACGGAAACCGATCCGCTGTTCGGCTTGTGGCTGTCGCTCGGTAGCGACGCCGCCGCCGAAGCGCTTGCGCACGCCGGTTTCGACTGGCTGCTGATCGACATGGAGCACGCACCGAACGACAGCGTCGACGTCGCGTCGCAATTGCGCGCGATCGCCGCCGCGCATCTGCCGAGCGAGCCGGTGGTGCGCGTGCCCGCAAGCGAAGGCTGGCTCGTCAAGCGTGTGCTCGATGCCGGCGCGCGCACGCTGATGTTCCCCAACATCGAATCCGCCGATGAAGCCGCGCACGCCGTGCGGCTCACACAATATCCGACCGCCGAGGCGCGCGACGGTCAGCGCGGTGTCGCCGGCGTGGTCCGCGCGTCGGGCTATGGAATGCGGCGCGATTACGTGCAGACGGCCAACGCGCAGATCGCGACGATCGTGCAGATCGAGTCGGCGCGCGGCTTGCAGGAGGTCGAGAAGATCGCCGCGACGCCGGGCGTCGATTGCCTGTTCGTCGGACCCGCCGATCTGGCCGCGAGCCTCGGTCATCTTGGCGATGCGAAGCACGCCGACGTGCAGGCGGCGATGGCGCGCATCGTCAGCGCTGCTGATAAGGCCGGCATTGCCACCGGCATTTTTGCGATGGATGTCGCGAGTGCAAAGCAGCATCGCGACGCCGGATTCCGTTTTATCGCTCTGGCCGCCGACGTCATGTGGATGTTGCGCGCAACCCGCCAGGCGCTGCAGGAGGTGAGGTCATGAAGGGGATGGTGCAGGGCGTCGCATTGCGTGTCGCGGTCGCGACAGCATTGCTGGCGGGTGCGGCAGTAAATGGATCGGCGTATGCGCAGGACCGGGTCGCGAAGTCGAATGACCCGCAGACGCAAACTGCGGTCGCCGACTACAACGCCGGCAATCTGGGCGCGGCGCTGACTGAGTTCCGTCAGGCCGCGGAGCGCGGCAGCCGGCTCGCCGAGTTCAATTACGCGATGATGCTGCTCAACGGCGAGGGCACGGCCGCGAACGTCGAGGAAGGCAAGAAGTGGCTGCGCAAGGCCGCCGACGCCAACATGTCGCACGCTCAATATGTGTACGGCAAGATGTACGACGATGGCGAGTTCGTCGGGCGCGATCCGGTGGAGGCGCACCGCTGGTTCCTGAAGGCGGCCGAGCAGGGCCATGTGCAGGCAGAGCTTGCGCTTGCCAACCAGTTCCTCGACGGACGCGGTACCGGGCGCGACAACCAGCAGGCGTTCGTCTGGTACAAGAAGGCGGCGCAGGGCGGCGACATGACCGCGCAATACGTGACCGGCTCGTTCTACGAGCGCGGCGGCGATGGCGTCGACAAGAACCTGAACGTCGCGCGCGCGTATTACGCGGCGGCGGCGGCGCAGGGTGATCCGGCGGCGCGCTTGAAGTATCAGCAACTCAGCGCGCAATTGCGGGATCAGAAGGAAGTCAAACCGCAGTAAACGCAAAAGGGGCGCTTCCTGACATGGAGCGCCCCTTTGCGTGTGGTTCTGCCGATAAACCGCGCTAACTCTGCATCAACCGCTTCTGTCGCGCGACGCTCATGATCAGCCCGATCGCAACCCCCAGCGTGGTCAACGCGGTGCCGCCGTAACTCATGAACGGCAAGGGCACGCCGACCACCGGCAAGATCCCGCTCACCATGCCGATGTTGACGAACGCGTAGGTGAAGAACGCCATCGTCAGCGAGCCGGCCAGTAATCGCCCGAACAGGGTTGCGCCATTGGCCGCGATATACAAGCCCCGCGCTATCAGTAGCATGTAGAGCGTGAGCAGCACGACCCCGCCGGCCAGTCCAAACTCCTCGGAGAACACCGCGAAAATAAAGTCAGTGTGCTTCTCGGGGATGAACTCCAGATGCGCCTGCGTGCCCTTCAGCCAGCCTTTGCCCAGCGGACCACCCGAGCCGATCGCAATCACCGCCTGGATCGTGTGGAAGCCCTTGCCGAGCGGATCGGAAGTCGGATCGAGCAGCGTACAGATCCGGTGCTTCTGATAGTCGTGCATCAGCGGCCATTGCACTTCGGGCTGACAGATCTTGTCCTGGAACGTGGCGATGGCAGCGACGGCGATCACGCCTGCAACCAGCACCGGCACGATCAGCTTGAAACTCAAACCCGCGAAGTAAATCACGAAGAGACCGGCCGCGAAGACCAGCACGGCGGTTCCGAGGTCGGGCTGCTTCGCGATCAACGCGACCGGCACGATGAGAATCACGAAGCCGACCAGATAGTCGTACCAGCGCATCACGCCTTCGCGTCGCTGGTAGTACCAGGCGAGCATCAACGGCGTGGCGATCTTCAGGATTTCAGACGGCTGGATCACCACGCCGACATTGATCCAGCGCTTGGCGCCTTTTCGCGTCAGTCCGAATGCCGCGACCGCTATCAGTAGCGCGATCCCGAATGTATAGAGCGGGACCGCGAAGCGCATCAGCGTGGTGGGTGGCACATTGGCGAGCGCCCACATCAGCACGAACGTCAGCAGAATGTTGCGCAACTGGTCTTCCACGCGGCCCGGCACGTCCAGGCTCGCGCTGTACAGCGTGACAATGCCCACGCACAGCAGCAAAAACACGATCAGTGCGAGCGGACGGTCGAAGCCCGCGAACATCTTCTTCAGGCGGTCGATCCAGGCGCGCTTGTCGAATTGCATGCCTTTCTCCTTACTCGTCTATGCCGCCGGAAACCGGCTGGCGTGGCGACGCGGCGTGCACGTCGTCATCCCGTGAAGGAGCGGTGGCCGTAGGCGCGGGCTCGCTGGCAGGACGGGGTTTATGCGGTGCGCCGGATTTACGCGACGCAGAATTTTTTGCAGTGGAAGAAGCGGACACCGCCGCAGATGCACCCGCCGCGCCCGCTTTGGCAGCCGACGCCGCGACCGGTGCGGAAGCCGGATTCGCTCCCGAAGCCGCACCCGCCGCAGCAGCGGAAGCGCCCACCGCCGCCGACGCCGCGCCGGGAATCGGCAATGCGGTGAAACCCGCCGCGATCCTGACCGGCTGCGGTTCCTGAGGCGCAGGCGCATCGCCGACTTCAGGCGCGGACGCGTCCTGAGTCGCAGACGCCGCCGCTGCCACAGCCGCCGCTTCAGCACCCGGCTTGTTCTTGTCGACGAGGTAGTAGTCGAGCACCTTGCGCGCGATCGGCCCCGCCGATTCCGCGCCCCAGCCGCCATTTTCAACGATCAGCGCGACGGCGATTTTCGGGTTGTCCACCGGAGCGAAGGCGGTGAAAAGTGCGTGGTCGCGCAGATGCTCGGCGATGGCATGACCTTTGTAGTTGGCGCCTTGCAGCGAGTACACCTGCGCCGTTCCGGTCTTGCCGGCCGCCTGATACTGCGCGCCGATAAACAGTTTGGCCGCCGTGCCGTTCGATATCACGCCTTCCATCGCATGCTTGATGATGTCGATGTCCGACTGTTTGACGTCGATCTTGTCGCTCGGCGCGCGCACGACCGCGCGGGTGTCTTTGGTGATCGGGTTTTCGATGTCGCGCACCAGGTGCGGCTTCATCACGACGCCGTTGTTCGCAAGCGTGGCGACGGCGTGAGCGAGCTGCAGAATCGTGAACGAGTTGTAGCCCTGGCCGATGCCCAGGCTGATCGTTTCGCCTTCGTACCAGCGTTGCTGTTCGGGGCGGCGGTAGGCTTTGCGCTTCCATTCCGTCGACGGCAGGATGCCCTTGGCCTCGCCCGCGATGTCGATGCCGGTGATCTGGCCGAAACCCCACGGCTTCATGAAATTGGCGATGTTGTTCACGCCGAGATCGTGCGCGAGCATGTAGAAATACGTGTCGTTCGACACCACGATCGCGCGGTTCATGTCGACCCAGCCCTGGCCCGAGCGCACGTCGTTGCGGAACGTATGGCCGCCGAACGTGTAGAAGCCCGGGTCCTGGAAGCCCCAGCCGGGCGTGCGCTTATGCAGTGTCAGCGCGGCCAGCGCCATGAACGGCTTGTACGTCGAACCCGGCGGATACGTGCCGTGCAGCGGACGGTTCAGCAGCGGGTGGTCCGGTGAGTTGTTCAGGTCGTCCCAGGTCTGCTGATCGATCCCATCGACGAAAGAATTCGGATCAAAGCTCGGCGCCGACACGAACGCGAGCACGTCGCCGGTGGACGGCTCGATCGCCACCAGCGCGCCGCGACGGCCCGCGAATGCCTGCTCGGCGACCTGCTGCAAGCCGATATCGAGCGACAGCACGAGGTTGTTGCCCGGCGTCGCCTGCGTGCGCGACAGCGTGCGCACAGGGCGGCCGCCGGCGGTCACTTCGACTTCCTCGAAACCGGTCTGGCCGTGCAGTTCCGTCTCGTAACTCTGCTCGACCCCGATCTTGCCGATGTAGTCGGTGCCCTTGTAGTTGTTCGCGTCCAGGCGCGGATCGTAGTGATCCGGATCGCTGTCGTTCTGGTCGCTGGCGTCGTCGATCCGGTCCTGATCGCGCTGCGAAATCCGGCCGATGTAGCCGATCACGTGCGCCGCAGTCGGCCCGAGCGGATATTGGCGGAACAACCGCGCGCGCACTTCGACGCCGGGGAAACGGAAGCGCTGCGCGGTGAAGCGCGCGACTTCGTCGTCGGTGAGGCGGGTGCGAATCGGCAGACTTTCGAAGTTCTTCGAGTCTTCCTGCAGCTTCTTGAAACGGCGACGGTCGCGCGCGTCGATCGACACGACCGTCGCCAGATTGTCGATCACGTTTTCGAGCGAGTCGTTCAGCTTGGACGGCGTGATTTCGAGCGTGTAGGCCGAGTAGTTTTTCGCCAGCACCACGCCGTTACGGTCGGTGATGATGCCGCGGTTCGGCACGATCGGCGCGACGGAAATGCGGTTTTCGTCGGCCTGCAGCGAGTATTTGCTGTAGTGCCAGACCTGCAGGAACAGGAAACGGAAGCCGATCAGCCCGAAGCAGACGAACACGAACAGACCCGCCGCCGCGACGCGCAGGCGGAATTTCGAGAGCTGTTGCTGGGTGTCCTTGAATTCGGTCATGCGATTCTGCAAAAGGCCGGACGACGGCCATCATGAGTGTGCGCCCAATCCGGCCGGAACCGGGAGGCATGAACAGCGATGCGCGTCGGGCGGGCCGGCGAGGCGGGTTCCGTTCGGGTGAAGCAACGGAACGGCCGGCGGGCCCGATGCGGGATCAAATTGGCCGCGTGTCGTCCGGATCGGCCGGGCGGCGTTGCGGCATCAGCAACAGCACGCTGGCGATCGGCCACAGCGCAGCTTCGACGAAACCGTCGATCAGATAACCCCAGCCCGGAAACGCCGCGCCCGTCAGCAGACGGATCACGAACGGCACCAGTTGCGCGACGACCAGCAGCGGCATGACCGCGAAAGTCTGCACGCCAAGCGACATCCACAGCACGCGGCGGTGGATCGTAATCGCGCCATACGACAACAGCGTATACGCCAATGCGTGCTCGCCGAGCAGGCTGGCGTTGTGGACATCCATCAGCAAACCGAGGAAAAACGCGATGCCCATGCCGACTTTGCGCGGCTGGTGCACGTTCCAGAACAGCAGCACGAGGGCCACAAAATCCGGCACGCCGACGAGGCGTCCCCACGGCATCAGATTCAGCAGGAACGCCGCGGCGAGGCTGAACGAAATGAAGTACGGATTGACCGGCTGCAGAATATATTGCGGACGGTTCATGGGTTAGCCCCCGGCGTGGCTTGCGGCGCCGCGTTTTTCTGCGGGGCCGGTTTCTTTTGGGCGGCGGATTTCTTCTCCGCGGCGGCGGCTTTGGCCGGCGCTTTTTCCGCGGACTTCGCCGGTGCGGCTTTTTCGGGCACGGCCTTTTCACCGGCCGCTTTTTCGCCCGGCTTCGCGGCGGATTTGTCGGCTGCTGCCGGCTTGCCGTCCGCTGCCTTGGCGCCTTTTTTCTTCGCTTCTTTCGCGGCCGTGGCGGCGTCGGGTTCTTCGGCCGGACGCGGCGGCACGTTGTTCACGTAGTGCAGCACCAGCAACTCGCGCGCGCCGCGTACCGGTGCAACGGGCAGACAGATCACGCGGGCAAAAGCCGTGTCGGCCTGCTTGTCGACGCGTACCACCTTGGCGACCGGCAAGCCCGGCGGATACACGCCGTCGAGTCCGCTCGTGACGAGTTCGTCGCCGGTTTGAACGTCGGCGCTGATCGGCACGAAGCGCAGATCGAGCGTATCGCCCTTCGGCGTGCCGTAAATCACACTCCGCAAACCAGTTCGCACGATCTGCACCGGCACGGCCTGGTCTTTGTCGGTGAGCAGCGTGACTTCGGCCTGCAGCGGAAACACCCGCGTGACCTGGCCAATCACGCCGTCTTCGTTGACGACCGGCGAACCGTTCTGGATGCCTTGTTGCGCACCACGCCCGATCACCACCTTCTGCGTGAACGGATCGCGTGTGTCGTACTGGATTTCGGCGGGCAGCGATTCCGTGGTCGAGCGCTGCGACAGTTGCAGCAACGCGCGCAAATGGGCGTTTTCTGCGGCAAGCTCGGCGGCCGTATTGGCCTGCTGCGAGAGCTGCAGATCTTTGGTGTGCAGTTTTTCGTTTTCGCTGCGCAGTGTCGCGCTGGTCACGGCCAGATCGGCGGCGCCCATGAAGATATCGCGCGGCACGAGCGCCGCGCGTTGCAACGGATAAAGACCCGCGCCGAGCACGCCACGAACGATTTCGAGCGTTTGAAAACGTGCATCGGAGATCAGCAACGCCACCGCCAGCACGACGAAAAACACGAGCCGTGCGAGTGCGGATGGGCCTTGCTTGAACAGGGGCGGCGGACTGTATTCCATGGTCGGCGCCGGGGGCGTGAGCAGTGGTGTGAGACGGCGGCGCGCGAGGGACGCGCGCTCAGCGCGCGGCGGCTGGTTGGCCCAGCCAATGACAAACCGGCCCACATGGGGCGGTTTGCCAGATCCGCGCTACTGACATGGAGACGGGCTCGCTTACTCGTACGAGAAGATGCTGCCCAGCTTGTCCATGCGTTCGAGCGCCATGCCCGAACCGCGCACGACGCAGGTCAGCGGGTCTTCGGCGACGAGCACCGGCAGGCCGGTTTCTTCGGCGAGCAGGCGGTCGAGGTCGCGCAGCAGTGCGCCACCGCCGGTGAGCATCATGCCGCGTTCGGCGATGTCCGCGCCGAGTTCCGGCGGCGTTTGCTCGAGCGCGATCTTCACCGACGACACGATCTGGTTCAGCGGATCGGTGAGGGCTTCGAGAATTTCGTTGCTGGAGATCGTGAAGCTGCGCGGAATGCCTTCCGACAGATTGCGGCCCTTCACTTCCATTTCCTTGACTTCGGAACCCGGGAACGCCGAGCCGATTTCCTTCTTGATGGCTTCGGCGGTTTGCTCGCCGATCAGCATGCCGTAGTTGCGGCGGATGTAGTTGACGATAGCTTCGTCGAACTTGTCGCCACCGACGCGCACCGAGCCCTTGTACACGATACCGCCGAGCGAGATCACGCCGACTTCCGTCGTGCCGCCGCCGATGTCGACGACCATCGAGCCGGTTGCTTCGGACACCGGCAGACCTGCGCCGATAGCAGCAGCCATCGGTTCTTCAATCAGGTAGACCTGCGAAGCGCCCGCACCGTGCGCGGCTTCCTTGATTGCGCGACGCTCGACCTGGGTCGAACCGCACGGCACGCAGATGATGATGCGCGGCGACGGCGAGAACATACGCGATTCGTGGGCAGTCTTGATGAACTGCTTGATCATCTGTTCGGTGACGGTGAAGTCGGCGATCACGCCGTCTTTCATCGGGCGGATTGCCTCGATGTTGCCCGGCACCTTGCCAAGCATCTGCTTGGCTTCCTTACCGACTGCCTGGATAGTTTTCTTGCCGTTGGGACCGCCTTCCTGGCGGATCGAAACGACCGACGGTTCGTCGAGAACGATACCCTTGCCACGCATGTAGATGAGCGTGTTGGCAGTGCCAAGGTCAATTGCCAGATCGTTGGAGAAGTAGCTGCGAAGAAAACCGAACATTCAAAATCCTGTCTCGCTGGGGGCCGGGCCTCGCAACGTATGCGTAGGGTGGCAGCGGAAAATTTAACAGCTTCAACCGGGCGGACGCTGCGCCACTGGCACTTGAAACTGCAGGGGAGTCTACCGGAGGCCGTTGCAAAGCCAAGTCGGAAAATTCCGAACTATCTTTGGGAATTGTTCAGAAAGGACTTGGTAAGTCGGTCCGGGTTTGGGTCGAACGCGTAATGATACCTTATAATTTTGGATGATTTAAAGGAAACGGGTGGCAGTTTTTGCCCCCGCTGACCCCTTTTTCCAAGTTGTTTCATTACGTCGTAACTTCCTGTCGCAGCGCGGGTTTTTCGTACTGCGGCGGTCCACCACAATTTCCGGTGACTGCATGGCTCTGACCTTGACCGATGTTAAACGCATCGCGCATCTCGCACGGCTCGAACTGGCCGACGCCGACGCTGAGCACACGCGTGCCCAGCTCAACGACTTTTTCGGGCTCGTCGAGCAGATGCAGGCGGTCGATACCACTGGCATCGCTCCGCTTGCCCATCCGATCGAGCAGATCGAAGACGTCGCGCTGCGTCTGCGTAACGACGCCGTGACCGAAACGGTCGAACGTGAAGCCTTCCAGCGCCCGGCGCCGGCCGTACAAGACGGCCTGTACCTTGTGCCGAAGGTGATCGAGTAAGACCCGCGTAGCAAGATCGGCGCGCCTCGCGAGTGAGCGGGCAGCATGTTTTCGGCGCAAGGTCGTCAGAAGGCAGGCTGCATTCCGCGAAAGACGCTTGCGGGCCCGCCGTCTCCGGCTTCCTCGGCTCGGCTTGCCGGCGGGCAGCCGAACGCCTCCACGGCAGCGTCACCGCGCTGCCGCGCTTTCCAGGATAAAACGCAATGCATGAAAAAAGTCTGACCGAGCTGCGCGCCGCACTGGCGGCCAAGGAATTCTCCGCAGTCGAACTGGCGCAGCATTACCTCAAGCGGATCGACGCAGCCAATAGCCTGAACGCGTTCATCCAGGTCGATTCCGAACTGACGCTCGCGCAAGCCAAAGCCTCCGACGCGCTGCTGCACACCGGCCACGCGGGTCCGCTGGTCGGCCTGCCGATCGCGCACAAAGACGTGTTCGTGACGAAGGGCTGGCGTTCCACGGCCGGCTCGAAGATGTTGTCGAACTACGAAAGTCCGTTCGACGCGACCGTGGTCGCGCGTTTGCAGAACGCCGGCATGGTCTGCGTGGGCAAGACCAATATGGACGAGTTCGCGATGGGTTCGTCCAACGAGAATTCGTACTTTGGTCCGGTGCAGAATCCGTGGGACATCAAGGCGGTGCCGGGCGGTTCGTCGGGTGGCTCGGCGGCGGCAGTGGCTGCGCGTCTCGCGCCCGCCGCGACCGGCACGGACACCGGCGGCTCGATCCGTCAGCCCGCGTCGTTCTCCGGCATCACCGGGATCAAGCCGACGTATGGCCGCGTGTCGCGTTACGGGATGATCGCGTTCGCTTCGTCGCTGGATCAGGGCGGTCCGATGGCGCAAAGCGCCGCCGACTGCGCGACGCTGCTCAACGCAATGGCAGGCTTCGACGAGCGCGATTCCACCAGCCTCGTGCGCGACGACGAAGACTACACGCGTTACCTCGGCAAGCAATGGAAAGAAGGCGACGCCAGCAAGCCGCTCGCCGGTTTGCGCATCGGCCTGCCGAAGGAATATTTCGGCGCAGGTCTAGCCGACGACGTCCGCGCTTCGATCGACGCAGCATTGAAGCAATACGAAGCGCTCGGCGCCACGCTGGTCGACGTCTCGCTGCCGAAAACCGAACTGTCGATCCCGGTCTACTACGTGATCGCGCCGGCGGAGGCGTCGTCGAACCTGTCGCGTTTCGACGGCGTGCGCTTCGGCCATCGCGCCGCTGAGTACCGCGATCTGCTGGACATGTACAAGAAGTCGCGTGCCGAAGGGTTCGGCCCGGAAGTGAAGCGCCGCATCATGGTCGGCGCGTACGTGCTGTCGCACGGCTACTACGACGCGTACTACCTGCAGGCGCAGAAAATCCGCCGCATCATCGCGCAGGATTTCCAGGAAGCGTTCAAGCAGTGCGACGTGATCATGGGGCCGGTCGCGCCGTCGGTGGCGTGGGACCTCGGCGCCAAGGGCGACGATCCGGTGCAGATGTATCTGGCCGACATCTACACGCTGTCCGTGAGCCTCGCCGGTTTGCCGGGCATGAGCGTGCCGTGCGGTTTCGGCGCGGGCGCGAATGCGCAGCGTCCGGTGGGTCTGCAGATCATCGGCAACTATTTCAATGAAGCCCGGATGCTGCAGGTGGCCGACGCGTTCCAGCGCGCGACCGACTGGCACCGCAAAGCACCGGCAGGAGTGTGAGCACCATGGCAACACAATGGGAAGTCGTGATCGGTCTCGAGACCCACGCGCAACTGTCGACGAAATCGAAGATTTTCTCCGGCGCCGCCACGCAATTCGGCGCAGAGCCGAATACGCAAGCCTGTCCGGTCGATCTGGCGTTGCCGGGCACGTTGCCGGTGATGAACCGCGGCGCGGTTGAACGCGCGATCGAATTCGGTCTCGCGATCGGCGCCACCGTCGCGCCGCGCAGCATCTTCGCGCGCAAGAATTATTTCTACCCCGATCTGCCGAAGGGCTACCAGATCAGCCAGTACGAAATTCCGGTCGTGCAGGGCGGCCAGGTGACCATTCAGGTTCCGGCCAACGAAAAAGCGGGCAAGGAAGCGTACGAAAAGGTCGTCAACCTGACGCGCGCCCACCTCGAAGAAGACGCGGGCAAGTCGCTGCACGAAGACTTCGCGGGCATGACCGGCATCGACCTGAATCGCGCGGGCACGCCGCTGCTCGAAATCGTCACCGAGCCGGAAATGCGCAGCGCGGCCGAAGCGGTCGCTTACGCGAAGACGCTGCACACGCTCGTCACGTGGCTCGGCATCTGCGACGGCAACATGCAGGAAGGCTCGTTCCGTTGCGACGCAAACGTGTCGGTGCGTCCGGTCGGTCAGGCTGAATTCGGCACGCGTGCCGAGATCAAGAACCTGAACTCGTTCCGCTTCCTCGAAGAAGCGATCCAGTACGAAGTGCGTCGTCAGATCGAGTTGATCGAAGACGGCGGCACGGTGGTTCAGGAAACGCGTCTGTACGATCCGGACAAGCGCGAAACGCGCTCGATGCGCAGCAAGGAAGACGCGCACGATTACCGCTATTTCCCCGATCCCGATCTAATGCCGCTCGTGATCGACGCGGCGTGGATCGAGCGCGTGAAGAGCGGGATGACGGAACTGCCGGTGGCGATTCAACAGCGCTTCGTGTCGCAATACGGCCTGACGCCGTACGACGCGAACGTGCTGACGTCGAGCAAGGCGATGGCCGCGTACTACGAAGCGGTGGTCGTCAAGGTCGGTCCGTCGAACGCGAAGGTCGCGGCTAACTGGCTGATGGGCGAAGTGTCGTCGCAACTGAATCGTGAAGGGCTGGAGATCGACGCGTCGCCGGTGTCGTCCGCGCAACTCGCGTTGCTGTTGCAGCGCATTGCCGACAGCACGATCTCGAACAAGATCGCCAAGGAAATTTTCCTCGCGATCTGGGAAGAGAAGGCCACCGACGAAGCCGCCGCCGACCGCATCATCGAAGCGAAGGGTCTCAAGCAGATTTCGGATACCGGCGCGCTCGAAGCGATCCTCGACGAAGTGCTTGCCGCGAACCAGAAGTCGGTCGAGGAATTCCGCGCGGGCAAGGAAAAGGCGTTCAACGCGCTGATCGGCCAGGCGATGAAGGCGACCAAGGGCAAGGCCAATCCGGCGCAGGTGAACGAACTGCTGAAGAAGAAGCTGTCGTCCTGATCCTGACGGAAAGAAGTACGGTTCAGGCGCACAGGCTGTCACGTCAAAGCGCCTGAACCACAGTAAGCCGCAGTAACACAGCATGCAAGACGGGCTGTTGCCGGAAACGAAAGTGGGGCAACGGCCCGTTTCATTTGGCGGGCCCGTTTTTGCGCCCGCGCAAAAACGCAGATCACGGAGTGTGTGGATGGCGAAGCGACCCGAACTCGACGATTTCCGCGTGCCGTATTTCGACGACGGCAAGAAAAACAACAAGTTCTCGCTCGACCCTTTCGACCCGGCGGCGAAGCCGTTTTCGACCGGCTCGAAAGATTCGGACCGCGCG
This sequence comes from Paraburkholderia fungorum, assembly GCF_900099835.1. Classification (NCBI taxonomy): domain Bacteria; kingdom Pseudomonadati; phylum Pseudomonadota; class Betaproteobacteria; order Burkholderiales; family Burkholderiaceae; genus Paraburkholderia; species Paraburkholderia fungorum. Next base: position 418,051 of record NZ_FNKP01000001.1, read on the forward strand.
CGTCTGTCCGAGATCGGAGCGCAACTCGACAATCTGCAGGAGCGTCTGCATGCGCAGCGCAAGCGTCGCGTGTTGCTGGTGCTGCAAGGTATGGACACGAGCGGCAAGGACGGCACGATCCGCGCGGTGTTTCACGAAGTGGATCCGCTCGGTTTGCGCATCGTGCCGTTCAAGGCGCCGACACCTGTCGAACTCGCGCACGACTTTCTGTGGCGCGTGCATTCGCAGGCACCCGCTGCCGGCGAGTTGACCATCTTCAACCGTAGCCACTACGAAGATCTGCTGGTGCCGACTGTGCTCGGCGAACTCGATGCGAATGCATTCGAGCAACGCTGCTGCCACATTCGCCAGTTTGAGGAAATGCTGGCGTATAGCGGCACGACCATCATCAAGTGCATGCTGCACATTTCGAAAGACGAGCAGCGCAAGCGTCTGCAGTCGCGTATCGACGATCCGACCAAGCACTGGAAATTCGACGTCTCCGATCTCGACGCGCGCAAGCAGTGGGACAAATATCAGGCGGCGTATCGCGACGCGCTGGCCGCGACATCGACGGATTACGCGCCGTGGTACGTGATTCCCGCCGACTCGAAAACGCACCGCAACGTGATGGTCGCCGAGCTGCTGCTGCGCGAGCTCGAAGGCATGAAGCTCGAATATCCGCCCGCGAAAGAATCGCTGAAGGGCGTCAAGGTCGAGTGACCTTGCCCTTCGACATATCGCTATCGAAACGAATCGACATAAAGGAACGACATGTTGCGTGTGATTACCGCCAACCTGAACGGCATCCGCTCAGCGGCAAAGAAAGGCTTTTTCGACTGGTTCGGCGAACAGAAAGCCGACGTGCTGTGCGTGCAGGAAATCAAATGCTCGCAGGACGACATGACGCCGGAATTCATGGCACCGCACAATTTCACCGGCTATTTCCAGCATGCGGTGAAGAAGGGTTATAGCGGCGCGGGCGTGTACACACGTCATGAACCGGATGAAGTGATCATCGGTTTCGGCAGCGAAGAATTCGATCCGGAAGGGCGCTATGTCGAACTGCGCTTCGGCAAGCTGTCGGTGATTTCGGTGTATGTGCCGTCGGGATCGAGCGGCGAAGAGCGTCAGCAGGCCAAGTTCCGTTTCATGGACGAGTTCATGCCGCATCTGACCGAACTGGCGAAGGACCGTGAAGTGATCGTGTGTGGCGACGTGAACATCGTCCACAAGGAAATCGACATCAAGAACTGGAAGAGCAACCAGAAGAACTCGGGTTGCCTGCCGGAAGAGCGCGCGTGGCTCGACACGCTGTTCGACGACGTGGGTTATGTCGACGTGTTCCGCACGCTCGATCAGCGGCCGGAGCAGTACACGTGGTGGAGCAATCGCGGTCAGGCGTATGCGAAGAACGTCGGGTGGCGGATCGATTACCAGATCGCGACGCCGGGCATCGCGGGCAAGGCGAAGCGCACCGACGTGTTCCGCGATATCAAGTTCAGCGACCATGCGCCGCTGACCGTCGATTACGACCACAAGGTCAAGAAGTAAGCACCTCGCGGCCCGCGTCGCTGAATCTCAGTCGCGGGCCGTCTTGCGGCGGGGGCGGCCCATGCCGGCGTAGTCCGGCAACGCATCCACCGATTTGCCGATCGCTTTCGCGTACAGCGGCAACATATCCGGCAGGCGCTTGATGATGTCCGCACGCCGCGCCGGCGTGTACGGATGCACGTAAATGAAGCCCCGGTCGCGATCGCCGCGCGTGGCGTCGGCGAGCTTGTCCCACAGCGTGACGGCGGCGCGCGGATCGAAGCCCGCGCGCGACGCGATATCGCTGCCGATCACGTCGGCTTCCGTCTCGTCCGTATTCTCATATTTCATTTCCAGCAGCCGCGAGCCGATGCCTAGCGGCGCCGCGCCGAGATCGGCGAGTCCGAACAGTTGCGGGATCGTGCCCGACGAATCGAGCTGGCTGGACTGAAGCTGGCCGAGCCGCTCGCGAGCGTGCTCGCGCAACGCGTGCGCGATTTCGTGGCCGATCAGCATGCCGAGTTCGTTATCGTTCAGACGCACCCGATCGAGCAGCCCGCTATACACGACGATCTTGCCGCCCGGTAGGCAGTACATGCGGATATCGGTGGAGCGCACGACCGCCACGTCCCACTTCCAGTTTTTGGCCCGCTCGTTCCACTTCAGCGAGTACGGGATCATCTTGGAGACGATCGAGCTGACACGGACGACGTGTGCGTCTGCGTCGCCATACAGGCTTTTCGCGTGCTCGGCGCCGTAAGTGATCTGGCTGAATTCCTCGGCGGCCTGGCCTTCGAGTACCGGCGAAGGAATCAGGTTGCGGAACACCATGTAGCCGCCGTAACGCAGTTGCGTGTTCGGCGTGGTGTACGGCGGCGGGGACGCGGGCGCGCTCGCTGCGGCGGCCGGGGGCGTCGAAGTCGCTGACGGCGTTCTGGCGGTGGCCGGCGCTGGCGAAGATTGCGCAGACGAGGTTGACGTGGCGGCTGGCGCCGTGGCATTGGCCGGGCTGGAGCCGCTATTCGCCGCCGATGCCCCTGCCCCCGATGTCGCGTTTTCAGCGCTTGCTGCGACCGCTGCCGATTTTGCTGACGGCGCTGCTGCGCTGCCATTCGAGGTCGTCGCCGATGACGGCGCGCTCGCGTTAGCGTTAGGGTTGGCGGCAGGCATTGCCGTCGCGTACGCGCTCGACGGCAATGCGGACCACGCGACGCTCGCGCTGCCGACCGCCCACGCCGCATACAGCGCTGCACGGCGGGCTTTAAACCGCGTCGTTCGAGACATGCGCACGCGACGTGTACGCGTTGAATGCAGCGCCTTCACGACCGGGCTCTCCACGGTGCGATACGCAGCAGAAGCAGCATGCCCGGCACCGCCAGCGCGGTACACACGAGGAAGTAGTCGAACCAGCCGATCTGCGCGACCACGTAGCCGCTCGCTGCCGATGCCAACGTACGCGGCACCGAAGCCAGGCTGGTGAAGAGCGCGAACTGGGTAGCCGTGTAGCGCGGATCGGTGGTGCTGGCGATATACGCGGTGAATGCCGCCATCGTCAGGCCGGTGGCGAAGGTTTCGAGGCCGTAGACGAGCGCGAGCGCGACTGAACGCGGTTCGAGCTGCACGGCCCAGTCGATGCCAAACAACGCGAGCAGCTTCGTCGTTCCCTGACTGATCCCGACGGCAATGTCGTAAATCGCCGCGAGACCGGGCGATGCGGGGCCGAGATGCGCGAGCCACGCAAAACCGAGCGTCGACACCATTTGCAGCACGCCGAAAATCCACAGCCCCTTGCCGATGCCAATTTTCATCAGCCAGATTCCGCCGACAATCCCGCCCGCCAGACTCGCGCCGAAAGCCGTGGTCTTCGCAATCACGCCGATCTGCGTACGCGAAAAACCGATGTCGAGGAAAAACGACGTGGATAGCGTGGTCGCCATCGTATCGCCGAGCTTGTACAGGAAGATGAAGCCGAGCACGAACAACGCGCCGCGCCATCCGTCGCGCTGAATGAATTCGCGGAACGGCAGCACGATCGCGTCGCGCAGATTCTTGGGCGGCGTGCCATGCACTTCGGGTTCGTTGACGACCAGCGTCATGATCATGCCCGGCAACATGAACGCGGCCGTCACGATGAACACGGTGGTCCACGGCAAATGGTCGGACAGAATCAGCGCGAGCGAACCGGGCACCAGCGCCGCGATCTTGTACGCGTTCACGTGTACCGCGTTGCCGAGCCCTTGCTGCGTATCGCTAAGCAACTCGCGCCGGTAGGCGTCGATCACGATGTCCTGACTCGCGCCAAAAAACGCGACCAGCGCGGTCAAAGCCGCGACCGTCCAGATCGAATCGCGCGGCGAAACGAAGCCCAATGCCGCAATCGCGCCGGCGACGAGAATCTGCGTGACCAGCATCCAGCCGCGCCGTCTGCCCGGACGCCAGCCCGGAAAGCGCGGCACGTAGCGGTCCATCAGCGGGGCCCAGACGAATTTCCAGGTGTACGGGAATTGAATCAGCGCAAAGAGGCCGATTTCCTTCAGATTGACGCCTTCGGAGCGTAGCCAGGCCTGCACCAGGTAGACGAGCGTGAACAGCGGCAATCCCGACGTAAAGCCGAGAAAGACGCAGATCAGCATGCGCGTATTCAAAAACGCGCGCCAGCCGGGATGTTCTTCGTGAGCGGAAAGTGCAGGCGCCTCTTGCGGCGGGTTCGACATGTGGTTTGCTTGCGTTAGCTTTTCTTGACGCGATAGACCGCAAGACTACCACGCCAGTTCACGCCCCATCGCACCACCTGCCCGTCGTGCAGCACGACCCGGTCGAGAATTTCGATGCCGACTTCGGGCGCGAGCGCTTCGAAATCTTCAATCGTCAGAACACGAACGTTCGGCGTGTTGTGCCACTGGAACGGCAACGACTTCGACACCGGCATCCGGCCTTGCAACACCGAGAGCCGGTGCGCCCAATAACCGAAATTCGGAAACGACACGATGCATTCCTTGCCCACCCGCACCGTCTCGCGCAGGATCGCCGCGGTCTGATGAATGGTTTGCAGCGTTTGCGACAGAATCGCGAAATCGAAGCTGCCGTCTTCGAACAGACGCAGCCCGTCTTCCAGATTCTGCTGGATCACGTTGACGCCGTTTTGCGTCGACGCCAGCACGCCCGCATCGTTGATTTCGATGCCGTAGCCCTGCACGTCCAGTTCTTCGGTCAAGAGCGACAGCAGCGAGCCGTCGCCGCAGCCGAGATCCAGCACGGTGGCGCGCGGTTCGACCCAGCGGGCGATCGCGCGAAAGTCCGGGCGCAGCGCCAGGTAATCGAGTGCTCGCTGGTTCATGCGTTCACCTCGTTCGAAATGCGTTCGTAATAGGCGCGCATCAGGTTGTGATAGCGCGCGTCGTCGAGCAGGAAGGCGTCGTGGCCATGCGGCGCGTCGATTTCCGCGTACGTGACCGTGCGCTTGTGATCGAGCAGCGCCTTCACCAGTTCGCGCGAACGGGCCGGCGCGAAACGCCAGTCGGTGGTGAAACTGGCGATCAGATATTTCGCCGTGGTGTGCGCGACCGCCTTGGTCAAGTCGCCTTCGAAGTCCTTGGCGGGATCGAAATAATCGAGCGCGCGGGTGATCAGCAGATACGTATTCGCGTCGAAGTAATCGGCGAATTTGTCGCCCTGATAGCGCAGATACGACTCCACTTCGAACTCGACGTCGAAGTTGAAGTTGTACTTGTCCAGCGCACCTTCCGCGCGACGCAGCGAGCGGCCGAATTTCTCGGCCATGTCGTCGTCCGACAGATAGGTGATGTGGCCGATCATGCGCGCGACCCGCAAGCCGCGCTTCGGCTTCACGTTGTGCGCGTAGTAGTTGCCGCCGTGGAAGTCGGGGTCCGACAGGATCGCCGAGCGCGCGACCTCGTTGAACGCGATGTTTTGCGCCGACAGCTTCGGGGTGGACGCCACCACGATGCAATGCGCAACGCGTTCCGGATACATCATGCTCCACGCGAGCGCCTGCATGCCGCCGAGACTGCCGCCCATGACCGCCGCGAAACGGGTGATGCCGAATTCATCGGCGACGCGCGCCTGGGCGTTGACCCAGTCCTCGACCGTCACGACGGGAAAAGCCGCGCCGTACGGGAGGCCGGTGGCCGGATCGACGCTCATCGGGCCGGTCGAGCCGAAGCACGAGCCGAGGTTGTTCACGCCGATCACGAAGAACTTGTCGGTGTCGAGTGGCTTGCCGGGGCCGACCATGTTGTCCCACCAGCCGACGTCTTTCGGGTTGTCCGCGTAGACGCCCGCCACGTGATGCGACGCGTTGAGCGCGTGGCACACCAGCACGGCATTGCTGCGCGCGGCGTTGAGCGTGCCGTAGGTCTCGACCATCAGGTCGTAACCGGCGAGCGAGCTACCGTTCTGCAACTGCAGCGGCTCGGAAAAATGCATTTTTTGGGGAGCGACGATACCGATCGATTCCATTCATTCCGCCATTTAACAAAAACTGGGCGGCTAGATGGCGTCGGCGAGGCACGGAGGAAAGACTGTGTGCGCGGCTGACGACCTCTTTAGCCGCATTTATAGTGAATCGCGGGAGGTTTCCCACGATTCGCGCGCCCGCAATCGAGTCAGCAAATCGGCGCGTAATCAGGTATTCAGCAGGTATTCAGGGTGTTCCGGCTGACGGCGCCATGTGTTTCGGGCAACGCAGTCAGGCGCAAAGTATAGCGGAAAATCTCGCGCCACAGCGTCGTGAACGCCCGCCTGGCATGCTGCAAGCCGGGTGGATTACTGAAGAATCAGCAGCAGTTGCGCGTCGGCGTGTTCGACGGGCTGGCGGACGAAACCGCTGCGCACATAACGATGCCAGCGTCCGATGATGTAGCTCAGCAGCAGGCTCGCACGGATCGCGGGATCGTAGCCGGCGGGGAGCGGAACGGCGTTCGCGCTTTCGCCCGGATGGGCGTTCGCTTCTGTCTGCGCGAGCCGCAAGCACTGTTTCAACGACGCTTCAACGCGCTCGAGCATCTGATTGACGCGCTCGGTCAGCCGTTCATGCTCGCCGACCAGCGCCTCGCACGTCAGCACACGCGTCATGCCAGGATTCTTCGCAGGAAAATTGAGCAGCATCAACGCAATGGAGCGGGCTTGAAGCACGCCGTTGCTTTCTTTGTCCGCGATCTGATTGATCAGGCCGAACAGCGTTTGCTCGATAAATTCGATCAGCCCTTCGAACATCTGCGCCTTGCTGGCGAAGTGGCGGTACAGCGCAGCTTCCGATACGCCGAGCCGGGCGGCGAGCGCTGCCGTGGTGATTTTTTCGCTTTTCGGCGCTTCGAGCATCGCGGCGAGCGTTTGGAGAATGTGCACGCGACGCTCGCCCGGCTTCAGGCGCTGTGCACGCGGTGCGGCGGGCGCAGCGTGCGATGTGGGTTCGTGTTCGGCTAAGGCTTCGTCAGGCTTGTCGATCGGCTGCATGGCTGTCGTCCCGGCTGCTTTCCCTTCAATCGAACCGAGCGGGTGCCCAGTCGAAGCGATTTTAACGAACGAATGGTCCGGTCGACATAGTGCGGACGGCCAGTGCCCGGCAGGCGCGTCGGGGTGCCGTCCGCGTGCGGTTTGCGCGGCAGATGGCCGGTTATCCACACGGTGCGGATGCCCAGGCGCCGGTAGTTTTTCAGATGTGAGCGCGTGTCTTCGACGAGGATCGCGTCTTTCAGCGACACGTGCGCGTCGCGCATGGCCCGGCGCAGCATCGCATGGTCGGGCTTGGCGCGCCAGAAACGGCGGTCGCGCATGTGCTCGATCGCGATCACCTGTTCAAACAGACGTTCGATGCGCAGTTCGGCAAGCACCGCACGCGCGTACTTTTCCGGCGCGTTGGTCAGCACGATCTTGCGGCCCGGCAGCGCGGCGACGAGGCGCGCGACGCCGCGTTCGTAGCGGATCATCGAGCCGAGATCGGGGAAGTCGTGCACGACTTTCAGAAAATCGTTACCGTCGACCGGATGATGACGCGTCAGACCGAGCAGCGCCGCGCCGTAGCGCTGGGTGTAGCCGCTGCGCAGACGGTTCGCTTCGTCGATATCGACTTGCAGCGTGTCGATGATGTACTGCGTCATTCCCTGATTGATGGCCGGGAAGATGGCGTGCGAAGCGCGATGCAGCGTGTTGTCGAGATCGAATAGCCAGACCGGGCTGCCACCCGCGATATGCGGACGACGGCGGCGGGAAGTCGGAGTGCGCATGATGGGAAAGCGTCGTTCAGACGTGAGCAGTCGCTGCAATTAGCGAACCGGAAAGGTTCGGCGAGCAGGCGGCGACAGAAGAAGGGGATGTGTACCGGCGCGCGGTGAAGGCGCGGGGCGGGCGGTTGCGTTGGCGGGAGTTTGCGTACGTAGCGCACCCGGTGCACAGGGCGTGCGACGCGGCAACGCAACCGCATGGCACATAGGACACGCCGTGGCGGCGTGCCCTATGTGCCGGGTTTGATGCAGGAATCAATGTGAGCGGATCATCGTGCCGAACGGCTGTTCGGTGAGAATTTCCAGCAGCAACGAGTGCTCGATACGGCCGTCGATGATGTGCACCGAGCGCACGCCGCTCTTGGCAGCATCTAGTGCCGACGAGATTTTCGGCAGCATGCCGCCGGAAATCGTGCCGTCGGCAAACAGCCCGTCGATTTCGCGTGCCGACAGATCGGTCAGCAGATTGCCTTCCTTGTCCATCACGCCGGGGATGTTGGTCATCATCACGAGCTTTTCGGCGTTCAGCACGACCGCCAGCTTGCCCGCGACCAGATCCGCGTTGATGTTGTACGACAGACCGTCTTCGCCGAAACCGATTGGCGAGATGACCGGGATGAACGCGTCGTCCTGCAACGCTTTCACGACCGCCGGGTTGATCGCCTCGACTTCGCCAACCTGGCCGATGTCGACGTACTGGCCCGGGTTGTCGCGATCCGGCATCAGCATCTTGCGTGCGTGGATCAGCGCGCCGTCCTTGCCCGTCAGGCCGACTGCATGGCCGCCGAAATGGTTGATGAGCGTGACGATGTCCTGCTGCACTTCGCCGCCGAGCACCCATTCGACGACTTCCATCGTCTCTTCGTCGGTGACGCGCATGCCCTGGATGAACGTGCCCTGTTTGCCGATTTTCTTCAGCGCCTGGTCGATTTGCGGACCGCCGCCGTGCACGATGACCGGATTGATACCGACCAGCTTCAGCAGGATCACGTCGCGCGCGAAGCCTTGCTTCAGGCGCTCCTCGGTCATGGCGTTGCCGCCGTATTTGATGACCACGGTCTTACCGTGATACTGGCGAATGTAGGGCAGCGCCTCGGCCAGAATTTCAGCCTTCAGGGTGGGCGCGATCTGCGAAAGGTCGGGAAGCTCGGACATGGCGGCGGGCTCAGGCAGGAACAGTTAAAACAGGCGGAATTGTACAGGACTGGCGCGCTGCAACAGGGTTTTCGATACGTGCGCCGGCACCGGACGGCACAGGCTTTGCGCACCGCGCAATCGCGGGCCGCAGTGCCAGCCGACGATCGAGCGTACCGCGCTTGCATGACGCTTGTGAATTAGCCGAACGGACGATTCACGCGGGCTGGCCAGTCGTGGCATCATTTCCCGACCGATCCCCCGGCGCTTCACCGCTTGTTATGAAACCGTCCGCTTCCCGCTCTGAAAGCAGCGTGCGCTGCCCGCGCTGCGGCAACTCGTTCGATTGCGGCAGGCATGCGCAGCCGTTCGACTGCTGGTGCCGCGAGATGCTGTCGTTGCCAGCCGACCGGCTCGATCCTGCCATCAAGTGCGTGTGCCCGGAGTGCCTGGCTGCGGAGATTGCAAAGGCGGCGGCTCAGTCAGGACCTGGAACTGGCAGTAACGAAGGTCTGTGAGGTTTCCGGACAGAAAAGCCGCGCAACCGCGTCGCTGCTTCAACGAAATGAAATGAACGCTCCAGCGTCTATTTGGACCGGTGTTTTTCCGCGAGTGAACCCAGATCGCGGGCAACGGCCTCCAGAACCGGCTCCCATTGGGCGAACTGCGGCTGCCGGTAAAGCGTCGCGCCCGGATACCACGGGCTGTCGGTACGATCGAGCAACCAGACCCAGTGCGGATTGACGTCGAGCAGCACCCAGGTGCGCTGGCCGAGCGCGCCGCTCAAATGCGCGACCGACGTGCAAACCGTAATGACGAGATCGAGGGCGCTGATAAACGCGGCGGTGTCGTCGAAGCTTGCGAATTCGGCGGTGTAGTCAGCCAGCGGCAGGCCGGCTGCTTGTGCCGTGGCGACGTCTGCGGTCGCGCCAGGCTGCAATGAATAGAACGCTACGTTTCGCAGACCACCGAAATGCGCGGCATAGCGCTCCAGGTCGACACGCCGGAACGGATTGCGTTGATGCCCCAGGCTGCCGGTCCACGTCAGACCGACTTTCAGTCGCGGCTCCTGCTCAAGCCGTTTTTTCCACGATGCGCTGGCTGCGGTGTCTGCGAAGAGATACGGCGAGGCGGCCGGGATGGTGTCTTCGCGCGTGTCGAATATCCACGGCAGGCTGAGCAACGGGATTTCGTAGTCGAATGGCGGTAGCGCATCGACGCCGCCGCCCGCCGAGTAGTTATCCACCTGGCTACCGAGACTGCGCGGCAGCAACGCCCCGAGTTGCGGAAACGAATTCCAGATAACGCGGCCGCCGTCGTCGTGAACGCGCTTTGCCAGCATCGGGATATAGCGGCAGAACTGCAATACGTCGCCCATGCCTTGTTCGCCCCACACCAGCAGCGTTTTTCCGGCGAGCGATTCGCCGCGCCACACCGGCGCGGGCATGGCAGGACGGTGTCCCTCCAGTTCACTCGAGCCGTCCCAGCGTGCTTCGTGCAGCGGCCAGCCTTCAGCGTAATTTCCGCGCATGAGTTCCAGCATGGCGAGATTGGAGCGCATGCTGGGGTCGCCGGGGGCCAGCGAATGGGCCGTTGCCGCTGCTTGCACCGCGTCTTCCCAGCGTTGCGCTTCACGGAGCGTCAGCGCATAGTTGTTCAGCGCCAACGCGTTGTCAGGAGCGCATTGCACGGCGCGTGCGCCGGCCTCGAGTGAGCGCGGCAAATCGAGTTTCGTGCGGTACACGTTCGCGAGATTGATCCAGCTTTCACTCTCATTGGGCGAGTCGCGCACTGCGTCTTTCAGTAGCGCTATCTGTTCGTCCCTGTCTGCGCCGGTGAGCATCAGTGCGCAGGCGAGGTTGTTGCGCAGCAGCTGCAGCGTCGGCTTGATGGCGAGCGCGCGGCGATACGGTGCGATGGCTTCGCCATGGCGATTCGCCAGCTGCAACGCGTAGCCGTAACGGAAATGTGAAATGGCGCGATGCGGATCGAGTTGCGCAATAATGGCGGCGAGTTCCACTGCCTCGCCATGGCGCTGTTGCTGGAGCAGGTTGGTCAGCAGCAATTCGAGCGAAGCGTCGTCGAGTGGATGCAGTTTGGCCGCGGCTTCGAGACAACTGGCTTCCGTTTGCGCAGTGCCGCTTTCGCGGGCCTCGGCCGCACGGCGCAGAAAAGTGAGGAACGCTGATGAGGCCTGAGCCTCGGTCTCGGAGTTAGTTTGCATGGGGCGGGGCGCCGTGGAAGAAGCGGTGACCAGAACCGGTCAGTGCGAGGCTGTTGCTATCGGTATGTTAGTAGCAGTGAGGCTGCAAGAAAATGGGACGGATCCGAACAGGTAAACTGAATTGATGCATCGAATAACCAACACCGGCCGGGTCAACCTGGGTCATCTGTTCTGGCTGCGCAGCCTTGCCATTATCGGCCAGCTGATGACGATCGCCGCCGTGCAGACTTTTATCGGCGTGCATTTGCCGTTGCCGGCCATGCTGCTCGTGATCTCGCTCGAAGTACTGTTCAATGCGATCACATGGTGGCGCGTGTCGCAACAGCGGCCCGAGTCGAACATGGAATTGTTCGGCCAGATCTGGGTCGATCTGGGCGCGTTGTCCGCTTTGCTGTTTCTCTCGGGCGGCACCACTAATCCGTTCGTTTCGCTTTATCTCCCGTCGCTTGCAATTGCCGCCGCCGTGCTGCCGTGGTACCTGATGGCATGGCTTGCCGCGTTTGCCGTCGCCTGCTATGCGGTGCTCGGTTTCGAATCCGTGCCGCTCAATCTGGACAACCCGGCGAACCTGTTCGACTACTATCGCGCCGGGATGTGGGTCAACTTCATGGTCAGTGTCGGGCTGATTGCGTGGTTCGTCGCGCGCATGTCGCGGGCTCTGCGGCTACGTGACGCAGCGCTCGGAGAGGCGCAGCAGCGCTTGCTGCACGACGAACGGGCGGTCGCGCTGGGCGTGCAGGCTGCGACCGTCGCACACGAAATCGGTACGCCTCTGTCTACAATCGCGATGCTGTCCGAAGAATTGCGCGACGCCGCGCGCACCGACGAAGGGCTCGCGCCCTACACCGCCGACCTCGAACTGCTCGAACAGCAAATGTCGTTGTGCACGTCGGCGCTTGCGCGTTTGCGCAGCCGCGCGTCGACGACCACGAACCGGCAACTGATCGGCGAGTGGCTCGAATCGTTTGGCGAACAGTGGCGTCTGCGCCATCCGCACGTGAAGTTCGAACAGATCGGCGTGCCGCCTGCCGATGTCAGCCTTGACGATACCGTAGCCGTCAGTCAGATTCTGACGATCCTGCTCGACAACGCCGCGCGCGCCAGCCGCGATCACGTGACGTTATCCTGCGAGCTTGCGCCGCACGGTGACCAGATCGTGTTCGAGGTCTGCGATGCGGGGCCCGGCATTCCGGCCACGTTGCGCGGCTCGCTCGGCGCGATGCCGGTGGACAGCACCCAGGGCGGTCACGGCGTGGGCCTTTACCTGGCATTTTCGGCGGCGAAACGTCTGAGAGGATCGATCGAATTGACCGATGTCAGCACGATCAAGCCGCGAGGCACGCGCGCGGTCCTGAAGCTTCCACTCGCCGGACACAAATTTACGGGCGCAGGCCGTCAAGGTGCTGCGCCATCCAACACGGAGAAACAGGCATGAGCGAAAAGAATTTTCTGGTGATCGACGACGATGAGGTGTTCTCCGGCATCCTCGCTCGCGGTCTGACGCGGCGCGGTTACACGGTGAGCGAAGCGCACAACGCCGACGAGGCGATCAAGCTGGCGAACCAGCAGAAGTTCACGCAGATCACGGTGGATTTGCACCTTGGCAATGACTCCGGTTTGACGCTGGTCGCGCCGTTGCGCGATTTGCAGCCCGACGCGCGCATGCTGGTGCTGACCGGCTATGCGAGCATCGCGACGGCAGTGCAGGCAGTCAAAGACGGCGCGGACAATTACCTCGCGAAGCCGGCAAACGTCGAAACGATTTTGTCCGCATTGCAAAGCGAAGCGAGCGCGCTGCAGGCGGAAGAGGCGATCGAGCATCCCACGCCGCTGTCGGTCGCGCGTCTGGAATGGGAGCATATTCAGCGCGTGCTGGCCGAGCACGGCGGCAATATTTCGGCGACTGCGCGAGCATTGAACATGCATCGCCGGACCTTGCAGCGCAAGCTGGCGAAGCGGCCGGTCAAACAATAAGCCGTCGTTGCGACCGTAGCGTCAATGCCATGAAAAAACGGGCTGCCTTATAAAAAGGCAGCCCGTTTTTTATGCTTCAAAGTTTGGATCTACGTCAGGCGATCACAGCACGTAACGCGACAGATCTTCGTCCTCGGCAACTTCGTTCAGCGCGCGATCCACGTAAGCCGCGTCGATCTGCAGCTTGTGACCCGAGTGATTGCCTGCCGAGAACGACACTTCTTCAAGTAGTTTCTCGATCACCGTGTACAGACGCCGTGCGCCGATGTTCTCGGTCTTCTCGTTGACTGCGTACGCGATTTCGGCGAGGCGGCGAATGCCGTCGTCGGCGAATTCGAGGTGCACGTCTTCGGTCGCGAGCAATGCCTGGTATTGCTTGACGAGGCTTGCATCCGTGGATACGAGGATCGATTCGAAGTCGTTCACCGACAGCGAATCGAGTTCGACGCGAATCGGGAAACGCCCCTGCAATTCGGGAATCAGATCGCTCGGCTTGGCCAGATGAAACGCGCCGCTCGCGATGAACAGAATGTGGTCGGTCTTCACCATGCCGTACTTGGTGTTGATCGTCGTGCCTTCGACCAGCGGCAGCAGATCGCGCTGCACGCCCTGACGCGACACTTCACCACCGCCGCTGCCTTCACTGCGCGACGCGATCTTGTCGATTTCGTCGAGAAACACGATGCCGTTCTGCTCGACGTTCTGGACGGCCTTGGTTTTCACCTCTTCGTCGTTGAGCATCTTGCCCGCTTCTTCGTCGGTGAGAAGCTTCAGCGCTTCCTTCACCTTCAGCTTGCGGCGCGTTTTCTTGCCGCCGCCGATGTTCGCGAACATCGAGCGAATCTGCTCGGTCATGTCTTCCATGCCCGGAGGACCCATGATGTCCATGCTGGCTTGCGGCTGTTCGACGTCAAGCTCGATTTCCTTGTCGTCGAGCAGGCCTTCACGCAGACGCTTGCGGAAAGTCTGACGCGTGCTGCCGCTTTCGTCGGCGGTGTCGGTGGCGCTCGAACTTGCACCGAAGCCGACCGCGCGCGCGCTCGGCAGCAGAATATCGAGGATGCGGTCTTCGGCCAGATCGCCCGCCTTGGTCCGCACTTTGCGCATTTCGGTTTCGCGGGTCTGCTTGACCGAGATTTCGATCAGATCGCGCACGATGCTGTCCACGTCGCGACCCACGTAGCCCACTTCGGTGAACTTGGTCGCTTCGATCTTGATGAACGGCGCGTCGGCAAGCTTCGCCAGGCGTCGCGCGATTTCGGTTTTGCCGACGCCGGTCGGTCCGATCATCAGAATGTTTTTCGGCGTGATTTCCTGGCGCAGCGGGTCTTCGACCTGCTGACGGCGCCAGCGGTTACGCAGCGCGACGGCCACGGCCTTCTTCGCGCGGCCCTGGCCGATGATGTGTTTGTCGAGTTCAGAGACGATCTCTGCAGGGGTCATTGTGCTCATCGTGGGTCCTTACTCGATCGTCTCAATGACGCGGTTGTGGTTCGTGTAGATACACATGTCGCCGGCAATCTCCAGCGACTTCTCCACGATTTCGCGGGGCGACAGTTCCGTGTTCTGGGCCAGCGCAATCGCCGCGGCTTGCGCATACGAACCACCCGAACCGATTGCGCAGATGCCGCCTTCGGGGTCGAGCACGTCGCCGTTGCCGGTGATGACGAGGGTGGTGGTGGCGTCGGCGGTAATCAGCATGGCTTCCAGACGGCGCAGCATGCGGTCGGTGCGCCAGTCTTTCGCGAGTTCGACGGCGGCGCGCGTGAGGTTGCCCTGGTGTTTTTCCAGCTTCGCTTCGAAGCGGTCGAGCAGCGAGAAGGCGTCGGCCGTGCCGCCGGCGAAGCCGACCAGCACCTTGCCGTTATAGATGCGCCGGACTTTCCTCGCACCGCCCTTCATGACGATGTTGCCCAGTGTCACCTGGCCGTCGCCGCCGAGCGCGACCTTGTCGCCGCGGCGCACGGAGACGATCGTCGTGCCGTGAAATTGCTCCATATGCGTTCCTCTTTGCAAAACGGGTAGGACGCAGCAGCGCGGTGCGCTACCGCATGAATCCTGAAAGCGGACGGCGCGCGACATTGAAAGCAGGCACTCAGGTCGGCGCGCTCGTGCAGCGCATGTCCGATTTATTTTAGGGCGTACGCGGTCATATCAAGAGCCGCCAGAAGGCATAAGACAAAAAACAGGTGATTGAGAACGGAAGAGGGGAGTGACGCAAATCGGAACGTGCGTCGGAGTGGTGTTCGAGATCGCGTGCGCGGAATCGCGCGAGGAAAGCCGCGTGCAGCAGTGAGTACCCGCTTACGTGGCAGGTCGCGTCGCATCGCGCGAAGCCGCATTTCCCAATGGGCGGCAACCGCTGTCGCACAAAAGAAAAAAGGCGCACGGAGCACCGTGCGCCTCTCGACGAAGCAGCGTGTCAGGGCGCGGAGCCGAAGCCGCGCCGGTGGCGATCAGTCGCCGAACAGCTTCTGGCGCAGTTCGCGGCGTTCCTGCGCTTCGAGCGACAGGGTGGCAGTGGGACGTGCGAGCAAACGCGGAATGCCGATCGGCTCGCCGGTTTCTTCGCACCAGCCGTAGTCGCCGGAATCGATCCGCGCGATGGATTGCTGCACCTTCTTCAGCAGCTTGCGCTCGCGGTCGCGCGTGCGCAGTTCGAGCGCATGCTCTTCCTCGATCGTCGCGCGGTCGGCCGGGTCGGGCACGATCACCGTTTCGCGAAGATTTTCGGTCGTTTGGCCGGCATTGCGGAGAATGTCCGCCTGCAGTTGTTCGAGCTTGTTCTTGAAGAAGGCGAGCTGATCCTCATTCATGTAATCCTTGTCGCTCATCTTCAGGATTTCGGCTTCGGTCAAGAGTCGTTTCGTCGTCATCTGGCTTACTTCTTCAATGTGAGGCAAAACTCTTACATAGTGCCCGCACTTTCGTATTGCCCGCAAAGGCGCCTTGAGGACGCGAAAGCGCAGGCGGGCACGGACGGTGGACTGTCGTGACGCCGAAGCGCCTGGCGCCCACACGCCGGGCGTCGCAACGCCAATGCGGGGCCGAACTCCTCTGGAAACCGATTCTCAAATGCTCCTGAGGTATTGCTTGCCGGCAGCGACCTTTTCAGGCTGTGCCAGCCGGCATTGTCGGCGTGATTTCCGGACAAGATTTTCCGGCGCCGCTTCAGGCCCGGCGCGGCATACGCGCATACCGGGCAATTCGTTGTCATTCTCCAGTGGGCACGTATTGTAACTGAATCACAATCCCGCACCGCATCTGGTGAAAATCCCCTTGCGGCGCACTGATATCCCGAAAATATAACGCGCGTTGAGCCAAAAAGCGATGGTAGTGCACGCTTTAATGCAACAGGGTTTTCACGCGTTTTTCACACATGCGATCTTTAAGGGACCGTTCGGCCACTCACGCACGTATTTAGCAGATGATTAACGCCATCTGCGATTTATTTTGCGTCGATACCGATGTCGTGGGAATTAGCATATTGCGTGCCGCCCGGTAGATGCGACACGGTGGATCTGCTTTTCCGGTTAAGGCGGTTCGGCGAATCACGAGGGGTGCAAAAAGCACAAACAGTGCAAAAGATGCCACCCGCAACGCGCCGAACGCGCTAACCCATTCACTTATGCGAGCCCGCTCAGGCGAGGCAGGCGTCCAGACCGTCGGTGATCAGGTCTTGCGGCAGTTCGATGCCGATAAACACCATCTTGTTGGTCTTTTTCTCGATCGGCTGCCATTTGGCGGCCAGATCGCTGCCCATCATCTGATGTACGCCCTGGAACACGACCTTGCGATCCACGCCCTTCATATACAGCACGCCCTTGTAGCGCAGCAGGCGTTCACCGTAAATCTGCAGGATGCCGCCGAGGAAGTCTTCGAGCTTGTTCGGATCGAACGGGCGGTCGTTGCGGTACACGAACGACTTGATCTTGTCGTCGTGATGCGCGTGATGGTGATGTCCGTGGTCGTGGCCTTCGTGGTCGCACTTGCCGTGGTCGTGATCGCAATTTTCGTGATCGTGCCCGGCGTGATCCGCGTGCGTATGGCCGTGCTCGTCATGCGCGTGAGCGTGGCTGTGTGCGTGTTCGTCCTCGACGAGGAAGTCCGGATCGATTTCGAGCTTCGAATTCAGGTTGAAACCGCGCAGGTCGAAGATTTCCTTGATGTCCGCTTCGCCGAAATTGACGGTCTTGACCGCGGCGCGCGGGTTCATGTGAAGCAGGCGGTGACGCAGGTCGTCTACGTGCTTTTCGTCGACCAGATCGGCCTTCGTGATGAACAGGCGATCGGCGAAACCGACCTGGCGCTGTACCACTTCGTGCTCGTCGAGCTGATGGTTCGCATGCTTCGCGTCGACCAGCGTGATGATCGCGTCGAGCAGGTATTCGCTGGCGATCTGGTCGTCCATGAAGAAGGTCTGCGCGACCGGGCCCGGATTGGCAAGGCCGGTCGTTTCGATCACGACGCGGTCGAAATCGACCAGACCCGAGACCTTTTGCGATGCCAGATCGCCGAGCACGCGCGACAGGTCGCCGCGAATCGTGCAGCAGATGCAGCCGTTGCTCATCTGGATGATCTGCTCGCTCGTGTCCTGCACGAGAATTTCGTTGTCGATGTTCTCTTCGCCGAACTCGTTCTCGATCACGGCGATCTTCATGCCGTGCTTTTCATTCAGGATGCGCTTGAGCAGGGTCGTTTTGCCGCTGCCGAGAAAGCCGGTCAGGATGGTGACTGGGATCATGTTGGTCGCCTGTATGTACGTGAAACGGTGCGTAATTGGGTGAATTCGCGGTCGGTAAGCGGGCGCGGCAGCCTCGCGGCGCGCAGCCCTGTCCAGCCGGTTATTGAAACATATCTGCCGGGCCTGCGCTGGCGAGCCGCAATGCGCGACGCCATCGGCGGCCTGAAATAGCCATAGGAACTATGGGCGATCAGGCGATTTGCAACAGCAGGCCCTTGAGGTATTCGCCTTCCGGGAAAGCCGTCAACAGCGGATGATCCACACCCGCGCCGAGGCGCTTCAGAATGCGGGCGTCGACGCGGGCGTCGGCAGCCGCGCTGGAGACGATCTTCTGGAACAACTCCGAGTCGATCGCGCCGGAGCACGAGTAGGTGAACAGCAAGCCGCCCGGGCGCAGCAGTTTCAGGCCGGTCAGGTTGATGTCTTTATAAGCACGTGACGCGCGGTCCACGTGTTCTTTCGACGGTGCGAATTTCGGCGGATCGAGCACGATCAGGTCGAAACGCTCGCCTTCGTCGTACAGACGGCGCAGCGTCTTGAACGCGTCGGCGTCGAGCCACGTGGCGCGTTCGGCGTCGAAGCCGTTGGCCGCGACGTTCTGCTGGGCCAACGTCAGAGCTTCACCCGATGAATCGACCGAAACCACGCGCTTGGCGCCGCCCTTCAGCGCCGCCAGCGAGAAACCGCCGGTGTAGCAGAAGCAGTTCAGCACCTCGCGATCCTGCGCGAGTTGTTGCACCAGCAGGCGGTTGTCGCGCTGATCGACGTAGAAGCCGGTCTTATGGCCGTTGAGCACGTCGACGTGATAGCGCACGCCGTTTTCGCTAGCGATCAGCTTGTCCGACGGCGGTTCGCCCGCCAGCACGCCGGTGATCTGCTCAAGCCCTTCCTTCTGGCGGATCGACACGTCCGAGCGCTCGTAGACGTTCGGGCAACCGGTCGCGCCGACCAGCGCCGCGACGATCGCTTCCTTCCACGCTTCGACGCCCGTCGCCATGAACTGGCAGACCAGCTGGCTGCGCTGACCTTCGTCTTCGGCGACGTAGTGATCGACGATCAGGCCGGGCAGGCCGTCCGCTTCGCCGAAAATCAGCCGCACTGCGCCGGTGTCGTGGACCATCGTCTGACGATGTGCGAGCGCGCGCTGCACGCGGCGCTTGAAGAACGCGTGGTCGATCGGCTCGCTTTCGTCGAAGCTCCACACGCGGGCGCGGATCTGCGAATGCGGGCTGTAGGCGGCGCGTGCGAGGAAGCGGCCGTCGTGCGCGCGCACCAGCACGGTCGCGCCGGGCGCGGGATTGCCGTCGACGCGGTCGATCGCGTTGGCATAGACCCACGGGTGGCGGCGCAGCAGCGACTTTTCTTTCGACGGTTTGAGCGTAACGGTATTCATCAGGATGTCAGCAGGGCAATGAGCGGTGAACGATTAACCAGGTGGCGGGGTGGCCGGATGGCAAAACGCTCACGGCGGGGACAGCGAAAAGGGGACGACAAAACCGCAAAAAGCGGCGTCAGTCGCGTTTTTTGGCGCGCGGATGCGCCTGATCGTAGACCTTGGCGAGATGCTGGAAATCGAGCCCGGTATAAACCTGCGTCGCGGTGATGCTGGCGTGGCCGAGCAACTCCTGAACGGCGCGCAGATCGCCGCTCGACTGCAGCACGTGCGTGGCGAACGAATGCCGCAACACGTGCGGATGCACGTTGGCGGGAATGCCGGCAGCCAGCGCCGCGCGCTTCACGCGGTCTCGCACGACATTCGGCGACAGCCGGTTGCCGCGCGCCGACAGAAAGAGCGGATGCGGATCGTGCTTCACCATCTGGTCGCGCACCGCGAGCCAGGCTCGCAAAGCTTCCAGCGCCTTGCTGCCGACCGGCACGAGGCGGCGTCGGTTGCCCTTGCCGAGCACTTCGACTTCGGCGGAATCCAGCTTGAGCCAGCCGGCGGAGCGGTAGCCGTCGGCGTCGGTGTACCGCGCGTCGAGACCGACCAGTTCCGCGAGACGCAGCCCGGACGAGTAGAACAGTTCGAGGATCGCATCATCGCGCAAACCTTCCGCCGATTCAGGGCGCGGGCTGTCCATCAGGCGCGCGGTGTCGTCGACGGAGAGGGCTTTGGGCAGCGTCTTGGCCTGCTTCGGCGCGCGCACGGCGGCGACGGGGTTGGCCGGCAGATCGATGCGGCCGGCGAGCCAGCGATAAAACGCGCGCCACGCCGACAACCGGTGGCTGATCGAGCGAGCCGTCAGTCCGCCCGCGTGCGCTCGCGATACGGCGCCGCGAATGTCCACGGCGGTGAGGCTTTCCAGCGGCCGGCCTTTGGCCAGCAACCGGAGTTCTTCGAGTTCGTGCGCGTAGCCGCGCAGCGTATGCGCCGACAGCCGCCGCTCATGTTCGAGATTCGACAGATAAGCGGCGATCGGGTCGGCGGCGTCGGTCACGGTGGGCTTGGGCGGCGGCTGGCGCGGGATGATCGCAGGATCAGCGCGGCAAAAGGCGGCTCAGCGCGGCGCTGGCCAGCGCGCCGATCTGCGTCAGGAAGTCGGTGGCCATGCCGTCGTGGAAGCGGCGTGCGTCCGCCGAGCCCATCACCAGCAAGCCGAACGTGGGCGCGTCTTCCTTGCCTTCGGGGTCGCGCAGCGCAAGCAGTGCGATCGATTCGGTGACGTGCGGCTGATCGGCTGCGCCGTTGCCGGAGGCGTTTTCATCGCTCGCTGCGTTCGCTGCCGGCATCAGCCATTGCGCGGCTTCGAAGCCCGTGTTCGCGCCGCAATACGGCGACGTGAGGCTGCTCGCGAAAATGCGCACTTCCTCGCCGGTATGACGTGCGAAATCGGCCTGTGCGTAAGGCTCGGCGACATCCCACACGCGCAGTGCCGCTTGCGGCACGTCGAAGATTTCGCGCAAGCCGGTGGCGATGGTGCGCGGCAATGCGTACGGATCGCGCTCGCCCAGCACGCGAATGGTCCAACGGTTGAATTTCGACGCGATGCTGTCGTTCTCGTGACCGTAGCGCAGCAATTCGGCCAGGCGCCGTTCGAGATGCTTGTTCTTGTCGCGCAGCATTTCCATCTGCCGCTCCTGCAGCGACACCGCGGCTTTGCCATGCGGGTTCGCAAGCCGGATAGTCGCGAGCATTTCCGCGTGGTCGGCGAAGAATTCGGGGGTGGCGAGCAGGTAGTCGGCGACTTCGCGATCGTTCATGGTTTCGGCTAAAGGACTACGGGACGCCGCCTGAGGCGGCGCATCGGTCAATCAGTTCAGGCGGCCGTTAATCGTCGATGACGCGCGTCGATGAGACGCTACCTGCTTCGATAATCGGCCAGCCAGTCATTCAATCCGCTCGATCGGGCCGGTCAGTCGGCCAGCTCGATTTCGGCCGAGAAGACGGTCGCGGCGGGGCCGGCCATCAGCAACGGCTCGTTTTCCTTCGCGCTGTCCCACGTGATGGTGAGCTTGCCGCCGTGCGTGTGCACCAGCACCGGCGCATCCAGCAGACCGCGACGGATGCCCGCGGCCACCGCCGCACACGCGCCCGTGCCGCAGGCCAGCGTCTCGCCCGCGCCACGTTCGTAGACGCGCAGCTTGACCTCGCTACGGCCGACGATCTGCATGAAGCCCGCGTTCACCCGCTGCGGAAAGCGCGCATGCTTCTCGATCACCGGACCTTCGACCAGCACCGGGAATGCCTCGACGTCGTCGACGATCTGCACCGCGTGCGGATTGCCCATCGACACCACTGAAATCCAGCGGGTCGTGCCGTTCACGTCGAGCGGCCAGAGCGTGTCCGCGCCTTCGCGGCGGCCCACGATCCCTTTGGTGGCGAACGGCACGCGTTCCGGTTCGAACACCGGCGCGCCCATGTCGACCAGCACTTCGCCGTTTTCCTGCATGGTCAGCGTGATGGTGCCGTTCTGCACCTGCACGCGCACTGTGCGTTGATCGGTGAGGCCGTTGTCGCGCACGAACTTGACGAAGCAGCGCGCGCCGTTGCCGCAATGCTCGACTTCGCCACCGTCGCAATTGAAGATGCGGTACCTGAAATCGACGCCTTCAATGGTGGGCTTTTCGACCAGCAGAAGCTGGTCGGCGCCGACGCCGAAATGCCGGTCCGCGAGCGCGCGCACCTGCGCCGGCGTCAGGTTGACCGGTTGGGTGTAGCCGTCGAGCACGACAAAGTCGTTGCCCGCGCCGTGCATTTTGGTGAATTTCAATTTCATCGCGCTATTGTAAGTGACGCGCCCGCGGGTGCGCCGAACGCCGCATTATTTCCGCGTTCGGGCGCTTTTTTCGCGGACTCGGTGGATTACGTTGGGCGTGCCGGTCGTGCCGATCAATAAACGCTCGGGTCGCCTGGCGGCCGGGTCTTGAAGCGCTTGTGCACCCAGTAATACTGCTCGGGAATCAAAGGAATCTGTTCTTCGAGAAACGCGTTCATTCGACGTGCGTCCGCGTCGTCGTCGCCGGTCGGATAGTTGTCCCACGGCTTGAACACCTTCAGCCGATAACCCTTGTAGTTCGGCAGCACCTCGCCGATGAACGGCACGACCTGCGCATGCCCGACCTTCGCGAGACGTCCCACGGCGGTCAGCGTGCAGGTCGGCACACCGAAAAAGGGCACGAAGGTGGAATTGCGCGCGCCGTAATCCATGTCCGCGCCGAGCATCACCGGTTTGCGTTCGCGCAGCCAGCGCAGCACGATGCGCGCGCTGTCGGCGCGGCTCGCCATATCCGCGCCGAAACGCGCCCGCGCCGCTTTGGCGACTTCGTCGAGTTCATGGTTCGACATCGGCTGATAAAGCGAACCGCACTGGCGCTTGAGCGAGTAATTCAGAAAGATCGAGCCAGCCTCGATGCCCACAAAGTGAAAGCCGAGCAGCAGCGTAGGCGGCATATCCGGGTCCGTCAGATCGATTTCGCTGTCCACCTGGACCAGCTTCTCGAGCTTTTTCGCGGAGCCGAACCACTGCACGCTGCGCTCCAGATAGCTGCGGATCGCGTGGCGAAAATGCTTCTGCGCGACGTCTTCGCGGCGCTCGTCGCTCCATTCCGGGAAGCACAACTTCAGATTGATATGAACGATGCGCTTGCGCCGGCTCGGAATCTGATAGAGCAGCCAGCCGAGGCCGTCACCGAGACGGGCGATGAACCCGTACGGCAGCAGCGCGAAAAGTTTTAGCAACCCGATCGCGAGCTTCACCCCATATCGGCTCAGCATGCGGCCTCCGAAAAGGAGGGGTGACACGTAACGGGTTTCAGGAAAGCGGAAAAGTTGTCGTAATACCGCACTCGTGGACACTCTGTGACAATCAATGGAAGTCGCTATAATAAGGGCTTCGCCGAGTTAATAGACAACTTGCGGGGCGAAGCTGGCAGGTGCGATCCACGTGTTAATCGTGTGAAAAGCGCCGGTCGGTCAGGTAATCCGCTAAAGCGTCGCCGCTTCAGACTCCCGAAGCTGGCTACGTGAAACTCAACCGTAACCACACAACAGGAGTCTGCAACGTGGCAAACGACTATCTCTTCACTTCCGAATCCGTCTCCGAAGGCCATCCCGACAAAGTCGCGGACCAGATTTCGGACGCCATTCTCGACGCCATCCTCGCGCAGGACAAATATTCGCGTGTCGCAGCCGAAACGCTGTGCAACACGGGTCTCGTCGTGCTGGCCGGTGAAATCACCACGACCGCGAACGTCGATTACATCCAGGTCGCGCGCAACACGATCAAGCGCATCGGCTACGACAACACCGACTACGGCATCGACTACCGCGGCTGCGCGGTGCTCGTCGCGTACGACAAGCAATCGCCGGACATCGCCCAGGGCGTGGACCGCGCGCACGACAACAACCTCGATCAAGGCGCTGGCGACCAGGGCCTGATGTTCGGCTATGCGTGTGAAGAAACGCCGGAACTGATGCCGTTGCCGATCCACCTGTCGCACCGTCTGGTCGAGCGTCAGGCGAATCTGCGCCGTGACGGCCGTTTGCCGTGGCTGCGCCCGGATGCGAAGTCGCAGGTCACCGTGCGTTACGTCGACGGCAAGCCGCATTCGATCGACACCGTCGTGCTGTCCACGCAGCATTCGCCGGACATCGATCTGAACACGCTGCGCGAAGCTGTGATCGAAGAAGTCATCAAGCCGACGTTGCCGGCTGACCTGATCAAGGGCGACATCAAGTTCCTGGTGAACCCGACCGGCCGTTTCGTGATTGGCGGTCCGCAAGGCGACTGCGGTCTGACGGGCCGCAAGATCATCGTCGATACGTACGGCGGTGCTGCTCCGCACGGCGGCGGCGCGTTCTCGGGCAAGGACCCGTCGAAGGTCGACCGTTCGGCGGCTTACGCCGGCCGTTACGTCGCGAAGAACATCGTGGCCGCTGGTCTGGCTTCGCGCTGCCTGATTCAGGTTTCGTACGCGATCGGCGTGGCTCAGCCGACCTCGGTCATGGTCAACACGTTCGGCACGGGCCGCGTGTCGGATGCGACGATCACGCGTCTGGTGCAGGAGCATTTCGACCTGCGTCCGAAGGGCATCATCCAGATGCTGGACCTGCTGCGTCCGATCTACGAGAAGAGCGCTGCGTATGGCCACTTCGGCCGCGAAGAGCCGGAATTCACGTGGGAAGCCACCGACAAGGCTCTGGCACTCGCCGAAGCCGCCGGCACGGAACCGGTTGCCGCGCTGGCTGAATAAGCGCTAGCCGCACACGTTTCAGAAGCGAAAAACCCCGCACGGCGAAAGCCGTGCGGGGTTTTTTGTTGCCGGTTGCGTTGCGCTGAACAGCAGCGAGATGAAAGCGCGGTTTCCGTCCGAACTGCGCAAGCCAGGGTGCTCGCTTAAGCGCACCTGGATCATGCTGGTTACAGCCAATACCTGCATCGCGCTGTTTGCCGTCCAGGTCGCGCCAACGCTATTGCATCGCGTTGAAAAGCTGCTTTAACGATTCGCTCAGCGGCTCGAAAACGCGAACGCGAACCAGCCCGTGCTGCCGTTCGTCGACATCCGGCGCGGCTTGCGGCTCGTGTTCTTCGGCGCGGCGATGGCAATGCGCTTCTTCAGCGACAGATGCAGCGGCGTCGGTTTGCGCAGCAGCGTGCGAAGTGAAAAGCGTCGCGAACTGCCCTGCAATCGCAATGCGGAGAAGAATGTGTGGAACCACGTGCGAATGCCGTCGACGGCTTTCGCATCGCGCCACTGTTCGCCTAATGCGCGGGTGCGCGTGGCGTGGTGACGCAGCGCGCGCATCACATGACGGCGCGCAGGACGCGCCGCTTTCAGCGCGGCGCGGGTAAGACGGGTGCTCAGAAGAGTATGCATGGCTTCACAAGTGGGCAATGTGTCGCGCGACGGAAAGTGCGCCATTAGCAGCACCAAATGTGCCAATAACGGCGTCGCGATAAACGGCACGAATGCCCGGAATTCGACTGAAAAAAGCGCGGAGGCCGACGGCTCGGGCCTTGACGGCCGGTGCACGGTGCAAAAACGCGGGAGTGACGATCAACATGCGTGCAGGCTACACGCGATTCGTGACGCCAGAAAGTCGGTTTTTACCCTGCGAATACGGGTTTTTACCGGGTTGATCGCAGCGCATACCGGATCGATCGCGCCCTTTGCGGTCGATTATCGTGCGTGTTTGCCCATTCAACGTGCCACCCAATAAATCGCGACGCGTGAAAGTAGTGCGTAAGGCGGTAAGGTCATCGCGACTCGCGGCACGGTGAAACTGCGCGCACCGCCATCGCGCCCGTTTTACAATCGAGCATCAGTTAGTGAACAGTAACGGAACACCATGTCACTTCATTCGAAGAAAGAGCAGATTCATACGTTGCGGGAGCAGGGTTTTGTCGTCGTGCCCGGATTGGTGTCACCCGAGCGCTGCGAAGAACTGAAGCAGATTGCGCAGCAGCAGTTGGTCGAAGCCGCCACGCCGATCGAGTTCGAAGCGGATCTGCAATATCCGGGCGCGCCGTCTTCGAAGCATGCGCCTGGCGGACATACGGTGCGGCGTTTGCTCGACGCATATGGCCGTCACCCGGCGTTTGCGCAATGGGCGACCGCGCCGGAAATCCGCGGCTGGATGGAACTGTATTTCGGTGAAGAGCCGCGTCTGTCGCGTGCGCATCACAACTGCATGATGACCAAGCACCCGGCGTACGGCAGCCTGACCGGCTGGCATCGCGATGTGCGTTACTGGTCGTTCGAGCGGGACGATCTGGTGTCGGTGTGGCTCGCGGTAGGTTCCGAAACCGTCGACAACGGCGCTCTGTGGCTGGTGCCGAAATCGCACAACGCTCCGTTCACATCGGATCGTTTCGATGAAGCCAAGTTTTTCCGTTCGGATCTGGAAGAAAATCAGGCGTGGATTCGCAGTGCCGTGTCGCCCGAACTCAAAGCCGGCGACGTGGTGTTTTTCCACTGCAACACGCTGCATTCAGCGGGCAAGAATCTCAGCGATCAGGTGAAGTTTTCGCTCGTGTACACCTATCACGGTGCGAGCAATGTGCCGTTGCCGGGAACCCGGTCGGCGGCGAAGCCTGAGGTGGCGTTTTAATTTGCCGATTCCGGCAGCGGCGCTTGAATGTGTTTAATCAGCATTCGAACAGACAGACCACCAGGCGCCGCGCCAATCACGAATCCATTACCGCTTGCGTCCGGACAACGCCATGCCGGTGATTCCCGCAAGCGTCGCCACCACGCCACCCACGATCAGCATGATCGCCTTGTTGCTCGGCGAACCGGTGAAAAAGCGCGCGACGTCGCTGCTCACCGAATTGAACGCCTGCCCGCCGAAATACAACAACACGATACCGCCGACAATCAGCGCGATCGAAATCGCTTTCGTCATCTGATGCTCTCCCTTGACTTTGATCGGCCAAAGTTTAGGGGAGCGGTCAGCAATCGTCCATCCCGCATACTGGGCGCATGCACGTCTCGCTTCGATTGGCTAACATAGCGGTCTGCCTGCCGCTTTACCTCGATAAAACAGACAACAGATCGCAGCAGAACGCCTCCGCAGCACGCGATTGCCTCACGCCCGCAATGACCGGGTGACTTCCACCAACAAGGACACAAGCAATGGCTTACGAAGCAGCTTCAGAACGCTATTCGGACATGCAGTACCGCGTCTGCGGCAAATCGGGTCTCAAACTGCCGGCGCTCTCGCTCGGCCTGTGGCACAACTTCGGCGACACCACGCCGATCTCCACGCAGCGCGACATCCTGCGCACGGCCTTCGATCTCGGCATCACGCACTTCGACCTCGCGAACAACTACGGCCCTCCGTACGGCAGTGCGGAAACGAATTTCGGCCGCCTGTTCAAGGACGACTTCAAGCCGTATCGCGATGAACTGCTGATCTCGTCGAAGGCGGGTTGGGATATGTGGCCGGGTCCGTACGGCCAGGGCGGCGGTTCGCGCAAGTACGTGCTCGCGAGTCTCGACCAGAGCCTGCAACGCATGGGCCTCGACTACGTCGACATTTTCTATTCGCATCGTTTCGATGCGGACACGCCGCTCGAAGAAACCGCCGGCGCATTGGCGACTGCGGTTCAGCAGGGCAAGGCTCTGTACATCGGCATTTCGTCGTACTCGGCAGCGAAGACGCTCGAAATGACGAAGCTGCTCGCCGAATACAAGGTGCCGATGTTGATTCATCAACCGGCGTACAACATGCTCAACCGCTGGATCGAGCATGAGTTGCTCGATACGCTGGAGCAGGTCGGCGCGGGTTCGATCGCGTTCACGCCGCTCGCGCAAGGTCTCTTGACCGGCAAGTATCTGAACGGCGTGCCGGACGACGCGCGCGTCAACAAGCCGGGTGGCGGCTCGCTGAAGCAGGAGCATTTGAGCCCGCAAAATATCGAGCACGTGCGCAAGCTGAACGACATCGCCCAGCGTCGCGGACAAAGCCTCGCGCAGATGGCGCTTGCGTGGGCGCTGCGCGATCCACGCGTGACGTCGGTGCTGATCGGTGCGAGCCGTGCTGAACAGGTGCGCGAGAACGTCGGCGCGCTGAAGAACCTCGCGTTTTCGAAGGACGAACTCGCCGAGATCGATCGCTATGCGACCGAAGGTGGAATCAACCTCTGGGAAAAGCCGTCCACGGATCAGGCGATCTGATCCGCGAAACGTCACCCCGTCAGTAGAAAAGCCGCCCGTGAGGCGGCTTTTTTTGCGCTGTCGCTAGACCAGTGCGGGCAATCCTTCGACCAGCGCGACCGCGCACATCACGCCGATCAGCGCGCCAACGACCCGCAGCGCGTTGTGCCGCAATTCCGTCTTGCAGGGAAGCGCGCCGACAAACAGCGCACCGGCCAGCGCCATCGGAATCACCAGGATGAAATCGCCGATCGTGAAGTAGGTCGTCATGGTTGTCTCCTTATGTATTACTGGCGAAGGCGGCGGCTCCTTTCATGGAGTCATGTATCGCCAAAGCTCAGTTTGAGTATAGGAGACAGTTTGACCAACATAACGACGCCCGGCGGCGTTTCGACAGCTATTCGCAAGCTGCTGAAACCAGAGCCATCAAGGCTCGCCGAGATTGGCGCGGCGCAGCAAAACGCGAAGAAAAAATGAAGCGTTTGCTTACGTCGTCCTTACTTTTTGATCGTATTTCATGCGATACGGATTACAACGTGACTCGCGCGATCACCTCGCGATTTGTTCGCGTCCGCGTAACCGGGTCGCCGCAACAATGCCGATAACGAGCAGCGTGCCGACCAATCCGGCGACGCCGTTCCAGCCGTGATTTGCCCACACATGACCGCCGTACGAACCGATCAGGCTCGACCCGGTGTAATACGCGAGCAGATACAGCGCGGCCGCCTGGCCTTTCGCTTCTTTCGCGAGGCGACCGACCCAGCCGCTCGCCACCGAGTGTCCGGCGAAAAAGCCGAACGTCACGCAGGCAATGCCGGCTGTGATCGCGGCCAGCGGATGGAGCAGCGTGAGCGCGAGACCGAGCACCATCAGCAGCAGGCTGGCGGTGAGCACACGCGCGCGGCCGAACGTGTCGGCCATGCGTCCCGACCACGGCGATGCAACCACGCCCGTCAGATACACGACGAAGATCGCGCCGATTTCCGTTTGACTCAACTGGTACGGCGGCGCGAGCAGCCGGTAACCGATGTAGTTGTACAGCGTGACAAAGCTGCCCATCAGCACGAAGCCTTGCAGGAACAGCAGCGGCAGGCCGGGTCGCGTGAATTGCTTGAGCAGCGCCGTGCGGTGATGCGCGAAGCCGAGCCCGCGGCGCGGCACGAAATGGCGTGACGGCGGCAGCAGCGCGCGAAAAGCGAGCATCGACAGAAGACCGAGCACGCCGATCGTGCCGATCGCGACGCGCCACGAGAACAGATCCGCGACCACGCCGGTGATCACGCGACCGGCCATGCCGCCGATTGCAGTGCCGCCGACGTAGAGGCCCATCGCGAGCCCGAGGCCGTCGGGATGCACTTCCTCGGCGAGGTAGGCCATCGCGACGGCGGGCACACCGCCGAGCGCGAGGCCTTCGAGCGTGCGCAGCACCAGCAGTTGATGCCATTGCGGCGCGATCGACACGCAGATCGTCAGCACCGCGGAGACGGTGAGCGAGAGCGTCATCAGCTTGTGACGGCTCCATCCTTCCGAAACGAAACCGGCGACAAAAATGGCGAGCGCGAGTGCAGCGGTGCTGAACGACAGCGACAGGCTGGACTGCGCGGGCGTCACGTTGAACGTCGCGGAGAACGCGGGCAGCAACGGCTGTACGCAGTAAAGCAGCGAGAATGTGGCGTATCCGGCGAACAGCAGCGCGATGCTGGCGCGCCAGTAGGCTCGCGAACCGCGTTCCAGGTAGGGGATATCAGCGACGTCGGACAAGGCGGAGGCGGTGAAGGAAGCAGACGAAGTGGGAGCAGCCGATGAAGCAGTCCGGTGGGATTCCGGCGAGGGGGTCACAAAAAAATCTCCTGGGAGGAAGCGAAGTCTTCGAAGGAGTTAACGATACGCTGAAAAGAACGATTGGGTTGGCGGGGCGGGCAGCGGGGATAGATGAGAGGGGGGAGGCAAGGGCGAAGGGCGAAGGGCGAAGGGCGAAAACCGGAGAGCGAGAGCACAAGGCGCAAGGCACAAGGCACAAGGCACACGGCGAGATAGCGCGGGGCCAAGTCGGCTTGTCGTGAAGCGCGAGGGGGCGTTGTTCACGCACGCACGAAGCGAAATAGCGACGGATTAAGCGGCATTGCTAATGCGTTCAGTCCAGCGCGGGAGCGTGGAAGCACCAAAAAAGCCACGTCACTCGCCTCAGCACCTTTCCCCTCGCCCGCAAAAAAACGCCGCTCAACCGTGCGCCGCCCCGGCCCCCGCCCCCGCCCCCGTATCGCTCGCGCTCGCAGGCGCCGGCGGATGCACGATCTGCTCATCAGTCGGCAGATCTGACACGTTCCAGCCGCCGCCCAATGCCTTCACCAGCGCGACGCTCGCAGCCATCCGCCGACGCGCGATCGACACCGCATTGCGCTCATTCGTCAGAGCCGTAGTCTGCGCGACGACCACATCCAGATAGGTAATCGCGCCGTTCTTATAGCGGTCCGACACGACCGCCAGCGACCGTTGCGCGGCGCTTACCGCGTCGTCCTGCGCGCTGGCTTCCTGTTCGAGCACACGCAGCGCGGCGAGATTGTCCTCGACCTCGCCGAAGGCCGTGAGCACCGTTTGACGGTATTGCGCGACGCTTTCGTCGTAGTGCGCGCGCGCCTGTTCTTTCACGGATGCGCGTCCGCCGAAATCCAGCAGCGTGCCCGCGAGCGCCGGTCCGAGCGACCACAAGCGGCTCGGCGCGAGCAGCCACTGGCTGTAGTTGGTCGCTTCGAGTCCGTCCGTCACCGACAGCACGAGGCTCGGGAAAAACGCCGCCGTCGCCACGCCGATCTGTGCGTTCATATCGGCAACCTGTCTTTCCGCCGCTGCAATGTCGGGCCGTCGCTCAAGCAACGTGGACGGCACGCCCGCTGCCGCCACCACCGGCACGGCCGTGAGCGGCGCAACCGGCAACGAGAAAGTGGAAGGCGACTGGCCGATCAGGATCGCGATCGCGTGTTCGAGCTGCGCGCGCTGCACGCCGAGATCGAGTGCCTGTGCCTGCGTGGTTTTGAGTTGCGTTTGCGCCTGCGCGACGTCGGCGTCGGTGGCGATGCCGCCCGCGTAACGATGCTGCGTCAGATCGAGCGCTTCGCTGTAGGCCTTGAGCGTGTCGTCGAGAAGCTGGCGCTCCTGATCGAGTCCGCGTAGCTCGAAGTAGTCGGTGGCGAGTTCGGCCTGCATCGACAGAAGCACGGCCTGGGCGTCGGCGGCACTGGCTTGCGCCTGGGCTTTCGCGCCTTCGACGCTGCGCGACACGCGACCCCACAGGTCAGGTTCCCACGACGCGTCCGCTTGTACGAGGTAGTCGTTCAGCGTGAGGCCAGCGGTCGATTTGTGCAGCACGTTCTCCGACGACCGTGCCCGCGAATAGTTGCCATTTGCGCTGACGACCGGGAAGAAGCTCGACCGGTATTGCGCGACGGTCGCGCGGGCGGCGCGAAAGCGCGCTTCGGCCGACTGCACGTTCTGGTTGGCGGTGGCGACCTGCTGTTCGAGCGAATCGAGCGATGGGTCTGCGTAGATGTTCCACCAGGCGCCGCGCGTGAGCGTATCGGCGGGCTGCGCAGGTTGCCAGCCGCTGCCCGCGAGTTCCTTGTAGGTGGCGGCCGTGGTGGTGGGCGGCTTCACGTAGTCGGGGCCGACGGTACAGGCGGTGAGCGCGAACACAAGCGCAGCGACTGACCAAACTCGCGTATAAGCGCGCCCGCGTGACCGTGTGGATTCGCCGCGTGAGACCAGCGCGTTCATGACGACGCCTCCGCTTTCCCTTCGCCGCCTGGCGCTGCGGAAGCACCAGAAGCACCCTTCGCGTTATCCGCCTTGCGCGGTGCAATCCGCACCGCCGCTCCGTCGACGATCGAATCCTGCGGATTCAGAATCACCTGTTCGTTGCCTTGCAAACCCGACGCAATCGCCACACGTGTGCCGAAGTCCGTTCCCAGCGATACCGGCAACAACCTCACCTTGTGATCGGCGTCCACGGTCGCGACCTTCACGCCATCCGGGCGAAACAGAAATGCGTTGCCCGGTAGCGTGAACGGCGCCTCGCCTGTGCCCAACGCAAAATGCACCTGCGCATACGCACCCGGCAGCAATTCGCCGCTGCGATTGTCGACATCGACTTCGACCAGCATCGTGCGTTGTTGCGCATCGACTGCGCCCGCCGTACGCGCCACCGTCCCCGGATAATGCTTCGATGGCGTTTCCGTCAGCGTCAAAAACGCGCTCTGCTGCGCGCGGATTTGCTGTGCGTATGCCTGCGGCACGTTCACATACACTCGCAGACGATCCGCCTGCGCAACATGAAACAGTTCCTTCGTCGGACCGCCCGCGCTGCCCGCGTCGATCAGCGCGCCGACATCGACATTGCGCGCGGTCACCGTGCCGTCGAACGGCGCGTAGACCTTCTGGAACGATTGCGTTTTTTCGAGTCGCGCAACGTTGAAGCGCGCGGCGTCGAGCGTGGCTTTTTTCGCCAGCATGTCGCCAACTTTTTCCTCGGTTTCCTGCTTCGATACCGACTTGCTTTTCAGCATGTCGGTCCAGCGATCGGCGGTGCTTTTCGCCAGCGCGTAATTGGCCTCGGCATTCGCGAGATCCGCGCGGGCGGCGCGCAACTGATCGTCCACTTCGGGCGTGTCGATTTCCGCGAGCAACTGGCCGCTCTTCACATGTGCGCCGATATCGGCGTACCACTTCTTCAGATAGCCGCTGGTGCGTGCATAGATCGGCGTGTCGAGAAAAGCCTGCACATTGCCGGGCAAAACAAGATCGAGCCCAACCGACGACTTCTGCGGCCGCACCACTTCGACGCTCAACTGGCTCGCATGCTCCGCATCGCGTTCGAGCGCGGCGTGCGCATCGTGACGCGACCAGATGCCTTGCGCGGCGAGCGCAATCACGGCCAACGCCACCGCGACGGCAATTGCGCGAGTGCGCTTCGTTTTTGCGGGACGGTGCGCAGTATCGGTATCGGAACTGGAACCGTCCGGACGTTTTGCTTCCATCAGACTTCCCCTGTGAAGATGCGTGGGCAGTCGGCGCTGCCTCTTGTGTAGCGTGTCATTGCGATGGCGATGGCGTTAGTCGGCTTCATGGTTTCTGCACCACGTGTTCGGCCGCGCGCAGACGCCGCGCCGCGAGCCGTTTGTAGATCATCGAGAACACCACCGGCACGAAGATCAGCGTCGCCAGCGTGCCGACCGTCAGACCGCCGATCACCGCGCGCCCGAGCGGCGCGTTCTGCTCGCCACCTTCGCCGAGACCGATCGCCATCGGCACCATGCCGATGATCATCGCGAGCGCGGTCATCAGCACCGGACGGAAACGCGTGAAGCCTGCTTCGATTGCCGCGCGCGTGGCGTCGCCGTGTTCGAGTAACTGCTCGCGCGCGAAGCTGATCACGAGAATCGCGTTGGCCGTGGCGATACCGATACACATGATCGCGCCGGTCAGCGCGGGAATCGACAGCGTGGTGTGCGTGAGAAACAGCATCCACACGATGCCCGCGAGCGCACCCGGCAGCGCGGTGATGATGATGAACGGATCGAGCCACGACTGGAAATTCACGACGATCAGCAGATACACCAGCAGGATCGCGAACACGAGCCCGGCGAACAGACCCGAGAACGAATCGTTCATGGTCTGCACCTGGCCGCGCACTTCGATAGTCGATGTTTTCGGCAGCTCCGCCTTCGAGTCGTCGATGATCTTGCGGATATCGTCCGAGACGCCGCCGAGATCGCGACCGTCGGCGGTGCCGTAAATATCGATCGTGGTCTGCGCGTTGTAGTGGTTGATCGTTGCATTGCCGGCTTCGCGCTTCATCGTCGCGAGCGAGCCAAGAATGTTGCTGCGACCGTTCGCGTTCAACGGAATATTCGCGAGCGATTGCAGCGAATCGATCGTGTATTGCGGCGCTTCCGTGATCACGTTATAGCTCACGCCATTGCGCGGATTGAGCCAGAACGTCGGCGTGGTTTGCTGGCTGCCCGACAGCGTGATCAGCAGATTGCTCGCGATGTCGTGTTGCGAGAAACCGGCTTGCTGTGCGCGCGTGCGGTCCACGTCGATGAAAATACGCGGCAAATCCGCAGGCTGCTGGATGCGGGCATCGGCGAGACCCGGCACTGCGCGCAGACGGTTCAGCAACTTCGCAGCAAACACGCGATTGCCCGCGACATCGCGGCCCACGATCTGAATATCGATCGGCGACGGCATGCCGAAATTCAGCGTCTGACTGACGATATCCGCCGGTAGAAACGCGAACTGCACGCCGGGAAATTCGTCGGTGAGCGTGCGCCGCAGCGTGCGAACGTAATCGGCGCTCGGATGATGATCGGGATTGAGCGTGATGAGCACGTCCGCATCCGACGTGCCGATCGTGCCGGTGCTGCCGTACGAAAGATTGATACCCGACACCGGCAAACCGATATTGTCGATGATCGAATGCAACTCGCCCGCAGGGATCAACTGACGAATGCGCGTATCGACCCGATCGGTCATGACCGCTGTTTCTTCCACACGCATGCCGGTTTTCGCACGCAGATGCAGCGCGATGGTGCCTGCATCGACGGCCGGGAAAAAGTCGCGACCGATAAACGGCACGAGCAGCATCGACGCGCCACAGCAAACCAGAAACAGCGTAACGAAAAGACCCGGCCGCGCAACGCGTGCTTCGAGGAACACGCGATAACGGTCGCGCAAACGCGAGAAGCCGCGCTCGAATGCATAGTGAACCCGCATGAACGGATTGCGCGTTTGCACAGACCCGTGATGCGCGGTCGTCGCCACATGGTGATGGCGTAGCAGGTATTTCGCGAGCGTCGGCACGAGCGTACGTGAGAAGAAATACGACGCCAGCATCGCGAACACCACGGCTTCCGCGAGCGGAATGAACAGATAGTGCGCGACGCCCGTCAGCATGAACATCGGCACGAACACGATGCAGATGGACAGCGTCGACACCAGCGTCGGAATCGCAATCTGATGCGCGCCGTCGAGAATCGCCTGCTCGAGATTTTTGCCCTGTTCCAGTTGATGGCTGATGTTTTCGATCGCGACGGTCGCATCGTCCACCAGAATCCCGACCGCGAGCGCGAGGCCGCCGAGCGTCATGATGTTGATGGTTTCGCCGAGCATCGAGAGCGCGATGATCGATGTGATCATCGACAGAGGAATCGACACGGCGATGATTAGCGTTGCGCGCCAGTTGCCGAGGAACAACAGAATCATCAGACCTGTCAGGCACGCGGCGATCAACGCTTCGCGCAATACGCCCTGCACGGAAGCACGCACGAATAGCGATTGATCGGCAACGGGGTCGATATTTAGCGACTCGGGCACGAGATTGCGCAGCGTTGGCATCATCGATTTGATGCGGTCGACGATTTCCAGTGTGGACGTATTGCCGCTTTTGTTAATCGTGAGCAGCGCCGCGCGTTGGCCGTTCACGCGCACGATATTGGTTTGCGGCTGGAAGCCGTCGCGAACATGCGCGACATCGCGAATATAAACGGTGCCGTTCGCGGTGGATCTGATCGGAATATTGTTGAGGCCGGCGAGCGAATCCGGGCTGCCGTTCATTTCCACCGAGTATTCAGTCGAGCCGATTTTCGCGGTGCCCGACGGCAGAATCAGGTTCTGCGCGGTGACCGCGTTGACCACATCGAGCGGCGACAGATTGCGCTCCTGCAATTTGCGCGAATCGATATCGACCATGATCTGCCGCTGCTTGCCGCCATACGGCAATGGCACCGACGCGCCGGGCACGGTGGCGAGTTGCGTCTTCAGAAAATTATTGCCGAAGTCGAACAGCTCCTGCTCGGTCAGCGACGCCGACGACAACGCGAGCCGCAAGATCGGCACCGTCGACGCGTTATAGCGCAGGATATTCGGCGGCGTGATGCCAGGCGGCAGCGAGCGCAATTGCGTTTGCGACAGCGCGGTGACCTGAGCCAGCGCTTCGTCGATATTCGCGTGCGGCTGGAAAAAAATCTTGATGACGGCGATGCCGTTCAGCGAAGTCGATTCCGTATGTTCAATATCATTGACGGTGGTCGCGAGGCCGCGCTCGTAATTGAGCACGATGCGCTTTTCCATTTCGTCGGCGGGCAGACCGTTATACGACCAGATTACCGAGAGCACCGGTATATCGATGTTCGGGAAAATGTCGGTGGGCGTACGAAGAATGGTCAGCGGCCCGACGATCAGAAGTAGCAGGGCCAGGACGACAAAGGTATAGGGGCGCCGAAGCGCGAGTCGAACAATCCACATGACTAGCGCAATCGATAAATGCCGATGACAGCGAGCTTACGCGGCCCGCAAACGTTGCAAATAAGCTGGACGTTGTGCACGTTTTTGATATCTCCCCCCGGGTGGGTTTATGATTGTCTCGTTACGACGCGTTAAGCCGAGATGATGGTTTGAGCGAGCCGTAATTGGAATAGGGCGAAACGACGGGTGAAGCGGTTTTTACCTGCATTTTTGATATTTTCGTTTGCACTTTCCAAAGTCCCTTAAAACGGGAACAATGACTTTCAACCTCTCACGCGTATCACGCGCAGCAGATTGGGTGCGTAAGCAACGTTATCGACGGAGCGACGCTTTTATCATCACCTTGACCGGCGCGAAATCATAAAGCCGGCTACGGGAGAAACGGGGAAACATCATGCAAATCGGTTCCATTGTCCGATCGGTGCACATCGCCGTGCCGCAAGGCGCGCGCGGAATTGTCATGCGCATTCTGGGCGACATGGCCATGGTTGCGTGGTACGCGGGCGAGCCCGGTACGTCGCAGCACCTGAATACTGAACCCTTTTTTCTCGAAGACCTGATCGATACGGGCGAGCAGGTGCGTCCGTCCAGCGCGCAGATACATTGATCGTGCTGTGAGTTTCGCTACGTGCGCGCGATGTTAAGCGTGTTGTAAGTCACGCTGAAGTCGCCGTGTCATTCGTATGTTCAACCGCAACGTGAGCCGTGGCCCTCGTCTTTGACGGCGGCGCGGCGCACAATGCGGGCATGAACGACGACATTTCCGATCCTCAGGACGGCGCCACTAGCGCCGCGCCTTTCGCCCGGCTCCAGCCGGAAATCGTGCTCGACGCGCTCGACAGCGTGCTCAGCACGGCAGGCGTGCGCACCGATGGCCGCATGCTGCCGCTCAACAGCTACGAGAACCGTGTGTACCAGGTGGGCGTCGAAGACGGTCCGCCGGTTGTCGCGAAGTTCTATCGTCCGGAGCGTTGGAGCGATGCCGCGATTCTCGAAGAGCACGCGTTCGTCGCCGACCTCGCCGCGCGCGAGATTCCGGCAGTGCCCGCGCGCGTACTTGATGGCCGCACGCTGCATACGTTCGACGGCTACCGCTTTTCGATCTTCGAGCGACGCGGCGGTCGCGCGCCGGACCTCGACCGTAGCGACACGCTCGAATGGCTTGGGCGGTTTATCGGCCGCATTCACGCGGTTGGTCAGACGCAAAATTACGCCGAACGTCCTACGCTCGACATCAACACCTTCGGCTACGAGCCGCGCGACTTTTTGCTCGCGCAGCGTTTCGTCCCCGACGACGTTCGCACTGCATGGGAAACCGTTGTGAATCTCGCGCTCGAAGGTGTGGAGCGCGCGTTCGAGCGTGCCGGCGAAATTCGCATGCTGCGAATGCACGGCGATTGTCATCCGAGCAATGTGTTGTGGACCGATGCCGGCCCGCATTTCGTCGACTTCGACGATAGCCGGATGGGTCCGGCCGTGCAGGATTTGTGGCTATTGCTACCGGGCGAGCGTGCCGAGGCATCGCGTGCGCTGGCCGATCTGCTCGCCGGATACGAAGATTTCTGCGAATTCGAGCCGCGCGAACTCTATCTGGTCGAAGCGTTGCGCACACTGCGGCTGGTTCACTATCAGGCGTGGCTTGCGCGCCGCTGGGACGACCCCGCGTTTCCCGCAGCGTTTCCGTGGTTCAACACGCAGCGCTACTGGGAAGACCGCATCCTCGAAATGCGCGAGCAACTCGGCGCCATGCAGGAAGGGCCGCTCTGGCCGGTTTGAACCCTGCGATTCGAGTTTCGAGTGTGGCGGCGTGCAATACGCTTCAAGGCGCCTGCGACGCCACACTCGATGACTCCACCAGCGTCGACTTCACAATCACCTCGGCGCGCACGTCTCGCCCGATCGCCTCGATCGCCGGACGCATCTGCGCGAAATCGTCGGGCGAGCACACGTCGCTATCGAAATGCG
Organism: Paraburkholderia fungorum; assembly: GCF_900099835.1. Classification (NCBI taxonomy): domain Bacteria; kingdom Pseudomonadati; phylum Pseudomonadota; class Betaproteobacteria; order Burkholderiales; family Burkholderiaceae; genus Paraburkholderia; species Paraburkholderia fungorum. Next base: position 456,242 of record NZ_FNKP01000001.1, read on the forward strand.
TGGTGCCGTCGCGAGTCATCGTCACCACGTTGCTCGACGGATCGAATGCGTATTGCGACTGGAAATCGACGAAGCGGTCTTGTGCGCGCTTCGCCTCCGGCATATCGAGCACATGGAAGTTGGCAGGCAACTCGATGCGCGCATGTTCGTGCAGCGACAGGTTGTGGCAAACGAACGGCTGCGTGCGCCGCCGCTCGCCGAGCCAGTAACGCGTATCCGCTTCGACGCCGCCGGCGAGACTCGTCAGCGCGCGAATCGACGCCGCCGCGCCGGGCACGACCAGACTCTCCAGCGTGCCTTTCATCGTGATCGTCAGCGGGCCGTCGGCCACGTTCAGATCGTTGGTGCTGAGCGTGGCCGTGCCGCGCAGGTTCGCGCCGCGCAACTCGGCCTGAATCGACTCCTCGCGCTGCGACGGTGTCTGCATGCGCAATCGCGCACGCGCCTGTTCCGCGAACGGGCCGTTGTCTTCCAGCCTGTACGTGAAGCTCGCCGAGCCGTCGGGATCGACCTTGATCGACAGATCGGTGCTGCGTTTCATCAGCGCGGTAGCGGGCGTATTGGCGAGCACGCCGTCGCCGACGAGCACGGTCGGGCGGTTCATATCGGTGGAAGGCAGAAAGCCGAATTCGACATTCGATGCGGTCGAATCGGCGTATTGCTGCAAGTCCGGCAGCCACGTGATGACGTGATTGATGACGCCGTAACCCGGCACGCTCGGCAGCGTGTAGATCGTGCCGCTGCTGATCAGCGCGGGCTCGTTGCGCACGCCGACCGCGTCGAGCAGCGCACCGTACAGCGCGACGTGATCCTTGCAGTCGCCATAACGATTCGCGAGGATCGCGCTCGCGCTGTGCGGCACGACCGCGCCGCGCCCGACGTTGATCGCCACGTAGCGCACATTGCGGCGGACCCAGTCGTACAGCGTTTTCGCCTTGTCGCGCGGCGTGCGGTCGTGCGCGGTGAGTTGCTGCGCGAGCCTCGTGATTGCCGGATCGTGCGCGCCCGGGTCCGCAGCCGATTCGCGATAGGTCGCGGCGAAGGCGGCGTAGTCGGGAAAGGTCGACACCATCAGCCGGTCGCCATACGACACGTACGCAATCGAGCCATTCTCCAGCCGACTGAAATGCGCCTTGTCGTAGCGGAATTCGTAACGCGTGCGGCCGTTCAGTGTGACCGGTGATTGCGCGGTGAAACCCCTGGCGTCGGCATAAAGCGGCTTGCCGGCGGGCAGGTCGTAGATCAGACGGAAGTTGTGGGTCGGCGCAAGATCGGGCGGCGTGAAGTCGCTGAATTCGCCGGGCACGATCGGCTGCTTCTGCGTCTTGCGATACGCCAGATGCACGCGCGCGCCCGGTTCGACCGCCGGGAACACGATCACCTTTTCCTGGATGTCCTGGAACATCGGCGCGTCGAACGAACGGGCCTCCTGTACGTCGCGGATCTGGTCGGGCTGCACCTCGTGACGCACGCCGTCGGCGGTCGTCGTGTACGCCTCGAGAATCTGCACGTCCGCCATGTTCCGGTTGAACCAGACGTATTGCTGCGCCACCCGCGCGACGCCGGCCTCGCTGTTCACGCGCAGCGTCAGGGAATCGAGCTTGGAATACGAACCGTCGGCGTTGACGGTGAAGGTTTGCGTCTCGCCTTCGTTGGTATACGGATCGTCGAGTTTATCTGCGACGCTCGCGCTCGCGACGTGGATGCCGGCAAGCCAGCCAACTGAAACGACGCAAAGCACGGAAAAGAATCGCATGGCAGGCAGGTATCCGAACGCGCAACGTTGACGGGATCTGGAGCTAGAGTCGGGTTGCGCCGCGAGCTTGTCAAGCGCCTGCAACACGTTGCGATTGAGCAAAGCGGGTAAATGTGTAATGATAGTCGTTCTCAATTGAAAGGCATCGCCAGCTTCGGTCACATTTCTCCTCCTCTGTGACCGCCAGCCAGCCTTTCGATCAGGACGACCTGGACCGCAAGCCGGGTCGTCCGCCTTCTGACACTTTCCCTCACCGCTGCCGTATGAGCGCGCGCCTCCCCCAGTGTGCCGTCGACGGATCGAGCTGATGCCGCCTGGAGCCTGGATGAACGCCCCCGTTTCAATCGATGCAAAGTCCGCTGCCGGCCAGCGCACGCAATCCACCGCCCATACCGAATACACCGCCCATCAGCCGCCGCGCACGCATCATCTGATGGATGACGCCGAGCAGGCGGCGCGGCGTCAGCGTTCGCGCCGCTCGAATTTCATCAAGTGGCTGCGTAAGGTGCATGGCTGGGTCGGCTTGTGGGGCGCGGTGCTGGGTTTGATGTTCGGCGCGACCGGGTTCCTGCTGAACCATCGGGCCGGGCCGCTGAAAGTGTCGACGGGCGAGCCGATCGTCGAGGAAATGCAGATTCCCGTGCCGCAAAAACCGCTGCATTCGCCGATGGATCTGGCGAAGTGGCTCAAAGCCGAATTGAAGCTGGACGGCAAGCCGGGACGCGCGCGGCGCGAGCCGGCGCATCCGGTCGCGTGGGGCGATCACAGCGCGATGCAGCCGGAGTTCTGGCAGGTCGGCATCATGGGCCCGTCGCAGAACGTGCAGGCGGAGTACTGGGTGGGCAATGGCTTTGTCGCGGTAAAACGCACGCACAACAGCTTTCTCGCGACGATGAACAATCTGCACAAGGGCGCGGGTTTGAGTGTCGGCTGGGTGCTGCTGATCGATACGATCGCCGGCAGTCTGATCCTGCTTTCGCTGACCGGCGTGCTGCTATGGACCGAGTTGAACAAGCGCCGCGTGGTGGGCGTGGTGCTGGTGGGCGGGTCGATTGTCGCGACCGTGGTGTGCGCGTTGATGTGAGCGCTTGGTGTGGCGGCGAGCGTTGGGCGTTAGCGGTTGCCGGTTGCCGGAAAACGCCCCGCGTTCAAACGCTGCAGGCTGCACCGCCCGAAGCCGCGACTTCCCGAGCCGCCTTCGCACCTTCAACCTGAAGCAGCGTCGGCAGCGACACGCCGTTCTTCGCCGCCGTCACCTCGGCGAGTATCGAAACGGCAATTTCAGGCGGCGTCCGGCTGCCGATATAAATGCCAACCGGTCCATGCAAACGGGCCAACTCCGTCTCGTTCAGGTCGAACTCTTTTAGCCGCTCGCGCCGCGCCTGGTTATTCCTTCGTGAACCCAGCGCGCCGACATAGAACGCGGGCGTTTTCAACGCTTCCATCAAAGCGAGATCGTCGAGCTTCGGATCGTGCGTAAGCGCGATCACCGCGCAGCGTTCGTCGAGTTTCATGTCGATCACGGTATCGTCCGGCATGGTCCGAACGATCTTCGTGCCGGGGATATGCCACTCCTCCGTGTACTCCTCGCGCGGATCGCACACGGTGACCTGATAGTCGAGTCCCACTGCGATCTGGCACAGATAGCGCGACAACTGCCCCGCGCCGATCACCAGCATCCGGTAGCGCGGACCGTGGATGGTCAGCAGACGCTCGCCGTCGAAATGCACGCCGTCCGTCGCGAGCGCCGCATCGAGCCGGACCGCACCGGTACTCATTTCGACCTGACGCGCGACCAGACGCCCGTCCTCTACCGCACGGCACAATTCGGCGATGCCGCTTTGCAGCGTCAACGGTTCCAATGCAAGCTGGATCGTGCCGCCGCACGGCAGGCCGAAACGATGCGCTTCCTCCGCGGTGATGCCGTACTTCACCGCCTCCGGGCGCGTCTGTTCGATTCCCCGTTGCCGCACGCGGTCGATCAGATCGTCTTCGATGCAGCCGCCCGACACTGAGCCGACCACGAGCCCGTCGTCGCGGACCGCGAGCATTGCGCCCTCGGGACGCGGCGACGAGCCCCACGTCTTCACGACCGTCACCAGTAGCGCGCGATGTCCTTCCTCCAGCCAGCGTGCGCTGGACTTCAGGACTTCGAGATCCACGCTGTCCATGATTTCTTCCTCTTGGTTGGGTCTGCGTCGGCGTCGGTGCCGTCGTTCGATTGCGTGTCCTGCGTGGCGGCATCGACGGCGGATGCTTCTTCGATCGCATCAGCCGACGCGCCATCCTCTCCCGCAACATGCGCGCCAAATCGCTTGAAGAATTCGCCGGCGATCTTGCGCGCCGCGCCGTCTACCAGCCGCGAGCCGATTTGCGCCAGCTTGCCGCCGACTTGCGCGCTTGCCGTATAGCTTAACTTCGTTGCGTTTTCGCCGTCGGCTTCGAGCGCGACCCGCGCGTTGCCTTTGGCGAAACCCGCAGCGCCACCCTGGCCTTCGAACACGATACTGTAGGTGTTCGGCGCGTCGATGTCGGTCAGTTGCATGCGTCCCTTGAAACGGGCCTTGACCGGGCCGACCGCGGCGCTCAGCGCGACCAGATACGCGTTCTCGCCGTCCGCTTCGATGCTTTCGCAACCGGGGATGCAGGCGCGCAGCACCTCGGTGTCGTTCAATGCATCCCATGTTTGCTGCTGCGAAACTGGCAGCGTGTGAGTTTCGGTCAATTCCATGACGTTGCTCCCGAGGTAGCTTTGGCGGCAAGCGCGGGGCGAGGCGCGCGCGTGAGTTGCGCGAGATCGCGGCCGAACGCTGCCAGGCTGTCCAGATTGTGAACCGGACGATGCGCATCGACATACGGCAGGATCGCCTGCACGCCACGCGCCTTCGGAGAAAAGCCGCTAAACCGCAGCAGCGGATTGAGCCAGACAATGCGATGCGCGAAGCGTCGCAGGCGGGCCATTTCGGTATCGAGTACGTCGATGGCTTCGTGATCGAGGCCATCGGTGACGAGCAGCACGGTCGCACGTCCGGTCAGCACGCGCCGCGCCCAGCGCCGGTTGAATTCCGCGAGTGCCGCACCGATGCGCGTGCCGCCCGACCAGTCGACCACCTGATCGGTGAGCGTCGCAATCGCCACATCGGGATCGCGTTCGCGCAGCGCGCGCGTCGCGTTGGTGAGCCGCGTGCCGAACAGAAACACCTGCAGGCGTTCGCGCGATTGCAGCAGCGCGTGGCAAAAATAAAGCACCGCGCGCGAGTAGCTGCTCATCGAACCGGAGATGTCGAGCAGCAACACGAGCGGCGGTTTGCGTTCGACCACCGCGCGATATTTCCATACCGTCCAGTCGCCGCCCGCGCGCACCGCGTGCCGGGCACTCGCGCGCAAATCGGCATGCGTGCCATGCGATGACGCTTTCAGGCGACGCGTCGGCTCGGTGGCGAGCGGCAGACGCTGGCCACGAATCAGGTGACGCAAGCTGCGCCATTCATCGGCGGAAAGGGTGTCGAAATCTCGGTGACGCAAGCGCTCTTCCGCGCTGAACGTGACGTGCGCGTGCAACTCGTGCTGCTCGGTCTGCTGCGGCGTTCTGGTGTGCGGCGACGGCGGCGCGCGGACGGCGAGGGCATCGGCGAGACGGTTGTTGCGTTTGGGCGGCGGCAGGCCGTCGCGAACTTTTGGTAGCAGCAGCGCGCGCAGTTTGCCTTCCCAATCCGGGTCGCGCCAGAACAGCGCGAACGCGGCGTTGAAGAGTTCGCGCTCGTCGGGCGCGCAGACTAGCGAGGCGGCGAGCGCGGCGCGCACGTCGTCGCGCCGGCTGAGGTCGATCCAGTGCAGAGCGGCGAGGGCATCGACGGCCTGGGCGGGCGACATCGGCAAGCCCGCGCCGCGCAGCACGCGCACGAAGTGAACGACGTTGCGCGCGAGTGTTGGAGTTTGGTCTGGCGTCTCAACCGTTGCGCCTGAAGGGGATTGCCTGGTCATGCTGACGATCCCGGTGCGGGCGCGAGACACTGCGCAATCTGCGCGGCATCGACGCGCGCCAGATCGTCCTGATACTTGAGCAGCACACCCAGCGTGTTCTGCACCGATTGCGGATCGAGTTCCGTCACCGACAGCGCTTCCAGCGCGCGGCACCAGTCGATCGTCTCGGCAATGCCGGGCGCTTTGAACAGATCCATGCCGCGCAGCCGGTGCACGAAATCGACCGCCCGCCGCTGCAATTCCGCCGATGTCTGCGGCGCGCGAGCCGCGACGATCTCCAGTTCCCGATCCCGCTCGGGATAGCCGATCCATTGATACAGACAGCGGCGCTTCAACGCGTCGTGCACTTCGCGCGTGCGGTTCGAGGTCATCACGACGAGCGGCGGTTGCGCTGCGCGCACGGTGCCGTATTCAGGAATCGACACCTGGAAGTCCGACAGCAGTTCGAGCAGGAACGCTTCGAACGGCTCGTCGGCTCGATCGATTTCGTCGATCAGCAGCACGCGCCTCGCGCCGGGATGGTTTTCATCGGGCATCAACGCTTGCAGTAGCGGACGCTTCAGCAAAAATTCGCCGCGATACAGCGTGTCGTTATCGGGCCGCTCGCCGGCGGCTTCCGCGAGACGCAGCGCCATGATCTGACGCGGATAGTCCCACTCGTACAGCGCGCTCGCCGTATCGAGTCCCTCATAGCATTGCAGACGCAGCATCGTGGTGCCGAGCATTCCCGCTGCGGCTTTCGCGAGTTCGGTTTTGCCGACGCCCGGCTCGCCTTCGACGAACAACGGCCGCTCCATCCGCAGCGCGAGATAGAGCGCGGTCGCGAGTTCGCGGCTGGCGAAATAACGTTGCGCGGCGAGTTGCGCGAGGGTGTCGTCGATTGAAGCGGGTTGCATGGCGGTCCTGAATCTGCGCGCCTGATTGACGCCCGACTGGCATCTAAGTGACGCCGATGAAGCCTGACAAACGGGCGAGCTGCGATAAAACGAGAACGGGGCTGACGTGCCGAAATAAAAGCACGCCAGCCTGTTCGACGATCGCTAGCCGTTCGCCTTCGCCACCGCTCGCGCGGCGAGCACCGGGATCAGGTGCGCGCGATAGTCGGCGCTAGCGTGCATGTCGGTGTTCAGATTCGCCGCCGACACACTCACTCCGCGCGCGGCCTCCGGCGTGAAATTCGCCGACAGCGCGCTCTCCAGCTCCGGCACACGAAACACCGACGCCGCCGCGCCCGTCACCGCCACTCGCACGCCGCTCGCGAACTTCGCGACGAACACGCCGACCAGCGCGAAGTGCGACGCGGGATTGCGGAATTTCTCGTAGGCCGCACGCTCGGGCACCGGAAACTCGACCGCGACGATCAACTCGTCCGGCTCCAGCGCGGTTTCGTACATGCCGACGAAAAAGTCCGCCGATGCAATCCGCCGACGCTCGGTGACGATGGTCGCGTCCAGTGCCATCGCCGCCGCCGGGTAGCACGCGGCCGGATCGTTGTTTGCCAGCGAGCCACCGATCGTGCCCAGCGCTCGCACCTGACGGTCGCCGATGTGCGCGGCGAGATCGGCGAGGCCGGGCGATACGCGACGCAATTCCGCGTGCTCCGCGACATCCGCGTGGCAGACGGCGGCGCCGATCGTCACCGTGCTGGCATCCACGCTGATCGATTTGAGCGCGGGAATGCGCGTCACGTCGACCAGTTGCGACGGTTGTGCGAGACGCAGCCGCATCGTGGGCAGCAGGCTCTGGCCGCCGGCCAGGAATTTCGCGTCGCTGTCGGCGGTGAGGATGGCGGCGGCCGCTTTGGGATCCGTCGCGCGTTGATACTCGAATGAATACATGTCGATTCTCCGCTCAGGATCTCAATGGGGTTGCGCGTTGCCTTGCTTCGCCGCGTGAATCGCGGACCACACGCGATGCGGCGTCGCGGGCATCTGCAGATCGGTCACGCCGAGCGGCGCAAGCGCATCGATGATCGCGTTGATCACCGCCGGCGGCGAGCCGATCGCGCCGGCCTCGCCGCAGCCCTTCACGCCGAGCGGATTGTGCGTGCACGGCGTGCCCTTCGCGGTCTCGACGGTGAAGTCGGGCAGATCGGACGCGTGCGGCATCGCGTAATCCATGTACGAGCCGGACAGCAACTGGCCGCTGTCGTTGTCGTACACGCAGCGCTCCAGCATCGCCTGGCCGATGCCCTGCGCGAGCCCGCCGTGCACCTGTCCTTCGACGATCATCGGATTGATCACGTTGCCGAAATCGTCCACGGCGGTGAACTGCTGGATGCGGCACACGCCGGTATCCGGATCGACTTCGACCTCGCAGATGTACGCCCCGGACGGATAGGTGAAGTTGGTCGGATCGTAGAACGCGCTTTCTTCGAGACCGGGTTCGAGCACGTCGAGCGGATAGTTGTGCGGCACGTACGCCGCGAGCGAAATGTCGGCGAATGCTTTCGTGCGATCGGTGCCCGCGACGCGGAACACGCCGTCCTTGAACTCGATATCTTCGGCCGCCGCTTCCAGCAGATGCGCGGCGATTTTCTTCGCCTTCGTTTCGATCTTGTCGAGCGCCTTCATGATCGCCGAGCCGCCGACCGCAATCGAGCGCGAGCCATACGTCCCCATGCCGAACGGAATCCGCCCCGTGTCGCCGTGGACGATCTCGACGCTTTCCAGCGCGATGCCGAGCCGGTCGGCGACCACCTGCGCAAAGGTCGTTTCGTGTCCCTGGCCATGACTGTGCGAACCGGTGAACACGGTGACGGAACCGGTCGGGTGCACGCGAATCTGTCCGACTTCGAAGAGGCCCGCCCGCGCGCCCAACGCGCCGGCGATATTCGACGGCGCGAGGCCGCATGCCTCGATGTAGCACGAGTAGCCGAGGCCGCGCAGCTTGCCGTTCTTGGCGGATTCCTGTTGGCGGGCAGCGAAGCCTTTGACGTCTGCGAGTTCGAGCGAACGCGCGAGGATCGTCTCGTAGTCGCCGGTGTCGTAAGTGAGGCCGACCGGCGTCGCGTACGGAAAATCGCGGATGAAATTGCGGCGGCGAATCTCGGCCGGATCGAGCTTCATTTCGCGCGCGGCGGTTTCGACCAGACGCTCGACGACGTAGGTCGCTTCGGGACGGCCCGCGCCTCGGTAGGCATCGACGGGAACGGTGTGGGTGAAGACCGCTTTCACTTCGGCGTAGATCGCGGGCGTCGCGTACTGGCCCGCGAGCAGCGTCGCGTACAGGATGGTCGGCACGCTCGACGCGAACGTGGACAGATACGCGCCCATGTTCGCGATGGTGTGGATGCGCATGGCGAGGAACTTGCCGTCGGCGTCCATCGCGAGTTCGGCTTTCGTCACATGATCGCGGCCGTGCGCGTCGGACACGAACGCTTCCGAGCGCTCGGCTGTCCATTTCACCGGACGGCGGATTTTCTTCGACGCCCAGGTGAGCGCGACGTCCTCTGCATACAGAAAGATCTTCGAACCGAAGCCGCCGCCAACGTCCGGCGCGATGATGCGCAATTTCGACTCCGGCAGCGACAGCACGAACGCGGCCATCAACAGACGCTCCACGTGCGGGTTCTGATTCGCGACGTAGACCGTGTAGCTGTCGTCCTGCGGCGAGTAACTCGCGTTGACCGCGCGCGGTTCGATCGCGTTCGGCACCAGCCGGTTGTTGACGATGTCGAGTGTGGTGACGTGGGCGGCTTTGGCGAATGCGGCGTCGGTGGCGGCTTTGTCGCCGTGGCCCCAGTTGTAGCAGACGTTGTCGGGCACTTCGTCGTGGACCGCGGGCTGGCCCGCATCGGCTGCATGCGCTGTGTCGACGACGGCGGGCAGCACGTCGTAATCCACGTCGATCAGTTCGGCGGCGTCTTTCGCGGCCTTGATCGAATCGGCGATCACGAGCGCGACCTGGTCGCCGACGTGGCGCACTTTCGTATGCGCGATGACCGGGTGCGGCGGCTCGTTCATCGGCTTGCCGTCAGTGCTGTGGATCAACCAGCCACAAGGCAATCCGCCGACGTTTTCAGCGGCCATGTCCGCGCCGGTGAAGATCGCGATCACGCCGGGCGACTGCTTTGCCGCCGCGATGTCGATGCTGTTGATCTTCGCGTGCGCATGCGGCGAGCGCAGGAACACCGCGTAGGTTTGCTGCGGCAGGACGATGTCGTCGGTGTACTGGCCGTTGCCGGTCAGAAACCGATAGTCTTCCTTACGTTCGACCGAGGCGCCGATCAGATGGGGGGTGTCGGGTGCGTTCATCGTCGGCTCCTCAGGCGGTGACTGGCGCGGTGGCCGATGCGCTGGCTGCGTTCGCTGTATTCGCATGGGCGGCGGTGTCGGTGTCGGCGCTGGTCGCGGCGGTGGCCGCGTTGCCGGCGGACTTCATGCCTGCTGCGCCTTCGAGGACTGCCTTGACGATGTTGTGATAGCCCGTACAGCGGCACAGGTTGCCGTCGAGCTGTGCGCGGACGTCGTCGCCGGTGAGGTCGGGCTGGCGTTGCACGAGCGAGACCGCGCTCATCACCATGCCGGGCGTACAGAAGCCGCACTGGAGACCGTGACAGTGTTTGAACGCTGCTTGCATCGGATGCAGGGTGCCGTTCTGCGCGAGCCCTTCGATGGTGGTGATTGCCGCGCCTTCGGCTTGTACCGCGAGGATGTTGCAGGATTTGATCGCGCGGCCGTTCAGGTGGACTGTGCAGGCGCCGCATTGAGCCGTGTCGCAGCCGATGTGCGTGCCGGTGAGGCGTAGCTGGTCGCGCAGGAACTGGACAAGCAGGGTGCCGGGTTCGATAGACGCGGTGACTGGCGCGCCGTTCACCGTCAGACTGATGCTGATCGCCATGAAGTTGTCTCCTGATGGGGTGAGACCGGACCTTCGGGTTTTGGCTGCTTTTTCGTCGTTTCTGGCTTTGCTTTGTTGGTCTGCTGTGCTTCGGGTCCGGTGTTGGGGGACTGCTGCTTTTTTCTTACGGGTGTGCCGAAAAGTAAAGCACAAATTGGACGGGGGCGCTATGAGGGGAAGTTTTTTGCGCGGGGCGCTGGGGGTGGGTGTGGTCTTTGGGTGTTGGCCTTTCCTTGTGATCGCGGTGGTCTATTGGCGTTGCCCCTGTGCGGGGCGGCACTCACTTTCTTTGCCGCCGCAAAGAAAGTAAGCAAAGAAAGCGGGCTCACACCGCTAGCTCATAAGTGGGTCCCCTGGCTTGGAGGGGGCAGTGGTGCATCTGGAATCGGTGCGCTCGCACACTCAGCGTTGATGACAAGGCAGTCGTCCGCTCTCACACCGCACTGCGTGCGTCGCGGTGGGTTTGCTTGGGAAACCGGGGTTTAGATCCAACAAACGGGTGGATTCAAGGGTGGATTTTCTGTCCCTATTTTCATATTTATCCTATTTTTATCTGCCCCGGCTTTGTCGAGGATTGACGGGGGTTGGATTTTACGGCGCGGCCAAGTGAAGTAGCTCGAGTGACCACACGAGTGGAATGTTGGGGATGTTGCGCTGGCTCCCGTTCACGTTAGGAAATCACATCAACAGAGGAGCGTTCATGCATAGAGCAATGATCCGGCACGGTGATCCAACGACAACTGGTGGTTTTGTAATGGCCTTTAGTTCCACCACGTTCGACGATGGACGACGGATTGCCCTTCATGGCGACGAGGCAACTTGCGGCATCTGTCAGGGAGTCTTCAAGATATTCGGCAGTGGAACCGATGCGACAGAAAACGGAAGGGCAACTGTTTTACATGGTGATCCGGTCATCTGTCCGTGCGGTAAGAACAAGGTGTTCGTCGTCAGCGATCCGGGCTGTCATGTCGAAATAGAAACCGGCGTGGCGCGACCAGGCGGCGCTGCATCGGCGGCGCGATCCGCGATGGCAGCTGGTGCATCTATCGCGCGCTACGACGAGCAAGTTTGTCCCGCAATTCAGGGGGAGGGGGCGCTCAACGGCTATCCGTATTTCATCGAGACGACCGACGGCCGCATGTTCTTAGGACGAATCGAGGGAAGTGGTCCGCTGCCTCGGATCGAAACGGACATAGCCGACACGTACACGGTCTATTGGGGCGACGAAGCTCTTGCAAGACAGAATGGATGCTGAAGATGCCAAACAAGAAAACAGTTGTCCAGACTAATACGACGCAGAACTCAATCAAGGAAGTGCGACTAAAGGCTCTGACTTTCCACGAGCTGTGGGACAACTACGTCACGGGCGATCCCTATGACGATCCGAGCGGCCAATACAGCAATCAGTGTGCAATTCGCATGAGTGCTACATTCCATCGAGTTGGCATAGAGATGAAATCATTTTCGCAAAAACTGATTGCGCCTATGCCCGGCAAGCCCACCCTTGGCCGGATTATTCTCGATGGTAAGCCGACCGCAACGCGGGCCTTCGAGTTAGCCGAATGGCTCAAACTTGGTCCAATCGCGGGTCTCGCTGAACCTCAAGACATTGCGGGTCCCGGATGGCGGGACAAGGTAACAGGCCGTACGGGAATGATATTTTTCTTTGGCTACTGGCAACAGGACGGCGACTCCATCAATGATTTGAGCGGCGGTCATATTGATTTGTGGAATGGTTCGAGATTGACCAACAACGGGATTCTCGGCGTCGCAGAAAATTTTCTTCGATTCAGGCTGAACCGCCCCACCGGCCCCGGCTTTTCGGACTTAAGCAAGTCGAAACAGATTTTGTTCTGGGAAATGAAATGAAGCGGGTATGGGGCAGTTTGCTTGCCGTAGCAATCGGGTTTGCGGTGGCATTGCGCCTGGGGGATTCGGCCAGGTGGAATCCATGGCCCGAAAAGTCTTATCACGGATGTTATGAGATTGACGCTTGTAACGTCCCTTGGTGGCTTATCGCAGTTTTCGTTTTATGGCTCGTGGGTCCGCCCGTGATCTATGGGTGCGTCGCCTATGTCGGCATCGGCCGAAAATGGTCGGCTATGCGCTGGCTCGTTACCGGGTCAACTCTACTTTTGGGAACGATAACCTTCTACATATCCTGGTATGCCTACCGAGCATTTATTTGAGTGCGGCAGGGGCAAGAATGATCCTGGCAGTCACGCTTGCGACCGCGGCGTTACGACTGTATTGAGAGGACGTGTAGATGTAAGTCGTGAGGAAGATGTGCAGAGGAGCTAAGAAGCTAAGCGCCGCCCCAGATAGGGGCAGCACTAATAAACCACCGCGAGATCAAGACAAAGCTGATATTTTCGCAACACCCTCCTCAGGGCCGTAAGCAACTTTCCGGTCACCCCGCCAACTTCGAATTCCGCCGCGAATACCCGAAATAAATCACCATCCCGATCACCAGCCAGATACCAAAAGCCGCCCACGTCACACGCTGAAGATTCAGCATAAGAAAGAGACAGGACGCAACAGCGAGCACCGGCACAACCGGCACGCCAGGGCACTTAAAAGCGCGTGGCAAATCCGGATGCGTTTTCCGCAAAACCAGCACGGCAATCGACACCATCGAAAACGCTGCCAGCGTCCCGATATTGATCAGCTCAGCCAGCACATTCAACGGCACGAGCGCGCCGATCAGGCCGAAGAAAATCCCCACGAGCCAGGTCGTGAAAAACGGCGTCGCGAATTTCGGGTGCAGGCGCGAAAGCCGCTCCGGCAGAAGCCCGTCACGCGACATCGCGAAGATCACGCGCGTCTGTCCGTAAGCCATCACGAGAATCACGGTCAACATGCCGAGCACGGCGCCGAGATCGATAAAGCCCGCCACCCAGGTTTGCCCCGCCTGCTGCAACGCATAAGAAACCGGATGCGAAATGCCCGCGAACTTCGCCGACGGCACGATCCCCGTCACCACCGCCGCGACCGCGACGTACAACACAGCGCACACGCCAAGCGAAGCAATAATCCCGATCGGCAGATCGCGTTTCGGATTCTTCACCTCTTCCGACGCCGATGACACCGCATCGAATCCGATAAACGCGAAGAACATCACCGCTGCCGCGCCGAATACGCCGTTCCAGCCGTTCGGCATGAACGGATGCCAGTTGGCCGGCGTCACGTGAAACACGCCCACGCCGATCACCAGCAACACCACCGTCACCTTGATCGCGACCATGATGTTGTTGATCCGCGCGGATTCGCGAATGCCGACCGACAACAACGCGGTAATCGCCATCATCACCAGGAATGCGGGCAGGTTGAACAGCGTGTGCTGTCCAGCCACCGCGCCGGGCGCGGCGCTCAACGCAACCGGCAAAGAAACGCCGAAGCCCGACAGCAACGATTGCAGATAGCCCGACCAGCCGACCGATACCGCCGACGTCGCCAGCCCGTATTCAAGCATCAGATCCCAGCCGATGATCCACGCGGCCAACTCGCCGAGCGTCGCGTACGAATACGTATAAATGGATCCGGCGACCGGAATCGTCGACGCGAATTCCGCGTAGGCAAGCGCGGCGAAACCGCACGCGATCGCCGCGATGATGAACGACAGCATCAGCGCCGGGCCGGCCTGAACGGCGCCCGTGCCGGTCAGCACGAAAATGCCGGTGCCGATAATGGCGCCGACACCGAGGAAGGTCAGATCGAGTGCGCCGAGCGCTTTCTTGAGGCCGGCGTTCTGAGCGCTCGACGCGATCATGTGCTCGACGCTTTTTGTTCGAAACAGGGACATTGGCGTGGGTCTCCAGTGGTGCACGCGTGTTGCGCGCCGAATGTCGGGGAAACCCACGATTTTAACGGATGCGAAGCACTGCACTATTTTGGGACGTACCGCACGGGTTGTACCGGCCGGGCGGAAACTCCCGGCGGTAGGGGCATCGGGCGCGACGTTCGTCCGCCGAACGCAAAACGGCAGCAAAGCTTTCGCGCGATGCGGGATAAATGGGGAGGGAATCTCTCCGTTGCAAACTCGCCGTGTGAGCGGCGAGTTATTCAGCAGACGTAGGACAAATGCAGAGGCAAAAGCGCAGGCGTTCAGCCCGCCATTGCCGGATTCAGATCGACGAGCCGGTTGCTCATCACGTAGAAGGTCAACTCGGCGTTGTTGCGCAGCTTCATTTTCTCGAGCAGCCGCGTGCGATACACGCTAACCGTCTTCACCGATAGCGACAGCGTCGCCGCAATATCGGTCAGCCGCTTGCCGGACGCGAGCATGCACAGCGTCTGATATTCGCGATCGGAGAGCTTTTCGTGCGGCAACTGTTCGCCGTCGAAGGAAACGTAGTCGGCGAGCGCTTCGGCCATCGCCGGGCTCACGTATTTGCGGCCGGCCGCGACCTGCTGGATCGCGCAGATCATCTGCGCGGCATCGACCGTTTTCGACAGATAACCCGACGCGCCCGCCTTCAGCGCGCGCACCGCGTATTGATCCTCGCGATACATCGAGAACATCAGCACGGCCACGCGCGGCGCTTTGCGCTTCAGGCGCTTCAGCACTTCGACGCCGTTCATGTCGGGCAGACCGATGTCGAGCAGCACGACGTCGTAAGTCTGATTGCCGACGGCTTCGAGCGCCTCGGTACCGCTTTGCGCCTCGGTGACTTCACGCGCCACACCACGGTCGATCAGCAATTGACGCACGCCCTGGCGGACCACGGCGTGATCTTCGGCGATCAGAATGCGCAGGCTCATGACCGGTCGCTCACGATTGCAGCGCGTGCCGTTCGGCGCGCGGCGCTTGCGCCAGCATCGCGTCCCACGCAAAGCGTGCGCGCACGAGCGTACCGCGCGATGGGGAGCCGCTTGCGTCACCGCGTCGGGCGCTGACGCGCAACGTGCCGTCGAACGCGGCGCAGCGTGCCTGCATGCCGCTCAGGCCGAAATGCCCGCGCTGGTTGCCTGCATGGCGAGCCAGTCCGATGCCGTCGTCGCTGACGAGCAGCGTGAGGTGCTGGCGGCTGGTTTCGATCCGCACATCGGCCGATTCGGCGCGCGCGTGCTTCGCAATATTGTTCAGCGCTTCCTGGGCGACACGGAATACGGCCAGCGCGGCGTCGGCGGGCAGGCGCGTGAGGCGCACGTCGGCGGCGCAGACGAAACTCGTGCGCAAGTGCGTGCGGGTCGAGAAGTCGCCGGTCCAGTGCGCGAGTGCGCCCACAATCCCTGCTTCGAGCGACGGCGCATGGAGTTCCGCCACCGCCTGTTGGCTCGCGGCGCACGCGGCGTCGAGCGAACGGCCGGCGACGGCGAGTGCGGCCGCGCATTGCGACGGCGCGTCGGCGGGCAGCCAGGTTTCGACACCGGCCAGCGCAAAGCGCATCGCGGTCAGTTCGGCGCCCACGCCGTCGTGCAGTTCGCGCGCCACATGGCGGCAAGCGGCTTCACGCGCCTGAACCAGTTCCGCCGACAGTTCGCTGACCCGTGCGCGCAGCCGTGCAAGTTCGCGTTCGACCGACGACGACGGCGCGGCAACGTCCGCGTCGAAGCCGTCACGCGTCGGCGACGAAGGGGGCTGGGTGTTGAACGGGACGACAGTCAGCGTATCCATAATGTTTCCTGATCAGGAAGCGATGTGGACAGCAAAGCAGGGGCGCAACGGCTGCGCGAAGACGAAAGAACGCATGCGAGTCTCTAGCCTCCAGATACGACCGTCTGACGGAATTCCGTGACGGACAAAACGCTATGGTGAGAGGTAACGAAATTTACATTCAGTAACAAGCTAGCTGGTTGCTAGAAGACTTGTCAAATCGTCTGATTGTGCGGCGCGATGATATCTCAAAAAAAGAAAAAATGCAGGCCCATCAAGGCTTAGAGCTTGCTTTTCATGCAATGGTTGATGATTTTAAACAACGCATTTGTAGGAAGAATACCGACATTGAATGTTAAATGTCGGTTGTGTCATTTGTAACCTGGCCAATAAAAAAAGGAGCCAGAAGGCTCCTTTTTTTGATTCCGCGACATGGTGTCGCGCGTTAGCAACGTGGCTTAGCCGACGAATGCTTTTTCGACAACATAGTGACCCGGCGAATTGTTGCTGCCTTCCTCGAAACCGAGGTCGTCGAGCAGTTTGCGGGTGTCGCGCAGCATGTGCGGGCTGCCGCAAAGCATCACGCGGTCGTTTTCGAGCGAGAAGCCCGGCACGCCGAGGTCGGCGAACAGCTTTTCGGTTTCGATCAGCTCGGTGATGCGGCCGCGGTTCTGGAACGCTTCGCGTGTGACCGTCGGGTAATACAGCAGCTTTTCCTGGACCAGTTCGCCGAGGTGCTCGTGCGCCGGCAGGTGGTCGGTGATGTATTCCTTGTACGCGAGTTCGTCGACGAAACGGCAGGTGTGCGTGAGCACTACGCGCTCGTAACGGTCGTAAATGTCCGGATCTTTAATGATCGACATGAACGGCGCGAGGCCCGTGCCCGTGGACAGCAGCCACAGCGTCTTGCCCGGCAGCAGGTTGTCGGCCATCAGCGTGCCGACCGGCTTCTTGCCGATCAGGACTTCGTCGCCGACCTTCAGGTGCTGCAGACGCGACGTAAGCGGACCGTCCTGCACCTTGATGCTCAGGAATTCGAGATGTTCTTCGTAGTTCGCACTGGCGAGGCTATAAGCGCGGATCAGCGGCTTGCCGTCGACTTCGAGGCCCACCATCGTGAACTGGCCGTTTTCGAAACGGAACCCCGGGTCGCGCGTGCAGGTGAAGCTGAAAAGCGTATCGGTCCAGTGATGGACGCTCAGGACGGTTTGTGAATTCAGGTTGCTCATGGCTTCTTGGATAGTGCGAAAACAAAGGCGGCCAGTCGTTGGAGCCGGCCGGCACGGCAAGGGCGATGCTGCGCTAACCCGTGGTCGGGAGTCACGCGCAATCCGCTATTTTACCGCGCTCGCTGGCTGGAGGCTTGCGACGCGGCGATTGAGCGTGTGATGCGGGTTGCCGGACCTGGAAGCGGCGGCGCCGGCTAGCGATTCAGGCGGGCGTCGCGAAGTACATCGGCGGGAGTGCTGCCGCGCTTCAGCAGGGGTACGGCGATCGGCGAAAACCGCGCTGGGCGGTTGCGATCGGCTGCCTGGCAGACGCCGTAAAGGCACGCCGCGTGGGCAACATTTTCAGGATGATACCGAAACGCGGCGTGCACTGCAGCATTGACCCTGCTGATAAAACTGGCAAATGGGAATGCGGTGCGGGGTGGCGGGGGAGTGCGGGGCGGTGGCGCGGCGAGGGATTCGGAAGGCGGAGGAGTCGATTTTTGGTACACAGAAGCTAGTTCGGCTTGATGAAGGTTTCTCAAATACGCCGTTGATAACGGATTTTTAGCGATCTCTTATCCGTTCACTCTGAGATGTATAAAGCGTGCTGACATGTGACAAGAGACAGATGGCAAATGCGACGCACACGGTTGTCTGCCGATTTGTGGAAGCCAAGGCGGCAAACAGAACCTTGCCGCCTCGACTCAAACACTTTCACTGCATTTCACGCGTCTGGCGAAATTCAAGCGAGCTAAACCAACCCGTCAAGCCGCCGCAACCACCCGCTTCTTGCCGCGCTGCTTCAACACCCGAGCCTGCAACACGATCACCAGCAGCAGGAACACGCCGCGAATCACCGACTGCCAGTAAGCCGACAAGCTGATAAACCCCAGTCCGTTCTCGAAGTTCAGCAGGTTGAACACAAGCCCGAGCAGCAGCACGCCGGCAATCGTCATCGCGACCGAACCTTCGCCGCCGGTCAGCAGCGTGCCGCCCAGCACCACCGCCGAAATCGCGAACAGCTCCCAGCCGACGCCCTCGTTCGGCTGCCCCGCGCCAAATTGCGCGGCGAGGATCACGCCCGCCATGCCCGCCAGCAAACCGCTCACCGCGTAAGCCAGCACCAGAGTCCGGTCGACGTTCAAGCCCATCAGCCGCGCCGCTTCCTCGCTGCCGCCGATCGCGAGCGAATGTCGTCCGAAACGCGTGCTGCGCAGTGCCAGCCAGCCGGCCACCGCCGCGACGACCGCGACGATCCCGGGAATCGGCAGGCCGAACAGATCGCCTTGTCCGAAGTTGCCGAAATTCGAGTCCGACGCGATCGACACCGCGTCGTTCTTGCCCAGCAGCAGCGCGACGCCGTGCGCGCCGAGACTGGTCGCGAGCGTCACGATAAATGGCAGGATCTTGAGCCGCGTGATGATCAGCCCGTTGAGCACGCCGACCGCGAGTCCTGCAACGCAGCCCGCTACGACCGCGGCCAGGCCGCCGTACGGGCTCGCCAGTGCCGCGACGACGCTCGCCAGAGCCGCCACCGTGCCGACCGACAGATCGATACCGCCGGTAATGATCACGAACGCCATGCCGATGGAGATCAGCGCGAACATCGAGTTGTAGCGCCAGAATGACGTGATGTTGTACGCCGAGCCGAAATGGTCATAGCGCACGAGGCCGAAGATAACCAGCGCGGCCAGCGCAACCAGGATAGGAAGATTCTTTTTCATCGCATCGAGTCCAGAAGTGTCCTTGAGGCGTCAGCGCGAGCGCCGCTGCACATAAACCGCCGCGACGATGATGCCGGCCTTCACCACGAGTGCCGCCGCATCGGGAATGCCGTGCGCGAGCAGCGTGTAACGCAGCAACTGGATGATCAGCGCGCCGATCAGCGTGCCGCCGATATACGCCTTGCCGCCCGTCAACGCCGTGCCGCCAACCGCCACCGCTGCAATCGCATCGAGTTCGACGCCGAGGCCGACCACGTTCGCATCGGACGACGAATTCACCGAGATCGAGATCAGCCCGGCCAGACCCGCCAAAGCCGCGCACAACGTGTACGCGATCAGCTTGATGGTGGCAGTCGGCACGCCGCACAGATACGCGGCCTTTTCGTTGCCGCCGGTGATCAGCAGGTATTGGCCGAACAGCGTCTTGCGAACCACCCACACGAACAGCGCGACCAGCGCCAGCATCAGCAGAACCTGGAAGGGCACGCCCGCGACCTTGCCGAGCGCGATCCACTGGAATGCGGGCGTGTTGAACGCCTGCAGGCTGCCGTCGGTGACGACCTGCGCGATCCCGCGTCCGGCGATGAACAGCACCAGCGTTGCGACAATCGGCTGAACGGCCAGCCTCGTCACCAGAAAGCCGTTAAACACGCCGCACAGCGCCGCGGCCAGCACCGGCAGCACGAAGGCGAGCGCGATCCCGCCGGGCCCCGCGATGTTCAGGAACAGCATCGGCGCGAGCGCACCGGAGATCGCCATCGACGCGCCCACCGACAGATCGATCCCGCCTGTCGCCACCACCAGCGTCATGCCGATGCCGACGATCACGATCGTCACCACCTGCGTCATGTTGACGTTGAAGGTTTGCAGCGACCAGAAGTGCGGCGTGAAGATCAGGTTGAACAGCACCATCGCGAGCAACACGATGACTTCGCGCTGCATCGCGAGATGCCGCCATTTCTGCACCGTGCTCGACGATTTGGTGCGGGTCGCGCTGGCCGGCGACGAACCGCTGTCGACCTGGCGCCCTTCGGGTTGCAGTGTTTCGGTATGCAGCTTAAGCGCCATGACGGTCGCCCTCCAACGCGTCTTCGATATGGGCGGCGTTTGCCGTTTGCGCGGCTTCGGCCAGTTGCGAATGACCTTCGCTGCCGTACGCGATCGCGTCCATGATCGTGGTCTCGCTCATGTCGGCGCCATTCAGTTCGGCGACCGTGCGGCCGTCGCGGATCACCACCGCGCGGTCGGCCACGGCGGTCAACTCTTCGAGTTCGGACGCGGACAGCAGCACCGCGAGTCCGGCGTCGCGCAATTCGCGGACGATCTTCGCCACGTCCGCTTTCGCGCCGACGTCGATACCGCGCGTCGGTTCATCGAGCAGCAGCAGCGACGGTTCGGCGGCGAGCCAGCGCGCCAGCAAAACCTTCTGCTGATTGCCGCCCGACAGTTCGCGGATCGGTTGATCGGCGGAACGCAGTTTGATGCCGAGCGACGTGATGAAACGGTCGACAATCGCCTGCTGTTTCTTCACATCGACGACGCCGTTTTTCGCCAGCGTGCGCAGACAAACCAGCGTGAGGTTGTCGCGCACCGACAGTTCGGGGACGATGCCTTCGCCCTTGCGGTCTTCGGTGAGATAGGCGAGGCCGCGCGCGATCGCGTCTTGCGGCGACTTCAGCGCGACCGCTTCGCCGCCGATCGACAGCGAGCCTTGCTCGAGCGGATCGGCGCCGAACATCAGCCGCATGGTTTCGGTGCGGCCCGAGCCGAGCAGACCGGCGAGACCGACTGCCTCGCCTGCATGCACGGCGAGCGACACGTCGTTCACTTTCGGATGCGCGCTCAGGTTGGCGGCGGCAATCGCCTGCTTGCCGCGTCGCGCGAGGTTCGCTTCGCGCGACGCGGTGTCTTCCTGCACGACGGCGGCGAGCGTGCGGCCGAGCATCGTCGTGACGAGTTGCAGCTTGTCCATCTCGGCCATCGTGCTTTGCGCGACCGTCTGACCGTCGCGCATCACCGTGACGCGGTCACACAGTGCGTAAAGCTCGTCGAGCCGGTGCGACACGAAGATCACCGCGCGGCCGTCGTCGCGCAGCTTGCGCACCACGGTGAACAACAGTTCCACTTCGCGTTCGTCGAGCGACGACGTGGACTCGTCCATGATGACCATCTTCGCGTCCGACGACACCGCGCGCGCCAGCGCCACCATCTGCTGGATCGCGGTCGAATAGCGGCCAACCGGTTTCTTCACGTCGATCTGCAAACCGAATGATTCGAGCAAAGCGCTGGCGCGTTGCTGCACCGCGCGCCAGTCGATCAGACCGTAACGGCGCGGCTCGCGTCCGAGAAAAATGTTTTCCGCGACCGAGCGAAACGGCACCAGGTTGATCTCCTGATAAATCGTGCTGATGCCCGCTTCACGCGCCTGCTTCGGCGTGCGGAAATCGACTTCGCGGCCCTCGAAGCGTACGCTGCCCGACCCGCGTCGATATGCGCCGGTCAGGATCTTGATCATCGTGGATTTGCCCGCGCCGTTCTGGCCGATCAGCGCGTGAACTTCGCCTGCTGCGACGCTCAGATTCGCGCCACGCAAAGCGGGTACGCCGCCGAAGCTGATGCCGATATCCTGCATCTCGAGCAGCGGCGAACGGTTAAGGGGGGAGTGTGGCGTCTGCGTGCCGGATTCCGTCACGGGGTGTCCTCCTGATGCGGTGCTGCGTGTGCTGCACGGGCAAATTGCCGTGCACGTCCGGACTCGATGCAGGGGCGTCTCAGATCGTCGTCGGATCGTGAGTCGGATCATGTTACGCCGCATAAAAGCGAAGCGACGGTCCGTGCAATCACGGGCGCGTCGCTTCGAACCCTTCCCGTCACCCGCTTCCCGAGGAGACGGTTGTCAAAGCGGGTGACTTTCCTGCTGCAACGCTTCTCTACAGCTGATCGTGGCTAGTCGATCAATAGCCGTACTGCATGTTCTGCTGGACGTTGTCCTTGTCGTAGAACTTGTCGGACACCTTGACCCACGTCGGGATCTTTTCACCCTTCGCATAACGCTGGGCGACGTCGCAGGCGAGCGGGCCGAAGAACGGGCTCGACTGCACGCTCGCGCCGAGTTCGCCGGCGGCGATGGCGTCCATGCCGCCCTTGGTGCCGTCGATCGTCACGACCTGGATGTCCTTGCCCGGCTGCTTGCCCGCAGCCTTGATCGCGGCGATCGCACCGAGCGCCATTTCGTCGTTATGTGCGTAGACCGCGGTCACGTCCGGGTGTGCCTGCAACAGCGTTTCCATCACCTGACGACCCTTGTCGCGTGCGAAGTCGCCGCTTTGCGAAGCGATGATCGTCATGCCGGGATTCTTCGCGACGACTTCGTCGAAGCCCTTCTTGCGATCGTTCGCCGCCGACGCGCCGGTCGTGCCTTCCAGTTCGATGATCTTCGCCTTGCCGCCGGTCGCTTTCACGAGCCAGTCGGCTGCGCGATGGCCCTGATCGATGAAGTCCGAGCCGATGAACGTGATGTAGTCGCGGCCCGCCTTCGCCACCGACTGATCGACGTCACGGTCGACCAGGATCACCGGAATGCCGGCCTTCTTGGCTTGCAGAACGATCGGTGCGAGCGGCTTTTCTTCGCGCGGCGGGAACACCAGCAGATCGACGTGCTGCGCGATCATGCTCTGGATGTCCGAGACCTGTTTGGAGTTTGAGCCGTTGGCGTCGGTCATCACGACCTGCCAGCCGCACTTCGCGGCGACGTCCTTGAACGACTTGGTTTCCGCGAGACGCCACGGGTTGTTGCTTTCGGTCTGCGCGAAGCCGACCTTCAGCGGGGTCTTGGTCGCCAGTTTGGGCAATCCGTCGTCGGCGTGCGCGGTGGCGACGCCGAGACCGATTGCGAGTGCCAGCAGCGAACCTGCCAGCGGACGAATCTGATGCTTGCGCGCGAGTTTGCGCGACTGCGTATTGAGCGACGCCATGTCTTCCTCCAGTACCTGGTGAGGTAGGTGTGTATTTGCTTTTTGTGTTTCTTTGCCGGCCGCGTTTTCTGCTGACCGGACGTGCCGATTATTCCACCCGGAATTATTATCGGTCAATCACTAATAATATTAATTATTGGCTTTTTTGCCTCGGTAATTACCCTGACCGACGCGCGTTCGACCAGCGGACCATCGAGCTTGACCATCCGGTGACGCACCGGCGCACCGGCCGACCGGTTGTGTTCTTCCTGCAGCAGGGTTTCGACGGCCCAGCGCCCCAGTTCATAGTTCGGGAGCACGACGGTCGATAGCGGCGGGTGCGTGTGACGGGCGATTTCCTGGTCGTCGTAACCGAGCACCGACACGTCTTCGGGCACGCGCAAGCCGAGTTGCTTCAGCGCTTCGATTGCGCCGATCGCGGTCAGGTCGTTCGCGCAGAAAATCGCGGTGGGCGGGTTGGCTTCGCGCATCAGCGAGAGCGTCAGTTCGAAGCCGAGGCCGGAACTCCAGTCGCCGTCGCGCACGAGTTCCGGTGCGTAAGGCAGGTCGGCGGTGGCGAGCGCGGTGCGATAGCCTTTGAGACGATCTTTCGACGCATCCTGCCAGGGTTCGCCGTTGATAAACCCGATCCGTCGATGCCCCGATTGCAGCAGGTAATCGGTCGCGAGATGACCGCCCGCAGCCTCCGCCGGAACGACCGACGAAAACCCGCCGTCGCCCGTGTAGCAGTTCAGCAGCACGGTCGGAATCTGCGACAGCGCGGCGGGCGGCGTCACCTTGCGCGTGTAGACCGTCGCGTAGATCACGCCGAACACGTGCGGATTCGCGAGCACCGTGTCGAGCACCTGCTTCTCGATGTCGGCGTTGCCGTGCGTCGAGTAGACCGCCAGCATTTTGCCGGCCGCATAAGCGGCGTCGCGTGCACCGTCGGCATTTACCACGGGATGCGGGCTGGTGGAAATTTCATCGGCGAGATAGACGATCAGATTGCGTTCGTCGGTCGATGTCGCGACCGGTTCGCGCAGCGACAGCCGGTAGCCGAGATCGTGCGCGGCCTTCAGCACCTTGTTGCGGGTGGCCTCGGAGAACTTCGCGCCGGTCGCGTTGTTCAGGACCAGCGAGACAGTGGATTGCGACACGCCAGTGAGTTTGGCGATGTCGGTCATGGTCGGACGGCGTTGAGTCGATTTTTTCATTGTGCGGGCCGCGCGGTAGCGGCGCAAAAGCGGGAGCATGCCGTAGGCATCGTGATGGTGACGGTACCACTAATAATATGCGCGCGGCAACGCGCGCTAACCCGCCATTTGGGACTTTTCTGCACACGTGGATAGGCCCGGTAAGACAAATTTATTACTAATAATATTGACCAATGTGCTTTGGCGTGCGATTCTCGGTCGCGCGGACTTCGAAGGTCCGTCGGCTGCGCGCTGTGTGCGGCACGCAAAAGGAGACACCGATGCGCGTATTTGCCGCCATCCGCCCGAGGCCACGCCTCTTCTGACCATGCGCGACGTTTCCTTGAATTCAATTCAACCGATTGCCACCGACCTCGCGTGGCTCGACGATCCCGTGATTGCAGCCGGGCTCGTCACGCTGAAGGCCGGCGCGTTGCGGGCCGTGCTCGCTCCCGAAGTGGGCGGCGCGCTCGCGGCTTTTTACGAAGTCACACCCGATGGTCCGCTGCACTGGCTGCGGCCCGCCGCACCGGAAGCATTCGCCGAGCGCGATCCGCTGAAGATGGCGAGTTTTCCGCTGTTCCCGTATTGCAACCGGATTCGCGACGCGCGTTTCGAGTTCGACGGCGCGACTATCGACCTGAGCGGCAACGACCTGCGTTTCGCGCATGCGCTGCATGGGAACGCGTGGAGGCATCCGTGGCAGGTGGGCGCGCGCACGGAGCGCGCGGTGGAGCTGCATTTCGAGCACGAGCCGGACGTGCGCGAGCCGGGCGACTGGCCGTTCCGTTACCGGGCGCAGCAGCGCATCGAGTTGCGTGACGGGGCGCTGGTTATCACGATGTCCGCGCAGAACCTGGCTGAAGGGCCTATGCCGTTTGGGATGGGGCATCACCCGTACTATCCGCGCACCGCGCAGACGCGAGTGCATGCGAACGTGCAGGCGATGTGGCATGCCGACGCCGACGTGCTGCCGACGCATCTCGGTCCGCATCCCGCAGTCGACGCGTTGCGCGAAGGCATGTCCGCCGACGCATTCAACCTCGACAACAATTTCGCCAACTGGACGCGCGAGGCGGTGATTGCGTGGCCCGACGAACACCGTCAACTGACGATGACCGCCGATGCGCCGTTCGATCACATGGTGGTATTCGCGCCGGCCAACGATCCGCAACTGTGCGTGGAGCCGGTGACGAACACGACGGATTCATTCAACACGGCGGGTCAGCGGGAACAGGTGGGCGGCTGTGTGTTGCAGCCGGGCGAGGAGATTGCCGCGACCTTGAAGTGGACACCGCAGCGGGCGGCGTAGTCGAGCGGTTTTTGTCGCTCGTTTGACAAGAAAAAGAGGCGGCCTGTGAAACTGGCCGCCTCTTTGCATTTAAAAGCCCTCGCTCACTCCACCCGCAAGCGCGCCATATAGGGCAAATGATCCGACAGCCACGCGGTTTCCTGCGTCGGCTGGATCCACTCGACGGGCTGCATGCCGCGCACGAACATCTTGTCGAGCGCGAGCGCCGGTGAAAACGCCGGGAACGTGCGGCCCGATTCGCCCAGCAACGTCGCCACTTCCTGCAAACCGTGCTCGCGAAACAGCGGCACCGAATCGTTGCGCCAGTCGTTGAAATCGCCGGCCAGCACGAGCGGTCCTTCCGGCGCTTCCTTTTCGATCCAGTTGGCGATCCAGTGCATTTGCCGCAAACGTGCCGGGCGTGTGAGCGCGAGGTGCGCGCACAACAGCGTGACCGAATGACCGCCGAACGTCGCGCGCGCGACCAGCAAACCACGCTTCTCGAAGCGATGCGCGGAGATGTCCCAACGTCCGCCGAGATCGAGCGGATGCGGCGACAAAATGGCATTGCCATGCCGCCACGACGGTTTGAACACGTTCGGTCCGAGCGCGACTTCGAGTTCCAGCGCGCGGGCAATTTCCGTGGCCTGGCAGTGCCAGACATCGTTCAACGGATCGCCGATGGGCGCGCCGAAACTGCTGGCCAGCACCGGCGACGGCATGCGCCGCGCCATCGCTTCCTGCAGGAAATAGGCGTCGGCGTGAGTCGACTGGACCCAGCGCTGCATCGCCTGCCACGCCTGAAAACCTAATGGTGTACGGCCTTTGTGCAGGTTCCAGCTCACCGCGACGAAATCGTTCGGCGCAAGGTTCTCGCGGATCAATTCTTCTGGGTTTCGCATGCCGCGTTATCCACGTGTTCTGTTTTGAGGGCTTGATTTACGCGCGCCTGGTCAGCCTCGTAGTGACCGGTTCGGCGCGCGGCGTTCATGTCACTTTGCATTGCTGTTGCCGTTGCTGCCGTTGTTGCCATTGCCGGCGGCGTTGCTGCTGCTGTCGGCGAGATTCGCACGCACGCGATAGACCAGGTTCGGATTCTTGTCGACAATCGTCCAGCTTGCCCACTGCCCCGGCGCCACCATCAAGCCAGGGTGACTCGCGTTCACCTGACGCGGCTGCGGCGGCAACTTGCAGCCGGTGTCGGTTTGCTGCGCGGTGCTGTCTTCGAGCGTTTCCTGTGCGTCGATTGAAAGCATCACTTCGTTCGCGTCGGCCCGCAGCGGCGACACCGTCAACGTGCGCGACAGATCGATGCTGCCGCCCGGCTGATCCTTACAGCCGACGTTATGCTGCACGACCTTGTGATGCGTATCCGTACGCGCCTGGCCGACGGTGGTGGTGCCGTCGAACGCGTCGATCTGCTGACCGTCGCGCATCACCTGCAACTGCCATTGCACGACCTGCGGCTCCGGCCGTTGTTGCGCGTTTGCAAGCAACGAAGTGCCGAGCAGCACGGCCACGATACTGGTTTTCCACATAGAAGGAATCTCCGGTCACTGCGCCGGCCCGAGGCGTCAAAGGGCCATCTTACCCCTGATGGGGACAACGATTTTCTGACACGTCAAACGGGGCCGGGTTCAGCAACAATCCATTTCAGATAAGGACACTTCCGGGCGAAAACAACCTGGCGCGCGCAGGGAAGCGGGCAGTCGTCATGGTCGCGCCGTTAGCAGCAGAGCCATGAGACTGCTGGCTTGCAAGGGAATATGTCGTCGATACACTGGACTTGAAACGGTGCCCATCAAGCGCCGCCACAAGCAGGACCAGCCAGACGGGGTAAGCGATGACAACAGCAATGGTCAAACAGGAAATCGCCGTGGCGTCTTTCAGCCGTGTGTACGACCTCGATCAGGTCGAAACCGCGCTGAACGATCTGGGCGAGGGCGCGAACGACGCACTCCGCGCAACCTACGAGAAGATGCTGAAAACCGGCAACCTGCGCTTTTGCGTGAAGCCGAACCGGATGCCGTCGATCGACGATCTGATCGACGCGCTGCCGAATTTTTCAGCGCCGCTCGACGACATCCGCAAGCAGGTCGCGCTGTGTCTCGAAACCGAAGACCGGCTCGAACTGATGCCGATCCTGCTGCTCGGCGATCCCGGCATCGGCAAGACGCATTTCGCCAAGCAACTGGCGCGTCTTCTCGGCACCGCTTACCAGTACGTGGCAATGAGTTCGCTGACGGCCGGCTGGATTCTGTCCGGCGCGTCGTCGCAATGGAAAAACGCGAAGCCGGGCAAGGTGTTCGATGCGCTCGTGAACGGCAGTTACGCGAACCCCGTGATTGCCGTCGATGAAATCGACAAGGCGACCGGCGACTCGCAATACGATCCGCTCGGCGCGCTGTACGCGCTGCTGGAACATGACACGGCGCAGACGTTCATCGACGAATTCGCGGAGATACCGATCAACGCGGGCAATGTGATCTGGATCGCGACGGCAAACGACGAGCGCTCGATCCCCGAGCCGATCCTGAACCGGATGAACGTGTACGAGATTCCGTCGCCGGACCGCGACGGCGCGCGGCGTATCGCGCAGGCGATCTACGACGAAATCCGCTCGGCGCATAACTGGGGTCTGCGTTTTCCCGAAACGCTCGGCGACGACGCGCTCGACGCGCTGATCAAGGCCTCGCCGCGAGAAATGCGTCGCGCAATGCTGAATGGATTTGGCTCGGCGCGGATCGCCGGACGCGACCAGATTGAATCTGGCGATATCCGCCTGGACTATGGAAATCGTCGAAAACCGATTGGTTTTTGAGGTTTTTTGCCCGTTTTTCGCAGAAAAGCCGCCTTCGGGCGGCTTTTTTTCGGCCGAAAACCGGCTATCTCTGCTGGAAGCTAAATGAATGCCACAGCAATTGTTGCTAATTTTGAGATACTAAGTTGAAATCAATCGGTCTAGTTTTTCGATAGTCGGGGAATACACTGAGCACCAACGAATGACGGCAAGCGCAACGAAGCGAAACGTCACTCCCGAATGCACAGAAAGCACAGAACCCGAATTCAACGACTATTGGAAACCATCATGAGAACCGCTTCCTTCGCTTTGCTTTTCTCCGCTGCTATCGCTGCACCGGCTTTCGCTAGCGGTTATGGTCCGGCCACGTCGTATCGCCCGGAAGTCGCGAGCTACACGCAACCGAGCGGCGTAACCCGCGCTGAGGTGAAGGCTGATGTGGTGCGCGCCCGCGCTGCCGGCGAACTGAATCAGAACCCGTACGCGCCGATTTCCGCCGACAGCGTTAGCGCCGCGCCCGGCAATGGTCCGAAGACGCGTGCGGAGGTCAAGGCCGAGTTGGCCCAAGCGCGCGCCAACGGTGAGTTGAACGTGAATCCGAATGCGCCGGCTTATGTGCAGGAGCTCGCGGTTGGCGGCTATTCGGTGCCGCGTGCTCAGGCGCGACCGCGGACGGTGGCGGCTGTTGCTGCGTCGAACCGAGTAGTGACGACGCAAAACTGAATCTGGAAGACCGGCCGTTCCAGCCTGATACGGTCTGTCCCGCCTCACGCCTGACACCTCAAGCCTGGCTCCGCGCACCGTCCCAAAAGCGGTACACGAAGAAACCGCCCAGGAAGCAAGCGTTAGCACTTTCGACGGCGTACACTGAATCAGTCCAACCGATGCGCGCCAGACGCGCCCAACATCGAATGCCCGCAGCCGTTCAGACTGCGGGCATTTCTGTCTGCGCGTCGTCGTACAATTTTGCGCAGCGGTTGTGCAAGGGCAGGTGCGTGTGGCATCGAGCAGTTTGCAATATTCGAGCGTCGCATCCTGTCTTCTTCTTATTGGCTGAACGAGGCAGCGCGCGGTGAAGTTAGCCGCGTCAAGGGACATGGATCAAATCGAATGTGTTGTGATCGGCGCAGGCGTGGTCGGTCTCGCCGTGGCGCGCGCGCTGGCGGCGCGGGGACGCGAAGTGATCGTGCTGGAAGCCGCCGAGGCGATCGGCGTCGGCACCAGTTCGCGCAATAGCGAAGTCATCCACGCGGGCATCTACTATCCGCGCGGCTCGCTGAAGGCGGCGCTCTGCGTGCGCGGCCGCGAAATGCTCTACGACTACTGCGTCGAGCACAACGTACCGCATTCGCGGTGCGGCAAGCTGCTGGTCGCCACCTCGCGTAATCAGATTCCTCAGCTCGAAAGCATCATGGGCAAAGGGCGCGACAACGGCGTGCTCGACCTGATGCGAATCACCGGCGACCAGGCGCAGGAACTCGAACCCGAACTCGAGTGCGTCGAAGCGGTGTTCTCGCCGCAGACCGGCATTGTCGACAGTCACCAGTTCATGCTGGCGCTTCAGGGCGATGCCGAGCGCGACGGCGCAGTGTGCGCGTTTCACGCGCCGGTCGAAGCGATCGAAGCGAGTAACGGGCGCTTCATCATCGAGGTTGGCGGCGATGCGCCGACAACGATCAGCGCCGCGTGCGTGATCAACAGTGCCGGGTTGTACGCGAACAAGCTCGCGCGCAAGATTCGCGGGCTCGATGCGCGTCACGTGCCGCCGCTGTATCTGGCGCGCGGCAACTACTTCGGCATCTCGGGGCGAGCGCCTTTCAGCCGCCTGATTTATCCGATGCCGAACGAGGCCGGCCTGGGGGTGCATCTGACGATCGATCTCGGCGGCCAGGCGCGTTTCGGTCCCGATGTCGAATGGGTCGACGCGATTAATTACGATGTCGACCCGCATCGCGCGGACTCTTTTTATTCGGCGATTCGCGCGTACTGGCCCGCGCTGCCTGACAACGCGTTGCAGCCTGCGTATGCGGGTATTCGTCCGAAGCTTTCGGGGCCTGGCGAGCCGGCAGCCGATTTCGTGATTCAGGGACCGGCCGCGCATGGCGTGCGGGGGCTCGTCAATCTGTTCGGTATCGAGTCGCCGGGTTTGACTGCGTCGCTCGCGATTGCGCAACGGGTTTGCGAGTTGAGCGGACGGGCGTAGTTAATGCGCGATACGGCACGGGATCAAAGCGCGAGTTGAGCGGCTCGCGCCAGCCATTCCCGGTTTGGCGCTTACGCTCGCTCACCGCTCACCGCTCACCGCTCACCGCTCACCGCTCACCGCTCACCGCTCACCGCTCACCGCTTACCGCTTACCGCTTACCGCTTACCGCTTACCGCTTACCGCTCACCGTTCACCGTTCGCCACCCGCCACCCGCCACCCGCCACCCGCCACCCGCCACTCACGCTATCCCGCTCCGTACCCACCTCGCTATTCGCTTTCACTCTCGCAGACCACAAAACCGCCGGGCACCCACACTCGCCGCTTTCGCTCCGACTAACTACCAATTCGGTTATCTCCAGCATTTGGGCCGTCACGCGCGACGGCTTCATTGCTATCCTTGGGGACCGCTGTCGAAGAACGGCGATCGGTTCACTAAACAAAGCGAGTCCCCCATGAAATCATCCCGTCGTACGTTTCTGATTACGAGTATTGGTTTGGCATCCACGTTTGCGCTGTCGCGCCAGGCTTTCGCTGATGCTCCGAAGGTCGCCGAGACCGATCCGACCGCACAGGCGCTCGGCTACAAGGCAGACGCGAGCAAGGTCGACAAGGCGAAATTCGCCAAATACGCAGCCGGCCAGGACTGCGGCAACTGCAGCTTCTACCAGGCGAAAGCCACCGACCCCTACGGCAATTGCCCGATGTTCGCGGGCAAGCAGGTCGCGAGCAAGGGTTGGTGCAGCGCATACAACAAGAAGAGCTGATCGGCGGTTCGAGCGGCGTCGCTTGCCGCGGGTATCGTGCCGCTCGCGTGTGCATCGGACAGCGGCGGGTCGCCCCTCATGCCGGCGCGGGCTCTTCGTCTTCAAACCATCCCGTGGACGTGTGCCGCGTGCGACGCACCCTGGGTGCACGCCCGGCACTCGATTCTGAAGGCGTTATCCGCCGCACGCGGACGACGCCTTTTGTCGCTTGAAAACCGAGTGTGCGCGACGCTCGGCGAGTTCTTCAGAAGTCATGGCCGGGAAGTGTGGTGCGGACTCGCATCGACTCATCGCGCTCATGGTGACGAATGACGGACTCGTCCGCTATCTGTCGACTTTCGCGGTCAAGCAACCGAAGCCGCCTGTATTCCGTGCCACAGATCACGTCGATCCCGATACGCAGCGCAAGCCTGCGTGAGCGATTGCATCGTGTGAATCGTTCACGCCGACTCGACCACTAACTCCGCGCCTTCATCAACGGAGGACGTTTGTCGAACCACGGACGCGCGGCTTCGAGTTGCGCCGCGAGCCGTAACAACGTTGCCTCTCCACCAATGCGCGCCGCGAACTGCACCCCGACCGGCAACCCACGCGCATTCCAGTAAAGCGGCACCGACATCGCCGGCTGGCCGCTCAGATTGAACACCTCCGTGCAGCCCGCCCACGCAAACGCCTTGTTCGACGCTTCGGTGAGCAGCTTTTTCATCAGCGCTTCGAGCGGCATCGCGGTCACGGCGCGCATCTGCATGCGTTCCGCCGACGTGGGTTGCATCTCGCCAATCTTGATCGGCGCCGACGCGAGCGTCGCACACAGCACGACGTCGAACCGGTTCAGCAGATCGCTCAGATGGTCTGTAATTCGACGCTGTTCTTCGAGCGCGGCGGGCAGTCCGCGCTCGCCGAGTTTGCGTCCGACATGCGCCATCGCCCAGGTCGAGATTTCGAATTCACTGCGCTGCGGTTTGTGTCCGGTGATGCGCTCGGCGTTCAGCACGAGGTCTTCCGCCGTGACCGACCACAGCGTCAAAAACGCATGACGTACCGCCGCAAAATCGATACCGAGCGACACCGGCTCGATGTTATGGCCGAGCGAACTCGCGAGTTGCGCGGCGTCTTCGAGCGCGGCGCGCGAGTCTGCGGATAACGACGGCGCGAGCATCGCGTCGGTCACGTACGCGATGTTCAGCGGTTTGCAAGGCTCGCGGCTCGCGCCGAGAAAAGTACCGGGCGCGCCGAGCGGACGATCAGCATTGCCCGCAAGGAGATCGAGCAGCAACGCGCTGTCGCGCACACTGCGCGAGATCGCATGATCGATGCCGAGGTCGCCCGCGCCTGGCGGCGTTGCGCGCGGCACGCGTCCACGGGATGGTTTGAGGCCGAACAGTCCGCAGCACGACGCCGGAATGCGGATCGAACCGCCGCCGTCGGATGCGTGCGCGAGCGGCACGATACCCGCGGCAACGGCTGCCGCAGCGCCGCCGCTCGAACCGCCCGGCGTATGGTCCAGATTCCATGGATTGCGGCACGCGCCAAACAGTTCGGGCTCCGTATAAGGCATCTGGCCGAGTTCGGGCGTGCTGGTCTTGCCGAAGATATTCAACCCCGCTGCTTTGGCCAGCGCGACCACGGGCGCATCTTCGGCGGGAACGAAATGGCGGTAGTGACGGCTACCCATCGACATGCGCAGTCCCGCGACGGGAGCGCCGAGATCCTTGATCAGATAGGGCACGCCGGCGAGCGCGCTTTGCGTGATCGTGCTATCAGCAGCATGCTCGCCGTTCGAACGAGCCGTGCGATTCGCGTCGTCGCGTGACGCCCGTTGACGGGCTGCGTCGTAGTCTTTCAGCACAATCGCGTTGATCGCGGGATTGACGGCTTCAGTGCGCGAAATCGCGATGTCGATCAATTCGCGTGCGCTGGCCTGGCGGGTTCGCACGAGTTCGGCGAGGCCGATGGCATCATGGGCGAGATAGTCTGATTGCACGGCGGATGGGCCCTCGTTATCGAGTTTGTCGAGTGTTGGATCAGCCGCTTTTTCCTGCGCGCGATGGGTTGGCCTGAGTCGTTTTCACGTCGCCATATTCGACTGCCGCGCATGGAAAAAGACGGCGTGCCGTGTTGCCGGCACACCGTCTTCGAGAGACTACCCGAGATAGGCGCGAGTGAGTGATTCGCGCATTCGATTCGCGCGTTCGATTGGCGCGGATCAAAGCGCCATTCAAACGCGTCAATTCAACCGCGAATTACATACGCTCGCCGAGGAAAGTCAGTGTACGGCCATGCGCCAATGCGGCGGCGCGCTGGTTATACGACGCGCGGTCCGAGCAATTGAAACCGTGATCGGCGTTCGGATAAATGTTGAACTCGACATCGGTGCGGCCTGCGAAGCGTTCCTGAATCTGACCGACGTCCGACACGGGAATATGCGCGTCGAGTTCACCGTAGTGGAACTGCATCGGCACCTTGATGTTCGGCACCAGATCGAGCTGGTTCTGGATGCCGCCGCCGTAATAAGCGACCGCGCCGTCGACCGAACCTTGCGCCGCCGCCAGATACGCGAGCCGTCCGCCGAAGCAGTAGCCGATGGCCGCGACCTTGCCCGTCACTTCCGGCATCGCGCGCAATGCGGCGGCGGCGGAGCCGATATCGGCGACGGCTTCATCGACCTTGAGCTTTTGCATCAGTTCGATGCCCTTGTCGCGATCCGCGCCGTTGTACGTCAATTCGACGCGCGGCTGCACGCGCCAGAACACGTCCGGCGCGAGCGCAATGTAGCCGTCTTGCGCGTATTGATCGGCGACCGAACGGATGTGGCTGTTCACGCCGAAGATTTCCTGAATGATGATGACGGCCGGTCCCTTGCCGCCTTTAGGCAGCGCCAGGTAGCCGCCGAAACTGTCGTCGCCGGCGGGGATGTCGATCCATCGGGAAGTCGTGCTCATACTGTTCTCCATAGCCCGCACGATGCCGCGCGGAGTCGGTCTTGATGAAACGCCGGAGGCCGGAATGCCTGAAGCGGGCGCTTAGTTTGCCATCAAAAGAACGGCCTTGCAGTGGCCCCGGAAGCGCGCTGAAACGCAGCGTGGGCGTGCCTTTTGCCGATACGAATCTCGTAAGGCGATTGAAACGTTCTCGATAATTCATTTCTCTGCCGAGGGGCGTCTCGGTAGAGTCGGGAATAGTGGCGCGTGCTGATTGCGCGCGTATTAACCGGATAGGAGCGATTCATGAGCGAAGGCAATTTTGTGACGCCGTTTGCCGAGCGTTTTCAGATGCGGGTTCCCGTAATACAGGCGCCGATGGCGGGCGGCGCGACCACGCCGGCGATGGTGGCCGCCGCGTCGAACGCGGGCGGCTTCGGTTTTCTGGCGGGCGCGGCGCTGTCGCCCGAGAAAATTGCGAGCGAAGTCGCGGCGATTCGCGCGCTGACGGATCGCCCGTTCGGCGTGAATCTGTTCGTGCTCGATCCGGCCTCGCCCGATGAAGCGACCGTGCGCGGCGCGCTCGAAGCGATCGATCCGTTGCGCGCCGATCTCGGCTTGCCGCCGGGTCAGCCGCTCGAACGCTACGCGCCGGATTTCCGCGCGCAACTGGAGATGCTGATCGAATTGCGCGTGCCGGTGGCGAGCTTCACATTCGGTCTGCTTTCCGCCGATGACGTCGCCCGCCTGCATGCCAACGGTCTATATGTAATAGGCACCGCGACGCACGTTGCCGAAGGCCTCGCCTGGCGCGACGCGGGCGCCGATGCGATCGTCGCGCAGGGCGCGGAAGCGGGCGGCCATCGCGGCACGTTTATCGGCGCATTCGAAGACGCGCTGATCGGGACCATGACGCTCGTGCCGCAACTCGTCGACGCAACGGATCTGCCGGTGCTGGCTGCGGGCGGCATCATGGACGGCCGGGGCATCGTCGCGGCGCTGTCGCTGGGCGCGCAGGCGGCGGTCATCGGCACGGCGTTTCTCACCTGCGAAGAGAGCGCTATCCCGCAGGCATGGAAAACCCGGGTGCGTAATATGTCCGACACGTCGACCACGGTCACCCGCGCGATCACGGGCCGTCATGCACGCGGTATCCGTAATCCGTTGATGCAACGTCTGAGCGAAGCTGCTGAAAAGACCGCGCCGTATCCGGTGCAGAACGCGTTGACGCAGGAACTGCGTCAAACTGCTGGCCGCGCGCAAAACAGCGACTACCTCTCGTTATGGTCGGGCCAGGGCGCGCCATTGGGTCGCGCGCGCCGCGAAGCTTTGAGTGCCGCCGAATTGATGGCCCAACTCGAACAGGAATGGCTTGCGGCAACGGCCAGAATTGCCGCGTTCAAACGTTGATTTCGCATGACTCGGGCGCGTCGCGCGGCTGCGTGCGGTGCGCCTCATTTTTAAGCACGAAAGCGTTTCGAATCATGAGTCGTTTAACCCGTGTTTAACCCATGTTTTGGCCGTCTTTAACCGTCTTTAAAGCCAGGTTCAACCCTCCAGAAAAGCATGTCAACGTGCTGTCAGAGGAATTCCTCACATAGCGGAAACCCGCATGGGCTGGTGCTTTCCAGCCTTTTCTCCTGACCGGCGCGAGCCACTGTTGGATAAACGCTATTAGTGTTCATCCCACTTTCTCAAAAAAGCCCCACAAATTAATTTGATCACCTACACTTGCGCGCAAGTACGGTTTGCCGCCTGCCACAAACAGCCCGGCAGATTTACTGGCCAAGTGCATGAACGATGCAACCGGCGTGATCGTCCACGGGACTGAGCGACACGTGTTGGGGAAGCGGGGGCACAGGGCGATTACGTTGTTTTTGGGACCGAAACTGGAGACTTACATGAACATCAAGATTCAAAAGCTGTTGCCGATCAGCGCTGCGGCGATGCTCTTCGCAACGTTGGCAACATCGGCAGCAGCCGACACGGTCGTCAAGATCGGTCACGTTGCGCCGTTGACCGGCGGTATCGCTCACCTGGGTAAAGACAACGAAAACGGCGCGCGCCTGGCAGTTGAGGAAATCAACGCCAAGGGCCTGACGATCGGTGGCCAGAAAATCACGCTGCAACTCGATCCGCAAGACGATGCAGCCGACCCGCGCACGGCAACTCAGGTCGCGCAGAAACTGGTCGACGATAAGGTCGTCGCAGTGGTCGGTCACCTGAACTCGGGCACGTCGATTCCGGCTTCGAAGATCTATAGCGATGCAGGCATCGTGCAGATCTCGCCGTCGGCAACGAACCCGGCCTACACGCAGCAAGGTTTCAAGACGACGTACCGCGTCGTCGCGACCGATGCGCAACAAGGTCCGGCACTGGCTAACTACGCAGCGAAGGGTCTGAAAGTGAAGAGCGTCGCGATCGTCGACGACTCGACCGCTTACGGCCAGGGTCTCGCGAACGAATTCGAAAAGACCGCCAAGTCGCTGGGCCTGAACGTGATGTCGCATGACGCGACGAACGACAAGGCTGTCGACTTCCGCGCGATTCTGACGAAGATCAAGGGCGAAAACCCGGACGCGATCATGTACGGCGGCATGGACGCTACCGGCGGCCCGTTCGCGAAGCAAGCCAAGCAGCTTGGCCTGCGCGCGAAGGTGCTGGCAGGTGACGGCGTCTGTACCGACAAGCTGTCGGATCTGGCTGGCGACGCAACCGACAACATCGTCTGCTCGGAAGCCGGTATGGCGCTCGAGAAGATGGCTGGCGGCCCGGCGTTCCTCGCCAAGTATCAGAAGCGTTTCGGTCAGCCGATCCAGATTTACGCACCGTTCACGTATGACGCTGTGTACATCATCGTCGACGCTATGAAGCGTGCAAACTCGACCGATCCGGCGAAGATTCTCGCAGCCATGCCGGCAACGGACTACAAGGGTGTGATCGGCGAAACCACGTTCGACTCGAAGGGCGACCTTCAGCACGGCGTGATCTCGCTGTACAACTACAAGGCAGGCAAGAAGACGCTGCTCGACGTAGTGAAGATGTAAATTTTGTTTAGTCGAAGGCGGCAATCTGGCTGCTTTCGATTAACGGATTAAAAAGGCACGCGCGCTGAAAAGCCCGCGTGCCTTTTCTTTTGTGCGCGCGCAGACGAGACTGTCGGCTCGAACAAACGCGAGGGGAATGCAGTGACCACGATCACCCGTTCAATCGACGACGAATGGCGGCGCTGGATCGCCGAAAATCTGCTGCTGGACGCAGCGCCGCCCGCATTGCATGGCGCGCTGGTCAGCCACGGTTTCGATCCGGCCGAGGCCACGCGGGAAATCGAGGCGGTACTCGCGAGTCCTTATTTTCACGGTGCGACACGTTTGCGCAATCGTTTGCGAAAGCGCGAATGGATTTTGTCGGTGTATGGCGAGTTGAGCCGGATGCGTGCGTCGGGCGGCATGATCGAACGTCGCGAACGACTGTCGCGCGATGAGTTTTTTGAGCAGTACTACTTCCAGAACCGGCCGGTGATTATCACCGGCGCATTCGATTTCTGGCCGGCACGTACGCGGTGGAATTTCGACTATTTGCGCGAGCGTTGCGGCGATTGCGAAGTCGAGGTGCAATTCGGCCGCGAGTCGGATGCGAATTACGAAATCAATCAGCCGCAACACAAGCGGATGATGCGCTTCGCCGATTATGTCGATCTCGTTGCGCACAGCGCTCCGACTAACGACTTCTACATGACAGCGAATAACACGTCGCACAATCGCGCGGCGTTGGCGGCATTGTGGACGGACGTGCCGGTCATTACCGAATATCTCGATAAGGATTCGCCCGACACCGGTTTCTTCTGGATGGGGCCGCCGGGAACCCGAACGCCGTTTCACCACGATCTGACCAATAACTTCATGGCGCAGGTGATCGGCCGCAAACGGATCAAACTCGTGCCTTTATCGGACACCGCGCATATGGCGAATCATCTGCACTGTTATTCGCAGGTGGACGGCGCGGCGATCGACTACGAACGTTTTCCGTCGATGCGAAATGCGCAGTTGGTCGAATGCACGCTGTCGCCAGGCGAATTGCTGTTTCTGCCGATTGGCTGGTGGCATTACGTCGAAGGGCTGGAAGCGTCCGTCACGATGACGTACACCAATTTTCTGCGCAGTAACGACTTCTCGCGCCGCTACGACACCTATCACGAACTATGAAGCGTGCGTGAAAGCGCGAATCGTTTAGCCGCTTTAAAACTCTCAACAAAAAAAAGGCGAGCCGGTTGCCCGGCTCGCCGCTCCCCTATAGCGCTTGTTAATGCCGCGCCTTTATTTGCCGTCGTTATACAAAGCGTTATTTCTTCGTCGTCAGATTGGTGAGACCGCCGAGCAGGCCGCCGCCGGAGGTCGTGCCGCTGGTGCCGCCAGTACCGCTCGTCGTCGCGAGGGCGCCGGTCAGCGTGCCCGTGACGGTGGTCAGCAAGCCGGTGATCGGCGCGAGCGGATTGGCGGCCGTGCTGCCGCTGCCGGTTCCCGTGGCCGAGCCGAGTGCGCCGGTCAGTGAAGACACCGCCGATGTCACCGGTGCCAGCGGATTGCTGCTGCCGCCGGCCGCGCCGCTCAATGCGCCGGTGACCGTGCCCAGCACGTTGGTGAGCGGTGCGAGCGGACTACTGCCCGACGTGCCGCCGCCAAGGCTGGTCAGACTGCCGGTCAACGTGGTGACCACGCCGGTGATCGGCGCGAGCGGGCCACCGGACGTGCCGCCGCCCGACAGGCCGCCGCTCAACGTGCCGGGCAACGCGGTGAGGATGCTGGTCAGCGGTGCAAGCGGATTACCCGATGTGCCGCCGCTGCCGCCCGGATTCAGCAGACCCGTCAGACCGCTGAGCGGACTCGTGCCTGCCGTGCCGCCGGAGGTCAGCAGAGCGCCGGCTGACGTCACCGTGTCGCCGAGTTTGGTCACTACGTTGCCGAGGTTCTGGCCGATCGCGTTGTTGGTGGCGCTGCCGAGCTTGCTGCCGGCGCTGTCGAGGCCATGGCCGATGGTCGACAGCAGGCCGTTCAGCGGCGAGCCGAGACCGGTCGTGTCGCCGACGGTTTGGGTCGTTTGCGCGAGTGTGGCCGTGATCGGCGTGATGGCGGTGCTGAGTGTCTGCGTGACTTGCTGGATCGGGCCGGTCGTCAGTTGTGAGGTGAGTTGCGTGCCCACGCCGCTGACGGTGGTGCCGAGTGTCGAGACGACGGTGCCGAGCGGCGTGGTCAGCGGGCTGAGCGCCGCCGTCGGGCCGCTGCCGAGACTGGTCACGAGCTGGCCGGCGCTGTTCACGGCCTTGCCTGCATCGTTGACGAGATTGCCGCTGCTCGCGAGCGTCGTGCCGAGCGGATCGCTGGAGTTGCCGAGCTGGCCGAGGCCGTTGGCCGCGCCGGTGCCGAGCGCGGTGACGCCGTTACCGAGATTCGATACGACGCTGCCGAGTGCGGTGGTGGTCGCCTGATTCGCGCCGGGGATCGCGGTGAGACCGATCTGGTTGCCGATCGCGGACACGGTCTGACCCGTCGCGGTGACGACGTTGCCGGTGTTTTGAACGACCACGCCGATTGGGTTGGCGCTGGTTGGGGTTGGCGTTGGCGTTGGCGTTGGTGTCGGTGTGGGTGTCGGCGTTGGCGTCGGTGTCGGTGTCGGTGTCGGTGTCGGTGTTGGCGTGGGAGTCGGAGTCGGCGTAGCCGTCCCACCGCCCGTACCCGTCCCACCGCCCGCACCCGAGCTGCTTCCCACGCCAGGTTTCGTCAGCGTGCTTCCGCACCCTGTCAGGACGATCATCGACGTCACGCATAAGGCGATCGCCGTCAGTTTGAATGTGCGCTGCATGGTCTGCTCCCCGTAATCTGAAGATTGTTGGGGTAGCTAACTGCAAGGCCTATGCCATTTGTGTTTTCAGCGAAATCGCGCGCCACAAACCATATAAATCAACGGGTTGTGGGGAGGTGGGCACGGCGGGGAAGGCAGGAATACAGCGATGTGTCGGGGGAACACATCCGCGTGCCGCCCATGCGTAACGTAACGTAAGGCGGCACGTCTTCATAAGCAGGAGAGGCGAAGCGGATCAAGCGTCGCCGTGTCCTGTCGTCAGATTTTCAGGCGACGCAGCACCCTGGGACCCACCATCGCAATCGCCGCGGAACAGACCGCGACGACCGACAGGCCAATCGTCAGATTGGTCAACTGCGTCACCGCGCCGATGATCACCGGCCCCAACAACAGCCCGAAGTACGCGAGCCCCGCGACGTGCGCGAGGCCTTCTGCCGCGTGGACGCCTTTCACATTCGCCGCCGCCGCGAACAGCACCGGCATCATGTTCGCGAGCCCGAGTCCGAGCAGCGCGAAACCCACGAGCGCCGCGACCGGATTAGGCAGCAGCAGCGCGTCGACCATGCCCGCGCAGGCGAGCGTGGCGCTCATCATCACCAGTTGCGGGGCGCCGAAACGGGCGCGCACGGCGTCGCCGGCGAACCGCGCGGCCGCCATGCCGCCCGAGAACGCCGCATATGCCGCACTGGCCATCGCGGGCGTGGCCAGCACGACGTCGCGCATATAGACCGTGGCCCAGTCGTACATTGCGCCTTCCGCGATCAGGGCGACGAGCGCCATCGTGCCGAGCGCCCACAAGGCCGGCGAGCGCCAGCGGCTCGCGCGCGGCGTCGCGGAGTCGGGATGCTCGGCGTGCGGCACATGCGGCAAGACGGACGGACAAGCCGCCACCAGCACCAACGCGCTCACCGTGGCAGCCAGCGCGAGATGGACGGCGGGCGGCATGCCGCGCGACAGCAAGGCGCCGCCGACCGCCGCGCCGAACATCCCGCCCAGGCTGAACATGCCATGCAACGACGACATGATCGGCTTGCCCACGGCTTTTTCGACGGCGCTCGCTTCGGCGTTCATCGCGACGTCGAGCGTTGCCATGCCC
The DNA here is from genome assembly GCF_900099835.1 of Paraburkholderia fungorum. Classification (NCBI taxonomy): domain Bacteria; kingdom Pseudomonadati; phylum Pseudomonadota; class Betaproteobacteria; order Burkholderiales; family Burkholderiaceae; genus Paraburkholderia; species Paraburkholderia fungorum. Next base: position 497,442 of record NZ_FNKP01000001.1, read on the forward strand.
GCACCGAACACGGCGAGCGTGACCAGCAGCATCCAGTACGCGGGCACGATCAGGATCAGCGCCGCGCAGACGGCCATCACCAGGCCGCCGGTCAGACAGGCGCGGCGTGTGCCGACCCGGGCAATCCAGGAAGCGTTCGTCACCATCGCGCCGATCGAGCCGCCGGCCACGGCGAGCAGCGCGAACGACAGCATTGCCGCGTTCAGATGGAAGCGGTCGCGCACTGTCGGCACGTGGACCCCCCACGACGCGTACATCATCCCCGCGATAAAAAACACCGCCATCGTGGCGAACCGGGCGCGCTGCCGCTCGGTGTCGGACAGGTCGCGGTGAGCGGCGGGTAAGGCGGCGATGTCGGAAGAGTGGTCGGGCACTGAGATCTCTGGAGGAATGTCGTCAGAAAGCGGGTTGAAAGCGGATTTCCGATTTTATCGAAGCGTGCTGTCTTATGCTTGGAAGGCCGGGGCCGATATGGGTGGCTATTGGGCTATTGGCGATCATCCGGCTCGAACGTGACAGACAGCGGACTTGCGCTGTCGGTTTTTGTGATCCGCTTCATCCATCGAGGTACGCGCACTTGAACATTCCTTCTCACGCACCGTTGAATCTGCTGCATACGGCCGCTGTCGGCACGCTCGCGACGCACGCGCGCCAGCCCGAAGGCTTTCCCTATCCGACCGTGCTGCCATTCGCACCCGACGCGCGGCATCGCCCGACCATTCTGGTGAGCCGGCTCGCCGAGCACACGCACAACCTGCATGCCGACCCGCGCGCCGGTTTTCTGGCCGTCGACGCTCCAGACGGTGATGTGCTGAGCAGCCAGCGCGTCACCTTGCTGGGCAGGTTCGAACCGGTCGATTCCACTCCCGAAGTCGTGCAACGCTATCTGCGTTATCACCCCGAAGCCGAGCGCTACCTCGTTCTCGGCGACTTTACGTTCTGGACGATGCGGGTCGAACGGCTGCGATATATCGGTGGATTCGGTGCAATGGGCTGGCTTGGCGGCGACGAACTCGACCCCTTGCCACCGCTTGCTCACGATGAAGAGAATGCGCTGATCGCGCAATTCGGCAATCAGGCAAACCGCACTGGCGGTTTTCAACTGTTCGGCGTGGATAGATATGGGATCGATCTGAAACAGAACGGCGCGCGTATCCGCTTTCCATTCGACGAACCTCGTCTCGATAATGAAACCTTGCATGCCACGCTAGAAGTTTGCATGCAGCGCTACGCGAATTAGATTGGTTGGGACATCCGAAAAAACACTTGATCGGCTATAAAGGCTTACGGCTGTGGGTCGCAATATGATCCGATAATTCATGTGAAAGTTCTCACGCCATGAAATGTTTCCGCGAAATGCTTACGTTAAATTTCATTTTTTGATAATTAATCCCATAAATACCACCGGCAACAGAGATTTTCAGCAGAGTATGAAATCAGCTATTTGAAAGGGAGTCTTCAGGTTCTGGGTGGAATGGAAAGTTTTTGAAACGAAGATAGATTAATTTTTCACGGACGCTTTTGCGGATTTTCTATTTTGTGTTAATCTCGCCATCAAATTCCGAGGCATGAACATCTTCAAAGGGCAAGCTGGCTTAAGACTGGCAGTCATTTATCCAAACAATCAAGGGCACCTATGTCTTCCTACAAGGAACTACTCGCTCAGCGCGAAAAGCTCGAAAAGCAGATCGAAGAAGCGAAGTCGCGTGAATACGCAGAAGTGTTGAATGAGATCAAGCAGAAAATGGCCGATTACGGCATTACGCTGGCTGAACTCGGTGGTGGCCGCGCAGCGAAAGGCGCTGTTAAAGCTGGTCGTCCGCGTGCAGGCGTCGCACCGAAGTATCGCGACCCGGAGAGCGGCAGCACATGGTCGGGCCGTGGCAAGCCGCCGCGTTGGATCGCAGGTCTTGATCGCGAAAGTTTCCTGATCGAGAAGTAAAGTCTGACGGTATTAGCTAGGCTTCAGGTAATACATAGGGTGTCAATCGGCTGCGCTTAACGCGCGCTGTCGGAGTCTAAGAAAAACCGCGTACCGCTCAGGGCGCGGTTTTTTTATTGCGCCGACAAATCGCATTTTGTCGCAAGTACTTCAGGTAACTGGAACACGAATACTTTTCGTTTCGATAAGCGGATGATTTAAAAGGATTTTTTAAGGCCTTTCGAGTGTGGGTCGAAGCCCGCCGGGTAGAATGAAGCAATTGAACTTTTACCGGTTTCCCAGATGCTTTCCGCCACTGCCGCCCAATCTGCCGAGAAACATCACGTTGCGCGCAAAAGCACTTTTGCGAGTATCGCGCTCAACACGGTTCTGATGGCGTTACAAATCGTCGTTGGAACGTTTGCGCACTCACAGGCATTGATTGCCGATGGCGTCCATTCTCTTGCCGATCTGATTTCCGATTTTGTCGTGCTGATTGCCAATCGCCATAGCGGCGCAAAGCCCGACGCCGATCACAATTACGGACACAGCCGTTATGAAACAGTCGCTTCGCTATTTTTAGGCGCTTTGCTGATTGCGGTCGGCGTCGGTATGTTATGGCGCGCTGGAACGCGTTTGGCCGATTTGCAAAGTATTCCGGCGGTTCATATCAGCGCGGCTGTCGTCGCGGTACTGGTTCTGATTTCCAAAGAGAGTCTGTTTCGCTACATGTTGCGTGAAGCGCAACGCGTGCGTTCGGCCATGCTGATTGCAAATGCGTGGCATGCGCGCTCTGATGCGGCGTCATCGCTCGTGGTCGCGATTGGGATTATCGGCAGCATGGCGGGCGTGCGTCTGCTTGATCCGATTGCCGCGGCGATTGTGGGATTTATGGTCGCGCGCATGGGTTGGATGTTCGGCTGGGACGCATTGCAGGATCTCTCCGACCGCGCACTCGACGAAGCCGCCACCGCCGACATGCGCGCGCTATTGCTCGCGACGCCTGGCGTGCGCGGTCTGCACGAAATGCGAACTCGCAAAACAGGAGATTTCGCGCTGGTCGACGCGCATATTCTGGTTGATCCGCTGATCTCGGTATCGGAAGGGCATTACATCGCCGAGTTGGCGCGCTTGCGCGTGCTGACCGACAACCGGGTGCTCGACGCGCTGATTCACGTCGACCCGGAGAACGATGCAATAGCGCGTCCGCCGGTCGATTTGCCGCCTCGCGAGCGGGTGGTCGCGGAAGTCAATGCTGCGTTAGCCGCGAGCGGTGTGCAGGCTGCGTCGGTGAATATTCACTACCTGAGCAGCGGACTCGATGTGGAGGTGGTGTTGCCGGCGTCTTTCCGGGCTTCGGATGGTGGCGCGCAAAACGTGACGTCGATGGTTGATCTGGACGCGCTCAAGCGACGTCTGGGCGTCCGAAGGTTGAGCGTGTTGCAGGAACTGGATGTATCCGCGCCGGAAAGCTCTCAAGCCAGGAAAGCGTGGCCTGCTGGAAAAGCCGTCGGCCCCATAAAGACCGCATAGCCGTTGGTATCCATATCGCTCGCCCAATTCCCAAACGGCCTGACCATTAACGCGACGCGTACCGCCTCACACTCTCAAAGCGGCAACTGCGTATCAAACTTGATTTCGCGCAGCACGACGCTCGTACGAACCTGCGCGACGGCGGGAATCTTGAAGATGCGTTCGTGCAGAAAGCTGTCGTACGCCTTGATGTCCGGCGCGACGATTTTGAGGATGTAATCCGACTCGCCGGTCGTGCTGTAGCACTCGGTCACTTCGGGGCAGGTGGCAATCTCCCGCTCGAACTGTTCGACGCCGCCTTCGGTGTGCCGCGTGAGATGAATATGCGCGAGTGCGCAGACGTGCAGCCCCAGTTTTTCACGATCGAGCAGCGCCGTGTAGCGCTGGATCACCCCCGACTGTTCCATGTCCTTGATGCGCCGCCAGCAGGGAGTGCTCGACAGGCCGACCTGGTCGGAAATTTCTTGCACCGATCGGCGTGCGTCGAGCTGCAAAAGGCGCAGGATTTTTTGTGAGAACGTATCGAGTGTCAACTGCGCCTCCGTTTGCGTCGCCGTATCAACGCATGGTAGAGGGCGCGAAAACGAAACGCAATGCAAACCGGCTCTCGCGAGGGAGTTTGCCTAATTTGCCGGTTCCTCGGCGGCGTTTTGTCCTAAGCCGTCCCCATCTTTTGCAGCAGCGAGAAGGGTTGCCTGATTCGCGCGCAACTCTTTCAGCATGTTGCAGAAAAGCGCGCCCTGTTCGATCGCGTCATCCAGCGCGACGTGCGTGTGCGGGTGATCGTCGAACCACTGCTTCGGAAAGCGCGGTTTGATGTTCTTGCGATACGGCAGCCCGGTCATCGCGAAGGCGAGCGTCTTGATGTCGAGCGCCGACCACGAGAATGGGCAGCGTCCGACAAAACGCATCATGTACCAGAACATGTAGGTGAAATCGAAGCCCGCCGGCATCGCGACGAAAACCGGTTTGCCCGGCAGCGCTTCGACCCAGTCGACGTAGGCCGTCAACGCGGCTTCGGGTGTCCGCAAATCTTTGCGGCACGCTTCCCACGCGTCGGGCTGAGTCTTCCACCAGGCTTCCTGCACGGGATGCGGCTTCGCGCCGTCGAGCAGTTCGAGATTCGCGGAGAAGGTCGAGATCAGCCGCTTGTCTTCCGTGTACGCAGCGGACGCGAAACTGAGCATCGAATGCGGGCCGGGGATCGGGCCGTCTGCTTCGACATCGGTGCTGACATAGATTTCGCTGCTCATGCTTGCACCCCGTCGGCGACGTAAGGATTAGTGCGACGCTCGGCGCCGAATGTCGAGGTAGGACCGTGGCCCGGCACGAACGTGACGTCGTCGCCGAGCGGCCAGAGTTTTTCGCGGATCGACCGCACGAGGTCGGCGTGATTGCCGCGCGGGAAATCCGTGCGGCCGATCGAGCCGGCGAACAGCACGTCGCCCACCAGCGCGAGCCGATGCTCGCGGCTGAAGAACACCACGTGGCCCGGCGTATGTCCGGGGCAGTGGTAAACCTCGAGGGTTTCGTCGCCGAATTGCACGGTGTCGCCGTTTTGCAGCCAGCGATCCGGCTCGAACGCGTCGGCGGCCGGAAAGCCGAAGCGCGTGCTCTGATCCGGCAGCTTGTCGAGCCAGAAACGCTCGTCTTCATGCGGACCTTCGATCGGCACGCCGTAGTGCGCGGCCAGCGTCTTCGCTCCCGCACAGTGATCGATGTGTCCGTGCGTCAAAAAAACTTTTTCGACCGTCACGTTCTGACGCGCGATTTCGCCCTGGATGACGTCGAGGTCGCCGCCCGGATCGACGACAGCCGCACGTCCGGTTGCTCCGCAAACGAGCAGCGAACTGTTCTGCTGGAACGGCGTGACGGGGATCAAAGTGACTTTCATGGGTGACGGCGCCGCTGGAAAAAGCTTGATTGTACCGGCGTCCTGCCGGTGTCTCCCGGTTGTCATGGCGGCTCAAAAACAGCGCTTGCACCGGTCGATCTTTGCGTTAAATGTGAAGATTGGCCAAGGTTTACAGTCGGTTACCGTCTCGATTTTTTGTTTTAGGTATAATGGTGGTCATGTACAGGTAACTGTGCTGCCACAAGGCGATGCGTCCCCATCACAAATGGGAGCGCGGATCGCCACTCAAGTATGGGCTGTCGCGTTTGTCGACGGCCATCAAGTATCGAAGCTTTTCGATGCACACGTCTTGCCCAGCCAGGCGCCGCGCGCCTGCAACGGACTTAACTGCCGTGACGCTGGGTGGGGCCTACGCCGCCGTTCCTGTGCGCTGAGTTCCGCGCGCAAGAACGTGTTTGCCACGTTCGATGGCGGCATGTGGGGTCTGGTCAGGCTGCCGGGGACAGGTTGCGCCAGACGTGAAAATTAACCGTGCGGTAGCGGCTGAATGAGCCGCATCCGGGCTTTGACGTACTGCGCTTGTCAGCGCGGCGCGTTGTCGTCCATTGCCGCCGGAGTCGCAGGCAACACGCATAACTTTTCGCGTGATGCGGCTCGACAATTTGATTGCACGTCTTATGAAAACTCGGTTAACCCGCAGTCTGGGGACTGTTTTTGCCTTTTTTGTACTGGCCGGCTGTGCTACGCCGCCAGGCGCCACGGACACGTCAGCAAACGACGTGCCGCGCAGCACGAAAAACGCACAGGCAGCTTCTTTCGGACCGCAATCCTTCGGTAGCGCGCCGGCTTCGAGTACGGCCGATAAGGCTGCTCAGGGCACCTCGCTGGCGAATGCCCAGCCTCTGACTGATGAAGGTTCGGATGTGTCGGACTTTCACCAGACAGGTCGCGCCTCCTGGTACGGCCGTGGCTTCCATGGCCGCCGTACCGCGAATGGCGAACGCTACGACATGCATGCGCTGACCGCCGCGCATCGCACGTTGCCGCTCGGCTCCTATGTTCGTGTGACGAATCCGGCCACGTCGCGCTCGGTCGTCGTGCGCATCAACGACCGCGGGCCGTATGCGCGCGGTCGCGTGATCGATCTGTCGATGGCTGCCGCAGCCGCGCTCAACATGCGCCATGCGGGCACTGCACGGGTCCAGATCGAAGGTCTGACGCAGCAGGAAGCGCGCGCGGAGATGAACGAAACGCTGGCATCGAACTCGGGTTCGAGCGCCGACAAGTAATCCGCTGACATCGACGAGGGCGTCTGACGCGCTCTTGCCGCTGCACATGGCGCAGATTGCCGTGCACACATAAAAAAAGCCGCGTGATTACGCGGCTTTTTTTCGTCTACTTTCTTTCAGTCTTCTTCTTTTTTCAGCGATAACGCGCGCGTGTAGAGCGCGTTGCGCGATGCCCCCGTGATGGCCGCGGCGACTTTTGCCGCGCTGCTCACCGTCAACTCTTCCAGCAGGATATTCAGTAGGGCGTCGTGGTCGTTCTCGCCAGCGGCTTCCGGCGACGCGCCTTCCACGACCAGCACGAATTCGCCGCGTTGGCGGTTCGGATCGGCCGCGAGCCATGCTGGCCCTTCGGCCAGGGTGCCCTGGTGTAGCGCTTCGTGTAACTTCGTCAATTCCCGTGCGATCAGCAGACGACGCTCGCCACCGAACGCATCGGCCAGTGCCTGCACCGTTTCGACGATCCGGTGCGGAGCTTCGTAAAACACCATCGCGTGAGGATGTTGCGCGAGCGATTGCAGCGTGGTGGCGCGGGCCTTGGATTTCGGTGGCAGGAAGCCGAGGAACGAGAACGTGGCGACCCAGTCACCCGCCGCGCTCAATGCCGTTGCAAGTGCGCTCGCGCCGGGCAGCGGGATGACCGGGAAGCCCGCTTCACGCACCGCATCGACGAGTTTCGCGCCGGGGTCCGAGATACCGGGCGTGCCCGCGTCGGACACATAGGCGACGCGCTCGCCTGCTTGCAGGTGCTCGATCAGGCGCAGCGCGGCGGCGCGTTCGTTGTGCTGATGCACGGCCACGAGCGGCTTCGAGATGCCGTAGCGCGCGAGCAGTTGGCCGGTGTTGCGGGTGTCTTCGGCGGCGATGCGGTCCACCAGTCCGAGTACATGCAAAGCGCGCAGCGTGACGTCGGCGACATTGCCGATCGGCGTGGCCACCACATACAGCGCGGCGGCGGGATATTGCTGCCCTTGCGCGAGTTCGGAGAGAGGAGTCATGAGGCAGAAGACGCAAACGGACGTAAGGAGGCCGACATTGTGCCACGCGAGGGATGGGTGTTATGAACGGGGTTCGGGGGCGGAGGGCAAGGGTGTGGACGACGGTTGCCCCGGTGAATCGACGATGCCGACAGCCGGTGGGCGGGAAAGGGCTGGGATGGAAGGGGCTGAGCGGAAAAGGGCTGGACGGGGAGCCGCCGGGCTGGAAACGCCTGCGGGGGAAACGACAGGACAGGAAATGCCCGCAATAAAAATGGCGGCGAAGAAAGCGACCGGGCAGGAGGCAGTTGTGCGGGAGACGGCAGGGCAGGAAATGTCCGCGATGAAAACGGTGGCGAAGAAAGCGACCGCGCTGGCAACGACCGCAAAGGCGGCAAGCGAGCAACAAACGACCGCAAAGGAAATAAGCACGCAGGCAACCACTGTGCTGGAAACGATCGCAAAGAAATCCATCGAGCGGAAGCTTCTCGCCCAGAAACCTGGCGCGCAGGGAGCCGCGCCACAACGAACGACAACAACAAAATCAACCGCCTCAAAGTCGACCGCTACCCGTCCAATCGCCAAAGCGCCCGCTCCCGACAACTTTTCCACGCCCCCCGGGTCCAAACTCGTCGGCTCGGCTTTTGAAACACGTGCCCAAGAATTTCTGCAGCGCCAGCGTCTGCATTTCATCGCGCGCAATGTGTCGTGCCGGGGCGGCGAGATCGACCTTGTGATGCGGGATCGCGACGGCTCGCTGGTCTTCGTCGAAGTCCGCGCGCGTAGGCAGCGTCAATATGGCGGCGCGGCGGCGAGCATCGGTTGGGTCAAGAAGCAGCGCATCGTGCGCGCGGCGCAGCACTATCTCGCCACGCATAGCCGCTTCTCACGCGATCAACCCGCGTGCCGATTCGACGTGATTGCGTTCGAAGCCGGCCGGCTAGTGTGGTTGCGCGATGCGTTTCGCGCCGATGAAGTCTGACGCGGTGCGCGGGTATCGTCCGTGAGTGCGATAAACTTGCGCTCGCGTGCGGGCCTTGGGGCAGCGCCGATAACCATGCGGCAATGCTGGGCCGGTGCAAAAACGGCGCAAAAAACCGGTGTGCAGAGCAGCGTATTTCACGATGCATTCGCGCTGACGTATTGCGCAGCGTTGTATGTCGCTGGCCGGTTTTATCGGCGTGACGCAACTTCGCAATATGACTTCACAACAGGACCGCGCAGTGCGGTCCATTCGCGGTAGAAGATAGAGACTCGATGTCAGTCGAACGTATTCAACAACACTTCCGCGACAGCGCGGCAGTCAAACTCGAAGCCCTGGAATCCCTGTCGATGCCGATCGCCGCAGCGATCGACACGATGTTTGGCGCGCTCGCCAACGGCAACCGCATTCTCGCGTGCGGCAACGGCGGCTCGGCCGCCGACGCACAACATTTCGCCGCCGAACTGATCGGCCGGTTCGAACGCGAGCGGCCAGGCTTGCCGGCTATTGCACTGAGCACCGACACGTCCGTGCTCACCGCCATCGCCAACGACTATTCGTTCGAGCAGATTTATTCGAAGCAGGTGTGGGCACTCGGCCAGCCCGGCGACGTGTTGCTGGCGATCACCACGTCCGGCAATTCCGCGAACGTGCTTGCCGCGATCGAAGCCGCGCACGAGCGCGAAATGATCGTGGTCGCGCTGACCGGCAAGGGCGGCGGACGTATGCAGGACGTATTGAGCGATACCGACATCCACGTATGCGTGCCGTCGGATCGCACCGCGCGCATCCAGGAAGTGCACCTGTTGACCATCCACTGTCTATGCGACGGCATCGATGCCATGTTGCTGGGCGAAGACTGAGATTGATTCCGAAGGAGAGCTAGTTGATGAGCGTATTCCGCGTCAAGAAGACACTGGTGAGAACCGTGCTGGTGGTTGGGTTCGCGGCGGGGCTGTCCGCAACGTTGCAGGGATGCTTTCTCGCCGTCGCGGGCGCGGCGGGCGGCAGCGCGCTGGTGGCGACCGACCGGCGCACGCTCGGCGCGCAGACCGAGGATCGCGAGTTGCAGGTGAAGGCGCTCTCGCAGATCAGCCAGAATCTGCCGGATTCCGCGCATGTGAACGTTGCGGTGTTCAATCGCCGCGTGCTGCTGACCGGCGAGGTGGCGGGCGAGGGCTCGAAGCAACGCGCGGAGAGCATCGTGCGTGGCTTGAATAACGTGAATACCATCGTCAACGAACTGGCGATCATGCCGGCCAGTTCGTTCTCGTCGCGCACCAACGACACGTACCTCGAAACGCGCGTGAAGACCGCGCTGATCGCCGAGAAGAACATCTCGGCGAACAACTTCAAGGTGGTGGCCGAGCGCGGTTCGGTGTACCTGATGGGCCTCGTCACGATGGATGAAGGCAATCGCGGTGCGGATGTCGCGAGCCGGGTGCCGGGTGTGACGCAGGTCGTGAAGGTGTTCCAGTACATTCAGCCGCAGGAAGCCGCAGCGGCGGCAACGGCGGCGGCCACGGCGCCGGTGGCCGCTTCGCAGCCGGATACGAGCGAGCCGACGGTTGGCGCGATACCGGATTCATCGGTGAGCGCGCGGCCTCTGGATCAGCAGGCGCCCGCGCCGGTTAGCAATTCGAACTCGGTGCATCCGGGGAATCCGAAGGCGACGTCGCCATGAAGCGTGTCGGCTTTATCGTGAGCGCTGCGGTGATGCTTGTTGTTGCAACCTCGGCTTATGCCGCCGATGCGCCGCGCGGGCAGAGCATCGCCAACGCAAATGCGTGCATGGGATGTCACGCGGTGGATCGCAAGCTGGTGGGGCCATCGTTCCAGCAGATCGCCGCGAAGTACAAGGGCGATGCACAGGCGCCGACGAAACTGGCGCGTAAGGTGAAGGACGGCGGCTCCGGCGTGTGGGGCATGATTCCGATGCCGGCGCATCAGTCGATGAGTGATGCGGACATTCGTACAGTGGTGGATTGGGTGCTTGCGGGGGCGCCTGGGAAGTAGCGGGTTTTTAAGGGTTTTGCCGGGTTTTTGGGCGGGGGAAAATGGAAAATCGCTGTGCTAGAATTATTTGCACGTCGGGGGGGTAGCTCAGCTGGGAGAGCGTCGCGTTCGCAATGCGAAGGTCGGGAGTTCGATCCTCCTCCTCTCCACCAAGTTTTTCTTTAGAAACAACGCACTACGTCTTGCGATGTAGTGCGTTGTTTTGCTTTTTGAAGCAGAATTCTGCACTTGAGGTGTGGGGAATTTGTGGCAGAGGCTCGGGTACGCGTGGTGCCGGCGAAGGTGTAAAAAATTTGTTCGGAAAAGACCGTGAGCTAAATGTCTCGACCGACGAATCTTGCATGCATCAGCAAACCACTGCGGCCATGTGCATGAATTGAACATGGCCCAAACCGGCCACTATTCATGCAAGCTCTGATCACAGTCGACCAGCTTTCCCACTTTCTGCGTAAGTCTGTCGCAAGTATTCGCAGCGACGCCACGCGCAATCCGACCGCACTTCCCCCCATTTGCCGAATCCCTGGCACCAAACGCCTGCTGTGGCGGATCGAGGATGTCGAGAGTTGGCTCGCTAGTCATGTAACGGGCAACACGGCTTCGCGAGAGGAATCGATGTCAGGTCAGGAGCCTCGCCGGGGGCGGCCCACCAAAGCGGAACAGCTTGCAAAACAAAAGCGGCTTTCCGAGCGAGAGCACTCTGACATGCGGTCGCGAACGAGGGCTTGAAGTTGCAGCCTCGTGACTATGCTGCGCCGGAGAAGGAGCCGACGGACCTACGCGCACAGCGAGACTTTTTTATCGCCGACCGTCTTGGGTGCGCACTGAAGGCCGATATTGCGAGCATGGAGGTGCCGATCTTTTCACTCTCCACGCGACGCGACTTGTCCATTGGTCATTGGGAGAGCCAAGACGGCACTCGCCGCGTTACGGTAACTCCAAGCGTACTTGGCCGCGCAACGCAACATGACAAGGACGTGCTCATCTACCTGACTTCCCAGCTCGTTGCTGGTGCCGACCGTCAGCAGGCGGGCGTCGACAATCGTAAGATTCGCTTTACTGCATACGATTTCCTCAAGACGACGGGCAGAGGGACCAGCGGTGCCGAATATAAGGCCCTTGCAACGTCGCTGGATCGACTGCATGGAACATCGATAAAAACGAACATCGCAACAGGTGGTGTACGAATCGAAGACACCTTTAATCTCATAGAGCGATGGACGACTGTATCGAGGTGCGACCGACCCGAGACGATGTCAGCTCTTGAAGTGGTACTGTCGGATTGGCTGGTCAACGCCATTCGCTCATTTGAGGTGCTCACGTTGCATAAGGCATATTTTTCCCTCAGAAAGCCTCTGGAGCGACGACTATACGAACTAGCTCGCAAGCACTGCGGTCATCAGCCTACCGCACAAATCGGACTCGACCTTCTGCGACGAAAGGCTGGGAGCAAGGCGACCCTGAAGGAATTTCGCCGGATGCTGCGAGAGATCGTGTTGGCTGACTCGCTACCCGAATATCGATTGTTTCTCAATATGCGGGATACGGTCACCATTTACACGAGGGACAACCGTAAGCTTGCACGAGCTGTCTTAGGCAAAGTCACCGACCTAGGATCTATCGTGTTATCGCCCACCGAGTGAGAAACTGGCTTGCAAGGGACGCGTGTTATTGCCCACCAAAGGCTGTGGATAGATGCGTGTTTTCTCCCACCGCCGGATCGTGGGTTCACACACTGATCCAGGAGACGTCTTCCCGCTGGATGTGGCATTTGCGCCCGGTCGCGTTGGTCTAACGCGCGCGCGCGATTCTTTAACTTTTAGATTCTTTAACGAGTCGACGCGGACTCGATTGTGGATTGTTCGACTCGGCACAGTCGGCTCATAGTTGTTTGCGACACAGCGTCGAGTCGAACAAGTGACCAATGCAAAGTGGACACGTGACAGATGACCTATGGAGCGGGTGACAGATGGGCTATAGAAGTTGACGGCTGGCCGTTGAGCATTTCACCGAGTCGGCGGGGGAGCTCAAGATGACCTATTGTGAAAGCTGTGTCGAAGGCGGTTTTACCCGCCCGGCATTGCGTCGCGGGGATTGACTGGTCTGCCCGATACGACGCCTCACGCCAACCTTTCCGGAGCCGCTATGGCGTGATAAGAGCGAGTTCCACTTTCTGCTCCTCGGAGCAAAACTCCCTCGGATTCAACACATACGCTTGAACGTCACTCGTGTCGATTGCAGTGCGATACGATGGCTCACGTTTCAACCGATCGAGCTCCGTTGCGACCAGCTCGCTGTTGAGTTCATCGTACAGGCTGAAATTTGCGAACGCGCTGAGCGAGCGTAGATGCCAGCGAACTTCGGGAGCGTCTAGGCATATGCGGACGCATCGATAAGCCCCGGCGCCGCCGGTTTTGGCTAGTCTATTGACACTTTGGTGCAACCGATACATCGCAATGGATTCGGTGAGATCACGCAGTTCTAACTCAGGCCCATACATCAAATGGCGGGCTAGCAACGAAGCCTCGAAGTTATGCAGGGATTCCTCGAAAGGTAAGCCGGAACCAGCGAATAATTCTGGATCTGCGTCCGGCTTCGGAAGAGGCGATTGATACACGCTCGCGCCACAGATCGACCATAAGTCCTCTGGTGGTCCCCATAATGCCTCCCAAAGCCGCTCCGGACCGCTCCAGTGATTGCTGTAAATGTCGGGAAGCAATCTCGCTAGGTAACTAAGCGTGGCCTTCGACAGAGGGGATTCTCCTTTCGCGAATGGGTACCACTTCTTCTGATCCTCCGTCGCCTTCAACTGTCCGCTCTTTGCATTGGCGTCGCTGCCTGATTTGGGGATGTGCGTCCAAGTCGCCGTTTGCGCGTCGAACCACCGACCGAACTGGTTCGGGTTTGCCGAGCCGGAACGCCGTATCGCTTCCCACATGAAAGTGACCGCCATCAAACGGCGTCTACGTAATTCCTCTGTCTTAGTAGGTTGATCAACGGTCGACATTTGAGCGTCTCGGTGGTGTAAAAAAAAAGGAAAGTTCCTACCGGGAAGTTTAACTCTATCTTGCCAATAATCATCCGAATAGGACGTGATTATCCATTTTAGGCAAAGCATGGAAACAACACTTGAACTCCTGCAAGCACGGTATGGGGCAGTGATGACGTTGGAACAACTGGCACAGACGTTAAGCAGGAAACCTGAAGGACTCCGCATGGCTCTACTCAGCTCGAACGAAGCATGGGCCGTGTCTTTGAACGCCAGCAAACGCTATATCGGGCGGCGAATGTACTTTTCGACTGAACTCGTTGCCGAACTCTTGTCGGGTCGTAGAATTAGCGGGGAGACTGAGTGACATCCCAGACATTGTCGGAGCGAATCGCCGCGAAGATGCTAGCTAATTCGAATTCCCCTCGCCAACACGCAAACCGTGCGCATTTTCTCGCTTTACGGGCGCAAATCCGATCGGCATTGGATGATGGATGGTCAATGCTAGCGATATACAAAACGTTGCATTCTGATGGAGCGGTTCAATTCAGTTATCAAGCGTTCCGCCGCTACGTCAAGGAGCTGGCTCGCGAGGAAAGTGTCGAGGTCAATGCGGACGTATCGCCTCGATCGCCCAAGGACTTGTCGCAGAGGATGCGATGAACCCACGCTGATAACACGCGACGCGCCAACGATGTAATGTCGAAAAAAAATCAAGACAAATGCGTGCAATACCTGTCGCAGCAGTACGTAGCCGTACAGCCACTGTTCAATTTTCACTACGTCCTTTGTATTACGCGCATGTTGTGGCTGCATCTCGATCGCCCATGGAATATTTATTGATATGAAGCCGGGCAAGACAGGTGGTGTAGGCCTACGCGGTTGCGCGTAGGCCTACACCACTATCGCCATATTCGCGCTTTGCACTCGACGTCGATCTTAGTCTGTGAAGCTGGTCGACGACCTCAGACAAAAATCAATTTGGACGCCAAAAATGAACGACCTTCCGCGGAGAAATTTCCAACCTATTCGCGTCTGGTGCCTGCCGGAGGAAAAGGCACAGATTGAGGCGAACGCTCGCGTTGCTGGCTTGAGCGTCTCTCGATATCTGCGTAATGTTGGTATGGGCTACAAGATCAAAGGAGTGATCGACGCCAATCTCGTTAGAGATCTCGCGAAAATAAATGGAGATCAGGGGCGTCTGGGCGGTTTGCTGAAGCTGTGGTTGACCAACAGCGAGAAGCTTGGAAGCGAAGACCCCGATCGCATGCGCCGTGTCATTCACGGGGTCCTCGAACGGATTAATACAACGCAGAGTGCAATGCTCGACCTTGCCCGCAAGGCATGAAAAAGGTTTAGCCGCTAAATTATTTCAACTGGGCAAGGCGCTCACGTCTGACGAGCAAGTATTGGGAAGGCAGGTTCGGAAAAAATGAGGAGAATAGTAGCCGCGCTCCAATCAAAATTTCGTAAGCGATGCTTTGAAATTAGCACAAACGCCAAAAGCAGAATTTCGGGTGTCTTCTGGAGATAGTCTGCAGATTTATCGATTTCGTATCTACAAAATACTAACAGTTTCCTGCTGATGTATTACCTCGTTTCGGCGGTGTTCTGAAAATTTCTTGGGCAGTTTCAGGCACTTCCGATAACTTCGCGATGAAATGCCGGGCAAGATAGGTGATGCAGGCCTACGCGCAAGCGCGCAGGCCCCCCATCACATTCCCTCGTTCGCGCTTCGCGCTCAACTACGGGTCTTGCTCTGCTAGGCCAGTCGGCTACCGCCGATAACAGTCGAAATTGGCGTTCACGATGGAGGACGTGCTGACTAGAAACCACCAACCGATTTGCAGCGGGCCTCTGCTGGAGCAGAAGTCGTGGATTGAGGCGACCGCTCGCGATGCTGGCCTGAGCGTGTCTCGGTATCTGCGCAGTGTCGGTACGGGCTACAAGATCGATGCCATGCCGAAACTCGTGAGGGAGTGGAGATCAGGAATTTAGCCGCTAAACGCGAGTGAGCCGCGACGAAATTTAGCCGCTAAATCTTCTCAACCGCGCAAGGTGTTCAGCACCGAAGAGGAAGCAATCAAGAAGCAGCTTTTTGAGGAGTTGGTGGCAAGGTTGGGGCAAGCGGTAGATGCCGGCCGCGTAAGCAATCGCAAGCGGCAAACCCGTCGACGACTAGCTGAGCGTATCCGTGAAGAACGAAAGGCGCTGCAGTGATCGGTCCTCGGGTCTTCATAAAGAAACGGCTGCGGTCGAAGCATGCTAGCGTTCGTGTCCCGCCAAAGCGGGTCGTCATACGAAGAAAGGTGCTGAAGAAGTAGCGCCTTTGTGACAGACGCGCGAACCGGGTGCTGAACACCAGAGCCGTTTGTCGTCCTCCATCTGAGGTTTGCTAGGGAGCCAATCTCACAGCAAATGGGGCGCATGCCCCCCTATATCAGCATGAAATCCACGTGCATGTTGTCGTACGGAAATACGACGGTGCCGTCGGCTTGCCGCTCGAGTATCCCGACGTTTAGCAGAGCCTGAACATCCTGACGGATCGCCCGCACGTTGCGGTCTGCGCGGCGCGCAAGCTCATGAAGGGATTGCGGCCCGGCCGCGGTCATCAACTTCATGATCGCCCAGCGTCCGGGTGTGAGTGTCTCAAGCAGCAAATCTATTGACGCGAAAGTAACGCGTGCGCCTTGAGACTCGCCTTTCATGGCGGCGACGACCCGCGCCGAAAAAACGTCTCGAGTATCAACGCTCAAAGTAACGGTGCGCATGACGATCCTCCGTCAGTGTTTCGGGGGCAGCGGTCAGTGTAGCGTGCCGTCAAGGGCAAAAGGCTGACGCGAATTATATCGACGTTCATATGCAGCACCGGTGCCTATGGATGAGCCACCGCGAGAATGGTGGCAAGGCGCAAGCGATGCCGATGTGCGCCGATCCACAGGGGAAGCTGTTCTGGATGATCGCACTTGGTAACGGAACGACTGAGCGTTACTCCCCTGCCGCAGGCGAGCGCCTACGCCACGGTCTGGCGTCGCGTAGCCGCGGCTAACATCGCGACGAAGATCGGAAACCACACGTTCCTTGCTACCGGCATCACAACGGCTTCAGCCTGGCCGAGGCGGGGCGGGATCATCTGTAGCTATGACGGTGTCCTGTGATGCGATCAATTGGTCCATGATGGCTTTCGCGAGATGTCACAACTGCGTCTCGGTCTCGGGCAGAGCCTGAGCGTTCCGTGATGAACGGCAGACTTCGGATGGGAGCGAGCAACACTGCGACACCAAGTTCTGGGAGCGGGGCGATTCTCCTTCGCGAGCCGTGCGCAAAAGGTTCATGATGAATTCCGAACTGGCCGCCGAATTGGCCGACGAGGCACAACTGAAGAACGCTATACGCGAGTTGCGCAGGCTCCGAAAAGAAAGCGGGCCCCTTAATCGTGCATGGTCAGATACACGTCTCACCAGACAGCGCTACGAGCGAGAATACGCGTTCGCGGTCAAGCAACTACGGGAACGGGAGAATCAAATCATGGATAAATTATGGCCCTATCTCGCTAAGATCGAGCAGCTAGAGAAACAGGTGAGGAAGTTGGATCGAAAGATGCGGAAAGCGCATTCCGGCTCGAAAACTAATCCGACCAGACGGCAGCGAGCTCCATGATGAAGCTCGCTGTCCTATCGCGTGCTCGAAGCAGATGAGCTGCTTGGAGAAGCGCTGGCGAGCACAAAAGACGGCAGCGTGAGCAGACCGAGGGCAGACCTTAACAGGCAGCACACCGGTTTCCCTGGGCGGCATCGAAGGTCAAACCGGTACCGCTGGCGTGCGTCATCTGATCGGCGATAGCAACCTAATTTGTACCGGGAGCAGCGTTGCAAAAGAGATTTTGCGCAGCGTGCGTACGGAGCATGAGCGAATTTCCGCATTCACGATTTGCGTAGCACCTTCGCATCATGGCTTGTGATGGACGGAGTTTCGCTGTATGTAGTGAAAAGGATCTGTTGGGGAATTCGTTGGTTTCGGTCACAGAGCGGTCCGCCCATCTTTCGCCAGCACAGGGAGAGCGGCGGGGGATACCTTGAGGTCGCCAATCGGTTTTCAGGCCGTCGACTTGGAGGTATTGTTCGACGTGTTTCGACACGGTGCTCTTGTATGTCAGGGCGAACAGTGATAAGTTGCGGAAAAATATTATCTAAATGGGGCGCTTGGTGAGCGGAAAGACGTTTGCACATAATTATGCGATACAGGTACAGGCTGCGGTAAATAACGAGTGTACTTGTCCTCCGACTAATGCTCTTCCCATTAAGGAAGATGTGACCGTCTTTCGTTGGACATTTAATCCGCTCACGAACCAAAGTTTCGTTCCGCAAGGGGTCTCAAGTCCGACCATTTTGAATAAAAAGAGTTGCGAGAAGAAATGTGCCTATTTCTCGCTATCTTTTTATAAATCGGAGCTAGAGTCTCGGTCCGCATGGAAATATATCAAAAAGAATGTGCCAAATTTCCATCAAATCGTGGGCGATGCGGTCGCCAAGGGGCATTTGGAGGCTGGCGATGGTTTGCTTACGCCAGTTGATAAAAAGGGACACGTGGAGCTGCACGAGGATGTTGGAAACATTCCTTGGCAACAGCGATTTACGATTATTGGAACACTGCCATGAGGAAGCTCGAGGGAAAAACGGGCGGCGTCCTTACATACAAAAATATAGAGTGGGTTTGCGATATTCTCGAATATGAAATACCTCTGCTGTCTTTTTATAAGTTAGGGCGAAAACTTCTTTTCTGTTTGTGGGTGGAAAGGGAGAAGAGCAATGATAGATATCTGCTTTTTGATGTCTCCGCCGCGAATCTTGCTTCTTATTTCTCGGCTGATCTTTCGTTGCTGGAGATTATCGAAAATTCTACCCGAATAATTGCATTTGAGAGTAATGGAAAAGGTAGAAAAAATCTCCGGTTTGTGAAGTTTGAGAAGCTTTTTGACGATTATCGTCCGGCAGAGGATTCATATTTCGATCCCGCTTACGCTACTGATGACGCTGTCGAGTTGGCGAAGGAAAAGCAGGGGGATTATTATATTAATATCGATGGCGAATGGTATCTTGAAGACTGGTCGGATGTGACGCATGTTTACAAGCAAGTTTATGCGTTTAATCATTCGATTCGAAATATAGATGCTCCGCATGTCGCTAAAGTTCAATCTGGAATAAATAGTCTTCCTTTTAGGGGGGGTACAGCGTTGTTAATGTGATCAATTCGATGCAAGAGTCAATCCCGGCGACAGGACGCGTCCGGGTGGACTCGATTAGCTACGCGTCTCCGGGTCATATTGGCCTGAAGGTGGATGTTGCCGTTGCTAAAGACGTTGAAAGAGTGATGAAAGCTGTTTCGGGCGATGACGACTTCGAGGGTTTGAGAACCGTTTTTCGAGAGTGCCATAGTTTCCTCGTCGACAACGGACTTGCGACGTTGAGTTCCAGTGAATTCAACAAAGGTTACGCCTTGTACGAGGAGCTGACGGCGTCACTTCGTCAGTTCGCGGTCGAGCTATTAGAGCGCACGGGTCACGGTGCGGACATCAAGAAGATGGTGTCGGACGACTTTGCATTGCCGTTAGTGAAGACGCTGCTCGCGTACGTACGGCGAATCATGCGTCTGCGTCGGTATCTGGACGATGGCCTGATCACGAAGTTTGGCGGAAAACCGATCGAGAAAACATAGCAGTGAGTGAACGAACTGGAAGGAAATTGGATGGGCTGGTGATTTGTGGCTCGGGCGTTCGTAAACTCGCCGTCTGAAATGGCTCTCGTTGCGTTGTTGTTTTGACACCGACGTGAGAGCTAGTTGACGCGTGAAAATAGGGCTGCGAGATGTGCGTGCGCATTGTAGAGTGCGAATCGCGGCCCTCGAGGGCCGCGATTCGTTCTAGAGCAATCATTGTCGACCACTTCGCGGGAAAAAGTCCGCGGTAGCTAGGCCCATTAACTAGGCGGCCATCGCAATCGAATAGCGTACTGCGTGGCCGTGTACATCAGACGTTATGTCAAAGCGTGATTTGCCGAAATGCCGAGTTAGTTAACTCTTGAAGGCGCTCGAGCTTGATCACCGAAGTAGGAGGGGGCGCTCCTCAGAAAGTTAGCCCCCTCGGACGATACTGGTACATTACTCCCGCTGGCTTCACCAAGCAGTTTCCAGCGTCTAGAAGACTCAACGTATCGGCAACTCGCCAACGTCCACACCGTGCGTCGGTATGGACTGCCGGTCCAGGCGGCACTACTTGCCGTTCTTTCGTGCGTTCTTACGCAACTGGCTGATCCGCGCCTCACTCAGCCCTAGATAGTCTGCCGCGCCTTTGTTAGACCCGAGCGAGTTGGCAAGGTCATCTGCAAAGCGGGCCTTTCCATTTGCAGTGTGTCCGTTGTAAGTGGCCTTCGCCACCGCGCGAGTCACTTCTGCCTCCCTACGGATCGCCTGCGCTGCTGTCGCCAATCCAAATGCAACGACTTTCTCAAGCGCCTCAAGTTCCGGGTTTGTCGCCATTTGCGTTGCTCCGAAGTTTGAAAATGTGTTGTAGGGCAATGGGCGCCCTGTCCTGTGGCAGCCAGCGTATCGCCAAACGGCACGAACACCATTTGACACATCAATAGCGCCGTTGCAGAGAAGTCGCAGTGAGCCACATCATCCGCCTGGCAGCCATGCAAGAAAGTTTAGCATATTGATTCTTTAAATTTTAGTTAGCTAAAAAATCAAAAGTCTACCGGTTGCCAATTGACGGGCGAACTCATGACCTGACTAATCCGACCTTGGGTCACGTTGTACGTTCTAGCGACATCCCTGCCAGAAATGCCGTTGGAGATGTCAAACTTAATGGCAAGTTTCCGCAAGACGATTAGGTTCTTCTGCAGAACATCGAAATGCCTAGCTTGGTGCTCCATCAGAAGAGGAACGAAGGAAGGAGCTGGAAGCATTGCAACACTTTGTGCCCTTCCGTGTGCCTGAGCCATCGCCTCATGCACGATTGCCGTTGACTCCCGGATCTGTTGCATGATGTCGAACATCATCTGGTACTCATTCGGATCCATCTCAACAAAGTCCTTTAGCGAGATAAATTTTTTTGTATCAACTTTGGATGTCCAGCGTACGAAGAGCCTGCCCGCCATCTTTCCATGAGCGTTCATGGAAAGATGGCGAAAACCGAGTGGTATGGGAAGTGCGCTGCGGCACCACTCAGGAGCCACCAGAGCTAGAAGAGACGCTGGCGTAACGCGAGCCTACTCCGCCTGGATCCGGTCGAAGATTTTCTGGCCATCCGGTGCGCCCGACATTGTCCTCAGAAAGACGACATTGCGGTCGAGGATCGTCCGGACCTCCGCGGCAGACAGGGGCTCCTCCAGCACCTTGAAGTCCGATAGAACCTGATAGTGGCATTCATCGGCGTTGCCCTCGTATTCGGCCTTCAGTGTCTCGCCTGTGCCCTTGCCGTACGCCACAATGCCTTTGCCGTTCTCGTAGAGAAACACCACATCGTTTTTCTGGATACGGTCGATGTTGAGTTTCCAGTCTCCGTAGAACGCCGCCGCGATCCCTTCTTTCAGCATGCGCTGGTGACTTTCAATGCTATGCCGCTTGTTGGTGTTGAGGATATGAAAACGTGGCGCGCCATTCGTTTCGGAAGCATCGGCGTCGCGGTTAAGCCGTTCGCTTTCGTTGAGCTGCTCAATCGCTTCAATGGCCTGCTGGATGCCTGCCCGCATCAGTTGACGCATGGCTTCCTGCCTCGTCAGCGAGCACTGTTCGGCGAACTCCTCGATGAATGACTGTTCCTCCGGGGCGAGCCGGATGGTGCTGGCGATCAGTTCTTTCTTAGCGCTCTGTGCGCGCCGGATGATGTCGGTCAACTCGCTCATGGTTTCTTGTTCTCGTATGGCTGAAGTGACACCATCATATCTATGAATTGAAAAAGATTCAAATTTAAATCAAAAAAGAACTCAATGTAATTCACATTTGATGTGACTTATGAAGTCGTGTTGTTGTGTGTGATAGTGTTTTTTATCAAATATATATAGAGAGAGACCATGGCAACGGAATCGAATGAAACCAAGGGAAGCACGCGTGACGTTGTGTTGCCTGGAACAGTGACTGATCTCGTCAAGGCGGTACGAGAGATCTTGGGACTGGCAAAAGATTTACGAGAGTTCGCGGGTTGGGGCATCGATGCGTTGGACAAAGGGCATCGTCGACGGGCGGCAAAAAGCGTTGATGCATTGACATTTGGTCCGGATCTGACCCGGCGTCCGCTAGAACGCATTGCCGCGGGACAGGGCACGGCAGACGACTATGAGCTGATCGCGAGGCGGCTGGGCGAATCTGCTGGCACCGTTGAGGAGAGCGTCGCGCGGTTGGAAAGGTATCGCGACAGGCTGCGCGAAGCCTATGGGCTTGCGGCGGCCAACAAGCTGACGGATGTCCTGCGAGGTTATCGCGGCAAGCTGACGTTACGCGACGCGCTGATGTTGATGGTCGACGATTTCCGGGGCGATTTGTCTTCAACGGAGGCTCTGCAATACCAAGCCCAACATATATTGATCTCAATTGACCAATTGAACGCCGATCTCATTCAGCTGCACGACCTCATCATAGAACCAGCGCGCCCATGACGGCTCACACAGCTCTAATTCCTTCCATACCTTCTACCCCAGTGATGGGATTGAGGGTCGTTGACTCATGAAACAACCACGCGAGGTCATATGGGCACGACAGCCACACTGGACACCTGTGAATCGGCGGACGGCACCACGTCATGGCGGCTGTATGAAGAGCTCTTCGAGTCGGGCGCGGTCTATCTCGAACTAAAGGGGGTGCCGGTCGAGCTGGAAGTCACCGCGCAGGCACAGACCTGCCTCGTGGTGCGCCTGCCGCTCGACCTGGCCAGGCGGCTGGCCACCGCGAACGTCACGCCGGTCCAGTGGGACGAGATCGCGAAAAATCGCACCCTTGGAAAGGGGGGCACGCACAGTGAATGATCTTCAGGATCCGTTGACCGGCGACGCGGAACGTCATTACCTGCACTCCGTGCTGCGCGAAAGGATCGTCGAACACGCATTTGTGGGCGACGCGCTGCGCCGGCTGTGGCAGCGCGGCGTCACCGACGTCGAGGTAATGCGCTCCGAGTTCGACGCGGGCGGCTATGACCTGGTGATGAGTTATCGCCAGACTGTCCGCCACATCCAGTTCAACGTGATGGTGGCCGGGGGCAAACGGGCGAGCGTCACGGCGAGCCTGAAGCTGATGGACAAACCCAGCGGCTGCATCCTCTGGATCGTGGTCACCGATGCGCTGGAGTTCCACTCCTTCCTGTGGTTCGGCAATGCACCCGGCGAGCCGCTGCCCGACCTCCGGACACTGAAGACCGCGACCCACACAAAAGCCAATGCAGAAGGCATGAAGCGGGAGCGACCCGGCCAGCGGACCGTGCCGCGGAGCGCCTTCACGCCGCTCGCGTCACTGGATGACGTGCTCGAGTGGCTTTTTGGGCGGCTGCCATGAGTCACTGCCCGGAGCCAGACAGCGTCACCACGCACCATCAAGGGAAGCACGATGCTTGAATATCAGGACAGGGTTATCCAGGAAGTCGCCGCCTGCACCTGCGACCGGTGCCAGAAACGCATGATGCCGGACGATTACGATTCCGGCTGGCATGAGCGCGTGTCGCTGTCGTTCCGCGGCGGCTTCGGGTCCATTTTTGGCGATGGTAATGAGGTTAGCGTCGATCTCTGCCAGCAGTGCGTCAAAGATACGCTTGGCGCCTGGCTGCGGATCACGCCCCAGTCATGAACCAGCTCATCATCCCGGGTGGCATGACCCCGCCCGCACTGGTCATTGCGGCGGGCGAGCGGGCTCGCATCCGCTTCTTGGAATTCTTTACAGCGGCGATCCGCAACTCGCACACGCGCCGCGCTTATGCACGGGCAGCCAGTAACTTCCTGACGTGGTGCGCCGACGCCGGCGTGATGTCGATTGATGCGGTGCAGCCGCTGCACGTCGCCACGTGGATCGAAATGCAGACGCAGACGTCCTCGGCACCCACCGTCAAGCAGCAGCTCGCGGCGATCCGCCACCTGTTCGACTGGCTCGTCACGGGGCAGGTCGTTCCGCACAATCCGGCCGCGTCAGTACGCGGCCCCAGCCACACCACAAAGAAGGGCAAGACGCCGGCGCTGGATGCGACCGAAGCGCGCCACCTGCTCGACAGCATCGATGTGACCACGCCGATTGGCCTGCGCGACCGGGCGCTGATTGCGCTGATGGTGTTTTCGTTCGCGCGCGTCGGCGCCGCGCTGGCGATGCGCGTCGACGATGTCTATGTGCAGCAGCGCCGCCTGTGGGTGCGGCTGCGCGAGAAGGGTGGCAAGGAACACGAGATGCCCTGTCACCACACACTGGAAACTTACCTGCACGAATATCTAGAACAGACGGGCCTGCGTGATGAACCGAAAAGTCTGCTGTTCCGCACGATCGCACGCGGCACCGCGCAGCTGAGCGCGCGAGCGCTGCCGCAGGCGAACGCGTATGCGATGGTGCGACGGCGCGCGCTCGCGGCCGGCATTGCTACAGCGATCGGCAATCACGTTCCGCGCGACCGGTATCACCGCCTATCTGGAAAACGGCGGCACGCTCGAGAACGCCGCGGCGATGGCCAACCACGCATCAATGCGCACCACGCAGCTGTATGACCGGCGCCGCGCCGACATCAGCCTGGATGAAGTCGAGCGGATTCGCCTATAGCGAATACTTGGCTCTCCGACCCGGTTGGTGACGCACCTCGGTCACGAAGATCTGGTGTGCCTCGATCCGAGATGCAGACGAATACAGTAGCGAGTGTCAGCATTTTGGGTGCGGTGATAAATAGCGTGCCTTCTGTCGGGTGATGAGCGATAGCTCAGATAGGAGGCTACTGCGTTCGCGACGCCGAAGATGCGGAGTTCGACGATCTTTTCTCCATGAAAGTACGGCCCATGACCATAAGTCCCGAATTGGCCGAAGAACTGCGGCGAATGGCCCTTATCAAGGCTGATCAGCGACAACAGAAAGCCATTTGGCTGGAATTGCGCGAGCTGCGCGCTAAGCTACGCCCGATCGATCGCGCGTGGTCCGATACGCGGCTCGCCCTTCAACGATACGAATCGGATTACAAGTATGTGGTGCCGAAGCTTAAGGAGCGGGAGGCCCAGCTTCTGGATGAGATGCATCCGTTCCTTCAGCAAATTGACGCGCTGGAGAAGGAGGCGAGGCGGCTGGATCGCAAGATACGCAAAGCGCAGCGAGCTAGTGAGCGCGCGTCGGCGGGTTTGGACAAATCGAGCAAGCCCTGAAACCCGGGTTGCGACTGATGCATCAAGGTCTGCATATGCGGCGCATCAGCCGCTACCCGTGCGCAGCTGCTTTCCAGCGTCGGGCGGGGCTTTCTTCCGTGTTGCCATGCTCATCTCATTTATTAGTCGTGCCCTCATTAATTTGGGCGATCCATCGTATTAGCAACAATGAATATTTTCAAGGGAAGCTTGGTTGCTTGAGACGGGTAACGAGCTGGAGTGTTCTTATCCCAGTGTGTTGAGCAATAGTCAAGAAAACGGTGGTTTCCCGAACACCGATAATCCTCATGCGAATGCCTGTTGGAAAAGTGGTCAGACTGTTAAAATTCTCGTCAATCTTTCAGCGTCCGGAAATTGTCAATGAATCAACGGATTGGCTATGCCCGAGTTTCGACCGATGACCAGAACCTGGACTTGCAGCGCGATGCGCTGAACCTCGCAGGAGTTCAGTGCATCTACGAAGAGATGGCGAGCGGGAAGGCTGGTGGCCGCCAGGAGCTTGACCACTGTCTGAAGGCATTGCGCGCGGGTGACACCCTCGTTGTGTGGCGACTGGACCGGCTTGGTCGCAGCTTGCCCGATTTGGTACGAATCGTCGCCGAGCTGGAAGAGAAGACTATCGGCTTCGTGAGCATCACCGAAAAGATCGAGACCTCCAGCGCGGCCGGCAAGCTGGTCTTCCATGTCTTCGCCGCCTTGGCGGAGTTCGAGCGCAACCTGATTCGCGAACGCACTCAGGCAGGTCTTGCAGCAGCGCGCGCGCGAGGCCGGGCTGGAGGTCGAAAGCCGAAGCTGGATCCGCGCCAAATAAAAGAGATCAAGCGGCTGATGTCCGACCCGACTATCCCGGTCAACCAGATCGCGCAACGCTACAAGGTCTCACGGACAACCATTTACAAGGTAGCACCCCGTAGCCAAGCGCTGGCTGTTGGTACGCAGGCAGACGCAAGCGGGACTGAGCTGCACCGGTGAAGGTGTCCCATGAACGCAGTAGAAATCGTATCAGCAGTCTCAGAGCTGGCGACGCCCGTCCCTTCTGTAATTTTTTTTCGATGCTGCTGCGGATTTGAACTCGCATCAGGCCGAAGGTGCTCTACATCAGCGGGGATTAATAGTCGTGAAACTGATAAATAACAGTGGCTTAGATCGCGTCATTGATCTGATGCGCCCACATCTTGGGCCGGGGCAGCAATTTGGTTGCGTAACACCGTTGTTCTCGTTGTTCGCTTTCGCTGAACTACGCGACGCTCTCGCCAAGTTGGAACGGGTACAGCTCATCCTTCCCCCTGCTGATGACGGACTTGACTTCCTTGGCGGCGAGGGCGACCGGGCTGCGCGGAATCGGCTGCATGCCCGTTGGCTGGCCAACCAGTGCGCCAAGTGGCTCAATGGCCGCGTTGAACTGCGCCGCGCGCATGGCCGTGTGCCGCAGGGCGCTGCTGTCATGCGCGCACCAGACGGCACGCCTGATCAGGTAGTGATGGGTTCGTTCGCGTTCAGTACAGATGGCTTGGGCCTGACACCCGGCAACCCCCTGAATCTGATCCAGGCGTCTGAATCAGCCGACGAGGCAGCACAGCTCGCCCGCTGGTTTGATCAGCAATGGTCCACGCTGCAGGTGCAGCCTGACATGAGGGCGGCCCTGATCGAAGTTCTGCAGGGCATGGGGCAGCACCACGCGCCGTTCACGATTTACGCCCTGATCTTGAATCACCTATTCGGGAATCGTGGCGAAGAGATGGACGAGGAGCGTATCGTCAAATCGGCCACCGGTATTCGCAACACCGTCGTTTGGAAGAAACTGTTCAAGTTTCAGCGCGACGGTGTTATTGGCGCCATTGACAAGCTGGCACGCTTCGGGGGGTGCATCATTGCCGACAGTGTAGGTTTGGGGAAAACCTTCGAGGCGCTGGCCGTCATCAAGTATCACGAGCTGCGAAACGACCGCGTGTTGGTGCTGGCGCCCAAGCGTCTGCGCGACAACTGGACGCTCTACAAGGCCAACGACAAACGCAATGTGCTCGCGGCCGATCGGTTCAACTACGACGTACTCAACCATACCGACTTGTCGCGCGACGGTGGCCACTCCGGCGATATTGACCTGCACCATGTGAACTGGGGCAACTACGACCTTGTGGTCATCGACGAGAGTCACAACTTCCGCAACAAAAAGTCGCCGCGCCAAGGCACCGAGACCCGGTACGACCGGCTTATGCGTAAGATTATCAAAGAAGGCGTCAAGACCCGCGTGCTGATGTTGTCGGCCACGCCAGTTAACAACCGCCTGGCTGATCTGAAAAATCAAATCGCCTTTGTCACCGAGGGCGACGACACCGCATTGGTTGAGCACGGCATCGACAGCATCGAGCAGACCACGCGCAAAGCGCAAACCCAGTTCAACCGCTGGCTGGACATGGACGAGGCCGAGCGCACGCCCGGCCACCTGGTCGAGATGTTGGGCTTTGATTATTTCACGCTGCTGGATCACCTAACCATCGCGCGTTCGCGCCGACATGTAGAGAAGTATTACGGCACGGCCGAGACCGGCAAATTCCCGGGCCGCCTGCCGCCTATAAACATCAAGGCCGACGTGGATCTGGCAGGCCAATTCCGCGCCATCAAGGACATCAACCTTGAAATCAGGCGCCTAAACCTAGCCAGCTACGCGCCGCTGCGCTACGTGCTACCGCACAAGCAGGCCGCCTACGACGCCAAATACAGCACCGAAATCCGGGGCGGCGAGAGCTTCTTCCGCCAGGCTGACCGCGAAGAGAGCCTGATCCATCTGCTGCGAGTCAACGTGCTCAAGCGCATGGAGAGCGCTGTGTCCTCGTTCTCGCTGACCGTGCAGCGGCAACTCAAAGACGTTGAAGCTGTGCTGGCCCACATCGAGAATCATGCAGAGGGCGTCGAGGAAATCGACATCGCCGACGTGGACATCGACGACCCTGCATTCGAATCACTGCTGGTAGGGCGCAAGGTTAAGGTGTTGCTCAGCGATGTGGACCTGATCCGGTGGAAGCAAGACCTCATCGAAGACCGCAATCGCCTGGCCACGCTGCTGGCCGCAG
This sequence comes from Paraburkholderia fungorum, assembly GCF_900099835.1. Classification (NCBI taxonomy): domain Bacteria; kingdom Pseudomonadati; phylum Pseudomonadota; class Betaproteobacteria; order Burkholderiales; family Burkholderiaceae; genus Paraburkholderia; species Paraburkholderia fungorum. The sequence goes on from NZ_FNKP01000001.1 coordinate 525,435, forward strand.
CCCAACAGGTAGACGCGGCGCGCGACGCCAAGCTGGCCAAACTGCGCGATATGATCGAGCAGAAGTGCCGCGCGCCCATAAACGTCGGCAACCGCAAGATAATCGTCTTCACCGCGTTCTCTGACACGGCGCAATACCTGTACGCCAACCTCGCGCCGTGGGCCAAGTCCGTACTTGGTGTGGATGCTGGATTGATTACCGGCAGTGCCGGCATCCAGACCACCTTACCCGGCTTGCGCAAGAGCATGAGCAGCGTGCTGTCGGCCTTCGCGCCGCGTGCCAAGGAGCGGCCAGCAGACATGGCGGCAGAGGGGGAAATCGACTTGCTCATCGCCACAGACTGCATCTCCGAAGGTCAGAACCTGCAGGACTGCGACTGGCTGATTAACTACGATATCCACTGGAATCCGGTGCGGATCATCCAGCGCTTCGGTCGTATCGACCGTATCGGCTCGCCTAACCGGAACATCCAGTTGGTGAACTTCTGGCCCAATATGGAACTGGAGGAATACATCGGCCTGGAACAGCGGGTAAGCGGGCGCATGGTGTTGCTTGATGTCTCGGCCACGGGAGAGGAAAACCTCATCGAGCAGCAGTCGGGCAACCAGATGAACGACCTGGAGTACCGGCGCAAGCAGTTGCTCAAGCTGCAGGACACGGTCATCGACATGGAAGACCTGAGCAATGGCGTGTCCATCACCGACCTGACGCTGACCGACTTCCGCATCGATTTGGCGCAGTACCTCAAGGAACAACCCGGCCACCTCGACAGCTTGCCGCTCGGCACCTACGCCGTCACCACCAGTATCGATGCCGACATTCCCCCAGGCGTCATCTTCTGCCTGCGAGCCGAAGGAGCAGTGGCCGCCAAAATGGGCAACAGTGGGCAGCACTCCGACTACCCCCTGGCGCCGATCTATCTGGCTCATGTCGGCGATGACGGCACCGTGCTCCTGCCGTACCCTCAGGCCAAGCGGATTCTCGACCGGCTCAAGCGTCTTGCCCTCGGGCGCGAGCTGCCTGACGACGCCGCCTGCGTGAGCTTCGATAGGGGCACGCGGCAGGGTGAGGACATGCGCCATGCCCAGAAGCTATTAGCTGCAGCCGTGGCGTCTGTGGTGGGCAGGAACGAGGAGCGGGCGGTAGCCAGCTTGTTTTCGCCCGGTGGCACCCACGCCATGAAGGGTGAATTCGCCGGCAGCAATGATTTCGAGGTGGCTGCCTTTTTGGTGGTGCTTCCAGACGGAGGCCAAACGATCTTGCCAAACACAAAGGGAGCCTTATGAGTTTCAGGACTGCCGAGCCAGCATTGAAGGACGTGCTCGATGACATTGCCAAGGGCAATACTCAATTGCCGGACTTCCAGCGCGGGTGGGTTTGGGATGACAACCACATCAAGTCTTTGATCGCCAGCCTATCACTGTCGTACCCCATTGGGGCTGTGATGTTCCTCGAAGCCGGTGGGGTACCCTTCAAGCCACGGCTCTTTGAGGGCGTAGCGCTTCAGCCAGCACCGAAGCCCAAAACGTTTGTGCTGGATGGCCAGCAGAGGCTGACCTCGATGTACCTGGCTTTACGCAGTGGCCAGCCTGTCAAGACACGTACCGAGAAGGGCGCCGAAATACGCCGGGTCTATTTCCTTGACATGGTCAAATGCCTTGATCCTGACGCCGATCGTGAGGATGCCGTCGTTTCCGTGCCCGAAAGCCTGCAAGTCACATCCGATTTCGGACGCAAAGTCGATCTGGACATCAGTACGAGCGCAGCGCAGTTCGAGAAACGCATGTTCCCGGTATCGCTGTTGTTTGACATTCAGGGTTTCATGACTTGGGAGAGCGGTTTCAGCGCGCACTTCCAATTCGGCGCTGAGGCCATGCAATTCATGCAGCAGTTCCGTAATGAGATTTGGCTTCGCTTCCAGCAGTTCAAAGTACCAGCCATTGAGTTGACCCAAGACACCCCGCGTGAGGCTGTTTGCCAAGTATTCGAAAAGGTCAATACTGGTGGGGTAACGCTGACAGTCTTCGAGCTGATGACAGCGACCTTTGCGGCGGACGTCGGCGAGTTCAATTTACGGGAAGACTGGGAAGCGCGCCTAGAGCGCCTCACGGCCAAGCACGATGTACTGAATGCAGTGGACGGCACAAGCTTCCTGACGGCAGTCACGTTGCTGACCAGCTACCGGCGTCACCTCGAAAAGCAGACCGCCGTGTCCTGCAAACGCGCCGATGTTCTCAGACTCTCATTATTAGAGTTCAAAGCGTTACAGACCTCGCTTGAAGCAGGCTTCAAGCGGGCTGCAGAGCTGCTGGCAGAAGAAAAGATATTCGACGTACGCAGCCTACCTTATGCGACGCAGTTGATCCCATTGTCCGCGATCTGCGCTCAGTTGGGGGACAGAGCCACACAGCACGGCGTCAAACAGAAGCTGCTTCGATGGTACTGGTCAGGGGTAATGGGTGAGCTGTATGGCGGAGCCAACGAGACCCGCTTTGCGATGGACATGCAGGATGTGGTCGCGTGGGTCGACGGTGGGCCGGAACCTCGAACGGTCCGCGACGCCAACTTTGCCCCCGCGCGCTTGTTGTCGTTGCAGAGCCGGTTGGCTGCTGCCTACAAGGGCCTTGCAGCCCTGCTGATGAAGCATGGCGGCCGTGACTTCGTTAGCGGCACCCCCATTGACCTGAACTCGTACTTCAACAACGCAATTGACATACACCACATCTTTCCCCGCGCTTGGTGCGAGAAGCAGACCCTTCCAAGGGAAAAGTGGAATAGCGTGATCAACAAGGCACCCTTGGCGGCAGGTACCAACCGATTCATCAGCGGCGACGCGCCGAGTGTGTATCTCGCGCGCATTCAGAAGGCCAAGCAAGTTGATCCGACCAGCCTTGATGACTTCTTGACCTCTCACGTCATTCCAGTGCCGCAACTTCATGCTGACGACTTTGACGGCTTCATTCGCTTGCGCGCCGTTGCATTGCTGAATCTCATCGAGCAGGCCACTGGCAAGGCCGTCCCGGGCCGTGACAGCGAGGAAACAATGAAGGCGTTCGGTGGCGCTCTGGCTGTATGAGCGACACGCTGACCCAAATGCTCATCGGTGCCTTGGGGCTGCCAGCTAGTTGCCGTGTGGACCAGCGCGTCCCGAAGAAGATGCTTGTCGAGAACGGTGCACCAACGAGTGCCGACAAGCGCCTGATCAACGACAGTATCGAAGAGATCCAGTGGGTTGCGGCGTTGAAGCCCAACACCGTGGGTGTGACCGAGTATCGCGACGACGAGCGCGAATACCTTGAGGTGGCGGTGCTATGCGTCACCGCGCGCCATGCGCCCTTGGTCGATGGTGCAGGCGCGATAAAGAAGCCAGTCAACATCACGCGTTTGGCCGAGCTGGTGCATCGCGCCGTGCCTTACCCCGTGCTATTGCTACTGGCCGCACCGCAGTGCCTGAACCTGTCGCTAGCACATAAGCGCTGGGCGCAGAACGAGGCCGGCAAGGTAGTGCTGGAAGGCGAACTGGTCACGGTAGAGTTCTCGCCTGATCTGACAGCTGAACACGCCTTTGTGCAGGCCCTTGGTTTGGCCTGTCAGCCTCAGGCAAGCTTGCTGGCCCTGTATCAGGGCTGGATGGACTGCCTGACGGCTTGGCAGGCGGCGCTTTACACCGGGACTTTTACGATGGATGGTACGGCCGCGCAAGCAGCCGCGCGCCGTGAGGCCCTGCGCACATGCCAACGGCTCGAGCTGGAGGGTGCGCGCCTGCGTGTGCTCGCGGCTAAGGAGAAGCAGATGGCCAAGCAAGTGGAACTGAATCTGCGCTTGAAGCGCATCAACGCTGAGCTCGTATTGGCGCGCGAACAACTTTGAAGACGATGAACATGACAGAGATGCAGATGCAAAAACTAGAGGCAGGCAGTCCGGAAGCTAAGTCTTCGGACTTGGTGGCAGGCAACATTGAGCAGCTCAAGGCCTTGTTCCCGGAACTGATCACCGAAGGCACCCACGGGGTGGCTGTGAACTTGGACGTGCTTAAGGCACTGGTGGGCGACCAGACCGCCGCCGATGCCGAAGAGAAGTACGGCCTGAATTGGCACGGCAAGCGACGGGCTCGCCAAGTGGCGCTGACGCCCAGCACTGGCACGCTGCGTCCGTTCCCAAGCGAAAGCGTCTCGTGGGACACCACGCAGAACCTGTTCATCGAAGGCGATAATCTTGAAGTGCTGAAGCTTCTGCAAAAGAGCTATGCGGGCAAGGTCAAGCTGATTTACATCGATCCGCCGTACAACACGGGTAAGGACTTCGTGTATCGGGATAACTTCCACGATAACGTAAAGAATTACTTGGAATTAACAGGGCAAATCGAGAGTGATCAGAAAATCAGCTCCAATACAGAAACAAGTGGCCGTTTTCACACCGCGTGGTTGAATATGTTTCTTCCGAGGCTAAAGCTGGCGCGCGATTTGTTGCGTAAAGATGGGGTTATTTTCATCAGCATTAACGACAAGGAACTTGCCAACCTCAGATGCCTTGGCAACGAAATATTCGGCGAAGAGAATTTTATCGCAAGCCTGGTTTGGGAGAAGGGCAGAAAAAATGACGCTCGACGCTTTTCCGTCGGGCATGAGTATGTCGTTGGATACGCCAGAGATCTAAGTCATATAGAGGAGATTTTGCCTCCTTGGCGTGAGCCTAAAGAGGGAGTTGCAGAGATCATTGACGAATATCTCCGACTGAAAAGTATTCACGGCTCCTCATATGAAAGAATCTCGGAAGGGTTGGTGGCGTTTTATCGCGAACTATCGGTCGATGAACCATCAAAAAAATATTCACGTTCGAGGTTCGTTGATGCTCGGGGGATCTGGCGCGACAACAATATTTCTTGGCCTGGCGGCGGTGGGCCAAAATATGTACTTGAACATCCCGTAACAAAGCAACCGTGCAAAATACCGGATGATGGTTGGCGCTTCGTTGAGGAAACGATGAAGCGAAAAATTGAGGATGGTTATGTGCAATTCAGGGAGGATCATACAAAGTCGCCTTTCTTGAAATCATATCTCTATATTGATGATCCTTCAGGAGGGTCAGAGGAGGATGTCGCCGGTGAAAAGCTCCAAGTAATGGGGAGCGTATTCTATAGACATTCCCAGCCATCAACTGATGTGATGAAAGAAATTCTGGGCGAAAAGGTTTTTGATAACCCTAAAGATCATATGATACTTGCGCGATTGATTCGTTATTGCACAGGTCCAGAAGATTTGATTTTGGACTTTTTTGCAGGATCGGGATCGACCGGACACGGGGTATGGGAGCTTAACGCGCACGAAGGTGGAAGTAGAAGATTTTGTTTGATTCAACTCCCTGAGCGCCTTGATGCGGAAAATGCAGATCAAAAGCTTGCGGAGAAATTTTGTGAACAAATCGGGCGCCCCAAGACAATCGCCGAGATAACCAAGGAGCGCTTGCGACGCGCAGCGCACCAGCTCAAATCGAAATACCCCAAATTCTCGGGGGATACAGGGTTTCGTGTTTTCAAGCTCGACCAATCAAACATTCGTCCCTGGAACCCTAGCGCAGATGATCTTGGGGAAACGCTTCTTAGCCACCAAGAACACCTGTTGGAGGGGCGCTCTGAATCAGATATCTTGTATGAACTGCTGATCAAGCTCGGCCTTGATCTGTGCGTGCCCATTGCTACCCGGAAGCTCGGCGGCAAGGTTGTTCATTCGGTCGGGGGCGGTGTCCTCATGGCCTGCCTAGCCGTATCCATCGTTGACGCCGAAGTAGAGACCGTGGCCAAGGGCATCATTGACTGGCACAGCGAACTGGCACCCGCCGGGGAAACGACTTGCGTGTTCCGTGACAGCGCATTTGCTGACGACGTGGCCAAGACCAACATGGCGGCGATCCTGGAGCAGAACGGCATCCAGAACGTGCGTAGTCTGTGAGGGCCGGCCGATGAAACTCCACTTCGAACCGAACCTTGATTACCAGCTCCAGGCGATTGAAGCCGTCTGCGACCTGTTCCGTGGACAGGAGGTATGCCGCACCGAATTCACGGTGATGATGAAGCTGCCCGACCAGCAACTGACGCTGGGCGTGGCCGAGACCGACCTTGGCGTTGGCAACCGGCTGACGCTGCTGGATGATCAGCTTTTGCAGAACCTGCGTGACGTGCAATTGCGCGGTGGCCTGGCGCCGTCCAGTGTGCTGGCCTCGGGCGACTTCACAGTGGAAATGGAGACAGGTACGGGCAAGACCTACGTCTACCTGCGCACGATCTTCGAGCTGAACAAGCGCTACGGCTTCACCAAGTTTGTCATCGTCGTACCCTCGGTTGCAATCAAGGAGGGTGTCTACAAGTCGCTGCAGATTACCGAAGACCACTTCAAGGGCATATATGCCGGGGTACCGGTGGACTTCTTTCTGTACGATTCCAACAAGCTGGGGCAGGTGCGCAACTTTGCCACCAGTTCGAACATTCAGGTGATGGTAGTAACGGTCGGCGCCATCAACAAAAAGGATGTCAACAACCTCTATAAGGACAGCGAGAAGACCGGCGGCGAGAAGCCCATCGACCTTATCAAGGCCACGCGCCCCATCGTCATCGTGGATGAGCCACAGAGCGTGGACGGCGGCCTGACCGGTGCCGGCAAGACCGCGCTGGACGCGATGAACCCGCTGTGCACGCTGCGCTATTCGGCTACGCATGCCGACAAGTACCACATGGTGTTCCGGCTCGATGCGCTAGACGCCTACGAACGCAAGCTGGTCAAGCAGATCGAGGTGGCGGCGGCCACTATCGAGGACGCGCACAACAAGGCCTTCGTGCGGCTGGTGTCGGTCAGCAACAAGCGCGGCTCCATCAGCGCGAAGGTAGAGCTGGACGTCAAAACGGCCACGGGTGTGAAGCGGCAGGAGGTGGCGGTGACCGACGGCGACGACCTGCAGCAGACCACCAAGCGTGACATCTATGGCGACTTCCGCGTCGGCGAAATCAACACGGCCAAGAGCGAAGAATTTCTGGAACTGCGCTACCCCGGTGGCGAAATCTTTTTGGCCATTGGCCAGGCCTATGGCGATGTCGATGCGCTGGCGGTGCAGCGTGAGATGATTCGCCGCACCATCCGCGAACACTTGGAAAAGGAGAAGGTGCTTCGCCCGAAGGGCATCAAGGTGTTGTCGCTGTTCTTCATTGACGCCGTGGAGCGTTACCGTCGGTACGATGCAGAGGGGAACGCAGCGAAGGGCGATTACGCTCGTGTCTTTGAGGATGAGTACCGGCGCGCGGCCAAGCTGCCGGCCTACCAGAGCCTGTTTGCCGAAGTGGATTTGGCTCATGCCGCAGAGGAGGTGCATAACGGCTACTTCTCCATCGACAAGAAGGGAGGCTGGTCAGATACAGCCGAGAACAACGCCGGAAACCGTGAGAACGCCGAGCGGGCCTACAACCTGATCATGAGGGACAAGGAAAAGCTACTCGACTTCGATACGTCGCTGAAATTCATCTTCTCGCACTCGGCGCTGAAGGAGGGCTGGGACAATCCGAACGTGTTCCAGATTTGCACCCTGCGGGAAATGGGCTCCGAGCGCGAGCGTCGGCAAACCATCGGCCGGGGCTTGCGATTGTGCGTGGATCAGAAGGGCGAACGTGTGCGCGGCTTCGAGGTGAACCGCCTGACGGTAATCGCGACCGAGTCATACGAGCAGTTCGCCGAGAACTTGCAAAAGGAAATTGAGGCCGACACTGGTATCCGCTTCGGCGTGCTGGAACCGCACCAGTTTGCCGCCGTCGCCGTCAAGGCGGCCGATGGTACGCTGACGCCGCTGGGCGTGGAACAGTCCAAGGCGCTGTGGGATCACCTGAAAGCGGCTGGGCACGTTGATGGCAAGGGTAAGGTCCAGGACTCGCTGAAGTTGGCCCTGAAGAACGGCACCTTGGCGCTGCCGGAGGCCTTCGAGGCGCAGCACGACCAGATTGCTGAAGTTCTGCGCAAGGTATCCGGCCGGCTGGAAGTGAAGAATGCCGACGAGCGCAGGGATGTGCCGCTACGCAAAGGCAAGGACGGTAAAGCTGTCTATCTTTCCGACGAATTCAAGGCGCTGTGGGATCGCATCAAGCATCAAACCACTTATCGCGTGCAGTTCGATAACGCCAAGTTGTTGGATGATTGCATCGCTGGTCTGAAGAAGGCCCCAGCCATTGCCAAGGCGAGACTGCAATGGCGCAAGGCCGACATTGCCATTGGCAAGGCCGGTGTGGAGGCTGCCGAGAAGGAAGGCGCAGCCACCGTTGTCCTGGACGAGACAGACATCGAGTTGCCGGACCTGCTGACCGATTTGCAGGACCGCACTCAATTGACGCGCCGTAGCATCATCACCATCCTGACCGATAGCGGCCGTATGGATGATTTCAAGCGCAACCCGCAGCAGTTTATCGAGCAGACGGCGGAGATCATCAACCGCTGCAAGCGTCTGGCGCTGGTGGACGGCATCAAGTACCAGAAGATTGGCGACGACCATTTCTACGCCCAGGAGCTGTTCGCCAAGGACGAGCTGACGGGCTACCTGCGCAACATGCTGTTGGACACGAGACGATCCATCTACGAGCACGTTATCTACGACTCGGATACCGAACGTAAATTCGCCGAAGCACTGGAAACGAACAATGGCGTGGTGCTTTACGCCAAGCTGCCAAGCTGGTTCAAGGTGCCCACCCCGCTGGGACCATACAACCCGGATTGGGCCATCCTGTTCGACCAGGATGGCACGCAGCGCTTGTATTTCGTCGTGGAGACCAAGAGCAGTCTGTTCACCGATGACATGCGCAGCAAGGAGGACGCCAAAATGGAGTGCGGCAAGGCGCACTTTGCAGCGCTGGGAGGGACCGAAAATCCTGCCCGTTATCTCGTGGCGACGTCGTTTGGCGATGTGCTTAAGACGATGGAATGACATCGTCTTCTTTCTCCACGTATCAGCCCAGCTTCGGTACAGGTATCAGTGTCAATGGTATTTTCATCGTGCGGTGGACTGTTTCAGGCGAAATGCCGTACCCGTGCTGGGATTTTCTGATTTATTGATAATCGAGTGGGAATCGGCAGACTTCTGAGGGGGTCGCTTAAGCCATCTTGACGCCCGAAGGAGAGGGCGTCTGGGGGGCATTTCTGGGGGCATGACGCCTGCAAGCTGCTATTGGAGTTACGACAGTTTCTTTGCTAGGTCCTCGGCTCGTGGGTGGTAGTAACGCATTAACATGCGAGGATCTTTGTGGCCCGTTATCTTTGTCAGTTCGTGCATGGGGAAGATCGACGCTAACCGGGAAGTCGCCTCGTGTCGCAAGTCGTGAAAGCGAAGATTGGTCAAGAACTTACCATCTGGCTTCAGTTTGGCCGCCCTGCATTCATCGACGTAAATCTTGCGGGCGCGCGCCACAGCGCGCTCGAAGGCTCTGGTAACTGCGTCGCTGCGAATCTCGAATATGCGATCTGTGTTCTCTTCGCCGCCGTCAGACGTATTATCCTTGACGTCATTCCGCGCATCTTGCAGCGTCTGAAGTACGGAAACAGCGCGCGAAGACAAAGGTACGTCACGGGCGTCTCCGTTCTTCGTCGACGGTAGGTGTGCGACGCGGCGATCGAGGTCCACATTAGCCCACAACAGGGAGACGATCTCGCCCCGACGCATTGCTGTTTCGACGGCCAACCAGATGATGGACGGTAGCAGCGCCGAGCTGCTAGCCCTTGCTACGCGTTCAAGCTCGCCGTCTTGCGCGCAGCGTTCGGACTGGGGTTCGTCTCCGCTTAGCGTACCGATAGGTGCGTCGCTGACAGCAATGCGCCGTGTGCGCGCGTTGTTGGGCTGCGGCTTTCGCACTAGCTCGACAGGATTTGAAAGGCTTTCCATGCCCCATTCTTTGCGAGCAATGTTAAACACATGCGACAGGACCGCTAAGCGTCGCAGCACTGTCGCAGGCTTGTACTCCTTCAGCCATTCGTCCCGGAGCTTCGCTACGTCTGCGCTGCGGATCGTGGCTAGCGGTCGCCTCGCTAGGTCAACCGCCTTGTAGCTCTTTAGGACGGAAATTTCCTGCGCTGCTCCTCTTTTTGATAGCGATACTTCTTCCTCATAGCGGTTCACCGCCTCATAGAGCGTTGTCGCTTCGGCCTCACTGCGGCTGACCCATACGCCGCGCGACATCTCCGATTCGATCATGTTGGCCCAAGCTTCTGCCTCGGCCTTGGTTGTAAACGTTTGGCTTTGCGCTGGATAGCCGCGTCGGCGGACCTGTGCTTCCCATTGGTACTGCCCACGCTTGCGGATGGTTGGCATTTCTCGATTCTTGAGCTGAGTGTGGCAATATTGTGGCAAATAATCGAGAATGAGGATATAGGCATTGATTTTATTGAAGAGACTTTTACATTCGCAATGCGAAGGTCGGGAGTTCGATCCTCCTCCTCCCACCACGGAACTCACAAAACACAAAAACCGGCTAAAAGCCGGTTTTTGTGTTTTAGAACCAAGCGTTTCGGCCCAGCGTATTCTTTCTGTCGAGGGCTTAAACCGATCACGCCTAAAAAAGCACCGCTCCACAATCGCCGCCCACACAAGCACGGCGCATCCCTACAACAATAAAAAACCAACCTCAAAACCGATCCCACCCGTCATCCGCATTAGCGCCTGTCGTCGCTGCCCCCGCGAGCGCCGGCACAGCCCCCGAACTCACCCGCACAGCTTTCCGCGCGAGCACCGGCGCACGCGTAGCCACAGCTACTGGTACCCCCCCACGCCCCACCGCATCATACGAACCACCACCAGCCGCAGCCGCAGCCGCAGCCCCCACCCCCCCCTCAACCACCCGAAAAAACCCCACCACCTCATTCAACTGCACCCCCTGATCCTCCATCGACCGCGAAGCCGCTGCCGCCTCCTCGACCAGCGCCGCATTCTGCTGCGTCACGTTGTCCATCTGCGTGATCGCGATGTTCACCTGTTCGATCCCGCGACTCTGCTCGCTCGAAGCCGCCGCGATCTCCGCCATGATGTCCGTCACTCGCGACACAGCCAGCGTCACTTCGCTCATCGTCTTGCCAGCTTCACTCGCGAGCGCCGAGCCATCGCGAATCTTGCCCACCGAGTTCGCGATCAGATCCTTGATCTCCTTCGCCGCACTCGACGATCGCTGAGCCAGACTTCTCACCTCGCTCGCGACCACCGCAAAACCACGACCCTGTTCGCCCGCCCGAGCCGCTTCAACCGCCGCGTTCAACGCCAGAATATTCGTCTGGAAAGCAATCCCTTCAATGATCCCCGTGATATCCGCGATCTTGGTCGAGCTCTCGCTGATCTCCTGCATCGTGCCGACCACCTGACCGACGACCAGACTGCCTTTCTGCGCCACCGACGAAGCATTCGCGGCCAGCGTGCTGCCTTGCTGCGCGTTGTCGGCGTTCTGCTTCACGGTCGACGTCAGTTCCTCCATGCTCGACGCCGTTTCCTGCAACGAAGCCGCCTGCTGCTCGGTGCGCTGGCTCAAATCCATATTGCCGGCGGCAATCTCGCGTGCGGCACCGGCAATACTCGCGCTGCTGTCGCGCACCCGCGAGACGATCGCGGTCAGGCGCTCGTTCATCTCACGCAATGCACCCAGCAGCTTGCCGGTTTCGTCATTGCTATCGACGACGATGCGCGTGCGCAAATCGCCTTGCGACACGGTCCGCGCGACGTCGATCGCGAGACGCATCGGCCCCGTCACCGAGCGCGTAATCAGCACGCACGCGCCAATCGCGAGCATGACGGCGATCGCGCAGAAGGCGATCAGCAGATTGCGCTGGTTCTCGTAATGCATCGCGTATTCGTTGATCAACTGTTCCTGACGGCTATGCGTGTAGTCGGCATACGCGTCGGTCGCGCGCACCAGTGCGGCGAGCAGCGGCCGGCACTGGTTGTCCATCTTGACGATCGCTTCGTCGCGCCGGTTGGTCAGCGCGAGGTTGACGATGTCTGTCGCGACGGGGCCGTAAGACGCCTCCACGCGATTGATCTCGGCGGCAAGGCTGCGCGCCTTCTCGGACGTATCGGTCGCGCCCGTCAACATGTCGTTGAGCTTTTTCAGATTGGTTTGCACGTCTTCGTGCGCGCGCAGCACGTCGGCCTTTTCGAGGGCGACGTCTTGCGGTGTCGTCACGAGCACGAGATTGCGCGCGGCGATCGCGCGGCGGTCGACGGCGGTCCGAATTTGCGCCGCAACCTCCGCGCGCGCGTTGATGCCGTGGACAAAACTGGTGAACCCATCCGTCGAATCGCTAAGCGCCTTCAATGAAAGGCCGGAAACCGCGACGACGATGACAGACAGCATGCCGAAACCGGCAATCAGTTTGCTTTTGATTGTGAGATGCTTAAAAGTCACGATTTTCTTCTCCAATAACGAAACGTGAAAAGCGTTCGTATGGACTCTCAGGTCCGGGCAGGGAGCGTCTATGTGAACGCCGAAGAATTGGCGAACCTGCGCTGTTTATCCCTCGGTCCGGCAAGGTGCCGTATTCAATGCGCACCTGTGCCGGCCAAATGGGTATCCCATCTACCGGATATCGGACTATTCGAGACAGGACTTAAGCCAGATCGGGTAAATCTCTATGACATTGCACAAGATGAATGGAGAAAAACGATTTTGGTAGAAATTTGCACGTTTTTAGGCACATGATGAAAACTTGCGTTTGTCACTTTATTCAGCGTTTGCATGAGAAATGGCTCAATCTCACGCTTGACGCATGAATTTGAGCGCCGCCGGCCGGACGCGATCACGGAGTCAACAAAATGAAAGTTCTGATATTCGGCGCGACAGGGATGGTCGGCCAGGGTGTGCTGCGCGAATGTCTGCGGGCGCCCGATGTCGAGGCGGTGCAGACGGTCGGCCGCACGGCCAGTGGGCAGCTCGATCCGCGCCTCGTCGAAATGGTCCACGCGGACCTGATGGACTACCGGAATGTGGAAGCGCAACTCGCCGGGTTTGATGCGTGCTTCTTCTGCCTGGGCGTTTCGTCGGCGGGGATGAGCGAGGCGGACTACGCGCGCCTCACTTATGACCTCACGCTGGCCGCCGCGCAAACGCTCTCCCGCCTCAACCCGCAGATGACCTTCGTCTATGTCTCCGGTGCGGGCACCGACAGCACCGAGCACGGCCGCAGCATGTGGGCGCGAGTGAAAGGCCGCACGGAGAACGCGCTGCAACGGCTGCCGTTCAAAGCCGTGTATCTGTTCCGTCCCGGCGTGATCCAGCCGTTGAACGGCGCACGGTCGAAAACCCGCTCGTACCGGTTGTTCTACACGCTGACCAAACCGTTCCTGTCGACGTTGCGCGCGATGTTCCCCAACCACATTCTGAGTACGGAAGACATCGGCCAGGCGATGCTGGCGGTCGCGCGTCACGGCGCCAGCAAAGCGGTGCTCGAAACCGCCGACATCCGCGCGCTGAGTCGTGAGTCATCCTCTGCGCCTGTGGGGCTGCACGCGGGTTAGGGCTCAGACGCACCGAGCGCACCGAGCGTCACAACCGTCGGGCAAAGGCCGCAAAACCGGGTCTGTTCGATCAATCGACGCGTGGGCGCGTCTGTTACGCTAACGTTTCACTTGCCGTGCCTTCGCTGCGCGGCCCACTTTTTCACGCGCGAAAGTCCGCGCATGCCAGATCGAATAGTCCATGGTGACGCGTCGACCGAACATCGTGATTGCGATCAGTATCGTGCTAGCGGGCGCGATCCTCGCCATTGCCGTGTGGGTGCTGGCGCAGATGCGCGACGACGCATTGCGCCGCGCTCAGGACTCCGTCTTCAATGTGTCGCTGCTGATCGAGAAGGACGTCTCGCGCAATCTCGAGATCTTCGATCTGTCGTTGCGTGCGGTCATGGAAGGTCTGAAGCAGCCGGGCCTGATGGAACTGAAGCCGGAAATCCGTCAGATGGTGCTGTTCGACGGCTCGGCCGGCGCGCGGGACTTGGGGTCGCTCTTCGTGTTCGACGAGAACGGTAACGTTGTCTTCGACTCGCAAGCCTCGCCGCCGCGCAAATTCAATGTCGCCGATCGCGATTACTTCAAGGTGCAGCGCGATTCACCGAACGTGGGCCTGTATATCAGCCATCCATTCATGCCGAAGGCGCGCAACAGGGAAATCAGCATCGCGTTGAGCCGGCGCATCTCGCGGCCGGACGGCAGCTTTGGCGGCGTGGTGGTCGGCACGATACGGCTGGCGTATTTTCATCATCTGTTCGACGGCATGAACCTCGGTCCCGGCGGATCGATGGCGTTGATGCTGCGCGACGGCACGATGCTGATGCGGCGTCCTTACGATCCGAAAGTTGTCGGCATCAGTCTGGCCGGCACCGCGAACTATTCGCGCTTCGTCAATCAGCCGAGCGGGGACTTCTTCGGCACGGCGTCGATTGACGGCGTGGAGCGCTGGTACGCATTCCGCCATATCGACATGTATCCACTGATTCTCGATGTCGCGTTATCCACGCACGATATCTACGCCCAGTGGAGGCACCGCGCGTGGATCATCGGCTCGCTGATCGCCGCGCTCGACGCGACGATCATCGCGCTCGCGTTTCTGTTTTCGCAGCAGTTGCACCGCCGCCGCGCAGCCGAAGACGAACTGCGCGAACTGGCGCGCACCGACGGGCTGACCGGCCTGAATAATCGCCGCACGTTCGAAGAGCATCTCGACGCGGAATGGCGGCGCGCGCAGCGCAGCGGGTGGCCGCTGTCGATGCTGCTGATCGACGTCGACAGTTTCAAGGGTTTCAACGATCTGTACGGCCACTCGGCAGGCGACGAAGCGTTGATCACGGTGGCGCGCAGCATTGCGCAGAGCGTGCGGCGTCCGGGCGATACCGCGGCGCGCTACGGTGGCGAAGAGTTCGCCGTGTTGTTGCCGGATACGGACGAAGCCGGGGCGGCGTGCATCGCCGAGCGGATTCGCGCTGTCGTGCAGGCGCGCGAGCTGCGTCATGTGGCGAGTTCGCATCACGTGCTGACGGTGAGCATTGGCGTGGCGACCGCGCAGGGTCAGGTAATCGCGACGAGCCGTGAGCTGGTCAATGCTGCTGACCGCGCTCTGTACGACGCCAAGGATGCGGGCCGTAATCGCGTGGTGCGTTATGGCCAGGCGGAAAATGCGTCGAATGCGGATGCCGGTCATTCGCCGGATACGCAACCTGATTCCGCGCCGGAAACGGCAATGCGAAGCGACACCTGAAGCGACCTGAAGCGATCGATTGACTTCGCCATTCCGTTCGCGGCGCGCGCGAGCGGAGCGTCCAGCGAAAGGGCAAAAAAATGTCCACGTTGGGGAAACTGAGCGAAAGTCGGAGAGGTTCAACAAGATTGCAAACAACGTCGCCTACGCTTTTTATCGCGTGATGCAGCGGCGAGTCTAAGGTGCCTTCCGGCGCCGTAAATATCAGACAGATTCGAGTCGACGCGCACCTCACGCGATCCACGTCGATGCCCGGCATTCGCGCTCGACGCCTTACATCATCCTGTCCTCGTTATTCCCGCCATAGGTCGCTTCAGGTCCGCTGATCGCGGCCGTAAAGGAGTGGGGCGCGTAGCCACGTATCCGATAAATCGCGAAATGTTCGCGGTTGCGTGGCGGCCCGAGCGACCCGCCGTCGCGATTTGAAGGATGCCGAGATGAAGTGGTTCGACCGCATGACTGTATTCAGGAAACTGCTGCTGGCGTTCGCCGTGGTGATCGGCTTTTGCGTGGTGATCGGCGGGATGTCGCTGAGCAAGCTGTCGTCGATGCACGCGATTACCGACGCCATCTGCGACAAGCACATGGACGGTCTCTACTGGATGGAAGAGGCGAACCGCCACAAGATCGATTCGGATCTCGCCGCCGCGAATCTAGGCTATGCCACCGATGACGCCGGTCGTCAGAAGTTGAAGGACGGCATCGTCGGATCGTTGAAGGACATGCACGCCGCTTACGACTCGTATCGCGCGTCAATCGCGACCGCCAAAGGCCGGGCGATGTTCGACGACGTGATGAGCAAATCGGCCGTATGGGAGAGCATCGTGCATCAGCAGATCGGGCTGGAGCCGATTCCCGCCGGTGTCGATAACGCCGAACTGGTGCGCCGCGCGATTGCGTCGAGCGAGGCATTGCGCGACCGCATTACCGCGTTGATCGACTATCGCCGTCAGCAAGCCAACGACGCGCAGCAGGAAGCGACCGCCGATTATCAGCACATGGTGATCGTGATGAGCGTGCTGGTGCTCGCCGCAATTGTCGCGGGCACGTTGCTCGCGGCGGTGATCGCGCGGCGTCTCGCGCGGCAACTCGGCGGCGAGCCGGGTTACGCGATGCACATCGCTAACCGTATCGCGGACGGCGATCTGAGCGTGCGCGTCGACACTCGCGCGGGCGACTCCGACAGCATGCTGTTCGCGCTCTCCAACATGCGCGAGCGGCTGGCCGGGATCGTGTCGGGCATCAGCGAATCGAGCGAATCGATCCTGCTGGCGTCGGGCGAGATCGCGCAGGGCAACACCGATCTGTCGCAACGCACCGAGGAACAGGCCGCCGCGTTGCAGCAGACCGCGTCGAGCATGCAGGAACTGACGTCGACGGTGAAGATGAACGCCGAGAACGCGCAGCAGGCGGGCGGCGTTGCGCACGGCGCGTCGGAAGTGGCGGTGCGCGGCAGCGGCCTGGTCGGCGACGTGGTCGACACCATGCGCGAACTGGCGGCGGGCTCGAAGCGGATGACGGACATCATCGCGGTGATCGAAGGGATCGCGTTTCAGACCAACATTCTCGCGTTGAACGCGGCGGTCGAGGCGGCGCGCGCGGGCGAGCAGGGGCGCGGCTTTGCGGTGGTCGCGGGCGAAGTGCGTTCGCTCGCTCAGCGCAGCGCGGTGTCGGCGAAGGAAATCAAGGAACTGATCGAAAGTTCGACTGCACGCGTGGGCAGCGGCGCCGAACTCGCCGAGCGGGCCGGTCAGACAATGGCCGAAGTCACACATGCAGTGAAGCGCGTGACCGACATCATGGGCGAGATTTCGTCGGCGTCGCACGAACAGAGCACCGGCATCGAGGAGGTGAACCGCGCGGTCGCGCAGATGGACGACGTGACCCAGCAGAACGCGGCGCTGGTCGAGCAGGCGGCGGCTGCGGCGGCGTCGATGGCGGATCAGGCGAGACAGTTGCAGGCGGCGGTGACGGTGTTTTCGCTGGAGCCGAAGCGCGGGTGAAAGTCGTCAGTGCGTGGGGGCGGCGCCCCCTCGTTTTGCCGCGCTTGCCACGTCCCATGGCACTCCGTACACTCGCGCCTAATTCCTGAGCAGCGGTTTTTTCGCCGCCGTTCAGCACAAAACACGCCGAATAGAGGAGAACCCCCGCCATGGCCGATTCGTACTTCCCACGCTGGCGCCGCCAGCCTGCCGCTGCCGAGGGCAGTATCGTCGGCACCGACGAACGCCTTGCCTGGCCGCAAATGTTCGCCATGGGCATCCAGCACGTCGTCGCGATGTTCGGTTCGACCGTGCTCGCGCCGTTGCTGATGGGCTTCGATCCGAACCTGTGTATTTTCATGTCCGGTATCGGCACGCTGCTGTTCTTCGTGCTGGTCGGCGGACGGGTGCCGAGCTATCTCGGTTCGAGCTTCGCGTTCATCGGTCTGGTGATCGCGGTGACGGGCTACGGCGGGCACGGTCCGAATCTGAACATTCCGGTGGCGCTGGGCGGGATCATCGCGTGCGGCGTCGTGTACGCGATCATCGGGCTGATCGTGTCGGCGGTCGGTACGCGCTGGATCGAAACGCTGATGCCGCCGGTCGTCACCGGCGCGATCGTCTGCGTGATCGGCCTGAATCTCGCGCCGATCGCGGTGCATGGCGTGAGCGGCAGCAACTTCGATTCGTGGATGGCGCTGGTCACCGTGCTGTGCGTGAGCGCGGTCGCGGTGTTCGCGCGCGGCATGATGCAGCGTCTGCTCATCCTGATCGGCCTGCTGATGGCGTATGTGATTTACGCGATCGTCACGAACGGACTTGGCATGGGCAAACCGATCGATTTCGCGATCGTCGCCAACGCTGCGTGGTTCGGCTTGCCGCACTTTACGTCACCGGTGTTCGACCCGAAGGCGATGGCGTTGCTCGCGCCGATCGCGGTCATCCTCGTCGCGGAAAATCTCGGCCACATCAAGGCGGTCAGCGCGATGACCGGCCAGAACCTGGACCGCTACGTCGGCCGCGCGTTTCTCGGCGACGGCCTCGCGACCATCGTTTCCGGCTTTGCGGGCGGCACGGGCGTGACGACGTACGCGGAAAATATCGGCGTGATGGCCGTGACCAAGATCTACTCGACGCTGGTGTTCGTGATTGCCGCCGTGATCGCACTGGTGCTCGGCTTCTCGCCGAAATTCGGCGCGGTGATCCAGACGATTCCGGGTCCGGTGCTGGGCGGTGTGTCGATTGTGGTGTTCGGCCTGATCGCGGTGACGGGCGCGCGTATCTGGGTCGTCAACAAAGTCGACTTCTCGGACAACCGCAATCTGATCGTCGCCGCCGTGACGCTGGTGCTGGGCGCAGGGGACTTTTCGCTGAAGCTCGGCGGCTTTGGTCTGGGCGGGATCGGCACCGCGACGTTTGGCGCGATCATCCTCTACGCGCTGTTGAGAAAACGCTCGGCGCAAGGGCCGGTGGCCTGATTTTTTGCCCTCGCAATAAGCGGGGGCAGTGGGTGGCGGCTAGTGGTTCCTTTCCCGTTGCCGGGGCCAGGGAAACGGAAGCCGCCACCCGTACCGCAAAAAGCGTTACTTCCTCCGCGCCGTCAGCGCCGTCTCCGACAAATCCACTTCGCGCATCAGCTTGTTCAACGTCTCATCGTTGATGTCCTGGCTATTGCGCAGCGCCAGCAACGCCTTGCGCTCGGCACGCATCGCCGCCAGCTTCATCCTGAACTCGAGCGCGTCGGCGCGGCGTGCCATTTCCCTCGGCTCTTTTTCTTCGTCGAGCGTGGCGAGGCGCCGCCGGTAGAGGTCCATCACGCGCGCGGTGACATCCGCCGCATACGCCGACTCCGATTCATCCAGATTCGCGCATTCGGTATCGTGCACTTCGTCGACTGCGCGAATCGCGGCTTGCGCGGCGGCCGTGCGCGCGAGCGCTTCCTCGGCGGCGTGCGGATCCTTGCCCCGCCGCCAGCCGTTCAACAACACCGGCAACGCGCCGACCGCCACCAGCAGCGACAGCAGAATCACGCCCGATGCGATGAAAATCGCCAGATCGCGACCAGGTAGCGGCGTGCCGTTCGGCAGCAGCTCCGGCAGCGACAGCACGCCCGCAAGCGTCACCGCGCCGCGCACCCCGGCTACCGTCGTGACCGACACCATCCTCAAGCCGGGGACCGCGTTCGACACCCCTTGTTTCGCCGCGCCACGGCTCGCGAAATAGCGCAGCAGCCAGACCCACACGAAGCGCATCGCGTAGAGCGCGAGCGCCACCGCCGCGATGTAGCCGATCAGCAGACCGACTTGCGCGTTACTGGTTTCGTGCGCGTCGAGCAGCGCGCGGCCCAGAATGTGCGGAAACTGCAGCCCCAGCAGAATGAACACCATCCCGTTGAAGACGAACTCGATCATCGTCCACGTGCTGCTTGCACGAACTCGCGACGACACCGGGCCTTCGGTCACGACGCTCGTGTAGTTCATCGTCATGCCCGCAGCCACGGCGGACAGAATGCCCGACAGCCCGAGGCGTTCCGCGATCAGATACGCGGCGAACGGAATCAGCAGCGTCATTACGACGCCGGGTGCGGGATCGCCCTCTTCGGTGAGACTGAAAAAATGCGCCGACACGAAGCTGAACAGCCAGCTCACCGCCGCGCCCACGGCCAGCCCGCCCACCGCGATGACCACGAAACTGATCGACGCGTCGCGCAGCGAAAACACGCCGGTCATCGCAGCGGCGATGGCGAACTTCAGCGCGACGAGACCCGACGCGTCGTTCATCAACGCTTCGCCTTCGAGGATGTGCATCAGCCGCCCAGGAATGCGGTCCTTGCCGACGATGCCCGACAGCGCCACGGCATCGGTCGGCGACAACACCGCCGCGAGCGCGAATGCGACCGGCAGCGAAATGGCCGGCACCAGTGCATGCACGAAGTAGCCGACCACCAGCACCGTCATGAACACCAAGCCGAGCGCGAGCATCAGGATCGCGCGGCGGGCCATGAAGAATTCGCGCTTGGGAATGCGCCAGCCATCCGCGAACAGCAATGGCGGAATGAACAGCAACATGAAGATTTCAGGATTGAAGCTGACGTGCAGGTCGAGCCTCGGCCACGCGAGCAATGCGCCGATGGCGATTTGCACGAGAGGCAGCGGCAGCTTGAACGGCAACGAGCGCGTCAGGACGCCGGAGCCCGCGACGGCGAGCAGAAGAATCAATACGGTGAAGACTATTTCCATCGGTCTATTTCTACGGATATAACGAATGTTTCCTCGGAGATTTTCGACGATGCCGCCGCGTAGCGTTCACGAGGGGCAAGGCCGCAGTTTAGCCCGAGCACGAGAAAGGCTATTGTCAGCCGCGCATTGCGCGCTCGAGGTTGGCGGCGAAGGCCGGCAGCAAAGCGCTTCAGAACGCGTCAAATCGGGCAACTGAAAGCCCGCGCACCGCAACGGTGCGCGCTACGCCCACGCTCGGCGCACGAACCTTTCCGCCGGTGCAATCTTCGGTCGAAACTGATTTGGAATGTGCGTCAGCGTGCGCATGGAGCTTGCTTAAGCAGTAACGATGACGCACATTTGAGAAACGGTGCCGAGGTTGTTCGCCTCCGCGTTCGGACCGGGCCGGCTCTTGCGTGAGAGGACTGCATGACGATTGCGCAACAGGATAGAACGGCCAGCGTGCCGCATGGTTTCGATGTCGAAGTGACGTCGGGGCTTCAACGTTTTTCAGCGCAGCATGGCGAGCTGACGCTATCGAGCGTGTTTCAGCCGATTTTCAGCCTGTCGCATATGCGGGCGGTCGGCTACGAAGGTTTGCTGCGCGCGCACGACTCGCTCGACCGCCCCGTGTCTCCGCTCGACGTGTTCGGCGAGGCCGCGCGTGTCGGCGACGTGCTGCAGGTGGACCGGCTTGCGCAGACACTGCATCTGGAAAACTTCAAGGTGCTCGGTGCCGAGCGTGAGTGGCTGTTTCTGAACGTGCATCCGGGCGCGCTCACCGATCCGTATCTGTCCGCCGCGTTGCTGGCGACGCTGCGGCGGCTCGATTTGCCGCCGCGCCGGATCGTGCTCGAAGTGCTGGAACAACGTGCCGAAGACCTGGAGCGTCTCGCCGATGCGGTGCGTCAGTTCCGCGAGCGCGGCTTCCTGATCGCGCTCGACGATTTCGGCGCGGGGCATTCGAACGTCGAGCGGATCTGGCAACTGAATCCCGACATCGTCAAACTCGACCGGGTGATGCTGTCGCACGCCGCGCATCGTGCGGATATGGCGACGATCCTGCCGGGCCTCGTTGCGTTGCTGCACGAGGCGGGCAAGCTGGTGTTGATCGAAGGCGTGGAAACGGAGCACGAAGCGCAGATGGCGCTCGCCTGCAACGCCGACTTCGTGCAGGGCTTTTTCTTCGGCAGACCGAACCCCGGTGCCGCCGATGCCGTGCACGCGACTGCCTGCATCAGCGAACTCACCGAGCGTTATCGCGATCTGGCCGAAGCGCGCGAGCGCCGCAGCGCGAGTCGTCTGGCGCCGTATTTGCGGGCCTTCGAGCGCGCGGCCGAGCGGCTTGCCGCAGGTGAGCCGCTCGAAGAGGTGTGCTGGAATTTTCTCGCGCTCGATCACGCGGCGCGCTGTTTTCTGCTCGATGCGAAGGGCAAGCAGGCGGGCCGCAACGTCGTGTTGCGAGCCGACCGGGCCGCGCACGAAACGCGCTTTTTGCCGCTCGCCGATGCACAAGGCGCGAACTGGCTGCGTCGGCCGTATTTCCGCGATGCGATCAATGCGCCGGAACGTGTGCATGTGACGCGGCCTTATCTGTCGATCAACGAGGCGTTGCCGTGTGTGACGTTGTCGGTGGCGACGCGGGTCGGCGATCAGACTTGCGTGCTGTGCGGCGACATCGACTGGATGGATGAAGAGCGGTTCTGAGATGATGTCGTTTTTAACGACCGTCTGCCGCGCTCATGTCCATCCTGCTCGAAGTCATTGCCACGACCGTTGCCGATGCGCGTCTCGCCGCGCAAGCCGGCGCTGACCGGATCGAACTTGTCACCGCGATGGGCGAGGGCGGTCTGACGCCGAGCGTCGGCCTGATCGAAGCGGTGGTCGCGGCCGTCGAGATACCGGTGAATGTGATCGTGCGGCCGCATAGCCGCTCGTTCACTTACGACTCCGACGACTACGCCGTCATGCTGCGCGACGTTCGGGCCGTGAGAGCGGCGGGTGCGAACGGTATCGTGATCGGCATGTTGAATGGCGATGGCGAGATTGACCGGGATGGACTCGAACGTGCGATCGATGCCGCCGACGGACTCGCCATCACCTTCCATCGTGCATTCGATGAAACGCGTGATCTTCAAAAAGCGCTGGACGTGTTGCTTGGTTTCGATGCGGTGACGAATGTGCTGACGTCGGGCGGGCAAGCTTCGGTGCTGAACGCCGAGGACACGATTCGCGAATTGGTGCAGCAGGCTCGCGGGTCGCATTGCACGGTGCTCGCGGGTGCGGGTTTGACGGTCGATGCAATCGAGGGCTTCGTGACGCGAACGAAAGTCGACGCGGTGCATTTCGGTTCGGGTGTTCGCGTGGGAGGGAGCGGGCTTGCGGCGGTGGATATTGCGAAAGTCGCACAGGTGCGGACGTTTTTGAATAACGCAATCGAATAGCTAACTTGCCGTGCAACGTGCAACGCGTAACTAAAAAGCCGCTTCGAATAAATTCGAAGCGGCTTTTTTTCACAGCTGGCAATGCACGTCACCCGCAAGTCACTTACTTCGCTACAACC
This sequence comes from Paraburkholderia fungorum, assembly GCF_900099835.1. Classification (NCBI taxonomy): domain Bacteria; kingdom Pseudomonadati; phylum Pseudomonadota; class Betaproteobacteria; order Burkholderiales; family Burkholderiaceae; genus Paraburkholderia; species Paraburkholderia fungorum. Next base: position 548,448 of record NZ_FNKP01000001.1, read on the forward strand.
ACCGGAATCCCCCGCAACTGCCCAGCGCCCTTCATCTCCTCCAGCGACTTCCTGACGGACTCGCCCGTCGCTGCGTCGATCAGCAAGCGTGCCGCCAGTTCACGCTCGCCGCGCTTCACACCCGCCAGATTCGCCAGCTTCACATGACCGTAACCGCGTACACGCGCATGCAGATCGGCAAGCTTCGCCACGTCTTCCAGGTTATTCGCGTCGAGCTTCGCGAGCGCACGCTGCAGCGTGGTTTCGTAATCGCCGGCGAGTTCGCGCTCCATCTTGCGCTCCAGTGTGCGGCCAAACGGATCGAGCACCGTGCCGCGCAGACCGCGCCATTTCGCCAGCATGCCGAGCACCGGCCACATCCATTTACCGAAGGTTTTCTTGACCGGATTGACGCCGGGTTGCGCGCGGCTCAGCGTAGGCGGCGCGAGGTTGAACTTGATGCCGAAGTCCTTGCCCGCGACGCCTTCGAATTGCGCTTCGAGTGCTTCACGGAAGGCCGCATCCGTATGCAGACGCGCGACTTCGTATTCGTCCTTCACCGCAAGCAGCCGATAAAACGTCGTAGCCACCGCGCGCGCCACGCGTTCGCTTTGAGCATCGACTGAATGTTCAGCGCGGCGCGCCGCATCGACCAGCGCGCGATAACGCTTCACATACGCAGCGCCGCCGTAAATTTGCAGACGCCCTTCGCGATGCGCGATCAGTTCATCGAGCGTATCGACGCGAATGCCGGGCTTGGCAAGATGCCGCGCCTGCCACAGCGATTCGAGCGCAGCCGGATCGTGCGCCGCCATCCGGCCGATCGAAAACGCCAGTTGGTTCATCGTCACCGCGACGTTGTTCAATTCGATCGCGCGCATCATCGCCGCGAACGAAACCGGGACGAGGCCGAGTTGCCACGCGTAGCCGAGCATCAGAATATTCGCGCCGATCGTATCGCCGAGAAAACGGGTGGCGAGTGCCTGAGCGTCGCAAGTGGACATGCGCTCCGGTCCCGCCGCGTGGCGCATCTTGTCGATTAGCGCGCCGGCGTGCAGCGTCGCGTCCGGGTTCGTCACGAAGGTCGCGTTCGGAATCGCGTGCGTGTTGACGACGATTCGGGTGCGGCCGTGACGCACCGTTTGCAACGCATCGGCGCTGGCGCCGACCACCATGTCACAGGCGAGCAGCACGTCGGCCTGTTGCGTGTCGATACGCACCTGGTTCAGCCATTCGTCGCGCGCGGCGAAGCGCACGAACGACAACACCGAGCCGCCTTTTTGAGCAAAGCCCATGAAGTCGAGCACCGACGCGCTCTTGCCTTCCAGATGCGCAGCCATGCTGATCAACGCGCCGACTGTCACCACGCCCGTGCCGCCGACGCCCGTCACCAGGATGTCGTACGGTGCGGCGTCCAGATGCGTCGCGGGAATCGGCAATGCTTCGACGTGGGCGGCGAGCGCTTGCGGATCGAATGCGACGCCTGCGGCTTTTTTCAGCTTGCCGCCTTCGACGGTGACGAAGCTCGGGCAGAAGCCGTTCACGCACGAGTAGTCTTTGTTGCACGACGACTGATCGATCCTGCGCTTGCGACCCAATGCCGTTTCAACCGGTTCCACCGACAGACAATTCGACTGCACGCCGCAATCGCCGCATCCTTCGCATACCTCTTCATTGATAAAGAGACGTTTGTCGGGATCGGGAAACTCGCCTTTTTTCCGGCGACGACGTTTTTCCGCCGCGCACGTCTGGTCGTAAATCAGCACGGTGACGCCGTCGGTGTCGCGCAATTCGCGCTGCACGGCATCCATTTCGCTGCGGTGATGGAACGTGGTGCCCTTCGGAAACTGATCGTGATGGCCGTCGTATTTTTCCGGTTCATCGCTGACCACGACGAAGCGCGATACGCCTTCCGCTTCCACCTGACGCGCGATCTGCGGCACCGAGATGCTGCCGTCCACCGGCTGGCCGCCGGTCATCGCGACTGCATCGTTATAGAGAATCTTGTAGGTGATGGTCGCTTTCGCGGCGACCGCCTGGCGGATCGCGAGAATGCCCGAGTGAAAGTAGGTGCCGTCGCCGAGATTCTGGAATACGTGACGCGTTTTCGTGAACATCGAATGCGATGCCCAGTCCACGCCTTCGCCGCCCATCTGAATCAGGCCGGTGGTGTCGCGCTCCATCCACGAGGCCATGAAGTGGCAGCCGATGCCTGCCTGCGCGATCGAACCGTCGGGTACTTTCGTCGACGTATTGTGCGGACACCCCGAGCAGAAATACGGCGTACGTTTCACGCTATCCGCTTCGTTCGACAGAATTTGCGGTGCGACCAGATCGACCACGCGCTCGCGCCGGTCGAGTGCGGGTTTGTGCCTGGCGAGCCACGTCGCGAACACCGGCAGAATGCGCGACGGCCGCAATTCGCCGAGCGACGACAGCAGCATCGTGCCGTCCTCTGCATTCTTGCCGACGATAACCGGACGCGTGCCTTGCGTGCGGTTGTACAGATAGTCCTTGATCTGCTGCTCGATGACCGGACCTTTTTCCTCGATCACCAGCACTTCGGACAAGCCGGAAACGAACGCATCGATCCGAGTCATTTCGAGCGGAAACGACAGGCCGACTTTATAGATGCGCACACCGGCGGCATCCAGATCGGCGACGGTCAGATCGAGCCGGCGCAGCGTCTCCATCAGATCCAGATGCGCCTTGCCGCACGTGACGATCCCCACGTTCGCATGCGGACTCGGCGCGATCCATTTGTCGATGCTGTTCACGCGCGCAAAGTGCCGTACGGCGTCGAGCTTCGCGTGCATCCGCGATTCGATGGTGAGACTCGGCAGATCGGGCCAGCGGTTGTGCAAGCCACCGGCTGGCGCGGCGAAATCGTGCGGCGCGGCCCATTCGGTTTGCAGCGCGTCGAGATCGACGGTCGAGCCTGATTCGACCGTTTCGGAAATTGCCTTGTAGCCGACCCACGCGCCCGAGAAACGCGACAACTCCCAGCCATACAGGCCGAATTCGAGCATGTCCGCGATATTCGACGGATTCACCACCGGCATGTGCCACGCCATCATCGCGAAGTCGCTTTGATGCGGCATCGACGACGACACACAGCCATGGTCGTCGCCCGCCACGACCAGCACGCCCCCATGCGGCGACGAGCCGTACGCGTTGCCGTGCTTCAGCGCATCGCCCGCGCGATCCACGCCCGGGCCTTTGCCGTACCACATCGCGAACACGCCTTCGACGGTGCGCTCCGGGTCCGATTCCACCCGCTGCGTACCGAGTACGGCGGTGCCGCCGAGTTCTTCGTTGATCGCGGGCAGGAAGCGGATTTCACTCGCGGTGAGCAGTTTCTTCGCTTTCCACAACTGCTGATCGACCATGCCGAGCGGCGAGCCCCGATAGCCGCTGATAAACCCGGCGGTGTTCATCCCACGCGCCTTGTCGAGCGCGCGCTGCATCAACGCGAGACGTACCAGTGCCTGCGTGCCGGTCAGGAAGATGCGGCCGCGCGCGGCGGTGAGGTTGTCGGACAGCTTGTAATCGGCCAGTGCGGGCGTGCCGTCGATGGGCAGGCGAGCGGTCATGGGTGAGTCTCCGTTGTTATGGCATCCGCAGCGCTGGTTGGGGACCACGAGGTGACGCTGCGGAAGAGACTCTATTTTTTAGCGCCGATTAGAGTGATTTATTCCTACTTTGATGGACGGCAAGCGAATACGCGCGAAGAGCCGCGCGTTTTAATGAAGTTTTGAGGTGGATTTGCCATGCGGAGGCGGCCTTCGGGTATGCCCTGGGACCCTGCATACCGTTGCGCGCGGCTTCGGAAAACGCGATCTATCGCGCTGCCGCTTGCGTCTCGACGTCCGCTGCAAGAGGTGCTGCATCGAGCGGCAGGATCTCGTCGAAATGTGCGTAATCGATATGGCTCACGCCGTCGCGCTCGCTCATGATGTCAGCGAAACGGTGATGCCAGTAAATCTGCTCGCACGCCCACAAGTGGCGAGCCTGCATGGTTTGCGACGTCGATTCGTCGACCCCTTCGAGCGTGAGCAGCAGCGTCGTATCGCGCGCTTTCAGCGTCTCGGCGTTTTCGCCGAACAGCGGACTGTTTTCGTCGATCACATGCATCACCAGCCAGCCGAGTTTGAACACTGGATGCTGATCGCGCACGAGCGTCAGGTCGTAGAGCTTGCGCATCGGGAAGCCTTCAATGGAGGTTTCCTGACGCATGATCCGCAGCCTCGCGCGCGCTTCGGCGATCACGTTCTGACGCGCGTTGGCGGCGCGCACCATCAGCGTCATGCGGCCGTCGAGCGGCCGCACGACCGCATAGCGGGCAAACACGATCTTCGCGTGCGGCCGCGAAAAGCGCGCGAAAATCAGCCCGGTCGCCAACGCAATGCCCGACATGCCGACGAAGATTTCCAGCGTGGCGATCCAGTGCGCGTAGATGGTCGCCGGATGCATGTCGCCATAACCGACGGTCGCCAGCGTCTCGACGCTGAAGAAGAAGGCGCCGCCGAAGCCCTTCGGAAACTGATTCGCAATCGATCCGTCGCCGAGCATGTAAAGCGTGGCGAAGGCGGTGTTGAGCAGCAGGAACAGCACCGCGAGCGACACGAAAAATATCGGCCAGCGAACCACCAGCGCGCGGTGATAAAGGTCCTGCCACAGTGGCGTCGGCATGCCGTGTTCGATGACCGTGCGATCGTCCAGACGCAATTCGCGGCTGCCGCGTGCGCGACGCTTTTGCGCGTCGGTGCTCGCTTCGGCGTCGCCGGTTGCGAATCCGGAAGGACGGTCTTGTGGTTCAGTGGCCATCGCGTGCTCGTGGAAAAGAAAACGCGCAAAGCGTAGCACGCCGGTTTGCGCGTGGAAGCGGATTTTCGGCGGGCTCAGGCGTGAAAAATGAGCGGTGAAAACGGCATCTGTGCAGCCGTGGTTGCAGCCTGATTCGAGCCTGTACTTTGAGTCGAAAACACTGCGCGTAAAGCAGGCGGCGGGTCAGCGTCCGCGTAGCGAGGCAAACCGGATCAGACCGAAGCGCAGTCGTTACGGAAACGCTCGCGGCTTCGGAATGCCCGCGCCATGTTCGATATCGACGACCGCCTGCTGGTGCGCCGCCGCTACAGCTTCGGCTTCGTCGCCATAGCCGCCGTCGCCGCCGATCGTCGTCCACGATTTGACGGCTTTCTCGCGATGACGGATTTCGTACTCCGCGTCCCAGCGCGCGCCGTTCAGTTCGATGGGGCGGACGTGTATCGAGTACACGCCGTAGAGGAAGAGTTGTTCAGCCATGGTTGCCTCCGGCCGATGTGTGCAAGGCGGCGCCGCGCGGCAAACGCAGCGCCTGCGCGTCTACAGTTCGATTTCCCCGAGGATGCGGTGCGCGAGCGCCTTGGCTTCTTCCAGCGCTTCTTCCGGTGTCGACGAGGTGGCTTCTACTTCGTATTGCGTAGTTTCCTGATCGGAGCCGGAGTCGCCGTCGTCGCGCGAGAGGGTGACCACGCCCTGCCAACTATCCGCGCCGACCTGTCTGATCGACGCGGTGGCCGTGTAGATGCCTTTGGTGTAGGTGATGTCGTCCATAACGTCGCTCCGTCTTCCAAAGGTTTCGGTTTTTCATCGTAGCACGATGATGGAGCTTCGTTTTCCCGCCATGCGGCGGTGGGCGGCGCTCCTGTCGCATGACAATGCGCGCCGCACATGGCACCCGAATTACAGCAGCGCGACCACTTCGTCGAGCGACGGCGCATGCGCGCCCGAATGGCGGCAGGCCGCAGCTCCTGCCGCCAGCGCGAAGCCGAGATGCTCGGACCAGCCGCGTTGCGGCGCGGTCATCAGGCTGAACAGCAAGCCGCCGATCGACGCGTCGCCGGCACCGACGGTGTCGACCACTTCGACGCGCGGCGGACGTGCTTCGATCACCGCCGCACCGTCGATCAGCATCGCCGATTCCGGTCCGCGCGTGACCATCACGACCGCGGCCGGGTTCATCGCGCGCAATTGGGCGAGCGCGGCGGCTTCGTCGTCGGTCTTGAACAGCAGGCGCAAGTCTTCGTCGGATACCTTGATCAGATCAGCCAGCGCGGCCATTTTGCGGAGCGTCGGCTCGTAACCGTGTTCCATCAGATTGCGGTAGTTCGGATCGAAGCTGATCTTCACGCCACGCGAACGCAACTCGGCAGCCAACGCGGCCAGCGTATCGCCGAGCGGCTGACGCACGAGGCTGATGCAACCGAAGTGCGCCCACTTCACATGCGCCATCCAGCCAGCCGGCAGCTTCGCGGGATCGAACGCGAGATCGGCGCCGTTTTCGCCCATGAAAAAGTACGCCGGCGGATGGGTCTGATGAACGATCGCCAGCAAAGGCGGCCGCTCGACGCGCTGCAAAAAGCGCATGTCGAGACCGGCGGCGACGCTCGCGTTCCACAAGTCGTCGGAGAAATTGTCGACGCCGAGCGAGCCCGCGCTCGCGGTTGGCAAGCCGAGCCGCGCGACGCAGCGCGCGACGTTCCAGCCCGCACCGCCCGGGTGCGACAGCCATTGCGACGCGCCGGTCCGGACGAGATCGGTGAGGATGTCGCCCGCCGAAACGAAGAGGGGAAACTCTGGGGTCGCGCTCATTGTGCTTTCTCCACGGACTCAGAAGAAGTGGCCGCGCCGTCGGGCAACGCGTGAGCGAGCACTTCGTAGCACGCGCCCATCGTGTGATAGTCGGTCTTGCCGGCCGGGCTCTTTTCGTCGCTGTACTTGCGGTTGTCGCAGGTGAGGATGCGATACCACGCGCCGTACTGGTGATCGACGAAATGCGTCCAGCTATAGCGCCAGATCTCGTCGTACCAGTCCCAGAAACGCTCATTGCCGGTGCGCTTGCCGAGCAGCGCGGCGGTCGCGAAAGTCTCGGCCTGGACCCAGAAATACTTGTCGTGATCGCAGACGGTGCCGTCCGGGCCGAAGCCGTAATAGAGGCCGCCGTGGTTTTCGTCCCACGCGTGCGTCATCGCGGCGTCGAACAGTTCGATCGCGCGCGGCAACAGCCACGGCAGCGGCCGGAAGCGTTCGAGAATCAGCAGCAGCTTCGCCCATTCCGTCTGATGTCCCGGCTGGAAACCCCACGGGCGGAAGATGTTCGAGCTGTCTTCTTCGTTGTAATGCCAGTCGACCGACCAGTCCGCGTAAAAGTGCTCCCACACCAGACCCTGCGACAGCTTCGCCTGACGCAGCGTGATGTTCGACGCGACCCGCTCGGCGCGGTCCAGATAAACGAGATGGCCGGTCGCTTCGTGCGCGGCCAGCAGCGCCTCGGTGGTGTGCATGTTCGCGTTTTGCCCGCGATACGAACTGACCCGCCATTCGGGCGATGCTTCATCGGCATAGAGACCGGCGGCGGCGTCCCAGAAGCGGTGTTCCATCAGCTCGAAGGTCGCGCCGATCATCGGCTTCGCTTCTTCGATGCCGGCCATCGCCGCATGCGAATACGCGAGCAGCACGAACGCGAGGCCATAGCAATGACGCGTGGCGTCGAGCGTGCGCTTATGGCCGTCGCGCCATTCGAGTTCCCAGTCGTAACCTTCGTGCTGCGCGTCCCAATGCGCGTCGCGCAGAAAGCGCAAACCGTGACGCGCGTATTCGAGGTGCTTCGGGTCGCCGAACTGGCGATACGCCATCGCGTAATTGAACACGTAACGGCAGCTGCTCACCAGGTGGCGCGTGGTTCTGTCGTAGATCGAACCGTCGTCGCGGAAGAAATGGTAGAAGCCGCCGCTCGGGTCGAACACGTTCGGCGCGTAGAAATTCAGCGTGTCCTCGACATGCGAGAGCAGAAAGTCGCGGCTGCGGAAACTCTCGACAGGCGGCACCGCAGCGGCGTTGTTAGCAGGATGAAGCGGATCGGATTGCGTCATGGCGTTTTCACCAGCGTACTGGCGCGGGCAATGAGTTGAACGGGCAAGCGGACTTCCAGCTCGGCGGGCGCTTCTTCAAGCAGTAGTTCGACGCCGCGCCGGCCGAGCGCTTCCTTGTCGACGGAGAGCGTCGAAAGCGGCGGTGTGGCATGCGCGGCGGCAGGGATATCGTCGAAACCGATGATCGCGATGTCTTCGGGCACGCGCAAGCCGCGCGCGTGGCAAACGCGCAGCGCGGCGAGCGCGGCGGCGTCGTTATAGGCAAATACAGCGTCGGGGCGCGGGCCGGGTGCATCGAGCAGCCGATGCATCGCGCGCGCCGCGCCGGTGTCGGGGTCGAGGCCTGCGTCGATCGTCAGTTCCAGCGACGGGTCGAACAGCAGCCCCGCTTCGAAAAACGCCTTGCGGTAGCCGAGCGCGCGCTGCGCGATGCTGAAGTGCGCGAGCGACCCGCCGATAAACGCAATGCGCTTGCGTCCCTGTTCGAACAGGTGCCGCATGGCCAGCATCGCACCCGCGACATTGTCGAGATTCACCGAGCGCAGGCCGGGCGCCCACAGGTCGATCAGCACCAGCGGGCGCTGCATGGCGACCAGCGTGGTCAGCGTTTCCGGTTCGACGAACCCGGCGATGGCGACCGCGTCCGGCGCGTGCAGGCGCATCTGCTGGATCACGTCTTCGGTCGGGCCAGCGGTCAGCACCGACGGCACGATGCCGCGCTCGCGGCAGGCGTCTTCCACGCCGTGCAGCACGTGCGAAAAGAACGGGCTGGCCGCGAAGTTATTGTGCTGACGATGCAGCAGGAAGGTCAGTCGACGGATGCGCGGGCGCAATTGCGCCGCGTCGTAGCCAAGTTGGCGCGCGGTTTCGACGACGCGCTCGCGGGTGGCTTCGGAGAGCCCGGGCTGATTCTTCAAGGCCCGGGAGACGGTGCCGATCGACACGCTGGCCGCTCGGGCGACATCGCGGATGGTTGTGGCCATCGAATGAAGCGGCACGCCAAGGTGCGGCCGCGGGGTGTTGGGGTTCGGGCGATTGTATAGTAAAACGCTGCTAAAACTGCCCGCCCAAGGTGCCGAAGACACCCGGAAATACCCGTAGATGTTGACGCTGGCTCGGAATATGCTGTTTAGTAAAACAAGCTAAACACGTTGCTCGCGTGACCGAAGCCTGGCCTCGATCCTGGCCTTGCTCAATCAGGCATCCAGCGGCGCAGCTTCACGCTGTCCCTTCAACAACACCGCGCTTTCGTCGGCGTCGATCAGCACTAAACCGCTGCTCTCGTGTTTGGCGCGCCGCTTCGCCACCGCGGCGATCGACGCGATCTGTTCGCTGTTGTATGGCGTGACGTCGCTTGCCGGTTCGACGCGCACACAGCCAATCGCCATCGTCACAAAGCCGAAGAAGGTCGGATTGCCGCGCCGGTCTTCTCCGTGGATGCCGCCGGCAAGCCGGTCCGCCGGCGCGTAAAAGCGCTGCGCGCCTTCGTTGAACAGATGGATCGCGCGCAACACGCGCTCGCGCCAGTCGTCGCTCTGGAACAGGATCAGGAAGTCGTCGCCGCCTACGTGTCCGAGGAAGTCGCGGGTCGGCTCGCACACGTCGGCGAGCACGGCGGCGGCGAGTTTCAGCACTTCGTCGCCTTGCCAGTAGCCGTATTGGTCGTTGAACGGCTTGAAGTGGTTCAGATCCACGTAGCACGCATGGAAACCGGCCTGGTTGTCCAGTAGCCGCGCAATGTGCGAACTGATCGGGATATTGCCCGGCAGAAAGGTCAGCGGATTCGCGTAGCGCGCCGCTTCGAGACGGACTTCGGTGACCGCGCGCACCAGGCTTTCGCCCGTGCCGAGGCCCGCGTATTTGCCGTTCTCGGTAATCACGAAGCCGTCCGCGAGATAGCGCTGATCGTCGCTGGCGAGAAGCCGCGCCATCTGCTCGACCGTCATCGATTTCTCGATCAGGACCGGCGACGCATTCGCAAACTGCATGCACGGCTTCTTGCCGAACAGCTCGCGGTGATACGGCAGCGCATAGCGGTCCATGAAACTGCGCCGGTTGATCAGCGCGACCGGTTCGTCGCTTTCGATCACCGCCACCGCGTGCAGTTCGGGCAGGCGATTGAACAGGTCGAGCACGTTGTTATTGGTCGCGTGACGCGGCAGCGCGGGCGCGTGGACCAGCATCCTCTCCGACGCCATGCCGCCCGACGGCGACGCGCTGCTGACCGCGCGCGTGGTCTCCGGGAACACGGCGATGTGCCCGGCGCGCATCGCGTCGCGGGCCGCTTCGCTCACCTTGAGCGCAGGTTGCGCGTGCGGACGGCCGAAGAAAAAGCCTTGCCCGTAGCCGATCCCCATGTCGCGCACCACGATCAGATCCGCTTCGTTCTCGATGCCCTCGGCCACCAGCTGCGCGCCGCTCGCTTTCGCGAAGTGCTGCATCGCGCGGACGGCCTCGAACTTGAGCGGATCGCTGGCGATGTCGTGAATGAAGAAGCGGTCGATTTTCACGACGTCCGGTTGCAGCCGTACCCACAGATTCATGCTGGCGTTCGCGGTGCCGTAGTCGTCGAGCGCGAATTGCGCGCCGGTATCGCGCAACGCCGCGACGACCGGCGCGAAGTCGGCCATGTCGGGAATCGCACTTTGCTCGGTCAACTCGATCACGATCCGCTGCGGATCGATGCCGCAATCGCGCAGCAGCGCCAGAGTGTCTTCGCGTGCGGCGGCCAGCTGGCGGATCGCGCCCGCGCTGAAATTGAGGAACAGCTTGCCGGCGGTATCGAGTTTCGCGAACGTTTCGATACAGGTGCGCGCGGCAGCGCGCTCCAGTTCGATCGCGCAACCTTCGGCCAGCGCCTGCGAAAACAGCGCGAACGGCGCTTCGAGCGGTGTGCCCGCCGGGCCGCGAATCAAGCCTTCGTAGCCGAGGATCGCCCCGTCTTCGAACTCCACGATCGGCTGGAACACGGCGGACAGCTCACGCCGGGCGATCAACTCCTCGATGCGCGGCGCAGCGGATCGGGAGGGCGAACGAGGTTGCATGGCAGGAGGGCGTAGCGATCGATCTACGGCTTATCGGCGATTCCAGTTTCGAAGTTAAGTGAATTTTTAATGAAATTAAGCACTGTTGTGGTGCTTCGGAGCATTTCTGAGATGCGGTCGGCGGCCGATTGAGAAACGTCTTATGCCATCAGGCTGAGGCGACAGCGCGGGCGTTTGGGCGTGAAATAACAAAAAAGCCGCACGAGGCGGCTTTCTTCACATGACGCTCAGGGAGGGCGCTTATGAACGTTCTGTTTGCATTGCGCGCGTATTTACCGACGCGCGACGGCGGCAGCAGCCCGCTCGCGCGAGGCGGGGTGAGTCTCGCCGCTGATATCGCGCGCGCCCCAGCGCTGCGCGAGCGCGGCGCACACCATCAGCTGGATCTGGTGGAACAGCATCAGCGGCAACACGACGGCGCCCACCGCGTGCGAGGCGAAGATGACCTTGGCCATCGGCACGCCGGCCGCGAGGCTCTTCTTCGAGCCGCAGAAAATGATGGTGATCTGATCGGCGCGGTTGAAGCCGAGCCGCTTGCTGACGAAGATCGTCAGGCCCAGCGCCAGCGCGAGCAGCACGGCGCACACCACCAGCAGACCGCCGAGCGCGGACAGCGGAATCTGATGCCACAAGCCTTCGTTCACCGCCTCGCTGAACGCGCCGTACACCACCAGCAGGATCGAACCCTGGTCGACGAACTTCAGCACGCCGCGATTGCGCTCGATCCACTTGCCGATGAGCGGACGCAGCAGTTGACCGGCTACGAACGGCACCAGCAGTTGCAGCACGATGTTGCCCACCGTATGCCACGGCGAAGCGCCGCCGCCGGCAGCCTGATTGGTAACGACGACGCTGACGAGCGCGGGAGTGATGAAGATGCCGAGCAGGCTGGACGCGGACGCGCTACATACCGCCGCCGGCACGTTGCCTTTGGCGATGGAAGTAAACGCGATAGACGACTGGACAGTCGACGGCAGCGTGCAGAGGAAGAGGACCCCCGCATAGAGCGCCGGCGTGACAAGTGGCGAAAGGATCGGTTTAAGCGCGAAGCCGAGCAGCGGAAAGAGCGCGAACGTGCTGAGAAGTACGACCAGATGGAGCCGCCAGTGCGTCGCGCCCGCAACGATCGCTTCGCGTGAGAGCTTGGCACCGTGCAGAAAGAACAGCAGGCCGACCGCCACGTTCGTCACCCAGTTGAAGCCGATGGCGGCCTGCCCGTGAACCGGCAGCAGGCTGGCGAGGATCACGGTGCCAACCAGGCACAGCGTGAAGTTATCGGGAAGCAGTTTCGGGCGAGCCATGTCGGAATCTCGATTCGGTGATGCGCACTGGCGCGGAAGGGGCGCGTAACAGCGCCACCTTAGGCTATGGGAAACGGCTATTGTTGTTGAAAATCGATTGAAAAAGCAAATTCATTTGCCGAATCGATTAATGAATGTTGTGCATTAAGAATGTCGTGTTAGCAGGACTTGATGGAATGCTTCGGGCCGTCTTTCAGTATTGGTCAGGGTGTCGGATTGGTCCATCCTGTTTTGACAATCGGAAGCAAAAGTGGTGGCTGGAAGAAGCGCCGATTCGTCATACGCGAGAGCGTTTCGCAGGGTGCCGAAAAGCCCTGCCGCCAAGCTGTTCCGATGCGTTCGCGCAAGTGCTGTGTCGCACAAAAACGTCGCAGTAACAAGGTGTTACATCCAGGGAGGAGGCCTAACACTTTTTGGCTCGACACCCTCCGCCGACGCCCATAAATTACGGTTCAAAGGCCGTCGGGATACCACGCACCGCGAATCGAACGCGTTGTTCGTAGCGTCCCAGAACAAGTCCGTTGCAGCTCGAACGGCGGACTTCAGGCAAGTCTTCGGGCGTGAGAGTCACCAAGGTGGACGGGTTGTCGAGAACGAAGCACTGGGCGCTGGGCGCGGTTATTGCCGTGTTGTGCTCGTTCGTCCATGCAAAAGGACCGGGCGTGCCGCACGGCGGCGGTGGTTTTTCCGGTATGCATTCGGGTGCTTCCCCGGGTGCTTCCTATTCGCATGCGCCGGATCGCTCCATGCGTGCGGACATGCGCGGCGGCGGTAACGTCCGTTACTCGGGTGCGCCTGCAGCAAGATCAGGCCGATATCAGGCGGCTGATCGCAATGCACGAGCATCGCGTGGCGCCGCAAACTATGCCAGCGACAGGTATGCCGACGGTTTTCACGGTGCCAATGGTTTTGGTGTCTATAGTCCCAGCGTGCGCGGCCTCACCACACCGTCCCATTATCCCGATGACGGCCGTGGCCGCATGCAGTACGCCGGCGCAATTACGCAGGTTAGCGCCGAGTCCCGCTCGGTGCCGCGACCGCCTCCCAATGCGCCCATGCGCTCCGGTTCGATTCGCGCCGACGTCGCCCGCTATAACGAAGAGCGTGGTGCTTCACGTGTGATGCAGCGTCAGAGTGACGATCCGCGTCAGCCGGAAGGGTCGCCGTACCGTAACTAGTAGTTCAAGCGGGTTCTCCGCAGACCTGTATTTAACTTCATCAATTCAGATAGCTGACCGGTACGATTACTGCGCGATAATTTCGCGCGTCCTGTTTCCTGTTCGCCGCCTCTGCTGCAAAAATTCAAGCTGCAATCCTCGCTCGATCGGCTCGTTTTTGCCGCGTCGCTCAGCTTTCCGCGCTCGTCCGCTTTAATCCGCCACTAATCCCGCCGCTCAATGTGACGTTTCGACGCCACACTTTTTTGAAAACGCTCGGCAGTCATACCCTTCCCGTCGTCAAATCTCACCCGTTCTGCGGCAGTGCGTCATTCGTATGTCATCAGATGTCTGAAAGCGCCGCGTAGCTTGGCCTCCAGGCCATTTTGCGCGATGCAGCGAATTCGATCGCGACGCCGTGCGGATGACGAAGACTGCAGCTGTAGCAGGTCGATAAGCGACAAAACTAATCAGACCGATATACCCGCAATAACCAACGATATTTTTGTCCATAAAAATGGTCCGCAAAGATGGTCCCGCCCAGCTTGGTTCGACGATCGAACGGACAACAACAAAAGTTCACGCGAGCTCCCTTTCGCACAGCCACACCTTTTTTGACAAAGACAGGAGAACCCATGAAAACAAGCAACAGCAGTGCGCTGAAGACCATCCTCAAGGCAACCGCGTGTGCCGCTCTGCTGGCCAGTGCATCGTCTGCTTTTGCGCAATCGAGCGTGCAGCTTTACGGTCAGGTCGACGAATGGGTCGGCTCGCAAAAATTCCCCGGCGGAAAAAGCGCAGCAGTGGTGTCCGGCGGCGGTATGTCGACGTCGTACTGGGGCTTGAAGGGTTCTGAAGATCTGGGTAACGGCTACAAGGCGATTTTCGCGCTGGAAGGCTTCTTCCTCGCGCAGAACGGCCAGTACGGCCGCTTCACCGGCGACACGATGTTTTCGCGTAACGCGTACGTGGGCATCGAATCGCCGTACGGTACGATCACCGCCGGCCGTCTGACGACGCCGCTGTTCGTGTCGACGATTCTGTTCAACCCGTTCGTCGACTCGTATGTGTTCTCGCCGATGATTTACCACACGTACCTCGGCCTCGGCACGTTCCCGACGTACTCGACGGACCAGGGCGTGACCGGCGACTCGGGCTGGAGCAACGCGGTGCAGTACTCGTCGCCGAACTTCAACGGTTTGAGCGCGACGGCAATGTACGCACTTGGCAACACGACCGAAAACGGCGCGAAGAAGTGGAGCGGCCAGGTGCTGTACTTCCACGGCCCGTTTGCGGCGACGGCGGTGTACCAGTACGTGAACTTCAACAACACGCCGGGCGACCTGGGCAGCTTCGACACGTCGGGCGTGCCGGGCCTGAAGAGCCAGAGCGTCGGCCAAGTCGGTGTCTCGTACGACCTGAAGTTCGTCAAGCTCTACGGTCAGTACATGTACACGTACAACGACCAGCAGGTCACGAGCTGGCACGTGAACACGGGACAAGGCGGCGTGACGGTGCCGTTCGGCCCGGGCTCGATCATGGCGTCGTACGCGTATTCGCGTAACGGCGGCGGTTCGAACCAGACGCGTCAGACGGCGGCAGCGGGTTACGACTACCCGCTCTCGAAGCGCACGGACGTCTACGCGGCTTATCTGTACGACCACATCACCGGCCAGTCGAGCGGCAATACGTACGGCGTCGGTCTGCGCGCGAAATTCTAAACGCGTCGATCCTGCCAGGTGGCGTCTGCTTGCAGACGCCACCTGGCGGTTGGTCAATCAGCACAATTAGCATCCTCCTTTCAAAAGCCCGCCTTCTTCCGAAGGCGGGCTTTTGCGCTTCTGGAACTGACCCAGTGCGAGGTTTGCCGACCATCTTTTGATAAACGCGGCAAAATGTCGTCGATTAATTCCTGAAGCGAGCGATTGAGATGGATACCCTCGTCAGCATGAAAGTGTTCCGCCATGTGGTCGAAGTCGGCAGTTTTGTCGGCGCGGCCGAGCGGATGGAGATGTCGGCGGCGATGGCGAGCAAGCACGTGATGCATCTCGAACAGCAACTCGGCGCGCGTCTGCTGAACCGCACCACGCGGCGCGTCGCTCCGACCGAGGCGGGGCGCGAATACTACGAGCGGCTGAGCCAGGCGCTCACCGAGCTCGACGAAGCGGGTCAGGTGGTCGGCGCGGCGAGCGTCGTGCCGCAGGGGCGCTTACGGGTGTCGTCGCTGTCGGCGTTCGGCTTGAGCTATGTGATGGCGGCGGTCGGCGACTACGCCGCGCAATATCCGCAAGTCACCGTCGATATGACCTTGTCCGACCGCGTGGTCGAACTGATCGACGAGGGTTTTGATGTCGCGATCCGGGCTTCGCCGAGCGGGCTGAAGTCGTCGTCGCTGATCGCGCGGCAGATCGCGACGGCGCATCTCGTGCTGTGCGCGTCGCCCGCGTATTTGCGACGGCACGGCACGCCGAAGAGCGTCGCCGATCTCGCGCGCCACAACTATTTGCAGTACGCAGGCGTGTCGGTGCCTGAAATCGCGACCGGCGAGACCTCGCCGCGTGTGCGTCTGTCGGGCAATCTGATCGTCAATCATCTGGAGGCGCAGCGCGTGCTCGTGCTGCAGGGCGCGGGTATCGCGATGCTCGGCACCGAGGTGATCGGCCCGGATCTGGCCGAGGGTCGCCTCGTGCCGCTGCTGGTGGACGAAGTGCCGCCACGCGAGCTGCCGATTCACGTGGTGTATGCAAGCCGGCGGCATTTGTCGGCGAAGGTGCGTTCGTTCGTCGACTTTCTCGCTGAGCGGTTCACGAACGAGTCGCTGTGGCCGTCGCTTGAGCAGATCAGGGAGTTGGCGGTGGGGTAGCGGGGTGTTGCGGGCGGCTTGTATTCGACGCCTCGCAGCCAGTCATTGCTGGCGGGTGCAACTGGCGAAGGACTTAGCCTGTCGCCGAGCGTCTGCGGGAATTTTTTAAGCCGAGGTTCGACCTGATCTTAATGAACCCCGGCATCTCACCCAACCAACAACCCCATCAGGTGAGCACTCAGTCATCGCCCCTTAGCGCGCAATTCCCAGCCGCGCCTTCGCGTCGTCATATTCCTTCTTCAGACGCTGCACCAGTTCACCCACGCTCGGCACGTCGTCCATCAGACCGACGCCCTGGCCTGCGCCCCAGATGTCTTTCCACGCCTTCGCCTTGTCGCTGGCGAAGTTCATCGCACTCTTGTCCGACTCCGGCAGCGCGTCCGGGTCCAGCCCCGCGTTCACGATGCTTTCGCGGATGTAGTTGCCGTGCACGCCGGTGAACAGGTTCGTGTAGATGATGTCCGACGCGTTGGAATTGACGATCGCCTGCTTGTAGCTCTCGACCGCGTGCGCTTCCTGGGTCGCGATAAAACGCGTGCCCATGTAGGCGAGGTCCGCGCCCATTGCCTGCGCGGCGAGAATCGAGCCGCCGTTGGCGATCGAGCCGGACAACACGATCGGGCCGTCGAACATGCGCCGCACTTCGCCGACCAGCGCGAACGGCGAGGTCGTGCCCGCGTGGCCGCCCGCGCCGGACGCCACCAGGATCAGACCGTCGACGCCCGCTTCGAGCGCCTTCTGCGCGTGGCGCAGGTTGATCACGTCGTGCAGCACGATGCCGCCGTAGCTGTGCACCGCGTCGACGATTTCACGCGCGGGCGCGCGCAGGCTCGTGATGAAAATCGGCACCTTGTGTTCGACGCACACGCGCACGTCGTGCTCGAGCCGAGTATTCGACTGATGGACGATCTGGTTGACCGCAATCGGCCCGATGATCGCGTCGGGATGGGCGGCCTTGTGTTCGGCGAGTTGTGCCTGGATCTGCGTGAGCCATTCGTCGAGCAGTTCTGCGGGGCGCGCGTTCAGCGCCGGGAACGAACCGACGATCCCGGCCTTACATTGGGCCAACACGAGTTCGGGATAGCTGACGATGAACATCGGCGAAGCGACGACCGGCAACGCTAGGTTTTGCAGAACGGCGGGCAATGCCATAGTGCGAGTCTCCTGATTTGGACGAACCGGCGCGACGTTGAGCGCCCGGCGTTTGATGAGTTTAGCGGCACATGGAACGGCGCATATGGCGGCGCAGCCAGCGTGCAGTTCGCCGCGACTGACCGGCGTTCACACTGCCTTCACGACCACGCTTCCAGATGCAAAACCATGTCCGTCCGAAAATTTAAGAACGGTCGTTCGATTATAGGCGAAGCGTGACGCGTGCGCCGTGCGGCATCGTTTGGAACAGTTGGAAGGAGAGTTCAGTTTCTACGTTTGCGTGGGTTACCCCACTGGTGCGGACAGATTGCGCTTTTACAATGCTCGAACTCCCAAACGACAAGAGAGACGCCATGGCCTTCGAGAATTTCACGCCCTTTCGCGTCGCCGTGGGCGATGTCGACATTTTCGGAGTGAAGGGAGGCGCGGGGCCGCCATTGCTGCTGCTGCACGGTCATCCGCAGTCGCATCTGATCTGGCAGCGCTGCGCCGCTCGGCTGGCTGCGCACTTCACCGTGATCGCGACCGATCTGCGCGGTTACGGCGCGTCGGGCAAACCGGCCAGCGACGCCACGCACATGCCGTATTCCAAGCGCACGATGGCCGCCGATCAGGTCGCGGTGATGCGCCATTTCGGCTTCGATAAATTCCTCGTGTGCGCGCACGATCGCGGTGCGCGCGTCGCTCACCGGATGGCGCTCGATCATGCCGACGCCGTCGAGCGTCTGATGCTGCTCGACATCGCACCGACGCTGGCGATGTACGAAGCCACCGACCGCACGTTCGCGACGCACTATTTCCACTGGTTCTTCCTGATTCAACCCGAGCCGCTGCCCGAAACACTGATCGGCGCAAACCCGGCCGCTTACGTCGATGCGGTGATGGGCGGCCGTCACGCGGGACTCGCGCCGTTCGAACCCGCGTCACTCGACGCCTATCGCGCCGCGCTCGCGCAACCCGGCGCGGTGCATGCGATGTGCGAAGACTATCGCGCGTCGGCGAGCATCGATCTCGAGCACGACCGTGCCGATATCGAACGCGGTAACAAGATTGGTTGTCCGCTGCGCGTGCTGTGGGGCGATAAAGGCGTGATCGAAAAGTGCTTCGATGCGCTTGCCGAATGGCGTCGTGTGGCGCGCGACGTCAGTGGGCGTTCGCTGTCATGCGGGCATTACATACCCGAAGAGGCGTCGGACGAACTGGTTGCGGAGATGCTGTCTTTCTTCGAAGCAGTCGAGCAGTAAGTACCGAACGATGATACGGATTACGGAATAAATAAAAGGAGATCATTGTTCATATGAGCGGAGCAATGATCGTGACTCTGGCGACAGGAGACCTGCTGACAGAGGTGTCTGCGGATCTAAAACATAGCGTCAACATTCTGTAGGGAAATCACCGATGCGGTCCAAAAACCCGCGCGCGTATCATCCGTACAGACGCTGATCACGTCCGACAGAATTTCCGCCGCTCGCCTTGATGGTCGAGCGGCTTTCTTTTTGTGCCGACGGTTTTGTGCCGCCGCGCGAAGTCTTCACCGTTCACGCGCAAGAACCCGCGCACCGTCTATCTCCAGCGGCCCATTCTTCGCCGCAAGTTCATCGACAATATCCGCTATCAGCGCAGGCCATTGGTCTCGCGGCTTGAGTATCGATGCCGCGGCGCGCATGACGTCGGCGTCGTCGAGAAGCTCTTGCAGTTCGTCGAAACTCATTGCGCGGACGTCGAGCAGCTTGAATACGATCAACACCTTCAGCGCATTTTTCGCGTTGCGCGCGGGATCGGCACGCAACCATGCGAGCCGCGAAAACGCTCTTTCAAGCGCATGTTCGACATTCGTGAACGGTGCGCCATGACCGGGAATCACCACGCGCACATCCAGTTCCGCTATGGCTTCGAGCACGGCCTGCTGTTCAGCGAAACCGCTTTCGCCTTCCAGTTCAGGAAAGATCACGCCGAAGCCGTTTTCCCATAACGCGTCCGCGCTGATCAGGATGCATTCGTCCGCGCAATAAAGCATCAGCGAATGCGGGTCGTGACCGGGTGCGCCGAGCACTTGCCAATCGAGTGCGCCGAGCCGCAACGACGCGCCCGGTGCAATGGTGCCGTTGAAGGTGAAGCGGTCGCAGGTCTGGCCGGTCGCGCGAAATGTCAAACGTGCTTCGTCCCAGGCGCGAACGTTGCCGGCTTCCGATTCGGGGATCAACGTGCGGCACGGCCACGTTGCCTGCAATAGCGCGTTGCCGCCGCAGTGATCCGAATGAAGATGTGTGTTCACGATCAGATCGAGCGGTCGCGCGCCCAGTGTCTGCCGCACCAGCGCGAGCGTTTGCGGCGCGTGTGTCGCATAGCCTGTGTCGACGAGTGCCGTGCAATTTGCGTCGGTCAGCAGCACATTGTTCGACGACAGCCAGCCCCGTTCAAAAACGCGGATCGATTCCGGCAGCGCGATCATTGCGCGCCCATTTGCGCATCGACACGCGTGGACGCAGCTTCAGGTTTCGGCATCACCAGAATGGTCGACGTGCCGGTCAGCATCGTGTCGCCGCGTTGATTCACGACAGTGCCTTCAAGATGCGCGAGATCGCCGTTCAGGCTCGCCTTCCAGTGCGCGTCGCGCACGCGCCAGGTCATGGTTAGCGTGTCGTTCGCGTGAACCGCTTTTTTTAGCTTGATGTCGAACTCCAGGCCGAGCGGCTGCGCGTAAGTCGAAAAATGCGTGGCCAGCAGTGCCATGAAATGCGCGGTGGGCTGCGTGCCCGATGCAATCAATCCGCCGAAGCGGCTTTGCGCGGCATAGGCGTCGTCGTGATGCAGCGGGTTGAGGTCGTTGACGAGCGTGGCGAACGACTTCACCGAATCGGCCGATAACTCCAGCGTCGAACTGAAGCTCTCGCCAATCGTGACGATGCGTGGCGCGGCGGTCATTGCGGGCCTTTCGGTTGTTGCGCGTGCGTGGCCATGAACTGCGCGTGGCGCACTTCGATCTCGTCCCAGACCGCGCGTTTTTTATCGTCGTCGAATAGCGACCAGCCGGCGATTTCCTCGATGGTGCGCAGACACCCTTCGCACCATCCGGTCGACGCATCCATCCTGCACACGCTGATGCACGGCGACAGCACGGAGCCGTCGTCGTCCTCGTTATCGTTGCGCTCGCTGGGGGTCATCTCGTTAGCCTGTTACCCGTTCGGTTCCCCGTCACGCCGTTTCGCGCAGCGCCACGTCGACCACCGGCGCGCCCGTCAGCGTGACCAGTTCCTGCGCCGTCAGATTGAACACCGCATGCGGATGACCGGCGGCAGCCCACAGGCTGTCGAGCGCGAGCAGATCGGCGTCGATCAACGTAACGGGTTCGGTCGCGTGCCCGATCGGGCACACACCGCCAATCGCATAGCCCGTTTTTTCGCGGACAAACTTCGCGTCCGCCCGGCCGATCTCGCCGACGTGCGCGGCCACTTTCTTCTCATCCACGCGATTCGCGCCGCTGGCGACCACCAGTACCGGCGCATCGTCTTCACGGCGGCGAAACAGAATCGACTTGGCGATCTGCGCCACCGAGCAGCCGAGTCCGGCGGCGGCTTCGGCGGAAGTCTTGCCGGTCTCCGGCAGCATCACGATCCGGCCGGCGTGACCGCGTTCGCGCAGCAATTGCGCGACACGGCGAGCCGCGTCGGGTAGCGCGGTGAGATCGTCGGATTCGAGAGACGCGTAATCAGTCATCGTTTCAGGTCCTGATTGAGTGAGCGTGTTGCACAAAAAATTCGACGGAACGTCAGACGCAGTTCGCCGCTTCGCTGCGCGCCTTCGCGAGCAGCGCTTTACCGGCGCGCGACACGTTCGGGCGTCCGATCGACGTCGAAATGAAATCGCCGATCGCAACGACTTGCGCGAGGTCGATACCGGTCTCGATGCCGAGTCCGTTCATCAGATACAGCACGTCTTCGGTCGCGACATTGCCGGTCGCGCCCTTCGCATACGGACAGCCGCCGAGCCCCGCCACCGAAGCGTGATAAATCTCGATGCCTTCCTGCAACGCCGCGTAGATGTTCGCGAGCGCCTGGCCGTACGTATCGTGGAAATGGCCCGACAGACGCTCGCGCGCAAACACTCGGGTCACGGCGTCGAACACTTCGCGCGTGCGCTTCGGCGTGCCGACGCCAATCGTATCGGCGATATCGATTTCATCGCAGCCGAGCGCAGCGAAGCGTTCGACCACGTCCACCACCGACGCCACCGGCACCTCGCCCTGATACGGGCAGCCGAGCGCGCACGACACGCTGCCGCGAATCCGTATGCCATGTTCCTTCGCCGCCTGCGCAACCGGCGCGAAGCGGTCGATGCTTTCCGCGATGCTGCAATTGATGTTCTTCTGCGAAAACGCTTCGCTGGCCGCGCCGAAGATCACGATCTCGTCGGCACGCGCGGCGAGTGCGCCTTCGAAGCCACGCAGGTTCGGCGTCAGCACCGAGTAGATCGTGCCCGGACGACGCGCGATACCGGCCATCACGTCGGCGCCGTCGGCCATTTGCGGCACCCATTTCGGCGACACGAACGACGCTGCCTCGACATTGCGAATACCCGCCGCCGACAGACGGTCGATCAACTCGACCTTGGTCGCGGTGGGCACGAATTCTTTCTCGTTCTGCAGCCCGTCACGCGGACCGACTTCGACGATTTTCACTTGCTGTGGGAAGGTCATGTTCTGTCTCCTGCCGCGGTGGCGGCGCTTTTTCAGTCTGATTCCAAGGTGCCGGTCAGTATCCGCGTTCCAGATTCACCACGCCGCTCACGGCTTCACCGCGCATCAGCGCGTTGATTTTTCGCGCGACCTGCTCGACGCTTTCGCTGCGCAATGTCAGCGCGGAGACGTGCGGCGTGATCGTGATACGCGCTTCGCGCCAGAACGGATGATCGGGCGGCAACGGTTCTTCGTGGAACACGTCGAGCGTGGCGGCGCTTAGTTGGCCGCTTGCCAATGCATCGAGCAGATCCGCTTCGACCAGGTGCCCACCGCGCGCGACGTTGATCAGATACGCGCCGTGAGCGAGCTTCGCGAACACCTGTGCGTTCAGCACGCCGCGCGTGTCCGATGTATGCGGCAGCAGGTTCACGAGTACTTTCACGCCGTCGAGAAACGCGTCGAATTGCGCTTCGCCGGCGAAGGTCGTGATGCCGTCCACCTGCCTGGCGCTGCGGCTGTAGCCGCGCACCGGCATGCCGAACGACGCGACGGTTTGCGCAACGTGCGCGCCGAGTACGCCGAGTCCAAGCACTCCGACCGTAAAGCTGTCTCGCGGATGCGGTTCGAGCGCCTGCCAGCGGCGTTCGGCCTGCAGCGTCTGATATTCGTCGAATCGACGCAGATAGCGCAGCACCGCGTGCGCCACATACTCGGCCATTTGCGATGCCATGCCGCCATCTTCGAGACGGATCAATTGCGCGTTGCGCGGCAACGTGCCGGGATGGTCATGTTCGAGCGCGAGGATTGCGTCGACGCCCGCGCCGAGATTGAAGATCGCGCGCAAGTCGTCGCGGCCGGCCAGCATTTCATGCGGTGGCCGCCACACGACCGCGAAGTCGGCCGGCGCGGTATCGCCCGGTTGCCATTCGCGCAATTCGGCCTCGGGCAGCGCGCGGGCGAAATCGTGCAGCCACCCGGCAGCGTCGGCATGCGGCATGTAGAAGAGGATTTTCATACGGTCCTGGAGATGCCAGCGTTGCCCGGACGGATCGCGTCCGCGTCACGATACGACGGCTGCGCTGGTTCCGACGGCGCTTGCGGCATGAAGGCTCCTTCGTCGATGGAAGCTTCATTCTACTTTTTCGACGCCGATCGCGCGCGATTGCGAACGGACGTGCGGAACGGCGGCGCGCGCGCCAGTTGGGCACGCTGGTCCGATTTGCCACGGCGGCTACGGTGGTTGGCCGCATTTGCCCCATAACCAAAGCACAAAAACTTGGTTCATCCCCGAGGCTCGGCGCGTGACAATCATTTCCCGGATTCCCGCAGCGAGGCACCGACATGCTTTCATGCACCAAATCGACATGGCCGCCGCGACTCGTCACCGTTCCCGGCCTGCACGGCAGTGAAGGCGCGCATTGGCAGACATGGCTGGAGCGTCAGTTCGCGCGTTCGCTGCGCGTCGAGCAGGCCGATTGGGATGCACCCGATGTCGCGCAATGGGCCCAGTCGTTGCGCGATCTGCTCGCGCGCGAGCGCGGGCCGTTCGTGCTGGCCGCGCATAGCTTCGGCTGCCTGGCGACCGCGCATGCGTTGGCGCAGTCGTCGTATGCGAACGATGTCGTCGGCGTGCTGTTCGTCGCGCCCGCGAGTCCGCAGAAATTCGCGTTTGCCGGACCTTTCGAGGCGCGGCGTCTCGGCGTGCCGTCGATTCTGATCGGCAGCGAAACCGATCCGTGGATGTCGCTGGCCGGTTCGCGCGAACTTGCGCAGCGCTTCGGCAGCGCGTTCGTGAATCTCGGCGATGCAGGGCATATCAACACGGCAGCCGGTTATGGTCCGTGGCCGCGCGCAAAATATTTCATCGATACGCTCGTGCATTGCGCTGCACCGCTGCGCTTTCGCGAAGACACATTCGAGGTCGCGCAGCACGCGTTCGTTTGAACGAAATCGGTGGGCATTGCGGCGCATTGAAAACCTGTCAAAAGACGCGCCGGGACCGCGGCCGAGCTGGTAAGCAATCCGTTAGAATCCCGCTTCACGCTGCATATTCGTGCGGCGACCGGTTTTTATCATCGAAAGGCGGGGACAAGATGGCAGGCAAGACGGGGACTTCGCGCTGGCTCGCAGCCGGCATGACGGCAATCACGCTCGCGTTGGGAACGCTGTCGACGGCACACGCCGACACGTCGTTGCTCAACGTGTCGTACGACGTGACGCGCGAGTTGTACAAAGACATCAACGCCGGTTTTGTCACGGCCTACAAACAGAAGAGCGGCGAGACCGTGTCGATCCGCCAGTCGCATGGCGCGTCGAGCGCGCAGGCGCTGTCGGTGCTGCAAGGACTGCAGGCCGACGTCGTGACGATGAACCAGCCTAACGACATCGACCTGCTCGCGGAAAAGGGGCAACTGGTGCCGGCCAACTGGCGCGCGCGTCTGCCGGACGACAGCGCGCCGTACACCACGACGATGGTGTTCCTCGTGCGCAAGGGCAACCCGAAGCACATCAAGGACTGGGACGACCTCGCGAAGCCGGGCGTGCAGGTGGTGATCGCGAATCCGAAGACGTCGGGCAATGGGCGCTATGCGTATCTCGCCGCGTGGGGTTTCCGCAAGCAGCACGGCGGCACCGATGCGCAGGCGCTCGACTTCGAAAAGGCGATCTTCAAGAACGTGCCGGTGCTCGATACGGGCGGTCGTGGCGCGACGACTACGTTCACGCAACGCGGTATCGGCGACGTGCTGGTGACGTTCGAAAACGAAGTCTCGCTGATCGACACGGGCGTGGGCGCGGGCAACTTCGAGGCGGTGTATCCGTCGGTGAGTTTGCTGGCGGCACCGCCGGTGACGATCGTCGACAAGGTGGTCGACAAGCGCGGCACGCGCAAGGAAGCGCAGGCGTATCTGGACTATCTGTGGTCGCCGGCCGCGCAGGAAATCATCGCGCAGCATCATCTGCGTCCGCGTGACAAGAACGTGCTGGCCAAACATGCCGCCGAGTTCAAGTCGATCAAAACCTTCACCGTCGAAGAGATGTTCGGTAGCTGGCAAAAAGCGCAGCAAACTCATTTCTCCGATGGCGGCACGTTCGACCAGATCATCGTCGACAAGAAGTAAGCCGGGAGTTTGATTTTGATGTGAGAAGGGCCGCGTGTCGTGAGACACGCGGCCCTTTTTTATTCATGCATTCACGCGAGCGTTTTACTGCCCGCGTTGCCGTTCAATGCTCAATACTCAGTTCGGCGCGGCGTGCTTGTCGCAGCCATGCTCGCAACCGCTTTGATCCAGCGGCATCTGCTGCGACGCTTCGGCGCGAATGCCGAGGCGTTCGAGCAGTTTGCGATCGGCTTCAGCTTGCGGATTGCTGGTGGTCAGCAACTGATCGCCGTAGAAAATCGAGTTCGCGCCGGCGAGGAAGCACAACGCCTGCAACGCTTCGTCCATCTGCTCGCGACCGGCCGACAGACGCACCATCGCCTTCGGCATCGTGATACGCGCAACCGCGATCGTGCGCACGAATTCGAACGGATCGATGGCTTCCGTGCCGGTCAACGGCGTGCCTTCGACCTGAACCAGATTGTTGATAGGCACCGATTCCGGATATGGCTCCATGTTCGCCAGTTGCGTGATCAGACCGGCGCGCTCACGACGCGATTCGCCCAAGCCCACAATCCCGCCGCAGCACACGTTGATACCCGCATCGCGCACACGTTCGAGCGTGTCGAGACGGTCCTGATACGTGCGTGTCGAAATGATCTGACCGTAGAACTCCGGCGACGTATCGAGGTTGTGGTTGTAGTAGTCGAGGCCCGCGTCGCGCAGCGCTTGCGCCTGGTGCGTTTCGAGCATGCCGAGCGTCACGCAGGTTTCGAGGCCCATCGCCTTCACGCCGCGAATCATGTCCTTGATCGGTTCGAGATGACGGTCCTTCGGATTGCGCCATGCAGCGCCCATGCAGAAGCGCGTCGCGCCGTTTTCTTTCGCGACCTTCGCGGCGGCGAGCACTTCGTCGACCGGCATCAGCTTGTCGGCGGCGAGGCCGGTGTCGTGATGCACCGATTGCGGACAATACGCGCAGTCTTCCTCGCAACCGCCGGTCTTGATCGACAGCAGCGTCGACAGTTGCACGGTGTTCGCGTCGAAATGTTCGCGGTGGGTTTGCTGGGCGCGGAACATCAGGTCGTTGAACGGCAGTTCGTACAGCGCGACGATATCGGCGACGCGCCAGCGCGCGACCTGCTTTGCTTCGGCGGCTGCCGCGTTGGCGTTGTTGTTCGCTGCGGCTGCATCGGCTGCCGTCGGGGTGATGTTCAGATGCGTCATAGGGCAATCCTCTTGGATAGATGGGATGTTTAGGATCAGCGTTGCGCGTTGGTCTGTGTTTCAGACTGCAATGCGCGCAACGTCTGCAAAAGACGGTTGATATCGAGTTGGTCGGCCGCGAGTTCGGGCGATGCCGGGCTCAGGTGCGGCACGATGCCGAGCAGCGGCGCGTCGTGTTCGCGCGCGAGATGCTCGCGGATCGACGCGATGTTTTCGTCGGGGAACGTCATGTCGGGATCGACGCGATTCGCGACCCAGCCCGCGAGCGTCAGGCCGCGTGAAGCGATGGCTTCGGCGGTCAACAGCGCATGGCTGATGCAGCCGAGGCGCATGCCGACCACCAGCACGACTGGCAGCTTCAGCGCGACGGCGAGATCGGCGGTGTCTTGCGTCGCCGTCAACGGCACGCGAAATCCGCCGACGCCTTCGACCACGACGATGTCCGCGCGCTGCACAGCTTGCGCATGGCAATCGACGATATGGTCGACGTCGAAGGTCACGTTTTCCAGCGCGGCGGCGATATGCGGCGCTGCGGGTTCCTTCAGCAGATACGGCGTGCGCATGTCCGGCGGCAGCAACACGTTCGACGCGGCGTCCAGTTGATCCGCGTCCTCGTTGTGCAGCACGCCGTCCAGTTCGAACGCGCCGGCGGCGATCGGTTTCATCGCGGCGGCTTGCAGGCCTTCGCGGACAAATCCGCGCAACAGGGCCGACGAAACGAAGGTCTTGCCGATTTCCGTATCGGTACCGGTGACGAATAAAGAGAGTGCGTTTTTGTTCATACCGTTGATGCTTTTAAGACCGTTCATACCGGTTGCGCAGCGACTTGCTGCAAGCCGGCTTCGAGCCGGTCGAGATCCGCGTGCGAGTGCGCCGCCGACAGCGAAATGCGCAAACGCGACGTGCCGGACGGCACCGTGGGCGGACGAATGGCGGGCACCCACAGCCCCGCGCGATCGAGCGTGGCCGCGATGTCGAGCGTCGCATCGTTGGCACCGATGATCAGCGGTTGCACGGCAGTGTGCGAATCGACGGGAATCCACGGGGTGGCTTTCAGCATCGCGCGCGTGCGCTCGATCAATTGCTGAAGATGCGCACGCCGTTCGTCGCCTTCCTCGCCGCCGATAATCCGCAAGCTCGCCGACACCGCGTGCGCCGCAGCGGGCACCGACGCCGTCGTGAAGATGTACGGACGCGCGCGCTGCACCAGCCATTCGATCACGGTCTCGTGCGCGGTAACGAACGCGCCCGAGACGCCCGCGGCCTTGCCGAGCGTGCCGATCGAAATGAGATTCGGCGAACGCAACGCGGCCTGCGCAACCGCGCCCCGTCCTTGCGGACCGAGCACGCCGAAGCCGTGCGCATCGTCGACGATCAGCCACGCGCCGTGCTGTTCCGCGAGTTCCAGCAGACGCGGCAGCGGCGCGATATCGCCATCCATGCTGAACACGGTATCGGAGACGATCACTTTTACTTCGGCGTCCGACGCGTCGAGCATCGCGCTCAACGCGTCCATATCGCAGTGCGGATAGATCTGCACGTCCGCGCGCGACAGACGCGCTCCGTCGATCAGCGACGCGTGATTCAGCGCATCGGAAAAGAGCGTCGTGCCGCGGCCCGCGAGCGCGGTGAGCGTCGCGAGATTCGCCATATAGCCGGTGCTGAAGTAGAGCGCGCGCGGGTTGTCGACGAAGCCGCCGGTGAACTCCGCGAGGTCGTCTTCGAGTTGTGCGTGCGAGCGCGAGTGGCCGCCGAGCAGGTGCGAGCCGCCGCTGCCCGCGCCATAGCGCCGCGCGCCTTCGGCGATGGCTTCGATCAGCAACGGATGCGCGGCCAGGCCGAGATAGTCGTTACTGGCGAAGCCGATCATCTCGCGGCCGTCGACGGTCATGTGCGCGGCGCACGGCGTGTCGGCAGTGCGGCGGCGACGGCGCAGCCCGCGTTCGTCGATCTCTTTCAGACCTTGCGCGAGGGTGTCTAGCAGATGCATCAGCGCACCTCCGCGAGTGTGGCTTCGAAGGTGTCACGCGTGCGCGAGGCGAGCAGCGCGAGTTCTTCGTCATCGAGGATGTACGGCGGCATCAGGTACACCGTGGTGCCGATCGGGCGCAGCAGCAGTTCGCGTTGCAGCGCGTTTTCGAAGAAGCGGCGCGAGAAAGTTTTCGCGTGCTGCGCGTCGTCGATCACGGCGTCGAACGCGAAGATCGTGCCGCAGTTGCGCAGATTGCGCACTTGCTTGTGATGGGCGAGAGGCGCGAGCGCGGCTTTCAGTTTCGCGGATTTCTGCGCGTTGACGGCGAGCACGTTGTCGCTCGCGAACAGGTCGAGCGTGGCCAGCGCTGCACGGCAGGCGAGCGGATTGCCGGTGTACGAGTGCGAATGCAGGAAGCCGCGCGCGGTGTCGTCGTGATAGAAGGCCGCGTAGATTTCATCGCGCGACAACACGATCGACAGCGGCAGATAACCGCCGCTAATCCCTTTCGACAGACACAGAAAATCCGGCCAGATGCCTGCTTGTTCGCACGCGAAAAAAGTGCCGGTGCGGCCGCAGCCGACCGCGATTTCGTCGGCGATCAGATGCACGCTGTACTCGTCGCACAGCGCGCGCAGGCCGGCGATGTACGACGGATCGTGCATCGCCATGCCGGCCGCGCATTGCACGAGCGGCTCGACGATCAGCGCGGCGATTTTCGTTGCGCGTGAGTCGAACAGCGCGCGAACGTGGTCGAGCGCGCGGCGGGCGACGTCGGCGGCGGATTCGCCGGGTTGCGCGAGGCGAGCGTCGGGGGACGCGACGACGTGCGCGTTGCGGATCAGCGGGTCGTACGCGTCTTTGAACAGCGCGACGTCGGTGACGCCGAGCGCGCCGATGGTCTCGCCGTGGTAGCTGTTGGCGATGCAGACGAATTCCTGCTTATCCGCGAAACCGCGATTGCGCCATGAGTGGAAGCTCATTTTCAGCGCGATCTCGACGGCGGACGCGCCATCCGACGCGAAGAACGCATGGCCGAGCGTGTTGCCGGTGAGCGCGTGCAGGCGCTCCGCGAGTTCGATGGCCGGCTCGTGCGTGCAGCCGGCGAGCATCGCGTGTTCGAGGGTGTCGAGCTGATCTTTCAGCGCCGCGTTGATGCGCGGATTCGCGTGGCCGAACAGGTTGACCCACCAGGAGCTGATTGCATCCAGATAACGGTGGTTGGCGCGATCGTAGAGCCACGCGCCCTGTCCGCGCGCGACGGGGATCAGCGGCAGACGTTCGTGGTGCTTCATCTGGGTGCAGGGGTGCCATACGGCACGCAGGCTGCGGGCGACCCAATCTTCCGGGGCGACGGATTGTGCTGCTGAGTTTTCCAAAGGGGTACTCCAACGGTGCTTTTTTGCCGCGTTTTTTGCCGCTGCGCGGGGGCTTTTTAGGGCCCTGTCAGGGACGATGCGCCTGGTTTTTGCGCGCGGCGCGCGGCTTTTGGCGGGCGTGCGGGGTCGAGATTAGCGGTTTATTTGGGGTTCTGCACTAGCTGTTGGAGGGGCTGTTTTCCATGCTGGGCGGGGGTTTGGCGATGTTTGGGGCAGGTGCGTTCAGTTCGGGTGGGAAGGTCGCTGATGGGCGGAGTTAGCGACGGCAAAGTGGTTGGACCTTATGGGGGAGGTTTGGGCCCTGCGGGCCGGCTTTTGGGGTTTTTGGTTTTTTTGGGGGTGTTGGTCTGTTTTTGTTTTTTGGGCTAGGGGGTGGGTTCTTTGCGGTGTTGGCTTTTTTGTGGCCACGGTGGTTTATTGGCGTTGCCGTTGTGGTCTTGGCTGTGTTGGCCTTTCCTTGCTTTCACGGTGGTCTATTAGCACTGCCCCTGTGCGGGGCGGGGGTTGAGCTTTTGTTGGCTGCGCCCTTTGGCGGTGTTCTTCGGGGTGTTGGCCTTTCCTTGATGTCACGGTGGTCTATTAGCGTTGCCCCTGTGCGGGGCGGCACTCACTTTCTTTGCCGCCGCAAAGAAAGTAAGCAAAGAAAGCGGGCTCACACCGCTAACCATTAAGCGGGTCCCCTGGCTTGGAGGGGGCAGTGGTGCATCTGGAATCGGTGCTCCCGCGCACTCCGCGTTCGTGACAAGGCAGTCATTCGCTCCCACTCCGCACTACGTGCGTCGCGGTGGGGTCTGCTTGGGAAACCAGCGGTTTTTGTTCCGCTGCCGAGGGACCGTTGCCCCGCATTCGTGATGACATGCAATGGAGCAATGCGAACACGCCAGAACGCTGAGGGAGAAGAAGCAGCAAGTCTTCTCCGCACTAAAGGCAACTAACTGACCGCACGCGTCGAACGGCCCGATTGGCGTGCGGTGCACGGTAGCTGGTGAAGTGCGGGAAGGGGGGAGGATTGATGCGGGAATTGCTACGCGGTTGTTTGCGACCGGACGATAGAAGTATTGTGGGCGCCAGGGATATCGATTGGTTTGATGAACGACCGCGACGGCGCGCGGAGCGTCGCCGGAAGAATGACTGCTGTGTCACTGACGTGGAGTGTGCGGGGGCACCGATTCCAGATGTACCACCGCCCCCTCCAAGCCAGGGGACCCGCTTAAGAGCTAGCGGTGTGAGCCCGCTTTCTTTGCTTACTTTCTTTGCGGCGGCAAAGAAAGTAAGTGCCGCCCCGCA
The DNA here is from genome assembly GCF_900099835.1 of Paraburkholderia fungorum. NCBI lineage: Bacteria > Pseudomonadati > Pseudomonadota > Betaproteobacteria > Burkholderiales > Burkholderiaceae > Paraburkholderia > Paraburkholderia fungorum. The sequence goes on from NZ_FNKP01000001.1 coordinate 579,498, forward strand.
CAGGGGCAGAGCTAATAGACCACCGTGACATCAAGGAAAGGCCAACACCTTAGGAGCACACCCAAAACCAAGCGCCCCGCGCAACCTAGTTCCGACTAGCAATAGCCCGCTGCCCTTCATCGGCAGCAGCAGAATCAGCACCCCGACCGCCGCCATCCGCCGTCTGCGAAGACTCCTTCCCCCAGACCACCGAATTATCCACCGCATACAACCGGCAAGGCACAGCACTCTGCTTCTGGCAATTCGCCACCGCCACGGACATCGGATCGTCCCCGCCTTCAGCCCACGACCACGCCCCCGAATCCGACACGGCAAACGCGCGGCTCGGATACTGATGCAGGAAGTTCCGATATCCCGCGCGACCCGCTTCGTCGACATACGGCACGGCGTCGACCGCATCGACCGCAGCAAAGCCGCTCGCGCTCGGCAGCGACGGATCGGACACCTGATACCGCACGCCCGTCGGCATGCCTACCCGCGCCAGAAACGCCTCGACAGCCGGCCACCACACATGCACGCCATCCCGATCGCCGACCAGGCGGTGCGCGTCGTTCTTGTAGCTGCCGTAATCGACCATCTTCGCGCTCGCACCGTGCGCGCCAAACGCGGCGTACATGCCCGCGACCAGCGGCGCATTCCAGACCGAATCGTTATCGCCGTACATCCACAGCGACGGCACCGTGGTCTTCTCGCCGTAAGCGCCAAACGCGCGCGTCAGATTGCCCTGCCAGTCGGTACACGCATCCTGCCGCAAACCGCCCGAGAAATTGATCAGTGCCCGCACGCCGGGCGCGGCTTCGGTGCCGTAGGCCATCGTCGCCAAACCGCCGTGCGATGTGCCGGCGACGACGATATGCGTCGCATCCACGTAAGGCTGCTTCGACATGTAGCTGATCGTTGCCGCCACGTCGCCGGCCTGACCGAGGCCATTGCGTTCGACGTCGCAGCCATCCTGTTCATACGCGCCGTCGGAATGGCCGAAGCCCTGGCGGTTCGGTGCGACCACCACATAGCCACGACGGACGAATTCGCGTGCGAACGGCAGCGGATCGCTGCGTTCCTGCGTACGCGGATCGCCAGGAATCTTGCCGTGGTTGAACACGATCATCGGAAACGGGCCTGGGCCGTCCGGTTTGTAGATCGTGGTTTCGAGCGTGATCGTGCCGTCGGCATCGACCGGCACGCGGATGATCTTTTCGTTGAGGCTGGCCGTGGGCAGATAGACGTCGTCGAGCGCGATACGCGGCACGTGTGCGCGTGTCAGCGGACCCGGCTGGTTGTCGGCGAGCGAAGCGGTGCGCGCATCGGCGAGAGAGGCGGCGAGCGGATCGGCATGCGCGACTGCGACAGCGCACGTAGCCGCTGCACAGATCACCACACACTTCGTCAGAACCTTGCTGAACACCATTGACGCACCCACCTCTAAAACCTGCCCTGAACACCGTGCGCCGTTCGCCGGAATATTGCTGACGTTTTCCTTTCGTCCGCATTTTCGACAAACAAAAACACACTCGCGTACGGAGTGCGCTATGCGCACGCACGCTAATCGAGATCGCACGGGATGAACCCAAACGGCCGACGCGACCCCACGCGCCGATGATGAGCGCCACCTTGCTGCCTGGGACCGCCGCCGAACCCACACTCTCTGGTGAACGGCAGGACCCCCTGCGCATTTTGCGGAGCCGCTATGGAGCGCCTCTCGCAATGTGACGTCATGAAGCTACGGCCTCATCCTGGCACGACAATTTTGTTTTGTGCAATCAAGGAGAACCCGCGACGAAAAATTTGCCGCAAGCTTTTTCATTCGATGAGCCTACGGGCCAGCAGGGCGCGGCGGTGATTGGCTGCACGAAGTAATCGAAGGAAAGGTGCTGGCTGTGGTGTCGAGCCAACACGAAAAAAGGCCCTGATATCAGGGCCTTATGTGAATGCAGAAGGAAGGGTCAGGGTCGTTGCGGGACGCGCGGCGCTAACGAACAAGGCGCAATGCGATCAGCTTGTCGAACGAAATATTTGGAAACGCTCGCAGAGGCGGTCGTCGCGATTATTCGCTGACGTCGCCGTCGACATAGAGCCAGCGTCCGTCGTCGCCGCGTACAAAGCGGCTCAACTCGTGCAGCCGGTGCGCGCGGCCGCCCACCTTGTATCGTGCGACGAATTCGACGGTCGCATGCCGGTCGTCGGTCTCGGCGAATGCCTTGATCTGCAGTCCGAGCCAGCGCGGCGCATCGGGGGCGGCGGGGTCTGCGTCGAGATCGGCGGGGCAGGTGTGGGGCGCCCACGTGGCCCGCAGATAATTCGTTGCCCCGACAACATACGCGCTGTAACGCGAGCGCATCAGTTCGAGCGCGCGAGGTGCGGTTTCGCCGCCGTCAATGTAGCGGCCGCAACATTGCGCGAAGCGGGGCGCTTTGGCCCCGTTGCGCTGATCGGGCGCGGCGCCGCCGCAGGGACAATCGGATGGTCGTTGCATCGACAACAGTTGCTTATTCATTGGACTTTTAGCGAGGATCGCGAACGATCGGAGTTTCCACTGCAAGCGCCGCAGCGCGCTTTTACCAGTCGAGCGGCGTGCCGTCGTATTGATAGAAACGGCCGTTGAACGCATCGCGCGATGCAGCGGCCTGTGCGAGCACATCACGCATGCCGGTAACACTGCGCGCGGGATCGATCGCTGCCTGTGCGCCGCCCATGTCGGTGCGCACCCAGCCCGGATGCAACGACACGCACGTTGCGCGCTGTGCGTCGAGCGAGGCCAGCTTCAGCGCGTCGTTCAACGCCGCCTTGCTCGCGCGATACAGCCAGCCGGTCGTGCCGCTCGTATCGCTGATGCTGCCCATCTTGCTCGAAATCACCGCGAATACGCCGCCCGCGTCTTCGACCAGCGGCAGCAGGATCGGCATCAACTGCATCGGACCGCGCACGTTGGTGCGCATCACGTGATCGAAGTCTTCGGCCGTAACTGTTTCGATGCCTTCGGTTTTCGGACCGTACACGCCCGATACGATGATCGCCGTATCGAGCCGCTCACCGTCGAGCTTCCAGCCGAGCGCGGCGATGTCCTGAGGTTCGGTCACGTCGACTTCGAAAGTCTCCGCGCCGAGTTCTTTCAATGCATCGAGCGCTGCGCCGTCGCGCGCGGTGGCGAGCACGCGCCAGCCGCTCTTTTTGTATTGCCGTACGAATTCCTGGCCGATGCCCCGCGATGCACCGACGATCAACACTGTCTTCATCGAATACCTCAATCTGTTTAAAAGTGCGGTTTGAAAAGCACCGCGAATAGCGTGTTAAACCAGTTCGATACCCATTGCCGTGGCTTCGCCGCCGCCGATGCACAACGTCGCCACCCCGCGCTTCAGTCCGCGTTTTTTCAGCGCGCCGATCAGCGTCACGAGAATGCGCGCGCCCGATGCGCCAATCGGATGGCCGAGTGCGCAAGCGCCGCCGTTCACGTTGACCTTGTCGTGCGGCAGACGGTGTTCCTTCATCGCTGCCATCGTCACGACGGCGAACGCTTCGTTGACTTCATACAGATCGACTTCATCGGCACGCCAGCCGTTTTTCTCGAACAGCTTGCGAATCGCGCCGATCGGCGCGGTGGTGAACTTCGCCGGTTCCTGCGCGAAAGTCGAATGGCCGACCACGCGCGCAATCGGCTCGACGCCGAGCCGCTTCGCCGTCGATTCGCGCATCATCACGAGCGCCGCTGCGCCGTCTGAAATCGATGACGAATTGGCCGCCGTCACGGTACCGGTTTTGCTGAACGCGGGCTTCAGCGTCGGGATCTTGTCGAGGTTGGCCTTGAACGGCTGTTCGTCGCGATCGATGCTGACTTCGCCTTTGCGGCTCGCCACTTTCACCGGCGCGATTTCCCATGCGAACGAGCCGTCTTCGTTTGCACGTTTTGCGCGATTCAGCGACTCGACCGCGAACGCGTCCTGCGCCTCGCGCGTGAAGTCGAACGACGATGCGCATTCCTCGGCGAAGGTGCCCATCAGGCGGCCTTTTTCGTACGCGTCTTCGAGGCCGTCGTAGAACATATGGTCGATCACCTGGCCATGTCCCATACGCATGCCGCCACGCGCCTTCGGCAACAGGTAAGGCGCATTCGTCATGCTCTCCATGCCGCCCGCGACGATCACGTCGACCGAACCTGCTGCGAGCATGTCGTGCGCGAACATCGCCGCGCGCATGCCGGAGCCGCACATCTTGTTGACCGTCGTGCTGCCCGTGCTCAACGGCAAGCCCGCACCGAGCGCCGCCTGACGCGCGGGCGCCTGGCCGAGGCCGGCGGGCAGCACGCAACCCATCACCACTTCATCGATCTGCTCGGGCTTCAGCCCCGCGCGCTGGACGGCGGCTTCGATCGCGGCCGAGCCTAGCTGAGGCGCGGTGAGCGCGGCGAAGTCGCCCTGAAACGCGGCCATCGGCGTGCGTGCCACACCGACGATGACAATCGGATCAACCTGGTTTGCATTCATGTTTGTCTCACTCATGTTTTAGCTCCTTGATCACACCTTCGACGATAGCCGGCACGTCGCCCAGTTGCGCGGCATCGGCCGCGACCATGTCGTTGTCCGTTTTGTGCGCGCCGGTCGCCGACACTGCCGCGACGCACTCCCTGTACGTCGATTCGAGCGACGCGGCGTCGCCGACCGTCATGCCGAGATTGCGCACCTTGCCGTCGTGCACGCCATACGCCCAGCCGTGCACGGTCAATTCCTGGCCGCGCGCCCACGCATCGTTGACGATGGTCGTGCGGCACACGTTCATCACCTGCTCAATCGTATTCAGTTCGACCAGGCGCCGATGACGCACTTCACCAATCGGCCACTCCTCGATCAGCGCCGCGTGCTTGCTGCGCACGTCCTGCACGTGAGCGAGCCAGTTATCCGCGAGACCCACGCGGCGGCCGTGAAGTGCTGCTGCCACGCCCGAGCAGCCGTAGTGGCCGACCACCATGATGTGCTTGACCTTCAACAGATCGACCGCGAACTGGATCACCGACAGACAGTTCAGATCGGTATGCACAACCACGTTCGCGATGTTTCTGTGCACGAACACTTCGCCCGGCGGCAGGCCGATGATCTGGTTCGCGGGCACGCGCGAATCGGAGCAGCCGATCCACAGATATTCGGGCGCCTGCTGATGCGCGAGACGCGAGAAGAACTCGGGATCTTCGGACAACTTGCGCGTGACCCATGCGTCGTTGTTCTCGAAAAGATGCGCGAGCGGATGGGAAGAATTGGATGCGTTCGTGGTCATTTTGCGTCTTGTGGTTGATCGACCGGCCGACGCGTTCAGGCGATTCAGGCGGTCGAAGTCGTTACATAAGGTTCGGGCGATGCACGCGTGTCACGCGGCTCGCATGTTGCGTTCGTCGTCAGCGGGGGCGGGTGCGAAACGCTCGGGATATCGCACGCAAAAACGCACGCTGTTGTCGTACGGAAAAAAGTCGGGCAGTTCGCCTTTCAATAGATGATCCTTGTGCCGCTGCCACAGCGCAGGATCGAAAAAGTCCGCGTGATGCTGCATGAAGGCGCGGCGCACGCGCGGGTCGCCGAGCAGAAAAGTGCCATACGTCTCCGGGAAAATGTCGTGCGGGCCAACCGAATACCACGGCTCGCCCGAGAGTTCGTCTTCCTCGTTACGTGGCGCAGGCACCGCACGCACGTTGCAATCGGTCAGATATTCGATCTCGTCGTAGTCGTAAAACACGACCCGGCCATGACGTGTCACGCCGAAATTCTTGTACAGCATGTCGCCGGGAAAGATGTTCGCCTGCATCAGTTCTTTCACTGCATTGCCGTACTCGCTGATGCCGCGGTCCACGTCTTCGTCGCTGCCGTTTTGCAGGAACAGATTGAGCGGCACCATGCGCCGTTCGATATACAGATGCCGGATCACCAGGTTGTCGCCGTCGTATTCGATCAGCGACGGCACTTCCTTTTCAAGCTCGCGCACCAGCGCTTCGTCGAGCCGCGAAACGGGCAACGCGACGCTCGAATATTCGAGCGTGTCGGCCATGCGACCTAAGCGGTCGTGTCGTTTGACGAGCTGATATTTCGCCTGAATCTGCGCGCGCGTGGTTTCTTTCGGCGGCGGAAAGTTGTCTTTGATCAGCTTGAAAACGTACGGAAAGGAGGGCAGCGTGAACACCAGCATCACTAGCCCCTTGATGCCGGGCGCGATGATAAAACGGTCGCTCGAATGCGACAGGTGATGCAGAAGATCGCGATAGAACAGATTCTTGCCCTGCTTCTGCAAACCCACCGACGTATAGATTTCCGCCTTCGGTTTGCCAGGCATGATCGTGCCGAGAAATTCGACATACGCGGATGGCACTTCCATATCCACGAGAAAATACGAATGCGAAAAGCCGAAGATGATCAGCAACTGGTCGCGCTTGAGCAACACGGTGTCGAGTGCGAGCACGCCGGGTTTCACATGACGCAGCGGCACCGCAAACGGCAGCAGCGAATCGCCATTGATAATTCGCCCGACGATGTACGCCGATTTGTTCCGGTAAAACAGCGACGACAGCACGTGAATCTGGAAGTTAGGCGCTTCGTCAAACGCGCCGAACGCTTCGTGAATGGCCTGCATCACGCAGCCGACATCGCGTGTCAAATCTTCGAACGGAGGCTCGAGCTGGAAGTTGGTGACGATCCGTTCAAGCGTCGCGCGCAACCCGTCTTTTCCCGGGTAATACGCGCGATAAGTCGGTTTCGCCGCGGGTTCGTCGTTCTCGATATAGTCGGTCGAAATGGCCGGCCGCACGAAAATGAAATCGTTGTTGAAATACGAGCGGTGCAGGATCTTGCAGCACACCGAATTGAAAAACGTTTCCGCGCATTCGGGCTGGCGGTGCGTGGTCAATAAACCAATGTAGTGCAGCTTGATCTGCTGCCAGACTTCGTTGTCGATGTTCTCGGCGTCGTATTCGTCTTCGAGCAGAACAACGCATTCGGCAACGCGTTCGTCATACGAAGTAATGCGATCACGCGCGAGCTTTTGCAGAGCGTGCCAGTCGGCCGTTTCGAACAGCGTTTTGGCGTGAATCGCGGCGTCGCGGAAAATACGGTAATGCCGGTCGAATCCTTCGAGCATCGTCTGGGCGACGTCGAAGCCGATTTGCGACGACAGCAGTTTGGGGAAGTGATTCATGTCGACCGTGCATTCGTCTCATGTCGTGAAGACACCCGTGATTGTATCGTCCGGGTGGGCCCGCGACGCATCGCGCCGCTCGACTCACGCGCGCGCGCCTTGTGAGCGTTAGCAGGCGTTCGCCGACTTTCAGACTAACTTCGCTCAATGCTTCGGTTCGACATGCAATGAGCGGTGCAATTCCAGCGAAAAATATTTTCCAGTACGCGTTTCCTGAGGCTATTCGTTCACGCCGAGCTTGCTATCGCGTGCCCCGCTTTCAAGCAGCGCGCGCGCCTGCGCTTCATATTGCAGGAGATCTTCGAGCGTGGCGTCGAGGTCTTCGCGCTGACGTTCGAGCACTTCACGATGACGCGCCACCGTCGAAAGGAACGCCTGCAATTGCGGCACGGTGTCGGTCGGCGACTCGTACACGTCCAGCAGATCGCGGATTTCCGACAGCGTGAAACCGAGCCGCTTGCCGCGCAGCGTGAGCTTCAAACGCGTTCGATCGCGGCCGGAATAAACGCGCCGCAAGCCGCTCGATCCTTCGCGGCTCGGCGCGAGTAAACCCTGATCTTCGTAGAAACGGATAGCGCGCGGTGTGACGTCGAATTCCCGCGCGAGCTCGGTGATCGTGTATTGCGTGTTCATCGGGGCATCCCGTGGCCGGGCAGAAAGTCGGATTGAACGATAGAATCTAGACGTTTACGTTATCGTCAACCTGAGTTGAAATCAACCACTGCTGCACCCACGGCGTAATAGCGCGAAAACGCAGGGCAAAACGCGCCACAACCACGCTGACCGGCATCGCACACCTCGCCATGCCGGACAGCCGACGGAGGAAGACATCCCCAATGAATGCACTCGAACATCAACTCCAATATCCGTTCAACGACACCTTGCCTGAACCCGGTCACGCGATGCAGGTCGCGCCCGGCGTGTTCTGGCTGCGCATGCCGCTGCCTTTCGCACTCGACCACATCAATCTGTGGCTGCTGCGTGACGAGATCGACGGCAAGCAGGGTTGGACGGTGGTGGACTGCGGCATTACGTCGGACACGATCAGGCAGAACTGGGAGACCGTGTTCGACTCGGTGCTCGACGGTCTGCCGGTGCTGCGTGTGATCGTCACGCATTGCCATCCGGATCACATCGGCCTCGCGCACTGGGTGTGTACGGGCGGCGACAAAAAGCGCTGGGACGCGCGCCTGTGGATGACGCTAGGCGAGTACATGCAGGCTCGCGTGATGGCCGCCGGGGACGGCTCCAATGCGGGCGGCGAGGCAGCGGCGCGGCACTTCGCGCGGCATGGTCTGAACGACGAGGAATCGCTCGAGAAGCTGCGTAATCGCAAGAGCTACTACTCGAGCCTCGTTCCGGCGATTCCGGGTCAGTACCGCCGTCTGCGCGAAGCCGACGGCGTGACGATCGGCGGCAAGACCTGGCGCGTGGTGACGGGCTTCGGCCATTCGCCCGAGCACTGCGCGTTGTATTGCGAAGAGACCGGCGTACTGATTTCCGGCGACATGGTGCTGCCGCGCATTTCGACCAACGTGTCGGTGTTCGACATCGAGCCGGAAGGCACGCCGCTCGCGCTGTATCTGGAATCGCTAGGACGCTACGAGACGATGCCGGAAGACACGCTCGTGCTGCCGTCGCATGGCAAGCCGTTTCGCGGCGTGCGCACGCGTATTCGTCAGTTGCGCGAGCATCACGATGCGCGGCTGGCCGAAGTGCGCGAAGCCTGCGCGCAGAAACCGCAAAGCGCCGCCGACATCGTGCCGCTGATGTTCAAGCGCCAACTCGATATCCATCAGATGACGTTCGCGCTTGGCGAAGCGCTCGCGCATTTGCATCTGCTGTGGCTCGCGGGTGAGTTGAAGCGCACGCAGGACGCGGACGGAGTGATTCGTTTCGCGCCGGCCTGATTCACGTCAGTGCATTGATGCGGCAATAAAAAAAGCCCGGTTGTGCAAACCGGGCTTTCTTCTGTGTACCTTCGCGCCTTCGGGCGAGCGCTGCTTTACTGCACCGACACCGCCCCAAAGTTCACGCGACCAAACGGACTGACGTGATACCCGCTCACGTTCGTGCGCGTAATCGCCGACGCGGTCGGGTAACCGAGCGGAATCCACAGCGCCTGATCGTGAATGATCTGCTGCGCCTGCTCATACGCCTTCGTACGTTTGGCGATATCCGGCGTCGCCTTGCCGTCGGCAATCAGCTTGTCCAGATCCTGATCGCAGAAACGCGCGAAGTTGATGCCCGACTTCACCGCGTTGCAGCTGAATAGCGGCGACAGGTAATTGTCCGGGTCGCCGTTGTCGCCGGCCCAGCCCATGAACAGCGAGTCGTGCTGCCCCTGCTTGGCCTGCTTGATCAGCTCGCCCCATTCGATCACCTTCACGTCCGCCTTCACGCCGATCTTCGCGAAGTCCGCTTGCAGCAATTCGGCGCCCGCTTTCGGATTCGGATTCAGCACGCTGCCGTTCGGACGCACCCAGATCGTCGTCTCGAAGCCGTTCGGATAACCCGCATCGGCGAGCAGCTTTTTCGCCTTCGCCGGATCGTACGGCCACGGCTTCACCGACTTGTTGTAGCTCCACGTATTCGGCGGATACGGGTTCGTGGCCGGGGTCGCGGTGTTGTCGAACACGGTCTTCAGATAGGTGGTGCGGTCGAACGCCATGTTCAGCGCGGCACGCACTTTCTGATTGTCGAGCGGCTTCTTCTGCGTGTTCAACGCGACGAACGCGGTCATGAACGCAGGCGTTTGCACGATCGCGAGCGACTTGTCGTTCTTCGCGTCGGCGAGATCCTGCGGTTTCGGCGACAACGCGATCTGGCATTCGCCCGCCTTCACCTTTTGCGCGCGCACCGTGGCGTCCGGCGTGATCGCGTAGATCAGGCGGTCGATCTTCGGCTTCGGCCCCCAGTAGCCCGGATTCACGTCATAGCGGATCACGGCGTCTTTCGTGTAGCTCTTCAGCGTGAACGGTCCGGTGCCGATCGGCTTCGCGTTCAGATCGACCTGCTTGCCCGCCTTCAGCAACTGGTCGGCATACTCAGCCGAATAGATCGATGCAAAACCCATGGTCAGGATCGACACGAAAGTTGCATCCGGCGAGTTCAGTTCGAACTTCACCGTGTTGTCGTCGACCTTGGTGATCGACTTGATGAGCTTTGGCAAGCCCATCGACTGCGCATGCGGGAAGCCGCTTGCGCCCGCCACCTTGTGCCACGGATTGTTCTCGTCGAGCATGCGTTCGAACGTGAACACGACGTCGTCGGCATTCAGCGCGCGGGTGGGCTTGAAGTAGTCGGTGGTCTGGAACTGCACGTTCGGCCGCAGATGGAACGTGTATGAGAGGCCATCCGCGCTTGCTTCCCATTTGTCGGCCAGCGCCGGGACGACTTTCTTCGCGGCTTCGTCGTACGAGACCAGCGAATTGAAGATCACGTCCGCCGATGCGTTGGTCGTGACGAGCGAATTGAACTGCACCACATCGAAGCCGTCGGGGCTCGACTCGGTACAGACGGTCAGCGGTTTGGCGAGCACGAGCGCGGGGGCCGTGAACAGTACGGCGGCTGCGAGCAGTTTGAAGCGCATAGGTTCTCCCATAACGAGCGCAGTCAGGCAGTGCGTCTGGTTGTGTGTGTAGCGGTGACGAGGGACGAGGTTGGGCGTCGTCCTGATTGTGATACGTTTCCGGCGCTGGCGCATGGCTCGGGTGACGCAGGCCATGCGTGTGGCGGCCTTCGCGAAAGCTTATCGAAGGGTGATTATGGCGACAACAATTTAATCCACATATCCATATGGGCTCGCGGACGCGGTGGCGCTGTTGCGCGCGTAGACGCGACGGCGGCTGATTGCGGCGGTGCGTAGCCGGAGCGGATGTGTGGCTGTTCGCTATCTGGCTCGCAGCGAAACAGCGCGTGATCGGCGTTGGTTAGCCGGTTGCGTGAACGTAGACAGTCGGGAGAGTAGGGCGAAGAGCGCGACGAACCGAACGGCGTCGCGCGGACCAGCAAGCGCTATTCCGCAGCCACGCGCGGCTTGCGCGGCGCGCGTTCGAACGCGCGATCGTAGAGCCAGCGCGGCAGCACATGCAGCAGCATTGCGACGATACGCATCTGCCATGGAAACACCGCGAACGCCGTTTGACGCTCGATCGCGCGCGTCGCTCTGGCGGCGAAACGGTCGGCGTCCATCAGGAACGGCATGGTGTACGGATTGTGCTCGGTCATCGGCGTGCGGATATAGCCGGGGGCAATCGTGACCACGCCCACGCCGAGCGGCCGCATTTCGACGCGCAATGCCTCGAGATACTTGAGCGCCGCCGATTTCGACGCGCTATATGCGCCCGACCCCGGCAAGCCCCGCACGCTCGCGACGCTGGCAATGCCGACCAGCGTGCCGCGTTTAGCCGCGACCATCGCGGCCGCGAACGGCTCGAACGTGGCGACCATGCCGAAGTAATTGATGTCCATCACTTCGCGAAACGCACGCAGATCGCCGTGCCCGGTGACCGCGCCGCGACTGATGCCCGCATTGGCGATCACCACGTCGGGCAAGCCGTGCTGCGCGATGAACTGCGCAGCCGCATCGGCGAGCGCTTCGGCGTCGCGGACGTCGACGGAATAGATCGAAACAGTGTTCTGGGGATGGGACTGCTGGAACGCGGCGAGCGCTTCGCCGCGGCGGGCAACGAGGCCGAGAATCGCGCCGCGCGCCGCGTAGTCGGCGGCGAGCGCGAGGCCAATGCCACTCGACGCGCCGGTAATGAAAACCTTCAGCGGTGAACTCATTCCGGCGCCCCGTCTTTACATCTTCTTCGCGCGGATTTGCGAGACCAGGTAGTCGAGCACCTGGATCGTGCCCGGCAGGCTGTCGGTCGCGGCCGGACCCGTTTCATACTTGCCTTGCACCGCGAGCGTCGGCACGCCGTCGATCTTGTAGTCGTCGAGCAGCTTCTTGTCCTTCTGCAACGCGCTTTGCGTCGAGAACGAGTTGTACGCTTCCATGTACTTCTTCGGATCGACGCCGTTCTTCGCGAGGAATTTGGCCTGATCTTCCGGCGTCAGCAGATAGTTCTTGTTGACGTGGATTTCGTTGAACACCTTCGGCGTCAGTTCCTGAGCGACGCCCAGCGCGTCGAGCGCATGGTACATCTTCGAATGCGGAATGAAGTCGTCGCGGAACGCCACCGGCACGCGCTTGAACACGACGTCGGGAGCCTGCTTCTTCACCCATGCTTCGAGGTACGGGTTGAATTCGTTGCAGTGCGGGCAGCCGTACCAGAAGAATTCGGTGACTTCGATCTTGCCCGCCGGCACGTCGGTCGGCTGCGGCGACGCCAGCACGGTGTAGTCCTTGCCCGACACCGGCGCGGACGGCGATGCATGCGCCGTAGCGGCGATCAGGCCCAGCGAGAGAAACAGAATGCTCAGCAGCTTTTTCATGTTGTGTGATCCAGGTTGGCAATAAAGCGGTGGCGCCACGCAAATGTCCGTCACCGCTTCTCAGAGTCAGACGATGTTCTATCGCCCATCGGGCTGTGACCCGCGCGGCTCGCCGATAGTTCGGCTGGCTGCGCGCGCCAAGGTTTACCGTTTATTTATTGTTTGGTGAAGCGGATGACCGCCGTATCGACACCAGCATCCGACAGACGCTGACGATTCGAATTCATGTCCTCGAATTTCGAGAACGGTCCGATACGCACGCGATAGTACGTCACGCCGCCTGCATCGCGCTGGGTGACCTTCGATTCGAAGCCTTGGAACGCAAGACGCGCGCGTTGCTGTTCGGCGTCGGCGGCAGTCTTGTACGCGCCTACTTGCAGGAAGTAGCCGGTGTTCGCATCGCCCGGAGCCGGTGCGGCCGCCGCAGCCGAACCCGGCTTGGCGTTGCTATTGGCGTTAGCCGTGGTGGTGGTCTTCGGTGCGGAACCTGCCGCGGTGGCAGCCGGTGCGCTCGATGCCTGCGGCTTCTTCACAGGAGCCGGAGCGTTGGCCGTTTCGTTGCCGTTATCCAGCGAAGGCTTCGGCGCGACAGCCGTGCCGTTTGCATTGCCGGCCGACGGCGGCACTTCGATGATCTGCGGCTCTTCCGCGATACCCGACTGGGTTTGCGAATTGGTTTGACCCGGCGCGGTGTTCGGCGGCGCCGGTTGCGCGGCTTGCGGCACCGGCTGGCCCGGCGTCTTGCCTTGCAGCGGACGGTTCGGATCGTATTGCGTGTTGCCCGCGTTGGAGTCTGACGCCGCGGGCGGCGCGACCTTCGACACGAACGGCGTAGGTGCCCGGGTGATATACAGCGCCACCACTACCGCGATCGCCAGGCCGACGATCAGGCCCAGCACGATGCCGAGAAAAGTGCCCCCGGTTTGCTTCGATTGCTTTGTTGTGCGGCGTGGTTTTGCCATCGTACGAATCACCTGCAAAAAGAATCCTGGAACGGCCGCCGATTATAGCGACGGCCGCATGCATGTTGCGCCGGAGGACTTACATCTTGGCGGGAGCGGAGACGCCGATCGTCGCGAGACCGTTGGCCAGCACCTGACGCGTGGCCGCGAGCAGCGCCACGCGTGCATTGCGCTCGGCTGCATCGTCGACCAGCACACGCTCGGCCCGGTCATTGTAGAACGAGTGGAATTCCCCGGCGAGGTCGCGCAGATAGAACGCGACCGCGTGCGGCGCGAGTTCGTCGGCGGCATGTTGCAGCATGTCCGGGAATTCGGCGAGCTTGTTCAGCAGAGCCATCGCGCGTTCGCTGGTGAGCGGCGACACGTCCACGCTCGCGAGCGTGCTTTCGTCCGTGCTGTAGCGTGCCTTGCATTCGGCGATCACCGAGCAGATGCGCGCGTGTGCGTATTGCACGTAATGGACCGGATTTTCGTCGTTCTGCTTCAGCGCGAGGTCGATGTCGAACACGAATTCCGTATCCGCCTTGCGCGAGATCAGGAAGAAGCGCACCGCATCACGGCCGCGGCGAATGGTTTCTTCGTCGATCAGATCGACCGCTGCTTCCTGCCCCGGCGTTGCGCCACCCGACCATTCGATCAGATCGCGCACCGTCACGTAGCTGCCCGCGCGCTTGGAGATTTTCACCTCTTCGCCGTTACGCATGACCGTGACCATCTTGTGCAGGATGTAGTCAGGATAGCCCTTCGGAATGCCGATGCCGAGACCTTGCAGGCCGGCGCGCACGCGCGCGATCGTGCCGTGGTGGTCCGAGCCCTGAATGTTGATGACCTTGGTGAAGCCGCGTTCCCACTTGGCGACGTGATACGCGACGTCCGGCACGAAGTACGTGTAGGTGCCGTCTTTCTTGCGCATCACGCGGTCTTTGTCGTCGCCGTCGTCGGTGGTGCGCAGCCAGAGGGCGTCGTCCTGTTCGTAGGTCTTGCCCGCGGCGACCAGCGCGTTGACGGTTTTCTCGACGCGGCCTTCGGTGTACAGCGACGACTCCAGATAGTACTGGTCGAACTTCACGCCGAACGCCTGCAAGTCCATGTCCTGTTCGCGGCGCAGATACGCCACGGCGAAGCGGCGGATCGCTTCGAGATTCTCGACATCGCGCGCACCGGTGACGGGCTCGCCGTCGCTGGCGGCCACGGTCGCGCCGTCCAGATAGTCCTTCGCGATGTCGGCGATGTACTCACCGTTGTATGCCGACGCCGGCCAGCCTTCGTCACCGGGGGCGAGTCCACGGGCGCGCGCCTGAGTGGACTGCGCGAGCGTGTGAATCTGCACGCCGGCGTCGTTGTAATAGAACTCGCGATGCACGTCCCAGCCTTGCGAGGTCAGCACGTTGGCGAGCGCGTCGCCGAGTGCGGCCTGGCGGCCATGGCCGACGTGCAGCGGACCGGTCGGGTTCGCCGACACGAATTCGATCAGCACATGTTTGCCGGCGTCGCGCTGCGAGCGGCCGAACTTGTCCTGCTCGGCGAACACGGCGGCGATCACTGCCTGCTTGGCGGCGGCGGCGAGGCGCAGGTTGATGAAGCCGGGGCCAGCCACTTCAGCCGCGTCGATCAGGCCTTTGGCCTGCGGCTGCGCGAGCAGCGCGTCGACGATCTGCTGGGCCAGCTGGCGCGGATTCGCGCGCAGCGGTTTGGCGAGCTGCATCGCCACATTGCACGCGACGTCGCCGTGCGCGGCGACCTTGGGTCGTTCGAGCGTGATGGTGGGCGACACAAAAGCGGCTTCGGTCGCGCCTTGCGTGGCTTCTGCGACCTGCTTCACCGTGTCGGCGAGCAGTGTTTCGAGGGTATGTTTATGTGCGGGCAGCATGCTTGTTGCGAGTCCAGTGAGGCAATCCGGTGATGCGGGAGAGGCGGCGGCCGTGCGTCGGGCGTTTAGCGTCGGGCACGGCCGGTTCGTCAGAAGCGTGGAAAGCGGCGTTGCATTTGTCGCGGCTCAATCTGGCCGCCCTCGGCGCTCAGAGCAACCGGGCCGGTCCGTCAGGCACGTTGCCTGCAACGCGGTCAGGCGATGCATCGAGCGAGGCAGGGCAAAGTGCGATGGCGTTGGCTGCTGCAGTTAGCCCTCAGGCAGCATCCGGGCAGACTCGGCCACGATGCCTGTAGTCGAGTCGTCCAGCCACGCACTTCTGCGCTTTGCCCCGCGCGGTGCGTTGCAGCGCGCTTTTCCGTTCAGACGGATTTTAGCAGGTGCTAATATGTTCAATGAGATGCCCAGCAAGGGCCGTGGCCGCCAAACCTGTGTGGCGAGTCAACGTAGTGCGCGCCGGCAGCCGCTTTTTTAGCCGCCCGCGCGTCAGATCCGACATAACGAAAAGGGAACAGTCATGCTGATTACTTTCAAATGCCGCGCTTGCCCAGACGTGATGATGCTTGAGAATCTGGCACAGTATCTGGTCGGCATTGTCGGCAAACGCCTTGGAGAACGCGGCGTCATTACTCACGACGAAGCGGGCGAAGCCATCACCAAACTCGAAGCTGCCATCACCTTCGACAAGCAGGAACGCGCCGAGCACGACGGCCATTTCCACGAAGGCGAAGAGGGCCACGAGCATCACGAGATTCCGCCGGGGCTGGCGCAGCGCGCGTATCCGTTTCTCGACATGCTGCGGGCCGCGCAGAAGGAAAACGCGGATATCGTGTGGGGTTTGTGATCGGGCGTAATGCCTGATCGCGGAGCTTGCCGAAGCGCCTCCCCGCTGCACCAATAAAAAGAGCCCGCTGAACGCGGGCTCTTTGTCATTCGAAGGTCCGCATCCGGCGGACCTTGCTGCGCGGCTTACTGGCTGGCGGCGTCTGCCGGAGCGGCGGCGGGGGCCGACGCGCCTTTCTTCACTTTCTTCTTTTTCGGCTTCTTGACGTGTTTCACGGTCGGCGGCGAATACGAACTGACCGCGCTCGCGGCGCCCGGCGCGGCCGGCTGGGCCAGCGCGACCGAGGTGCCCAAGGCCAGTGAAACAGCAGTCAATAACAGCGTCAGCTTCTTCATACGATTTTCTCCGTTGACGATTGCAAATTAATAAGCCGACGCGTTGTGCTCGCGCCTGGCGGGATAAAACCGGTTCAGTCTACAAAGACGAAAATTACGCTGCCGCAAATATTCAGTCTTTCAGACCCGATATAGTGGGTTTCCCGCCACAAGGCTTACAGCAAAGGCGCCAACGCCCGTTCGGCGTCCGCTTTCGACAGCGACATGCGCTGTGCAAAGTCTTCGACCTGATCCTGGCCGATCTTGCCGACCGAGAAATACGTGCTGTCCGGATGCGCCAGATAGAAGCCCGACACGCTGGCCGCCGGCAGCATCGCCAGCGATTCGGTCACGCTCATGCCGATTTCGGTGGCTTGCAGCACGTCGAACATGTCGCGCTTGACCAGATGGTCCGGGCACGCCGGATAGCCCGGTGCCGGGCGGATGCCGTGATATTTCTCGGCGATGAGGTCGTCGTTGGACAGGTTTTCAGCGTTCGCATAGCCCCACAGGTCGCGCCGCACGCGAGCGTGCATCGCTTCGGCGAAGGCTTCCGCGAAACGGTCGGCGAGCGCTTTCAGCATGATCGCGCTGTAGTCGTCGTGGTCCTTTTCGAACTGCTTTTCCTTCACGTCGACGCCCAGACCTGCCGTGACCGCGAACATGCCGATGTAGTCGGCTACGCCCGATTCTTTCGGCGCGATGAAGTCGGCGAGCGACCGGTTCGGCCGCATCACGCCGTCCACCACCGGCCGCACGCTTTGCTGACGCAGATTGCGCCATGTGAGTGCGACTTCGGTGCGCGATTCGTCTGTGTAGATTTCGATGTCGTCGTCGTTCACCGTGTTGGCGGGCAGCAGCGCGATCACGCCGTTGGCCTGCAGCCAGCGGCCCTGGATCAGACGCGCGAGCATCGATTTGCCGTCCGAAAACACGCGACGCGCCGATTCGCCGACGATCTCGTCGTTCAGGATGGCCGGATACGGGCCCGCCAGGTCCCACGTCTGGAAGAACGGACCCCAGTCGATATAGTTTGCGAGGTCGCTCAGGTCATAGTTCTTGAACACGCGCCGGCCGATGAACTTCGGCTTGACCGGCTGGTAGCCCGACCAGTCGACCTTGGCCTTGTTCGCGCGCGCTTCGGCGAGCGTGACCATCGGCTGCGCTTTCTTGTTCGCGTGCTGATCGCGGATGCGGTCGTAGTCGGCCTTGAGGTCGTCGACATATTTCGCCGCGCCTTCGTCGGACAGCAGGCTCGACGCCACCGACACCGAACGCGACGCGTCCGGCACGTACACCACCGGTCCTTCGTAATGCGGCGCGATCTTCACGGCGGTGTGCACGCGCGAGGTCGTTGCGCCGCCGATCAGCAGCGGAATCTTCTTGACGCGGAAATAGTCGTCGCGCTGCATTTCCGACGCGACGTAGGCCATCTCTTCGAGACTCGGCGTGATCAGGCCCGACAGCCCGATGATGTCCGCGCCTTCGACCTTCGCCTTCGCGAGAATGTCGTTGCACGAGACCATCACGCCCATGTTGACGACTTCGAAGTTATTGCACTGAAGCACCACCGAAACGATGTTCTTGCCGATATCGTGCACGTCGCCCTTGACGGTCGCGATGACGATCTTGCCCTTCGCGCGCACGTCCGCGCCGGCTTCGGCCATCAGCTTCTTTTCTTCTTCGATGAACGGAATCAGATGCGCGACGGCCTGCTTCATCACGCGCGCCGATTTCACCACCTGCGGCAGGAACATCTTGCCCTGGCCGAACAGATCGCCGACCACGTTCATGCCGTCCATCAGCGGACCTTCGATCACGTTGATCGGACGGCCACCTTCGGCCGCGATCCTCGCGCGCACTTCTTCAGTGTCTTCGACGATGAAGGTCGTGATGCCCGACACGAGCGCGTGCGCGAGACGCTTTTCGACCGGCTGGTTGCGCCACTCGAGATTCTCTTCTTTCTTCGCCGCGCCGGTTTTGAACTTGTCGGCGATTTCGAGCAGGCGGTCGGTCGCGTCGTCGCGACGGTTCAGCACCACGTCTTCGACGCGGTCGCGCAACTCCGGGTCGAGCTCGGCATACACGCCGAGCTGACCCGCGTTGACGATGCCCATGTCCATGCCCGCCTGGATTGCGTAGTACAGGAACACGGTGTGGATCGCCTCGCGCACCGGATCGTTGCCGCGAAACGAGAACGACACGTTCGACACGCCGCCGCTCACCTTCGCGTACGGCAGGTTCTGCTTGATCCAGCGGGTGGCTTCGATGAAGTCGACCGCGTAGTTGTTGTGCTCCTCGATACCCGTGGCGACCGCGAAGATGTTCGGGTCGAACACGATGTCTTCCGGCGGGAAGCCCACTTCGTTCACGAGGAAGTCATACGAGCGTTTGCAGATCTGCGTCTTGCGCTCGAAAGTGTCGGCCTGGCCTTGTTCGTCGAACGCCATGACCACGGCAGCCGCGCCGTAACGGCGAATCAGGTTCGCGTGATGACGGAACGCTTCTTCGCCTTCCTTCAGCGAGATCGAGTTGACGATCGCCTTGCCTTGCACGCACTTCAGACCCGCTTCGATCACTTCCCACTTCGACGAGTCGATCATGATCGGCACGCGCGCGATGTCCGGCTCCGACGCGATCAGATTCATGAAGCGCACCATCGCCGCTTTCGAATCGAGCATCGCCTCGTCCATGTTGACGTCGATCACCTGCGCGCCGTTTTCGACCTGCTGGCGTGCGACCGCGATCGCGTCGTCGAACTGGTCGTTCAGGATCATTCGCGCGAACGCTTTCGAGCCGGTCACGTTGGTGCGTTCACCGACGTTGATGAAGAGCGTCCCGGACGTGACGTTGAACGGCTCGAGGCCGGAAAGGCGCATGGTGTGATCGGTCATGGCGTATATGCGAATCGATGGCTTGCGTTTTAGGTGCGGCGGGGATGCATCTTTGTTTGCTGCTGGTGCGGCTGCTTCTGCTGCGGTTGTTGCTGTTGCTGTTGCCACGACACGGCTGGAGGCACGCGTGAGCGCGACCTCGTGCCGTGTCGTCGATCAGGCCGCGTCGCGATACTGGGTCGGCCACTGGCGCGGCTTGATGTCGGCCAGCGCCTTGGCGATTGCCTCGATATGCTCCGGCGTCGTACCGCAGCAACCGCCGGCGATATTGACCAGACCGGCTTGCGCGAACTCCTTCAGCAAGCCCGACGTATCGGCCGGCAATTCGTCGAAGCCCGTATCGCTCATCGGATTCGGCAAACCGGCGTTCGGATAGCACGACACGTAGGTGTCGCACAGCTTCGCCAGTTCGGCGACGTACGGGCGCATCAGCGCCGCGCCCAGCGCGCAGTTCAGGCCGAACGTGAGCGGTTTCGCATGACGCAGCGAGTTCCAGAACGCCTCGACGGTCTGACCCGACAGAATGCGGCCCGACGCGTCGGTGACGGTGCCCGAGATCATGATAGGCAGACGCTCGCCGGTGTCTTCGAACAATTCGTCCAGTGCGAACAGCGCGGCTTTTGCATTGAGCGTGTCGAAAATCGTTTCGACGAGGAACAGGTCGCAGCCGCCGTCGAGCAGCGCTTTGGCCTGCTCGTAGTAGGCGGCGCGCAGTTCGTCGAACGTGACGTTACGCGCGCCCGGATCGTTGACGTCCGGCGAGATGCTTGCGGTTTTCGGCGTCGGTCCGATCGCGCCCGCGACGAAGCGCGGCTTGGTCGGCGTCGAATACTTGTCGCAGGCGGCGCGCGCGAGCTTTGCCGATTCGATGTTCATCTCGACTGCAAGCGCTTCCATTCCGTAGTCGGCCTGGGCGACCGTAGTCGCGCCAAACGTATTCGTTTCGATGATGTCCGCGCCCGCTGCGAGATATTGCTCGTGAATCTCGGCAATGATCTGCGGCTGGGTGATCGACAGCAACTCGTTGTTGCCTTTGATGTCGCGCCCGTAGTCCTTGAACCGCTCGCCGCGATAACGCGCTTCGTCGAGCTTGTAGCGCTGGATCATCGTGCCCATCGCGCCGTCCAGGATCAGGATGCGCGACTTGAGCAGCGCGGGAAGCGCCGCGCCGCGCGTGTAGGCGGCTTCGGAGCGGACTGGCTTGGCGGTTTGAGCGGGCTGGGTCATGGCGGACAAGGGCTTGCGCCGGCTTTTTCAGGAAACCTGTCATTGTAGCCGTTGCCGGGACGATTCGCCCGGCGCGGGCGGGCCGTGCTGTAGGGACTCTCGACGCCGGCTTCGCCTGATCCGGCTTGAACGACGCGAAACGGCCGCAGAAAAGAAAACGGCCCGGCAGGCGGGAAGCCTGCTGAGCCGTTCGATTCCTGCTGACCGCCTTATAAAGGCCGCCGGTTATGCCGGACGGCGCGGTCGATAGGTGTCGCCAAAAACGTTAAGCCGAACCCTGAGATCAGTGAAGGATCACTGGTTGATGCATCAGGCTGTCGAACTGGCCGAGAAACTCGTCTACTTCATCCAGCGACGGTTCCTCTTCGATCAGCTTTTGCACATGCTCGCGAAAACGTGCCGCCATCGCACCGTCGATGTAGATTTCGCGCTGCATATTCTTGTCCACGATCTCATACCCACCCGACTTCATCGCCAGCAGACCTTCCTGCGGCGGAAACTCTACGACACAATAATTGGGGCTGTTGTAGATCATTTGCATGGCGACACTCCTTATTTCCGTTGGCTCCTGGCCGTTCCTGCACCATAAATGGAGCGTGTGGTGTGGAATTCAAGGGGTGGGTCCGGGGATGACGCTTGTGAAGCTTCCGAACCTACCGGTTAGACCGGCCTTTCAAGAAACGTTTCAAGCAGTGCAGCAAAACGGTGAGATTGCTCGATGGGGGCAAGATGGGCAGCATCGAGAAGTTCGAACTGTGCGCCTTCGATGGCGTCTGCTATTGCCTGCGTGGTAGCAGGTGGTGTGCCCGAGTCGTGGCGCCCCGCCACGGTCAGGGTTGGGCAACGAATGTTTCCCAGCTTACTGCGTACATCGAATTCGCGCAGGGCTTCGCACGCCATTGCGTATCCTTCTGGCAACGTCTGCACCAATACTTCACGAATTGGCTCGACAGCTTCGGGATGCGCAGCCTGGAAACCGGGCGTCAGCCAGCGGCTCAACGTGTTCGGTGTAAGCGCTGCCATTCCGTCCGAACGTGCGGCATGCGCGCGTTGATCCCACGTGCTGCGGCCTTCGGGGGCGGTGCCTGGCGTGCTGTCGGCGATCGTCAACGTGTCGACTCGCTGGGGGTGGTCCAGGGCGAATTGCTGCGCGATCATGCCGCCCATCGACATGCCGACAAGATGCGTCGTGGGTGCGCCGAGTGCGTCGAGCAGCGCGGCGAGATCGTTTGACAGATCGCCGACACTGAACGGTTTGGCCGAAGCCGCCGTCTGGCCATGACCGCGCACGTCGTAACGCAGCACGGTGTAATCGTCGCGGAAATAGCCGGCGAGTTGATCCCATACGGATAAATCGCCGCCGAGTTGATGGATGAACGTCAGCCAGGGGCCGCCGCCCTCGTTGCTCAACACGTAGCGCGTTTCGATGCCGTCGATGTTCACTTGCATGCGGGCTCCTTGAAGGGATCGCAGTGGAAGATCCGTTTGCGCGCGCTGCATCTCGTGATCCGCCTTCATATCATCACAAGGCTGATTGATATACGCAGCATTCGCGCGAACGGTTGCAACAGACGTGCGAGTCGTGAGCGTCGCGGAAGTTTCGGCGATCTTCAGAGGCCTTATTCGGATTCTGCAGACGCTAAGGCTTGGGGTTGCCGGAGTCGGTTGGAGCGGGGGCGGCCGCAGGGGCCGCATCGACCGTAGCTGCCTGGGGAGTGGCAGGTGACATGCCGGCAGAATCCGCCGGCATGGCGGATGCGGCGTCCTTGCCGGTTTCATTTGCCCCTTCTTTGCCGTTGTCATTGGCACCGGCACCAGCACCAGCACCAGCACGGCCATCCGACGAACCCGTCTCGTCGATGTTCAATTTGCCGCGCCATACCAGTTCGAACTGCGTGCCATTCGGTTCCGTTTGAACGATGCGCGCGGGCAGCCAGCCGAGCGACGGTGCAAGCCACACGTCGATGCGTCGCAGGTCGCCGTCATGCCGGGGCAGGCGTTTGAAATGACGCGTTTCCAGATAGCCCTGGTCGGTGCGGATGGTTTCGTCGCCAATCGTCTCGACCGGCCAGTTTTCGCCGCTATTGTTGTCGACCACGAAGAACTGTCGCGTCACGCCCGGCTTATACGCGGACGGATCGCCGCGCACCAGGCTCGCGAGCTGCATCACCATGCTGAAGCGGTCTTGCGCGCCGTCGGTCAGCGGCAGCGTGTCCGGGGTCCGCGTAAAGCCGATTTTCTTGTCCGTGCGATTGAAGATCGCGATGTCTTCCGCGCGACGACCGCGTTTCTCGCTGTACTGGTCCGGCGCGAGGCCGAAGGCATCAATACGGCCGCGGCTCGAGTAGACGAATGGACCGACGAAAGGCAGCGGCACGGACACGATCATTTCGTAGCCTTTCGCGTTGCTGGTCCAGTGGATCGTACCGGGCGCATTGCGCACGCCGTTATAAAACGTGTCGTACTGCATTTCAGCCGATGGCGGAACGGAAAACTTCACGCCGGACGACGCCTGGGGCGCGCTAGCCGCAACGGGTGCGCTTGCGGCTCCCGTACTGGCGTTGGCGCCCGGGTTAGCGGTGTTGGCCGTTCCCGCAGCACTGGCTGCGTCCGATGCTGCCGTTGCCGGCTGCGCCTGCTTTTCCTCGTGTGCAGGCTGAAGCGCGGTCAGTACATGCTCGCGCGGCGGACTTGCAGCCGCTTTGCGCGCAGGAGCCGGCGCCGGTTGCACAGCAGCGGCGGGTTTGCTCTCGACACGCTCGGGTGTCAGCAGTTTGACCTGCACCGGCACGTGCTCGTTATCCGGCGGATTCAGCGACGCCCGATTGTGCTCGAACCATTGTGCGGCGATCCAGTGCACGACGACCACGGTCGCCAGCACAGCGGCCCAACGCCACGCGCGCGAACCGCGCCCTGACTCGCCGGGCGGCGGGCTATCGGAGCGGGAGCGGCGGGGGGCGGAGGCTGCGGCCATCGGCGAGTGAATGTGTATTGGAGAACGTGGTCTGGACGGGAGCGAATACGAGAAGCACGACAAGCGATCAAACGAACCGGTTCGACCGTCACGCCGCAAACGATGTTCCTCGAACTCCGGCGATCCCCGGCCTCAAAAGCCTTACATCACCTGTCTTCGCAGCGGGGCGTCGCACTATACCCCAGCTCGTACGACAGCTTTTGCGCGCATTCCCGCAAAGCCAGATCGATCTCACCGCCCCAGCGAATATCGAATGCGCCTTCGTGTCCCAGCGCGACGAGACCCATCGCAAGCTCGCCCGTCGAATCGAACACGGGCATGCAGAACGCGTGAATGGTCGGCAGCAACATACCTTCGACGCGCGCCGCTTCGTGCTCGCGCACCTGGGCGAGCACTTTGCCGACCTCATCATGCGTGCGTGGTCCGTTCATATGCGCCGACCGGCGTGAATCCGTCAGTTCCCGTTCGAGCATCGCGGCCGTCTTGCTTGCGGGCAAATACGCGGCGAACAGCAGGCCGGTCGCGGAACTGAGCAGCGGCATCACATCGCCGAGTTTCAGCGACGCCTTCGCGGGATGACTCGACTCCATCCAGTGGACCATGGTCGGCCCCTGATTGCCCCATACCGCGATACCCACGGTGAGATCGAGCCGGTCGCGCAATTCGGCAAGCGCGATGCGCGCGAGTTTCACGCCGTCGACGCGTGCGAGCCGCGCGAGTCCCAATTGCAGCGCAAAGCCGCCGAGTTCATAGCGGCCCGACAGCGGATCTTGCGACACGACGCCAAGCCGCAGAAAGCTCACCAGATAACGGTGCGCCTTCGCCGGACTCATCCCCGCGCGCTGCGCGAGATCGCGCAGCATCATCGCGCGAGGTTCGTGGGTCAGCACGTCGAGCAACCTGAACCCGACCTCGATCGACTGAATGCCCGAACGCAGCTTCTCTTCGCCGGAGTCGGCGCTGTCGTCGTCGGCTTCGGGGGCGTCGAGCGGTTCAGCGGAGTCGGTATCGGTACGGATCGCGCCGGAGCGGGCAGTTGGAGGCATGAGCGAGGCGCAGCAAGCGCGTTCAGAAGCAGTGAAAGAAGTGAATGACGACGCGCCCGCCGAAAACCCTCTCCCACTTGGGCCGCGCCGATTCACCATCGTAGAATAGATTCCCTCCATCGTCACTAACACGGTTCACTCCCCTATGAAACTTGCCACGCTGAAGGACGGCACGCGCGACGGCCAACTGATCGTCGTGTCCCGCGACCTGCATACCGCGGCCATCGCCGACGCGATCGCGCCCACCATGCAGCGCGTGCTCGACGACTGGGCCTTCTACGCGCCGCAATTGCACGACCTGTACGACGCGCTCAACCAGGGCCGCGCGCGCAACACCTTCGCGTTCGACGCGCGGGAGTGCATGGCGCCGCTGCCGCGCGCATTCCAGTGGGCCGACGGCTCGTCGTACGTGAATCATGTGGAACTCGTGCGACGTGCGCGCGGCGCGGAAATGCCGCCCGAGTTCTGGACCGATCCGCTGATGTACCAGGGCGGCAGCGACGACTTCATCGGACCGAAAGACGACGTGCTGTGCGCATCCGAAGCGTTCGGTATCGACTTCGAAGCGGAAGTCGCCGTGATCACCGGCGACGTGGCGATGGGCGCGACGCCCGACCAGGCGCTGAGAAGCGTGCGCCTGATCACGCTGTGCAACGACGTGTCGCTGCGCAACCTGATCCCCGCCGAACTCGCGAAGGGCTTCGGCTTTTTCCAGAGCAAGCCGGCCACGTCGTTTGCGCCGGTCGCGGTGACGCCCGATGAACTCGGCGAACACTGGCGCGAAGGCCGCGTGCATCGTCCGATGATCGTGCATTGGAACAACAAGAAAGTCGGCCAGCCGGATGCCGGCACCGACATGGTGTTTCACTTCGGCCAACTGATCTCGCACGCCGCGAAAACGCGCAACCTGCGCACGGGCGCGATCGTCGGCTCGGGCACGGTGTCGAACAAGGACGCGAAACGCGGCTACTGCTGTATCGCCGAGAAGCGCTGCCTCGAAACCATCGAGCACGGTGCGCCCCAAACCGAGTTCATGAAGTTCGGCGATACGGTGAAGATCGAAATGTTCGACGAAGCGGGCAAATCGATTTTCGGTTCGATCGATCAGAGCATCGCGCCGCTGGATTGAAGCATCAGGGACGTGCGGAGCGCGGCATGAGACTGCGCCCGTATGTGCCGAAGCCGGCAGAAGCGAAGGGTTTCGCCCGATGCCGTTGGCATTGCGCGCCGCTACACTGACTGGCGCAGCGCGATAGAGGGGTGATTGGAGGCCTGCGCTGAGCTTGCGCGTAAGACCCGGCCTCACGCAGTGAAGCCTGCAAATCACGCAGGGGCGGGGCAAGAGAAACATGGCTTGAACCACGGCCACACAACAAGCAATGCTCAAGCAGCGCATCGGCAGCAGATCAAAACGAAAAACCGACGTGAGGAGACAGGCATGCCGCGATTTGAACGATCCACCGAACCGGGAAAGCGGCGCGCTCGCGCGTCGCATGTGAAGCAAAGCGCATCGGACGCCCGGTTCGCAAAACGTGCCGCCGCGTTGGGCATTTCGCTCGCGGGCGCTCTGGCTGGCGCATTACCCGCTGTCGCACTTGCCCAGGTCAAGATCGGCCTCGTGCTCTCGTTGACCGGACCCGCTGCGTCGCTTGGCATTCCCGCTCGCGACACAGTCGCGCTGCTGCCCAAACAGATCGGCGGCCAGACGGTCGAATACATCGTGCTCGACGACGCGTCCGATACCACGCAAGCCGTGCAGGACACCAAGAAGCTGATCTCCGAAAATCACGTCGACGCGATCATCGGTTCGTCGATCACGCCGAATTCGCTCGCGATGATCGACGTGGTCGCAGAAGGTGGGACGCCGATGATCTCGCTGGCGTCGTCCGCGAAAATCATCGAGCCGGTGGATGCAAAACGTCACTGGGTATTCAAGACGCCGCAGACCGACGCGATGATGGCGTCCGCGATCGCCGAACACGCGAGCACGCACAACGTCAAAACCATCGCGTTCATCGGTCAGGCCGACGCGCTCGGCGAGACCTTCTACGCCGAGGTCGCCAAGTTTGCGAAACTGCATCACATCGACATGGTGGCGAGCGAGCGCTTCAATCGCACGGACCCGAGCGTCACCGGCCAGGTTCTGAAGATTCTCGCGACGCATCCCGACGCGGTGGTGGTCGGCGCGGCCGGCACACCCGCCGCGCTGCCGCCGAAGACGCTTCGCGAGCGTGGCTATAAGGGCTTGATCTATCACAATCATGGCGTCGGCAATAACGACTTCCTGCGCGTATGCGGCGCCGATTGCAACGGCACGTTCCTGCCCGCAAGTCCGGTGCTGGTCGCCGCGCAATTGCCCGCGGATCATCCAGCGAAACGGCTCGCGCTCGACTACATCGCGCGTTTCGAAGCGCAGCATGGAGCGGGTAGCGTGTCGGCGTTCGGTTCATATACGTGGGACGCGGGCGTGCTGCTCAATCATGCGGTGCCGATTGCGGCGAAAGCGGGCGCGCCCGGCACGCCAGAGTTTCGCCGCGCATTGCGCGACGCGCTCGAAACAACCCAGGGTCTCGCGGATACCAACGGCGTCGTCAACATGAGCGCCACCGATCACCTCGGCCTCGATCAACGGGCGCGCGTGATGGTCGAAATCAGCAACGGGAAGTGGGTTTATCAGCCGCGTTAAAAAAACGTTAGTGGACGGCTCTCGACCCCGGTTCAACAGTTTCAGCGACACACGGATTGCTCATCATGTCTCACGCACCCTCTTCTTCTGCGCCGCATGGCAACGACGCGTATTACGCGCGCTATCAATCGCTTCAGTTGCACCGGCATCCGCACGGCGTGCTCGAAGTCGTGATGAACGGCGAGGGCGCGAACAAAAGCGGCCTCGCCACCGCCAACGCGCGCATGCATTTCGAACTCGCCGAAATCTGGCGCGACATCGACCGCGATCCCGACACGCGCGTCGCGATCATTCGTGGCGAAGGTAAAGGTTTTTCGGCGGGTGGCGATCTGCAACTGGTCGAAGACATGGCGACCGATTTCGACGTGCGCGCCCGCGTGTGGCGTGAGGCGCGCGACCTGGTCTACAACGTGATCAACTGCAGCAAACCGATCGTCTCGGCGATGCACGGCCCTGCGGTCGGCGCGGGGCTTGTCGCCGGATTGCTTGCAGACATCTCGATTGCAACGAAGACAGCGCGAATCATCGACGGTCATACGCGGCTCGGCGTAGCCGCCGGCGATCATGCGGCGATCGTCTGGCCGCTTTTGTGCGGCATGGCAAAAGCGAAGTACTACCTGCTGCTGTGCGAACCGGTGAGCGGCGAAGAGGCGGAACGTATCGGCCTCGTGTCGCTCGCCGTCGACGAAAACGATTTGCTGCCCAAAGCATTCGAGGTCGCGCAGAAGCTGGCCAACGGCTCGCAAACGGCGATTCGCTGGACCAAATACGCACTGAACAACTGGCTGCGCTCGGCGGGCCCCGCGTTCGATACCTCACTCGCGCTGGAATTCATGGGCTTTGCGGGCCCGGACGTTCGCGAAGGCGTGAACTCGCTGCGCGAACGTCGCGCACCCGATTTCGGCGCCGCCGACCCCTGGCGCGACGCGCCGCAAACGCCGTCCGCAGGCGACTCGGCGAGTGGCGAGCGGTCCTGATTGCGCGTGTCGCACGGTATGATTGAAGTGGACCCAGATCGAAGCCAGGCCGGGTCTGGCTCGACATCGAGCAGAACCCGAACCTGAATCAGACGCGCGCGGGACGGCGCTCACCTTCCCCTTATGCAGCGAGGCGACAAGCATGACCGACACGACTAATTCCACGCCGCCGTTTCCCGGCTTTCCTGGTTTTCCGCCCGCTGAAATGCTCGAACGCATGTGGGGCATGATGCGGATGTCGCCGTTCGGCTCGGCCTTTCCCGGTGCGCAATCTGGCGGCAATCTCGGCCCCTCGCTGTCGATGATGTCGGACATGATGGCGCCGCTCACCAATGTCGAGGAACTCGACAAGCGCATCACCGACATGCGCGCGGTCGAGCAATGGCTCAAGCTGAATCTGAGCATGTTGCAGTCGGCGATCCAGGCGCTCGAAGTGCAACGCGCGACGCTCGCCACGTTGCGTGCGTTTGGCGCTTTCGCGCAGTCGTCGATGTCGCAACCGGCTGCGGCCAATGCGCCGAGTCCTGCTCCGGCCACGGGCTGGCCGCATCCGGCGGCGCCTGCTGCTGAAACTGCTGCGCAGAGCGCGTCCGCATCTGAATCGACCGAAAACGACGAGGACGAAACGCCCGCCACGCCGCCATTCGACGCGTCTGCGTGGTGGAATCTGCTGCAATCGCAGTTCAATCAGATCGCGCAGTTCGCGGTGGCGCAGCCCGCAGCGGCGGCTGCGGCGGCAACGGACTCGGCGGCGAACGCATCCGCAGCGGGCGGAGCGGCAGAGGAGCCGCCAGGCGAACCGGCGGCAAACGCGGAACCCGCAGCCAAACGGCCGACGGCAAAACGCGCGGCTTCATCGACCAAACGTAGCGCTAGCGCGTCAACCGCGAAAAAGTCTATTTAAGGGCAGGAATTAAAGGCGGTTCGGCAAGCCATGCAACGCGCGAAAAGTCCGTTGGGCCGACGTGACACAGAACGACAAAATCGCCGTCTGTCATGGTTTTGCCGTGAATTGTCCGCGACACTTGGCCCACTGCTCGCTTCATTGAGAAATGTCAATCGGGCGGCTCCTATAGGGCGGGTTCAGTAAAGGCCGCGTGCTATCATTGTG
This sequence comes from Paraburkholderia fungorum, assembly GCF_900099835.1. NCBI lineage: Bacteria > Pseudomonadati > Pseudomonadota > Betaproteobacteria > Burkholderiales > Burkholderiaceae > Paraburkholderia > Paraburkholderia fungorum. The sequence goes on from NZ_FNKP01000001.1 coordinate 609,015, forward strand.
TAAGCTTTATTTGGCTTTTGGGCGTGCGCTGACAAGAACCAATCCAGCCGCCCTGTATCATTCGCCGCCGGTAACACCGGCGCAGGGCTGGACGGTGCGGTTTTCATCGCAGACTGGCTCGACCTCAGGCATAGGGTATCCCTCACCCACGGTTGGCCGCATCGCGCGTAACTTACGGTTAGGCGCGCTTGCGCAAACGCCCGGACTTCTTTGCTGCCTGGTGCATCTAGGCAGTGGATTACCGCGTAAAATCGAATGTTTGGCCGACGCAAGGTATGTTTCGTGCGTCGTCAGTCAAGTGCTAAACGTAGCAGACACACACAGTATGCGCAGAACAGGGGTGGGACTATGAACACCATGCTTTATCCGGAACTTTATAAATCGCTCGAATCCGTTCGATGGGACATGGAGAAAGACATTCCCTGGGACAAGTTCGATGCATCGCTATTGACCGACGAGCAGGCTGCGACGATCAAGATGAATGCGATCACCGAATGGTCGGCGTTGCCCGCCACGGAAATGTTTCTGCGTGACAACCATCACGACAGCGATTTCTCCGCGTTCATGAGCGTGTGGTTCTTCGAAGAACAGAAACATTCGCTGGTGCTGATGGAATATCTGCGCCGCTTCAAGCCGGAAATGTGCCCGACCGAAGAAGAGCTGCACGCTGTGCGCTTCGAGTTCGATCCGGCGCCGCCGCTCGAAACGCTGATGCTGCATTTCTGCGGCGAAATCCGTCTGAATCACTGGTATCGCCGTGCGGCAGAATGGCACACCGAGCCGGTCATCAAACAGATCTACGAAACCATTTCGCGCGACGAAGCGCGTCATGGCGGCGCGTATCTGCGCTACATGAAGAAGGCGATGTCGCAAACCGGCGACATCGCGCGCGCTGCATTCGCGAAGATCGGCGTGCTGATGGCGTCGGCGCGTCGCACTGAGAAGCCGTTGCATCCCACGAATCTGCACGTGAATCAGGCACTGTTCCCGCGCGACACGATCCAGTCGCGTCTGCCCGATCCGGAATGGCTCGAGCGCTGGCTCGACGAACAGATCCGTTTCGACGACGGCTGGGAAAAGAAGGTGGTCGAACGCATTCTGCACAACCTGTCCATTCTGTTCGAGCGCACGTTCAACACCGCGCAGGAACTGAACCGTTACCGCAAGGAAGTGGTCGCGCGTTTGCAGGCCGAACAGAAGTCGAGCGAACAGCCGGCTTGATGTGTTCGGGTTCGTAATCCGGGGCGCGGGTTGCTTAGCTTCCACGCTCCCGCTGCGAACAGAATCAAGGTTTTGAGAACGGTCCGACAGGCGCGAGCTTGCCGGACCGTTTTGCTTGATACCGTCCACGCTGTATCGTGACGGCCACTTCTACTTATTTCTCACTCCGTCATGGCCGCAATTTTCGAACGCAAGATTCTTTCGCGCGATGCATTGGCGACGCTGCGCCCCACGCTCGACGCCCCTGTCGTGTTCACCAACGGCGTGTTCGACATCCTGCATCGCGGGCACGTGACGTATCTCGCCGATGCGAAGGCGCTCGGCGCATGTCTGATTGTCGGCGTGAATAGCGATGCTTCGGTGCGCATGCTCGGCAAGGGCGACGACCGGCCGATCAACAACGAAGCCGACCGGATGGCGCTGCTGGCCGCGCTGGAAAGCGTCGACTACGTGGTGTGCTTCGGCGAGAAAACGCCGGTCGATCTGATCTCGGCGCTGCGCCCGGATGTGCTCGTCAAAGGCGGCGATTACGATATGGATGCGTTGCCCGAATCCGCGATTGTGCGTGGGTGGGGCGGCAAGGCGCTGGCGATTCCGTTCGAGCATGATCGCTCGACCACGGCGCTGTTGAAGAAAGTGCGGACGCAGGGCTGAAGGCCGCCGCTTACGTTGTGCAACGAGCCTGAACGCGGTCAGGCTCCGCGAGTGCCACGGGCTTTTACTGCGCCAACTCCGACGCCGCGATCGGCACCGCAGGCGCCGGTCCGCCGACAACCGGTTGATCGGCCGCTTCGGCAGCCGTGACCGGCTGCACTTTCAACCACTCCGAATTCACCTGCCGGTTCAGATGATTCGGCTCGCGTCCGCCCGCCGTGGGCGACGGGCCGAAAACGCCGCGCACCGCGACGAATGCCAGCACGTTGGCAAGAAACAGGATGGCGATCGGCCAGCGAAGCATTGTGGGTTTTCCCAGTCCAAAAAAGTTGAGCCGCCGCTATCTATCCCGATAGCGGGGCGCGATTCAGGCGTCGTGATCCTGCGCGTGCGCGGCGGCAATCAGCGCCAGGCCGGACAGCACCAGCGAATCGTGGCGAGTATGCGGCACTTTGAGCGCGCTCGCCACTTCATCCACGGCACCGCCGCTGACTACCAGACGCACCGAAACCTGCCATTCATCCTGCAGGTCGCGCCACATCCGCTCGATCAAACCGGCCTGCGCGAGCGTGCAACCCGCCGATAGCGAACGCGGCGTGTCGGTTGCGAAAAACGGCCCGCGGCGCGGCGACTCAGATGCGCCCGACGTGCCCGCAGTGCCGAGCAGACCGCGCGCCGCGCTGGCGTCGAGCGTCGGCAGTTGCGCAGTGTGCTCGCCGAGCGAGCGCATCATCAAGGTCCAGCCGGGCGCGATCAGGCCGCCGACGAAACAGCCGTCCGCGCGCAATGCTTCGAGCGTGGTCGCGGTGCCGAACGTCGCAATCAGCAGATGCTCGCCCGGAAACGCCGCGTGCGCGCCGATCATGCCGGCCCAGCGATCGCTGCCGAGCGCGTGCGGCGTGGTGTAACTGTTGGTCACGCCGCATTGCTGGGCGCGCGCGCGGATCGTCGTGAGCGGCAGTTGCGGCCAGCGCGCGTCGAGCAACGCAGCGATGCGCGCCGCGACCTGTTCGCCCGCGACATTCGAGAGCCACGCGCCACACGGCATCGGCAGATTCGACCAGGCGGGACGATCGTCGCCGCCATGCGTCAGCGCGCCGGACGCGAGTTGCGCGCCGTCCGCGTAGACCATCGCCCATTTGATCCGGCTATTGCCCGCATCGATCAGCAGATAAGGCGCGCCGCTCGTCATGCAGCACCGTCGGCCAGACGCAGCGAAACATCGCCGGTAGCGATCGTCTGACGGCCGGTGGCCGTGTCGAGCAGCAATTGACCGCGCTCGTCGACACCCGCCGCCACGCCGCGCGCGAGTTCTTCACCTTGTTCCAGCAGCACGACTTCGCGGCCCGCGTATGCATGCACCGCGTTCCAGCGAGCCTGGAACGGCGCGAAGCCTTCCGCGCCGAAGCGCTGCAGCGCGGGTTCGAGCGCGTTGAGTTCGGCGGCGAGCGTGTCGGTGAGGTTGGCGTTCGGCAGCGCGCGTTGCAACGCGGTCGGCACCGTGCCGCGCGCCTGCGGGGGCGCGGCGGCGTTCAGCGCGCCGACTTTGGCCGCGAGTTCGTCCGCGCCCTTCACATTGGTGCCGATGCCGATCACGACGGCGCTCGCGTCGTCGGTGCTCCACGCAGTTTCGATCAGGACGCCGGCCAGCTTGTCGCCTTCGAGCAGCACGTCGTTCGGCCATTTCAGCGCGATCTGACCGGGACCGGCGACCGGCAGCGAGCGCAAGCCGTCGACCAGCGCGACGCCCACGGCAAGGCTCAGGCCCGCCAGTCCTTCGAGCGGACGTGGCAGCACGCACGCGACCGAAAACAGCAGCGCATTGCCCGGCTCCGCATACCACGGACGACCGCGCCGTCCACGCCCGGCGGTTTGCAGATACGCGACCCGCACGATCGGCCGCGGCAGTGCATTCGCTTTACGCGGCAGCGCCTTGACGCGCGCCATCAGGTCGGCGTTGGTCGAGCCGGTTTCCTCGACGATTTCGATCGGCCAGTCGTGCGCGTGCGCGCCGAACAGCGCGACGGCGCGTCCACGGTCGATACGCCAGTCGGCGCCGTTGTCAGCGGAAGCAGCGGCTGCCGCGCCTGGGGAGGGAGTCTTGGAAGCATTCATGGCTCATATTGTAGCGACAGCCAACCCTATGGGGTTTAGAGCACGGCCCATCCGCCGCGCCTTCGTTACAATGGCCCCTAATCCGATAACCAGATTCTCGCGATCCTTGAACTACGACACTCCGCCCGGCCTTGAAGTCGCGGCAGGCAGCCAAGGCAAGATCGTCCGGCTCTCGGGCCAGTGGACGGCGCTCGCGCTCGCCCGCGACAAGGCCACCGGGCACGTGATTCCGCAGTTGCGCTCGCTGGCCGGCGCCCAGGGCATCGGTGCGTGGGACCTGTCGCGCATCACGCGGATGGACCACGTCGGCGGACAGGCACTGTGGCGCGTGTGGGGCCACAAGATGCCCCCGGACACCGAACTCACCGATACGCAGCGCGACATTTTCGAGCGCATCGCGTTGCTCGACACGGTGCGCGAAAAAGCCGAACCGGTCGTCAAGTTCGATCCGTTCACGCGTCTCGGTCTCGCGATCTTCTCGTTCTTCGAACACCTGTACGGCGGCGTGAGCATGCTCGGGCGCGTGGTGCTCGATCTGTTCGCGATCCTGCGCAATCCGAAAATCACGCCGTGGACCGAAATCTCGGCGAACGTGTACAACGCCGGCGCCCGCGCGTTGCCGATCACCGCGCTGGTCGCGTTTCTGATCGGCATCGTGCTCAGCTATCTGTCGGCGCAGCAATTGCGGCTCTTCGGTGCGAACCAGTTCATCGTCAACATTCTCGGGCTGGCGGTGATTCGCGAACTCGGGCCCGTGCTCTCGGCGATTCTGGTGGCGGGGCGTTCGGGCTCGGCGATCACCGCGCAAATCGGCGTGATGCGCGTGACCGAAGAACTCGATGCAATGCGCGTGATGGGCATCCCGCACGGCCTGCGGCTGATCCTGCCGCGCGTGCTTGCGCTGGGCGTGGCGATGCCGTTGCTGGTGATGTGGACCAACGTCATCGCGTTGACCGGCGGTGCGCTCGCAGCCAAGGTGGTGCTCGGCATCGACATGAGCTTTTTCGCGCGCGCGCTGCCGGGCGTGGTGCCGGTCGCGAATCTTTGGATCGGCCTGGGCAAGGGCGTCGCGTTCGGCATGCTGATCGCGATCGTCGGCTGTCACTTCGGTTTCCGTATCAAGGCCAATTCGCAGAGTCTCGGCGAAGGCACGACGACCTCGGTGGTGACCTCGATCACCATCGTGATTCTCGCGGACGCGGTGTTCGCAATCCTCTTCCAGAATGTGGGGCTAGGATGATCGCGCCACTCACTCAGGCCGTACGCGGCCAGCCGATGCCGTGCATCGCCGAGCCGGTGATCGAAGTCAACGACATCACCAAGCGCTACGGGCGCAACATCGTGCATCAGCATCTGAGTCTGGACGTGCGGCGCGGCGAGATCATGTCGATCGTCGGCGGTTCGGGTTCGGGCAAGACCACGCTGGTGCGGCAGATTCTCGGTCTCGAGAGTCCGTCGTCCGGCACCATCAAACTGTTCGGCGAAGACCTCTCGACCATCTCGCCGGAAACCGCGCTGCTGATGCGCAGCCGCTCCGGCATGCTGTTCCAGCGTGGCGCGCTGTTCTCGTCGCTGTCGGTGTTCGACAACATCGCGCAGCCGGTGCGCGAACTCGGCAAGGTGCCCGAAGACCTGCTGCGCGACATCGTGATGCTCAAGCTCGAAATGGTCGGACTGCCTTGCAAACACGCATCGAAGATGCCGTCGGCGCTGTCGGGCGGCATGGTCAAGCGGGTCGGCATTGCGCGCGCCATCGCGCTCGAACCCGAGTTGCTGTTCCTCGACGAACCGACGGCCGGCCTCGATCCGCAGGCGTCCGATGAATTCGTCGAACTGATCTCGGCGCTGCATCGCGCGCTGGGATTGACGGTGGTGATGGTCACGCACGACCTCGACACGATGATCGCGCTGTCCACCCGCGTCGCCGTGCTGGCCGACCGCAAGGTGCTGGTCGCCGCGCCGGTCGAAGAGGCGGCGGGTGTCGACCATCCGTTTATCCGCGAATATTTTCTCGGCCTGCGCGGGCGGCGCGCGTTGCAGGCGCTGCCGCCGGAGCGGCGCGCGAAGTTGCCGCGTGCCGCGCTAGAGACGGCATCGTCCGAATTGCCGCTGTGAACCTGGGAACCTGACAATGGAAAACAAAGCACACGCCTTCTGGGCCGGGCTCTTTACGGTCGTCCTGCTGGTGGCCATTGCGCTGGCGGCATTTTTGTTCAACGTCGACCGCTCCGTGCGGGTGCCGTACGATCTGATTGCGCGCACCAACGTTACGGGGCTGTTCGCCGACGCGGCGGTGCGCTATCGCGGCCTCGACGTGGGCAAGGTGCAGTCGATCAAATTCGATCCGGATCATCCGGGGCAGATTCTGGTCCGCATTCTCGTCGATACGCACGCGCCGATCACTCATTCCACGTTCGGCAGCCTTGGCTTCCAGGGCGTGACGGGCATCGCCTTTATTCAACTGGACGACAATGGGCGCGACCTGCGGCCGCTGCCTTCGTCGATCCACGATGTCGCGCAGTTGCCGATGCGTCCCGGCTTGCTCGACCAGTTGCAGCAACGCGGCGACATCCTGCTGCGCAAGCTCGAAAAAGTCACCGACGACGTGAACAATATGCTGTCGCCGGAAATGGTCGCGCAGTTGCACGGCACGGCGGCCAGTATCCAGAAGGCGGCCGACGGCATCACCACGCTGACCCAGCAGATTTCGCCGGCCACCGGCAAGCTGCCCGCGACGATCGATCAACTCGATCGCACGCTCGCGTCGACCAATCAGCTCATTACCAGCCTGAACCGGCCGGATGGTCCGTTCGAGATGAATCTGAATAAGGTCGGCACGGCCGCGCAACAGGCCGGCGACGCGTTGGCGCAGATGAACGTGTCGGTGCAGGACCTGTCGGCGCGAGTCGGTTACGACACGCTGCCGCGCGTCAATTCGCTCGCCGACGACGTGCGCACGGCGGTTCGCTCGGTCGACCGCGCGGCGGACACGTTGAGCACCAACCCGCGTAGCCTGCTGTTTGGCGCTCCGCGCCCGGCGCCGGGTCCGGGCGAAGCGGGCTTCACGTGGCCGGCCGCGCACACGGCTCACTGAATCACTGAATCACTGAATCACTGAATCACCGAATCACCGAATCACTGAATTTGAAGTTCGAACAAAGGAAGATCCCATGTCACGCTCGATTAACCGATTGTTGTCCACGAGCGCCGCGCTGGCGGTGATGCTCGCGTTCGGCGTGCTGGCCGCCGGTTGCGCGGGCACGCCGGCCGCGCTCGCGGACATTCGCTATGACTTCGGACCGCCGAATCCGGCGGCGTCGGCGGGCACGTTGCCGGCGGTGAAGGTGCTCGACGTGACCGCGCCCGAGACGCTCGAATCCGACCGGCTGGTGTATCGCCTCAGCTACGCCGACGCGCAGCAGACTGCGTCGTACGCGAACAGCCACTGGACCATGATGCCGTCGCAATTGCTGACCCAGCGTTTGCGTAACGCGCTCAGTTCGCGCGGCACGGTGCTGACGGGTTCCGATGGCGTAGCCGCGCCGGTGTTGCGGGTCGATCTGAGCGAGTTCGAGCAGGTGTTCGACAGCCAGGCGGAAAGTCACGCCGCGATCACCGCGCGAGTCACGCTGACACAAAGCGGCAAGGTGCTGGGCCAGCGCACGTTCATCGCGCGCGCCCCGGCGAGTTCCGCCGATGCCGCTGGCGGCGCGCAATCGCTAGCCGCCGCCAGCGATGACCTCGTGTCGCAAATCGGCGCGTGGCTTGGCGTGCAGGCGCTGGTCGCCGCCCAATGACGGGCTGGCAGCGCACGCAACGGAGCGCTGCATGAGCGAACGACCCTGGCTGCGCCGGCCCTCGGCGCTGGCCCGGCAGGCGCTGCTGCTGTACGCCGCGCTGATCGTGTACGGTTCGTGGTATCCGTTTTCCGGCTGGCGCTCGCTCGGTCTCGCGCCGTTTGCCTATCTGTCCGATCCCATGCCGCAGTATCTGACGGCGTTCGACGTCGTCACCAACGTGCTCGGCTATATGCCGTTCGGCGCGCTGGTCGTGCTCGCGGTTTATCCGCGCTGGCGGGGCACGCTGGCGGTTGCGCTGGCGTTCGTGCTCGGCGGCATGCTGTCGGGCGTGATGGAAGCCGTGCAGACCTATCTGCCCACTCGCGTTGCCTCCAATCTCGATCTGGCCGCGAACGCGCTCGGCGCGTTGCTCGGTGCGGCGATGATGTCGCCTGCAACCGGCGCGCTGCTCGATCGCGGTCTGTTGCGACGCCTGCGGCTGCTGTGGTTCGAGCGCGACCGGCCCGCGCTGGCGTGCCTCGTGGCCGCATGGCCGTTTGCGACGATGTATCCCGCGCCGCGTCTGTTCGGGCTCGGCAACTGGCCGCGCGCGTTGTGGCTGCGTTTCGATTCGACCACGCAAGATGCGCTGCTCGCGTGGACGCCGCCGGGCTGGCACGTCGGCGCGTGGCCGGCGCTGGTCGCCGCATGGTTGCCCGACGACACGTGGGAAGCCGTCATCACCACGCTCAATCTGTTCGCCGCGCTGATGCTGGCTTCGTTGCCGGTCAGGCGTCATGCGCCGCGCGTGCGTCTGCTGATCCTTTTTATTCTGACCACCTTGTGCGTGAAAGCGGGCGCGACGTTCCTGCAATCGCAATCAGGCCTCGCATTCGATTGGGCGACCCCGGGCGCGCTGATGGGGCTGCTGGGCGGAACCGTTCTTGCGCTTCTGGCCTTGCCCTTGCGGCGCAGAGCACGCGGGCTGCTGGCTGGCGTCGCGCTGACGGTCGCGCTGGTGTTCGTCAACCTGCTGCCGGTGAATCCGTATTTCGATGTCGTGCTCGCCGACTGGCGGCAGGGGCGTTATCTGCACTTCAACGGACTCGCGCACTGGCTCGCGTGGATCTGGCCTTATGCGGCGCTGGTGTGGATGGCGTACGTGGCCGAGCAGGCGTGGCTGAAGCGGCGCACAAAGCGGCCGTGAGTGCCGGTGAGTGCCGATCAGCGCTCACCGAAGCGCTCGCGAGCGGACTTTTCACCCACCTTCGCGCGGCCGACGCCGCTTGACCCCGCTCGCTATAATCGTTCGCACAACCGGCACGGCACCGTGCTTACAACGGCATTCCCCCACTCTTACACTCTCGCCCAAGACACCATGGACTCCTTCTACAAGTACCACGTCTTTTTCTGTCTCAATCAGCGGGACCCCGGCGCCGAGCGCCCGAGTTGCGCGAACTGCAACGCGCAGGAACTGCAGGAGTACGCGAAAAAGCGCGTGAAGAAACTCGGTCTCGCCGGCCCCGGCCAGGTGCGCATCAACAAGGCGGGGTGTCTGGATCGCTGCGAATTGGGACCGGCACTGGTCGTGTATCCGGAAGGCGTCTGGTACACCTACGTCGACGAAACCGATATCGATGAAATCGTCGACTCGCACCTTGCAAACGGCAAGATCGTCGAGCGTCTGAAAATCGATCAATAAGCCTCGAATATGAACGTTCATACGAAGAAGTATCTGATTGACGGCCCGGTCGGCAAGATCGAGGTCGCGCTGGATCTGCCCGACGAAATGCGCGAAAACGGCGCCGCGCCGCGCGGCATCGCGCTGGTCGCGCATCCGCATCCGCTGTTCGGCGGCACTATGGACAACAAGGTCGCGCAGACGCTCGCGCGCACGCTGACCGGCCTGAACTACGTGGTGTACCGGTCGAATTTTCGCGGCGTCGGTCAGACCGAAGGCGAGCACGACGCGGGCATCGGCGAGCGCGACGATCTGCGCGCCGTGCTCGATCACATGCGCGCCGAAGCCGGGCAGGGCGATCTGCCGCTCGTGCTTGCGGGCTTCTCGTTCGGCACCTTCGTGTTGTCGCACGTCGCCGCGAAGTTGCGCGAAGAAGGCGCGGCAATCGAGCGGATGGTGTTTGTCGGCACGGCGGCGAGCCGCTGGGAAGTCGCGCCGGTTCCGGAAAACACGCTCGTCATTCACGGCGAAACCGACGACACCGTGCCCATTCAATCCGTCTACGACTGGGCGCGGCCGCAGGAATTACCGGTGGTCGTGATTCCGGGGGCAGAACACTTTCTGCATCGCAAGCTGCACGTGCTGAAACGGATCATCGTCGATGCATGGCGTTAAGCCGTGCTCCGCGCGCGTTTTTCACGCTACAGGCCTGTAAAAACCAGACTTTATCGGTATGGCCCCAGCAAAGTTGGCGGAAATGCGCGCGTATAATGAGCGCTCTTTTTTGGGCGCAGCCCCGCCTGTCCGGCAGTTCGCGCGACGCGTAGTCTTATCTCGCGCGCAGCGGTGACGGATGCAGGGCGAACTGCGCGAACCGATCGCGTCGCCGGAAGTCCAAAGGGCGCCGCGCCGTTTTACGGCCAGACGCTCGCCGACCGGCTCTTCCAAACAATGCGCCCTGCGCGCGATGTATTTTTCCGCACGAATCGACCCTATGCGTTTCTCCACCACCGGCCGCACGTCAATCCCGTCAGTTATTTCCTCCGCTCCCCACAAGCTTAGCCGCGCCGTCACCCTCGGCGCCGTGTTGACGGCAACCCTTGCCGCCAGCACCGCTTTTGCGCAAGTGCCGCCGCCCGCGGTCAACGCGCGTTCGTGGGTTCTGGTCGACGCCACCAGCAACCAGGTGCTCGCGTCCGGCAATGCCGACGAGCGCGTCGAACCGGCCTCGCTGACCAAGCTGATGACCGCGTATCTCGTCTTCGAAGCACTGCAGACGAAGAAGATCACGATGGACCAGGCCGTGATGCCGAGCGAAGCGGTGCGTCGCGTGAAGACCGACGAATCGCGCATGTTCATCGAGGCGAACAAGCCGGTGACCGTGCACGACCTCGTGTACGGCATGATCATCCAGTCGGGTAACGACGCGGCGATCGCGCTGGCCGAACTGGTCGGCGGCAGCGAGTCGCAGTTCGTCGTGATGATGAACAACGAAGCGCAGAAGCTCGGCATGAAGCACACCCACTTCGCCGACGTGAACGGCATGCCCGACCCGCAGCACTACACGTCGGCGGGCGATCTGGCGATCCTGTCGGCGCGTCTGATTCGCGACTTCCCTGACTACTACAACATCTTCTCGGTCAAGGAATTCAAGTACAACAACATCAAGCAGCCGAACCGCAACCGTCTGCTGTGGATCGACCCGACCGTCGACGGCCTGAAGACCGGCCACACGCAAGCCGCCGGCTACTGCCTGATCGCGAGCGCAAAGCGTCCGCTGCCGGGCGCGACCGACGCGTCGCGCCGTCTCGTCTCGGTGATGATGGGCGAGACCAAGGAACACGACCGTGTGCAGGACAGCCTGAAGATGCTGAACTACGGCTACACCGCGTACGACACGGTGCGTCTGTACAAGGCGGGTCAGGTGGTCGGCACGCCGCGCGTGTACAAGGGTTCGCAGGACAGCGTGCAGATCGGCGTGAAGAGCGACCAGTACATCACCGTGCCGAAGGGCATGGCCGACAAGGTGAAGCCGCAGATCGACCAGGTCGACACGCTGATCGCGCCGATCGCGAACGGTCAGCAGGTCGGCACGGCGAAGCTGATCGCCGACGGCAAGGTGCTCGCGCAGTTCCCGGTGGTGGCGTTGCAGGCTGTGCCGCAAGCGGGCGTGGTCGGCCGCGTGTGGGATTCGCTGATGCTGATGTTCAACAAGAAGAAATAAGAGCCGGTTCGCAATGTCCGCAGCAGTTTCTGATGTGTCGCCAGATCCGATCGTTTATCTGAATGGCGAGTTGGTGCCGTTGTCCGAAGCGCGCGTGCCGGTTCTCGACCGCGGCTTTATTTTCGGCGACGGCATTTACGAAGTCGCGCCGCTGTATGCGCTCGAAGGCGGCCGCACGGCGTTCCGATTGCCGCAGCATCTGGCGCGGCTGGCCCGTTCGGTCGACAAGATCGGCATCGTCAATCCGTTTAGCGACGCCGGCTGGCGCGAGCTGATCGGCCGCGTGGTCGACGCGAACGAGGCCGACGGCAGTTTGTCCGCCGGCCAGGACGCAATTGCCTATATTCAGGTGACCCGCGGTGTCGCGAAGCGCGGCCACGCGTTCCCGGCCGGCATTCAGCCGACCGTGTTCGTGATGGTCACGCCGCTCAATCTGCCGGACGCCGCGCAGCGCGCGAAAGGCGTGCGTTGCGTGAGCGCCGAAGATCGCCGCTGGCTCAATTGCGATATCAAGTCGGTGTCGCTGCTGGGCAACGTGCTGATGGCGCAATTCGCCGCCGAAAACGACGCGTTCGAGACGATCCAGTTCCGCGACGGCATGCTGACCGAAGGATCGTCGTCGAATGTGTGGATGGTGAAGGACGGCGTGCTGTCGGCGCCGCCGCGCAGCAACAAGATTCTCGAAGGGATTCGCTACGGGCTGATCGAAGAACTCACGGCCGAGTGCGGCGTCCGCTTCGAAGCACGTGAAATTGCCGAAGCAGAGCTGCGTGCCGCCGACGAGATCATCGTCAGTTCGGCGACCAAAGAAGTGCTGCCGGTCACGCAACTCGACGGCCAGCCGGTCGGCGAGGGCAAGCCGGGCGCGGTCTTTGCGGCGTTGTACGCGGCGTATCAGCGAGCCAAGGTTAAGGAAGCGCAGCAAGCGCAGCAAGGAGCAACGAATGAATCAGCCGAACAACCCGAACGACTCACTGTTTGATTTTCCCTGCGATTTCCCGATCAAGATCATGGGCAAATCGCATCCGGAATTCGCCGAAACGATCGTGACGGTGGTCCGTCAGTTCGATAACGAAGTCGATGCATCGCGTGTGGAAACGCGTCCGTCCAGCGGCGGCAATTACACCGGCCTGACGGTCACCGTGCGCGCCACGAGCCGCGCGCATCTCGACGACATTTATCGCGCGCTGACCGGCCATCCGATGGTCAAAGTGGTGATGTAAAGCCTATGTATTACGGCGTGACGCGCAATGCGTCCGCCGACAGACCGGCGCCTGCCGAGGGACCTACCTCGCAGGCCCGGTCGAACAGTTTCTTGAAGCGCCCCACCTCGTCGAACACCCAGTCGTGAAACGCCTTGACCCGCGCGGTTTCGATCATTTGCGGCGGGCAGATGAAGTAGTACTGCCACGGGCTCGGGCCATCCACGTCGAATAAGCGCACCAGACGGCCCGCCGCGATTTCGTGCATGGCCAGCGAGCGGCGCGTGAGCGCGACCCCCTGGCCGTCGATGGCCGCCTGCAACAGATTCGACGAATCCTGATAAAGCACGCCGCGCTTCGGCTCCGGCCAGTCGGTGAGACCGGCGGCGTCGAACCACGGACGCCACAATTCGTCGTCGGAACGCAGTAGCGGGACTTTGGCGAGATCGGCCGGAACTTGCGGCAGTTTTCCGCCGTTGAAATTCGGCGAGCACGCCGGGAAGAAAATCTCCTCCAGCAGCAATTCCGCGTGCAGCCCCGAATATTTGCCGAAACCGAAGCGGATGGCCACGTCGACGTCGTCGCGCGCAAAGTCTGTCAGCGCATTGGTGGACAACAGTTCCAGATCCCATTGCGGATGCGCCTCGATGAAGCTGCCGATGCGCGGCGTCACCCAGCGCGCCGCGAACGACGACAGCATCGACACCACCAGCCGCCGCTCGCGGTCGCCAGCGCGGATTTCGCGAGTGGCATCGGCGAGCGCCATCAGCGCGGTGCGCACGTGCGTGGCATAGCGACGGCCGGTTTCGGTGAGCCGCACGCGCTTGCCGTCGCGCGCGAATAGCGACACGCCAAGCTCGGCTTCGAGCGCGCGAATCTGGTGGCTGACCGCGCCGTGCGTGACGAATAGCTCGTCGGCGGCGCGCGAAAAGCTTTCGTGCCGGGCGGCGGCTTCGAACGCCTTGATCGCGTTCAATGCGGGGAGTTGCCGGAGGTCCATCGCAATATTTCTCACATAGAGGTGAAAATAGATCGTTTTGCGTAAGTCCTTGCTACGCCTACGATTGTAGCCATCAAACGATTTTTGGCGAGGGCATCATGCGAGAAATTTCCTCTAGTATCGCCTTTGAAATTCGCACAGGCGAAACGCTTCCGTTGAAGGTGGCGCGCAGTACCAAACTGGTGGTGCATGGCGGCGCGGTCTGGGTGACGCGCAGCGACGACATTCACGATTACTGGCTGCAACCGGGACATACGTTGCGGTTGCGGCGCGGCGAACGGCTGTGGTTGAGTGGCGAGGGCGTCGTCCCGGCGAAGATCGCGTTTTCTGTGCCGACGCGCTGCGACGAGCGCGCGTTGAACTGGCTCGCGCGGGTCGGCGAACGAATGGTGGCGCGGATGCGCGGAGGGTGGCGCACGGTTTGAGCATTCCCAGCGGGGCGGTTGGTAGGGGATGAGCGCGGCAGGGGCGAGAACACGGCGACGGCGACTTCAAGCGCCTCGCCTTGCCCGTGTCTGCTGTGTCTGCACCTGCATCTACACCGAGGCCAACGCCAACGGCTCTGACCTCGATCCGCACTTCTTGCGCAGCAGACGACGCCCCCGTATCAAGCCGGATTGCCAGCGCATCACGCGCCAAGCTAGGTCCAGCTTGGCTTTGCAGCGATTCGGCCAACAACGTGCTCACCTTCGCCCCCGGCGAAAATTCCCACTTTTCGGTAAACTAGCGGGATTATGTCCGCCACTCCGGTTTCACCGTCTCCCTCGTCCGCCACGGCGCCGCTAACGCTGCGCTGGTTGCGCAACGAACCCTACGAAGCCAGTTTCGAAGCGATGCGCGCGTTCACCGACTCGCGTACCGCCGACACCCCCGACGAAATCTGGCTTGTCGAGCATCCCCCCGTCTTCACGCTAGGCCAGGCCGGCGATCCGGCGCACCTGCTGGCCGCCGACAGCGGCATTCCGCTGGTCAAAGTCGACCGTGGCGGGCAGATCACGTATCACGGTCCCGGACAGGTGGTCGCCTACCTGCTGCTCGATCTACGCCGACGCAAGCTGATGGTGCGCGAGATGGTCACGCGAATCGAGCAGGCCGTGATCGACACCCTGGCGGCGTATAATCTCGCCGGAGAACGCAAGGCGGGCGCCCCCGGTATCTACGTGGCGCCCGGGCCGGACGCCGGGTTGCACGCTGGCGCCAAGATTGCGGCGCTGGGTCTGAAAATCCGCAACGGCTGTAGTTATCACGGCGCGAGCCTGAACGTGAAGATGGATCTGCGGCCGTTCCTGGCCATCAATCCATGCGGCTACGCAGGGCTCGAAACGGTCGATATGGCAACGCTGGGTGTTGTCGCCGGCTGGGAAGACGTGGCCCGTACCTTTGCAGCATGCCTCACCGCAAACCTCGACGGCAGTCCCGCGGCCGTCGCCCAACCACAGGCCGGTGCGCTCACCGCCTGACTGGACCGAACGAATGACTGACGTTACCGCGAACCTCGCAACTTCTTCCTCGCCCGACAGCGCGCCGGCTTCCGCCGCTGCCTACGACGCCACCGCGAAGCAGAAGGCGCAAGCCAAAACTGCCCGTATCCCGATCAAGATCATCCCGATTGAAAAGCTGAAGAAGCCCGACTGGATTCGCGTGAAAGCGGCCACGGGAAATTCGCGTTTCTACGAGATCAAGCAGATTCTGCGCGAACACAATCTGCACACGGTGTGTGAAGAAGCGAGCTGCCCGAATATCGGCGAATGCTTCGGCAAGGGCACCGCCACGTTCATGATCATGGGCGACAAGTGCACGCGCCGCTGCCCGTTCTGCGACGTCGGCCACGGCCGTCCCGATCCGCTCGACGTGGACGAACCCGGCAACCTCGCCCGCACCATTGCTGCGTTGAAGCTGAAGTACGTGGTGATCACCAGCGTCGACCGTGACGATTTGCGTGACGGTGGCGCGGCTCACTTCGTCGAATGTATTCGTCAGACGCGCGAGTTGTCGCCGGAAACGCGTATTGAGATTCTGACGCCGGACTTCCGCGGCCGTCTCGACCGCGCGCTCGGCATTCTGAACGCCGCACCGCCCGACGTGATGAACCACAATCTGGAAACGGTGCCGCGTCTGTACAAGGAAGCGCGCCCGGGTTCGGACTACGCGCACTCGCTGAAGCTGCTGAAGGACTTCAAGGCGCTGCATCCTGAC
This sequence comes from Paraburkholderia fungorum, assembly GCF_900099835.1. Classification (NCBI taxonomy): domain Bacteria; kingdom Pseudomonadati; phylum Pseudomonadota; class Betaproteobacteria; order Burkholderiales; family Burkholderiaceae; genus Paraburkholderia; species Paraburkholderia fungorum. The sequence continues at coordinate 625,087 of NZ_FNKP01000001.1, forward strand.
GTCGCGACCAAGTCGGGCATCATGGTCGGCCTCGGCGAAACCGAAGAAGAAATTTTGCAGGTGATGCGCGATCTGCGTGAACACAATGTGGACATGCTGACCATCGGCCAGTATCTGCAGCCGTCGGAACACCATCTGCCGGTGCGCTCGTACGTGCACCCGGACACGTTCAAGATGTACGAGGAAGAAGCGTACAAGATGGGCTTCACGCACGCGGCTGTCGGCGCAATGGTTCGTTCGAGCTATCACGCTGATTTGCAGGCGCATGGGGCTGGCGTGGTCTGAGCGACTTCCGATTCGCGATGATCGATGCTGTTGAAAAAAGCCCGCGAAAGCGGGCTTTTTTATGCGTGCGACGATTCGGTTGAATGCGCTTCACGGGAAAAATCGCATTAACTCCACGAACTCTCTCTCCGCTTCAAATGCTCCTGCGGATTCGCCCCAGCGTCTTCCTGAAGATCGAGGTGAACGTGCCTGTGTTTTGTTAGCCCAGCCCGGTATGTGAGGCACAAGCTCTCCCGCCTCAGTTCAAGCTCACCCTCAAGCCAGCACAACCTCGTCGAGCTTCTTTTTCAGCGCGGCAAAATCGGCGGCTTCGGCCGCCTTTTTATTCGTGACGAGCACATCGATCCTCTCGACCGGGCAATACGAAATGCGGCTGCGCTGGCCGATCTTGCTGTAGTCGGCGAGGATCGCCACGCGATCCGCGTTGGCGACCATCGCGCGCGCGACCTCGGTTTCCGCGTGGTCGTAACTGGTCGCGCCATGCCGGTGATCGATGCCGACCGGCGACAGCAGCGCGAGATCCGCGCGATAGCGGTGGATATCGAGCACGGTCGTCGCGCCTGTGGTCGCCATCGTTCGATCGCTGATCGAACCGCCCAGCAGAATGACTTCGTTAGCCGCATCGGCCTGGTCGATCACGCCGCGCATTTTCAACGCGACATCGATTGAATTCGTGACGACGGTCAGGTTCGCCAGTTTCGCCAGCTCTTCGGCGAGCGCCGCCGTGGTGGTGCCCGCATCGACGAAAAGCGTCTGGCCGCTCGCGATCAAACCGACGGCGGCCTTGGCAATCGCCGTCTTGGCTTTGACGCGCATGTGCGCGCGTTCGGCGATCGGCGCTTCGTCGGCGGGCTTGATCGCACCGCCATGCACGCGGCGCAGCTCACCGAGCGCTTCGAGATCGAGCAGATCGCGCCGCACCGTCTCGCGCGACACGCCGAGATCCGTCATGATCCGCTCGGTCGACACACGTTGCAGCGTGGACAGCAACGCGCGAATTCTCTGATGACGGTCTTCCTGCCACATGCATTGTCCCTCGCTGAGTGTGCGCGTCTAGCTGTTCGTATTCATAGCCGCATCGTGGACACGGATGTGTGTCCGAACGATGTCAGGCAAGCTTTTCAGGCTGGATTGTGTTGTATTTTTTTGGCACCTTGCAACTTTGTGCGTTTCATTTTAGCCTTCGCAAATTGAAACGTCGCGCCTGTTCTGTTGCGCGGCAAGGTGTGCCGTCAGTGCGGCCGGCGTCGTCAGCTTCGTCATCCTGACAATGGTCTTGCAACGTCCGCGCATCAAAACGCGCGATACTACGCGCGGGTCTCGCACGTGAAATCCGAAGCCTGAATCGCTATGCATCACGGTCGCGCCGACGTGTCGGCGGCCGCAAACGTGTCGAGAGCAAAACCAACCGCTTTATCTGGAAGGTGACGGGACGTGGCAAACGGGATTGATCACTGGCCTTATCCGCGACTGGTCGCGCATCGTTGCGGCGGCACGCTCGCGCCGGAGAACACGCTGGCCGGCTTTGACGCATGCGTGCGTTACGGCTACCGGATGGTCGAATTCGACGCCAAGCTTTCCGCCGACAACGAACTCTTTCTACTTCACGACGATACACTCGATCGCACCACCAACGGCCACGGCGCAGCCGCCGATCACACATGGCAACAGCTTGCCGCGCTCGACGCAGGCGCGTGGCGTGGTCAGCAATTCGACGGCACGCGTCTGCCGACACTTGCCGACGCGGCGCAGCGTTGCAAGCGCGACGGCATTGCCGCCAACATCGAAATCAAACCGTGTCCGGGTCGCGATGTAATCACCGGGACGCTGGTCGCGCAACACGCGTCGACGTTGTGGCAGGAACAAACGCCGTCGTTGCTCTCTTCGTTTTCATTCGACGCACTGGCCGCCGCGCGCGATGCCGCGCCGTCACTGCAACGCGGCATGCTGTTCGAAGAAGTGCCGGCCGACTGGCTGCGCATCGTGCGTGAACTGGACTGCGTGTCCTTGCATGCGAGCCACCGCTATCTGAGCGAGCCGCTGATCGCGCAGATTCACGCAGAGGGATTGCGCGTGCTCGCGTACACGGTGAACGACCCGGCGCGCGCGCAACTGCTCGCGCAATGGGGTGTCGACATGATCTGCACGGATCGCATCGATATCTTGCCGCACGATATGTTCTCCGCGCCGGTCGATTCTGTCTGAGCGAAGCAAGCGCGGTTGTTCGAATTAGAAATTTTCCAAACGTAGCAATTTCGGCAAAGGATGGGGAAGACTATGAACCGCACCGCGTTAGCTCGCATACTTTCGATGTCGGCCGTTGCGGGCGTCGCCGCCGCTGGTGTCAGCAGCGCATCGGCGGCGCCGCTCGACGCGCTGATCGCCGCGGCGAAGCAGGAGGGCCAGCTCAGCGTGATCGCGTTGCCGCACGACTGGTGCAACTACGGGCAACTGATCCCGGGCTTCGAGAAGAAGTACGGCATCAAGGTGAACGAACTGAATCCGGATGCGGGTTCCGGCGACGAGATCGAAGCGATCAAGGCGAACAAGGGCAACAAGGGGCCGCAAGCGCCTGACGTGATCGACGTGGGCTTGTCGTTCGGTCCGACCGCGAAGGCCGAAGGTCTGCTGCAACCGTACAAGGTCGCGACGTGGAACTCGATTCCGAAGGAATCGAAAGATGCGGACGGTTACTGGTACGGCGACTATTACGGCGTGCTCGCATTCGAAGTGAACGCCGACATGATCGACAAGGCGCCCGCCGACTGGAGCGATCTGCTGAAGCCCGACTACAAGAACGCGGTGTCGCTGGCGGGCGATCCGCGCACGGCGAATCAGGCGATCCAGGCGGTGTACGCAGCCGGTATCTCGCAAGCCAAAGGCAACGCGACCCAGGCCGATAAAGCCGGCCTCAAATACTTCGCCGATCTGAACAAGAGCGGCAACTTCGTTCCGGTGATCGGCAAGGCGGCCTCGCTTGCGCAGGGCACCACGCCGATCATCGTGCGTTGGGACTACAACGCGCTCGCCGACCGCGACACGCTGAAGGGCAATCCGAAAGTGCAGGTCGTGATTCCAAAGACGGGCGTGGTCGCGGGCGTGTACGTGCAGGCGATCAGCGCCTACGCACCGCATCCGAATGCAGCGAAGCTGTGGATGGAATACCTGTACTCGGACGAAGGCCAGATCGGCTGGCTGACCGGCTATTGCCATCCGATGCGCTACAACGAACTCGTCGCGGGCAAGAAAGTGCCGCAGGCGTTGCTCGACAAGTTGCCGCCGCCGTCGTCGTACAAGAACGTGGTGTTCCCGACGCTGTCGCAGCAGGACGCGTACAAGGACACGATCACGAAGCAGTGGGACGCGACCGTCGGCGCGAACGTCAAGTAAGCGACATCGCAGGGTTCAACCGTAGCGTGCGCGCCGCTGATTCCGAGCGGCGCGCATTGCATTTGCCAGATTGCTGCAAGGGTGAGCTATGAGCGCTTCATCGGATGGCGGGTCGGTGCAGCCGGAACTGCTGGTGCCGACCGTGCCGGGTCCGGCGCCTCGCGTCGATGGTCCGGGGCGCGCGTCGCCGTTACTTGCGTGGATCGGCGTCGTGCCGTTCTTCGTCTTCGCGCTGATGTTCCTGATTCTGCCGACCGGCTTCCTGATGATCGGCGCGTTCCAGGATGCGCAAGGCCACTTCACGCTCGCGAATCTGCGCGATCTGCTGGAACCGAGCATCCTCGACGCGTACTGGATCAGCTTCAAGGTCAGTGCCGCATCCGCATTCGGCGGCGCGGTGCTCGGTTCGCTGCTCGCGTGGGCGGTGGTGCAGGGCAAGCTGCCCGGCTGGATTCGCCCTACGCTGATGACGTTTTCCGGCGTCGCGTCGAACTTCGCCGGCGTACCGCTCGCGTTTGCTTTCATCTGCACGTTGGGACGCGTCGGGCTCGTGACGGTTCTGCTGAAAAAGTACCTCGGTTTCAATCTGTACTCGACCGGCTTCAGCATTCTCAGTTTCACCGGCCTCACGATCACCTACCTGTACTTCCAGATTCCGTTGATGGTGCTGATGGTCACGCCCGCGCTCGACGGCCTGAAGCGCGAATGGCGCGAAGCGTGCGATTGCCTCGGCGGCACGGCGTTTCAATACTGGCGCCATGTCGCGCTGCCGGTGCTGATGCCGAGCATTCTCGGCGCGGCGTTGCTGCTGTTCGCCAATTCGTTCGGCGCGGTCGCCACCGCTTATGCGTTGACGGGCAGCTCGCTGAACATCGTGCCGATCCTGTTGTTCGCGCAGATTCGCGGCGACGTGATGCACAACCCGAACCTCGGTTACGCGCTTGCATTGGGGATGGTGGTTGTCACCGGTCTGTCGAATGGCGGCTATATCTGGCTGCGTTCGCGCGCGGAAAGGGGGCGTCGATGAAAAGCCAGTCGCGCGTGGGCGCGTGGACCGCGGTGATCGTCGGCTCGCTGTATTTTCTGATTCCGCTGATCGCCACTTTCGAATTCAGCCTGCGGATGAAGCGCGGCGTGTATAGCTTCGAGGCTTACCGCGTCGTGCTGGCCGATCCGCGTTTTCAGGCCTCGTTCGGCTACTCGATTCTGATCGCCATCCTGACGATCGTGATCGGCATCCTGCTGGTGGTGCCGACGGCGTACTGGGTGCAGTTGCGTCTGCCGAAGCTGCGGCCGGTCGTCGAATTCATCACGCTGTTGCCGCTGGTGGTGCCGGCCATCGTGATCGTGTTCGGCTATCTGCGCATTTACAACAGCAGTTCGATTCTGCCGCTCACCGGCAACGAACGCGCGACCGATCTGCTGCTCGTGTTCGGCTACGTGACGCTCTCGCTGCCGTATATGTACCGCGCCGTCGATGCGGGTCTGCGTGCCGTCGATGTGCGTTCGCTGACCGAGGCCGCCGAATGTCTCGGCGCGAACTGGCCGACCATTCTGTTCAAGGTGATTTTCCCGAATATCCGCTCGGGCATTCTGTCGGGCGCGTTTCTCACCTTTGCGGTGGTGATCGGCGAATTCACGATTGCCAGCTTGCTCGACCGGCCCGCGTTCGGCCCGTATCTGCAATTGATCGGCGCGAATCGCGCGTATGAGCCGTCGGCGCTCGCGATCATTGCGTTCGCGATTACGTGGGCGTCGATGGGATTGATTCAGGTATTCGGCTCGGCTCGCGCGTTGAGCGGACAAAAAGTTTGACGGACTGAGACAGCAAACCATGGCATTCCTCGAGATCGAGAATCTGCACAAGACGTTCGGCGCGAACACGGCGCTGCATCACTTCGACATGCAGATCGAGCGCGGCGAGTTCATCACGTTCCTCGGACCCTCCGGCTGCGGCAAGACGACGGTGTTGCGCATGATCGCGGGCTTCGAAACGCCGACGCGCGGCATCATCCGTCTCGCCGACAAGGACGTTACGCACTTGCGCACGCGGCAACGCAAAGTCGGCATGGTGTTTCAGTCGTATGCGCTGTTTCCGAACATGACGGTGGCCGAAAACATCGGCTTCGGACTGAAGATCGCGCGTCACACTCAGGCGGAAATCGGCAAGCGCGTTCAGGAGATGCTCGACCTCATTAAACTGCCGCAACTCGGCGAGCGTTATCCGTGGCAACTGTCGGGCGGCCAGCAGCAGCGCGTGGCGCTGGCGCGCGCGCTGGCCGGCAAGCCGCAGGTGTTGCTGCTCGACGAGCCGCTCTCCGCGCTCGACGCCAAAATCCGCATCTCGCTGCGCCAGGATATTCGCGCGTTGCAGCGCGAACTCGGCATCACGTCGATTTTCGTCACGCACGATCAGGAAGAGGCGCTGTCCATTTCCGACCGGATCGTCGTGATGAATGAAGGGCGGGTCGAACAGATCGGCTCGCCATCGGAGATTTACAACTATCCGCGCACCCGGTTTGTCGCGTCGTTCGTCGGCACGTTGAATATTCTGGCGGGACACGTGGTCGATCCGGCGAGCGGCAAGATGGTCGTCGACGGTCAGGAGTTGACTACGACGCAGCAACTGCCGGCGGACGATGCGGGCAAGAAGCGCCTGCTCGCGCTGCGCCCCGAGGCGATCGTTCTGGAGCCTGCCGCGCCGGGTCGCAACACGTTAAACGCGACCGTCGAAGAAGTGAATTTTCTCGGCGCGGTGGTGCGCATCAGAACGCGCATCAAAGACGCAGTGATTTCGCTCGACGTGTTCAACGATCCGAATCGCGGTTTGCCGGAACGGGGGCAGCCTGTGTCGCTCGGTTTCTCGCACGAGAATCTGCTGGTGCTGGAAGAGGGCGCGGTTTAAACCCGCTCAAAAGTGCTTGGGGTTTTCCCGTAGACCGCGCCGCAGGCAATTCCGGATTCCCCGACAGCCCTTGTCCGGATTTCCGGAATCCCGGACGCCTTGCGCGTTTATAAGATAAAAAATCAATAAAAATCAACGTGTTAAGGCAATATTAAAGCTGGCATCGACCTTGCGAAATAGATAACGCGGCCGCAACGGTCCGACAACTAAAGCAAGGAGACAACGATGTCTGATTTCCCTTCCCGGTATTTCTGAATTCGTCGTCTTGTCGCGGCCTGATGCCGTGCACGAGCGTGACGACTATTCGTTCGCGAGATGCGCAAGCTGGCAGGCCTTGAGCTCATCCCCCTAGCAGGAACCATCGTGAAGAAACCTATCCACAAAGTGCTGTACGTCCAGGTGATCGTGGCGATCATCATCGGTATCGCGCTCGGGCATTTCTACCCGAGCCTCGCCGTCGATATGAAGCCGCTCGGCGACGGCTTCATCAAGCTGATCAAGATGGTGATCGGACCGATCATCTTCTGCACGGTGGTGACGGGCATTGCCGGCATGGAAGACATGAAGAAGGTCGGGCGCGTCGGCGGCAAGGCGCTGCTGTACTTCGAAATCGTGTCGAGCTTCGCACTGGTGCTCGGCCTGGCTGCTACGCACCTGCTGCGTCCGGGCGCGGGCTTCAACATCGACCCGGCCACGCTCGACAGCAAGGCAGTCGCGTCGTACGCCGCCAAGGCGCACGGCCAGACCACGGTCGACTTCCTGATGCACATCATCCCGGACACGCTTTCTTCGGCGTTCGCGCAAGGTGAAATCCTGCAGATCCTGCTAATCGCGCTGCTGTTCGGCGCGGTGCTCGCCACTGCGGGCGAGAAGGGCAAGGTCGTGACGAACTTTATCGAAGGGCTGTCGCACATCCTGTTCGGCATTGTGCGCATCATCACGAAGCTGGCGCCGATCGGCGCGTTCGGCGCGATGGCGTTCACCATCGGCAAGTACGGCATCGGCTCGCTGCTGCCGATGCTCAAGCTGATCGGCACGTTCTATCTGACGTCGATCGTGTTCGTGGTGGTCGTGCTCGGCCTCATCGCGCGCGCGGTGGGCTTCAACATCCTGCGCTTCGTGGCGTACATCAAGGAAGAGATGCTGATCGTGCTCGGCACGAGCTCGTCCGAAGCCGCGCTGCCGCAACTGATGCTGAAGCTCGAAAAGCTCGGCTGCTCGCGCTCGGTGGTGGGTCTCGTGGTGCCGACCGGTTACTCGTTCAACCTCGACGGCACCAACATCTACATGACGATGGCCGTGCTGTTCATCGCGCAGGCAACCAACACCGACCTCACGTGGACGCAACAGCTCACGCTGCTCGCGGTGACGATGCTGACCTCGAAGGGCGCAAGCGGCGTGACCGGCGCGGGCTTCATCACGCTGGCCGCGACGCTGGCCGTGGTGCCGACCATTCCGCTGTCGGGCATGGTGCTGATTCTCGGTATCGACCGCTTCATGAGCGAATGCCGCGCGCTGACCAACATCGTCGGCAACGGCGTGGCGACGGTCGTGGTGTCGGCATGGGAAAAGGAACTGGACCGCAACAAGCTGAATGCCGCGTTGCGCGGTGAGGTCGCGGTCAAAGAGCCGGCTGGCGTTTAAGCCGCTCACGTCTTCTCATACAGCGGACACCTGCGTATGAAACCGGTGTCCGCAAGCCAGTCCCAGCCGCCGTCGGCAATGGAAGCTCAAGCCGACGGCGCGTCGCCTTATGCCACAATGTCCGATCCTCATCGATCGGATATTGCCAACGTGACCCGCCGCCTGTTGATCCTCTTCGCGCTCGTTGCCGGGCTCGCGGCGGCGTGTGGACTCACCTACAGCATCGCGTGGAAAAGCGGTGTCGACACGTTGCGGCGCAACGCCGCCGTGCGGGCCGACCGTACTGCCAGCGCGCTGAAAAGCACGCTTGAGCGCTATGAGTCGCTGCCGTATCTGCTGGGCGAACATCCGATCGTGCAGGACGTGCTGATCGATCCCAGTCCGGCCAACGTCAAGCGCGCCAATCTCTATCTCGAAGACCTAAACCTGCACGCGCGGGCCACGGTCACCTACATTATTTCGTTCGAAGGCTACTGTGTCGCTGCCAGCAACTGGCGCGGTCCGGGCAGCTTTGTCGGCGCGAGCTATCAATTCCGGCCGTATTTTCTCGATGCGGTGAACGGCGGCGTGGGCCGCTTTTTCGGCATCGGCACGATTTCGCAGGCGCCGGGCTACTACATCTCGCAGCCAGTGCGGCGCGACGGCAAGATTGTCGGCGTGGCGGTCGTCAAGCTCGATCTGGAATGGTTTCAGGGTGTCGACGCAAGCGAACCGCTTCTCGTCACCGACGACCACGGCGTGATCTTTCTATCGTCGGTGCCGGCGTGGAAATATCACACGATCCGTCCGCTGTCGGGACCGGTCGCCGATTCGATCTATCAGGCGCGCCAATATGCGCAGCAACCGATTGCGCCGCTACCGGTGTCGATCGAGCGCACGCTCGAAGGCAACGCGCAGATCGTGCGGATTGGCGGCGGCCGTTATGCGCCGCGCTACCTCGCGTCGCGCCGCAGCATGGGCGAGCCGGACTGGCATCTGATCACGATGTCGCCGGTCGATCCCGTCGACGCCGATGCGCGCAAGGCGACCATCGTCACGGGCTTCGGTTACGTGTCGCTCGTGTTGCTCGCGTTCTACTGGCGCATGCGCCGCGCCCGCGTGCGCGAGGTGATGCGCAGCCGCGCGCTGCTGCAAAAGGCGTATGCGGAACTGAACCGGCGCGTCGCCGAGCGCACCGCCGATCTGTCCGAAGCGAACGAACAGTTGCAGAGGGAAGTCGCCGAACGCACGCGCGCCGAGCAGGAACTGCGCGCCGCGCACGACGAACTGATCCAGGCGAGCAAGCTCGCCGCGCTCGGTCAGATGGCGGCGGGCATCACGCATGAGTTGAATCAGCCGCTGGCCGCGCTACGCAGTTTTTCGGACAACACGCGTGTGTTGCTCGAACGCGGCGATCAGGCGTCGGCGCGCGAGAATCTCGAAGCGATCGCGTCGCTCACCGAGCGCATGGGCAAGATCACCAATCAACTGAAGCTGTTCGTCGGGCGGGCGCGGCCGCGCAGTGCGCGCGCGCCGATCATGCGGGCGTTGCGCAACGTCGTGGGCTTGCTGCAAAAGCGCTTGCAGGGTGTCGAACTCGGCTACGCGCTGCTCGACGCGGACAGCGGCACGCGCACGCCGCTCAGCCTCGCCGACGACCATCCCGAACTGATCGCCCATTGCGACGATCTGCGGCTCGAACAGGTGCTGATCAACCTGCTTGGCAATGCACTCGACGCAACCTCGGGGATGAACCCGCCGCGCATCGTCATCGGGATCGAAGTCGGTGAAACAAGCCTGTCGTTCGTGGTGAGCGACAACGGCCCCGGCATTCCCGACGACGTGCTGCCGCGTCTGTTCGAGCCGTTCTTTACGACCAAGGAAATGGGCCAGGGACTGGGCCTCGGGCTCGCAATTTCGTCGTCGATTGCGCGCGATTGTGGCGGCACGCTGGTGGCGCGCAACGCGCCGGACGGCGGTGCATCATTCGTGTTGACGCTGCGCCGCGCGCGCGTGCAGACGAGCCACACTACGGACCCGCTCACCACGGGCTCCTGAATCGGAATCAGATGGAAAACGACATGAACCACGGCCTGCAGGTGCTGTATATCGAAGACGACGAACTGGTGCGCCGCGCCAGCGTCCAGAGTTTGCAACTGGCGGGCTTCGAAGTGATCGGTCACGCGTCGGTGGAATCGGCGGCGAAGATGATCAGCGCGGATTTCTGCGGCGTGATTGTCAGCGACATCCGCCTGCCCGGCGCGAGCGGTCTCGATCTGCTGGCGCAATGCCACGAACGCGCGCCCGACGTGCCGGTGATTCTGGTGACGGGTCACGGCGATATTTCGATGGCGGTTCAGGCGATGCGCGACGGCGCGTATGACTTCATCGAGAAGCCGTTCGCGTCCGAGCGTCTGATCGAAACAGTGAGGCGCGCGCTGGAGCGGCGCAAGCTGGTGCTCGAAAACACGGCGCTGCGGCGTGAACTGGCCGAACAGAATACGGTGGCGCCGCGGATCATCGGCCGCAGTCCGGCGATCGAGCAGGTGCGCCGGTTGATCGCCAACGTCGCGCCGACCGACGCGTCCGTGCTGATCAACGGCGACACGGGCGCGGGCAAGGAGTTGATCGCCCGCAGTCTGCACGAATTGTCGCCGCGTCGCGACAAGCCGTTTATCGCAGTGAACTGCGGCGCGTTGCCGGAGCCGATGTTCGAATCGGAGATGTTCGGCTACGAGCCGGGCGCGTTCACCGGCGCCGCGAAACGCCGGATCGGCAAGCTCGAACATGCGTCGGGCGGTACGCTGTTTCTCGATGAAATCGAGAGCATGCCGCTCGCGTTGCAGGTCAAGCTGCTGCGCGTGCTGCAGGACGGCGTGCTGGAGCGCCTTGGCTCCAATCAGCCGATTCGCGTGAATTGCCGCGTGGTGGCTGCGGCCAAGGGTGACATGGCCGAGCATGTCGCGGACGGATCTTTCCGGCGCGACCTGCTGTATCGGCTGAACGTGGTGACGATTGCGCTGCCGCCATTGGGCGAGCGTCGCGAGGACATCGTGCCGCTGTTCGAACATTTTCTGCTGGATGCGGCGGTGCGCTATCAGCGTCCCGCGCCGATCCTCACCGACCGGCAGCGGGCGAGCCTGATGCAGCGCGACTGGCCGGGCAACGTGCGCGAGTTGCGCAATGCCGCCGATCGCTTCGTGCTAGGCATCGCCGAGGACCCCGTCATGTCTTTCGCCGCCGACGAAGCGGCCGCGCAACCGCTGAAGGAGCGTATCGAGCAATTCGAACGCGCGATGATCGCGGAGGCATTGGAGCAGGCGGGCGGAGCGGTCGCGGTCGCAGCGGACCGGCTACAACTCGGCAAGGCCACGCTCTACGAGAAGATCAAGCGATATGGCCTGGCGGCCAAAGGGGAAGGGGAGCGGTGAGGAGCGAATCGCGCCGGCGCATTATTGCGATGCCGGCGCGTTTGATTCAGGTATCAGATGTAGCGACGATGCCGCGCGTTCAGGCTGCTTTCAGCGCTTTTTCCAGCAGCTGGTCGAGTTCCGCGAATTCCGGCTCGCCCACGTAGCGCTTCAGAATCTTGCCGTCCTTGTCGACGAGGAACGTGGTCGGCGTGAGCTGGACGTTGCCGAACTGCTTGGCGGCCGAGCCGTCGTCCATCGCAACCTTGAACGGCAACTGACGCGTTTGCGTGTAATTGGCCACGTACATCGGCGCGTCGTAGTTCATCGCGACCGCGACGAATTCCAGACCCTGGCCCTTGAAGCGGTTATAGGTCTGGACCATCTGCGGCATTTCCTTCATGCAGGTGTCGCAGTTGGTCGCCCAGAAGTTGACGAGGTAGACCTTGCCCTTGAGGTCGGCGGTCGAAACCTTCTGGCCCGACAGCAGCGTGAAAGTCGCGTCCGGCACACGTTGCTGGCCGGCAAACGCGAAATAGCCGGCAACGGCGAGTGCAATCGCCACGGCAGCCACGATGACGTAGCGAAGCGGGCTGGTTCGCTTGACGGCGGTAGACGGGTTGGAGCTCATGAACGGGAACCTCGAGAGTCGCGCGGAGCGCGCGGGACAGTGGTCGGTTGTGGGCTTTCGGCCCGGTGCTTGACAACTGCGCCATTGTAGCTCCATTCACCACGACGACGCAGGAGCGCGGGCGGGAGCGGATAATGGGGCTTCATGTTCCCGTCAGTCCGATCTTCTGTCCCTATGTCCCGATTCGATTTTGGCGTTTATCGTTTGATCGTCCGTGTGGTGCGTCGTCGCTTTCCGGCTAAAGGTGGTTCGCGGCTTGCGCAGGCCCACGCCCGGTTTTCCAGTTCAGCATCGGCTTTCGCTAGCAACCCGTCTGCAAAACCGCAACTTCGGGCCATGCTTCGCACGACGGCCTGCGCGCTGGTGCTCGGCGCCGCGCTGACCGCCTGTTCGCCGACCTTCGACTGGCGAACCATCATGAACAACGATAACGGCTACACCGTCGATCTTCCCGCGAAGCCGAGCAGCGACCAGCGGGCTGTACAGATCGACGGAAAGCCCATGCAGATGGCAATGCAGACTGCCGAAGCCGGCAACGCCGTGTTCGCAGTCGGCACCGTGATGCTGCCCGACGACGCCGATGCCACCCAACGTGCCGCACTCGAATTCCTGCGCGACGGCCTCGCCCGCAATCTGAGCGCCGCGCCAGCCGCGCATGACGTGCAAATTCCGTTAGCCGCGGGCGGTAAGGTGCCCGGTCTGGAAATGCAGCTAAGCGGCGAGGCTGGAGCGCAGCACGAAACGCGCACCATCTATGCCCGACTGGTGGCGCACGGTCACCACGTCTATCAGGCCGCGATCATCGCCGCCAAACCGCTCCCTCAAGAGCAGGTCGATCAATTTTTTTCGTCGTTTCAACTGTATTGAAGCGGTACTTTTGCCCGGTTCAGCGCACTTTTAAATGAGTTAACTCAGTGAAAGTTTCTTCGTAACATCGTGCGCTAATCCCCGGTTTACGTTGAAGTTTTTCCTATCCACACGTTACCTGTGGATAACTCTGTTGAGAACTCTGCCAGATTTGCCGCAAAAGCCCATCCCGTGGGCATTCTGTCAGACGCGAGTTACGCAAGGTCTTTGAAAAAAACCAATGAAATCAACGGTTTTCTGGAGGGCCTTTCAATGCGCCTTTCAGTTGTTTCTAAATCTAACGAAGGCTTGAACTTGTGCATAAGTCAAGTCTTGACAGCGACTTTTTCTCTTTATACCGAGCCAAAAGCTCGCCGATACTGAATCGCCTCCGCAATCTGCGCGGCGCTCGGCATGGTGGCGCCCGCGAGGTCGGCGATAGTCCGCGCGACTTTCAGCACGCGATAGTAGGCTCGCGCAGACCAGCCAAAACGCTCGCCCGCTTCGCGTAGCAGCGCCTCGCCTGCGGCGTCCGGGCGACAGACGTCGTCCACCTGACGTCCGCCCAATTCGCGGTTGGTCATGCCTTGCCGGTTGATCTGACGTTCGCGTGCAGCGGCGACGCGTTGTGCAATTGGCGCGCTTGCTTCACCGGCCACGGCGGCGCGGGCCGACAGTTCCGCGGGCGTGAGCGCGGGAATTTCCAGCTGGATATCGATCCGGTCAAGCAGTGGGCCGGATAGCTTGCGCAGGTATCGCGCAGCGACGTCCGGCGTGCAGCGACAGCGGCCGCCAGGATCGCCCCGCCATCCGCATGGGCACGGATTCATCGCGGCGATCAGCTGGCACGCTGCCGGGAAGTCTGCCTGCAGCGCCGCTCGCGAAATGGTGATTCGGCCGGCTTCAAGAGGTTCACGAAGGGTCTCCAGCGCGTTCCGGTCGAATTCCGGGATTTCGTCCAAAAACAAAACGCCCAGATGAGCCAAAGTGATCTCGCCGGGCTGCGGTGGATTGCGTCCCCCGACCAGCGCCGCCGCACTCGACGAATGATGCGGCGAGCGAAACGGTCGTTGCCGCCATTGAGCTGGTGAGAAGCCCGCCCGGCTGGCCGACAGCAACGCGGCGGAACTGAGCGCTTCGTCGTCGGTCATGGGCGGAAGCAGACCAGGCAGCCGCGCGGCGAGCATCGACTTGCCCGCGCCGGGCGGCCCGATCAACAGCACGTGATGTCCACCGGCTGCCGCGACCTCCAGCGCCCGGCGAGCCGCGCGTTGGCCGATCACATCGGCCATGTCGGGAATGAGGGCCGGTGTGATTCCGGCCAGGTCGGGTGCGGCTACGGGGTAAAGCCGCGCGTCGGGCGCGTCTGCCAGATGGGCGCATAGTGACGGCAGATCCGCCGCGCCATAAACATCGACGCCGGGCACCAGGGCCGCTTCCGCTGCGCTGGCTGCAGGCAGGTAGAGCTGCGGAGTGCGCTCCGTCGGCATCTGGCCCGTCAGGGGCTCGCCACACGACGAAATCGTAGGGGAAGATGCCGGGCAGCCAGACGAACCGCCGCCGCTGCGCGCGGTCCCGCAAGCCATCGCGAACGCTCCGCGCATTGGCCGAAGCGCACCAGTCAACGACAGCTCGCCCGCAAATTCTCGATGCAGCAGCGATTCAGCGGGGATTTGCCCGCTCGCCGCGAGAATGCCGAGCGCGATCGGCAGATCGAAACGACCGGACTCTTTAGGTAAATCGGCGGGAGCCAGATTGACGGTTATTCGTCTGACGGGGAAATCGAAGCTGCAATTCTGCAGCGCCGCGCGCACGCGCTCGCGGCTTTCGCGTACTTCCAGATCGGGAAGGCCGACGATCGAAAAAGAGGGTAATCCGTTGGCGAGGTGGACCTCGACGGTTACTTCGGGCGCGCGGCCAGAGGCCGGCGCGCGACTGCGCACCACGGCAAGCGACATGTTTTCTCCCGTCGGACCGCGTGCCAAGGCGCGCGCGAGTCCCCTAAAACGCTGATGACGTCACGGCTCGCTTGCCTGTGATGTGCAGCACTACGCAGCCACGCGGCTGCGGCTGAAGCGTTAAGGCGTTTGGGTTGCCGTGACGGGCAACTTCTGTTCGAGCTCGGCGACACGGCGCTCCAGCTCTTCCAGACGGGCGCGCGTACGTACCAGCACCTGCGTCTGCGTATCGAATTCTTCGCGCGTGACCAGATCGAGTTTCGAGAAGCCCTGCGACAGCATGGCTTTGACGTTGCGTTCGACATCTTTGGCCGGCGAGTTCTTGAACAGCTCGCTCATGCGAGCCTGAAAATCGTTAAAAACGTCGTTCGGTTGTTTCATGGTGTTCCCCTTGGTGCACAAAAAATGTGCATGTTTCGTTACGTCTGTGCTTTGTTACGGCGAATGGGCTGTCTTGGTGCGTGCCCTGTTGAGTGCCGCCGCCGCATGAGCGCCTTTGGTGCGCGGCCATGCGTTGAAAACCTTCGAACACTCTAGCAACGATCCATACGCCGCGCCACCGTCCCCCGCCCGCGTTGGCCATCCGGCCAGGGCGGTTTGCGCCCCTTCTCAAAGACGCGCGGTGCGCAGTCTGACACAACATGGCATGCGAGTTGCTGTTACTGCCCCGCGCGCCCTGTCGGGAGCTTTTTACCGGCAGGCGAACGAGGCCACGCGAACGGGTTACGGGTACGCAAACGGGTTAGCAACGGGTTTAGCAAACTAAGCGAGGGATTTCATGAAACTCATTACCGCAATCATCAAGCCGTTCAAGCTCGATGAGGCGCGCGAAGCCTTGTCGGCCATCGGCGTCTCGGGCATCACGGTGACGGAAGTCAAGGGTTTTGGCCGTCAGAAAGGCCACACGGAGTTGTATCGGGGTGCTGAGTATGTGGTCGATTTTCTGCCGAAGGTGAAGATCGAGGCGGCTGTCTCGGACGACATCGTCGACCAGGCGATCGAGGCGCTCGAACGCGCGGCACGCACGGGCAAGATCGGCGACGGCAAGATTTTCGTCACGCCGATCGAGCAGGTGATTCGGATTCGCACCGGGGAGACCGGCGCGGACGCTCTGTAATACGAAAAGATAGCGACACAGATAGCGATAAGAGGAAACGAAAGATGCGCAAATTATTGATGTCCTTGCTGATGGCCGGTTCGCTGCTCGCGGGCGGTATCGGCGCTGCCCTCGCGGACGACGCGTCGGCTCCCGCAGCCGCTTCGGCGCCTGCCGACACGACGGCCAGCGCGCCGGCACCGGACGCTTCGGCACCGGCCGCCGCACCCGCAGCGTCGGCACCGGATGCGACCGCTTCCGCTCCGGCTGATGCATCGGCCGCGGCTGCTGCCGCACCGGCTGCTCCGACCGCGCCGTTCTCGGTCGATTCGTCGAAGATCAATTCGGGCGACACCGCCTGGATGCTGACCTCCACCGCGCTCGTGCTGTTCATGACGATCCCGGGTCTGGCGCTGTTCTACGGCGGCATGGTCCGCAAAAAGAGCGTGCTGGCGATCCTGATGCAAAGCTTCGCGATCACCTGCCTGGTGTCGATCATCTGGGTGGTGATCGGCTACACGCTGGCCTTCACGCCGGGTAACTCGTTCATCGGCGGCTTCTCGCGCTTCTTCATGGCGGGCATGAACTACATCAAGGGCGATAAGGCCACTACGCTGACCGTCAGCCACCTGGCCCCGACGATCCCGGAAACGGTCTATGTCGTTTATCAGATGACGTTTGCGATCATCACCCCGGCACTGATCACGGGCGCGTTTGCCGACCGTATGAAGTTCTCGGCGATGCTCGTGTTCATGACGCTGTGGTCGATCATCGTCTACTCGCCGATCGCGCACATGGTCTGGGAACCGACCGGCTGGCTGGCTACGGCAGGCATCCTCGACTTCGCGGGCGGCACGGTGGTGCACATCAACGCCGGTATCGCGGCGCTGGTCTGCGCGCTGGTGCTCGGCAAGCGTGTCGGCTACGGCAAGGAAGCCATGGCGCCGCACAACCTGACGCTCACGCTGATCGGTGGCGCGATGCTGTGGGTAGGCTGGTTCGGCTTCAACGCGGGTTCGGCAGTGGCGGCTGACGGCCGTGCCGGTTTCGCGATGTTCGCAACGCAAGTGGCAACCGCAGCAGCAGCACTCGCATGGATGTTCGCTGAATGGGCGTCCAAGGGTAAGCCGTCGGTGCTCGGTATCGTGTCGGGCGCAGTGGCAGGTCTGGTGGCAATCACGCCGGCTTCGGGCTTCGTCGGTATGACGGGTTCGCTGGTGATCGGTATCGTTGCAGGCGTGGTCTGCTACTGGTCGGCAACGTGGCTCAAGCACAAGCTCGGTTACGACGACTCGCTCGACGCGTTCGGCGTGCACTGCATCGGCGGTATCGTGGGTGCGCTGCTGACGGGTGTGTTCGCGGTGAAGGACATCGGCGGCGCGGACGGCAGCATCGTTCTGCAAGCCAAGGGCGTGCTGACGACGCTGATCTACAGCGGCGTGGTGAGCTACATCCTGCTGAAGGTCATCGACATGGTGATGGGCATTCGCGTGACGGAAGAACAGGAACGCGAAGGTCTGGACGTGAGCCTGCACGGCGAACACGTCGAATAAAGCATCGACCTGAAGTCTCCGCGGGCCCGTGCTCCCGGGCTCGCCGGATTACGAACAAGCGCAGCGATTTTGGCCCGCCTTCATGGCGGGCTTTTTTCTTGCTGGCACTCCTGGAAACAGTAGATTTCCCTGCCTATCATCCCAATAGCGAGAATGCATTCGCGTCCGCTTGCGATTGGAGAAACCGTCCCCAAATGGACAAAGCATTGGCTTTACAATCTTTTTTCTCCAGTCTGCGAGTGATCAATGGTTCCGCACCTAGTTACGGCGTTAAACGGCCCGCTGCTCGATCTTGAGCGGAAGATCCTCGACGCTACGCCCGCAATCGAACGCTGGTTCCGGCTCGAATGGCAGGAGCACACGCCGCCGTTCTACTGTTCCGTCGACCTGCGCAACGCGGGCTTCAAGCTCGCGCCGGTCGACACCAATCTATTCCCCGGCGCATTCAACAATCTGCCGCAGGAAGTGCTGCCGCTCGCGGTGCAGGCCGCGATGGCGTCGATCGAAAAGATCTGTCCCGACGCGAAAAACCTGCTGGTGATTCCCGAGCGCCACACGCGCAACGCCTTTTACCTCGAAAACGTCGCCCGGCTGGCCGCGATCATGCGCCAGGCGGGCCTGAACGTGCGTTTCGGCACGCTCGACGAAAGCATCAACGGACCGGTGACCATCGCATTGTCCGATGGTCAGAAGCTGGTGCTCGAGCCGCTCGAGCGCTCGCAGCGGCGCCTCGGCCTGAAGAATTTCGACCCGTGTTCGATTCTGCTGAACAACGATCTGTCTGGCGGCATCCCGCCGATTCTCGAAAATCTGCACGAGCAGTATCTGCTGCCGCCGCTACATGCAGGCTGGGCGGTTCGCCGTAAATCGACGCATTTCTCGTGTTATGACGACGTTGCGAAGAAGTTCGCGAAAATGGTCGAAATCGATCCGTGGATGATCAATCCTTACTTCGCGCACGTCGAAGGGGTCGATTTCCAGGAGCGTATCGGCGAAGAAGCGCTGGCCGATGCGATCGACGGCGTGCTGAAGAAGATCGCGAAGAAGTATCGCGAGTACGGCATCTCCGAGAAACCGTATGTCGTCATCAAGTCCGATGCGGGTACCTACGGCATGGGCGTGATGACGGTGCACGACGCGTCCGAAGTGGCCGCGCTCACCAAGCGCGAACGCGCGAAGATGGCGGCGACCAAAGACGGTCTCGAAGTGCACGACGTGATCGTGCAGGAAGGCGTGTACACGTTCGAGCGCATCGGCGAGGAAGTGGCCGAGCCGGTCGTCTACATGATCGACCGTTACGTGGTCGGCGGTTTCTACCGCGTGCACGGCAGCCGCGAGCGCGATCAGAATCTGAACGCGCCCGGCATGCACTTCGTGCCGCTCGGCTTCGAACATACGGCCTTGCCCGACGCGCACGCCAAGCCGGGCGCGGCGCCGCCGAACCGCTTCTACATGTACGGCGTGGTGGCCCGTCTGGGGCTGCTGGCCGCATCGGTCGAACTGGAAAAGACCGACCCGGAAGCGATCCAGGTCTAAGCCATCCTGAATGAGCGATGGCGGCATGCGTGCCGCCATCGTCATTTTCAACGACTATATTTACGAACAATGCCAAGCCCGTCAGGGCGCACCGGGAGCTTCATGGATATTCTTTTCATCGCCGATCCGCTCACGCAATTCAAGATCTACAAAGATTCGACTTACGCGATGATGGCCGAAGCGGCACGCCGCGGGCATGTGGTGTACACGTGCGAGCCGAAGCATCTGGCGTGGACGGGCGGCGACGTCGAAGCGAACGTGCAGCGTTTTGCGATTGTCGGCGACGTGACCGATCTGCATCGCGACGTCTGGTATGCCGCCGATCCCGCCGCGCCGCGCTCGCTGAAAAGCTTCAGCGCCGTGGTGATGCGTAAAGACCCGCCGTTCGACATGGAATACGTGACGTCGACGTGGCTGCTGGAAATGGCCGAACGCGGCGGTGCACGCATTTTCAACAAGCCGCAGGCGATTCGCGATCATTCGGAAAAGCTCGCAATCGGCGAATTTGCGCAGTTCGTCACGCCCACGCTGGTCACGCGCGACGCAACGCGTCTGCGGGCGTTCCACGAAGAACACGGCGACGTGATCCTCAAGCCGCTCGACGGCATGGGCGGCATGGGCGTGTTTCGCGTGAAAGCCGACGGCATGAACCTCGGTTCGATCATCGAAATGCTGAGTCACGACGGCGCGCGTTCGGTAATGGCGCAGAAATTCATCCCCGAGATCAAGGATGGAGATAAGCGCATTCTGTTGATTGGCGGTGAAGCGGTACCGTATTCGCTCGCGCGGATTCCTCAGGGGAATGAGGTGCGCGGGAATCTGGCTGCCGGCGGGTTGGGTGTTGCGCGACCGCTGACCGAGCACGATCGCAAGATCGCCGACACGCTTGCACCGGTGCTCGCCGCGCGCGGTCTGCTGCTGGTCGGACTCGATGCCATCGGCGACTGGCTGACCGAAGTCAACGTGACGAGCCCGACGTGTTTCCGCGAAATCATGGATCAGACCGGCTTCGACGTAGCAGCCATGTTCATCGACGCGCTGGAGCGTGCGGCAGCCTGACGAAAGCGGCATGATGCCGCCATCGCCGCGCCCTTGAATGCACGTGGCGACCCCCAAACTGGGTAGTAAATCCGCATCACGCGCGACACCGGATTTGGCGCGAAAATGAGCCTGCTACAATGCCCGCTCTTTCGCGCCAAGCCGGTTCAACAGCTTCCATGAGAGGCTTTCGACGTGGATTGGCGGACTATGCACGAGCAGTTCCGCAGGCAACTTCGGCAGGCAAGGCATGCAGTCCCGAGCCATGCTTCGCGAGCCGCTCGTCAAATGGTGCGTTCCAGCTCTCGTGACTGACGGCCGGTCGAGGGCGCTTGGGGAACGGGTTTCGTCCCGCTCCACAGTTCGGGGCCGTTATTTTGCAGTAAGGCTGACATGGCAGGCATTCTGATCATTGCGCACGCTCCGTTCGCCACCGCGTTGCGCGATTGTATTTCGCATATCTATGGTGGCTTGCCGGCTCGGATCGGCGTGATCGACGTTTCGCCGGATTGCGACCCTGTCCAGATGGTCGCGTTCGCGAATTCGGAAATCGAGCGCCTCAAGGAAGAAAACGGCGCGCTGGTGCTGACCGATATGTTTGGTGCGACACCGGCGAATATCGCAGGGCGCCTCGCCACCACGCCGAATGTGCGCGTGCTGTGCGGCGTCAATCTGCCGATGCTGGTGCGCGCAGTCTGTTATCGCGCGACGCCGCTCGACACCTTGGTCGACAAGGCGCTTGCAGGTGCGACCAAGGGCGTGCATGCCATCGGACCCGCTACGCCAGCGCCTGTCGCGCCCGCTGCGGCTTCCGGCGACTGCCTGCCCGCGCTACCGCCAGAGGCTGCCGCCGACACCTGTGTGCCGGCACTCCCCGAGGGCGCCGACCTGACACAAAAGGCAGACTCGGCAGGTTTATAGACAACTCGCGAGTCAGTCCTGGCGAAGCAGTCCGCAGATCGACCGACGCTTCGGGCCACGCTTCAAACGCAATGCAACTGGTTTGCAGTTTCATCTTCCACAACCTACTTACCCGCGCTTCGGACCATCATGCTGCAACAGGAAACGACTATTGTGAACAAGCTGGGGCTGCACGCGCGCGCGTCGGCCAAGTTGACGCAACTCGCGGGCAACTTCCAGGCTGAAATCTGGATGAGCCGCAATGGCCGCCGTATCAATGCGAAGAGCATCATGGGAGTGATGATGCTGGCAGCGGGTATCGGCAGCACCGTGTTGATCGAAACAGAAGGCGCCGACGAAAAAGACGCGATGGACGCATTGCTGAAACTGATTGCCGATAAATTCGGCGAGGGCCAGTGATCAGCGCGCACTCGTCGCGATGAGCGCTAACGCCGCGGTTGTCCGCGGCGTTTTTTTTAGCGCGTGACAATGCGCAGACGAAAGTCGCTGAGGTCGCAGTGAAGTGAAAAGTTGTTCGCGCGTAACTGCATGATTCGTGTTGGCGGAACGCAAGCATACGGACGTACGAGCCATGACGATGACGATAATTCGTGCTGCACTGCACACAGCCCCGGCCTACTTGCAAAGGACGCGGAATTTATAATGAACAACACAGTCTGAGAGCATTGCAGCGGTTTGCCGCGGCATCACACAACTAGAGGAGGTGCGCGTGTCCTTCACGCTGCATGGAATTCCCGTGTCACGCGGTATCGCCATCGGGCGGGCCTATCTGATCGCCCCGGCAGCACTTGACGTAGACCACTATCTGATCGAACCGGCCCAGATCGAAGGGGAGGTCGAACGCTTTCGCGCGGCCCAGCAACATGTACATCGGGAGCTGGACACGCTGCGCGCCGATCTCGCAGCAGATGCGCCGAGCGAGATGGGCGCGTTCATCAACGTTCATTCAATGATCCTGAACGATGCAATGCTCGTTCAGGAAACCATCGACCTGATCCGCACGCGCCGCTACAACGTGGAGTGGGCGCTCACGGAGCAGCTCGAACGCCTGTCGCGCCATTTCGACGATATCGAAGACGAATATCTGCGTGAGCGGAAAGCCGACATCGAGCAGGTGGTGGAGCGCGTGCTGAAGGCACTCGCTGGGGCGTCGACGGCGCTCGATGGCGTACACGGCACGTGCGACGAAATGATCGTGGTCGCGCACGACATCGCGCCGGCCGACATGATGCAGTTCAAGACGCAGACGTTCCAGGGCTTCGTCACGGATCTCGGCGGACGCACGTCGCACACGGCAATCGTCGCGCGCAGTCTCGGCATTCCGGCGGCGGTCGGCGTGCAGCACGCGAGCGCGTTGATCCGCCAGGACGATCTGATCATCGTCGATGGCGATCATGGAATTGTGATCGTCGATCCCGCGCCGATCGTGCTCGAAGAGTATTCGTATCGGCAGAGCGAAAAGGCGCTGGAGCAGCGCAAGCTTCAGCGCCTCAAATTTTCGCCGACGCAAACGCTGTGCGGCACGCGCATCGAACTGTGCGCGAACATCGAGTTGCCGGAAGACGCACGCGCGGCGGTCGATTCGGGCGCGACCGGCGTAGGCCTGTTCCGCACCGAGTTCCTGTTCATGAATCACAAGGACCGTCTGCCGGAAGAGGAGGAGCAATTCGCCGCGTATCGCCGGGCGGCCGAGTTGATGAACGGTCTGCCGGTCACGATTCGCACGATCGACGTCGGCGCCGACAAGCCGCTCGATTCGATGAGCAGCGGCGATGGTTACGAAACTGCCGCGAACCCTGCGCTGGGGCTGCGGGCGATTCGCTGGAGCCTCTCCGAGCCGCAGATGTTCCTGACGCAGTTGCGCGCGATTCTGCGCGCATCGGTGTTCGGCACGGTGAAGATTCTGATTCCGATGCTTGCGCATGCGCAGGAAATCGACCAGACGCTCGATCTGATCCGCGAAGCCAAGCGTCAACTGGACGACGCCGGCATCGCGTACGATCCGAACGTTCAGGTCGGCGCGATGATCGAGATTCCGGCGGCTGCCATCGCGTTGCCGTTGTTCCTGAAGCGGCTCGATTTTCTGTCGATCGGCACGAACGATCTGATCCAGTACACGCTGGCAATCGATCGCGCGGATAACTCTGTCGCGCATCTGTACGATCCGCTGCATCCGGCCGTGCTGCATCTGATCGCGTTCACGCTGCGTGAAGCGAAGCGCGCGGGCGTGCCGGTGTCGGTCTGCGGCGAGATGGCGGGTGATCCGGCGTTGACGCGTCTGTTGCTCGGCATGGGCCTCACCGAGTTTTCGATGCATCCGAGCCAGATCCTGGTGGTCAAGCAGGAGGTGCTGCGCTCGCATCTGAAGACGCTGGAGAAGCCGGTGGCCGATGTGCTGGCTTCGTTCGAACCGGAAGAGGTGCAGGCAGCATTGAAGCTGGTGTCGCTGGCTTGATGGCTCGCTGGTTTCGCTGCCTGAAATGACAAACGCCGCACATGTGCGGCGTTTGTCATTTAGCGTCCAGAAGAAACAGGTTCATCAATCGTGATGCTTCGATCCGCATACCGGGCAATCCGGCTGACGCGCAATGCGCATCGTGTTCCATTCCATGCGTAACGAATCGAGCATGGTCAACCGGCCGACCAGAGGCGTACCGATTGCGCCGATCACCTTGAGCGCTTCAGCCGCCTGCATCGATCCGATGATGCCGACCGTCGGTGCGAACACGCCCATGGTCGAGCACGCGACTTCCTCGAACGGCTGGTCTTCGGGAAACACGCACGCGTAGCACGGCGACGCCTGATCGCGGAAATCGAACGTGCTGATCTGGCCGTCGAAGCGCAACGCCGCGCCCGACACGAGCGGCACGCTGTGCTTCACGCACGCACGGTTGATCGCATGACGCGTTGCGAAGTTATCGGTGCAATCGAGCACGACCGTCGCGTTCGGCACTTCGCGATCGAGCCAGGCATCGTCGACACGCTCGGCCACCGCGTTCACCACGACTTCAGGATTGATCTGCGCGATCGCGTCGCGGCCGGACTCCACCTTCTTGCGCCCAACCGACGCGCTCACATGAAGGATCTGCCGTTGCAGATTGGTCAGATCGACGGTATCGGCATCGACCAGCGTCAGCTTGCCGACGCCTGCCGCCGCGAGATACATGGCGGCTGGCGAACCCAAGCCGCCTGCGCCGACGATGATCGCGTGAGCATCGATAAAACGCTGCTGCGCTTCTATGCCGATTTCATCGACGAGGATGTGGCGGGAGTAGCGGAGGAGTTGATCGTCATTCATGGCGGAGCGCGTGAGTGTGTCGCGCGATGGACGGCAAACCGGAGGTCTGCAGCGCGCGTTTCGTGTTGTTATTTTAATCGCGCAGAGGGTGGGATCGCTGAGGGTGATACTGCGTGTCTGCGCCGCAAGAGTTGCGGCGCAGACACGCTGACAGGCTTGCTGCTTACTTACCTTGCGTTGCCGGAGCCGAGGCCGGCGCCGTGCCCGATGCGCCCGGAACCGGCTGCGTCGGCTTCACTGCGACCGGCGCGGACGCCGAAGTTTCCGGCTTGTTCTGCGCGAGACGGCGCTCGGACAGCGACTTCGATTCCTGCACCGGCTTGCCTTCGAGCTTGTTCAGACCTTGCTGCATCATGAAGTCGTCGGCCGAACCGAATTCAACCGGCTTGCGATCACGATCTTTCTGACGCTGTTCCGGCGTCTTCTTGTCGTTCGCTTCTTCGAGCAGGCGCAGTTGGTCCATACGGTCCTGTTCGCGCTGTTCCGCTTCCTTCTTCTCGTTCGGATCTTGCGTGTTCGCAAGGTGATTCGAGTAGTCGACTTCACGGGTCACGAGTGCGTCGTCCGGATCGCCGTCTGCGTATTGATCGACCGCGACGTCAGGACGGATGCCCTTGTTCTGGATCGAACGGCCGCTCGGCGTGTAGTAGTACGCCGTGGTCAGACGCAGCGCGGTGTCGGCGGTCATCGGGCGGACGGTTTGCACCGAGCCCTTGCCGAACGTGGTCTTGCCGACGATCAGCGCACGGCGTTGATCCTGCAGCGCGCCAGCGACGATTTCCGACGCCGATGCCGAGTAGGCGTTGGTCAGCACGACCATCGGCACGGTCTTGAAGATTGCCGGGACGTCTTTCAGCGGATCGCTGTCGAAAGATTGCAGACGGTAGTTGTCGTACGTGTCGCGGTAGACCTGCTTCGAGTCCGGAATCTGACCGTTGGTCGACACCACCACCGAGTTCGGCGGCAGGAACGCGCCTGCTACGCCGACCGCGCTTTGCAGCAGACCGCCGCCGTTGTTACGCAGATCGAGGATCAGTCCCTTCAGGTTCGGCGACTGGCGCGCGATGTCTTGCAGCTTCGCTGCGAGATCCGGCACGGTGCGTTCCTGGAAGCTGGTGATACGGACATACGCGTAGCCCGGTGCGAGCACCTTGCCCTTGACCGACTGCACCTTGATGATGGCGCGCGTGACGGTGAGCGGGAACGTGCGGTCGTCGGTCTTGCGGAAGATCGTAAGCGTGACCTTGGTGCCCGGATCGCCGCGCATCTGCTTGACCGCCTGGTCGAGCGTCATGCCGCGAACCGGCTTGTCGTTGATACGCGTGATCAGGTCGCCCGGACGGATGCCTGCGCGGAACGCGGGCGTGTCTTCGATCGGCGAAATCACCTTGATCAGGCCGTCTTCCGACGAAATTTCGATGCCGAGACCTGCGAAGCGACCCTTGGTCTGCTCCTGCAGTTCTTCGTAATCGGTCTTGTCGAGGTACGACGAGTGCGGGTCGAGGCTCGACACCATGCCCTTGATTGCGGCGGTGAGGAGCTTTTTATCGTCGACCGGTTCGACGTATTCATGTTTGATCTGCCCGAACACTTCGGCGAAGAGCCTGAGCTGGTCTAGCGGCAGCGGTGCGGTGGCACTGGCGGGCTGCTGTGCCGAAGCGGAAAGTTGCAGGGTGGCAAATGCCCCGGTAGCAAGGCCCACGGCAATCAGGCCGATATTTTTCAGGTTCTTTCGCATAGAGTCTGTTGCGGTCGGAAGCGCGTGGCAGCGTCGTTAGAGATTTGGACGGACAAGTATAACTGCACACTCGCCCAGTCAGGGCGCGGCGCAGGCAATCGTGATTCGACAGCATGCTACGGGCCTGGTTCGTGGGATCAGGCTCGCGATTGCAAAGAATGGTGCGGTAGCGCGCGCAGGATGGCGGAGCCCGCCTGCGTGCCCGATGTCAGCCGCTCTTGCTGGTCTTCGCAAAACTGTATTTCCGAACGGCCGGTGCTGGTGGCCGTGGCTCTTTGGTGGTTTCAGCGAAGGGCCACAGCCGGGTACGTTGGACTTAGCCCGCTTTGCCCTGCTTCGCGACGGCGGCTTGCGCCTTCGCGATCGCGTCCTGGTCGCCGAGGTAGTAATGCGTGATCGGCTTCAGGTTTTCGTCGAGTTCATAGACGAGCGGCACGCCATTCGGAATATTCAGGCCGACGATGTCGTCGTCGGAAATATTGTCGAGGTACTTGACCAGCGCGCGGATCGAATTGCCGTGCGCGGCTATCACGACTTTGCGGCCCGACTTGATGGCCGGCGCGATCGACTCGTTCCACAGCGGCAGCACGCGCGCCACGGTGTCTTTCAGGCACTCGGTGAGCGGCAGCTGCTCGCGCGGCACCTTGGCGTAACGCGGATCGCTGTACGGCGCGCGCTCGTCGGTCGGCTCGAGGGCCGGCGGCGGCGTGTCGTAGCTACGGCGCCAGACCAGCACCTGTTCGTCGCCGAACTTCGCGGCCGTTTCCGCCTTGTTCAGACCCGACAGCGCGCCGTAGTGACGTTCGTTCAGACGCCACGAATGCACTACCGGCAGATACATCAGATCCATTTTGTCCTGCACGTGCCACAGCGTGCGGATCGCGCGCTTGAGCACCGACGTGTACGCGATGTCGAACGAATAGCCGGATTCCTTCAACAGCACGCCTGCCTGCTGCGCTTCGCTGTTGCCCTGTTCCGTGAGGTCGACGTCGACCCAGCCCGTGAAGCGGTTTTCCTTGTTCCACGTCGATTCGCCGTGGCGGATGAGAACGAGTTTGTACATGAGATTGCCGGTCGGTAGTGAGGAAGCGGTCAAGCGCTGCGGAGGTCCTCTAGAGGAGCGCCGCCATCGCGTCAGACGGTTATTTTATAATGGGTCGATTGCCCTTTTCGATTTCTCTCTTTTTCGGCGGATTTTCCGTGAAGTTTTTCACTGATTACACAAACCTTGTACTGATCGCGATCGTCCTCATCTCCGGTGGGTTGCTGCTGTGGCCGACGATCAGCCGGCGCGGCCGTGGTGGCCTGTCGGCCGCTGAAGCCACGCAACTGATCAACCGGCGCAATGCGGCGGTTATCGACCTGCGTCCCGCCGCCGACTACGCCAAAGGGCATCTGCCCGCGGCACGGCACCTTGAATTCGCTGAATTGCAGGCGAAAGTCGCGCAACTCGTGAAGAACAAGAGCAACCCGGTGCTGCTGGTGTGCCAGACCGGCCAGCAGTCGAACAAGGCAGCGCGTATCGTGCAGGATGCAGGGTATGCGGAAGTCCATGTTCTCGAAGGCGGTGTCGACGCCTGGACGAAAGCCGGTATGCCGGTTGTGAAACAAGGAGCAGCCAAGTGAACAAAGTGATCATGTACAGCACCCAGGTGTGCCCGTATTGCCAGATGGCCGAACGTCTTTTAAAGTCGCGCGGCGTCGAGCACGTTGAAAAGGTACTGATCGACAAGGACCCGGCCCGTCGCGAAGAAATGATGACCCGGACCGGTCGTCGCACGGTGCCGCAGGTGTTCATCGGCGAGACGCATGTCGGCGGTTACGATGATCTTTCCGCGCTCGATCGCGCGGGCGGTCTGATGCCGCTGCTCGAAGCCGCCTGAACCCGCTGTCCGAAGTCGTGCGCCCGCGGGCGTGCGATCGGGCGGCTTAAGCAGGCGGGTGACACACAAGCCGCCGCAATGTCGTCCCAACGGGGCGCACTATGCGGTGCAACGATCTGGCGGCCCATGCAGTCATGGGTCGCTGCCATGCATATCAATCAGGAATCACTCAATCATGTCCGACGAGAATAACCAGCCGTTCTTCAACATTCAGCGCATCTATTTGAAGGACATGTCGCTCGAGCAGCCGAATTCGCCGGGCATCTTCCTCGAGCAGGAAATGCCGTCGGTCGAAGTCGAAGTCGACGTGAAGGCCGAGCGTCTCGCCGACACCGTGTTCGAAATCCTCGTCACGGGCACGGTCACGGCCAAGGTGTCGGACAAGGTTGCATTCCTGATCGAAGCCAAGCAAGCCGGCATTTTCGACATCCGCAACATCCCGGCTGAGCAGATCGACCCGCTGGTCGGCATTGCCTGCCCGACGATCCTGTTCCCGTACCTGCGCTCGAACATCGCCGACGCGATCACCCGCGCTGGTTTCCCGCCGATCCACCTGGCCGAAATCAACTTCCAGGCACTGTACGAGCAACGCCTCGCGCAGATGGGCAGCCAGGAAGGCGCGGCGCAGAACGGCGTCACGCACTAACGTGTCGCAGGCAGTGCCGGCTATGAAGGTTGCTGTCCTCGGCGCCGGTGCATGGGGCACGGCCCTCGCCGGGCACCTGGCCCTACGGCACGACACGCTGTTGTGGGCGCGCGAGTCCGCGCTCATCGACGATCTCCGCGCTTCGAACGAAAACGCCCGCTATCTGGCGGGCGTTGCTTTGCCGCCCGCGCTTCGCTACGAAGCGGACCTGCTCGCAGCGCTCGACCACGCGCTCGCCGACGACGCGTTGTGCGTCGTGGCAACGCCCGTGGCCGGTCTGCGCGGTCTGTTCCGGGCGATGCGCGACGCGGGCAAGGTGCCGGCGCATATCGTGTGGCTGTGCAAGGGGTTCGAAGCCGAGTCGCAGTTGTTGCCGCATCAGGTGGTCGCGGCGGAATTGCCGGCGCATAGCAGTAACGGCGTGCTGTCCGGCCCGAGCTTCGCGCGCGAAGTCGGGCAGCGTCTGCCGGTTGCGTTGACGATCGCGAGCGCGTCCGCTGCGTGCCGCGAGCATACGGTTGCCGCGTTTCATCACGACGCGATGCGCATCTATACCGGCGACGACGTCGTCGGCGTGGAAGTGGGCGGTGCAGTGAAGAACGTGCTGGCCATTGCAACGGGCATCGCCGATGGACTCGGCCTCGGTCTGAATGCGCGTGCGGCGTTGATCACGCGCGGGTTGGCCGAAATGTCGCGCCTCGGCGTGACGCTCGGCGGACGGGCGGAGACGTTCACCGGTTTGACCGGTCTGGGCGATCTGATCCTGACCGCAACCGGCGATCTGTCGCGCAATCGTACGGTGGGCATGCAACTCGCCACTGGCCGTACGCTCGACGATATTCTCGGCGCGCTCGGTCACGTTGCCGAAGGCGTGCGTTGTGCGCAGGCGGTTCTCGCGATTGCGCGTGCTCATGCAATCGAGATGCCGATCACGCAGGCGGTTTGCGCCGTGCTGTTCGACGGCGTAGCGCCTCGCGACGCCGTCAGCGCCCTGCTGCGGCGCGATTCCAAAGCTGAATAAGCGTTGTCTTTCAGCCGTTTAGCGTGGTTCGACGCTGAACGGCTGCTCAATTTCGCGGTCCACGTTTTTATCGATGCTTCGGATCGGCGAGGTTTCCCATCATGTTCAGGTTCAACGGATGCACGCTGGAAGCATGCGTGGTCGACATCACGACGCTTGCTGTGGACGCGATCGTCAACGCGGCGAACACGTCTTTATTAGGTGGAGGAGGCGTGGACGGCGCGATTCATCGCGCGGCGGGAAAGGAGTTGCTGCGCGAATGCGAAACGCTGGGCGGCTGTGCGACCGGCGACGCGAAACTCACCGGCGGCTATCGCTTGCCCGCCAGGCACGTGATCCACGCAGTTGGCCCGGTGTGGCGGGGCGGCGCGCACGGCGAGGCTGAATTACTGGCCTCCTGCTATCGCCGGTCGCTGGAAATCGCGCAGCAGGCGCAGTGCACGAGCATCGCGTTTCCCGCGATCAGTTGCGGGATCTACCATTTCCCCGCCGACCAGGCCGTGCAAATCGCGCTCAATACCGTGCTCGGGACGCTCCCGCGCACGCCGCAAATTGAACGAGTGGTGTTCGCCTGTTTCGACGACGCCATGTTCGCGCGCTATGAAGCGGCATTGAATCAGCGCTGAAAGCGGCACCTGACGCCGCCTTTACGCGATCTCAAGCGCCGCCGTCGAAGCCCGTCTGGCGCCACGCTTCGAACACCACGATTGCCACCGTATTCGACAGATTCAGGCTGCGGTTGCCGGGTCGCATCGGCAGACGGACGCGTTGTTCGCCCGCGAACTGGTCGAGCACCGAGTCAGGCAGGCCGCGCGTTTCGGCGCCGAACACAAACCAGTCGCCCGACTGGAAAGCATGCTCGTGAAAACGGCCCGAGCCGCGCGTCGTGAACGCGAACATGCGCGACGGATCAGGCGTCTCCTTGGCGACGAACGCTGCCCAATCGGCATGCACATTCATTTGCGCATATTCGTGATAGTCGAGGCCGGCGCGGCGCAGCTTGGCATCGTCGAGCGGAAAGCCGAGCGGCTCGATCAGATGCAAACGCGCGCCCGTATTGGCGCACAGGCGAATCACGTTGCCGGTGTTCGGCGGAATTTCCGGTTCTACGAGAACGACATTGAACATAGCGAGATCAGTAGGAGACTAGTTTTTTGGAGTGCGCAGCGCGACGAAGTTCGTGACCCGTCGTGCGCCAGCTGCTTTGAGCGTGTGGGCGAGCGCTTCGAGTGTGGCGCCGGTCGTCATGACGTCGTCCACAATACCAACGTGCAGACCGCGCACCGGTTTAGCGACCCGGAACGCGCGCCCCACGTTCTGCCGACGCGCGTCGTGATCGAGCCGTGACTGCGGTGCCGTGTCGAGCACCCGTTGCAGCAAGGTTGCATCGCTTCGTACTCGCAGCGCGCGAGCCAGCGGTTTCGCGATCTGCCAGGCCTGGTTGTAACCGCGCTCGGTGAGGCGTCGGCGAGCCAGGGGCACGGGTGCGATCACGTCGGGCCAGTCGGTTGAGTCATCCGCCGCGTCTTGTGCGAGCCGCGCGAGGCGTCGTGCGAATTCGTCGGCGAGCATCAGCCGGGCGCGGAATTTCAGACCGACGGCCAGCGTGTCCAATGGCGGACGGTAATCGGCGAGGGCAAAACTCGCGTCGAACGGCGGCGGCGCATCGCTGCAATCCCCGCAGCGAAACGAAGCGCGGCTCGAACGACCTGTGCGGCCCGCGCGACGCGAGGACGCCAGCGGCACCGCGCACACCGTGCAGCGCGAGCGCGCTTCGTTCCAGTAGGCTTCGTCACAGCCACCACACAACACGTTATGCGACAAATTGCCACATAACGCGCAGAGATTCGGTAAAGCGATTTGCACAACCTGGGGCCATACCGAATGCCAACTGCTCGCGAAACGCGAGAAGCTGCTAGCGAAAGACGAAGAAGAGGGGCGGAATGGCACGTGTGGGCGACCGCGAGGGCCGTTCGGCTGAATGCAAATAAGCGAACGAGTATACTTCGTGCTCTACGCCAGCACGACACCCATGTCCCCAACTCCCGCTCAATCTGGCCGTCCGGCCTATGATTCCCGGCGCCTCCGGCGTATTTTCGACCGTCGCGCCGAGACTTTCGGCGACGTCGCATTCCTGCCGCGCGAAATTGCGCAACGCATGCGCGAGCGTCTCGACTTCATCAAGGTCGCGCCGACGAGCGTGCTCGACGCCGGTTGCGGCGCGGGCGAAGACATCCCCGCACTGCGCGAACGCTTTCCCGAGGCACCGGTGTTCGGCACCGATCTGTCGCGCGGGATGCTCGCACGAGCGTTACACCATGACTCCGGCGACACCAGCTGGCGGCGCTTTTTGCCGGCATCGCTCGGCAAGGCGCTCGGCGCGCGTGGTCCGCGATTCGCGCAAGCCGACTTTTCCGCGTTGCCGTTTGCGGGCGGCGCGTTCGAGTTCATCTGGTCGAATCTCGCGTTGCATTGGCACTCGCGGCCCGATCTCGTGTTCCCCGAGTGGCAACGTGTACTCAAGGTGAATGGTCTGCTGATGTTCAGCACGCTCGGCCCGGACACGCTCAAGGAGCTGCGCGGCGCCTATGCTGAAGTAGAGGCGGCTCACGGTGCGGCATCGCGCAAGCATGTGATCGATTTCGTCGATATGCACGACCTCGGCGATATGCTGGTCGAAAGCGGCTTCGAAATTCCGGTGATGGACCAGGAGACGATCACGATCACGTACAAGTCGCCCGAGTCGCTGCTTGCCGATGTGCGGCGCTGGGGCGCTTATCCGTTCGAACGTGACACGGCGTCGGCTGCCCCGGCGGCGCGCCGGTTGCACAAGGCTTTGCTGGCTGCACTGGAAGCGCGTCGTCGCGCCGACGGCACCATCGCGCTGACTTTCGAAGTGATTTACGGACACGCGTGGAAGGCCGTTCCGAGGACTACCGCGGAAGGGCACGGCATCGTTCGAATCGAGGACATTGGCAGGGGTTCACAGAGGAATCGTTGACGCGGAAAGAGGGCATCTGTTATGTCTGAAATTTCCGCTTCAAAAAGACCCGCAAAAGACCCGTGAAAATGGCGGAAAGGCTTGTCCTGTCGGGCTTTCGGGCCAATCGGGGCTTGCTTGTGGATGCTCTGGATCGCGCCTATAATGCGTCAGTTTGTCGCCCGGAGTTCCCACATCAGGCGCGGCAGACCGAGGCGCAGGGCTGCAACATGAAGTGAAGCTGAAGTGACGCGGTATGGTTCATGCGGCCAGATTTCTGGCAGCAAGGAATGGCCGAAGGCGGTGATTCGCAGGAGGCAGCGTTGGGCGCATCAGATCATCTGTTGGCAGATTCTGAGCCGGTCCTCAAAGACTGGACGATGAAACGCAACTGCTCGATCTCGCCCCGGCAGTTCATCTGTCTCTACGTGTCACTTGCGTTGTTCTCGCTGGCAATTGCATTCATGCTGGTTCTGGTCGGCGCCTGGCTGGTGCTGCCGTTCACCGGAATCGAATTGCTGGCGGTCGGTATCGCCTTTGCCATCTATGCGCGTCATGCTGTGGATTACGAGCGGATCCGGCTGTATCCGAATCGGCTCGTGATAGAGCAGGTCAGTGCCGAGCAGCTTACGCAGTTCGAATTCAATCCGTGCTGGGTGCGGATCGAGCCGGGCGCAACGCCGCGTGACCACATCAAACTGGTTTCGCGCGGCCAGACGATCATGATCGGGCAACATCTCGCGCAGTATCGGCGCGCGCAGTTCGCAGACGAATTGCGTATATGGCTCGCACGTTGTTAGACGTGCCAGGCACGAAGCGTTCAACCGGAATGCGAGAAAGCTGCCAGCGGGGTCGAGAGTTTGAATGGAAAATTTGGGTAAGGAAGCTATGAAAACAATCAAGCGAGCGCTCATGGGCGTGCTGGCGACAAGCGGACTGCTTTTCGCCGGAGCTGCCCTGGCAGTAGGTGATGCTCCTGGCGGCCCTGCCGTCAACGCCATCAACCTTCAGCCGCCTGCGTCAAAAATCGCTGAGGAGCTATTCAGCCTGCATATGTTCATGCTGGCGCTTTGCACGGTGATTTTTGTCGGCGTGTTCGCCGTGATGTTTTATTCGGTCTTTGCGCACCGCAAATCGAAAGGCCATAAAGCTTCGAATTTCCACGAAAGCACCACGGTCGAAATTATCTGGACGATCGTGCCGTTCGTGATCGTCGTCTTGATGGCGCTGCCCGCCACCAAGACCGTCGTCGCGATGAAGGACACCTCGAACGCCGACCTCACCATCAAGGTCACCGGCTATCAGTGGAAATGGGGTTACGACTACGTGAAGGGCCCGGGCGAGGGCATCGGCTTCCTGTCCACGCTGGCTACGCCGCGTGCGCAAACCGACGGTCATGAACCGATCGGCACGCTGTATCTGCAGGAAGTCGACAATCCGCTGGTCGTCCCGGTCGACAAGAAAATCCGCATCATCACCACTGCGAACGACGTGGTCCACTCCTGGTACGTGCCGGCATTCGGCGTGAAGCAGGACGCGATTCCGGGCTTCGTGCGCGATACGTGGTTCAAGGCTAACCGGGTCGGCACATTCCGCGGCTTCTGTACGGAACTCTGCGGCAAGGAACACGCGTTCATGCCGGTCGTAGTCGAAGTGCTGTCCGCAGACGACTACGCGAAGTGGGTGGACGTGCAGAAGAAGAAAATGGCCGCAGGCCAGGACGATCCGAACAAGACCTACACGTTGGCAGAGTTGATGGAGCGAGGCGGCAAGGTGTATGCAGCGAACTGCGCGGTGTGCCACCAGCCGACCGGCAAGGGCGCGGGCGAATTCCCGGCGCTCGACGGCAGCAAGATTGCCAACGGCCCGATCGCCCAGCACGTCAGCCTCGTGCTGAAGGGCAAGAACGCAATGCCTTCGTGGGCGCCGACGCTGAACGACGTCGAAATCGCTTCGGTGATCACGTACGAACGTAATTCGTGGGGTAACCACACCGGCGACATTCTCCAGCCGAAGCAGGTCGCGGATGCCCGTAACGGCAAGCTGCCCGAAGGCGGCGACCATCTCGCCGACGCGGGCGCGGCGGCGGCTGCGAGCGGTGCGGCTGCAGGCGCAAGCGGCGCAGAAGCGGCATCGGCCGCGCCGGCAGCCGCGGCACCTGCATCCGATAACGCAGCGGCGCCGCAGGCCGACCTGCCGGCGAGCGTCTACTTCGACACGGGCAAGAGCACGCTGCCGGCTGACGCGAAAGCGGCAGTCGACGCAGCCGCGGCCTACGCGAAAGCGCATCCGGACGCGAAATTCACGTTGTCGGGCTACACCGACGCCACCGGTTCCGCCGAGCTCAACGCGAAGCTCGCGAAGACCCGTGCCGAAGCCGTGCGCGACGCGCTCAAGGCAGCCGGCATCGCAGAAGACAAAATTATTTTAAAGAAACCGGAAACGGTCACTGGCGGCAGCGACGCAAAAGCAGCACGACGCGTTCAGATCGACGCGGCTGCCTGACGTATTCACGGAAAGCACGCAGTATTCGCTTTAGGAGATTGTCATGTCTAGCATCGGACACGATGTAACCGCGGGCCACGAGCACGTGCACGGCGACCATGCACACGAACTGCCGCATGGCTGGCGTCGTTGGCTGTTTGCAACCAATCACAAAGACATCGGTACGCTGTACCTGATCTTCTCGTTCACCATGTTCCTGTCCGGGGGCGTGATGGCGCTGGGGATCCGTGCCGAACTGTTCGAACCGGGCCTGCAGATCATGCGTCCCGAGTTCTTCAACCAGTTGACCACCATGCACGGCCTGATCATGGTGTTCGGCGCGATCATGCCGGCGTTCGTCGGCTTCGCGAACTGGATGGTGCCGTTGCAGATCGGCGCGTCGGACATGGCTTTCGCGCGGATGAACAACTTCAGCTTCTGGCTGCTGCCGGTGGCGGCGGTGTTGCTGGTCGGTTCGTTCTTCGCACCGGGCGGCGCGACCGCTGCGGGCTGGACGCTCTATGCTCCGTTGTCCACGCAAATGGGCCCGGGCATGGACTTCGCGATTTTCGCGGTCCACTTGATGGGTGCTTCGTCGATCATGGGCGGCATCAACATCGTCGTGACGATTCTGAACATGCGCGCCCCCGGCCTCACGCTGATGAAGATGCCGATGTTCGTGTGGACGTGGCTGATCACCGCATATCTGCTAATCGCGGTGATGCCGGTTCTGGCGGGCGCGATCACGATGGTGCTGTTCGATCGCCACTTCGGCACGTCGTTCTTCAACGCGGCAGGCGGCGGCGACCCGGTGATGTACCAGCACATCTTCTGGTTCTTCGGGCACCCCGAGGTCTACATCATGATCTTGCCGGCGTTCGGGATCGTGTCGCAAGTGATCCCGGCGTTCTCGCGCAAGCCGCTGTTCGGCTATAGCTCGATGGTGTACGCAACGTCGTCGATCGCGATCCTGTCGTTCATGGTCTGGGCGCACCACATGTTCGCGACCGGCATGCCGGTGACGGGCCAGCTGTTCTTCATGTACGCGACGATGCTGATCGCCGTGCCGACCGGCGTGAAGGTGTTCAACTGGGTCGCGACGATGTGGCGCGGTTCGCTCAGCTTTGAAACCCCGATGCTGTTCGCCGTCGGCTTCCTGATCGTGTTCACGTTCGGCGGTCTGTCGGGCCTGATGCTGGCGATGGCGCCGCTCGACATCCAGTATCACGGAACCTATTTCGTGGTCGCGCACTTCCACTACGTGCTGGTGGCGGGGTCGCTGTTCGCGCTCTTCTCCGGCTGGTACTACTGGGCGCCGAAGTGGACCGGCTGGATGTACAACGAAACGCGCGGCAAGATCCACTTCTGGGCGTCGATGTTCTTCTTCAACCTCGCGTTCCTGCCGATGCACTTCGTCGGTCTCGCCGGCATGCCGCGTCGTTACGCCGACTACCCGGCGCAGTTCACCGACTGGAATCAGGTTATTTCGATCGGCGCGTTCGGCTTCGGTCTGGCGCAGGTCTACTTCCTGTTCGCGGTTGCACTGCCGGCCTACCGTGGCGGCGGCGAGCTCGAAGAGGCGGGCGACAAGCCGTGGGACGGCGCAACGGGCCTCGAATGGACCGTGCCGAGCCCGGCTCCGTTCCACACGTTCGAACATCCGCCGACCGTCGAATAAGCGGTTGGATTCTGGCGGGAGGCCTGGCTCTGGCGGCATCGTCTGGATGCAGCGAGTCGAACCAGGCTTCCACCAGCAGGCGGTGGCGCTCCAGTTACGAACCGGCGCATCCGCCAGTCACAAAAGCATTCAGAAAGTCGAGCATGACGCGCAATCCACAGGAAAGACGTACGCCGGAACAGATTCGCGCGGGCAACAGGCGGATTGGGTTGGTGATGTTTGTGATCGCGGCGATTTTTTTCGCGAGCGTCATCATCAAGCAGCGCTGGTTCACCTGAGGTTCGCCCGGCGGTTGGTTTAGCAGCAGCCTCACCGCTGAAATCTGGTTAGCAGGTTTGTTGAGGATTCAGATGTCGACGCAACCGCCGGCTCAGGCCGACCGCTCTTTCAACCGTGTGATGCTGATCAAGCTGTTCATCGTCGCGGCGATGATGTTCGGCTTCGGGTTCGCGCTGGTGCCGATGTATCGGGCGATCTGCCAGATTACCGGGATCAACAACCTCGTTCAGCGCGATGCCACGGTGCGCGAGGCAAAGAATACGCAGGTCGACATGAGCCGCACGATTTCAATCGAATTCGATGCGAACGCACGCGGCCCGCTCGGTTTCAAGCCGGAACAGCGCAGCATGGACGTGCATCCGGGCGAAGTGACGACAGTGATGTACGAGGTCAGCAACGAACAGGCGCGCACGATCCAGGCGCAAGCCATTCCGAGCTATGCGCCGAAGCAGGCCACCGAGTACTTCAGAAAGATCGAGTGTTTCTGCTTTACGCAGCAGACGTTGACGGCGAACCAGACCAGACGCTTGCCGGTCGTGTTCGTGGTCGATCCGAAGTTGCCGAAGGACGTGAAGACGATCACGTTGTCGTACACGTTTTTCGAACTGAACACGCCGGCAGCGGCGACGGCCGGCAGCGCGGCGCCCACTGCCAGCACGACGAATCCGGCGGCGGCTTCCGCCAATCCCGCGTGACGGCAGCGGCCGTCGGCGAATGAAGACGAGACGAGATGAGCGATAACGGCGGCAGTCCGCGCAAAAGCAGTTTTGGTCAGTCGATGCGTGCCGTGTTCTGGTCGTTTTTTGGCGTGCGCAAGCGCCGCGATCTGGAAGCGGACGCCACGCAACTGAATCCGCTGCATGTGGTTGCTGCTGCGTTGATCACTGCGGCAATTTTCATTGGCGTGCTGATTCTGGTCGTGCGCGCGGTGGTCGGTTAAAGCGGCGCGCGTGCAGGCGACGTAGTGATGAGAGCCAAGGGCGGAGACAGCGGGCCCACGAATTAGAGAGAAGCGATGCGGTATCGACGCGTCGCCGAGGACACAGCCGGACATTCCGGAACAACTGGACTGAAGTGGAGAATCAAGAATGAGCGGTCAAAACGAGAGCCCGTACTATTTCGTACCGCATCCGTCGCGGCATCCGATCAGCGCCGCTATCGGGTTGCTGGTCATGCTCGGATCGCTTGCGGCCTGGATCAACGAACACGACTGGGCGCCGATTGGCGTCGTGGCCGGCTTGTTGTGGCTGCTCTTCACGCTGTGGCACTGGTTCGGCGACGCGATTGCCGAATCGGAAGGCGGCATGTACGGCAAGAATGTCGACAAGTCGTACCGCTGGAGCATGAGCTGGTTCATCTTCTCCGAAGTGATGTTCTTCGGTGCGTTCTTCGGCGCGTTGTTCTATGCGCGTGAAATTGCGCTGCATCAACTGGGCAGTCTCGATTACAAGCTGATCTGGCCTGATTTCTCGGCGGTCTGGCCGAACAACGGACCGGCTGCGCTGGTGTCGCAATACAAGTCGATGCAGCCGTGGCCGGTGCCGACCATCAACACGGCGTTGCTTCTTTCGTCGGGCGCGACGTTGACGGTGTCGCACCATGCGCTGCGCGAGAATCATCGCAAGAAAGCGATCATCTGGCTGGCGGCTACGCTCGTGCTGGGCGTGTGCTTTCTGTTCCTGCAGGGCTTCGAATATTTTCACGCGTACAACGAACTGAATCTGACGCTGGCTTCGGGCGTGTACGGTTCGACGTTCTTCCTGCTGACGGGTTTCCACGGTTTCCACGTGTTTCTCGGCGGCACGATGCTGGCGGTGGTGCTGGCACGGCTGATTCGCGGTCACTTCACGGCCGAGCATCACTTTGCGTTCGAAGGCGCCGCCTGGTACTGGCACTTTGTGGACGTCGTGTGGCTTGGGCTGTACGTCGTCGTGTACTGGCTGTAACGCAATCTGGTTTGCGCTGACCGGTTATCCGGAGTGTGCAGGCCGTTCGCGCAACGCCGCTCGCGGCGAGCGCAAGCAGTAGGTAACGATCAAAGCAGCGCCGCCCTCGACCCTGTCAGGGCGGCGTTTTGTTTGGCGGATTGGAGGGCGGGTGTCGACGGTGAGCAATGTTGCCACGCGCTCGAGACAGCAGACGCAGCGGTAAATCAGTTGCAGTCTTGATCGCTCGCGAGCAGCCGGCAATGGCCGGCCGACGCGAGAGTTGATCGCCGGACTCAGCGTCCGTACGGAATACCGGTGGACTGAATCCAGCCCATCCAATGCGCGAAGAGGATGAACAGGAACAGCGAGATCGACAGACCCACCCGCGTGGCGAGCGACCAGACCATCCGTTTGGTTTTGCCCTTGTCATGCATCATGAAATACAGCGCCGACACCATGCTGGCGATGATCAGGACGAAGGCAATGGGAACGAGAATGTGCATGGAGCTAGCTGAAACCAGAAAGCGCAGAGGCAAGACGTTTATTATCGCACCGCATGCGGGCGTTTGCCGCAGGTTCCAGGCGTCGACGCCAGCACCGCTGGAGCGCGTTCAATGAAGATTCGCCTGATCCCCGCGTTGCTGATTCTGCTGGTGATCGTCGTGACCGTGCGCCTCGGTTTCTGGCAGCGCGACCGTGCGCATCAGAAGGAAGCGCTTGAGGCGCATATCACGCAGTTCGAGAATGCACCCGCGCAGCCGTTGGGCAGCGCACCGGTCGAATTGAAAGACATCGAGTTTCATCGGGTGAAGGCGCGCGGCACGTTTGTCGCGGATAAGGTCGTCTACCTGGATAATCGTCCGTATAACGATCAGCCCGGCTTTTACGTCGTGATGCCTTTTAAACTGGCCGACGGCGGTTACGTGCTGGTCAATCGCGGCTGGCTGCCGCGCAATATGAGCAATCGCGAAACCATCGCGCCCTATACGACGCCACCGGGCGAAGTCGAGATCGAGGGTATCGTGCGCGCCGACGCGTCACGCGCTTTCGAGTTGGGGCAGGGCGGCTCGGCCGCGCATCAGTTGATCCGCCAGAATCTGGATACCGCCGCGTACGCAGCGGAAACCGGGCTGCCGCTGCACCCGTTCGTGATCCAGCAATTGAGCGACGACGGCGACCAACTGGTGCGCGACTGGCCCGCACCGGATAACGGCGTCGAGCGAAATTACGGCTACATGTTCCAGTGGTGGGGCATGGCGGCGGCGGCTCTGGTTTTCGGCCTGTACGCCGCGCGCCGCGCCGCCAGAAAAGAGCAGACGCAAGAGCACGCGCCGGGCGCGTAATGCAGCACGTATGCGGTGTGCCGGCCGGTCTGCCCTGCGCAGAAGGCGATCCCACCGCGCAATCACTGAAAGAGGTCCTGTAGTGTCGACGCAATCTCCCCGTTCGCCGCAAGCCCGCAAACCCGCCGCGCCGGAAGCGATGCCCGGCCAGCCCAACGGCCCCGGCTCCTGGAAAAGTGGCCGCTGGATTCTGCTGCTGCTGGTGATCATCGGCGCCGCGCCGATTGTCGTGTCGTATTTCACGTACTACGTCATCAAACCAACCGGCGGCAGCACGAGTTACGGCACGCTGGTCGAGCCGCAACGGCCGATTCCCGACTCGCTCGTGGTCACCGGTGAAGACGGCAAACCGCTGAAGCTCGACACCTTGCGCGGCCGTTGGCTGATGATCTCCGTCGACAGCAGTTCGTGCGACAAAGCCTGCGTCACGAAGCTCTATTTCATGCGGCAAATCCGCGCAGCTCAGGGGCCGGAACGCGAGCGCGTCGTAGAAGTGTGGTTGCGCACCGATGCAGACAAGGTCGCAGACGTGATACAAACCGCCTATCCCGAAACCAGCATGCTGGTCGCCGACCCGGCGCAGGTGTCGGCGTGGCTGCCCACCGATAAGGGCACCAAAGTGACCGACCACCTCTATCTGGTCGATCCGAACGGCAATCTGATGATGCGTTTTCCGAAAGATCCGAACCCGAGCAAGATCAAGGGTGACGTGACGAAGCTGCTCAAATGGTCGAGCATCGGCTGATGTCGCAAACAGGGTAAGAAAGATGTTCGTACTGCAACTGGCTTTGATCGGCCTGTGTATCGCGTTGTTGCCGCTGTCCTACGTGTGGGTCAAGGCCGACGACAACAAATTCCGCAAGCTGGTCTGGCTGACCACCTTCCTCACGCTCGATCTGGTGATGTTCGGCGGCTTCACGCGCCTCACCGATTCCGGGCTCGGCTGTCCGGACTGGCCGGGCTGTTACGGCACGTCGTCGCCATTTATCGCGCATGCGGCAATCACGGCTGCGCATCAGTTGATGCCCACCGGGCCGGTCAGCATGTCGAAGGCGTGGATCGAGATGATCCACCGTTACTTCGCGATGGCGATCGGCGTGCTGATCATCGCGCAGACCATCATTGCGTGGACTGCGCGGATCAGGCGCCGTCCGTTGCACGTGTCGCCGTGGTGGCCGACCTCGCTGTTGCTGCTGATTCTGGTGCAGGGCGCGTTCGGCGCATGGACCGTGACGATGAAGCTGCAGCCGATCATTGTGACCACCCACCTGCTGCTCGGTCTTGCGCTGCTCGGCACGCTCGGCTGGCTCGCAGCGCGGCTCACGCCGTTGCCCGCATTCGAGCCGGAAATCGCGCGATGGCGCGTCGCGGCGCTCGCGGGTCTGATTCTGCTGATCGCGCAAATCGCGCTGGGCGGCTGGGTCAGCACGAACTACGCGGTGCTCGCGTGCACCGACTTCCCGACCTGCAACGGCCAATGGATTCCGCCGATGGACTTCGCGCATGGCTTCCATCTGTGGCGCGCGCTCGGCATGACCGGTGACGGCGACATGATCACCCAGGACGCGCTGGTCGCGATCCACTGGACGCACCGCACCTTCGCGATCGTCGTGGTGGCTTATCTGGCGTGGCTCGCGCTGAAGCTGCGCCGCTTCGAATCGCTGCGGCGGCCGGCGAGCGGCGTGCTGCTGGTGGTGATCATCCAGTTCGTCACCGGGCTGTCGAATATCGTCCTGCAATGGCCGTTGCCGATTGCGGTCGCCCACAACGGTGGCGCCGCGATCCTGCTGCTTTTGCTCGTTATGTTAAACTTTCGGATCGCTTATAGCCGTCCCGGCCGCGCCTCGCTCCCTGCGCGCGACGCCGCGCCAGCGTGACCTCCATGGACAGCACAACACTCTCCCAAACACCCGGTAGCCGGGTCTCCCAGTACATCGCCCTGACGAAGCCGCGCGTCACGCATCTCGCCGTGTTCTGCGCCGTCATCGGCATGTTTCTTTCGACGCCCGGCATGGTGCCGTGGACCGTTCTGATCGGCGGTACGGTCGGTATCTGGCTGCTCGCGGGTGCCGCGTTCGCCATCAATTGCCTGGTTGAACAGAAAATCGACGCGAAAATGCGTCGCACGTCGTGGCGTCCGTCGGCCCGCGGCGAGATCACTACCGCGCAGATTCTGCTGTTTTCTGCGGTGCTCGGCGGCATTGGCATGTACACGCTGTATCGCTTCGCCAATCCGCTGACCATGTGGCTCACCATTGCCACTTTCGTCGGTTATGCGGTGATCTACACGCTGTTGCTGAAACCGGCTACGCCGCAGAACATCGTGATCGGCGGTGCATCGGGCGCGATGCCGCCCGCGCTCGGCTGGGCCGCAGTCACCGGTCACGTGCCAGGCGACGCATGGATTCTCGTGCTGATCATCTTCGTGTGGACGCCGCCGCATTTCTGGGCGCTCGCGCTGTATCGCCGCAAAGACTACGAAAACGCCGGTCTGCCGATGCTGCCGAATACGCACGGCGAGAAGTACACGCGTCTGCATATCCTGCTGTATTCGTTGATCCTGTACGCAGTCACGCTGATGCCGTTTATCTCCGGCATGAGCGG
The DNA here is from genome assembly GCF_900099835.1 of Paraburkholderia fungorum. Classification (NCBI taxonomy): domain Bacteria; kingdom Pseudomonadati; phylum Pseudomonadota; class Betaproteobacteria; order Burkholderiales; family Burkholderiaceae; genus Paraburkholderia; species Paraburkholderia fungorum. The sequence continues at coordinate 668,161 of NZ_FNKP01000001.1, forward strand.
GGTCGTGTATCTGGTTTCCGCCGTGCTGCTGGGCGCCGTGTTCCTCGCCTATGCGTGGAAGATCTATCGGGAATATTCGGACGATCTGGCGCGCAGAATGTTTCGTTACTCGATCGTCTATCTGTCGCTGCTGTTTGCCGCGCTGCTGATCGACCACTATGCGCGTGCCCTGATCGGCGCGTAATACCATGCTCAAAAATCGCTTCGCGCGCGTGGCGCGTGCTGCTGTAGTGGCTTGCGCGCTCGGCGGCGCGTTGCTGGTGGCGGGCTGCGGCAAGCAGCCGCCGGCCTTCACCAATCTCGACATCACCGGCAATACGCAGTTCGGCAGCAATTTCTCGCTGCCCGACACGTCTGGAAAAATCCATACGCTGGCGGATTACAAGGGCAAAGTCGTCGTGCTGTTCTTCGGCTACACGCATTGCCCCGATGTTTGCCCGACCACGATGGCGGAGTTGTCGCAGGCGTTGCAGCAACTCGGTCCTGAAGACGCCAAGCGCGTTCAGGTGCTGTTCGTCACCGTCGATCCCGAGCGCGATACGCCTGAATTGCTCGCGCAATACGTGCCGGCGTTTAACCCGACTTTTGTCGGCTTGAGACCCGCCGATCAGGCGCAACTCACGAAGATCACCAAGGACTTCCGCGTCTACTACGCGAAGGTGCCAGGCAAGACGCCCGACAGCTACACGATGGACCACACGGCCGCGAGCTATGTGTTCGATACGGACGGCAAGCTGCGTCTGTTCGCGCGCGACGGTCAGGGCGCGACGCCGTGGGTGCACGATTTCAAGCTGCTGCTCGACTGATATTGCAGGGGCAAATGAAATGGGCGCGTGATTTGATCACGCGCCCATTTTCAATTCAGGTCGCGGTAATTCTCAGTCCGGTATCGGCAGATTCAGACCCGGCGCGAGACGCGTGGTCTTGAACTCCGTCACGTCGTAGTGCGCGAGCTTCTGCACGACGAACGGATCGGTGGCGAGAATTGCGTCCAGTTTGTCCCGCTCGATGCGCACCGCCAGGATAATGCCGCCGTCGCGCGGCAGTTTCGGGCCTGCGGCCACGAAAATACCTGCTTCGAAGTATTTGGTCAGGAACGCGCGATGCGCGTCCAGCGCATCGTCGATACGGTCGAGCGGGGCGGTATAGGTGACGTTGATGACGTACATAGGCGTTCTCGAAAGCAATGGACTGAGCCGCTCACAGGCGCGGCCACGGTTTTCAATTATCGGTCAGACGCCGCCTGATTGCGTGCGCGGCGAGAGTGCAACGACGCGCGCCGCCCAACCCGCATACCCATATGCGATCGGGGTATTTCCCATCCCGCCGGGCATATGAGACCATTTAGGGCTCAGTTGGCGGAGCGCTCGCCTTGCAGCGAATCGCCGCCGGCTTCCACCAGAATCTGACATCGATCAGAGCATCAACCAGAAACAGCGAGAAACACCATGCAGCGCAGAAACATTCTTAAAGCCCTCTCGGCAGTGATCGCCGGTGCGGCGATCTTCACCAGCTTCGGCGCGCACGCCGACGACAAAGTCATCAAGGTCGGCACCATCGGCGGCCCGGATGCGCAGATCTGGGAAGTCGTCACCAAAGTGGCGAAGCGCGAAGGCCTGAACGTGAAGGTCATCGAATTCAACGATTACGTGCAGCCGAACGCCGCGCTCGACGCAGGCGATCTGGACGCAAACAGCTTCCAGCACCAGCCGTACCTCGACAGCCAGATCAAGCAGCGCGGCTACAAGCTCGTCAACGCAGGTCTCACGTACATTTCGCCGCTCGGCGTCTACTCGAAGAAGATGAAGTCGGTGAAGGACCTGCCGCAAGGCGCAAAGGTCGCTGTGCCGAACGATCCGTCGAATGAAAACCGTGCGCTGCTGTTGTTGCAGTCGCTGGGTCTGATCAAGCTGAACGCGGGTGCGGGTACGGGCGGCAATAACGCGACCCCGCTCGATATCGCGGAAAATCCGAAGAAGATCAAGTTCGTCGAACTCGACGCAGCGCAATTGCCGCGCACGCTGGCTGATGTCGACGCTGCCGTGATCAACACGAACTTTGCGCTTGCAGCTGGCCTGCAACCGACCAAAGACGCGATTGCGCTCGAAGACATCCACAGCCCGTACGCGAACCTGATCGCTGTGCGCGCTCAGGATAAGGACAAGCCGTGGGTCAAGAAGCTGGTCGCCGCTTACCAGTCGGAAGACGTGCGCCAGTTCATCAAGACGCAGTTCAAGGGTTCGATGGTCCCGTCGTTCTAAGCGACGCGTGACCGGGTGCAGGCTCGCGCGGCTTCATGTTCGCGCCGGGCCTGCGCTTCAACGCTACAAATCCAGCTCCCACCTTTCGACCGTCAGGTCCTTGCCGAAACGGCGCTCAGCCGCTGTGCCGGCCAGCCGGAAACCGGCGCGCTCGCAGAGCCGGCGCGGTTCGCCCAGCATGCTGGCCGTGGTCAACGTGAGTTTTGTGTAACCCACGCGCCGCGCGAATCGCACGCATTCGCTGACCAGTTGCGTGCCGATCCCGAGCCGCTGCACGTCCGGCTCGACCCACAGCAAGCGCATGCCTGCCACCGTCGTCGATACCGCTACGACGCACACCGAACCCACCACCATGCCGTCCTGTTCGGCAATCCAGCACGTCTCGCGTAGTGGATCGTTGCGCTGCGTGTAATCGGCGACCACTTTCGCGAGCAATCCCTCGAACGAGCGGTCCCAGCCGTATTCCGCCGCGAACCACTGCGCCTGCCGATGCACCAGCCATCCGCATTCGCCCGCGCGCGGCTGACGCAGCGTAATCAGTTCGTGTTTGGGTTTGCCGCCGAGGATTCGCTCGATCAATCTCATCGCCGTGATCAACCGTTCCTGCGTGAGCGCCGTCAGGTCGTCGAGCAGCGCGCACACCTCTTCGATTGCAGCCGTGTCGAGCGGCGCATAGGCCGCGTGACCGATGTCGGTCAGGGCGATTAGCGACTGCCGCGCGTCCAGGTCGGACGGACGGCGCGTAATCAGATTGCGTCGCTCGAAACTGGTCAGCAGACGGCTGAGATAACCGCTATCGAGACCGAGCGCCCGCCCCAGCACGGAAGCTGTCTGCGCACGTCCGCGATACAGCTCGTGCAGCACGCGCACTTCCGTTAGTGAGAATTCGCTTTTTGCGAGGTGCTCATGCAGAGCCCCGATGTGCTGCGTATAGAAACGGTTGAAATGGCGGACGGCCTGAGCACGTCGCAGCGCCTCGGAATCGGTCAAAGGCTGCTCCCCGGGGAATTGTTATGGCTTGGTACACACAACTATATTTGAACGTAACTCTTTGACAAAGCCAGCCACGCAAAGCGCGCGGCGTTACTGGGCTGTGCTGGTATTGAAGAGGTATTAATCGTGCTGCCGGATTCGATAGCGACAGCCCTCGTGAAGCGCTCACAGGTATCTTTCAATAGCCCGAATACGGGTAAATCCTTATCTCGAAAAAGGCTGCCCAGAAGCGCTTTCAAACCTCCAGAAGCCTTATCTGGTAAGGCTTTGCACGCTCCGATACCACCATGGAACCACTCGATTGACTGGTATTATGTTGGTTATATAATGGGCTCTCATTTTTCGTAGGCCGGTCTCTTTACAGCAGCCCCGGAGCCCCATGGAAACTCGCTGGTCCGCATTGATGCCCGACGCTCGCAACGTCACGCCGCTGTATTTGCAGCTGGCGCGCAATCTGGCGACGGCGATCCACTGTGGCGTGTGGTCGGCGGGTGAGGCACTGCCGTCGGAGCGCACGCTGTCGGACGCCATCGGCGTGTCGCGCATCACCGCGCGCAAGGCTATCGAGCTGCTGGTCGAACAGGGTTTGATCCGGCGGGCGCGGGGCGCGGGCAGCTTCATCACGCCGCGTGTCGAAGATCCGCTATCGCGGCTCACCGGCTTCACGAAGAAAATGCAGCAACGCGGTTTCCAGCCGGATTCGGTCTGGCTCGAGCGCGATATCCGCGCCGCCAACCGTGACGAACTGGTGCATCTCGGGCTGTCGCCCGGCGCGGCGGTGGCGAGTCTGCGGCGGCTGCGCCGCGCGGACGGCATCGTCATGGCGGTCGAGCATTCGGCGCTGCCGGCGGCGATCGTGCCCGATCCGCAGGCCATCGGCGTATCGCTTTACAGCTATCTGGAGCAGCGCGGGGCCGCCGTGGTACGCGCGTTGCAACACTTCCGGGCGGTCAACGCGTCGAGCGAAATCGCCTCGCTGATGGATATCGAACCGCGCACCGCGCTGCTTGTCATTACCCGTATCGGCTATAGCGCCGATCAGCGCGCAATCGAGCTAACCGACACGTATTGCCGCGACGACTACTACGACTTCGTCGCTGAATTGCGCACCTGAAAGCCGGCCACGCGGCCGGCCGCCCGATGCGGCGCCAGCGGGCGCGATTCAGTCACACCCCGTATTACGCCTCACCAGAGAGACTCATGCTGACCGGAAACATACTCACCACCGATGGGTGGATTCACGGCACGCTCGAATACGAAAACGGCCGCATCACGGCGCTGACAGGCAATCCCGTCGATCCGTCGACGAACGACGCGCCGTACATCCTGCCCGGCTTCATCGATCTGCACGTGCATGGCGGCGGCGGTTCCGACGTGATGGAAGCGGGCGACGCGATCGAAGTGATCGCCCGCACGCATGCGCGTTTCGGCACGACGAGCCTGCTCGCGACCACCATGACCGCGCCGCGCGACGAACTGATGAACGTGGTCGCCGGACTCGGCAACAACGCGAAGGCGCGCACGCCGGGCGGCGCGCGCGTGCTCGGCGTCCACCTGGAAGGGCCGTACATCAACCCCGGCAAGCTCGGCGCGCAGCCGGACGCGGCGGTCTCGGCGGTGATGGACGAGGTGCTGAAGTATCTGTCGATCGCGCCGATCCGCGTGGTTACGCTGGCACCGGAAATCGCCGGTCACATGGAGATCATCTCCGCGATGGCCGCGCGCGGCGTGCGCGTGCAACTGGGCCACTCGCTCGGCACCTACGACGACGCCGTCGCCGCGCTGAAGCACGGCGCGTGCGGTTTCACGCACCTGTTCAACGCGATGTCGCCGCTGCATCACCGCAATCCAGGACTCGTCGGCGCGGCGCTCGCGCACGCCGAATTCGCAGAAATCATTCCCGATCTGCTGCACGTCCATCCGGGCGCGATCCGCGCCGCGTTGCGCGCGATTCCGCGTCTGTACGTGGTGACGGACAGCACGTCGGCCACCGGCATGCCCGACGGCGAATACCGCCTCGGCAGCCAGCATGTGACGAAGTGCCTGGGGGGAGTGCGACTCGCCGACGGCACGCTCGCCGGCAGCACGCTGACGATGGATCAGGCGCTGCGCAATCTCGTCTCGATCGGCTTGCCGATCGCCGATGTATCAAACCGTTTGTCGCGCTACGCCGCCGACTATCTCGGCATCGAAGACCGCGGCCGTATCGCGCGCGGTGCGTGGGCCGATCTGGTCGTGTTCGATCGTGAACTGGCGTTGACCGCGACTTACGTCGAAGGAGAAGCAATTGTCGAATATGCTTAAAGAGGCGCTGGCGTCCGCAGAAACGGTCGCCGCGCAACTCTCGGACACCTCGCATGTCGAGGCTCTCGCCGCGAAGCTGGCCGAACAGCCGCGCCATGTCGCGCTGACGGTCGCGCGCGGCAGCTCGGACCACGCCGCGAGCTACTTCGCGAGCCTGACGATGAGCCGCATCGGCGTGCCGGTCGCGTCGCTGCCGATGTCGGTCGCGACGTTGCAGCAAGCGCCGTTGCAGGTGCGCGATCAGCTCGCGCTGGCGTTCTCGCAATCGGGCAAGAGCCCGGATCTGATCGGCACGATGCAGGCGTTGCGCAACGCGGGCGCGCTGACCGTGGCTGCCGTGAACGCGCCGGGTTCGCCTCTGGCCGATGCCTGCGAATGGCAATTGCCTCTGGTCGCCGGCCCGGAATTGAGCGTCGCGGCCACCAAGAGCTACATCGCGATGCTGTCGATTTCCGCGCAACTGGTCGCGCATTGGCAGAAAGACGCCGACCTGCTCGGCGCATTGAAGACGCTGCCCGATGCGCTGCAAAGCGCGGGCAAGCTCGACTGGTCGAAGGCCGTGGAAGAACTGCGCGGCGTTGAACGCATGATCGTGATCGGCCGCGGGCTCGGTCTCGCGATTGCGCAGGAAGCCGCGCTGAAACTGAAGGAAACCTCCGGCATTCAGGCCGAAGCGTTTTCAAGCGCGGAAGTGCGCCATGGTCCGATGGAACTGATCGACCGTGATTACCCGTTGCTGGTTTTCGCACCGCGCGGCCCCGAACAGGCAGGCCTGCTGCAACTCGCGCGCGACATGCAGGCGCGCGGCGCACGCGTGCTGCTCGCCGCACCGGACGACGTGCCCGAAGCGACGTTGCCGCTTGCCACCACCGCTCATGCGGCGCTCGATCCGATCGCCGCGATCCTGTCCTTTTACGTGATGGCCGCCGGCCTTGCCGCCGCTCGCGGACGCAATCCCGATGCGCCGCGCCATCTCAACAAAGTCACCGAAACTCACTGACGAGAAATCAGATGCGACGTGTCGAGGAGTCCCGCTTGAAGAGCCATTCTGAAGGCCACATTGTTTTGCTGGCGCCGCTGACCGGCCCAGTCGTGCCGCTCGCGCAGGTGCCCGACCCGGTGTTTTCGGGCGGCATGTTCGGCGACGGCATCGGTGTCGATCCGCTCGAAGGGCGGCTGGTCGCGCCGTGCGACGGCACCGTTACCCATCTCGCGCGCACCGGTCACGCGGTCACGCTCGCGACTGCGGAAGGCGCCGAGATCCTGCTGCATATCGGTATCGACACGGTCGAACTGAACGGCAAGGGTTTTGCGCCGATGATCGAGCAGGGCGCGCAAGTGCGTGCCGGCGACGTGCTGATCGAGTTCGATCAGGATCAGGTCGCGCTGAACGCGCCGAGCCTGGTGTCGGTGATCGCGATTGCGAATTCGGATGCGTTCGAGATCGTCGAGCGCGTGGAAGGCGGCATCGTGAAGGCGGGTGAAACGCCGCTGCTGGTGCTGCGTGCACGCGCCGGCGAAGCCGCCGACGCGTCGCGTCAACTGAGCGCCACGAAGGTGATGGACGAAGCTCGTCGCCAGGTCACGCTGATTCACGCGGGCGGTCTGCACGCTCGTCCTGCGGCGCGGGCGCGTGAAGCCGCGCGCGGTTTCGAGGCGCGCGTCGAAGTGCGCTACGAAGGGCGCAAGGCGGCGATCGAAAGCGTGGTCGGCCTGCTCGGTCTCGGCGCGGGCGAGGGCGCGACGGTCGAGTTGCTCGGCGTCGGTCCGCAAGCTCAGGCCGCGATCGATGCGATCGCGCACGAATTGACGCGTGAAGCGCACGGTGAAGTCGAACAGGCAAAGCCCGCGCGCCAGGCATCGTCGCCGGTGACCCTGGCCGCGGCCAGTTCCGCAGGCGAGCCGCTCGCACCGAACACGCTTGCTGGCGTTTGCGCGTCGCCGGGCGTCGCGGTCGGCAAGCTGGTTCGCTGGGACGACGCGGACATCGATCCGCCGGAGCAGGCGGCGGGTACGTCGGCGGCGGAAAGCCGTTTGCTCGACAAGGCCATCGCCACCGTCGACGCGGACCTCGACACGGTCGTGCGCGATGCGTCGCAACGCGGCGCGGTGGGCGAGGCGGGCATTTTCGCGGTGCATCGCGTGTTGCTCGAAGACCCGACGCTGCTCGACGCTGCGCGCGATCTGATCAGCCTCGGCAAGAGCGCGGGCTTTGCGTGGCGCGAAGCGATCCGCGCACAGATCGGCATCCTGAATAAAGTGGAAGACGCGTTGCTCGCGGAACGCGCCGCCGATCTGCGCGACATCGACAAACGCGTGCTGCGCGCGCTTGGTTATACAAATGCGTCGGCTCGCACGCTGCCGGACGAAGCCGTGCTCGCGGCGGAAGAATTCACGCCGTCCGATCTGTCGTCGCTGGATCGTTCGCGGGTGACCGCGTTGGTGATGGCGCGCGGCGGTGCCACGTCGCACGCCGCGATTCTCGCGCGCCAGGCTGGCATTCCCGCGCTGGTCGCCGTGGGCGATGCATTGCATGCGATTCCCGCCGGTACACAGGTTGTGGTGAACGCCACCGCCGGCCGTCTGGAATTCGCACCGACCGAAGTCGATGTCGAACGGGCGCGCGTGGAGCGCAGCCGTCTCGCCGACGTGCGCGAAGCAAATCGCCGCACGTCGCAGCAGGCGGCCGTCACTTCGGATGGCCGCGCGATCGAAGTCGCCGCGAACATCGCCACGCTCGACGACGCGAAAACCGCCGTCGACAACGGTGCCGATGCAGTGGGCCTGTTGCGCACCGAACTGCTGTTCATCCACCGCGCGTCTGCGCCGACCGTCGACGAACATCGGCAGAGTTATCAGGGCATTGTCGAAGCGCTGAACGGCCGCACCGCGATCATCCGCACGCTCGATGTCGGCGCCGACAAGGAAGTCGATTACCTGACGCTGCCGCCTGAACCGAACCCTGCGCTCGGCCTGCGCGGCATCCGTCTCGCTCAGGTGCGCCCGGACCTGCTCGACGATCAGCTGCGCGGCCTGCTTGCCGTGCAGCCGCTCGGCGCGGTGCGCATTCTTCTGCCGATGGTCACCGATGTCGGCGAACTGATCCGCATCCGCAAACGGATCGACGAACTGGCGCGCGAGTCGGGCCGCACTGAGCGAATCGAAGTCGGCGTGATGATCGAAGTGCCGTCGGCGGCCTTGCTTGCCGATCAACTCGCGCAACACGCGGATTTCCTGTCGATCGGCACCAACGATCTGACGCAATACACGCTCGCGATGGACCGCTGCCAGGCCGATCTCGCTGCGCAAGCCGATGGTTTGCACCCGGCCGTTCTGCGCCTGATCGCGGCCACCGTGCAGGGCGCGGAAAAGCACGGCAAATGGGTCGGCGTTTGCGGCGCGCTCGCGGGCGATCCGCTTGCGATGCCGTTGCTCGTCGGCCTCGGCGTGACCGAACTGTCGGTCGATCCGGTGTCGGTGCCGGGCGCGAAAGCGCGCGTGCGCAACCTCGATTATCAACTGTGCCGTCAACGCGCCCAGGATGCGCTGGCGCTCGAATCGGCGCAGGCGGTAAGAGCAGCAAGCCGCGAAACCTGGCCGCTGGACTGAACCCCACACAGTCCGCAGCGGGCTTCGCTGGATGAGTACCCATAGCTACAACATTTAACGACCACGAGACAAGGATTGGAGATATCAATGGATGGGAATCCGTTTCTGAAGATTCAGCGCCTGGGACGCGCGCTGATGCTGCCGATTGCGGTGCTGCCGGTCGCCGGCCTGCTGCTGCGCCTCGGTCAGCCCGATGTGTTCAACATCAAGATGATCGCCGACGCGGGCGGCGCGATTTTCGACAATCTGCCGCTGCTGTTTGCAATCGGCGTGGCAGTGGGTTTCGCGAAGGACAACAACGGCGTCGCGGGTCTCGCGGGCGCGATCGGCTATCTGGTCCAGATCGCGGTGATGAAGGACATCAACGACAAGCTGAACATGGGCGTGTTGTCCGGGATCGTGGCGGGTATCGTCGCGGGCTTGCTGTACAACAAGTACAAGGACATCAAGCTGCCCGATTACCTCGCGTTCTTCGGAGGGAAACGCTTCGTGCCGATTGTCACGGGGGTGGTCTGTCTGATACTCGGCATTGTGTTCGGCTACGTGTGGCAGCCGGTGCAGACCGTGATCGACACGGCTGGCCACTGGCTGACGACGGCGGGCGCGCTCGGCGCATTCGTGTTCGGCGTGCTGAACCGTCTGCTGCTGGTCACGGGTCTGCATCACATTCTCAATTCGCTGACGTGGTTCGTATTCGGCACCTTCACGCCGCCGGGCGGCGCTGCGGTGACGGGCGACCTGCACCGCTTCTTCGCGGGCGATCCGACTGCCGGAACCTTCATGACCGGCTTCTTCCCGGTGATGATGTTCGGCCTGCCGGCCGCGTGTCTCGCGATGTACCACGAAGCACCGAAAGAACGTCGCGCGATGGTGTTCGGCCTGCTGGCGTCGATGGCACTGACGTCGTTCCTGACCGGCGTGACCGAGCCGATCGAATTCAGCTTCATGTTCCTCGCACCGGTGCTGTACGTGATCCATGCGCTGCTGACGGGCCTGTCGCTCGCCATCTGCTCGGCGCTCGGCATTCACCTCGGCTTCACGTTCTCGGCCGGCGCAATCGACTACGTGCTGAACTACGGTCTGTCGACCAAGGGCTGGTGGGCGATTCCGATCGGTATCGTGTACTCGGTGGTGTACTACGGGCTGTTCCGCTTCTTCATCCGCAAGTTCAATATGGCGACGCCGGGCCGCGAACCCGCTGCTGCCGACGAACAGGTCGATTCGTTCTCGGCTGGCGGTTTTGTGTCGCCGGTGGCAGGCGCTGCGGTGCCGCGTGCGCAGCGTTATATCGCGGCGCTGGGTGGCGCGGCGAATCTGTCAGTGGTGGATGCGTGCACGACGCGTCTGCGTTTGTCGGTGGTTGATCCGAACAAGGTGTCCGAAAGCGAACTGAAGACGATCGGCGCGCGGGGCGTGCTCAAGCGCGGCGCGACGGCAGTGCAGGTGATCATCGGACCGGAAGCGGACATCATCGCCGATGAAATTCGCACGGTGATGGCGCAGGGTGGTGGTGAGGCAGCGAAGCCTGCGGTTGCTGCGGCTCCGGCCGCTGCTGCATCGGCGCCGGTAACCCATGCGGCGGAAGGCAATCACGGCGGTCCGCTCGACCCGGACCCGCTGCGCTGGCTCGCGGTGTTCGGCGGCGCGGGTAACGTGGTATCGCTGGATGCGGTGGCGTCGACGCGTCTGCGTGTCGTCGTGCGCGATCCGTCGGCGGTGGATCGTCAGCGTCTGGCTTCGCTCGATACCGCGTGGGTGTCGGCGGATACGTTCCACATCGTCGTCGGCGACTCGGCGCGACGCTACGCCGACACGCTCGCGACTCGCATGTCGCAAACCGGCGGCGCAACGCCTCTGCCTGCATGACGTAACGCGTAGTTGCATGAAATAAAAAAGCGGCACCTTGATTCGATTCAAGGTGCCGCTTTTGCATTCACCGTCAAACTTCTTCCGGTGACTACGCTTTAACGTTTATCGGATTGCCTGGCGTCGATCCACGCCCCGCGCGATTCGAGCCACAGCACGTTGATAATGCCGAACGAAAGCGCCACGCCAATCCCGAGAATCCAGCTGAAATACCACATCGCAAACTCCTGTTAGGCGCAATGCCGTTCAATACATCGAATGGTGATTTTCTTTGAGCGCGGCGGCGGTCACTTTGCCGCGCATCACGCGATATACCCAACTCGTGTAAATCAGAATGAGCGGCAGGAAAATAATCACGGCGACCAGCATGATTTGCAGCGTCATGCGGCTCGACGTGGAATCCCACATGGTCAGGCTGCTGCGTCCATCGAGCGACGACGGCATGATGAACGGAAACATCGAGAAGCCGGCCGTCAGAATCACGCCGATCACCATCAGCGAGGTCGACAGGAACGCGCTCTTTTCGAAGCGCGAACGCGCGAGCAACATTGCCAGCACGCCGCCGACCACACCGGCCAAAGGCGCGACCACCATCCACGGATAATTCGCGTAATTGGTGAGCCACAAGCCGGGCGCGCCGATCACGGTTTTCATCAACGGATTGGCGACCGCGTCGAGCGGCGGCGCGTCGACGATCTGATAGCCGCCGATCATCGTCGCGACCAGTGCGCCGGCAATCAGGAACAGCACGACGGCGCACAGCGCGGCAATGCGCAGCGCCAGCGACGCGCGCTCGGCGACGATACCGTCCGACTTGATTCTCACGAAAGCCGCGCCGTGCGCAGTCAGCATCGACACACTGACCAGTCCGCACAACACCGCGAACGGATTCAACAAGCCGAAGAAACCGCCGTGATACGTGACGCGCAGATCGGTATCGAACGAGAACGGCACGCCTTGCAGCAGGTTGCCGAACGCGACGCCGAACACCAGCGCAGGCACGAAGCCGCCGACGAACAAACCCCAGTCCCACGCAGTGCGCCAGCGCGGATTCTCGCGTTTGCCGCGATAGTCGAAGCCGACGGGACGGAAAAACAGCGCGAATAGAATCAGCAGCATCGCGAAATAAAAGCCAGAGAACGACGCCGCGTACGCCAGCGGCCATGCAGCGAACATCGCGCCACCCGCGGTGACAAGCCAGACCTGATTGCCCTCCCACGTTGCCCCGACCGTGTTCACGACGATGCGCCGTTCGGCATCGGTCTTCGCGATGAAGGGCAGCAGGATCGCGGCGCCCATGTCGAAGCCGTCGGTGAGCGCGAAGCCGATCAGCAGCACGCCGATCAACACCCACCAGATCAATTTGAGGGTTGCGTAATCCATGATTATTTTTCCCTTGAAGCGCAGTAGCGAGCGGCGAATCAGACGGCCGAGTTGGTCGGCAGCGGCTGATTCAGCGGCTGTTCGGTTTCATGGTGATAACGGCCCGTGTGCAGCGACGAAGGCCCGAGCCGCGCGTACTTGAACATCAGCATGATTTCGATGATGAACAGCACCGTGTAGAACAGCACGAAGCCCGCGATGCTCAGATACAGATCGCGCGGCGTCAGACTCGACGCGGCGAGATTGGTCGGCAGAATGCCCGCGATACTCCACGGCTGACGCCCCATTTCCGCGACGATCCAGCCGAACTCGGCCGCGAGCCACGGCAACGGAATCGCCCACACGGCCCAGCGCAGGAACCAGCGGCGCTTCTCCAGCAACAACGTGCGTTGCGCGCAGAACCAGAACGCCAGCACGAACGTGGCGAGGAACAGCAGGCCAAGGCCGACCATCAGGCGGAACGAGAAGAACAGCGGCAACACCGGCGGAATGGTTCGTTCGGCAGCCTGAGCAATCTGATCCGGCGTGGCGTCGGTGACGTTCGCGGTGAACGGTTTGAGCAGCAGCCCGTAACCGAGGTAGTCCTTGTGATTTTCAAAGTCGGCTTTGGCTTCGTCGGTCGCATCGCCCTGCTTCAGCTTTTGCAGCGCGGCGTACGCCACCATGCCTTCCTTGATACGCGCCTCGTTACGCGTGATCAGATCTTTCAGACCGATCACGGGTTCATCGAGCGAACGGGTGGCGATGATACCGAGCGCGTACGGCACGCGAATCGCGTAATCGGTGCGCTGTTCCTTCTGATTCGGAATGCCGAATACCGTGAACGACGCGGGCGCGGGCCGGGTCTCCCATTCGGACTCGATGGCGGCGAGTTTCACTTTCTGGACTTCGCCGGTGGTGTAACCCGATTCGTCGCCGAGAATGATCACGCACAACGTGGAAGCCAGTCCGAAACCCGCGGCAATCGCAAACGAACGCAGCGCGAACTCGGTGTCGCGGCGCTTCAGCAGATACCACGACGACACGCCGAGCACGAACATCGCAGCCGTCACATAACCCGCCGACACCGTGTGCACGAACTTGACCTGCGCGACCGGGTTGAACAGCACGGAGAAGATGCTGTCGAGTTCCATCCGCATGGTCTGATAGTTGAAGGTTGCGCCGACCGGGTTGTTCATCCAGCCGTTGGCGACCAGAATCCACAGCGCCGACAGATTCGAGCCGAGCGCGACGAAGAACGTGACGATCAGGTGCTGCACTCTCGACAGCCGTTTCCAGCCGAAGAAGAACAGGCCGACGAAGGTCGATTCGAGGAAGAACGCCATCAAACCTTCGACGGCGAGCGGCACGCCGAAGATGTCGCCAACGTAATGCGAGTAATACGCCCAGTTGGTGCCGAACTGAAACTCGAGCGTGAGGCCGGTGGCGACCCCCATTGCAAAGTTAATGCCGAAGAGCTTGCCCCAGAACTGGGTCATGTCTTTATAAATCTGTTTGCCGGTCATCACATAAACCGATTCCATGATGACGAGCAGCCACGACAACCCAAGCGTGAGCGGTACGAACAGAAAGTGATAGAGCGCCGTGATGGCGAACTGGAGGCGCGACAGTTCTACGACTTCGCTAACGGGCATGTTGATCACCTTGAGACGGATGCGAGGCAGGCACGGACAACAATGCCTGTGCGACTTGTTCTGGCGGCATGCTCATATGCACCGCCTGCGGATGATTGAAAAATGTGTATTTGAGCGCCATCAGCAGAACGAACTTGATGGCGAGAACAATGGCTACGTCCCGAGCCATTGTTGGCCCGCGTACCCACCGGGTGAACCGCTGACGCCAGCGTGAACGGCGGGTAGTGCTGCGATTGAGGGCTATGGTCATGATCGGTCGAATCGACTTCACACCGGTTGTACCGGCTGGACCCAGACCGTTTTGGAGATCTGGATAGTGCACCCCGATTTTAGGAGCGGAACATGGCGCTCCATTCGCCAGCGGCGCGGCATTGTGTCGCGAAATTTGCCGCGTTTAATCAGTATTGCAACGTGGTTTGTGATACGTCAAGAAAGCCTTTGAACGTCGGGGCTGGTCTTGCGTCGATGAGGGGGGAGTGCGCGACCCGTTGAGTGAGTCGTTGTAGCGGGCGAAAAAAAGCCCCGCCATCTTGCGAGAGCGGGGCTTTTACGGCCATTCAGCAGTTGATTGCTACACCGGGGCGAACCGGCATGCGTCAGACTTCAGACGTTACGCGTATTCGGTCAGCGCACCGCGCATTTTCTTCATTGCGCTAGCTTCGATCTGCCGGATACGTTCGGCCGACACGCCGAACTCGTCGGCCAGTTCGTGCAGCGTCGAGCCGCCCGAACCGTCGTCTTCCACCTTCAGCCAGCGTGCCTCGATGATGCGGCGGCTGCGGGCGTCCAGTGCATCCAGCGCACTTGCGATACCGTCGCTTTGTAGCTTGTCGCGCTGACGCGAAGCCAGCACGGCGGTCGGTTCGCTATGCGAATCGGCGAGATAGGCGATCGGCGCGTACGACTCTTCGCCGTCTTCGACCTGGCCTTCCAGCGCGATGTCGCCGCCGGACAAGCGCGTTTCCATTTCGGAAACCTCTTCGCGCTTCACGTTCAGCTCTTTAGCCAGATCGTCGATCTGGTCCGGCGTGAACGCGCCCAAGCCCTGCTTGTGGCTGCGCAGGTTGAAGAACAGTTTGCGTTGCGCCTTGGTGGTGGCGACCTTCACCATACGCCAGTTGCGCAGAATGTATTCGTGGATCTCAGCCTTGATCCAGTGCATGGCGTACGACACGAGCCGCACGTTCTGCTCCGGGTCGAAGCGCTTCACGGCCTTCATCAGGCCGATGTTGCCTTCCTGGATCAGGTCGGCATGCGGCAGCCCGTAACCCAGATAGTTGCGCGCAATCGACACGACCAGCCGCAGGTGCGACAGGACGAGTTTGCGCGCGGACTGCAGGTTCTCCTGCTCGCGAAATTCGGTGGCGTACTGGCGTTCTTCCGCCGGCGTCAGCATCGGAATCCGATTAACGGCCTGGATGTAGGCGTCGATATTGCCCAGTTGACCGGGCAGCATAGAGGAATGCGAGAGCGCCAGTGCACCTGCCGAAGCGGCCTTAGCCGACGACGGGCTCAGAGTACTCGGAAGGGTCATTGCATGGCTCACGTAAAAAACTCCTTTGGAATCAGACAAAAGCGTATTCAGTAAACGACTCCAGCGATGGATGTTAGCACTCTGATTTACCGAGTGCTAATACTTAGAGCGCGTAGGGTCATCCAAGTTCCGTGAATTCCTATTGAAATTCAGATTTCAATAGCCATCATACGCGCTTGTTACCTGCCCTGTGCAGTGCGTAGGATTTACCGGATTTTGCGCTGTGGCTCTCATTAATGGCTTGAGTTTTCTCTATTTGAAGTCAGTAATTGCGAGAGTTTTGATTTATTCATACGATTCATCTAAAACTGATAGTCGTTAGAATACGCAAAAGAGAAGTGCATTAATAAACGTCTGCGAGTGCGGGTGTTAGATGGACAACAAAAAATAATGCTTTTCGCGATCTGGCTCTAAAAGGCGCGATGGTTGCCTGGCTGCTGGGAGCGTCCGGGCTGGCTTCAGCAGACCAGTTCGGCGTACAGATGGGCGCAGGCGTCGGCGACCGGCATATCAAGAAGTTGGACCTCGGCCTCGCGTGGGACCCGAATCTGACGTGGTGGTACATCGGCGACTGGCACTTCTCGCTGATCGGCGAAGCGCACGCGTCCTGGTGGCACACTAACGAAGGCGACGTGCACGGCAACGTCGGCGAGATAGGGGTCACGCCGGTGATCCGCTTCATCAGGAGTTCGGGGATGGTGCGGCCTTATATCGAAGTGGGCGCCGGTGTCCGCCTGCTGTCGACCACACGCATTTCTTCGACCTTCTCGGTCGCCACCGCGTTCCAGTTCGCCGACATGGCCGGCGTCGGCCTGCAGTTCGGCGGCCACCAGCAGTATCTGGCCGGCTACCGCTTCCAGCATATTTCCAACGGCGGTATCAAAGAGCCCAATCCTGGTATAAATTTCAGCCAGCTATATTTGCAATATAACTTTTGACGACCGTGGCCCCGTTCGGCCTACCGGTGCAAGGGGCTGAGCAATGGCGGCAAAGTTAATCGAAGCGATTCGCGGGCTCGAACGAGAGCGATTTCGCGCGATGGTCGACGGCGACGGGCAATCGCTCGACACGCTCCTCGCGGACAACGTGAGTTACGTTCACACGAACGGCAAGCGTGAGACGAAGCGGCAGTTCATCGACGGGATTACGGGCGGGCGCCGCCGTTATCGGCAGATCGAAGTGCAGTCGCAGGACGTGCTGCCCGTGGGACCCGAGACGTGCGTCGTCACGGGTCGGGCGCTGATCGAGATGGAGGCGAATAGCGGCGCGCTGCTGTTTCCGATTGCGTACACCGCCATTCATACGCAGGAAGACGGGCAATGGCGGTTGATTGCGTGGCAGGCCACGCGATGCGCGCTGGAGTGAGTTACGTGCGGGTCCGTGTGCGGACAGTTTCCCGGAACAGTGTGTCGTGTTGACTCAAGCTGCTGGAGCTTCGGAAGCGCGGCGCAAGATCAATTCGCGGACTCGCTGAATGAGTTTGCTCCAACGAACCAAACTCACTCCCGCCTCAAGCCGCAATCTTCGCTACATCCACAATCAACTCGACCTGTCGCTCGATCGCGCTCGGCACAGGCGCTTCGCCGCGCAGCACCGCGCTGATCCACGCGGCGGTGGTCTGCGCATCGCGCGCCTCGGGCAACTCGACCTCGGGCGCATCCGGCGACGAGCGCTCGTGCGGCACGCGCGTTTCGCACACGCCATCGTGCAACCAGTCGACCTGCACTTGTCGCCGCGTATCCGCGACCGCCTCGCCTTCGGTGCCGCGCGCGAGCAACGCACCGCCGGCCGCCGCATCCGGATGCGTGTTGAACAGTTGCGTGAGACTGTCGCGATACGGCGGATGCGTGTAGTTCACCAGACGCAGCCCGGCCGGCGCGAACGGCTGAAGAATCTTCACGAGCGTATGCGTCGAATTGCGCACCCCCATCCGTCGACGCAAGCCGAGAAGCCGCGCGAGCTTCGGCGCGAGCACGTCGATCGAGGCGAACGCGAGACGGCGCTCGGCGAGGCCATCTTCGATATCGGCGTGCGACTGCGCGTGCGGAATCTGCAGATGCGTGAAAATTTCCGCGCTCGTCACGCGGCCCGGATCTTCGGTTACGCCATGCACCAGCACCGGCACGCCTTCGCGCGCCAGCAGTAGCGCGAGTAGCGGAACCAGATTCGGCTGCTTACGCGCGCCGTTATACGACGGAATTGACACGGGCCGGAATTCGCCGTGCGGCAGATGAACCGCCTCGAACGACGCATGCGCGCCCGCCAGCATCGCGGCGAGTTCGTCGGCGGTCTCACCCTTCACGCGATACGCGAGCAGCACCGCGCCGAGTTCGAGTTCGCCTACCCGGCCGTCGAGCATCGCCGTGTACAACTCGCGGGTGTCGTCGGCGGTCAGCGCGCGGGCGCCGTTCGGGCCACGGCCGATTTCCTTGATGAAGCGGGCGCAGGGGAAGGGGGTGTCGTGGGCGGTATCGGCGGAATCGGTCATCGGGCGCAAATGGGACGTGGTGACGGCCCGCTTTCGAACGGTTCGCCACGGTATTCAAGGGACGTTACAGGGGACGTTATTGGGTGTGAGTATCGCATCTATGGCGATCCCGCGAGACGGCCGCCTGGCAGCGCAGGCGTTGAAGGCGTACTTGACGGGCGTTTCGTACGGGCACCGTAAGCCCTTCGTACTGGCTTCGTAGGGCGCCTGCGCAAGCTTGCCGGCCTGCCGCGCATCGTGCTTTGCAGCGCGTTAAACTCGATGTTTTATCGCCGCGTCGGCGGCCTCAATCGAAGAATGGAGAACGGGATGAGTTATGTATTCGCACCCGCACCGCAGGTGGCGGTGCCGGTCGTGGGATCCAGCGAGCAATTCGCGGTGCGCCGCATCTACTGCGTCGGGCGCAATTACGAAGCCCACGCGCGCGAGATGGGACACGATCCCGACCGCGAGCCGCCGTTCTTCTTCAGCAAGCCCGCCGACGCTGTGGTCTACGTCGCGCCCGGCGAGACCGGCGAGTTTCCGTATCCGTCGCTGACGAAAAACGTCCACTTCGAAATGGAAATGGTCGCGGCAATCGGCAAGGGCGGCAAGGACATCGCGGCTGAAAGCGCGCTCGATCACGTCTACGGTTACGCGCTCGGTCTCGATATGACGCGCCGCGATCTGCAGGGCGAGGCGAAGAAAATGGGCCGTCCGTGGGACACCGCGAAGGGCTTCGATCACTCGGCGCCGATCGGTCCGATTCATCCGGCGGCGACGGTTGGCCATATCGGCAAGGGTTCGATCTGGCTGTCGGTGAACGGCGAGGACAAGCAGCGCTCGGACGTGTCGCAACTGATCTGGTCGGTGGCCGAGACGGTCGCGTATCTGTCGACGTTGTTCGAACTGCAACCCGGCGACCTGATTTTCACCGGCACGCCCGAGGGCGTTGGCGCGGTCGTGAAGGGCGATCTGATGAAGGGCGGTGTGGACGGGCTCGGCGAGTTCAGCGTGCGCGTCGTCTGATGAGTTCAGGCGTGGAGGAGACAGACAACATGAAGCTCTACAGTTACTTCCGGAGCTCGGCGTCCTATCGGGTGCGCATTGCGCTGAACCTGAAAAATCTGCCGTACGACTACGTGCCCGTGCATCTCGTGCGCGACGGCGGCGAGCAGCTCAAGCCCGAATATCGCAAGGTGAATGGGGACGGCATCGTGCCGACTTTGGTCGACGGACACGAGGTGATGCCGCAGTCGCTCGCGATCATCGAGTATCTGGACGAAACCCATCCCGAGCCGCCGCTGTTGCCGGGTACGCCGGCCGACCGCGCATATGTGCGCTCAGTGGCGTTGCAGGTGGCGTGCGAGATTCATCCGGTCAACAATCTGCGCGTGCTGAAGTATCTGAAGCACACGTTGCGGGTCGACGACGACGCGAAAGACGCGTGGTATCGCCATTGGATCGAAGCGGGTTTCACGACGCTGGATGCTCACCTGGCAGGCAGCGCACGTACCGGCAAACTGTGCTTCGGCGATACGCCGACGCTCGCCGACGCGTGCCTGATCCCGCAGGTGTTCAACGCGCAGCGCTTCAAGGTGGACACGGCGAAGTTTCCGACCATCCAGCGCATTTACGACCACGCGATGCAGATCGATGCGTTTGCCCGTGCGGCGCCTGGTGTGCAGCCGGATACTGAGTGATGTGATGGCCGGTAGTGTGGCCTGAACGCAAAAGGGGCACTCCGTGGAGTGCCCCTTTTTTCATGTGCTTCTATCGGAGAATGCGGCGCTGCCCGCTGGTTCAACCGCCCAGCAGCGCGTCCGAAAACTCTTCCGCACTGAACGGCTGCAAATCTTCGACCTTCTCGCCGACGCCGATGAAATACACCGGAATCGGGCGCTGTCGCGCTATCGCGGCGAGAATCCCGCCCTTTGCCGTGCCGTCGAGCTTGGTGACGATCAGGCCGGTGAGGCCGAGCGCGTCGTCGAACGCTTTGACCTGCGCGAGCGCGTTCTGGCCGGTATTCGCGTCGATCACCAGCAGCACCTCGTGCGGCGCGCCGTCGTGCGCTTTGCCGATCACGCGCTTCACCTTGCGCAACTCTTCCATCAGATGCAGCTGCGTGGGCAGGCGTCCGGCCGTGTCGGCCATCATCACGTCGATCTTGCGCGCACGCGCCGCACCGACCGCGTCGAAAATCACCGCAGCCGGATCGCCGCTTTCCTGCGACACCACCGTCACATTGTTGCGCTGACCCCAGATCGCCAGCTGCTCGCGCGCGGCGGCGCGGAACGTGTCGCCCGCGGCCAGCAGCACCGACTGGTTAAAGCTTTGCAGATGCTTGGCAAGTTTGCCGATGCTGGTCGTTTTGCCCGCGCCGTTCACGCCCGCGATCATCATGACGAGCGGCTGCGCGCGGCCGAGCATCAGCGATTTTTCGAGCGGTTTGAGCAGGTCGATGAGCAGCGTGCGGAGCGCGGCCTTGACCTGTTGCGGATCGGTGAGCCGTTCGGTACGCACCTTCTCGCGTAACGATTCGAGCAGGAACTCCGTGGCTTCGACGCCCGCGTCCGACATCAGCAGCGCGGTTTCGAGTTCTTCGTAAAGCTCCTCGTCGATCTTCGTGCCGACGAAAATACCGGTCAGACTCGAACTGGTTTTCGACAGACCGGTTTTCAGACGAGTCAGCCACGAGCGCTTGGCGCTGGCGTCCTGCGCGGGCGCCGGGACGATTTCGACGGTCTCTACGGTTTCGAGCGCGGGCTCGTCGAACCCGGGTTCCGGCTCGATGACAGCCGGAGCAGCCGGAGCGGGCGTGTCGACGCGCACCGGCGCTTCGACGGCTAGCTCGGGCGTCGAGCCTTCAGGCGCCGTCTGCGACTCGTCTGCCGCGGTATCGGACTCTTTCGAACCCTTGAATCGTTTGAAAAAGCTGAACATGATCTGGCGTGGTGAGAGCGCGCGCCGATGCGCGCAGCCGGTACGAACCGGCGGAAGCGGCAGGCAGCGTTGCGTTTGCGGGATGCAAGGCGCTGGAAGCCGCACATTTTATCAGGCGCGCCGCCGACCGTCGTATCGGCCGAACGGCCAGGCTGGACGCCGGCTGCCCCTGTGGTAACGTTGGCGCTCCGGCTCGCACATATCTGCGGTGCGAGCGCCTTCATAAAGTAATCGAAACTGCATGCCCCGTTCAGCACCCTCACGCGCCCATGGCGCTTCGTCCAAAGGCGGTAAGCCGCACGCGATCCGCATTATCGGCGGCGACTGGAAGCGCACTCCGCTGCCTGTTCTCGACCTCGACGGCTTGCGCCCTACGCCCGACCGCGTCCGCGAAACCTTGTTCAACTGGCTCGGCCAGAATCTGGACGGCCAGCGCTGCCTCGATCTGTTCGCCGGCAGCGGCGCATTGGGCTTCGAAGCCGCGTCGCGCGGCGCGGCGCGGGTTCTGATGGTGGAGCGCAATGCGCGCGCCGCCAGCCAGCTGCGCGCCAACCAGGAACGCCTCGCTGCGCGCACGATCGAAATTGCCGAAGCCGACGGTTTGCGCCTCGCCGCGAGTCTCGCGCCCGGTTCGTTCGACGTCGTGTTCCTCGACCCACCGTTCGACGGCGATCTGCTCGGCAAAGCGCTCGCTCTGGTCGTGCCGCTCGTCGCCGCAGAAGGCTTCCTTTACGTGGAAGCAGCCGAGGCGCTCGAACTCGACGGGAACGAGTCGCTGGCCGGATGGGAGATCGTGCGGCAAGGCAAAGCCGGCGCTGTCCACTTCCATTTGCTGCAGCGCGAAAATAAGGAATAATGCGCGTTCCAAAATAAGCGCCGGGCGGTTTATAGTCACGCGCGCAGTCGGTGCCAAATGCGTCGCGTGGACGCTTTGACGTGGCCCTTTGTCTGAAGAGAGGAGAAGTCTCATGGTAGTCGCCGTGTACCCGGGCACGTTCGACCCGCTGACGCGCGGTCACGAAGACCTCGTTCGGCGCGCGTCGAGCATTTTCGACACGCTGGTAGTGGGTGTGGCCGACAGCCGCAACAAGAAACCGTTCTTCACGCTGAAAGAGCGCCTCGATATCGCTCATGAAGTGCTCGGGCATTATCCGAACGTTCAGGTGATGAGTTTCAAAGGCCTGCTGAAGGATTTTGTGCGTAGCAACAATGCGCGGGTGATTGTGCGCGGTCTACGTGCAGTATCGGACTTCGAATATGAGTTCCAGATGGCGGGGATGAACCGCTATTTGTTGCCCGACGTCGAAACCATGTTCATGACGCCGTCCGACCAGTACCAGTTCATTTCGGGCACGATCGTGCGAGAAATCGCGCAGTTGGGCGGCGATGTCAGCAAGTTCGTGTTTCCGTCGGTCGAAAAATGGCTGAAGGAGAAGGTTGCTGCGCTCGATCCGAATAGCGACGCTTCGGCGGCGCAGGTGTAACCGGCATAAACTGTCGGTTTGACGGATTAAAGTCGGCTTCGGCCGGCGTGAAGTGAGAGAAGCATGGCCTTGATGATTACCGACGAGTGCATCAATTGCGACGTATGCGAGCCTGAGTGCCCGAACGACGCAATTTCGATGGGCCCGGAAATCTATGTGATTGACCCGAAGAAATGTACCGAGTGCGTCGGCCATTTCGACGAGCCGCAGTGTATTCAGGTGTGTCCGGTCGAATGTATTCCACGCGACCCGGAACATCTCGAAACACCCGACGGCCTGATGGCGAAATATCACGCGCTGCAGGCAGAGAAGGGCGAATAACTTTTTGCGGCTTTAAACGATCGTGATGGATAAAAAATGGCGAGGCCTTGGTGGCCTCGCCATTTTTTTGTAGCGGCGTCTGCTTAGGCGCTGAAAATCTCACGCAGCGCATTGAGCAGAATCTCGCATTCGGCATCGGTGCCGACCGAAATCCGCAGATGCTGGTCGATCCGCGGCGCCTTGAAATGGCGCACGATAATCTCCCGCTCCCGGAGACGCCGCAAGAGCATCGCCGCGTCATGCGCCGGATGGCGCGCGAACAGCAGATTCGCCGCCGACGGCACCACATCGAATCCCAGCGCAGTCAGCCCGGACGCCAACCGCTCGCGGCTGGCAATTACCTTGGCGCAACTGTCGCGGAACCATGCATCGTCCTCGTAAGCGGCGGTGGCGGCTGCTTGCGCCAGCCGGTCGAGCGGGTAGGAATTAAAGCTGTCCTTCACGCGGTTCAGCGCGTCGATCAGCTCGACATTACCGAACGCGAAGCCAACGCGCATGCCGGCCAGCGAGCGCGACTTCGATACCGTCTGAACTACCAGCAGATTCGGATGGCGATCGATCAGCGTAATCGCCGATTCAGCGCCGAAATCCACATAGGCTTCGTCGATTACCACGACTGAATCGGTATTTTTCTGCAGTAGACGCTCGATATCGGCGAGCGGCAAAGGCCGGCCGGTCGGCGCGTTCGGGTTCGGGAACAGCACGCCGCCGTTCGGCGCGGCGTAGTCGTCGACATTGATCGCAAAACTGTCGTTAAGCGGAATTGTCCGGTATTCGACTTCGAAGAGCCGCGCGTAGGTCGGATAAAAGCTGTACGTGATGTCCGGAAACAGCAGCGGTTTGTCGTGCTTGAGCAGGGCCTCGAACGTGAGCGCCAGCACTTCGTCCGAGCCGTTGCCCGCGAATACCTGATCTGCGCGAATGCCGTGATAAGCGGCCACCGTTTCGCGCAACTTGCGCGCGGTCGGATCGGGATAGCGACGCAGCGACTCGCCGGCCTCGCCCAATTCGCGCCGGATCGCGTCGAGCACGCGCGGCGACGGCGGATACGGATTCTCGTTGGTATTCAGCTTCACCGGGTGCGCGAGCACGGGCTGCTCGCCCGGCACATACGGCGTCAGACGGTGAACGATGTCACTCCAATAGCGGCTCAAGCGATTCTCCTGTCGATACGGTAACGGCGGCGGTCCATCAACGAGCGGTGCAATTCAGGGATTGCGATGCAACTGCATCATCGCGCGCTCGAGTTCGCCCTTGATAACCTGCGGCATCACAGCGAGCGCACGCTCGACCGATGCGTCAATCACTTCCTGCTCTTCACGTCGCGGCGGCTTCAGCACGTAATTGGCGACGTCCGGCTTCGCGCCGGCCCGAGCGCTCTCAGGAATCAGGTCACGCGGATGACCGATGCCGATCCGCAGCCGCCAATACTGCTGTGACGAAAGATGGGCGGTAATGTCCTTCAAGCCATTATGGCCGCCGCTTCCACCGCCGAGCTTCAGCTTGACGCTGCCCGGTGGCATATCGAGCTCGTCGTGCGCGACGAGAATCTCATCGGGAAGAATCTTGAAAAACTGCGCCACCGCGACGACCGATTGACCTGAGCGGTTCATATAAGTCTGCGGTTCCAGCAGATGCACTTCTTCGCCGTGCAGCCGCGCTTTCGCATAAAAACCGTGGAAACGCCGCTCGTCGCGCAGCGTCGTTCCGGCTTCGCGGGCCAGTTGATCGACCAGCCAGAAGCCGGCGTTATGGCGCGTCGCGGTGTATTCGGCGCCCGGATTGCCGAGCCCGACGATCAGCTTGATCATGATTGCGTAGGTCCGTCTGGCTCGACGCGCAAGCGCGGCCGGGCCGAAAAAAACCGAAAAAAAACCCGCCGGGGAGAACCTCGGCGGGTCACATCGACCGTTTCATTGAAACGGATCGAGAGGATTGCTTGCTCTGAACCTGACAGGTTCTTAAGCAGCCGGTGCGTCGCCTTCGGCAGCAGCAGCGGCGTCGCCTTCAGCGATTGCGCCAGCCGGGATCGTTGCAGCAGCGACGACCGGGTTTTCTGCTTCGACGTGAGCAACCAGCGAAACGCCAGCCGGCAGTGCGATGTCTTTAGCGTGAACCGATTGACCCGCTTCGATCTTCGCCAGGTCGACTTCGATGAATTCCGGCAGTGCCGACGGCAGGCACTCGACTTCCAGTTCATTGACGACGTGCGAGATCACCGCGCTCGACAGCTTGACTGCCGGGTTCGATTCCTGGTTCATGAAGTGCAGCGGCACCTTGGTGTGCAGCTTCTTCGATGCGTCGACACGTTGGAAGTCCACGTGCAGCACGAGCTGACGGAACGGGTGGTATTGCACGTCGCGCAGCAGAACCTGTTGCGACTTGCCAGCCACTTCCAACTCGAGGATCGACGAGTGGAAAACTTCTTTCTTCAGCGCGTGCCAAAGGGCGTTGTGGTCCAGTTCGACCAATTGCGTGTCAGCACCAGCGCCATATACGATGCCCGGGGTCTTGCCCGAGTTACGCAGGCGGCGGCTCGCACCCGTACCTTGCAAAGAACGCTCGAAAGCGACTACTTTCATGTTGAATCTCCAATGCACTGCCCGCGACCAGGCAGTAAAAACGGGGCCTCCAAGCCATTACGGCTGAGGCCCCAGAGCTGCGGCACGAACCTTCGTTCGCTCGCGCCGATTGTGCAAAAACGCAGCGGTCGCCTGTGGCAACACGCTGCGTCTTCGCAAATACTTAACTTTCAGCGAACAGCGACATCACCGAATCGCCGCGACGAATGCGCGAGAACGTTTCGGCAAGCAGGCCGGCGCTGGTCAGCGAACGGATCTTTGCGCACGAGCGGGCTTCTTCGCCGAGCGGGATCGTGTCCGTGACAACGAGTTCGTCGAGTGCGGAAGCTGCGATACGCTCGCCTGCGCCGCCCGACAGAACCGGGTGAGTAGCGTAAGCGAAAACCTGCTTCGCGCCGCGTTCCTTCAACACCTGAGCTGCCTTGCAGAGCGTGCCGGCGGTGTCGACCATGTCGTCCATGATCACGCAGGTGCGGCCTTCGACTTCACCGATGATGTTCATGACTTCTGCAACGTTCGCTTTCGGACGACGCTTGTCGATGATCGCGAGATCGCAGTTCAGCTGCTTCGCCAATGCCCGGGCACGCACCACGCCGCCGACGTCCGGCGAAACGACCAGCAGGTTCTCGTAGTTCTGCTTGCGCAGATCGCCGAGCAGCACGGGCGTAGCGTAGATATTGTCGACCGGGATGTCGAAGAAGCCTTGAATCTGGTCGGCGTGCAGATCCATCGTGATGATCCGCTCGACGCCGGCGATTTCCAGCATGTTCGCCACGATCTTCGCCGAAATGGCGACGCGCGCTGAACGCGGGCGACGATCTTGACGGGCATAACCGAAGTAGGGGATGGCAGCAGTGATCCGGCCGGCGGATGCGCGCTTGAGCGCATCGACCATGATCATCAGTTCCATCAGATTGTCATTCGCCGGCGCGCACGTGGATTGCAGGACGAAGACGTCCTTACCACGCACGTTTTCCTGAATCTCGACCTGGATTTCACCGTCCGAGAAACGGCTAACCATTGCTTTGCCGAGGGGAATACCGAGGATTTTGACGACTTCCTGTGCAAGCGCGGGATTCGCGTTGCCAGTAAAAACCATCAGGCCGTCATGGCTGCTCATCATGCACCTGCTTCAGGCTGGGGGGCGAGGGGAAATGCGAGAAATTTTGGCAGGGGAGAAAGGATTCGAACCTTTGCATGCCGGAATCAAAATCCGGTGCCTTAACCAGCTTGGCGACTCCCCTACACTAACTTTGAGCTCCGCCGAACGTGGAGTTTCGTTCGACGATGCAAAACTTATGACGCGAAAGTAAAGAGTGGATGTTGATCGAGACCTTGTGCCACTGCGCTGTTCCATTCGCCGGGCAGTTTGGCTTGCGCCGCTTCTGCTTCAGCTTTACTACGAAACGCTGCAAAAACACTTGCACCTGATCCAGACATCCGCGCTGGCGCGATACTTTCAAACCATCGCAACACTTGCGCTACTTCCGCGTATTTTCCTACGACAACCTGCTGCATGTCATTGCGGCCAAAACTTTCTGGCCAATCAGTGTTGCAGCTAAGTCCTGCAGGAAAGTCCGTAATTGTGAGGGGTTTCGAATCTCTTGTCAACGATTTTTCGGAGAAAATCGCTGCAGTCGGAACCTGCACCCTCGGCGTTACTACCAGAAAGTGACGCGGCGGCAATTGTACAACGTCTAAAGTCTCTCCGACACCCTGCGCAAACGCGTTTTTCCCAAAAACAAAGAAGGGTACGTCTGCGCCGAGCGTTAGCGCCAACTCCTGCAATTCCTGGCGCGGCACATTGAGTTTCCACAGGCGATTCAGCGCGAGCAAGGTAGTTGCCGCGTCGGAGCTGCCGCCGCCGAGACCGCCGCCCATCGGCAGACGCTTCTCAATTTCAATGTCGACGCCTTCGTTCGAACCCGTGTGATTTTTCAAAAGCGTTGCTGCGCGCACGGTGAGGTCATGCTCTGCCGGCACGCCCGCGATTTCGGTGCTACGCGTGATAAGGCCGTCGTCGCGTCGCGTGAAATGCAGCGTGTCGCCCCAGTCGAGCAACTGGAAAACCGTTTGCAGCGTGTGATAACCATCCGGCCGGCGGCCGGTGATGTGCAGGAAGAGGTTGATTTTCGCTGGCGCGAGGCAATCGCGCAGCGAGTCGGTGGTTTCAATCATGAGTCGAGGCTACATGCGCCAACTGGCGCAGAAAAGGCGGCAAGGTTGTGCCAGCAGACGCGGGCTGCTGAGTGTTACTGATCCAGCACGAGCTTGATGTCGAGCGGCGGCTCGGCGCGGCTCAGGTTCAGACGTTTCACGCCAGTGGCCGGTGCGTCGGCATAGGCGAGATAGTCGATCGTCCAGCCGTCCTGCGTGATCTGCTTCAGCCGCGACGGCTGCTCCGGATCCTTCTCGGTCTTCGCGCGCGACGTAGGCGCCGGCGAAGGTTGCAGCCAGTAGCGTAGTCCTTCCACCGGCAGCGCGAAACCCAGCGCATTCTGCATCAGCGTGGAGACGTTATCTGCGGTGAGCGGCTGGCGGTTGGGCAATTCGAGCGTGGCCGATGCCGGCGACGAAGTCACGATCGCCAACGTCTGCCCAAGCGGGTTACGCAACTGGATGGTGACGGTGTCGCCCGTTTCCTGCCACGCAAAATTACCGTAAGCATTGCGCTGCGTGCCGTTCTGATCGTTGTACTGGACCGCGAACCGGCCCTGATAGGAGCGGGTGGTTTGCGCGGTGACCGAGGTCGCCGCATTCGACGTGGACGGCCCCTGCGGCTTCACCGACGCACAACCGGCCAGCGCGACAACCGCCGCCGCCGCGAATCCGAGTGCCGCGCCGCGCGGCGCCCGGGGAAAGGAAATCAAACGGGAAAGATGCATCAAAGATCGTTCACCTGAAGACGTTGCAACGTTTTAACCAGCGTGTCGTTATCCGGCTCAAGCTTGCGCGCCTCGCGGAAAGCCGCGCGCGCCTGATCCTGATCGCCGCTTTTCCAGAGCACTTCGCCGAGGTGTGCGCCAATTTCGGCGTTCGGCTGCATGTCGTACGCTTTGCGCAGCAGCTTGATCGCATCGGTCGTGTCGCCCATCCGGTACTTGACCCAGCCGACGCTGTCCATGATGAACGCGTCGTTCGGAGCCAGCGACGATGCCTTCTCGACCAGTTTGTCCGCTTCCGGCAGGCGCTGATTGCGGTCGGCAAGCGAATAGCCAAGCGCGTTGTACGCCTGCGGATTGTCCGGCTGCGTCTGGATCAGCTTGCGCAACTGGGCTTCCATCACGTCGTAATGACCGTTCTTTTCGGCGGCCATTGCGTAGTCGTAAGCGAGATCGGGGTCGTCGGGGAAAGCGGCCGTGGCTTGTTGCAGCCGCGACTCCGCTTCCGGGTAACGCTTCGCGTCGAACAGGATCGCCGCATCGGTACGGGCGATCAGCGCGAGATCGCGTGCGTCCGGCGTCTGCAATTCGGCGAGCAGCTTACGCGCGTCGTCGGTCTTGCCCTGCTTCGCGAGCAGTTGCGCGCGCGTGATCTGCGCCGGCACATATTGCTGGCTCGACGGCGAAATCTTGTTCAGCCAGTCGCTCGCCGCCGCTTCGTTTTTCTGTTCCAGCGATAGTTGCGCGAGGTAGATATACGCCTGACCCGCATCTGCACCCGGCGTTTTCTCAGCCTGCGTTGCGTATTGCGTCAGATAAGTCTGCGCGGCGCTGAAATCCTTCTGCTGAATCTTGATCAGCGCGAGCGCCATCAGCGGCGTGAGGTCGTTCGCGTTGGCCTTGTGCATGATCTCGAACTGCTTCTGCGCGTCGTCCAGACGGTCGCTGGCGAGATACATCTGCGCCAGCGCGAGACGCGCGTCATGCGATTTCGGGTTGGCCTGCACGTACTTTTCGAGCGATGCAATGCCTTCCTTGCGCTCTTCCGGGCCCATTTGCGACAGCGTGAGCGCCGCCGGCAAATAGTCGGGCTTGAGCGTGAGCGCCTGTTCGAGCGACTTGCGCGCACCCGGCGCGTCGTCGGACAGAATCTGCTGACGCGCGATGGCCAGTTGCGCTTCCGGCCGGTTCATGTCGTTCTTCAGCAAGTCTTGCAGCACGTGCAGACCGCCAATCCGGTTCGGACCGCGCGAAAGCAGAAGCTGTAGCGCGAGGATCGCGCTGCCGCGATTCTCCGCGGGTACGCGTGCGAGTTCGCGTGCGAGGATCGGGCTGGCGTCGTCGGGCTTGCCGGACAGCACGAGCAGCGACGCGTCGAGTTGCGCGGCGCGCTCCGAACTCGGCGCATACTGCTGCCACAATTGCGCGGCAGCCAATGCGTCTGACGGGCTTTGCGCGGCCAGCGCGATTTCGGTGGCGCGTTGCGCCATGCGCGGATCGTGCGTGTCGCGTGCAAGGGCTAGATAGGTTTGATAGGCCGGTGCCGGCTGGTCGCGTTGCAACGCGACTTCGGCGGCAAGCACCTGGAATACGATCTGGCTCGACAGCGACACGTCAGGCAGGGATTTCT
The DNA here is from genome assembly GCF_900099835.1 of Paraburkholderia fungorum. Classification (NCBI taxonomy): domain Bacteria; kingdom Pseudomonadati; phylum Pseudomonadota; class Betaproteobacteria; order Burkholderiales; family Burkholderiaceae; genus Paraburkholderia; species Paraburkholderia fungorum. The sequence continues at coordinate 698,054 of NZ_FNKP01000001.1, forward strand.
GATCTTCCGCCGATGCCGGCCCCAGCGGGTCAGGCAACGTGACCGAGGTGTCGTCCGAGTCGGGAGACGGGTCCTGCGCGTGCGCGGGTACGGCAGCCAGCGCCCAAACGGCAAGCGCTGCTGCGCCGAGCATACGGCGAGCGGACACGGCGTGCGGAACTCGGGATGCGCTAGCCGGGCGCTTCGAAAACAGCTTCACGAAGGACAGGTTCATGGAAATCCGTTCAATGTTTCGGACGATTGTAACGCGCTCGCTACAATAAGCGCACAACCACTCACGCAAGTTGCAGACCAGTCAGAGATGCCAGAGTTGCCAGAAGTTGAGGTTACCCGAAGGGGAATCGAACCGTATGTGTCCGGGCGCAAGGTTGAACGCGTCGATGTGCGTACGCCCGCATTGCGCTGGCCGATTCCGGCCGACCTTGCGAAAACCTTGCGCGGCCACGTCGTGCGGAAAGTGGAGCGGCGCGGCAAGTATCTGCTGTTCGAGATCGATGCTGGCTGGTTCATTGTGCATCTTGGCATGACCGGCACGCTGCGGGTGCTGCGTCACGTGCCGCATCCGCCGGAGGCTGCGAAACACGATCACGTCGACTGGATTTTCGACGACTTCATTTTGCGCTATCGCGACCCGCGCCGCTTTGGCGCGGTGTTGTGGCATCCGCGGGAAGCGGGCGACATCCTCGAACATCCGCTGCTCGCGAGTCTCGGTGTCGAGCCGTTTTCGCCCGCGTTTTCCGGCGCGCTGATGCATCGGCTCACGCGCGGCCGCAAGGTGTCGGTGAAACAGGCGTTGCTGGCAGGGGAAATCGTCGTGGGCGTCGGCAATATTTATGCGTCGGAGAGCCTGTTTCGCGCGGGCATCCGGCCGACCACCGCCGCGGGCCGCGTTTCGCTGGTGCGCTACGATCTGCTGGCCGACGCCGTGCGCGTGACGCTCGCCGCCGCGATCGAGAAGGGCGGCAGCACGCTGCGCGATTTCGTCGGCAGCGATGGCGAAAGCGGTTACTTCCAGCTCGACTATTTCGTCTATGATCGCGCGGGGCTGCCGTGCCGCGTGTGTGGAACGCCGATCAAACAGATCGTGCAGGGGCAGCGCTCCACGTATTTCTGTCCCACCTGTCAGCGCTAAATCTTCAATGCCTTCTCGCATAACTCCGCGTTCAACGTCGCGTTCGGTGTCGCCTAACGCGTCTGAGGCGCCTGCATTTCCCTCCATGCCCGATTTTTCCGCGCGGCTGATCGCGTGGCAGCGCGTGCACGGCCGTCACGATTTGCCGTGGCAGAACACGCGCGATCCGTATCGCATCTGGCTGTCGGAGATCATGCTTCAGCAGACGCAGGTGTCGACGGTGATTCCGTACTACGCGAAATTTCTCTCGCGTTTTCCGGATGTCGCGGCGCTCGCCGCCGCGCCTTCCGATGACGTGATGGCTTTGTGGGCCGGCCTCGGCTACTACACCCGCGCGCGCAATCTGCATCGTTGCGCGCAGGTCGTGGTCGAGCAGCATGGCGGCGCGTTTCCGGCATCGGTCGAAGAACTCGCGGAGTTGCCCGGCATTGGCCGTTCCACGGCAGCGGCGATCGCGTCGTTCGCGTTCGGTGCGCGCGCGACAATTCTCGACGGCAACGTGAAGCGGGTGCTCGCGCGCGTCTTCGGAGTGGAAGGTTTTCCGGGCGAAAAGAAGGTCGAAAATGCGATGTGGACGTTGGCGGAATCGCTGCTGCCTTCGAATGCATCGGACGCCGAAGTCAGTTCGTACACGCAAGGTCTGATGGATCTCGGCGCGACGTTGTGCGTGCGCGGCAAGCCGGATTGCCTGCGTTGTCCGTTCGCACCGGATTGCGTCGCCAACGTTACGGGGCGTCAGCGTGTATTGCCGACATCGCGTCCGAAGAAACTCGTGCCGACCCGTCGAACGTGGATGCTGGTGCTGCGCGACGGCAATGCGGTGATGCTGGAAAAGCGTCCGCCGTCGGGAATCTGGGGCGGTCTGTGGAGTCTGCCCGAGGCTCCTGATGAAGCCTCACTCGCCGAGCGAGCACGCAGTTTGGGTGGAGACGGCGCGGTCTCGGCACTCGCGCCGTTCACTCACGTATTCACGCACTTCAAGCTGGATATTGAGCCGCGGCTCGCAGAACTGGACGGCAGCGTTGGCGTGCTGTCCGCACTAGGCGACGCGGACACCGCGTGGGTCGCGCTCAGCGATCTCGATTCTTTCGGCGTGCCCGCACCCGTGCGCAAGCTGCTGGACAGCTTGCATGGCTCGCTGATCTGATTAATTCACAGCAACTGATGCTGCTGCATGTAATGATGAACTACGTCGATCCGCGCGCCGGCGTCCTGTAGTTCCATCAGTTTTTGTCGGGCGCGTAACGCAATCGGCAGCACTTCGGCAAGCCGGTTCGACACCCACGACGGATCGTCGAGCCTGAAAGGCTCCGCGAACGGCAAGCTGTCCGGGTCCCGTTCGCGGATCGTCGAGATGATCCGCTCGAGCACTTCCGCGCACGCGCCGAATTTGGCGAGCAACTCGTTGCCTTCGAGCGGCGCGTCTTCGCCAAGCGGCTCTGCCATCCCCACCAGCAGGCCGCTGCTTTCCACGCGATGCGAGAGCAGCCGGAAACGCTTCGTGCCTCGCGCGCGAATCAGCAGCATGCCGAATGCTTCGACGTCGCACTCTTCGATTTCAGCGAGACAGCCGATCGCCTCGGGCACTGAAGGCTCTTCTTCGCGCGCCACTTCCGCGCCGCTTTTTAGCATGCAGACGCCAAACGGCGTCTTTTCGCGCAGACATTCGCGCGCCATGTCGAGATAGCGCGCCTCGAAGATTTTGAGTGGCAGGAGGCCGTCGGGAAACAGCACCGTATGCAGCGGAAACAGCGGCACATCGGCAAGCACAGTAGAAGTAGAAGACATGGCGCAACGCTTCGAGTTGAGGCCGCGCGATGCGGCCGGTTAAGCCACTAACTTCGATGATTCGTCGGCATCAACCGGCGCATCGCGGTGCCGCACAATCACATTCGCCGATGCTGCGAGACGCGCGGCAAGCGTCTCCGCGATGAACACAGAACGGTGCTGACCACCGGTACAGCCGATCGCGACGGTCAGGTAACTGCGGTTGTCGTCGCGGAAATGCGGCAGCCATTTGGCAAGAAACTTTTCGATGTCGTCGATCATTTCATGCACGACCGGCAACGCATCGAGAAAATCCATTACCGGTTTGTCGAGGCCGGTGAGCGGCCGCAATTCATGATCGTAGTACGGGTTCGGCAGCGTGCGTACGTCGAAAACAAAATCGGCGTCGAGCGGCACGCCGCGCTTGAATCCGAACGATTCGAACATCAGCACGAGCCCCGCATCTTCCTGCTCGATGAAGCGCTTGACCCACGCGCGCAACACGTTCGCGCGCAGATTGCTGGTATCGATCTGATGGCCGAACTCGGCGAGACCCGCCACCAGTTCGCGTTCGCGCTCGATGGCTTCCGCGAGCGACGTGAGCAGGCCGACATCGGCGTCATGCGCAGTGGAGCCGGACAACGGATGACGGCGGCGGGTTTCGGAAAAGCGTTGAATCAGCGACTGCGTACTCGCGCTCAGGAAGAGCACACGTACGTCGTGGGAGCGTGAAAGGTCGCGGATCATGGCGGGCATTTCGTCGAGCGATGCGCTCGATCGCGCGTCGATCGCGACCGCGAGGCGTTCCTGCTTGTCTTCGGCGAGATACGTGGCGAGTTGCGGCAGAAAACGCGGCGGCAGGTTGTCGACGCAGTAATAGCCTGCGTCTTCAAGCGCGTTCAGGGCAACTGACTTGCCGGAGCCGGATATACCGGTGATCAGGATTATGCGCATGGCGTCGTCGAAACAGTACGTTTCATCATAGCATCTGGTCCCTATGCGCGTCCCTGCGGCCAGATGTCCGCCGCAGGCGTTTCACGGGTCGCGAAAATCAGATCAGTTTGCCGGGAAACTGGCTGTCGGGGTCTTGCATGGCGAGACGCTGGCGATCCATGAAATCGCGCAACGTATCGATACCGCGCAGTTGCAGGATCGTGTTGCGCACGGCCGCTTCGACCAGCACCGCAAGGTTGCGGCCCGCGGCCACCTGGATCGTGACCTTGCTGATCGGCAGGCCGAGCACGTCGACGGTCTGGCTCTCCAGCGGCAGGCGCTGGAATTCGCCATCGGGACGGCGCACCAACTGCACGATCAGCTTCAATTTCATTTTCCGCCGAACGGCCGTTTCACCAAAAATCGTCTTGATGTCGAGCAGGCCGAGACCGCGCACTTCGAGCAGATTTTGCAGCAGAGGCGGGCAGCGCCCTTCGACGAAGTCGGGGCCGAGGCGCACGAAATCCACCGCGTCGTCGGCAACGAGGCCGTGACCACGGCTGATCAGCTCCAGGCCCAACTCGCTCTTGCCGAGCCCTGAGTCGCCGGTGAGCAGCACACCCATCCCGAGGATGTCGAGAAACACGCCGTGCAGCGTGGCGCGCGGCGCCAGAATGCGCGACATGTACAGACGCAGGCTGTCGATTACCGCGGCAGCGGACATTGGCGTGGTGAACAGCGGCGTGGATGAACGCGTGCAGCGCAGCACCAGTTCCGGCGGCGCCGCGACGCCGCCGGCCACCACCAGAAACGGCGGTTCCAGCGCGATCAGCTCGGCCATGTGGCGCGAGCGGTCGTCGTCGGCCTGACGTGTGTAGTAGTCGATTTCGGCGTCGCCGAGCACCTGGATCCGGTTCGGGTGGATCAGGTTCAAGTGGCCGACAAGGTCGGCGCTCGACGTGGCATTGGCGACCGATTCCGAAGAAAAGCCGCGCTCCCAGCCTTCATGCCCCGTCAGCCAGCTGAGTTTCAGCATGGCGGCGTTGTCGTCGAAAATGCTTTGGGCGTTGATGCTGGACGTGTCCATGAGTCAGTGACTCCAGTGTGGGCCGCGTACCGGGCAGAGAAGCGGCCGCGCTAACGCGCGCCGCGAGCCTCGCCAGGCGACACCCGCATGCGGATGGAAATAACGCATGCGAATAATCGGCGTGCGGATAACCGCCGATGCATCAAGGTTGCCACTGAGTAAGCAGGCGATGCAATGCTTCGCGGTCTTCTTCCGTGTGCAGGCGCTCGCGGGCGTCGCGATCCGACAGCAACTGGGCGATTTCCGAAAGGATTTCGAGGTGTTGCTGAGTGGCCTGTTCGGGCACGAGCAGGAAGATCAGCAATGAGACGGGCTGGCCGTCGGGCGACTCGAAGGGGATAGGTTCGGCAAGACGGACGAACGCGGCGAGCGGCTGCTTCAAGCCTTTGATCCGGCCGTGCGGAATCGCGACGCCTTCGCCCAGCCCCGTCGATCCGAGGCGCTCGCGCGCGAACAGATTGTCAGTGACCGTGCTACGGGCGATGCCGTTCTGGTTCTCGAAGATCAGGCCCGCTTGCTCGAACACGCGTTTCTTGCTGGTGACCGACAGTCCGACGACGACGTTCTCGAGGGGAAGAAATTTGGCTAAACGATTCATGTTGACAGGCGAAAACGTGGCCTGGGTTCTCCTCGCTGGGGCGTTTGAGTGGCGTTCCATTCGTTCGATGCTCGCGAAGACGTACGTTGGAGTCCAGAAGCACAGGACTCCGGCAGACCGACTTCCGTATGAGCTAGCGTGACCCCGATGGTAACCGGAACATTATAGAACAGGGTAGCTACGGATGGTGCGGCGCGCCATCCATGCGTGGTGGGTTTTTAACGGTTTAGTCCAAAAGCCGTATTGCCACGCAAAAAAGGCGTTCCTGAAACGAAAAACCGCCCGATTCCGGGCGGTTTGGCAAGTACGGAAAATGAGGAAAAACCTCTAATTTTCCTTATTGCGGCGGGACGTCGAGTTGCGGCGCCGGTTGATACTTGATCGCATCGTGCTGATGACCTTGCAGACGATCTTTATGGCGTATCACCTGCCGGTCGAGCTTGTCGATCATCAGATCGATCGCAGCGTAGAGATCGCTGTCACAGCTCTCGACGAAGATGTCCTTGCCTTTCAGATGGAGGTTGATTTCAACCTTTTGACGCTTGTCCTTTTCCTTGTGGTTGTCGACCGAGAGGACCACACTGCCGTCGATTACCTGATCGAAATGTCTTAGCACCCTATCCAGTTTGGTGATCACGTATTCGCGCAACGCAGGCGTTACTTCGAGGTGGTGTCCACTGATCTGCAGATTCATAGTGCTTCTCCAAGCTAGTGGCCGCTTGATCCGCACGATGACAGGTGTCCGGTCGATCTGTCGGCTTGCCTGAGTCGCCCCCCGGTGACTGACTTCTGGCAGGTCGCATCGGCCGGCCTGTCCGCCAACTGCGGAGCGGCCGGTAAATGCCCGCCACGGAAGGCGACGGGCTATAGAGACTTGCGCAGGTTGACTGCCGGAATCTTGAGAGCTTCACGATACTTCGCTACGGTACGCCGTGCGACCACGAAGCCCTGTTCCGCCAGCAGTTCGGCTATGCGGCTGTCTGAGAGAGGCGATTTCGGGTTTTCCGCTCCTATCAGTTGCTTGATGAGCGCGCGAATGGCCGTTGAAGACGCCGCGCCGCCCGTGTCGGTCGAAACGTGTGAGCCGAAGAAGTACTTAAACTCCAGCGTCCCAAAAGGGGTCAGCATATATTTGCCGGTTGTCACACGCGAGACAGTTGATTCGTGTAGGCCCAGCGTATCAGCAATTTCCCGCAAAACCAAGGGGCGCATGGCAATTTCGCCGTGCACAAAAAAGCTCTTCTGACGCTCGACAATGGCTTGCGCGACCCTCAGGATCGTCTCGAAACGCTGCTGGATATTCTTGATCAGCCAGCGGGCTTCCTGCAGTTGCTGGCGCAACGATCCGCTGCCCGGATCGCCCCGGTTATTGCGCAGAATGTTCGCGTACAGATGGTTGATGCGCAGCTTCGGCACCACTTCGGGATTCAGTTCTGCCTGCCAGCCTTGAGCCGTTTTGCGCACCATGATGTCAGGTACGACATAGTCAGCTTCGGCCTTGCCGTAGGCGGCGCCCGGAAACGGTTCGAGCGAGCGGATCAACACATGCGCGTCGCGCAGGTCGTCGTCGCTGGCCTTCAGGTGTTTGCGCAGACGCGTGAAATCGCGTGCCGCGAGCAGTTCCAGATAGTGCGCAACGATGTCGAGCGCGAGCGTTCGCGTGGGCGACGTATCGAGCCGCAACAGTTGCAGCCTCAGGCACTCCGACGCTGAACGCGCGCCCACGCCCGCCGGATCGAAGCTGTGCAGAAGCGCCAGCGCGGCGTTCAGTTCGTCGACATCGACTTCGAGTTCTTCGGGCAGATCGGACAGCACTTCTTCGAGCGTGGCGGCAAGATAGCCGTCGTCGTCGAGCGATTCGATCAGGAAAGTGATCAGCGCCCGGTCGCGTTGACCCGCCTGGGTCACGCGCAGTTGCGCCATCAGGTGATCGCGCAGCGAGGTGCTCGATTCGTGGATTTGCAGCGGCGGCATGTCGTCGTCGTCGGACGCGTTGCCGGAACGGCCGTAGTCGTCGAGATTCCACTGCGACGCGTCGCCGTTGCTGTCGCCGGAGAGGCCGTTGTATTCGTCGACACCCTGCGGCTCGCCGTTCTCGGCGCGCTCGTTGCTGCTGGTGGACGAAGACGATCCGTTGCCGCCCATCTGGTCGGACGGCACGGAAGAATTGGGTGCCTGCGCGATCAGCGAGCCGTCGGCCGCCACGCGCAATGGGCTCGCAATCCAGTCGTCCTCGTTTTCGAGGAGCGGATTCTGCGAGATCGCCATCGCGACTTCCTGCTGCAATTCGAGCGTAGACAGCTGTAGCAGCCGGATGGACTGCTGCAGTTGCGGGGTCAGCGCAAGATGCTGCGATAGGCGGAGTTGGAGGCTGGCTTTCATGGCAAATTGAGATTCATTGTAAAGAGTTTGCCACGACCGCGATACATTGCGGAATTCGCAATTACGCGCGCGCCCGTTTTCGGCGGCACCAGGCGCAGAACGGCCCAGGTCAAAAGTGCTGATGTGCGGTTGCCGCAAAAATAGTGCGGCAAGGGTTCGCGGAGACGCCCTCACGTCGTCCGCAATCCCTTGTGTGCTTACATGCGGAAGTGCTCGCCCAGGTAGACGCGCCGCACGCTTTCGTTTTCGATGATTTCGTTCGGCGCACCGGCGGCCAGCACGCTGCCGTCGCTGATGATGTACGCGTGATCGCAGATGCCGAGCGTCTCGCGCACGTTGTGGTCGGTGATCAGCACGCCGATATTGCGCTGCTTCAGAAACTTGACGATCTTCTGGATTTCCAGCACCGCGATCGGGTCGACGCCCGCGAACGGTTCGTCGAGCAGAATGAAGCTCGGATTGGTGGCCAGCGCGCGTGCAATTTCAACCCGCCGACGCTCGCCGCCCGACAACGACAGCGCCGGATTCTCGCGCAAATGCCCGATCTGCAACTCGTCGAGCAGGGCTTCGGTGCGGCTCGTGATGGTGTCCTTGCTAAGCCGCTTGCCGTTCTCTTCGTGCTGCAATTCAAGCACGGCGCGAATGTTTTCTTCGACGGTGAGCTTGCGGAACACCGACGCTTCCTGCGGCAGATACGACAGGCCGAGCGAAGCGCGCTTGTGGATAGGCAGCAGGCTGATCGATTTGCCGTCGAGGTCGATTTCGCCGGCATCGAGCGGCACGAGGCCGACGATCATGTAGAACGACGTCGTCTTGCCGGCGCCGTTCGGGCCGAGCAGGCCGACCACTTCGCCGCTTTTCACGTCGAGCGACACGTCTTTGACGACCGTGCGCGAACCGTAACGCTTCTTCAGATTACGCACGACCAGCGAACTGCTGGTGCCGGCCGGCTTGCGATTGGGGAGGGACGCGGAGGAGCTCACTGAGTCGGCGCTCCCTGGATCGTGGTGGACGGCACGAGCGTGGCCGACGCGCCGGTCAGCGGCGCGGCGCCGCCATTGCGCGGCGACAGCATCGCGCGCACGCGGCCGGTCGGGTTGCCCGGGCCGGCGACGTCCTTGCCAGCCTTCGCGGTATAGAAGTCGTTCTGGCCGTCGTACGTGACGACGCTGCCGTGCACCTGATCCATCACCGTCGACAAACCTTGCAGGCGTCGGACCGTGGCGTTCGTGGTGAGCGTAGTCAGATCCTGCTTGCCGTCGTAGTCGATACGAACGGCCGTGCCTTCGATGTATTCGTCGAGACCTTCGCGTTTCTGCCGGAAATACGACAGATTGCCGCCGGTGGACGTACCGGTTGCGTACTGATAACCCTGCGGGTCTTGCGTCACTTCGACGCGATCGGCCCTGATCACGATCGTGCCTTTGGTGGCGACTACGTGGCCGGTGAAGATGTTGACCTGCTTGAGGTCGTCGTAAGTCATGTTGTCCGCTTCGATGTTGAGCGGCTTGTCCTTATCGGCGCGATCCGCGTGCGCGAGCGGCGCGAAGCCGGCCAGCGGCAACGCGACGATCAGCGCAGCGAGTCCGGCGCGGCACGCGGACAGGGTGCGCGTGCGGCCGGTATCAAAACGGGGGAACGATTCGTTCATGCAGTCACGCCTGGAATGGATTACCCGGGTTACTTGGGCGAGCTGCCGCCGGCGTCGGACGCGGCGATCGCGCCTCTTACGTTGCCGAACAGCTGCATCACCCGGGTGACGTTGTTGTAGTTCATGCCGCTGGCAGTCATCACCGACATGCCGCGCTGAAGTTTAACCGGCTTTTCAGTCTCGATCACATCGTCGTTGACCAGCACCCTAAAATGCTGTGAATCCGCTTGCATCTGCGGATCGCCGCCGCCGGGCGCACGCAGGATGCGCGCGTTGTCGTACAGGTCGACGATCGATGCGTCGGCGTTCACCTTGCCGGTGTCGCCGGTCGCGGTGACGATCGGCTTGCCGGGCTGGAACGCACGCATGGCCGGTTTGACCAGATCGCTCAGTTCGTCGTCTTCGTAATGAATCAGCGACTGGGCGGTCAGCCGGTATTGCGTCGAGCCCGACTGATCGAGTTCGGAAACCGAGAAATTGTCGGCGAAATAGTCCGGCGTGTGTTCTTTCGGACGCACCACGCCTTCGTTCTGCCGCGGCAGCGTGGCTTGCAGCAGCCACCACGTGATACCGGCGAGCGCAGCCATCGCGACCAGCGGGATCAGGGAAGTCAGGCGAAACTGGTTCATCCGACGAGGCCTCGCTGTTCGCCGCTGCACGCAGCCGCCAGCAGCGCTTCATATTTGTGCTGCGCGCGCAACAGCGTATCGACGACTTCGCGCGCCGCGCCGTGGCCGCCGCGCGCCTCGCTGACCCAATGGGCCCGCGCGATCACTTCAGGATGCGAGTTGGCCGGAGCCGCCGCGAAGCCGACCTTCAGCATCACGGCAAGATCGACCCAGTCGTCACCCATGTAGCCGCATTCTTCGGCCGTCAAGCCAGTTTTCTGCAAGAGGTCCGCAAACGCCTGAGGTTTGTCCTGAATGCCCTGATAAACGTGCGTGACGTTCATCTCTTTCGCCCGCGCCGCGACGATGCCCGACTTGCGCCCGGTGATGATCGCGGTGTCGATGCCGGCTTCGCGCAGCAGCTTCATGCCGTGGCCGTCCATCGAATGGAAGCCCTTCATCGTGTCGCCTTCCGCCGTGAACAGCAGGCCGCCGTCGGTCAGTACACCGTCGACGTCGAAAATCATCAGCTTCACGCGGCTGGCGCGTTCGGTTGCCGTAGCAGGGGCGATGGCCATCAGATCACCTTCTTCGAGAACAGGTCGTGCATGTTGAGTGCGCCGATCAGCTTGCCCGCTTCATCGACGACCAGCATCTGATTGATACGGTGACGCTCCATCAGTTCAACGGCTTCGACCGCGAGCTGGTCCGGACCGATGGTGCGCGGGCCGGCCGTCATGACCGAAGCAATCGACAACTGGCGGAAATCGCCGTCGCGTTCGAGCACGCGGCGCAAGTCGCCGTCGGTGAAGATGCCGGTGACGCGCTCGTCGCTATCGACGATCGCGGTCATGCCCATGCGCTTGGCGGTCAACTGGAACAGCGCGTCGCGCACGGTTGCTTCAGGCGTGACCTTCGGCACCTGGTCGCCGGTGCGCATCACGTCGCGAACGTAGGTAAGCAGGCGCCGGCCGAGCGCGCCGCCAGGATGCGAGCGCGCGAAGTCGTCGCGTCCGAAACCGCGTGCGTCGAGCACCGCGACCGCGAGCGCGTCGCCGAGCGCAAGCGCGGCGGTGGTGCTGGCGGTGGGCGCGAGATTCATCGGGCAGGCTTCTTTCGACACTGCGGAATTCAGATGAACGTCGGCCAGTTGTGCGAGACTCGACGACGGGCGTCCGGTCATCGCGATCAGCTTCGCGCCGATCCGCTTGATGAGCGGCAGGATCGCCACGAGTTCTTCGGTTTCACCGGAATTGGACAGCGCGAGGAACACGTCGTCGGACGTGACCATGCCGAGGTCGCCATGACTGGCTTCCGCAGGATGCACGAAGAACGCCGGTGTGCCGGTGCTGGCCAGCGTGGCCGCGAGCTTGCGCGCCACATGGCCGGATTTGCCGATGCCGGAGACGACCACGCGCCCACGGCAACCCAGGATGAAGTCGATCGCCCCGACGAAACCATCGTCGAGTTGATCGCGAAGCGCGCGCACGGCGTCCGCTTCGATGTCGAGCACGTCACGAGCGAGCGCGAGTGCCCGGTCGCCATTGATTTTCGCTATCATTCGCGAAGTATAGCAAAGGCGCCTGTTCGCCGCGCCGGGCCTGCTGTGCCAAGCCGCTGCCTTTATCAGCCTTTTTACTGGCCCCTCAACCTTGTCGCACGGCGTTTTCGTGCGCGGTTCCGCTGACGAACGAGGACGCTTTACCCATGCGTTTTTGCCGATGATCTCCCCGCTCGAAATGACGCTGTTCCTGCTGCTGGCATCGGTGGCGGGCGTGGTGATATTTCGCTTTCTGAATCTTCCACCGATGCTCGGCTATCTGACGGTCGGCATCGTCGTCGGGCCGCATGCGTTTGGTCTGATCCCGGATTCGGTTGGCGCGCAGAATCTGGCCGAGTTCGGCGTCGTGTTCCTGATGTTCTCGATCGGGCTGGAGTTTTCGCTTGCGAAACTGCGCTCCATGCGCCGGCTCGTGTTCGGCCTCGGCCTGCTGCAGGTGATTGGCACGATCGCGGTCGCGGTGACGCTCGGCTTCGTGCTGGAGCGCTGGGTGCATATCACGTGGCAGGCGAGCGTGGCGCTGGGCGGCGCGCTCGCCATGTCGTCGACGGCGATTGTCAGCAAGATGCTCGCGGAGCGGCTCGAAATCGAAACGGAGCATGGGCGCAACATTTTCGGCGTGCTGCTGTTCCAGGATCTGGCGGTGGTGCCTCTGTTGATCATCATCGCGGCGCTCGGCGGCCGCTCGGACGATCTGGTCAGCGCGCTCGGCATCGCGGCGATCAAGATCGTCGTCGCACTGGCGCTGCTGCTGATCGTCGGTCAGCGCTTCATGACGCGCTGGTTCAACGTGGTCGCGCGGCGCCGCTCGCAGGAACTGTTCATTCTCAATCTGCTGCTGGTGACGCTGGGCGCCGCGTTCATCACCGATAAATTCGGCTTGTCGCTGGCGCTCGGCGCGTTTATCGCGGGCATGCTGATCGCCGAAACGCCGTACCGGCATCAGGTGGAAGAAGACATCAAGCCGTTTCGCGACGTGCTGCTCGGGCTGTTCTTCGTCACCACCGGCATGCTGCTGAATCCGCGCGTGATCTGGGAGCATCCGCTGATCGTGCTCGGCTTCCTGATCGGCCCGATCGTGTTGAAGGCGGTGATGATTACCGGCCTGTCGCGTCTGTTCGGCGCGTCGCCGGGCGTCGCGATGCGCACCGGCATCGGTCTCGCGCAAGCGGGCGAGTTCGGCTTCGTGCTGCTGAATCTGATTCTCGACCGCCACCTGGTCGACGCCACGTTGTTGCAGGCGATTCTCGCGGCAATGCTGCTGTCCATGCTCGCCGCGCCGTTCATGATCCAGAACGCGGACCGGATCGTGCTACGTCTGTCTTCAACTGAATGGATGATGCAGTCGTTGCAGATGACGCGTATCGCCACGCAAAGCCTGAAGCAGAGTGGTCACGTGATCATTTGCGGTTACGGTCGTGCCGGGCAGAATCTGGCGCGCATGCTGGAACACGAAGGTTTGTCGTACGTAGCGCTGGATCTCGACCCCGACCGCGTCGCGGCAGCCGCGGCGGCGGGCGAGTCGGTCGTGTTCGGCGATGCCGGGCGGCGCGAGTCGCTGCTCGCCGCCGGTATTCACCGCGCGGCGACGATCGCGATTACCTATGCGAACACGCCGTCGGCATTGCGCGTGCTGCACAACATCCACGAGCTGGAGCCGACGTTGCCGGTGATCGTGCGTACCGTCGACGACGCCGATCTGGAAAAGCTGCTGGCCGCCGGCGCGACCGAGGTGATTCCGGAAATCGTCGAGGGCAGTCTGATGCTGGCATCGCACACGCTGGTGGTGATGGGCGTGCCGATGCGGCGCGTGGTGCGCCGGGTCGAGGAAATGCGCGACGAGCGCTATGCGCTGCTGCGCGGCTATTTCCATGGCGCCGACGACGTGGACGACGACGACGGTCACGAACAGGTGCGGCTACAATCGGTGCCGGTCGACGCAAACGCGGACGCGGTGGGCCGCACGCTGGCGGACCTCGGGCTGTTCGACGTGGGCGTGGAGGTGACAGCGATCCGCCGGCACGGCATTCGCGGCGTCGAGCCGGACCCGTCCACCAAACTGCGCGCGAGCGACATCGTGGTGCTGCGCGGTCTGCCCGAACAACTTGCGGAAGCCGAGGAACGGCTGTCGAAACACCGTCGCGCGGGCGCTGCCGCCGCGTGATTCACGCAGGCAGATTGATGCAGCAGGGGCTGGTGCCCCAAGGCGGCGCTGCGCACGCAGACCGCTGCTGATCCAGTTTTTCATCGTTTCATCGGACCTCTTCAGGTCCATCCGGAGACATCATGTCCAACGCGCTCGTGAGCGCGCCGCTCGATGCGGCCGACTACATCAAAAGCCATATTCGTACGGTGCCTGACTGGCCGCAGCCGGGTGTGCAATTCCGCGATATCACGCCGCTGTTGCAGGAGGCGAAGTCGCTGCGCATTCTGACCGACCTGTTCGTGCAGCGCTATATCGAGGCGAAGCTCGACTACGTGGCGGGCCTGGATGCGCGCGGTTTCATCATCGGGCCGATTCTCGCGCATGAACTGAACATCGGCTTCATTCCGATCCGCAAGGCGGGCAAGCTGCCGTACAAGCGGCTCTCGCAATCGTACGAACTCGAATACGGCACCGCGACCGTCGAGATTCACGAAGATGCGTGCAAGCCGGGCGACCGCGTGCTCATCATCGACGATCTGATCGCGACCGGCGGCACGATGATGGCCGGCAAGATTCTGCTCGAGCGGCTCGGCGCGGTGGTGGTCGAGGGCGCAGCGATTGTCGATCTGCCCGAACTCGGCGGCTCGAAGCTGCTGCGCGAAGGCGGTCTTGAACTCTACACGGCGACCTCTTTCGACGGCCATTGAGCGCGGCGCTTCCGGCTTCACATCAAGAAGGTAACGACGATGCCCAACTTCCTGCTGTTTCTGGCGACCTCGATTGCGATCACGGTCGCGCCCGGCCCGGACAACCTGCAAGTGCTCGCGCGAGGCATTTCGCAAGGACGCGCGGCGGGACTTGTCGCCGCGCTCGGTTTCGCCGCCGGCATCACATTTCACACGACGCTCGCGGCGCTCGGCGTGGCGGCGTTGCTGCGTTCGTCGCCGCTCGCGTTCGAGGCGATCAAGCTGGCCGGCGCCGCGTATCTGATCTGGATCGGCATCAAGGCGCTGCGCAGCCAGGGGCTCGCGACCGCGCATGAACGCGCCGCGCAGCCGCTCGCCACGGTGTTCCGCCAGAGCGTGCTCGGCAATCTGCTGAATCCGAAGGTGACGTTGTTCTTCGTCGTGTTCCTGCCGCAGTTCGTGCAGCCGCATGGCGCACAGGGCGTCACACTGCAGATGCTCGAACTCGGCGCGCTGTTCATGTTGCAGACCCTGGTGGTGTTTTCGCTGTTCGGCGTGTGCGCGGGGATGATCGGCGGCTGGCTCAAGCGTCGGCCGCGCGTGGGCGTGTGGCTCGACCGCCTCGCCGGGGCGACGTTTATCGCCATTGGAATTCGCGTCGCGCTGCGCGACTGACGTGATCGCATCACCGCAGACAGTTCGGAGTTTTCAGATGACTTTGCCTTGCATCACCGCCGCGCGCCGCTTCGACGCCGCGCTTCATCGGCCGTTCCGGATCGGCGCCGAACAGGTCGGCTGGATTCGCTCGGGCGATGTGCCGTTGCTCGCGCGCTGGCCCGACGTGTTCGACATCGGCGGCGCGGGCGTGACGCTGGCAGCCGCGTTCAATACAGTCGATTTGCGCAGCGCGGCGCTGGGTTCGGTGATCGGCGCGCTCGCCGCCGAAGGCCTCATTCCGGGCTGGCGCAACGAGACTTACGCGATCCGCAATGCGTTCGACGCCGCGCCGCTCGCGTACATCGAACGCGCGGCGTCGCGCTTCTTCGGCACGATGACCTACGCGGTGCATCTGAACGGCGTCGTAGAATATGCGGATGGCGGGGCGGCCTATGGCGGCGGGCCCCCGCAATTGTGGATCGCGCGCCGCAGCGACACCAAGGCCACCGACCCCGGCATGCTCGACAACGTGGTCGCGGGCGGGATCGGCTGGGGCTTCGGCGTCGAAGCGACGATCATCAAGGAATGCTGGGAAGAAGCCGGTATTCCCGAGGAAATCGCTGCGCGTGCCGTCGCGGGCCGTACCGCGTATGTGTTGCAATCGCTGCCGGAAGGCACGCAGGCCGAGCAGATTTTCATCTACGACCTCGCGTTGCCCGCCGATTTCGCGCCGCGCAATCAGGACGGCGAAGTGGGTGAGCACCGGCTTGCGCGTATCGATGAAGTGGCGCGCTGGATCGAGGAAGGCGCCATGACCGTGGACGCAAGTCTCGCCACGCTGGATTGCCTGCTGCGCCGCCGCTGGATCGATGAAGAGGCGTGTGCGGGAATCGATGCGTTGTTTGCGCCGCCGGCGCCTGATTGAGCATCGGCTGGCTCTGGCGCAAAATCAGCCGCTCATCGGTAGGCACCGCCGCACACCGCATAACGAAACACGCTGCAACGAGCAGTACAGACTGAACAAACCACGCAATGAAGAAGGGAGTCACCCAGGTCATGTCGACCGATCACAGCTTTATTCTCAAACTGTCGTGCGCCGACCGGCCCGGCATCGTGCACGCCGTGTCGGGCTTTCTGTTCGAGCGTGGCAGCAACATTCTCGACTCCGCGCAGTTCGGCGATAGCGGCACTGGCGAATTCTTCATGCGCGTGCATTTTCAGCAGGTCGGCGGTGATCCGGGACTGGATGCGCTGCGCGCGTCGTTCGGGACGCTGGCCGAGCAGTTCGGCATGCGTTGGGAGATGCACGACGCGTCGGTCAAACCGCGCGTGGTGATCATGGTGTCGAAGATCGGGCATTGCCTGAACGATCTGCTGTTCCGTTTCCGCACGGGCCAGCTTGGGATCGAGATCGCAGCGATCATCTCGAACCACAAGGAGTTCTACCAGCTTGCCGCGAGCTACGACATTCCGTTCCATCACTTCCCGCTGCTGGGCGGTACGCCCGACGCGAAGGCCGCGCAGGAAGCGCGCGTGCTCGAAGTGATCGACGAACATCAGGCGGACCTGGTGGTGCTCGCGCGCTACATGCAGATCCTTTCGCCGAAGCTGTGCGAAGCGCTCGCGGGCCGCGCGATCAACATTCACCACTCGTTCCTGCCGAGCTTCAAGGGCGCGAAGCCGTATTACCAGGCGTTCGACCGTGGCGTGAAGCTGATCGGCGCGACCGCTCACTACGTGACGACCGATCTCGACGAAGGTCCGATCATCGAGCAGGAAGTGGAGCGGGTCGATCACAGCATGACGCCGGAGCAACTGACGGCAATTGGCCGCGATGTGGAGTGCGTGACCCTGGCGCGTGCGGTGAAGTGGCACGTCGAGCATCGCGTCGTGTTGAACGGTAGCAAGACGGTGGTGTTCCGCTAAGCGACGTTCAATCGCCGCGCTTCGAAAGCCCGCTGGCATGGTCCATCCAGCACCATGCCAGCCGCTGCAAGCGTGCGCCGGTTCATGCCGGCGCAAAACCTCTGATCGACCTTCCAGAATTTCCAGACCGTCTAGGACCGCGCCGCCGATCGGCCCGCATCGCGTCCAGCATTCGCGTTTTGCGCCGAGCGGCGGCGCGCATTCATCTTCTTCAGCCAGATCAGCAGACCCGTCGCACTCAGCACGGCGACCGCGATACCCACGGCGCTGATCAGAATCCGTCCGCCAAGACCGAGGATGCGCCCCGAATGCAGCGGGAATTGCACCTGCAGGAACACATCCCCGGCCGAACCCTTTCCGGGAATCTGCTTGCTGAGCAGCTTGCCGGTGGCCGAATCCCAATACATCCACGGATTGCCGAGGCCCATATCGCCGTGGTCGTTGCCCGGCGTGTAGTAACCCACGCCGTACGCGTGCAGGAATTGCACGTAGTAGAGGCCGCCCGGGGGCACGTGCAAGTTCTGCGCACGGCCAGCCTGTTCGGCCAGTTCGACGATGCGCTCGCGGCTCAGCACCTGATCGCCCGGTTGCGGCGCTCGCAGGATTTCAGGGTTGTTGAGCGGGTCGGGCGTGAGCGTCGACAGCTTCGACACGATCGGCCGAACCACGGGCGCGGCGAGATTCATTGAGATCGACGTCAGCGCGACGATCATCAGCAGACCCCAGATCCACACGCCGCCCGAGCGATGCAGGTCGAATGTGAGCGCGTAGCCGCCGCGCTTCAAACGAAACGCAAACGACTTGCGCCACGCCTTGAAGCTCGGAAACGACAGCCACAGCGCGATCACGCTATCGAGCAGCCAGACGATGCCGACGATCCCCATCAGCCAGGTGCCGATATCGATGCCGCTGGTGAACGGCAATTGCAGCGTGTAATGCAGCTTGTAGATGAACGGCAGCAGGTTCAGCCGCGACAGCGACACGGCGCCCCACAGGCGGCGTCCCTGAATGTCGCCGGTGACCGGATCGACGGCAATCTGGTCGAAATCGAGCGCGTACGGCTGCTGGGTCGCGGGATCGGTGCGCGGCAGCACCATCATCTGCAATGCCCGGCCGGGTTCGACCGCGAGCGGCAAAAACGTCACCTGCAGACGCGGATCGGCGGCTTCCACGTGGCGCGCGAGTTCCAGCGCCGACTGTGTGGGTCCGGCCGTGCGCGCGTTGAAGAACGACGGGTTTAGCGCTGCATCGAGTTCATGATCCCACGCGATGATCGCGCCGGTCAGGCCGGCTACGAACAGAAACAACGCGGTCAAGACGCCGAACCATCGGTGCAGACGGACGAGCTGGCGTCTCATGCGCGAGCCGGCAGGGCAGGGCGGAAATACGGACGGGAGGTCACGATCGCAGGCTTAATGTAAACGGGAATTATTCGCATCTTATGGGTTGATGCGAACTACTGCAAGTTTCCCGCCAATTGGCCGAAGCTAAAGGAGCAAGCGAAGGGGCAAGCGGGGCACTGACGCCTTGTCCGCTTGAATTGCGGTGCTAAATCGAGACAGCATCCAGCTTGCCGTCCCGATTTGCCAGGATGTGTTTGGGGGTCACACCAGCCGCAAGTAGATCAGTTCGCGCTTGATATACGCGTAGAAAATCGGCGCAGCAACCACGCCGGGAATGCCGAACGCGGCTTCCATCACGAGCATCGCGATCAGCAACTCCCACGCGCGCGCTTCGATCTGGCCGCCGACAATGCGCGCGTTCAGGAAGTATTCGAGCTTGTGAATCAGGATCAGGAACGCGAGCGACATGACCGCCGCCGGAAAGCTGACCGACAGCGCGACCGCGACGATGATCGTGTTCGACATCAGATTGCCGATCACCGGCAGCAGCCCGAGGATGAACGTGACCAGCACCAGCGTTTTCGACAGCGGCAGCCGGTCGTGAAAGATCGGCAGGATCACCAGCAGGAAGATGGCGGTGAACACCGCGTTGATCGCGGAAATCTTGACCTGGGCGAACACGATGCGGCGGAACGCATCGGCGAAACGCGTCACGCGCGTGACGAAGGCCGTGGACAGCGGCAGCCGGTGCATCTGCTTCTGCGCGCCGACCGCGATAATCGCACCGATGATCATGCCGATCAGAATATGCGTGAAGCCGCGCGCCGCCGTCGTGCCGCTTTGCTGCAGCATGTTGGCGTGCGTGTGCATCAACTCTTCGGCTTTGGCCTTCATCTGCTCGGTATCGACCGGCAAAGAATTGGCGATGAACTGCGGAATCCGGCCGCGTGCCTCGTGGATCAACTGCATGGCCTGGTCGAGCAGGTTCTGCACGCTCGGCACGTCGTTCTCGAAATGCTCGATGATGCCGAGCGTGAGACCGGTAAGTGCGCCCACGATCACGGTCGACAGAATCACCACGGCCAGCCAGCGCGCGCGCTTGCTCGACATGTGGCGCTCGATGCGCGGCGCGATGGTGTGGACGAGCTGAAACACCAGCAGCCCGGCGAGCAATGCGCCGAGCAGCTTCAGTTCGATCACCCCCCACATGCCCACCAACATCAGAACGTAACTGCCGATTTCGACTGCCGACAACTTCGGCAGGCTCATGTCGCTAGTCAGCCTGACCGGGCGTGGGCGTAGGTCCTGCACCTGCCCGTCGTCGCGCGCCTGATTCCGCTTGGCCATGGCTTCTTCCGTCTCCAACCCGTGATGTGCAGCGTTACTTTTTACTGGCCGACCGCTTCAGCAGCGGCGCCAGATACTTGCCGGTAAAGCTTGCTTTCGACTTCGCCACCTGCTCCGGCGTTCCTTGGGCGATGATTTGCCCGCCGCCCGCACCGCCTTCCGGACCGAGGTCGATAACCCAGTCGGCCGTTTTGATTACATCGAGATTATGCTCGATGATCACCACAGTATTACCTTGATCACGCAACCGATGGATCACTTCCAGCAGCAGCGCGATGTCGTGAAAGTGCAGACCGGTGGTCGGTTCGTCGAGGATGTATAGCGTGCGACCCGTGTCGCGCTTGCTCAGTTCCAGCGAGAGTTTGACGCGCTGCGCTTCGCCACCTGACAGCGTGGTCGCCGACTGGCCCAGGCGGATATAGCCCAGACCCACGTCCAGCAAGGTTTTCAGCTTGCGCGCGACGACCGGAACCGGCTTGAAGAACTCATGCGCGGCCTCGACCGTCAGGTCGAGCACTTCGCTGATGTTCTTGCCTTTGTACTGGACGTCGAGCGTTTCGCGGTTGTAGCGCTTGCCGTGGCAGACGTCGCAAGGCACATACACGTCCGGCAAAAAGTGCATCTCGACCTTCAGCACGCCGTCGCCCTGGCAGGACTCGCAGCGCCCGCCCTTCACGTTGAACGAGAAACGGCCCGCTTCGTAACCGCGCTCCTTGGCGGCGGGAACGCCCGCGAACAGTTCGCGAATCGGCGTGAAGAGGCCGGTGTAGGTCGCCGGGTTGGAACGCGGCGTACGGCCGATCGGCGACTGGTCGACGTTGATCACCTTGTCGAAGTGCTCGAGCCCTTCGATCGATTCAAACGGCGCCGGCTCGGTGGACGAGCCGTACAGATGCTGCGCGACCGCGTGATACAGCGTGTCGTTGATCAGCGTCGACTTGCCCGAACCGGACACGCCGGTCACGCACGTAAGCAGCCCGACCGGCAGATCCAGCGACGCATGCTGCAGATTGTTGCCATAGGCCTCGATGATCCGCAGACGTCGTTCGTCCGGCGCTTTGCGCTCGTCCGGGAATTCGATGTTGCGCGCGCCGGACATGTACTGCCCGGTCATCGACGCCGCGTTCGCCTGGACCTGCTTCGGCGTGCCCTCGGCGATCACCATGCCGCCGTGTTCGCCCGCGCCGGGGCCCATGTCGACCACGTAGTCGGCCATGCGGATCATGTCTTCGTCGTGCTCGACGACGATCACCGAGTTGCCGAGATCGCGCAGATGCTTGAGCGTGGCGATCAGCCGGTCGTTGTCGCGCTGATGCAGACCGATCGACGGTTCGTCCAGCACGTACATCACGCCGGTGAGCCCGGAGCCGATCTGCGACGCGAGCCGGATGCGCTGCGCCTCGCCGCCCGACAGTGTTTCTGCACTGCGTTCGAGCGACAGGTAATCGAGCCCGACGTTATTCAGGAACATCAGACGCGCGACGATTTCCTTCACGACCTTGTCGGCGATCTCGCGTTTCGAGCCTTCGAGCCGCAGCGTCTGGAAATAGCCGAGCGCGTCGCGCAACGGCCAGCCGCTGATTTCGAAGATGCCGCGCGCGTCTTCGTCGTGGCCGATCCGCACGAAGCGCGCTTCGCGGCGCAACCGCGTGCCGGCGCAAGCCGGGCACGCCTGGTTGTTCTGATACTTGGCGAGTTCTTCGCGCACCGCGACCGAATCGGTCTCGCGATAACGCCGCTCCAGATTCGGGATGATCCCTTCGAACACATGCTCGCGTACCGATGTGCGGCCGCGTTCGTTGATGTACGAGAACGGGATTTCCTGCTTGCCCGAGCCGAACAGCAGAATCTTGCGGACCTTCTCCGGCAGGTCTTCGACGGCGGTGTCGATGTCGAACTCATAGAACGCCGCGAGACTTTGCAGCATCTGGAAGTAGAACTGGTTGCGCCGGTCCCAGCCCTTCACCGCGCCCGCCGCGAGCGACAGCGACGGATGCGCGACCACCCGCTTCGGATCGAAGAACGTGATCTGGCCGAGGCCGTCGCACTCCGGGCACGCGCCCATCGGGTTGTTGAACGAGAAAAGGCGCGGCTCCAGTTCCTGCAACGAATACGAGCAGATCGGGCACGCGAACTTCGAGCTGAACAGCTTCTCCTTGTCCGTATCCATCTCGAGCGCGATCGCGCGGCCGTCGGCGAGACGCAATGCCGTTTCGAACGACTCGGCGAGCCGCTGCTTCATGTCCGGCCGCACTTTCAGACGGTCGATCACCACGTCGATCGTGTGCTTGTCGTTCTTCTTCAGCTTCGGCAGCGAGTCGACTTCATAGATCTTCGCGACGCCTTCGTTGGCCGTACCGCCGCCCGAGCGCACCCGAAAACGGATGAAGCCCTGCGCCTGCATTTCCTCGAACAGCTCGACGTGCTCGCCTTTGCGATCGGCCACGACCGGCGCGAGGATCATCAGCCGGGTTTCTTCGGGCAATGCGAGCGCGGCGTCGACCATCTGCGAGACGCTTTGCGCTTCGAGCGGAATCTCGTGGTCGGGGCAGTAAGGTGTACCGACACGTGCGAATAATAGTCGCAGGTAGTCGTGAATTTCGGTGACGGTGCCGACCGTGGAACGCGGATTATGCGACGTCGCTTTCTGTTCGATCGAGATGGCCGGCGACAGACCTTCGATCAGGTCGACGTCCGGTTTTTCCATCAGTTGCAGGAACTGGCGCGCATAGGCGGAAAGGCTTTCGACATAGCGCCGCTGCCCTTCCGCGTAGAGCGTGTCGAACGCGAGCGACGATTTTCCCGAGCCGGAAAGGCCCGTGATGACGACGAGCTTGTGACGGGGTAAATCGAGGTTGACGTTCTTCAGGTTGTGGGTGCGAGCCCCACGAATACGGATTTGTTCCACGGATTTATTCCATGAACTGGCGGAAAGAGGAAGGGGCTAAACCTGCTACTATAACGACTTTTCGAGACCGCCGTTACGGCTTCCTGACAGCTGGAATCAGGCATAAGGCAAGCTGTAAGGCAGCGGTTCAGCGCCGCGGGAAAGAGGTCTAACTGGGGCCGTTTTCCGCGAGTACAAGGCACCCCCAGGCACCGCGACGCACCGCAAGGCGCAAGTGGGAATGCAACAGGGCCGCAGGTTTCCACGCCGCGCCGTTCGCATCCCGCCGTCACGCCGTCGTTGTGGTCAGCCGCCGGTTGCGGCCGTCCAGCGGGCCGACTGTCTGCGGTGCGCAACCCAGCTCATTCAAAGAAACGTTCCCGATGTCCAATCCGTCCGCTACATCCACACGCATGAGCGCGCCTGAAATGCGCGCGACCGTGTCGCTTGCCGCTATCTTCGCGCTGCGCATGCTCGGCCTGTTCATGATCATGCCGGTGTTCTCGATCTACGCGAAATCCATTCCGGGCGGCGACAACGTGCTGCTGGTCGGTATCGCGCTAGGCGCGTACGGCGTGACGCAGTCCATGCTCTACATCTTCTACGGCTGGGTGTCCGACAAGATCGGCCGCAAGCCGGTCATTGCCACGGGCCTGCTGATCTTCGCGATTGGCAGCTTCGTCGCGGCGGGCGCGCACGACATGACGTGGATCATCGTGGGCCGGGTGATTCAGGGGATGGGCGCGGTGTCCTCCGCCGTGATCGCGTTTATCGCCGACCTGACCGCCGAAGAACATCGCACCAAGGCGATGGCAATGGTGGGCGGCAGTATTGGCGTGTCGTTCGCGGTGGCGATTGTCGGTGCGCCGATCGTGTTCCAGTGGGTCGGCATGAGCGGCCTGTTCACGCTGGTCGGCATCTTCTCGATTCTGGCGATCGGCCTCGTGCTGTGGGTCGTACCCGATGCGCCGAAGCCGGTGCACGTACGCGCGCCGTTCCGGGAAGTGCTGCATAACGTCGAACTGCTGCGTCTGAATTTCGGCGTGCTGGTGCTGCATGCCACGCAAACCGCGCTGTTCCTCGTCGTGCCGCGCATTCTCGAAGGCGGCGGTCTGCCGGTCGCGTCGCACTGGAAGGTGTATTTGCCGGTCATGGGCCTGTCGTTCGTGATGATGGTTCCGGCGATCATCGTCGCCGAAAAGCGCGGCAAGATGAAGGCCGTGCTGCTGTCCGCGATCGGTCTTATCCTGATCGGCCAGTTGTTATTGGGCGTCGCTCCGCATACGATTCTGAGTGTGGCGGCGATCCTTTTTGTGTACTTTCTCGGCTTCAATATTCTCGAAGCTTCGCAGCCTTCGCTGGTGTCGAAGCTGGCTCCCGGAACCCGCAAGGGCGCGGCCGCCGGCGTGTACAACACCACGCAGTCGATCGGTCTTGCGCTGGGCGGAATGATCGGCGGATGGCTGCTTAAAGTGGATGGTCAAAGCGCTGTGTTCTTTACGTGTTCGGGGCTCGTCTTTTGCTGGCTTATAATCGCCGCAAAGATGAAACAGCCGCCGCGCAAGGTCAGTACGTAACACGCGAAGCTTCGCGACAAATCGCGAAGCTCGCGGCGCACTCGGGGGCACATCCCGACATCACCCAGAACTCACCCGGCGGCGGGCAGAGGCGTTATTCCCGGCTCGGCCCGTCAGCCATGAGACGCGAAAACGCGCATTGCCGCGCCGCCCGCAACGGAATCAACAGGAGAAACTCATGGCATCCGTGAACAAGGTCATTCTCGTCGGCAATCTCGGAGCCGATCCGGAAGTCCGTTATCTTCCGAGCGGCGACGCAGTGGCGAACATCCGCCTTGCGACGACGGACCGGTACAAGGACAAGGCGTCCGGCGAAATGAAGGAAGCGACTGAATGGCACCGTGTGTCGTTCTTCGGCCGTCTGGCGGAAATCGTTTCCGAATATCTGAAGAAAGGCTCGTCGGTCTATCTGGAAGGGCGCATCCGCACCCGCAAGTGGCAGGCGCAGGACGGCACCGACCGTTACTCGACCGAAATCGTCGCCGAGCAGATGCAAATGCTGGGTGGCCGTGGCGGCTCGATGGGCGGTGGCGGCGACGAAGGCGGCTACAGCCGTGGCGAGCCGTCGGAGCGTAGCGGCGGCGGTGGTGGTGGCCGTGCGATGTCAGGTGGCGGTGCTCCGCGTGGCGGCAATGCTGGCGGCGGTGCAAGCCGTCCGAGCGCGCCGGCTGGCGGTGGCTTCGATGAAATGGACGACGATATTCCGTTCTAATCGAAGCGCTCACGCTGCATCGACGCACAAAAAACCCACGCAATCGCGTGGGTTTTTTTATGGCCGATCATGATCGGCATAGCATTCCGGCATTTCACCGCCGCAAATGCGTCAACGCGTCCCGCATCGACGCACTAGAAACCACAATCGGCCCCGTGAACGGCGTATCCAGATCCACGATCACATAGATCGCCGAAGCAATCGACACTGCTCCTAGCGAGATCGTCACCAGCGCCAGCGCATTGCGCGGCGTAATCAGCCCGAAGCTCAGAAAGATCACGCACAGCCAGAACGTCAGTGTCCGGAAAAACGGCTGCGAGATCGAACTGTGCGCCTCTTCCAGAATCTTCCAGCGCGCGTCGACGACTCGCCGGTATTGCGTCAACGCGTCGTCGAGCGCGCGTTGTTGCAGCGGATCGCTCGTGTGCAATCGCCGCAACTCCGTTCCGACCGCGGTCAGCATGTCGCCCAGCCGGAAGTTCTCCAGAGTCTGCGTGCCGCTCGACGGACCGAGGTCTTTCGGATAATCACCGGTCGGCAGCGGTTCGGTCGGCCATGTCGACGCGATGGCCGCCGCCGTGTACTGGCGCAGCAGGCGACGCGCTTCGCCGGTTGCGTCGCCGAATGCCCGCAACGTGGTGTCGAATTCGATCAGATCGGCGGAATACGTGCGTAAATCGTTCGACGCGGTATCGAAACCGGCCTTCGCGGACGCCGTCATCAACCCGAGCACCAGCGCGGCGAACGTCACCAGCATGCCGATCACCAGCTGGATCAGCTGCACGGTTTCATGCGCCTTGTGCTCTTCGGGCAAAAGCGGGCGTACCCACACGCCCACGCCGGTGGCGATCAGCAAAAGCGCGAAAACGAGTAGAGCGGAACCGACTTCCGACATAGACATGCTCCGAAAAACGTCTGCTTCGCCACTGTCCATCAACTGCGTTCGAACGAAAACCGGGATAGTCCCGTAAGGCGGCGGTCGGCGTGAACGCCAGTCTGGACGGGCAAATGTTGATCTGCGGCAACGATCTGCCTTACCAACCATAAAGTTTCCGGTAATCCCGCCGTAGTCCCTCAATGTGGTGGTCGCTTAAATTTTAGACACAAGTTGCGGACCGGGCCGAAGGGTTTGGGCGCAGCACGCATGGCCGAGGCTATTGCAAATGTGCGGTCAGGCAGCCCAATGGAGACATGCCCGATGTTGAGAAATCTGTCGATTCGTACCTGCCTCACCCTGATGATCCTGCTGTTCGGCGTCGCGTTACTGCTGGGCGCCGCAGCGGGATTGCTGTCACTGCGTTCGAGCAACGCGTCGTTGCAGCAGATGTACACGGTGGACACCCCCGCCGTCGCCGATCTCGAAGGAAGTTCCGGGCAACTGCTGCGCCTGCGCCTTGCGCTGGCGACGTATGCGTCGCTGGTCGAACTGAACGATCAGGATGGCGCTAGCGCCGTGCTCAAGCGTTTCGATGTCTACCAGAAAGCGTCCGACGACCGCCTTGCCCACTATGTGAGCCGCGCGAGCGCCGATGCCGATGAACAGCGTCTGATCAAGGACATGCAGGACAAGCGCGACACCTTCCTGCGCGAAGGCGTGGCGCCGGCCCTGACCGCGCTCAAATCCGGCGACAAGAACGCATTCCAGCAATTGCAGGCGCACAAGCTGCCGTCGCTGTACAGCGCGTACGAGAAGGCGATGCTCTCGCTCGAACAACTCCAACTCGATCACGGCGCGCAGCGCTATCAGGACGCGCAGGATCTGTTCTACGTGATCTGTGTTGCGGTCGCGATCGGCATGGTGGTGTCGCTGCTCGCTTCGTGGATCGGCCGCGCGGTGTTGATGCGCGCGATCGTCAGTCCGGTCGATGCGACCATCGCGCAATTCCAGCGCATTGCCAACGGCGACCTGACGAGCCAGATTACCGTGACCAGTAACAACGAAATGGGCCGTCTCGCGGCTGCGTTACGCACCATGCAGGAGTCGCTGATCGCGACCGTGAGCGCGGTCCGTCAAGGCACCGAATCGATCGATACCGGCGTGAGCGAGATCGCAGCCGGTAATACGGATCTGTCGCAACGCACCGAAGAGCAGGCGGCATCGCTCGAAGAAACGGCGGCGAGCATCGAGCAGCTGACCTCCACGGTCAAGCAGACGGCGGAAAACGCGAAGCAGGCGAGTTCGCTCGCACAGGGCGCATCGAGCCTCGCCGCGCAGGGCGGTGAGTTGACCGAGCAGGTGGTGGGCACGATGCATGGCATCGTCGACGACTCGCGGCGCATGGCGGACATCATCGGCGTGATCGAAGGGATCGCGTTTCAGACCAATATCCTCGCGCTCAACGCGGCGGTCGAGGCGGCACGCGCAGGCGAGCAGGGGCGCGGTTTCGCGGTGGTCGCGAGCGAAGTGCGCTCGCTCGCGCAGCGCAGCGCAGCCGCGGCCAAAGAGATCAAAGGCTTGATCGACGCGTCGACGGCGCGCGTGCAGGCCGGCTCGCAACTGGTCGAACGCTCGGGGTCGACCATGACCGAGATCGTCAACTCCATCGCTCGCGTAAGTTCGATCATGGGCGAGATTGCTGCGGCCGCGACCGAGCAGAGTACCGGTATCGATCAGGTCAACCTCGCCGTCGCACAAATGGATGAGGTGACGCAGCAGAATGCTGCGCTGGTCGAACAGGCTGCTGCGGCTGCGAGTTCGCTGGAAGACCAGGCGCGCCGGTTGTCCGCGGCCGTGGCGGTGTTCCAGACGGGCAATGGCAGTGCCGGATTGGCTGCACAGTCGGGTGGCCGGCGTGGCGGAGCGGGCCTCAAACCGGCGCTGCGCGACGCAGCCGGGTACGCAACAGCCTGAAGCAAAAGACGCCGCGGTCGGCTCACGCATGAGCCTCGCGGCGCTTCTTTCATCGATGGATCGGGATCAGAGACGGCACGCGCCGCAAAGAACCACACACCCGTTACCGCATCTGCGCGTAGTAATTCGCCAGCCCGTCGATCTCGGCGGGCGTCAATTGCCGCGCCACGTTCCGCATCTGCTCGTTGATGTCGTTGTGCCGCGCGCCGGAAGCGAACGCGCGCATCTGCGCCGCGAGATAAACCTCAGACTGTCCGCCTAACCACGGCGCCGCGCCTTTCCGGTCGAGTTGCCCGTGACACGCCGCGCACGGCGCGATATTGCGCTCGGGATCGCCCTGCATCGCGAGCTTCACGGCGTTCGCATCGGGTTCGTCGCCGCGCGGCAGAACTTCGGCTGCGGGCGGTCTCGGCAGCGACGCGTAATAAGCGGCGAGATCCTCCAGATTCTGATTGCTGCGCCCCGCGATGATCGCCTGCATGACCGCGCTTTGCCGCAGACCGTTCTGGTAATCGCGCAATTCCTTGTAGATCACGTCGGGGTACTGTCCCGCCAACGCCGGAGCGGTGACCGGCGGCGTGCCGGTCACGCCGTGACACATCGAGCAGTTTTGCGTCGCGATGGTCGCGCCGCGTCCGATCGAATCCGCGGTGGGATGGATCCATGGCGAAGGCGGCAACACGACCACTTCGCTCGGCACCGGTGCGTTTCCACTCGAACCGTTGTACCAACTCGACGGCACGCCCGCCGCGCCGCAAATCGTCGCCCACAGACTGCGATCGCCGAATGCGCTGCTCGCCGACGGCAGCCAGATAAAGCCGATCAGAATCCCCACGACGGCAATCGCAATCGTGCCGCCCACGCTCCACGTGAACCACGGGTTACGCAAGCTGAAGACGCGTTCTTCGCTCATCGCTGCGCTCCGATGATGACGGCCGGCACGGAAGTTTGCGGCAGCCTGAGCAACTGCACGATCGGCACGCTGTAGTTGACGACCGTGAGGCCGATCATCAGCGCAACCCACAAGCCGAAGCTGTTGAGCGCGGCGGGCACGCGGTCCACCGGATGCGCGGCGGTCGCAAAGCGGAACTCTTGCGCCTCGATTGCCGGACCGAATTGCGATTTCGCGAGGATATAGATGAACAGCACGCCGGACGCGACCAGCACCAATCCGCCGACCGCCGACATCCCAACCCAGAAGCCCTGATCCTGCATGCCCGACATGTTGTAGTCGTAATAGGCCATGCGACGCGGCGCGCCGAGCAGGCCGACGTAATGCCACGGCAGCGTCACGACCATCATGCCGATGAACCACAGCCACAATTGCGTACGGACCAGCTTCGCCGAGAAGATCGCGCGGCCGGTGAGTTGCGGCCACAGTTCGTACGCGATCGCGAAATACATGATCACGATCGCGCCGCCGAAGATCAGGTGGAAGTGCCCGGTCACCCACTGCGTGTTGTGCACCGTCGAGTTCAGCTGATAGCTCATGTTGATGAGCCCGCCCGCGCCGCCGAAGCCCAGCATCACGAACGAAAATGCGATCACCAGCATCATCGGGTTTTGCCACGGTAGCGCGGTGAGCCAGCCGAACGCACCTTTGCCGCCACGCAACCGCCCCGCGATTTCGACGGACGCGCAGATCGTGAACACCGTCAGCAGCGTCGGCACCGACACCATGCCTGTGAATACCGCGTGCAGGAACTTGAAGCCGGAGCCGACCTGCGGATCGGCGAACAGATGGTGGATGCCGATCGGCATCGCGAACACGAGGAACAGGATGAACGACACGCGCGCCATCGAATCGCTATACAGCCTTCCGCCGATCGCGCGCGGCACCAGCGTGTAGTACGCGATATACGCGGGAATCAGCCAGAAGTAGACGATCGCGTGCAGTGTCCACGAGAACAGGATGCGCGAGAGACCGGCGTCGATGGTGTGCGTGAGGCCGAACGCGACCGGCAGGATCTGGAACAGAATCTCCAGCGCCGCGCCCACGGCGGTCCACGCCCACAGATACGCACCCGCCACGTTCGCGAACATCGCGAGCGGCACGGGCTTGCCGGGGTTCGAGCGCTTCCACACGCGCAGATTCACGTGCATCAGCGCGACCCAGATCCACGAGCCGACCACCACCAATACCACGCCGAGGTAGTAGAACGGACTGCCGATCATCGGCGGATAGAAGGTGTAGAGCACCGAAGCCTTGCCGAGCGCGACCGGCACCATCGCCATTACCGCGCCGACCAGCAGCAGATAAAACGCGGCCCACGCCCATTTGAGACCGACCAGACGCTGCGCGAGCGCCAGTTCGACGATCGCGTAACCGAAGCCCATCGACACCAGCGTCGGCATCACGTACGCCATCACCGAACCGTGCGCGGTAACTGAGCGGTAATACAACTCGGGGTCGCCGATCCACGGCACCAGCGGGCTGCGCACCAGCATCTGCCAGGCGCCGAGGAACAGCGCGATCAGAAACGCGATGAAGGCGAGCCAGAAATGGGCGAGAACGAGTCGCTTAGCGTGGAACACAGCTCAGCCTCCGTGATTGTCGGGCCATCGCGAAGAAGGTGGCTTTGTCGATCACCTTCACGTGCGCCCACATCGTCTGATGGCCGAAGCCGCAGAATTCGTGGCACGGCATGTTGTGATCGGCGGGATGGTCGAACTGCGTGTTCAGCGTCGCGACGTAGCCGGGCACGACCATCGTGTTGATGTTCGTATCGGTGACGAGCAGGCCGTGCACGACGTCGGCGCTGGTGGTGCGGATCGTGATCGGCGTATCGGCGGGCACCAGCAGGCATTGCGGCGTGAACGAGTACTGCTGCGCGATGAAACGCACCATCACCGAGCCGTCGGGCTGCACCGCGCTGCCCAGGTTGTCTTCGACGAATTCGCCGGACAGTTGCAGCCGCGACGGGTCGATCGTCTCGACACGCGACGGAGGCATCATCGCCCAATGCAGGCCGGAAAAGACGATCACGGCCAGCATCAGCACGATCAGCCCGACCGCGAAAATCGCCCAGCGCCGTTCGGCGCGTAGTGCGACCGAGTGGCCGCTATCCGGTTGATGATTCGATTCGGTCGACATGGTCAGTGGATTACGCCGCGCGGCAGAAACGCGAAGAAGTAGAAGGCGAACCAGATCGCCATGACGATCACCGTCGCGACCCCGGCGACGGCAATCGCGCCATGCGGGCCGGACGCGACGACGCGTTCCACTTCGTCATCGGTGGGCGGCGCGCCGGGGGTGTCGTTCGGTCTCATGTCGGTTGGTTCTCCAGAGCAGCGGTTCAGCGGTTCGGTACGCGTGACTCAATGCAGCGGCGCGTTGCGCAATTCGTTGACCTGGCGCGCGTCCACCGGCTGGCCATGATTGCCCCACGCGGTGCGGATGTACGTGACCACCGCAGCCGCTTCGGTGTCGTTCAGTTCCTGCGCGAACGGCGGCATGCCGTACGGTTCGGGATTGCGCATCGTGCCGGGCGGGAATCCGCCGTTCAGCACGATACGGATCGGATTGACCGCCGAGTCCATTTCAATCGACTGATTACCCGCGAGCGGCGGGTAATGCTGCAGATGTCCTTCGCCGTTTGCGCCGTGGCAGAGCGCGCATTTGTCGGCGTAAATTTTTGCGCCGAGCGCGAACACGTTGGTATTGGTCGGCGCGCTCGGCCCCGACTTGCGACCGCTGTTGTCCGGCAGGCTTTTCAGATAGATCGCCATCGCGCGGATGTCTTCGTCGGTCAGGTATTGCAGGCTGTGATAGGTGACTTCGGCCATCGGGCCGTACACCGCGCCGCGATCGGAAATGCCCGCCTGCAACAGGTCGACGATGTCCTTGATGCTCCAGTCGCCGAGACCGCCGTCCTTATTCGACGTGAGCGACGGCGCGTACCAGTTCTGCACCGGAATCAGACCGCCCGCGAACTGATCGCGCTTGGACGAGCCGCCGAGCATGTTGATTTTCGTGTGACACATCGTGCAGTGTCCGAGCCCTTCGACCAGATACGCCCCGCGATTCCATTCGACCGATTTGTTCGGATCCGGCTTGAATTCGCCCTCGCGGAAATACAGCGTGCGCCAGCCGTATAGCAGGTCGCGCTGGTTGTACGGGAAGCGCAGCGTGTGCTTGCGGTTGGCCTCACGCACTGGCTCGACGGTCTTCAGGAAAGCGAAGATCGCGTCCGAGTCTTCGCGCGTGACCTTCGTGTATTGCGCGATCGGCATGGCCGGGTAGATCAGCTCGCCGTTCGGTTTGCGGCCGGTGCGCATCATCTTGAAGAACGCTTCCTGGCTCCACGAGCCGATGCCGTATTGCACGTCCGGCGTGATGTTCGGCGAATACAGCGTGCCGAACGGCGTTTCCATCGCGAGACCGCCCGCGAACAGCCTGCCGCGCGGCGCGGTGTGGCAGGCGATGCAGTCACCCGCGCGCGCCAGATATTCGCCGCGTTTGACGATTTCGGGACGGGTGTCGGCCTGCACGCCCGACGCGGCAGCGGGTGTTGCCGAGGCGGCTTCGGCAGCGTGACTTTGGGCTAAAAACGGCGCAGGCAGCGAATGCAGAAGCATGGCGCCGCCGCCCAGGATCAAACCGGCCATCAGCAGGCGAAATGTCGGCTTCATTGCGGTTGACTCCCGCATGCAAGAGGCAGCGGCCCAGCGGCCGACGCTGCGGGACGCGGGTCGTCCGGACGCGGCTGGCGCGCGAGCCAGCTCGACACGGCGGTGATGTCCTTGTCGCTCAGCTTGACCGCGATCGAATGCATGCAGTCGGGTGCGAGCGCGTGACGCGTGCCCGAGCGCCAGGTGCCCATCTGTCCGGCGATATAGCTCGCGTGCAAGCCGAGCAGGCCGGGAATGCCGGGCTGCGTGCCTGTCATCCGCGCGCCGTGACAAGCGATACACGCCGGGATCTTGCGCGCCGGGTCGCCGTGCATGACGAGCCGCTCGCCAGCGGCGAGCGTGGCTGCCGGAACGTCGCTGTTATCGGGAGCGGGATACGGCGGTTGCAGATCGGCGAAATACTGGCTGATCTTGCGTAGATAGTCGTCGGGCAGGAAGGCGAGCAGGTAGCCCATCGGCGGATAAGTCCGGCCGCCGTCACGAAACGCGCTGAGCTGATTGAACAGATAGTCGGCTGGTTTGCCGGCAATGCGCGGGAAGTAGTCGTTGTTCAGCCCCTGGCCTTGCACCCCGTGACACGACGTGCACGCACGAATGCGCTCGTCCATTGCCGAGGGCATCGCGCCGGAGGCGTCCGTGGCCGCCAATGCCGCGCCGCTCCACATGACGTAAAGCACGAGCAAAACCGAAGATCCGATAGTTCTACGCTGCACGCCAGGCCTCGTTGGGGAACGTTCTTTTTTATCGATTTGATTCTCACGCATTCGCGCGCGGATTCACTCAGAAATCTCGCGGGCGAATGTATGTCGGGCTGTCGGTCTTTTATAGCAACTGCATAACAGCGAATCAGAACGGACTTATTCCGGAACGCGAAGTGTTAATGCATGAACTGTGACGGCACTATGTCGAGACAGCTATTTCTGGTGCGCTTTAGCTTCGACTTTGGGTGCGACTTTAGTACGGCGATGCAATTGCATTTTCAAACACAATGATCTGCCTGAATGCGCCGAGGGGCGGCGGCTTTCGGGCTGCGGCGAATAACGCTTGAAACGAATCTGAAACGTCCGGCAGCGAGTGTCAGGTTGCAGCAATTTATGCGGTGCGTCAACAGCAAAACAAAGGCCGGTTGATTGTGTGCCGCAACAATCATAGGAGGTGATTTGCGCGCTTTCAACTCGCCATTGCGCACCAACTGATATGGATCATTGGATGCTCAGGCAAACAATTGCATTAACGCGGTTCGCGCATTGCTGACAAGTTCGCTTTCGCCGATTCGCCCTGGCAGCAAATGAAACTCGACCGCCGGCAATGCGGGCAGTCCGATGCTCGAAGGACACGCGACCACGCCGCCGCCAATCGACGATTCGTTCAGGCAGGAAATGCCGAGTCCAGCCTTCAACGCCAGTTGCAAACCCGCGACGCCGGACGCGGAATGTGACACCACGTAGGGCACTTTGTGTTCGTCGAGCAGTTTGACGACAAAGCGCTGCAACTGACACGTCGACGGCAGCAAGACCAGAGGATAGGGCGTGGGGGGACCCGACGAGGTGTCGGCGGCGCTGACCCATAGCAGTTTCTCGCGCCGCACCACGGTGCTTTGCGCACCGCTGCGCCGGCCAGCGGCGCGCGGCTTGCCGGTGCCGAGCCGCAATGAAAGGCCGATGTCGAACCACGCGTCGTCGGCCGCACTGCTGTCGATGGACGCGCTCGGCATCACCGTGACATGCAGCTTCAATCGCGGATGCTGTTCGGAAAACGTTTTCAGAATCCGTGCGATGTCGTGCGGACGGTAATAGTCGGTGATCGCGATGCGCAACTCGCCGTCGAGCGAACGGCCTTGCAGGTCTTCGAACGCCGCTTCGCTCATCGCGAGAATGCGCCGCGCGTGGTCGAGCAGGCGGTTGCCAGCGGGCGTCGCGCACACGCCCTGTTTGCTGCGCACGAACAACGGCTGGCCCGCGCGTTCTTCAAGTTTTTTCAGCTGCTCGCTCACCGACGATTGCGACAGAAAAACACGCTCCGCGCCCGCTGAAACGCTGCCCGATTCGGCGACGGCGACGAAGGTCCGCAACTGTGTGAAGTCGAATCCGCGTTGATTCATGATTCGGTATATCCGATGGATGTTATCTATATTTCCGGCTTTTCCGATGGAATGCCCAACCGTAGGATACCTCCAGAATCTTTGCAATTGGAGCGAGTCATGGGAAATGAGGCAATGGCGATTGCGGTGGCTGCACAAAAGCGTTCGGCGGCGCATCGATGGAAGGTGCTCGGGGTCGGCTTTGCCGCGAACGCGAGTTTTTCGGCGGCATTTTCGGGAATTCCAACGACGGCGGTTTTTCTGCGCGCGGGCTATCACCTGGACAATGGCGGTTTAGGGCTCGTGCTCGGCATGCTCGGTCTCGGTATTTCGGTCAGCGAGTTGCCTTGGGGGTTGCTGACCGATCGCTGGGGCGACCGTCGGGTGCTGCTGCTCGGGCTGCTGTCGACCGCTGCCGCGCTTGTCGGCCTCGCACTGTTCGTGGTGCCGGGCGACGCGCATGTGCCGAGTGTGACGGTGCTTGCGCTGGGACTTCTGCTGGTCGGCCTGCTCGGCGGCAGTGTCAACGGATCCAGCGGCCGGGCTGTGATGGCGTGGTTTCGCGAGGGGGAGCGCGGGCTCGCGATGAGCATCCGGCAGACGGCAGTGCCTGCGGGCGGCGGACTGGGCGCACTGGTGCTGCCGGCGCTTGCGTCGAGATTCGGCTTTGCGAGCGCTTATGGCGCGCTGGCGCTTGCGTGCGCGATCACAGCGGCGTTTGCGTGGCGCTGGTTGCATGAACCGTCGCACGTCGATTCGGACGACGCGATCCGCTCACTTGCGGCGCAAGGCGCGACTGTATCGGCGGCTATGCCGAAGCAGGTCTCGCCGTTGCGCGATATCGGCATCTGGCGCGTCGCGCTCGGCGCGGGCGCGTTGTGCGTGCCGCAACTTGCCGTGCTCACTTTCGGGACAGTGTTCCTGCACGACTTCAGCCGGGCCGGCGTGCTGGCGATCAGCGTGACGATGGCGGCCGTGCAGACGGGCGCGGCGATCGCGCGAGTCTGGAGCGGCGGCTGGACTGACCGGCGCCGCAATCGACGGGCATATATGCGCGCGTGCAGCCTGCTGACGGCCGTCCTGTTCGCCGTGTTAGCTCTCGTGACCGGCGTCGTGGGCATGCATCACATCACGATGACCGCGCTGCTCGCGGTGCTGATCGTGCTGGGGGGCGTGAGCGCGTCGGCGTGGCACGGCGTCGCCTTCACCGAACTCGCGACGCTGGCCGGCACGAGTCGCGCGGGCACGGCGCTGGCAATTGGCAACACGTGTGTTTTTCTCACGTTGTTTCTGACTCCGCTGGCGATCCCGCCGCTGTTGTCGATTGGATCGTGGCCGATGGTTTGGGCGGTGGCCAGCGCCTGTGCGTTGCTCGCGTTGCCCATTTTTCCGCGCGCGATCCGGGCGCGTGAGGCACAAGCGGCGCGAGCCTGTGATGCAATCTGACGCTTAATCGGATTTGCACTTTCCGGCATAAAAAATAAATGGGTGTTCGAATAATCCACGTAATAAGCTGGCGAAAGAGATTTTCTATATTTGAATCGCATATCTAAGTAATTTGTCATTCAGAATTATTCGCTCCCGTTTCGGATCGATCCGATATTTATCGCCGGAAAAATATCTGACCATGGAGGTGGAACTGGTCGTGCCGGATAGCCTGGAAAAGTCAGGCAGGGAGAAGAAGAAATGATGAGCGACACCACAGAGACAGGCAAACCCGTTCGGGCGATCATCGCTGACGACCATCCATTGGTTCTGCTGGCGATCAACAATCTGATGAACGGCTACCCGGACATCGAGGTTGTCGGCCGCGCAGCAGACACCACCGACCTCTTCACGGAGATCGAACGCAACCCCTGCGATCTGGTGCTCATGGACCTCTACATGCCGGGTTCGTCGGAAAGTCACGGGCTGGAGGCCATCAGGCAATTCAAGACGCGTTATCCGAAGGTCGCGCTCGTCATCCTCACCATGGAGACCGAGGCGACTGCGCTGCAAAAAGTGATTTCTCTCGGCGTCGACGGTTTGGTGAGCAAGCGCGACCGGATCGATCTGATCCACGTGGCAATCGTCATGGCAATGGCCCGCGAATGCTATATCGGCCCCGCAATTCGTGCGCAGATTGCCGACGCCAACGTGACCCAGCGACTCGATTTCGTCCATACCATGTTGTCGCGCCGCGAGCTCGAGGTGTTCACACAATACGCATCAGGGTTTGGCGTCAGCGAGATCGCCGGGCGTCTCGGGCGCAGCGTCAAAACGATTAGTGCACAGAAATGCGCGGCAATGCGCAAGTTGTCATTACAGAGCGACGCGGAGTTGTTCCGTTTCGCCGTCGAGCACGGCGTGGTGTCCGACGCGCAAGCGCCAGGTCGTTGACGAACCGGCGACGCGTCGCATGCGTGGCGCGTCGAATATAAAAAGTATTGGCATTGCCCGGGGAAGCACGTCGCGTGCTGGGCATGACAATCGAAAAGACAGCTAAAAATGACACACAAGATACGCGTCGCCGTGGCCGACGATCATCACTGCGTTCGTGCCGGCATCCGGTACCTGCTGCAGGACAACCCGAATATCGAGGTCGTCGGTGAGGCATCCGACACGCATGGTCTGGCGGTACTGCTGGATGCTCACCCGTGCGACGTTGTCGTCTCGGATATCGGCATGCCGGGAATCGACGGCGCGAGCAACTCGGTGTCGTTCCTGCGCCGCGTGTTGCGAGGCGGGCCGCGTCCTAACGTCATTGTGCTGACCATGAATTGTCATCCGCCTATGCTCGGCGGCCTGCTGAACATAGGTGTGACTGGAATCGTCAGTAAGCGTGACGCCGTGTCGGCTTTGATCGACGCGATCGAGGCCGTCGTTGCCGGTGAGATTTATCTGTCGGAGCAAGCGAGTATCGCGATCGGGAGCGCTGATCCGGAGCCACAGCTCCGCGCCGGCGTGCTCAGCGCACGTGAGTGGGAGGTGTTCCAGCTCTACGTGCAGGGCATGGCGGTGAGCAGGATTGCGGCGCGTTTGCAGCGTAGCGGCAAGACTATTAGTACGCAAAAGCGCAGTGCAATGCGCAAGCTCGGATTGGAAACAGACTCTGAACTGATCGAATACGCCCGGCAAATCGGCCTGGCCTGACAGAGGGCAGGTGGTGCGCTGTCCGAAAATCGTTCTGATGACGAAGGAATTTAAGAGTTTTCCCATTGGTACGTCGAGGTTCCCCTTCGATAATTCTGAATTCATTGAGACTGCATTGCTCGATTGCCGGATGGCAAAGGTGTTCTGCGATCCTGAGTGATAGAGCGCGAGAATATTCAGGGTGGATGCCTTAGTGCAATTGTGCGGCGCCGTCTGCCTCGTACACAGAAAATGGGAGGGGCGATGGTTGCGTTAGGTAAGCGTTTGTGTGGCGAAGGAATCGGGACTGCGTGGATCGTGTTCGTCGGCTGTGGCAGTTCCGTGCTGGACACCCGTGCAGTTTTGCAGGGCTATGGCGGACTGGAGATGTCGCTAGCATTTGGTCTCGCATTTATCACGGCCAGTTATGCGTTCGGAAAGACCTCGGGCGCGCATTTCAATCCTGCTGTCACCGTCGGTTTTACTGTTGCACAACGTTTTCCCGTTAAGGATCTGCTGCCCTATATCGTCGCGCAAACTCTCGGCGCGATTGCGGCTGCTGCGTTACTCCTCTACATCGCGAACGGGCGCCCAGGTTTCGATTTAGGTGCGAGCGAATTCGCGGCTAACGGTTTTGGCGAACATTCTCCTGCCGACTATCCAATGCATTCGGCGTTGGTCGTCGAATTTGTGCTGTCTTTCGCGTTTGTCATTGCGAGCCTGTCGATTGTTGGCCGTGAAAAGCTGGCGTCGATTGCTCCGCTGGTCGTCGGCGCGTGCTTGACGCTTGCTTATCTGGTATCGATTCCGGTTACCAACGGTTCGATTAATCCCGCCCGCTCCACGGCTCAGGCGCTGTTTGTCGGCAATTGGGCGCTGGACCAACTGTGGCTGTTCTGGGCTGCACCATTGGCGGCTGGCATCGTCGCCGGGGTCCTGTTTCCCTTCCTGAAAGAAAGCTCCGATTCGTCACGCGTCGCGCTTGCGGATGGTCAGGGGGATATCGCGTGAGTTGATCCCGGTGACAAATGTTCTGTTCATTCGCCGTTTTCTCCAGCGTATCGCTTTGATGCCAGCGCTCAAACGCACGGCGTTGTGTCTGCTCGCGGCGCCCTTATTGCTGGCCGTGCAAATGACGTCTGCCGCGCAGACACCTGGGGTTCAACCAAGTTCTCCAGCCGTCCACGCTTTTCCTGAAAAATTGACTGTCGGTGTACTCGCCGGCGGGTGGATGCCGTTCGACGTGTTGCAGGACAATCGGCTCAGTGGCGTCAGCGGTGACTATTTGCGCGCGCTGGTCGGACAAAACGTCGTTATCGAAACCAGGACGTTTGCGGATATGCCGCAACTATTTGCGGCTGCCTGCGCCGGTCGAGTCGACATCGTGATGAGCCTTGCCCGCACTCCCGAGCGCGAACGTTGCATCAACTTCACTGCGCCTTATTTCCACTCGACGGTCTCGGCGGTTGTGCGCAGGAATGGCGAGCAGTACGCCGGCGTAGCTCAGCTCGCCGAAGCGCGCATTGCCGTCGAGCGAGGTTTTGCTCTTGAACGTTCGATCCGCGACGGCTTTCCGCGCGCGGAGATCGACACGTTTGCCTCCACGCGCGCGGCGCTCGCCGCAGTAGTCCGTGGCGGCGCCGACGCTTATCTCGGTTTTACGCCGGTCGTCCAGTACGAATTGGGTACTGAGGAATTCCGAGATCTGCGGGTTGCGTTCGAAGAAGCGGGCCGAACGTCCGACTTACGCTTTGGCGTGCCGCGCGGCAACACGTTGCTGCGAGATCAACTGAACCAGGCGCTTGCGTCGATGAACCCTGCCGACAGCGCTGCGATCCGCTTGCGCTGGTTGTCCGGCAATTTCGACTCGGAGCCGGAAACCGGCACTCCTCGCCTCGATCTGAGCTTGCAGGAAAAAGCGTGGCTTCGCTCGCT
This sequence comes from Paraburkholderia fungorum, assembly GCF_900099835.1. Taxonomy (NCBI): domain Bacteria; kingdom Pseudomonadati; phylum Pseudomonadota; class Betaproteobacteria; order Burkholderiales; family Burkholderiaceae; genus Paraburkholderia; species Paraburkholderia fungorum. The sequence continues at coordinate 737,663 of NZ_FNKP01000001.1, forward strand.
GCCGCCATTGAAAGTCGGCTTCGACAGTAACGGACCGCCGTTCAGCTATGTCGACGAGATGGGCCGTCCCGCTGGCATCGCCGCCGACTATCTGGCGTATCTGAGCCGGAGCCTCGGCGTGGCGTTCAACCGCGCGCGCACGTCCGACTGGGCCTCCACGATCGACGCCTTTCAGCGCGGCGACCTCGCCATTCTCGCCACTGCGTCCAACAACGGCCCGCATCTCAAGAATGCGGAGCATACGCAGGTGTACGAAAGCTATCCGATGGTGATCGTTGGGCGCGCGGGGGAACCGGCCGCGCGGTCGCTGGAGGATTTCGCATCGCGCCGGGTCGTTATTCCATCGCATGTCGCCGGTTCGGGTTCGCTGGCGCTCGAAGCTATTCCGGCCGACCACATCGTCGTCGCGCCAAGTCTCGACGACGCGCTGCGAATGCTCAAGTCCGGTGAAGCGGATGTGGTGGTGGGAAATGTGGCCGCGGTCGACCCTCTCCTCAGAACGCGTTATGCCAATGTGCTCAAGATACTTGGCACGATCGACGAGTTCGATTCGCTCGATTTCGCCGTGCGCTCCGATCTGGCTCCGCTTGCGGGACTGATCGATCGCGCGTTGCAAGCCATGCCGGCTTCGGAAAAGCAGCGCATCCGCCAGAAATGGGTGACGGCCCCTGCGCCGGACAATGGAATCTGGAGCGTGACAGCAGTGCGGCTGCTGCCGGTGCTGATCGGTATCGGCGTGGCGTTGCTGGTTACGTTGCGCGCATATTTGTTGTTGCAACGTGAAGTCCGGCTTCGCAAGGAAACCGAACGCGAGCTCGCACTGCAGCTCAACTTCCAGGAAACCATGATGGAGACCGTGCCGTATCCGCTCGTTGCAAAGGGGCTGGATGGACGCTACATGGCGATCAACCGGGCCTACGAGGAAGCGTGCGGAATGAGCCGCGAGGAAGTGATGGGACGCACCTCGCAGGAGGTGCTGACTTGGGGCGAAGCTAACAGCCGCGTTCTGGACGACGTAACGCGCGACATACTGAAAGGCGGCTACATCGCGCAGGTGGAATTGCAATTCGAGACACGGGAGGGGGAGTCACGGCACGGTCTGTTCTGGACCAGCGTGTGCAACGGTAGTGACGGCAAACCGGCGTACATCCTCGGAACCATGATCGACATCACCAATATCCGGCGCACCGAAATGCTCGCGCGTGAAACCGAACGGCGTCTTTTCGACGTGACTCGCTCATTGCCTGCCGTGGTGTTCCAGATGCAGCGCACGTTGGACGGTGTGTATTCGTTTCCGTTTATCAGTGGCGACACGCGACTTCTGTCGGGCAGCAGTGGCGAAGTCCAGACTACGCCGTTCGGCGAAGACGCGCCGTCAACCAGCCGCGATCTTGTCGATTTCCATCGGGTATCTGAGCAGGACCGGCCATTCGTGCTGGCTGAGTTGGAGCGTTCAGCTAGCGGCGAAACGCCTGTGCATATGGAGTTTCGTCTCAATGGCGAGCTTTCGCCCAGGTGGGTGCGCGCCGAACTGGTTCCGCGTCGCGAGGCGGATGGTCGCGTCGTATGGAGCGGCTACTGGGTGGATGCGAGCGTGGAGCGGGCCCGTTCCGAGGAGCTTGCACGAGCGCGTGACGTGGCGGAAGCGGCATCACGCGCCAAAGACGATTTTTTCGCCATGATGAGTCACGAAATCCGTACGCCGATGAACGGCGTTCTGGGTCTTGTCGAAGTGCTGGAACGCACGCCGCTGAATACGGATCAGGGCGAAATGCTGGGCATGATCCACGAGTCGGCGGGCGCTTTGTTGCAGATACTCGACGACTTGCTCGATTACTCGAAAATCGACGCGGGCCGGCTGACGCTCGAAGCCGAGCCGATCGACATACGTGAACTGGTCGACAATGCTGTCGGTCTCCTCGCGGGCCGCGCGCATGAGAAGGGGCTGAAGGTGCGAGTGGGCATCGCGTCGGAAGTCGCGGCGGTGTTGCGCGGCGACAGCGTTCGTCTTCGGCAGATTCTGTTTAACCTGCTCGGCAACGCAATCAAGTTCACGCCACAGGGCGAAGTTGAAGTGGCGGTGTCGGTTGTTGCTCAGAACGGCGATGCCCAGACGCTCGAAATGATCGTTGAGGACACCGGCATCGGCATCGCGTCGGAAGTTCAGGCGAGTCTGTTCGAGCCGTTCGTCCAGGCGGAATCGTCCACTACACGCCGCTTTGGTGGTACGGGTCTTGGTTTGACAATCTGCCGCAAGCTGATCGATCTGATGAGCGGCACGCTCACGCTACGCAGCGAAGTCGGCAAGGGCACTCGCATGATCGTGCGGCTGACCATGCCCGTAGAAGCGCAGCGCTACCACGTGAGCGGTTTGCGCGGAAAGCGTGGAGTCGTGCTGACCAACGACTCGCATGTCGGCCTGGCGCTGATGAACTTCGGGCATGCGCTCGGACTTCAGTTGCACAGTTTGACGCCCGACGCTGGTGAATTGCGCGATCGCGCTGCCTTGTCAGAAATCGATTTGCTGTTCGTCAGTGAAGACGTGACGTTGCCCGCGAACGTCGGCTTGGGTACACGTGTTATTTGCCTGACCGAGAAACCGAAGCCGTCCGGTTATCGCATTCTCGACAATAGGGTGCGTGTCAGCATTAATCCGATTTCGTGGCGCGGCCTCGGTGCCGCGTGCGCCGCCGCTATGACCGGGCTGCCGTCTATTGCGCCGCGTTTGGCGAGCGTTTCGCGCACGCCGGAAGGTGTCACGACGCCGCCGGACCGTGAACAGGCCATCGCCAGCGGTCGGCTGATTCTCGTCGCGGAAGATCACCCGGTTAATCAGGAGTTGATCCGTCACCAACTGGCGTTGCTCGGTTTTGCTTGCGACCTGACAAACGACGGCGTAGAAGCATTGGCCGCATTGGAGCACGCGAGCTACGGATGTCTGATCACGGATTGCCATATGCCGAACATGTCTGGCTATGAGCTGACGAGGCGGATTCGCGAAGGGGAGCGGGCAGGCGCGCATCGTCTGCCGATTCTGGGCATCACGGCGAACACCGCGCCTGAAGACCTGAATCTCTGTAGGGAGGCAGGAATGGACGACTGCCTTATCAAACCGACCCGGCTCGCCACGTTACGCGATTATCTGAGTCGCTGGTTCGGCACCGATAGCGCCAGACAAATCGCGCCTGCGGAGGCCGTCGCGGCGTCGGAACCTGTCAGGCCGGTTGCTTATGGCGAAGCCGAGCCGTTTGTCCCCGTGGACCTTAGCCATATGACGCAATTGTGGGGCAGCGAATCGACCGTCAAGGCGTTGCTTGACGCGTTTGTTTCGTCCGTGAGGGAGGATATACAGTCGCTGTCGCCGTTGCTCGAGATCGTCGAGATTCACCTTTTGCGCGAGTGGCTTCATCGTGTGGCGGGGGCTGCCAGCGTGTTGCAATATCCGCCATTGCTCAATGCAATTGACGGATATCGTCGCGACATTGCCGTCAACCCTACAGAGCAGGTGCGCAGCGACGGGCTGGCGTTGATCCGCAAATGCAATGCGATGCTGGATGGCATCGAGCAGCAGGCGGCATTGCTCGCGTAGGTTTTTGTTGCACGAGGAGGGGGCGACTACTGGCGTGTTTCGAGCGCGATTGCTAGATAGACGCGCACGTCGCCCGAAAAAAGTAAAACTGTAAGGCGAAAAAAAACGCGGCCGAAGCCGCGTTAAAGATTTGGAGACTTCCCTCGATGAAGGAGTCACTTCTCGCAGGCCGAAGCATAACCGGGATAGCCCGGTTGATTCACTACAAAATCCGCAATTAACTGTTTGAGGAAATCGATTAAAACGGCAATGCCGCGTCGATCGTCGTCATTGGATTCTGCAGTCAAACAATGTGTTTGGGCTGATTTGACGTCACTCAACCAGATCTATTTCTGTTGGCAGACGCGTTTAAATACGTAGCTCGTAGGCCTTGGTTCTATCAAAATCTTTGACCAGATTGATAGCCACAAGCGCCAACGTCGTCGTAAGTCAACGTATCGCTGACCGGCACGGACAACTGCAAGTCCAGCGCTTCGCCAGGCACAACCCGCGCAAAAAGAACACTCGCGCCCGCTATATCCCGCGTCCCAATGGTCAACCTTCCATGGTCCCTTTCTGAACATCCGCAAAGCTTTTGCACTAGTATGTGGTGGCTTCGCACGCGGCCGAAAAGTCGGTGCGGCGATGCATCAAAAGTCTGGAGAAGACCATGCTTACGCTGCGAAAACTGAATCTGGCTGTGGTGTTGTGGGCGTTGGCGTCCGGCGTCGCCTTCGCTGATACCGTGGCCCTGAAGGCCGATCTCGAACCGTCAAGCGAAGTGCCGCCGCGCGTCAGCCACGGGCACGGCATGCTGAACGCCACGTTCGATACATCGACGAAATCGCTGCAATGGACCGTCACTTATGAAGGATTGAGCGGTCCGGCCACCGCCGCCCACTTTCACGGTCCGGCGCCAGTCGGCCAGAACGCGAAGGTCCAGGTGCCGATCGACAAAGGCGCGCTTGCCAGTCCGATCAAGGGATCAACGGCGCTCACCGAGCAGCAGGTTACCGATCTGATGGCCGGGCAGTGGTACTTCAACGTGCACACCGCGCAGAACCCGATGGGTGAAATCCGCGGACAGGTGTTGCCCGCAAACTGAACGTCGGCGTAGCCGAATCCAAGGCGGGCGAACATTTTTGAGATTAGAACCCGCCGTCGATCGACGCGGCCTGGAACACACGTACCATGACGGGACCCTACAGAAGGAGCCTGTCCCGATGAGTTGGCAAAGTGCACTCGCATGCTGGTATTTGCGTCGGCAGTTCCGACCGGAAACGCTCAAGCCGCGCATCAACGTCGAGCGGGCGCGTGCGTTGACGGCGAAGCGCGTCTGGTCGCCGCGCGTGCCTCGAGACTGGCGGTTGCGCGAGCTATATGGCGCGAACGACATGCCTTTGCGCGGCGAGTGGCTCGAACCCGCAACTAACGCGACGTCACCCGAGGCCGGCCCGACCGTGCTGTACTGTCACGGCGGCGGCTATTACTTCTGTTCACCGCGTACGCATCGCTCGATAGTGTTCGGACTGGCGACGCGTGCGCATGCGTCGATCTTTTCCCTCGAATACCGGCTTGCGCCCGAGCATCGTTTCCCAGCGGCACTCAATGATGCGACCGCCGCCTATCGTCGACTGCTCGCCGACGGCATCGCGCCCGAGTCGATCGTGATTGCCGGTGATTCGGCCGGCGGCGGTCTCGCGCTCGCCGCGTTGGTCGCGCTAAGAGACGCAGGTGATCCGCTGCCGGCCGGCGGCTTGCTGTTCTCGCCGTGGACCGATCTCGCCGCGACCGGCGCCAGCCTCAGCACCAATGACAGCGTCGATCCCATGTTCTGCGGTGCCGCGATCAAACGTGCCACGGAGGTTTATCTCGGTGATGCTTCGCCCGCGGACCCCTACGCTTCGCCCCTCTACGCTGACCTGCACGGCTTGCCGCCGCTTTTCCTGATGGCGGGTAGCACGGAAGTGCTGCTCGACGACTCGCAGCGTGTCGCCGATAACGCACGCGCGGCGGGTGTCGATTGCGAGCTTGAGGTGTGGAAGAAAATGCCGCATGTGTGGCCGATGTTCGCGCCGTTCATCCCGGAGGCGAACCGCGCGCTCGATCACGCGGCTGCTTTCGTGCGACGCGCGACGAGCCGCGCCATGAAGGCCACCAACCCCACCAACGCCGCCACTCAACCGTCGAGCGTGACGTCCAGCGTCTGATAGACGGCCTCGATGGTGGGCTGGCCATATTGCCGTTCCAGCCGTCGCACGGTGAAGTGTCCGTGCGCAACCTGCTGGAAGTGGTCGATGAAAACCGTGTTGACCATCGCGCCGAGCACCGCGCCGATCGCCGGAATCGACTTGGCGGCGATCTGCTCGCTCACCTGCACCGAAAAGCGCGCAGCAATCGCGTTCAGCAGCCGCAACAAGGCCGCCGAGCCGTGCGCGCTGAAGCCCTTGGTCGCGATCTCCGAAGACGCCTTCGATACCGCCTGCGCCAGCGCGCCCCGCATGATGAAGTAGCCGAGATCGGCGTCGTCGTCTTCGCTCGACGTGCCGCCCATGCCGAGCACCGTCAGACATTGCAGCTGCGTTTCGATCGACGTCAGATCCTCGCCCTCGCTGCGCGCAATATCGCAGATCGAGCGGAACATCAGCGTGGTGGTGACCGGCAATTCGACGGGCAGCGCGAATAGCCCGAATGCGCCGCCGGCCGCCCCGGTGGTCGCCACCGCGAATTTGTGCAGCAAATTGCTCGGCCGGTCGGGCACGATGAGTGGCGTAGCATCGCGGCGACCCAGCGTACGCAGCGCGATCGACAAACATTTGCGCAGCGCCAGTTCGGTCGCATCGGTGACCTTGGCGTTGGCGAAGGCCGGAATACGCGACATCAGCTTTTCGATCGGCGCGCCGACGATGCTCGCCAATTTCATCGCAAGCGCGGGGCTTTCGAGTTGATGTTTTGCGCGTTTTAGCGCTTTGAGATCCTCGTCGGATAACGATGATGTGGTCAGCGAACTCGGTTGCATGGGCCTCCCTGGCGTCATGTCATGTGCTTTCTTCAGTCGATTGCCACCGCCGCGAAGGCAGGTGGCACGTCCCGCTTAGAGCGTCGCAGCATGGTATGATTCCCGATCATTTGACGAGTCAACTGTTGCTCTATCAAAAATGGCTGTCCATACCGCGGCTCACCACTCGAGTGGGCAAGTCTTACCGTTCCGTGAATCCTTGCTGGCGATGCTCGGCATCTCCTTCGTCACGATGCTGGTCGCGCTCGATCAGACCGTGGTCGGCACCGCGCTGCCCACCATCGTGTCGGAACTCAGGGGCTTCGAACTCTACGCGTGGGTTGCCACGTCGTATCTGCTGACCTCCGTCATTACCGTGCCGATTTTCGGCCGACTCGGCGATTACTACGGGCGCAAACCGTTCGTGATCGCGTCGATCGTCGTGTTCACGGCAGCGTCGGTGCTGTGCGGCGTCGCCAACAACATGCTGTTTCTCGTGCTTGCGCGCGGCTTGCAGGGCATCGGCGGCGGGATGCTGGTCGGCACCGCGTTCGCGTGCATTCCCGATCTGTTTCCCGATTCGGTCGTGCGTCTGCGCTGGCAGGTGCTGATGAGTTCGGCGTTCGGGATCGCCAATGCCGTGGGGCCGTCGCTCGGCGGTTTTCTCACGCAGTATTACGGATGGCGCTCGGTTTTCTACGTGAATCTGCCGGTTGGTTTGCTGTCGCTGTTTTTCGTGTGGCGTTTTCTGCCGCATCTGCGACACGTCGAGCATAAGGGCAAGATGCGGCTTGATTGGCCCGGCGCGTTGCTGATCGCCGTCGCGCTTGGTTCGCTGCAACTGTTCGTCGAGATGCTGCCGAAACAAGGCTCGACGCTTATCGCGTTCGGGCTGCTCGGCTTGAGCATCGTATCGGCCTATGCGCTGTGGCAGTGGGAAAAACGCTGCCCAACCGCGATTCTTCCCGTCGACATGTTCCGCAATCGCAGCCTTTCGGCGCTGTTTCTGCTCGCCGTGCTCGGCGGCTTCACGATGTTCTCGATGCTGTTCTACGCGCCGCTGCTGTTCCAGGGCGGCTTCGGCATGTCGCCGAAAGAAGCGGGGCTCGTGATCACGCCGCTGGTCGTGTTCATCACGATCGGCAGCATTGCCAACGGGCGCATCGTGTCGCGCGTGCGTAATCCGAATCTGATGCTGTATGTCGGCTTTGCGCTGATCGCGTTGTCGTGCCTCGGGATCGTGGTCGCGACGCGTTCCATGTCGCAATGGGTGCTGATGTCGTTCATGGTGCTCGGCGGCCTCGGGCTCGGCTTCGTGATGCCGAACCTGACCATCTTCGCGCAGCAGACGGCGGGCCGCGAGCACCTCGGCATCGCCACGGCGCTGCTGCAGTCGCTGCGGATGATTGGCGGCATGATCGGCACGGCGCTCACCGGCACGCTGATCAGCCATATGTACGCGAGCGGCGTGCGCAGCGCGCTGGAAAGCGCGAACGCATCGCACTGGTTCAGCGATCTCGGCGATCCGCAAATCCTGATCAATCAGGGCGCGCAAACCGCGCTGGTCGACCAGTTGACGCACGCGGGCCATAACGGCGCAATGCTGCTCGAAAGCGCGCGCGAATCGCTGGTGGCCGCGATTCATCTGGGGCTCGCGATGGCGGCGATCATCGCGGTGGTGTCGGTGTGGCAAAGCCGCCGCGTGCCGCCGATCAAGCTCCAACGCAAGCTCGAACCCGTGATTCACGCGGACTGATTTTTTAGACTGACGGTTTTACAGATACATCATGGAAGAACAGGATCGCGTCGCTGTCATGCAGCAATTCGGCAGGACTTATCGGGCGTTCATGTCGGCATTCGAGGCGCACGTCGGCCATCCGTTGCCGCGCTGGCGCATTCTGCTGGCGCTGCACGATCAGGCGGGCGAGGAGATGTCGCAGAAGCGTCTGGTCGAGCGCCTGCGTGTCGATCCCGGCGCGCTGACGCGTCAGTTGAAGACGCTGGAAGGATTGGGCTGGATCGTGCGCAGCATGGATGAGCGCGATAACCGCGTGACCAACGTGCGTCTGACGGAAGCGGGGCAATCGGCGACTGAAGCCAGCTTGCCGCGTCGCAATGCGTTTTTGCACGACACGATGACCGCATTGCCGGACGATGCGATGGGCGCATTGTCGGGCGCGCTGAAGCTGCTCGAGGTGAGGATCGGGGAAGTGGCGGCGACGGCGGGTGCGCGCGGCGCGGAGGAGTGAGGTGCTGCTGATTGCTCGCGGTGTTCAACTGGGTTTGAAGCCCAGCTATCTTCGCCGGGCAATCTCACGAACCATGAACCACGAACAGCGCGCCTTGTTGCCGCAACAAGACGCGCCGTCCGCGAAAAATCAGAAGAACGTTTCGATCACTTCAGTCACCCGATATTCCGGGTCGACCACCAGCAGCTGACGCCACTTGTCGAACGTCAGACACGGATGCGAGATGTCGAACGCAATCATGTCGCCCACCTTCAGATCGGCGCCCGCGGGAATCCGCAGATACGCGTGCTGATCCATCATGCCGAAAATCTCCCAGCCTTCGTTCGATGCGATATCGCGCGGCGCGTCGTTACCCGGACGGTAATGACGCGACGGTTCCGGCATGCCTGCGTCGAAAGCGGCGTCGCGCTTGCCGAGACCGATGATCGCGCGATCCGGCTCGGGAATGGACTGCACGTACGCCCACAACTGCAGCGCGGGCAACAGGCCTTCGCCCATTTTCTTCGCCACCGGATTGCGCGCGAAAATATCGGTTTGCGCCTTGCGATACACGCCGACGTCGTGCGTCAGATAGCAGCCGGGCCGCAGCACGATTTCGACCTTGCCGGTCTCCGACGCCTTCACGAATTCTTCCGCGACCACGTCGTACCACGCTGATCCCGCGCCCGACAGCACGGCGGGCGTGCGCGCGAAACGGCCTTGCTCGACCAGATCGCGCGTAATCGCGACCGCGCTTTGCAGGAAGTCGCGCACTTCGTGCTCTTCCTTCAACACACCTTCATACAACTCGACGCCAGCGAGCTTCAGGATCTCGGGATAGCGGGCAATCGCTTCGAGCACCGCATTGCGCTGCGCTTCGTCGCGCACGCCAGTGCGGCCGCCCGGCACGCCGAGTTCGAGCAGCACCTGCAGCGGTTTCTTCACCGACGTGAAGAACTCGCCCAACTGTTCGACGCCTTCGACCGAATCGACGAGACAGAAGAATTCGAAGTCGTGGTCGCTCAGCAACTCTGCGATCATCATCATGTTGTGACGGCCGACCAGCTGGTTAGCCATCAGGATTCGCGACACGCCGCCGTGATACGCCGCCCGCACCTGATGCGCGGTGGCCAGCGTGATACCCCACGCGCCGGTTTCAAGCTGCTTGCGAAACAGTTGCGGCGCCATCGTGGTTTTGCCGTGCGGCGCGAGCTTGACGCCGTATTCCGCGACGAACGCCTGCATCCATTTCAGGTTGTGTTCCACCCGATCCGCATACAGCACGGCAGCCGGCAGGCTGACGTCCTCGTTCAGCAGATTCCACTCAAGACGCGCGGCATCCGTCAGCTGGATGCTGGTGCCCGGAACGATGCCCAAGCCCTTGCTATAAGGATCAATCGTTGCGCCCTGATAGTTTGTAACTTTCATGTCTCCAAGCTCCATCGTCCGGTTAAATTGAATCGAAGTTGACTTTACCATGTTACCGAAAGTACGATGTTCGGTGAAATGTTATTTAGTACCACGTTTGGTGCAACCGTCGTCGCGAGGTTCTTTGCCAGCCTCGCACGACACCCCACAGTCTGCAATGAACTCAACCGCCGAACCGCTGGCTTTCGACATCGTCGCGCGCATCGCCGAATGCGCGCCGGAACTGCGCTCGGCCGAACGCAAAGTTGCCGCGCTGATCCTCGACGACCTCACCGGCGCGTCGCGCGCGAGCATCGGTGCGCTGGCACAGCAGGCGGAAGTCAGCGTGGCGACCGTCACGCGCTTTGCCAAAGCCGTGGGTTGCCGCGACGTGCGCGAGTTGAAACTGCGGCTCGCGCAGGCGGCGGCGGTCGGTCAGCGCTTCCTGCAACCGGGCGGTCCCAGCGACGCACCGGAGCCGATCGCTACTCGCGTATTCGACGAACTGCAAACCGCGCTCGCGCATAACCATCAATTGCTGCGGCAGGCGCCGCTCGGCGATGCGGCCGCCGCATTGCGCGAAGCCAGAATGATCTACGTGTTCGGCATGGGCGGCGGTTCGACCGCGCTCGCCGACGAAATGCGCTTCCGCCTCGTGCGCCTCGGGCGGCCCGTCGCGACCTATCAGGACGGCTTGCTGCAACGTATGGTCGCGAGCACCGTGTCGCGTGAATGCGTGGTGATCGCGCTGTCCACCACCGGGCGCGTGCCCGAGATGGTCGAGAACTGCAAGATCGCGCGCAGCTACGGCGCGACCGTGATTGCACTGACCGCGCCGGCGTCGCCGCTCGCGCGCCTGGCCGATTGGGTGATCCCGATCGTCGCCTTCGAAACCGATTTCATTTACAAGCCGTCGTCATCGCGCTACGCCATGATGATGGCGCTCGATGTGCTCGTCACCGAACTTGCCGTCAGCCAGGGCGACGAGAGCCGCGAATTGCTGCGCCGCATGAAGCACGCGCTCGACACGCACCGCGGCGGCGGCGATCGACAACCGTTAGGAGACTGAATCCATGCATTCGCATCCCGAAGCCGCCGACACGCTGATTGTCGGCGCGCAACTGTACGACGGTACGGGCGCGCCGCCTGTCGAGCGCGACGTGGCGATCCGCGACGGCCGCATCGCCGCGATCGGCAATCTGTCGAACTGGCTCGCCGAAGAAGTGATCGAGGCCAATGGCCGCGCGCTGGCGCCGGGCTTTATCGACGTCCACACGCACGACGACACGCACGTGATCCGCTCGCCGCAAATGCTGCCGAAAATCACCCAGGGCGTGACGACGGTGATCGTCGGCAATTGCGGGATCAGCGCGTCGCCGGTTTCGCTGAAGGGCGATCCGCCCGATCCGATGAACCTGCTCGGCGAGCGCGACGCGTTCCAGTACCCGACCTTCGCCGCTTATGTCGATGCGGTGAATAAAGCGCGTCCGGCGGTGAATGTCGGCGCGCTGATCGGTCATACGGCGTTGCGCAATAACCAGATGGACCGGCTCGACCGCGCGGCAACGCCGCAGGAAATCGACGGCATGCGCGCGCAGCTCGAAGAGGCGTTGGCAAACGGCGCATTGGGTTTGAGTTCGGGCCTCGCGTACGGCTCGGCGTTCGCTGCGCCGACCGAAGAAGTAATGGCGCTCGCCGAACCGCTCGCCGCAGCCGGCGCGTTGTACACGACGCACATGCGCACCGAGTTCGACGCGATTCTCGACGCCATGGACGAAGCGTTCCGCGTCGGTCGTCACGCGCATGTGCCGGTGGTGATCTCGCATCTGAAGTGCGCGGGTCCGTCGAACTGGGGGCGCAGCGAGGAAGTGCTGAAGTCGATCGAAGGCGCGCGGCGTCTGCAGCCGATCGGTTGCGACTGCTATCCGTACAACCGCAGTTCGTCGACGCTGGACCTGAAGCAGGTCACGGGCGATATCGACATTACGATTACCTGGTCCGAGCCGCATCCCGAGATGGCGGGCAAGCTCGTGAAGGAGATCGCGGCGGAGTGGGGCGTCACGCAGCAGGAAGCGGGCAAACGCCTGCAGCCTGCGGGCGCGGTGTACCACAACATGTCCGAAGACGACGTGCGGCGCATCCTCTCGCATCCGGCGACGATGGTCGGCTCGGATGGCTTGCCGAACGATCCGTTGCCGCATCCGCGTTTGTGGGGCGCGTTTCCGCGCGTGCTCGGCCATTACGCGCGCGACGCCGGTTTGCTGCCGCTCGAAGAAGCGGTGCGCAAGATGACGGGTTTGTCGGCGCGTCGTTTTGGCCTTGCACAACGCGGCGAAATCCACATCGGCTATCACGCCGACCTGGTGTTGTTCGACCCGGCCAAAGTGCGCGACGCGGCGACGTTCGAGAAGCCGCAGCAAGCCGCAGACGGCATCGACGCAGTGTGGGTGAACGGCGTGCTGTCGTATCGCGACGGCGAAGTGACGGGCGAGCGCGCCGGGCATTTCGTGGCGCGCGGCGCGGCGTCGAAGGGTGACGCGCGCGGCGCGTTCTGATTTTATTCAACCGATTGATGGCGGTGCGCGCAGCGACGGTGTCGAACGCGCGCCCAACTTTTTAAGGAGCATGAAGATGAAGCGATATGGCGTGGAAGGCGGAAAGGGCACGGGCGGTCAGGTGATGCCGTTTGCGCGTGCGGTCGAAGCGGACGGCTGGCTGTTCGTGTCGGGCCAGACGCCGATGGAAAACGGCGAAGTGATCAACGGCGGCATCGTCGAGCAATCGCACAAGGCGATCCAGAACGTGTTCGCGATCCTGAAGGAAGCCGGTTACGGCGCGGAGCATGTGGTCCGCTGCGGCGTGTGGCTGGACGATCCGCGCGATTTCGCGTCGTTCAACAAGGTGTTCCGCGAGTACTTCGGCGAGAATCCGCCGGCGCGCGCTTGCGTGGTGTCGTCGATGGTGATCGACTGCCGCGTCGAAGTGGATTGCGTGGCTTACAAGAAGCCGGCGGCTTAAGGCTTAAGGCTTAAGGCTTAAGGCTTCTGATTCGCCGCAGGGTTGATCGCAACCTCTGCGGCGAGTCGGGCTGCTTTACTGTCGGGCCAGGCGCATGTTGTCCGGCATCGGCAGGTTGTAGTTCGTGCGGAACGGGTTGATGTCGAGTCCGCCGCGCCGCGTATAGCGCGCATACACCGCGAGCTTCACCGGCTTGCAGACCTTCATCAGGTCGATAAAAATCCGCTCGACGCATTGCTCGTGAAAGCCGGTGTGATTCCGGTACGAGATGATGTAGCGCAGCAAGCCCGCGTGATCGATTTGCGGACCCACGTAGTGAATCTGTACGGTGCCCCAATCGGGCTGACCCGTCACCGGGCAATTCGATTTCAGCAGATTCGAAAACAGCGTTTCCTCGACCGGCGATTCATCGTGCGCGGCGCTCAGCAGCGACGCGTCCGGGTGATAAACGTCGGTGTCCAGATCCAGCCGATCCAGCGACAGGCCTTCGAATTCTTCCATTTGCAGCTTGCCGAATTCATACGGCGCGGTCAGATGAACCGACACGGTGGCGCCGCACGACGCGGACACGTCGCGCTTGATCGTGTCGCGCACCGCATCCATCGATTCGAACGACGTCTGCGCAAACGAGCCCAGATAAAGCTTGAACGACTTCGACTCGACGATATTCGGCGAGTCGGCCGGCACGAAGAACGTGGCGACCGCGATTTGCGGTTTGCCGCGCGCGTTCAGCCACGACAACTCGTAAGCGTTCCAGATGTCCGTGCCGAAAAACGGCAACTGCGCGCCGATGCCGATCGCCTCGCGCGCGTTCTTGCGCGCGATCGGGAACAGCAACGACGCGTCGTATTGTTCGGTGTAAGTGGATGCCTTACCCAGCGGTGATTGTTCGGGTGTCATGATGCGTTCACGATGCCACTCAGCACGTGCCCGGTCGCCGTCACGACGCGGGCCGATTCGCAATGGCCAATTTGGTCGTCGAAGAAAAAGTCGGGCTCGAACTCGCGCAGAAATGCGCTCTTGTCGAGGCCGCCGAGGAACATCGCTTCGTCGATTTCGATGTTCCACGCCATTAAAGTGCGGATCGCGCGCTCGTGGGCGGGCGCCGAACGGGCCGTGACCAATGCCGTACGAATATGCATCGGCGCGGCTTCGTCCGCGAGTTTTTGCAGCCGATGCAGCGCTTCGAGCAAGGGCTTCAACGGGCCGTCCGCGAGCGGCAAATTGCGGTTGTGAATCTCGTGGCCGACGAATGCTCGCAGGCCGTCTTTCTGGAAAACGCGTTCGGCTTCGTCGGAAAACAGCACCGCGTCGCCGTCGAACGCAATCCGGATTTCGTCCGGATATTTACTCGCCATTTTCGCCGATTCGGGCAACACGCGCGCGGCCGGGAATCCGGCGGCCAATGCATCGCGCACATCGTCCTGATTCGCGGACAGAAACAGCGACGCGTTCAGCGGCTTCAGATAGCCGAACGGTGCGCGTCCGCGCGTGAACACGCCGCGCTCGATCGCGAGACCGTGCTCGCGGCACGAGTGAAACGCGCGCAGTCCGCTGATCGGATCGCTGCGCGACAGGATCACCACTTCGACGCGGTGGCCGCCGGCATTCAACGCCAACAGCTTGCGGATCAGCGGAAACGCGACGCCCGGTTTGGCGGGCACGGTCAGCCGGTCGCGCTGCAGCGCTTCGTACGCATGCAGATCGCCTTCCTCGTACACGCGGTTCTCTTCCTCGAAGTCGAACAGCGCGCGCGACGAGATTGCCACTACCAGTTTGTCGACGAGCGAGAGAGCCATCTGCGGGTTTTAGTCCTGTCGGTTCGGATTGTTCAGGCGAGGAACAGGCGATAAACCGGGTTCTTCGTCTCTTCCCAGTACGGATAGCCGAGCGTCGTAAGGAATTTGTCGAACCCGTCGTTCTCGGTCATCGGCACCTGGATGCCGACGAGGATCGAGCTGTAGTCCGCGCCCTGGTTGCGGTAATGAAACAGGCTGATGTTCCAGTTCGGCGCCATCGACGACAGGAATTTCATCAGCGCGCCCGGCCGTTCGGGAAACTCGAAACGGAACAGGCGTTCGTCGTGCGCCAACGGCGAGCGCCCACCGACCATGTAGCGGATGTGCTGCTTCGACAGTTCGTCGAACGTGAGGTCGACGGTGGCGAAGCCGTGCGTTTCGAATGCGCCTGCTATCTGCACGGACTCACTGCGGTTTTTCGTTTGCACGCCGACGAAGATATGCGCGGAGTTCGCATCCGCGATGCGGTAGTTGAATTCGGTGACACTGCGCGTGCCGACCAGCTCGCAGAAGCGCCGGAAGCTGCCGCGTTCTTCGGGGATCGTCACCGCGAACACGGCTTCGCGTGCTTCACCGACTTCGGCACGCTCGGCCACGAAACGCATGCGGTCGAAGTTCATGTTCGCGCCGGACGTGATCGCGATCAGCGTCTGGTTTTCGATGCCTTCTCTTTCCGCGTACTGCTTGGCACCTGCTACCGCCAGTGAGCCGGCTGGTTCAAGCACGCTGCGCGTGTCCTGGAACACGTCCTTGATCGCCGCGCACAATGCATCGGTGTTCACGAGCAGCACATCGTCGAGATATTCGCTGCATAGACGGAAGGTTTCTTCGCCGACCAGCTTCACGGCCGTGCCGTCCGAGAAAAGGCCCACTTCGTTCAGCGTGACGCGTTCACCGGCTTTCAGCGACGCGGCCATCGCGCACGAATCGTCGGTCTGCACGCCAATCACCTTGATCTCCGGGCGCACCGATTTCACGTATGCCGCGACGCCCGCCGCCAGACCGCCGCCGCCAATCGGCACGAAGATCGCGTGAATCGGACCTTGATGCTGGCTTAGAATTTCCATCGCCACTGTGCCTTGGCCTGCAATCACGTACGGGTCATCGAACGGATGCACGAACGTCAGGCCGCGTTCTTCCTGGAGCTTCACCGCATGGCCGTAGGCGTCGCTATACGACTCGCCGAACTGCACGACTTCGACCGTTGCGCCGCCATGCGCGCGCACCGCATCGACCTTCACTTGCGGCGTGGTGGTGGGCACCACGATGATCGCCTTCACGCCCATGCGAGCCGCCGACAACGCCACGCCCTGCGCATGATTGCCCGCCGATGCGGTAATCACGCCACGCTGCAACGCATCCGCCGGAATATGCGCCATCTTGTTGTACGCGCCGCGCAGCTTGAACGAGAACACCGGCTGGTTATCCTCGCGCTTCAGATACACCGGATTACGCAGCCGCGCCGACAGATTCGGCGCATGTTCGAGTTCGGTCTCGCGGGCCACGTCGTAGACGCGCGCGGTCAGGGTCTTTTTCAGGTAGTCGTGGGAAGCCATGCGGGTGGCGCGGTGCGCTTTGTGAGACGGGAAAGCGTCAATGATAGCGCCAACGGTGCGGGCTCTGGCCTTTGGCGTCTGCGGGAAAGCCGGGGCGACGTCGCATCTGGACTGCTTTTACGTACCGCTGAGGCTGCGTTCGGGCTTCAGCGAGGTTGTGTCGAAAGCGGCTCGAACCTGCGTGGAAAACAGGCGGAACCGCAGCCGAACACGGCCCCAAAATCCCCACCCGACCATCCGGTCGATAAATTCTCCGCATGCCCGAACACAGCCAATTCTTTCCCGATTCTTTCCAAAAACGCGCAAACTCCCGTCCCACCTCCGATTTCACCCGTCAACGCGTGGCGGAATCATGCGGTAGAATTCCGTTTTGGAATAAGGATCGGAAGATGCACTGGCAGCCTCAGATCGCCCACTTGATGCCCGTCCCGCGTGAGTCCTGCCCCGCGGCGGAGCGTCTCGTCCGCCACGCACGATCGTGTAGCTGTATCTGAGCGCCGCGAAGAGACCGATGCGATCAGGCCGTCGGTTGTGCTTCGCTCCCCAAGAAGATTTCCAGCATTGCGCCCCACGCGCATTGTCATCCGACGCCTCCCAGTGAGCGCGCCCGGTTGACCTACAGAGTCGTCCAAACATGAACGCACCTCAAGTTTTCGATCCGCACGGTGCCGCCGCTGCGGTGGCCGCTGATCCCGAAGCGCGTCTGCGCGAAATTCCCTATAACTACACGTCGTTTTCCGACCGCGAAATCGTCATCCGTCTGCTAGGCAACGATGCCTGGGACGCGCTGGCCGAATTGCGCGCGGAACGCCGCACCGGTCGCTCGGCGCGGATGCTGTACGAAGTGCTGGGCGATATCTGGGTCGTGCGCCGCAATCCGTATCTGCAGGACGACCTGCTCGACAATCCGAAACGCCGCGCGATGCTGATCGAAGCGCTGCATCACCGGTTGTCGGAGATTGAAAAGCGCCGTCGCGCCGACCTGGTCCAGCATGGCGATGAAGCCGGTATCGACCGTGCTGCCCGCGTCGAAACGCTGGTGCAGGCCGCGCGCCGCGCCGTCGACGAGTTCGCGAGCGAGTTCCAGAAGACCTACGACCTGCGCCGCCGCGCGACCAAGGTTCTGGGCAAGGTCACCGAAAAAGACAACATCAAGTTCGACGGTTTGTCCCGCGTGTCGCACGTGACCGATGCGACCGATTGGCGCGTCGAGTACCCGTTCGTCGTGCTCACGCCGGACACCGAAGTTGAAATCGCCGGCATGATCAAGGCGTGTTTCGAACTCGGTCTGACCGTGATCCCGCGCGGAGGCGGCACGGGCTACACCGGCGGTGCGGTGCCGCTCACGCCGTTCTCGGCCGTCATCAATACTGAGAAGCTTGAACAGCTCGGCGCGGTCGAAATGACCGAATTGCCGGGCGTCGACCGCAAAGTCGCGACGATTTTCTCGGGCGCGGGCGTCGTGACGCGTCGCGTGACCGAAGCGGCCGAGCAGGCCGGTTTCGTGTTCGCGGTCGATCCGACCTCGCTCGATGCGTCCTGCGTCGGCGGCAATGTGGCGATGAACGCAGGCGGCAAGAAGGCCGTGCTGTGGGGCACGGCGCTCGACAATCTCGCCTGGTGGCGGATGGTCGACCCGGAAGGGAACTGGCTCGAAGTCACGCGCCTCGACCACAACATGGGCAAGATTCACGACATCGAAGTTGCGCGGTTCGAGCTGAACTGGTTCGACGGCAACTATGCGCCGGGCGAGAAGCTGATGCGCACCGAGTCGCTCGACATCAAGGGCCGCGTGTTCCGCAAGGAAGGCCTCGGCAAGGACGTCACCGACAAATTCCTCGCCGGCCTGCCCGGTGTGCAGAAGGAAGGTTGCGACGGGCTGATCACGTCCGCGCGCTGGGTGCTGCACAAAATGCCTGCGCATACCCGCACCGTCTGCCTCGAATTCTTCGGCCAGGCGCGCGAAGCGATTCCGAGCATCGTCGAAATCAAGGATTACCTGTTCGAGACGTCGCGCCAGGGCGGCGCGATTCTCGCTGGTCTGGAGCATCTGGACGAGCGCTATCTGCGCGCAGTCGGCTACGCGACCAAGAGCAAGCGCAACGCGTTTCCGAAGATGGTGCTGATCGGCGACATCGTTGGCGACGACGCGGATGCGGTTGCACAAGCCACGTCGGAAGTCGTGCGCATGGCTAACGGCAAGAGCGGCGAAGGCTTCGTCGCGGTCAATGCCGAGGCGCGCAAGCGCTTCTGGCTCGACCGCAGCCGCACGGCCGCGATCGCCAAGCACACCAACGCGTTCAAGATCAACGAAGACGTGGTGATCCCGCTCGACCGCATGGGCGAGTACACGGACGGCATCGAGCGGATCAACATCGAACTGTCGATCAAGAACAAGCTGCAACTGGTCGACGCACTCGAAGCGTTCTTCCAGGGCGGCAAGCTGCCGCTCGGCAAGAGCGACGACGCGAACGAAATTCCGAGCGCCGAACTGCTCGAAGATCGCGTCCAGCAAGCGCTCGATCTGCTAAAACGCGTGCGTACGCGCTGGGAATTCCTGCGCGACAAGCTCGATCTGTCGTTGCGCGAGGCGCAGCACTATCTGGTCGGTCTCGGCTACGAAGCGCTGGCGGAAAAGTTCGCCGATCGCGTGGATACCCAGGCCGACGCTCGCGTGTTCGACCTGACGCAGGACCGCACGATCCGCGTGTCGTGGAAGCAGGAAATCCGCGCCGAATTGCGCCAGATTTTCAATGGCGGCGAATTCAAGCCGATCCTCGAGGAAGCGCAGGCGATCCACAAGCAGGTGTTGCGCGGCCGTGTGTTCGTCGCGCTGCACATGCACGCGGGCGACGGCAACGTTCACACGAACCTGCCGGTCAACTCCGACAACTACGAGATGCTGCAGGACGCCCACACGGCGGTCGCGCGCATCATGAAGCTGGCGCGTTCGCTCGACGGCGTGATTTCCGGCGAGCACGGCATCGGCATCACCAAGCTCGAATTCCTGACCGACGACGAGATCGCGGAATTCCGCCAGTACAAGCAGCGCGTCGATCCGCATGGCCGTTTCAACGCAGGCAAGCTGCTCGAAGGCGCGGATCTGCGTAACGCCTACACGCCGAGCTTCGGGCTGATGGGCTATGAATCGCTGATCATGCAGCAGTCCGACATCGGCGCGATTTCCGAGTCGATCAAGGACTGTCTGCGTTGCGGCAAGTGCAAGCCGGTCTGCGCGACGCACGTGCCGCGCGCGAACCTGCTGTACAGCCCGCGCAACAAGATTCTCGCGACCTCGCTGCTGGTCGAAGCGTTCCTGTACGAAGAGCAGACGCGCCGCGGCGTGTCGATCAAGCACTGGGACGAGTTCAACGACGTCGCCGATCACTGCACCGTCTGTCACAAATGCGTGACGCCGTGCCCGGTGAAGATCGACTTCGGCGACGTGACGATGAACATGCGCAACCTGCTGCGCAAGATGGGCAAAAAGAAATTCAACCCGGGCAACGCGGCGGGCATGTTCTTCCTGAACGCGACGAATCCGCAGACCATCAACCTCGCCCGTACGGCGATGATGGGCGTCGGCTACAAGGCGCAGCGCCTCGGCAACGAAGTGCTGAAGAAGTTCACGAAGAAGCAGACGGCGCACCCGCCCGCATCGGTCGGCAAGCCGCCGGTCACGCAGCAGGTGATCCACTTCATGAACAA
The DNA here is from genome assembly GCF_900099835.1 of Paraburkholderia fungorum. Taxonomy (NCBI): domain Bacteria; kingdom Pseudomonadati; phylum Pseudomonadota; class Betaproteobacteria; order Burkholderiales; family Burkholderiaceae; genus Paraburkholderia; species Paraburkholderia fungorum. The sequence continues at coordinate 757,945 of NZ_FNKP01000001.1, forward strand.
GAAGATGCCGGGCAATCTGCCGAAGAAAACCGCGCGCGCATTGCTCGATATCGAAGACAACAAGATTGTCCCGATCATCCGCAATCCGAAGACGACCACGGCCGACACGGAAGCGGTGTTCTACTTCCCGGGCTGCGGCTCCGAGCGTCTGTTCTCGCAAGTCGGTCTCGCCACCCAGGCGATGCTGTGGGAAGCGGGCGTGCAAACCGTGCTGCCGCCGGGTTACCTGTGCTGCGGCTATCCACAGCGCGGCTCGGGTCAGTTCGACAAGGCCGAGCAGATCGTCACGGATAACCGCGTGCTGTTCCACCGCGTCGCCAATACGCTGAACTACCTCGACATCAAGACGGTGGTGGTGTCGTGCGGCACGTGTTACGACCAGCTCGCCGGTTATGAATTCGAGAAGATTTTCCCGGGTTGCCGGATTATCGACATCCACGAATTCCTGCTGGAGAAGGGCATCAAGCTCGAAGGCGTGAACGGCGTCCGCTACATGTACCACGACCCGTGCCACTCCCCGATCAAGACGATCGACCCGGTCAAACTGGTCAATCAGCTGATGGGCTCGGAAAACGACGGCTACAAGATCGAGAAGAACGATCGGTGCTGCGGCGAATCCGGCACCCTGGCGGTGACGCGTCCGGACATCTCGACGCAGGTCCGCTTCCGCAAGGAAGAGGAAATGCGCAAGGGTGCGGCCAAGCTGCGCGGTATTCCGCTGGTCGCCGAGGCCGGCGCGAACGCGATCAATACGGCCAATGCGTCAGCCGGTTCGGCGGGCGCGCCGGAGGGCTCCGTGCTGAAGGCCGGCGACGGTCCGCAGCCGAAGGGCGCGACCGACGTGAAGATCCTGACGAGCTGCCCGTCCTGCCTGCAAGGCCTGTCGCGCTACAACGAAGACGCGGGCACCGAGGCGGACTACATCGTCGTCGAGATGGCGCGTCACGTGCTGGGCGAAGACTGGATGGCGGACTACGTCCAGCGGGCGAACAATGGCGGAATCGAGCGCGTGCTGGTTTAATGGCACGACTGACGATTTTTGCCTGAGGACGACGATGGACTGCGTTTTTTGTCGTGAAGACGGCGGCGATGTGCTGTGGCAGGACGACACCCTGCGTGTCGTTCTCGCCGACGAACACGATTACCCGGGCTTCTGCCGGGTGATCTGGAATCAGCACGTTGCCGAATTTTCCGATCTCGCCGCGAGCGATCGCGATCGCGTGATGCAGGCCGTGTACGCGGTCGAACGCGCGATCCGGCGCATTCTTCAGCCGGTCAAGGTGAACCTGGCTAGCCTCGGCAACCAGGTGCCGCACGTGCATTGGCACGTCATTCCGCGTTTTTCGAACGACGCACATTTTCCGCTGCCCATCTGGGCGCCGCGCCAGCGCACGGTGTCCGAAGCGATGCTGTCGTCGCGCCGCGCGCAAGCCACATTGCTGCGCGAAGCGGTGCGGCAGGAAATCGAACAGGCTCTTGGCTGAGCACGGCCAGACTCGCCGCTTCACACTTCGCGTGGCGGAAGTGGCGAAAAAACTGCCGCGGCCCGGCAATTTCTTACGAGGCTCATCATGAGCGGATTGACCCCTCAGACTCCAGTACCGACCGGAATGGTCGTGCATTCGAAATCGCGCGTACTCGAATTGCAGTATGCGAACGGCGAATCATATCGGCTGCCGTTCGAACTGCTGCGTGTTTATTCGCCGTCGGCGGAAGTGCAGGGCCATGGCCCGGGCCAGGAAACTTTGCAAACCGGTAAGCGGGAAGTGACGATCACGATGATCGAAGGCGTCGGCAACTACGCCGTTCAGCCGACTTTCTCGGACGGGCACGCTTCTGGCATCTATTCGTGGGACCTTCTGCACGACATGGCCCTGCGGCAGGACGAACTCTGGCGCGATTATCTCGCCAGGCTTGAGGCGGCCGGTGTCGACCGCGATACGCCGATGGTGCCAACTGGCGCTGCGCACGGGCACTGTCACTGATACGATTCGCCCCGAACGCCGCACTGACGCGGCGCAACATTTCAGAATACGCGAAAGGACGAGCGCGATGAGCAAAACCCACTTCGGCTTTCAATCGGTCGACGAACAGGACAAGGCGCAAAAGGTGGCGGGCGTATTCCACTCGGTCGCCTCCAACTACGACTTGATGAACGACCTGATGTCGGGCGGATTGCACCGGGCGTGGAAGATGTTCACGATCGCCCAGGCTAACGTGCGGCCGGGCTTCAAGGTGCTCGACATCGCCGGGGGCACGGGCGATCTGTCGAAAGCCTTCGCGAAACGCGCGGGCGAAACCGGCGAGGTCTGGCATACCGACATCAACGAATCGATGCTGCGCGTGGGCCGCGACCGTCTGCTGGACAAGGGCGTGATCACCCCGGCGCTGCTGTGCGACGCCGAGAAAATTCCCTTCCCGGACAACTACTTCGATGTGGTGACCGTGGCATTCGGCCTGCGCAACATGACGCACAAGGATGTCGCGCTTGCGGAAATGCGTCGCGTGCTGAAGCCAGCCGGGCGTCTGCTGGTGCTGGAATTTTCGAAGGTGTGGGATCCGCTCAAAAAGGTCTACGACGTCTATTCTTTTAAGGTGTTGCCGTGGCTCGGCGAACGCTTTGCGAAAGACGCCGAGAGCTACCAGTACCTCGCGGAATCGATTCGTATGCATCCGGATCAGGAAACTTTAAAAACAATGATGGAACAAGCAGGTCTCGACGGCGTCAAATATTACAATTTGTCAGCTGGCGTGGTAGCTTTACATGTGGGGACCAAATACTAGGGTTCCTAACCCATCGATTTTTAAAGGAAAGTACGAAAATGTCCGATTCAAATGTGTTATCTCCCCGTAAGGTTGGGCGCTCGCTGGTGAGAAGAATCGGACTGATCGCGGTGGTCGGTCTGATCATGGCCGGCTCGCTCGCTTCGCTCGATGCGGAAGCGCGCCGCATGGGCGGTGGCCGTAGTCTCGGCCGTCAGTCGAATACCGTTCAGCAGCAACAGTCGGCGCCGTCGCAGCCTTCCCAAAGCAATCAGGCCATGCAGCAGCGTGCGCAGCCATCTACTACACCGACTCCGCCCGCCGCGCCTAACCGTTCGCGCTGGCTCGGGCCGATCGCGGGTCTTGCCGCCGGTCTCGGTATCGCCGCGCTGCTGTCGCACTTTGGTATGGGCGAAGCGTTCGCCGGCATGATGGCGAACGTCATCATTCTTGCGGTGATCGCGATGGTCGTGATCTGGCTGATCCGCCGCTTTACGGGCCGCAAGCGCGATTCGGCGCAACCGGCTTACGCGGGCGCGTCGCCCTCGCTGAATGCGGGCAACACCGGCTATAAGCCGATGGAACCGCGCTACAGCGCGCCGCCGTCGGGCTCGTACCTCGAACCGCAAGGCAATCCGCTGACCACGCCGTCCATCAATCCGATGCCCGTCGTGCCGGCCGGCTTCGATTCCGAGGCGTTCCTGCGCAACGCGAAGGTGTATTTCGTGCGCTTGCAAGCCGCATGGGACGTCGGCAACGTGGAAGACATCCGCGAATTCACTACGCCGGAAATGTTCGCCGAAGTGCGTGTCGATCTGGCTTCGCGTGGTTCGGAATCCAATCAGACGGACGTGGTTCAACTGAACGCCGAGTTGCTGGGCGTCGAAGAACGCGCGACCGAATACTTCGCGAGCGTGCGCTTCTCCGGCCTGATTCGAGAAGCGCCGGGTGCGGCGGCTGAGCCGTTCGTCGAGGTCTGGAATCTGTCGAAGGCGAACCGCGCTGGCGAAGGCTGGCTGCTTGCGGGCATCCAGCAGGTGGCGCAGCACTGAGCCGTCGGCGAGGCAACGCACAGGTGGCGCGCGTTGCCCTGACCGGATACCCAACGTTGGCCGTTCGGCTGAGCAAGCCGCGAAGCGAACGGACGTTACAATAGGAACCCGCGCGAGCACCTCGTTCGCGCGGGTTTTTTCTTGCCACTTTCGATGACCCTCGCCGCCAAGCCCTTCGCTGCTGCTGTCAATCATCTGCTCGCCCGCGAATCGTGGGCTCGTGAGCGCCTCGTCCCTTATGCGGGCAAGACTGCCCGGCTGTCGTGTCCACCGGTCGTGCTGACGCTGCTCGTACAGCCGGACGGCTATCTGGGCGCGGTTTCCGAATCCGATACGCACCAGTACGACGTGACCATCTCGGTGGCGTCGGACGCGTTGCCGGCCTTTGTGCAAGGCGGCCAGGCCGCCGTGATGAAGCACGTGAAGTTAGAGGGCGACGCCGAGTTCGCCACCGTGATCGCGAAGCTCGCCGAGCATTTGCGCTGGGAGCCGGAAGAAGACCTGTCGAAGCTGATCGGCGACGGTCCGGCATGGCGGGTTGCGTCGGTCGTGCGAACGGTCGGCGAACATGTGCAACGCACCGGTCGCAATCTGCTCGACACGGCCGCCGAATATCTGCTCGACGAGAATCCGCAACTGGTGCGGCGTACCGCGCTTGAAGATTTCAACGTCGAACTGGCCCGCGCGCGCGATGCATTGGCGCGCGTGGAAAAACGCATCGAGCGTCTTGAACAGAAGGTCGAAGCCCGCGGCGCAGATGCGCCGGGCGGCGCCGCCACGTCGCGCGGCACGCGCTAGTCACCGGGCACTACTATGCGTTTTCTGCGTTTCCTCAAGATTTTTTTCACGGTCATCCGGTTCGGTCTCGACGAGATGATGCTGAGCCGCGTCAACGACCGGCGCGTGCGTTTGCTGCTGCGTATCACCACCATCGGCCGAAAGTTTGACGCGCCCCCGGGCGTGCGTTTGCGGCTCGCGCTCGAAAGCCTCGGCCCGATCTTCGTCAAGTTTGGCCAGGTGTTGTCTACGCGGCGCGATCTGTTGCCAGTGGATATCGCCAACGAACTGGCGAAGCTTCAGGACCAGGTTCCGCCGTTCGATTCGGCGGTGGCAATCGGGCTGGTCGAGAAGTCGCTCGGCGCTCCCGTCGACGTGTTATTCGACGACTTCGAGCGTGTGCCGGTGGCGAGCGCGTCGATCGCGCAGGTCCACTTCGCGAAGGTGAAGGCCGGCCAGCACGCGGGTAAGGCGGTCGCGGTTAAGGTGCTGCGCCCGAACATGCTGCCCGTGATCGACTCTGACCTTGCGTTGCTGCGCGACATCGCCGTGTGGGCCGAGCGGTTGTGGGCCGACGGCAAGCGACTGAAACCGCGCGAAGTGGTCGCCGAATTCGACAAATATCTGCACGACGAACTCGACCTGATGCGCGAGGCCGCCAACGGTAGCCAGTTGCGGCGTAACTTTGCCGGGCTCGATCTGCTGCTGGTGCCGGAAATGTATTGGGAGTTCTGCACGCCCACGGTGCTGGTGATGGAGCGCATGGTCGGCGTGCCGATCAGCCAGGTCGAGACGCTGCGCGCGGCGGGCGTCGACATTCCGAAACTGGCGCGCGAAGGCGTCGAGATTTTCTTTACCCAGGTGTTCCGCGACGGCTTTTTTCACGCCGATATGCACCCGGGCAACATTCAGGTGAGTCTCGATCCGGCGCATTTCGGCCGCTATATTGCGCTGGATTTCGGCATCATCGGCGCGTTGTCTGACTTCGATAAGAACTATCTCGCGCAGAACTTCCTCGCGTTCTTCAAGCGCGACTATCACCGCGTCGCCACGTTGCATCTGGAGTCGGGCTGGGTGCCGCCCACCACCCGCGTCGAAGAACTCGAGAGCGCGATTCGCGCGGTGTGCGAGCCGTATTTCGATCGCGCGCTGAAGGATATTTCGTTGGGGCAGGTGCTGATGCGGCTGTTCTCGACGTCGCGCCGCTTCAACGTCGAAATTCAGCCGCAACTCGTGCTGCTGCAAAAAACCATGTTGAACGTGGAAGGCCTAGGGCGCTCGCTCGATCCTGAACTGGATCTGTGGAAAACGGCCAAGCCTTATCTCGAACGCTGGATGAACGAGCAGATCGGCCTGCGCGGCTGGTACGAGCGTCTGAAGATCGAAGCGCCGCAGTGGAGCAAGACGCTGCCGCAGTTGCCGCGCCTGATTCATCACGTGCTGGCGGAGCGTCACGACAACACGCGCGGCGCGAACGACGAGATGATTCGCCAGATTCTGCTCGAGCAGAAACGCACCAACCGGTTGCTGCAAGGCTTGCTGATGTTCGGTGTGGCGGTCGGTGTTGGGGCGGTGCTGGCGCGGGTGGTGCTGGCGCTGGCTTATGGCGGTTGATCGACGGCTTTTGATTTCAGCGTCCGAATCCTGCGATCGATTTTCGCATCTGACGCAGGCGCCTGATTTCACGTCCGACGCGGGATCGCATTTCCGGCAAGTGAGCCGGTGGCGGATTACCGCGTCCATTCCGGCACCCCAATCCGGCGATTGACGGCAAAACTGCGAGGCTTTCCATGAGCGACCCGACCCGCGCTTCCGCGCCTGACTTTGCGACCCGCGATCCCAACTCCCCAGCTTTCTGGGACGAGCGTTTCGAGCGCGGATTCATGCCGTGGGATCAGGCTGGAGTGCAATCGGCATTCCGCTCGTTCGCCGAGCGCCACAGCGGCGCACCCGTGTTGATTCCGGGATGCGGCAGCGCCTACGAAGCGGTCCTGCTCGCCGGACAAGGCAACCCCGTCCGGGCAATCGACTTCTCGCCGGCCGCCGTCGCGGCGGCGCAACAGCAGTTGGGCGAGCAACATGCGAACCTGGTGGAGCAGGCGGATTTCTTCACCTACGAGCCGCCTTTCACGCTCGCGTGGATTTACGAGCGCGCGTTTCTCTGCGCATTGCCGCTGGCTCGCCGCACCGACTACGCGCAACGGATGGCCGATTTGTTGCCCGCCGGCGCGTTGCTCGCGGGTTTCTATTTCATCGGCGCGACGCCCAAGGGGCCGCCGTTCGGGATCGAGCGCGCGGAGCTGGACGCGTTGCTCACACCGTACTTCGAGTTGATCGAAGACGAAGCGGTGAACGACTCGATCGCCGTTTTTGCAGGACGTGAGCGCTGGCTCACCTGGCGTCGTCGCGGATAGGAGCACAGGTGAGCACCGCCGGGCACGAGCGCAAGCGCCAAAGTGCCGTCGCCCGAGAATCTGCACTTGATTCACACACAGCCGCCCCAATTTGCGTGAACGGCGGCTGCGTCGACCATTGGTTCCTGAATTCCGGGGAACCCATAGTGTTTGCGGCTATAATTCAAGGCTTTGCAAGCGTTTACAAGATTTCAGTAGGGAAAAGATCATGCCGATCTACGCTTATCGTTGCGAGTCATGCGGTTTCGGGAAGGACGTGCTTCAGAAGATGAGCGACCCCCAGTTGACGCAGTGTCCCGAGTGCGGGAAAGACACCTTTCGCAAGCAGGTCACTGCTGCCGGTTTCCAGTTGAAGGGCTCCGGCTGGTATGTAACCGATTTCCGCGGCGGCAATGGCGGCACCAGCGCGCCAGCCAAGCCCGACGCAAATGGCGGTTCGAACGGCGCAAATGCCGGTTCGGGCGAGAATGCAGCGGCTGCCAATAACGGCGCCGCGAAATCCGACACGGGCTCGGCGAGCAGCACGGCCGCAACCGGTTCCTCGAGCGCAGCCGCAACGCCGGCCGCATCTGCTGCCGCACCGGCCGCTTCGGCGAGTTCGAGCGGTTCCGGCAGCGCCTAGTGGGACTGCCGCCTTCAGGCGGCGCACACACAGCGCGTAGAGCTTCGGCTCGCGCGGCTTTCTGGCGGTACACATGACGACGAAAAAAACGACGCTCAAATCGGTGTTCCTGACTGGCCTGCTGGTGCTGGTGCCTCTGGCTATCACACTGTGGGTGCTCGGTCTGATCATCGGCACGATGGACCAGACGCTGTTGCTGCTGCCCACTTCGTGGCAGCCGGAACGGGCTATCGGCTATCGGCTGCCCGGGCTCGGCGCCGTGCTCACGCTGGCGTTTATCTTTGTCGTCGGGCTGTTGACGCAGAACTTCATTGGGCAGAAGCTCGTGAAGTGGTGGGAATTGCTGGTCGCTCACATTCCGGTGGTCGGCCCGATCTACACCAGCGTCAAACAGGTGTCCGACACCTTGCTGTCGAGCAGCGGCAACGCGTTCCGCAAAGCGCTGCTGATCGAATACCCGCGCCGCGGCTCCTATACGATTGCGTTTCTGACCGGCATTCCGGGCGGCGACGTGGTCAACCACCTGAAAGAAGATTACGTCAGCGTGTATGTGCCGACTACGCCGAACCCAACGTCCGGCTTCTTCCTGATGGTGCCCAAGAGCGAAGTGATCGAACTCGACATGACAGTCGACGCCGCGCTCAAGTACATCGTCTCGATGGGCGTCGTGGCGCCGTCCGCGCCTCCGGCGCCGGTGCGCCGCACGACAGTCGAGCCTCCGCTGTAATGCCGGCGCGCAAGTTTCACGCAGTGTTTCACCGGGTGTTTCACTGCAGCGCGCCGATCAACCAATGCATAACGAAAGACAAACATCATGTCGATGAGAACTGAATACTGCGGTCTGGTGACCGAAGAACGTCTGGGCCAAACCGTCTCGCTGTGCGGCTGGGTGAGCCGCCGCCGCGACCATGGCGGCGTCATCTTCATCGACCTGCGCGATCGTGAAGGCCTCGTTCAGGTCGTCTGCGACCCCGACCGCGCAGAAATGTTCAAGGCCGCCGAAGGCGTGCGCAACGAGTTCTGCCTGCAGATCAAGGGTGTCGTGCGCAGCCGTCCGGAAGGCACGACCAACGCCGCATTGAAGAGCGGCAAGATCGAAGTGCTGTGCCACGAACTGATCGTGCTGAACGCATCGGTCACGCCGCCGTTCCAGCTCGACGACGACAACCTGTCGGAAACCACGCGCCTCACGCATCGTGTGCTCGACCTGCGCCGTCCGCAGATGCAGCACAACCTGCGTCTGCGTTACCGCGTGTCGATCGAAGCGCGTAAGTACCTCGACTCGCTCGGCTTCATCGACATCGAAACGCCGATGCTGACCAAGAGCACGCCGGAAGGCGCGCGCGACTACCTCGTGCCGTCGCGTACGAACCCGGGTCAGTTCTTCGCGCTGCCGCAGTCGCCGCAACTGTTCAAGCAGTTGCTGATGGTCGCGAACTTCGATCGCTACTACCAGATCGTCAAGTGCTTCCGTGACGAAGACCTGCGCGCCGACCGTCAGCCGGAATTCACGCAGATCGACTGCGAAACCTCGTTTCTGTCGGAACAGGAAATTCGCGATCTGTTCGAAGACATGATTCGTCACGTGTTCAAGGAAACGATCGGCGTTTCGCTGGACGAAAAATTCCCGGTCATGCTGTATTCGGAAGCGATGCGCCGCTTCGGTTCGGATAAGCCCGACCTGCGCGTGAAGCTCGAATTCACTGACCTGACCGACGCGGTCAAGGACGTCGACTTCAAGGTGTTCAGCACGCCGGCCAACACGAAAGACGGCCGCGTCGCGGCCATCCGCGTGCCGAAGGGCGGCGAGCTGTCGCGTGGCGATATCGACAGCTACACGGAATTCGTGCGCATCTACGGCGCGAAGGGTCTCGCGTGGATCAAGGTCAACGAAGTGGCGAAGGGCCGTGACGGTCTGCAAAGCCCGATCGTCAAGAACCTGCACGACGAAGCGGTCAAGGCGATCATCGAGCGCACCGGCGCGCAAGACGGCGATATCATTTTCTTCGCGGCAGATCGCGCGAAGGTGGTGAACGACAGCCTCGGCGCACTGCGTCTGAAGATCGGTCATTCGGAGTTCGGCAAGGCCAACGGTCTGGTCGAAACCGGCTGGAAGCCGCTGTGGGTGATCGACTTCCCGATGTTCGAATACGACGAGGAAGACAACCGCTACGTGGCCGCGCATCACCCGTTCACGAGCCCGAAGGACGAGCACCTCGAGTATCTGGAAACGGACCCGGCGCGCTGCCTCGCGAAGGCCTACGACATGGTGCTGAACGGCTGGGAAATCGGCGGTGGTTCGGTGCGTATTCACCGTGAAGAAGTGCAGAGCAAGGTGTTCCGTGCGCTCAAGATCAACGCGGAAGAAGCGCAGGCCAAGTTCGGCTTCCTGCTCGACGCGCTGCAATACGGCGCGCCGCCGCACGGTGGTATCGCGTTTGGTCTGGACCGCATCGTCACGATGATGGCCGGCGCCGACTCGATCCGCGACGTGATCGCGTTCCCGAAGACGCAACGCGCACAGTGTCTGCTGACGCAGGCGCCGAGCGAAGTCGACGAGCGTCAGTTGCGCGAGTTGCACATCCGCGTGCGTACGCCGGAACCGAAGGCGTAATGGCTTGAATTCACTGGCTTCATGCCATTGACTGCTGTCTTAAAACGACAGCAAAGCACCCGAAAAAGGCGCAGGAGGAAACTCCCGGCGCCTTTTTCTTTTTTTGCGTTACAGTCGAAGCAACTGCTTTCGAGCGTTTATTCGACCCTCCGCCGACATGTACCGCGCATAGGTTGCGCCCAGCTTTTACACCATGCCGAAACCGCCGAAAATTCCACAATCTGTCCTCGTCGTTATTCATACGCCCGCGCTCGACGTGCTGCTGATCGAGCGCGCCGACCATCCGGGGTTCTGGCAGTCGGTGACCGGCTCAAAAGATGCGCTCGATGAACCGCTCGCCGAAACGGCGGCGCGCGAAGTCGCCGAAGAAACGGGCATTGTGGTGGGCAGCGGTCTCGTACCGCCGGGCGCGTTGTTCGACTGGCAATATTCGATCGAATACGAGATCTATCCGGAGTTCCGGCATCGCTATGCCGAAGGCGTGATCCATAACACCGAACACTGGTTCAGCGTGCAGGTGCCGGAGCAACTCGAGGTGACGCTCGCACCGCGCGAGCACACCGCGTTTATGTGGCTGCCTTATGAAGAGGCGGCGTCGCGCTGCTTTTCATCGTCGAATGCGGATGCGATTCTGCAGTTGCCCAAGCGACTCGGCGCGCGTCTGTCTGGCGGGTTTTCCGCGGAGCGCAGCCGGTGAGCTCGGGCGGCGCAGGCCGTTTTGCCCGTTTGCGTCATGCGCTGCTCGGCCGCCGTTACTGGCAACGTTATCGCTTCACCAGCGACAACGATGTCAAGCTGCTGCGTTCCGGCGACGAGTTTTTCAGCGCGCTGATCGAACGGATCGACGAAGCGCAGCACGACGTCGTACTCGAAACCTACATCTTCTGCTACGACAAGGCCGGGCAAGCGGTGAGCGCGGCGTTGCTGCGCGCGGCCTCGCGCGGCGTGAAAGTGCGCGTGATTACCGACGGCATCGGCACCGCGCGTTTGACGATGTTCAACGAATGGCCGCTGGCCGGCATCGACCATCGCATTTACAACCCGCATCTGTTTGGACGTTTCGGATTTTCGCGCACGCATCGCAAGCTCGCGGTGGTCGACGACCAGTTTGCGTATTGCGGCGGCATCAATATCGTCGACGACTACGAGAACAACGGCGAGACGCTGCCGTTCCGGCGCTGGGATTTCGCGGTCGAGTTGCATGGGCCGGTGGTCGCCGACGTGCGGCAGGCGTTCGAGGTGCAGTGGCGACGGATCCGGCTCGGGCATCGGCCGATCGAGTCGCTGGAACCGGATCTCGGCACGCAGACGTCGGCATCGCTCGGCAGTTTGCGTCGTCGTCGCCGGCGCCGTAACGAGGAGTTGTGGGCGGGCGGTCAGCCGTGCGTCGCGTTTGTCGCGCGGGACAACCTGATCAACCGTCGCGCGATCGAAAAGGCGTATCTCGCCGCGATTGGCCAGGCGCGTCATGAGGTGCTGCTCGCCAATCCGTATTTCATGCCGGGGCGCAAACTGCGGCGCGCGCTGGTGTTCGCGGCGCGGCGCGGGGTGGTGGTGAAGCTGATCATCGGGCGCAAGGAATTCAAGGCGCTGGATTACGCGGTGCCGTTCCTGTATCACGCGTTGCTGCGGGCCGGCGTGCAGATCGCCGAGTATGAGAAGACGCTGCTGCACGGCAAGGTCGCGGTCGTGGATTCGAACTGGGGGACGGTCGGCTCGTCGAACCTGGATGCGTTGAGCCTGATGCTCAACAACGAGGCGAACGTGGTGCTCGTGAACGACCCGGCGATCGACGGTTTGCGCGACGCGATCCTCGGCGCATTCAAGGACTCGCGACGGATCGACGAAGCGCGATACGAAGCGCGGCCGGCGGGCGAGCGGGCGCTGAACTGGGTTGCTTATACGACCTACCGCGTGGCGATGAAGCTGTTGACGGTTGGCGGGTACGACTAGCAGAGGGCGGAGCTTTACGAGCCGATTTCCGCACGACGGCGAAATCACACAAAGGCCAATACCTACGTCGGGAACACGGTCAAGCCTTTCCCAACATCATTGCAGACCTTTCCTAAAGGTCCTTTCCCAACCCCAAACCATAATCACCGCTCGCCAGGGGTCGAGCGTCCGGCACAACGACCTCTCCACATCAAGCAGCGTTTGCCGGTGGCACTGCATCGCGCACCGTGAGCGCCGCAGCGAACCGGCCTGTCATGGAGGCTCGTCCGTTCATATGCCCGCTCATCCCCGCGTTCCATCCGACAACAGCAGCACATCGACTCTCCACGAGCAGGCCATCGCCGCGTATCAGGCCGGTCAGCACGACACCGTCCAGGCGCTCGCTGGGCAAATCCTGACGCTGGATAGCCAGCATACCGGCGCGATGCATCTGAATGGCCTGCTGGCGCTTGCCGCCGACCAGCCGCAACTTGCGCAGGCCTGGCTCGATCGGGCCATCCAGATCGGCCCGGAACCGATCCTGTACAACACGCTCTACGCCATCCACCTCAAATTGGGCGATCACGCCGGCGCCATCGGAAGCTTGCGCAAAGGACTCGCGCTACAACCGGATTTCGTCGCCCTCCACTACAACCTGGCGTTGACGCTGCAACATCTCGACTGTCCTGAAGACGCCGCGATCAGTTACCGTCGGACGCTCGAACTCGATCCCGATCACTCCGCCGCGCACAACAACCTCGGCCGCGTCTTCGCGGACCTGGGCGATACGCAAAAAGCCGAGCATCACTACCGCCGCGCGCTCGAACTCGCGCCGGCGAATCTCGTCGCGCGAAACAACCTCGCGATGGTGCTGCTCGCCACCGGCCGTTATCAGGAAGCGTGGCCTTATTTCGAGGACCGCTGGGTCAGCTTCCGTCACGCCGACGGAAGCCCCGCGCGTGTGCCTTTTCAGGCGCCGCTGCCGAGGTGGTTGAGTGACACGCGGTCCACGATCAGTGAAGCCGGGACCAAGCGTATTCCCGGCGAACGCCTGCTGGTACTCGACGAGCAAGGCTACGGCGACAGTCTGCAATTCGTGCGTTACCTGCCGATCGCGCTCGAACGCTTTGCGCTGGTCGGCTATGTGTGCCCACCGCCGCTGCGTCGTCTGTACGAAGAGTCGTTGTGTTTGCGCTGGCCCGGCCTCGTGCTGCTCGACGAAACGCCGTCCGGTCCGGGCAACTGGGACCAATACTGCCCGCTGATGTCCTTGCCGATGGCATTCGACACGCAACTCGCGACCATCCCCGCGAATACGCCTTACCTCTACGCAGATTCCGCGCGTGCCGCCGCCTGGCGTTCACGGCTCGACGCGTTGCCGGATTCGCATATGCCGCGCGTCGGCGTGGTGTGGGCGGGCGGCCATTCGGGCATCGCGGTGGACCGGCGGCGCAGCCTCGCGGCCGCTCAAATCGCGCCGCTGCTCGCGCTGAATCAGATTCACTGGATCAGCCTGCAAAAGACCGACGATCCCGCCAAGCTCGCTGATCCGGCCAGCCACGCGCGTCTCACGGACTGGACCGCCGACCTCGCCGATTTCGCAGATACCGCCGCGCTGATCGCGAACCTCGATCTGGTAGTTTCCGTCGATACGTCGGTCGCGCACCTCGCCGCGGCCATGGGCAAACCGGTCTGGCTGCTCAACCGTTTCGCGGGTTGCTGGCGCTGGCTGCGAGGCCGCGACGACAGTCCGTGGTATCCCAGCCTGCGTCTTTTCACGCAAACCCAGCGCGGCAACTGGGACGAGGTGCTAACACGGGTAGGCGCGTCACTCCAGCAGCGTTTTCCCCAGCAAAACCCACGCCCCTTCTAGATTCCAACTCGCTGCTGCATCATGTCAGCCGGCAGCGACAATCCGTCAAAACAGATTGGCCGATCTGCAACAATTGTCTAACGACAAAGGCCTCTAAAAAATCTGATTCCTCTGATTGACGGATGTCGCAAAATTGGGACTCGGTTAGAAACCGGTTTCTAATAAAGTCCTTGTTTCGCGGACGGCAGCACTCAATAATAGTACGGCCGTTCGATTTTCTTTCGGTCTCATTAGAACGGTAAAACAGCTATGCGAAAAGGCGAACAAACACGAGTCGCGATTCTTGAAGCGGCACTCGATCTGGCAAGCCGCGACGGACTGGAAGGTCTGACGATCGGCCTGCTGGCCGAGCGCATGCAGATGAGCAAGAGTGGTGTGTTCGCGCATTTCGGGTCGCGCGAAGATTTGCAGGTCGAAGTCGTGCGCGAATATCACCGTCGTTTTGAAGAAGAGGTGTTTTTCCCGAGTTTGCGCGAGCCTCGTGGCTTGCCGCGTTTGCGCGCCATGATTTCACGCTGGATCGAGAAACGCATTCAGGAAGTGACCACTGGGTGCATCTATATCAGCGGCGCGGTCGAATACGACGACCGTGCAGACAGCCAGGTGCGTGAGCAACTGGTGTCGAGCGTGACGATCTGGCGAGCGGCGCTCAATCGCGCGATTTCGCAGGCAATGGAAGAAGGGCATCTGCGCGCCGACACCGATCCGCAGTTGATGCTGTTCGAACTGTATAGCTTCACGCTCGGTCTGCATCATGACGCACGTTTCCTGCACTTGCCGGACGCCGTGCGCCTCACGTGGGCCGCGCTGGAAAAATTGATTGTTTCGTATCAAAGCGAAAGCCGTTAGCAGCGTCGTCGGGAACCTACACGGATTCGGCGGCATAGAAAGTTCCGATCCACGGACTCAGCTAACAGCCTGGCTTCTTGTCAAACTTGGGAGAGAGAGTCATGGGACAGTACGCCGCGCCGCTGCGCGACATGCAATTCGTGTTGCACGAACTGCTTAACGTCGAAGCCGAAATCAAGCAGATGCCAAAGCACGCTGATCTCGACGCCGACACGATCAACGCCGTGCTCGAAGAAGCTGGCAAGTTCTGCTCCGAAGTGCTGTTCCCGCTCAACCATAGCGGTGACCAGGAAGGCTGCACGTACGTCGGCGACGGCGTCGTGACCACGCCGAAGGGCTTCAAGGAAGCGTATCAGCAGTATGTGGAAGCCGGCTGGCCCGCCTTGGGCTGCGACCCGGAATACGGTGGCCAGGGCCTGCCCGCATTCGTCAACAACGCGCTGTACGAGATGCTGAACTCGGCCAACCAGGCGTGGACGATGTACCCCGGTTTGTCGCACGGCGCGTACGAATGTCTGCACGCGCACGGCACGCCCGAGTTGCAGAAAGCGTATCTGCCGAAGCTGGTGGCGGGTGTCTGGACCGGCACGATGTGTCTGACCGAGCCGCATTGCGGCACCGACCTCGGCATCCTGCGCACCAAGGCCGAACCGAATAGCGACGGCTCGTACGCGATCAGCGGCACGAAGATTTTCATCTCCAGCGGCGAACACGATCTCGCTGAAAATATCGTTCACCTGGTGCTCGCGCGTCTGCCGGGCGCACCGAACGGTACGAAGGGCATTTCGCTGTTCATCGTGCCGAAGTTCGTCCCGAACGAAGCGGGCGAGCCGGGCGAGCGCAACGGCGTGAAGTGCGGTTCCATCGAACACAAGATGGGCATTCACGGCAACGCAACCTGCGTGATCAATCTCGACAACGCGAAGGGCTGGCTCGTCGGCGAGCCGAACAAGGGCCTCAACGCGATGTTCGTGATGATGAATGCCGCGCGTCTGGGCGTCGGCATGCAGAGCCTGGGTCTGACGGAAGTCGCGTATCAGAACTCGCTCACGTACGCGAAAGAGCGTCTGCAAATGCGTTCGCTGACCGGCCCGAAGGCACCGGAAAAAGCCGCCGATCCGATCATCGTGCACCCCGACGTGCGCCGCATGCTGCTCACGCAAAAGGCCTATGCCGAAGGCGCGCGCGCGTTCTCGTACTGGTCCGCGCTGCATATCGACAAAGAGTTGTCGCACGCCGACGAATCGGCGCGTAAGGAAGCCGCCGACCTCGTCGCGCTGCTCACGCCGATCCTGAAAGCGTTCCTGTCGGACAACGCGTTCGAAGGCACCAATCACGCGATGCAGATTTACGGCGGCCACGGCTTCATCGCCGAGTGGGGCATGGAGCAGTACGTGCGCGACGCGCGTATCAACATGATCTACGAAGGCACCAACGCGATTCAGGCGCTCGACCTGCTGGGCCGCAAGATCCTCGGCGACATGGGCGCGAAGATGAAGAAGTTCGGCAAGCTGGTGACGGATTTCGTCGAAGCTGAAGGCATCAAGCCGGAAATGCAGGAGTTCGTGAACCCGCTCGCGGACATCGGCGACAAGGTGCAGAAGCTGACGATGGAAATCGGCATGAAGGCCATGCAGAACCCGGACGAAGTCGGCGCCGCTGCCGTGCCGTATCTGCGTACCGTTGGCCATCTCGTTTTCTCGTACTTCTGGGCCCGCATGGCACGCATCGCGCTGGACAAGGAAGCATCGGGCGATCCGTTCTACAAGGCGAAGCTCGCCACCGCACGTTTCTACTTCGCGAAGCTGCTGCCGGAAACGGCAATGACGATCCGTCAGGCACGCGCGGGTTCGAAGTCGATGATGGACGTCGAAGAGTCGCTGTTCTAAGCGAACGCACAACATCGAGGCAGACGCCGCGCGCGACAAAGCGGCGGCGTCTGGTTTCAGTCAGCCTCAAAGCCAGCCTCAAGACACACATCGCGAAGCGTTCAAGAAGCTTCGCGACATCCGCATAACTCCCCGGAGGAACGACGTGAGCAATCTGATCATTCGCAAGGTAGCCGTGCTCGGCGCCGGCGTGATGGGCGCGCAGATCGCCGCGCACCTGATCAACGCCAAGGTGCCCGTACTGCTGTTCGATCTGCCCGCTAAAGAAGGCCCGAAGAACGCGATCGCGCTGAAGGCGATCGAGAATCTGAAGAAGCTGTCGCCCGCGCCGTTCGGCGTGAAGGACGACGCGCAATACATCCAGCCCGCCAATTACGACGACGACATCGCGAAGCTCGCCGAGTGCGACGTCGTGATCGAAGCGATCGCCGAACGGATGGACTGGAAGCACGACCTGTACAAGAAGGTCGCGCCGCACCTCGCACCGAACGCGATTTTCGCGACCAACACGTCGGGTCTGTCGATCACGGCGCTGTCCGAAGGTTTCCCGGATGAACTGAAGGCGCGCTTTTGCGGCGTGCACTTCTTCAATCCGCCGCGCTACATGCATCTGGTCGAACTGATCCCGACCGCGACGACGCGCCCCGAGATTCTCGATCAGCTCGAATCGTTCCTGACGAGCGTGGTCGGCAAGGGCGTCGTGCGTGCAAAAGACACGCCGAACTTCATCGCTAACCGTGTCGGTATTTTCTCGATCCTCGCCGTCATTACCGAAGCCGCGAAGTTTGGTCTGCGTTTCGACGAAGTGGACGACCTGACCGGCTCGCGTCTGGGTCGCGCGAAATCGGCGACGTTCCGTACCGCCGACGTGGTCGGTCTCGACACGATGGCGCACGTCATCAAGACGATGCAGGACACGCTGAAGGACGACCCGTTCTTCCCGGTCTACGAAACGCCGGCTGTGCTGGCCGAACTGGTGAAGAAGGGCGCGCTCGGTCAGAAGACCGGCGGTGGCTTCTACAAGAAGGAAGGCAAGGCGATCAAGGTGCTCGACCCGAAGACGGGCGAGTACGTCGATGGCGGCGCGAAGGCGGACGAGCTGGTTGGCCGCATCCTGAAACGTCCGGCGGCAGAGCGTCTGAAGCTGCTGCGCGAATCGGAGCATCCGCAGGCGCAGTTCCTGTGGGCGATTTTCCGCGACGTGTA
Organism: Paraburkholderia fungorum; assembly: GCF_900099835.1. NCBI lineage: Bacteria > Pseudomonadati > Pseudomonadota > Betaproteobacteria > Burkholderiales > Burkholderiaceae > Paraburkholderia > Paraburkholderia fungorum. The sequence continues at coordinate 775,936 of NZ_FNKP01000001.1, forward strand.
TCACTACATCGGCGTGCATCTGGAATCGATCGCCGACAACGCGCGTGACGTCGATCTGGCTATCCGCTGGGGCTTCGGCTGGAACGAAGGTCCGTTCGAAGGCTGGCAGACGGCGGGCTGGAAGCAGGTCGCGGAATGGGTGCAGGAAGACATCGCGGCGGGCAAGGCGCTGTCGAACGTGCCGTTGCCGTCGTGGGTGCTCGAAGGCGTGGTCGCCGAGAAGGGCGGCGTGCATACGAACGAAGGTTCGTGGTCACCCGCTTCGAAGTCGTTCGTGCCGCGCTCGTCGCTGTCCGTCTACGACAAACAGGTGTTCCGCGCGCCGCTGGTCGGCGAGACGTCGGCCGATCCGAAAACCTACGGCAAGACGCTGTTCGAAACCGACGCCGTGCGTGCATGGGTCGACGATCGCGCGGGCGAGAACGACGTGCTGATCGTGTCGTTCAAAAGCAAGATGAACACGATCGGACCGTCGGTGATCGACGGTCTGACGCAAGCCATCGAACTGGCCGAGAAGGATTACAAGGGCCTCGTCGTGTGGCAGCCGACTTCGCTGAAGCTCGGCACGCCGGGCGGTCCGTTCTCGGCAGGCGCCAACCTCGAAGAGGCGATGCCCGCGTTCATGATGGGCGGCGCTAAGGGCATCGAGCCGTTCGTGAAGAAGTTCCAGCAAGGCATGTTGCGCGTGAAGTACGCAAGCGTGCCGGTGATCTCGGCAGTGTCGGGCATTGCGCTCGGCGGCGGCTGCGAACTGGCGTTGCATAGCGCGAAGCGGGTCGCGCACATCGAGAGCTATATGGGTCTCGTCGAAGTCGGCGTGGGTCTGGTGCCGGCGGGCGGCGGTCTGAAGGAAGCGGCGCTGCGCGCAGCGGAAGCCGCGACGCAAGTCGGCGCGACGACCGATCTGCTGAAGTTCGTGCAGAAGTCGTTTGAGAATGCAGCGATGGCGAAGGTGTCGGCTTCCGCACTCGACGCGCGCACGATGGGTTATCTGAAGCCGTCGGACACGATCGTGTTCAACGTGTTCGAACTGCTCGACGTCGCGAAGAAGGAAGCGCGTGCGCTGACCGCGGCGGGTTACCGTCCGCCGCTGCGCGTGACGCAGGTGCCGGTGGCTGGCCGCTCGGCGATTTCGACGATCAAGGCGTCGCTCGTGAACATGCGCGATGGCCGCTTCATCAGCGAGCACGATTACCTGATCGCCGGCCGGATCGCGGAAGCAGTGTGCGGCGGCGATGTGGAAGCGGGCAGCCTCGTCGACGAAGAATGGCTGCTGCAACTGGAGCGTCGTGCGTTTGTCGATCTGCTGGGTACGCAGAAGACGCAGGAACGGATCATGGGCATGCTGCAGACCGGCAAGCCGGTACGTAACTAAAGCGCGGAACGAACGCGATAAAACTGCATGGGGTGGGAGTAAGCGCTAAAGCGCTAACTCCCACCGACCGCGAAAAGACTGCATGGGGTGGGAATAAGCGCTAAAGCGCTAACTCCCACCGACAAAGGAGCCAAACATGGCAAAGCAATTGCAAGATGCATACATCGTCGCCGCGAGCCGTACGCCGATCGGCAAGGCGCCGCGCGGGATGTTCAAGAACACGCGCCCCGACGAACTGCTGGTGCACGCAATCAAATCGGCCGTCGCACAAGTGCCGGGCCTCGACACCAAAGTGATCGAAGACGCGATCATCGGCTGCGCGATTCCGGAAGCGGAACAAGGCCTGAACGTCGCGCGCATGGGCGCGCTGCTCGCCGGCCTGCCGAACACGGTCGGCGGCGTCACGGTCAACCGTTTCTGCGCATCGGGCCTCACGGCGCTCGCCATGGCCGCTGACCGCATCCGCGTCGGCGAGTCGGACGCGATGATCGCCGGCGGCTGCGAATCGATGAGCATGGTGCCGATGATGGGCAACAAGCCGTCGCTGTCGCCGCATATTTTCGATCGCAATGAAGACGTGGGCATCGCGTACGGCATGGGCCTGACGGCCGAGAAAGTCGCCGAGCGCTGGAAGATCAGCCGCGAAGCACAAGACGCGTTCTCGGTCGAATCGCACCGCCGCGCCATCGCCGCGCAGCAAGCGGGCGAGTTCAACGACGAAATCGCCGCGTACACGATCACCGAACGCTTCCCCGACCTCGCCACCGGCGAAGTCCGCGTGAAGACGCGCGAAGTGTCGCTCGACGAAGGCCCGCGCGCGGAAACGACGCTCGAAGGCCTCGCCAAGCTTCGCACGGTGTTCGCGAACAAGGGCTCGGTCACGGCGGGCAACAGCTCGCAGACGTCGGACGGCGCGGGCGCGCTGATCGTCGTGTCGGAGAAGATGCTGAAGGAATTCAACCTGACGCCGCTCGCACGTTTCGTCAGCTTCGCCGTGCGCGGCGTGCCGCCGGAAATCATGGGCATTGGTCCCAAGGAAGCGATTCCGGCTGCGTTGAAGGCCGCCGGTCTGAAGCTGGACGACCTCGACTGGATCGAACTGAACGAAGCATTCGCTGCGCAATCGCTGGCGGTGATTCAGGACCTCGGTCTCGATCCGTCGAAGATCAACCCGCTGGGCGGTGCGATCGCTCTCGGCCACCCGCTCGGCGCGACGGGCGCGATTCGTGCGTCGACGGTGGTGCACGGTCTGCGTCGCCGTAACTACAAGTACGGCATGGTGACGATGTGCGTCGGCACGGGCATGGGCGCGGCGGGCATTATCGAGCGTCTGTAATTGTTCACCCCAGGTTCTCGCCATCACGAGTGACGAACCCGATGAACGGTTCGCAGGCTGCCAGGCTTGCGAACCGTTTTTACATTTGCATCCACAGGAATTCCCAGCAGGACTACGAGGAGATGAAGGAGATGACGATGGATATCCTGGTCGAGCGCGCCGACGGCGTGTTGACGATTGCCTTCAACCGGCCCGGCAAGAAAAACGCGATCACGGCCGCGATGTACCAGACGATGGCCGACGCGATGGTCGAAGCGCACGGCGACGCGTCGGTGCGCGCGATCCTGATTCGCGGCAGCGCAGGCATTTTCAGCGCGGGCAACGATCTCGAAGATTTCATGAAGACGCCGCCGATGGGCGAGAACGCACCCGTGTTCCAGTTCCTGCGCGCGCTCGTGTCGGCGGAAAAACCGGTGGTGGCGGCGGTCGCGGGTCCGGCTGTGGGCATCGGCACGACCTTGCTGCTGCATTGCGATCTCGTCTACGCGGGCGACAACGCGAGTTTTTCGCTGCCGTTCACGCAACTCGGACTGTGCCCCGAAGCGGCGTCGAGCCTGCTGTTGCAGCGGGTCGGCGGTTATCAGGCGGCGGCGGAAAAATTGCTGCTCGGCGAAGCATTCGATGCCGCCGAAGCGCAGCGCATGGGCTTCGTGAATCGCGTGTTGCCGGCCGGCGAGGTCGATGCGTTTGCCGCTTCGCAGGCTGCGAAGCTCGCAGCGCTGCCCGCGTCGTCGTTGCGCGTGACGAAGAGTCTGATGAAGCGCGCCAGCCAGCAGGAATTGCAGACGCAGATGTCGGAAGAAGCCGTGCATTTCGGCAAGATGCTGCTCGCGCCGGAAGCGCGCGAGGCGTTCAAGGCGTTCTTCGAGAAGCGCAAGCCGGATTTCCGGCAATTCGACTGATCGATTGGATGGCCAGGAGCGTCCGGTTCTGCGCTGGACGCTTCGCTTCAACGCTTCATTTCACCGCTGCGGCTGCAAGGTGTCGTAGTCGACGTAGCCGTTTTCGCGGCAGAAGCTCACCAGCCGCACGCCCGCGTTGCGGGCAATCGTAATCGCCAGCGACGACGGCGCCGAAATCGTCGCGACCATCGGCACATCGACGCGCGCAGCCTTGCGCACCAGCTCATAACTCGCGCGGCTCGACAGAAACACGAAGCCGTCGCGCGTATCCTCACGATCGAGCACGAGCTGGCCGATCAGCTTGTCGAGCGCATTATGACGGCCGACATCCTCGAACGCGTAACGGATCGCGCCTGACGCGTCGCACCATGCCGCCGCGTGCAGGCCACCGGTGAGTTTGGTCAGCGCCTGATGCGCGGGCAGTTCACGCGCGGCGCGTGCAATCGCATCGGGTGCGAGCCGCTGCAAAAAGCCGGTGTCGGGCACCCGCTCCGGTTTCAGATCCAGCAGATCGATACTTTCGATGCCGCACACGCCGCAGCCCGTGCGCCCCGCGAGCGCCCGGCGCTTCTCCTTCAGCGCGACGAAAGCCTGCTGCACCACCTGCAAGTGCACTTCGGCGTGCGGCAATTCTCCGTCGTCGTGTAATTCGACTTCAATATCCTGAATGTCGCTGCCGCGTTCGACGATCCCTTCCGAGATCGCGAAACCTACCGCGAACGCTTCCAGATCGCGCGGCGTGCACATCATCACCGCATGCGAAATGCCGTTGAAGACGAGCGCGACCGGCCATTCCTGGCCGACGTGATCGGTGACGGATTCGACCGCCGCGCCGCGATGCCGGTGCACCTGGCGCTCCACTGCGCCGGGTTGTCCGGCGGTGTCCAGTTCGTTCAAGCTGCTTTACTCCTTTGGATGCCGCACGCGCGCAGGCGGTTGCCGTAGCGGGCCGCCGTCGCGCGAATAAGGTTCTAAAATACCTCAAGCTGGGCTTGCACGCTGCCCGCCATCCACGAGGAATACTGTCATGGGACTCAACGAAGCGCCGCTTCTGTTCAACTTCGAGGTCGAGTCTTCGGAGAATTTCACTTATATCCCGATGTCGGTGCGTTTCAATCTCGACCGCTTCGGGCTGCGTATTTCGCTGGATCAGTGGCAGTCGCTGCCGCTCGAAGACCGTAAGCTGCTGGCGCGTTTTCCCGTCGACGAAGACGCGCAGATCGAGCCGAATTTCGATCATGCGCTGTTCGAAATGCTGCGCACCCACGCGAATGTCGAGCCGGACTGGTTCACGCCGGAGGAGTCGCCCGCGTGGCGCCGCACCGACAGCGTGCCGGACGGTGTGACGCGGCAGGCGGAACTGGCGGGGCTGGCGAGTCCGAGCGTCGACCGCTGGGCGGAGCTGGAGCCGTTCAAGCGCTACGTGCTGGCGAAGCTGTCGCGCAAGCCGGAGGCCAACCACGACTTCATCCCGGCGATGAAGGAGTTTGGCGCGGCGGAGTAAGCGGGGCCGTTCAGTCAGCATCGCCAGATATTGGCGCTTAAGCCGCCAGTCCGCAGATATCGCCGCGGTCGTCTAAACCTGACCGACTGTTTCGCGCTGTCGTCTGCCGGTCACGGAGCGTGCTTCGACATCTCGTGCAGCCTGCCGACGCATTCGTCCCGCTTCTTCCGACTGTCATACGTTTGCCGCGAGACGTCGATATAAACGCGTCGCACAACGAACCTCAAGCGCAAACGTTGTCGCCGAAACCTGGCGTGAAGCCGCACCGCACAACGCCTCTCCAGCGCTCATTTTTTTCATCCTCACACCCTCAACCCTGCCAGAGCCCTGCCGTTATTCATGGGTTGGCGCGTAAAAAGACTCCAATCGATGCGGCCCGACGCACCGAAAGCGACACGCGCTCCCGCACTCGGAACGATTGACGTTCGGAACCCATGACTCTTTTCTTATCGAAGCGGCTGCTGATCAACATCGCGGTCGTCGTCGCCGCGGTCGGTGCGAACGCGTTCGTCGCCTACACGCAGATTTGCGGTCAACGCGACGCCGACACGCGCATGCTGCGGTCGATGAGCGTGCGCCAGAATCTCGACGCCTATCACGCGGCGCTCGACGACGGCCTCGCCGCGCTCAGCCGTTTCGAAGCGTCGGACAAGTCCGAGCCGGTCAGCGCGGCCGCCGCGATGACCAGCCGGCTTACCGATCTGGAGCGTCATCTGGGCGACTCGTTGAGCGACGAACCCGCCGCGCTGGCCGCGCTGTCGGCGCTAGCCAAAGACAGCCACGCGCTCGAACACGATATCGAAGACGCGCTGCTGAGAGACCCCAGCGTCGGCGCGCAGGCGTCGCACGCGTGGGCCGCGTCGACCTACACACATCTGAGCATCGGACTCGATCGCGTCGAAGCCGGGCTGGCCGCGCTGCGCAAAGAGGAAAACCGCGCGTTGCAGGCGTCGTTGGCGGCGTCGGCGAACGAGACGCAGCGCGCGATGTTCGTGCTGATCGTGACGATGCTGGCGGGCAGCGTGCTGCTGTTCGTGACCTTCGGCGCGCGCGACAAGAGCGCGCGCGAAAAGCTGCGGACGCTGCGCGCGGTCGGCCGCAACGACGAACGTTTTCGCGGACTGTTCGCCGATCATCCGGTGCCGATGTATATCTTCGACCGCGAGACGCTGCGCTTTCTGGCCGTCAACGCGGCGGCGGTCCAGCAATACGGTTATTCGGAGAGCGAATTCCTCAATATGTCGATTCGCGCGATCCGCTCGCACGGCGAGATTTCGCGTCTCGAATCGCATCTGCAGCGCAGCGACGCGCTCGGCTATGGCCGCACGATGGCGGGCATCTGGCATCACAAGCGCAAGGACGGTTCGTCGATCAGCGTCGACGTGTCGTATCACGCGCTCGATTTCATCGGACGCGCGGCGCTGTTCGTGCTGGCCGTCGACGTGACCGACCAGATCAACGCGGAAGCCGAAGCACAGCGTTCGAACCAGATGCTCGAAGCGGTGATCGACAACATCCCGCAGCGTATTTTCTGGAAGGACGAGGAGTCGCGTTATCTCGGCTGCAACATGGCGTTTGCCCGCGATGCGGGGCTCGCGTATCCCGAGCAGGTGGTCGGCAAGAGCGACGCCGATCTGCCATGGCGCGCATTCTCCGAGATGCTGCACAAGCACGACAAGGAGGTGATGAGCACCTCGATGCCGAAGATGAATTTCGAAGTCGACTTCGTGATCGACGGCGTGCATCGCACCACGATTACCAGCAAGCTGCCGTTCACCGACGGCGACGGCCGCGTGATCGGCGTGCTCGGTTCGTACACGGACATCACCGAGCGCAAGCGCGCCGATCTCGCGCTGCGTCTGCAAAGCCGCGCGCTCGACGCCAGCGTCAACGCGATTCTGATTACCGCGCCGTCGCCGACCGGCAATCTGATCGAGTATGTGAACCCGGCTTTCATGCGCATCACCGGCTACGATCCCGCCGAGGTGATCGGCCACGATTGCCGCGTCTTGCAGCGCGACGACCGCGAGCAGGAAGGCGTCGCGCTGATCCGCCAGGCGCTGGCGGCGAACCGCGAGGTGAGCGCGGTGGTGCGCAACTATCGCAAGGACGGCGCGCTGTTCTGGAATCAGCTGTTCATCGCTCCGGTGCCGAACGCGGAAGGCATGATTACGCATCACATCGGCGTGATCAACGACGTGACCGACCTGATGCGCTATCAGGAGCAACTCGAATATCAGGCCAATTACGATAGCCTCACGCGTCTGCCGAACCGGAACCTGCTGCGCGACCGGCTGGAGCATTCGCTGATCGTCGCGCAACGGCATCACTCTGGCGTCGCGGTCGTATTCCTCGATCTGGACGGCTTCAAGAACGTCAACGACAGCCTCGGACACAGCGTCGGCGACCGGCTGCTGGCGGTGGTCGCCGAGCGGCTCGCGCGCTGTTCGCGGACCAGCGACACGGTCGCGCGTCACGGCGGCGACGAGTTCGTGATCGTGATGACCGATACCGTCGACGAACAATCGCTGATCGCGTGGATGGAGCGCGTACGCGCGTCGATTGCCGAACCCGTGTGGCTCGACGGCACCGAGCTTTATGTCGGCTGCAGCATGGGCGCGAGCCTGTTCCCGCAAGACGGCGACGATGCCGAAACGCTGATGAAAAAGGCCGATCTCGCGATGTATCGCGCGAAGGACATGGGCCGCAACACGTTCCAGTTCTATCAGCCGGAGATGAACGCGAGCGCCGGAGCGCGGCTGAATCTCGAACGGCGTTTGCGGCGCGCGCTGCGCGACAACGAGTTCCTGCTGCATTACCAGCCGCAGGTGGACATCGAGACCGGGCAGATTGTCGGCACCGAGGCGCTGGTGCGCTGGCTCGACCCGGAAGTCGGGCTGGTGCCGCCGTCGTCGTTTATTCCGATGGCCGAGGAAAGCGGGTTGATCGGGCCGCTGACCGAATGGGTGCTGCGCGAGGCGTGCCGGCAGAACAAGGCTTGGCAGGACGAAGGGCTGCCGTCGGCGCGCGTGTCGGTGAATCTGTCGGCGCGGGTGTTCCAGCAGCGCGATATCGCGAGGCTGGTGATGCAGGTGCTCGACGAGACCGGACTCGAACCGCAATATCTCGAACTCGAACTGACCGAAAGCGCGATCATGCGCAACGCCGAGGAAGCGGTGTCGATGCTCAACGAGTTGCACGCGCTGGGCATCGGTCTTGCCATCGACGATTTCGGCACCGGTTATTCGAGCCTCAGCTATCTGAAACGCTTCCCGGTGGACCGGTTGAAGATCGACCGGTCGTTCGTGTCGGATATCGGTGTCTCGGGTGACGACGAGACGATCACGTCCGCGATCATCGCGCTCGCGCATTCGCTGAAGTTGCAGGTGATTGCCGAGGGCGTGGAAACGTCCGCGCAACTCGACTTCCTGAGAGAGCGCGCGTGCGATGAAATGCAGGGCTTCTATTTCGCGAAGCCGTTGTCGACGGATGCGATTGCGCAGTTGATGCAGGGTGGCGTGGGGATGGAGTTGGAGACGGCGTAGGGGGCGTGGGGCTGTTGCCCCTGGATTGGCCTTCGCCCCTCCACCGCCTGCCCCTTGCAACTGTTGGGCTCATCGCCCCCTCGCCGTTACTTCGCCGGTGTCTCCACAAACACCGGTAACGCCTCCGCCAACGCCGAAAACGCCTGCAAATGCGGATGCTCCGCCTTGTCGACGATCTCCGGCAACATCATCTGGGTGAAATCCCACGCTACCGCCACGGTGACGTCCGCTGCATCGAACTGTTCCTGCCGGGTTGGCAACGTCGCCGCCGCGACTTCGCGTTCGAGTTCCGCGTAAGCGGCGAGCAGCTGCGTGCGCACCCGCTGGACCCATGGCTCGTGCTGCTTCTCCGCCGGCCGCAGATTGCGCTCGTAGACGATCTGCACCGTCTTCTCGCAGGCGGCCAGCGCGAGGCCGGTCAGGCGGGCGGCACGCAGCGCGTCGTCGGGACGGGTGGGGAACAGGCGCGGCTCCGGCCCGGCGAGCGTCGCCAGATATTGAAGAATCACCGTCGAATCCATCACGCAGCGGCCGTCTCCGGCGACCAGCGTCGGCGCCTTGACGACCGGGTTGATCTTCGCGAACTGGTCGTAGGTGCTGAACACCGAGACCGACTCGTGCTCGAAGTCGAGTTTCATCAGTTTGAGACAGATAGCGACTCGCCGGACGTACGGCGAGTCGAGCATTCCGATCAGTTTCATGTCCATTCCGTTAGAAGTTCTATCATTGTGCGTCCGGGCCTGATGCAACGAGGCACTGGTCCGACAGGCATGGGCCGTCACGCATTCACCCGATAGATTAAGCATCTCCGGGCATCAAAAAAAGCGACAATTACCGACGATCTCCGTCAGAATTTCTTACATGAAGCCGATTCCGCCACTTACCGCGCTCCGCTGTTTCGAGGCCGTCGCCCGTTTGGGCGGCGTGACCCCGGCGGCGCGCGAGTTGCATGTCACTCACTCGGCGGTCAGTCAGCAGATCAAGGTGCTCGAAGACGTGATGGGCGTCGTGCTGTTCATCCGCGAGGCGCGCGGGCTCAGGCTGACCGAAGAAGGGCGGCTTTACGCGCTCGACATTCGCGCGGCGCTGCGCGACATCACGCAGGCTACCCGCCGCGCGCAGGCACGTCCGCATGAAAGCGAACTGGTGATCTCGACTTTGCCGTCGTTCGCGCAGCACTGGCTGGTGCCGCGGCTGGCGAGTTTTCGGGACGCGCATCCGTACTATCGGGTCCGGCTGCTCACCAGTCTGCAGATCGAGGATTTCCGCCAGGGCGTCAGCGATATCGGCATTCGCATGGGGCAGGGACATTGGCCCGACGTCGCGCAACAAAAGCTGTTCGACGACGACATGGTCGTCGTCGCCGCCCCACATTTCGCGCTTGGGCCGAATGGCCGCCTGCCCGTCACCGCCGGGGACGTGCTCGCCTGTCCGCTGATCTCCAGCCCCGACGCGCCTTGGGCCGACTGGTGCCGGGCGGCGCAGGTGGCCGAACCGGCGGCGCAGAGCGTGGTGTTGTCCGCGAACGACTCGAATATCGTGATCGGCGCGGTACGGGCGGGGCAGGGTGTTGCGCTCGAACGACGCAGCCTGGTCGCGCACGCATTAGCGCAACGCGAACTGGTGCAGATCACCGATATCTGCGTGCCTTATCCCTACCCGTATTGGCTCGTATGGCGGCAGCGCGAAATTCTCGACGCCCGTCAGGCGCATTTTGCACAGTGGATCGAAGGACAAGTTGATGCTTATTTGCGCGGCGGCGGCGCTTTACCGGCCCATCCTGCGACGCTCCGAACGGCGTAGCTGGTGCTTCGCGCAGGCAAAAGCAATTTGCTCATGAATTTCAGTCGTATATATTCGTGGTTCCCATTTCAAAGCTGGCTGGGAAACACGAAGAAACACGAAGCACCGATTCAGGCAGCGTTTCGCCCGTCCGTTCGAGCGTCATTTTCGCTGCTCATACCCGGTTCCGGGCGCTGCGTTGTCGACTGACTATCCGCCAAACCGACTGGAGAGAACAATGTCGTCTTCACCTGCAAAGAAACTGGCTGTGCTGTTGACATCGGTTGTACTAAGCGTGGCAGCCGCCGCGCCTGCGTTTGCACAAAGCGGCGGCGGAGGAGGAGGCCCGGCTGGCGATAATTCCGACGCGGCGAAAGCGGACACCGGAACGCGGCCGCACACCACGAAGGCGGAGCGCAAAGCTGCGCACAAACAAGCGCGAGCGAAGAAAAACGCCGAGTTGAAGAAGCTGGAGGCGAACGGCTATAACCCGGCGGCCAAAGATCCGAATTATCCGAACAATATCCAGAAGGCCGAGAAGAAAGCAGGAGAAGGTGCGAGCCAGTAAGCGGGGGGCTATCCGCTTGTGAAGCTTGTGTGGGCTGCAGAACCGCGAACGCTACCTTCGAAGCAACGAAGCAACGAAGCAACGAAGCAACGAAGCAACGAAGCAACGAAGCAACGAAGCAACGAAGGTCAACGCATGAAGCAAAACGAGGCGCGAAAGCGCCTCGTTTTTTTATTTGTGCATCGGCCGCGGCAGCAAGCGCGGCTTTAGCGGCAGAAACTCAATCCAGCACCGGCAACGCGCGCGGACGACGGTCGCTGTCGGTTGCGACATAAGTCAGCATCGCTTCGGTGACCTTCACGACGTCTTCGGTCAGGCTCATGCGCTGCGCGTAGACCTCGACGGCCACCGTCACCGACGTATTGCCCGTCTTGACGATATCTGCGTAAAAGCTCAGCAGATCGCCGACGAACACCGGCTGCTTGAACACGAACGAATTGACCGCGATGGTCGCCACCCGCCCGTTCGCGCGACGGCTTGCCGGAATCGAGCCGGCAATATCCACTTGCGCCATGATCCAGCCGCCGAACACGTCGCCGTGGACATTCGCGTCCGACGGTTGCGGCACGACGCGCAGCGCGCAAGACTTTTGCGGGAGTTGAGGATCGGACATCGGGGGCACCCTTGAAAAACGTGTTTGGCCTGGTCGGCTCGACTGGCAGGCGGGGATTTCACGACAACGGCAGCCATCAACGGTGCAACGCGACGTGTACGGCACGAACCGCGCGGCCACGCTGCGGCCAGCGGCCGGACAGCCCGTGAAAAGCGGCGCCAGCCAGCTTCTGCGACAATAGAAAGATCAGGAATTGTACGGGAAAGCGCCCAGCCAGGTCGCGCGGGAACGCAGTGTGCCAGTCGGCACGCGGCGCTCGGCGCACCGCTGCGAACTCCGGCATTTCCACTTTCCCCAGCCGATCCCCATGCGCCGCACGCCTTCGTCCGAACCCTCGCCGATTTCCACCCAGCCTCGCAACGACTGGCAGACCATTCTGTCGCTGCTGCCGTATCTCGCCACCTATAAATGGCGTGTCGGCTTCGCGCTGAGCTGCCTGATCGGCGCGAAGGTCGCCAATCTCGGCGTGCCGATCGTGATGAAGAAGATCGTCGACGGCCTCGCGTCGGTGCAGCATCTGACGGCGCTCGGCCGCGCGCACGACGCGCCCGGCATCGTGCTGCTGGGCGGCGTCGGCCTGCTGGTGGTCGCGTATGCGGTGGTGCGGCTGTCCACGTCGCTGTTCACCGAATTGCGCGAGATACTGTTTTCGAAAGTGACCGAAAGCGCGGTGCGTCAACTGGCGCTGAAGGTGTTTCGTCATTTGCATGCGCTGTCGTTGCGGTTTCATCTCGAACGGCAAACGGGCGGCATGTCGCGCGATATAGAGCGCGGCACGCGCGGCATCACGCAACTCATTTCATATTCGCTGTACAGCATTCTGCCGACGCTCGTCGAAGTCGGTCTCGTGCTCGGCTTTTTCGTCGTCAAGTACGAAGCGTATTACGCGGTCGTCACGTTTATCGCGCTGACCGTGTACATCGTTTTCACGGTGAAGGTCACCGAGTGGCGCACGCATTTTCGTCGCACGATGAACGACCTCGATTCGAAAGCGAATTCGCGCGCGATCGATTCGCTGCTCAACTACGAGACCGTGAAGTACTTCGGCAATGAGGAGTGGGAGGCGAGCCGCTACGACGAAAATCTCAAGCGTTATCGCACGGCGGCGATCAAGTCGCAGCGTTCGTTGTCGGCGTTGAATTTCGGGCAGCAGGCGATTATCGGCACGGGCCTCGTGTTCATTCTGTGGCGCGCCACGCAGGGTGTGATGGCCGGGCGCCTCACGCTCGGCGACCTGGTGCTGATCAACACGTTCATGTTGCAGCTTTATATTCCGCTGAATTTTCTCGGCGTCGTGTATCGCGAACTGAAGCAGAGTCTGACCGACATGGATCGCATGTTCACGCTGCTCGGCGCCAGCCAGGAAGTGCCCGATCTCGAGAATGCGCCCGCGTTGCAGGTGAGCGGTGCGCAGGTGCGTTTCGAGCACGTGAATTTCGCGTATGAACCCGCGCGTCAGATTCTGCACGACGTGAGCTTCACGATTGCCGCGGGCACGACGACGGCGGTCGTCGGTCATAGCGGCTCGGGTAAATCGACGCTCGCGCGGCTGATGTTCCGCTTCTACGATCTGGACCGCGCAACCGGCGGTGCGATTACGATCGACGGTCAGGATATTCGTGACGTCACGCAGGATTCGCTGCGCGCGTCGATCGGCATCGTGCCGCAGGACACGGTGCTGTTCAACGATTCGATCTACTACAACATCGCTTACGGCCGGCCGTCGGCGACACGCGACGAAGTGATCGCGGCGGCGCGGGCCGCGCATATCCACGAGTTCATCGAAGGGTTGCCGAAGGGGTACGAAACGCCGGTCGGCGAGCGCGGTTTGAAGTTGTCCGGCGGCGAAAAGCAGCGCGTGGCGATTGCGCGAACCATCCTGAAGAATCCGCCGATCCTGTTATTCGACGAAGCCACGTCCGCGCTCGATTCGCGTTCCGAGCGCGCGATCCAGCACGAACTCGATCAGATCGCACGCGAGCGGACGACGCTGATCATCGCGCACCGGTTGTCGACGGTGGTGCACGCGCAGCAGATCATCGTGATGGACAAGGGGCGGATCGTCGAACGCGGCACGCATGCCGAGTTGCTGCGCGCGAACGGACTGTTCGCGCAGATGTGGGCGTTGCAGCAGCAACGCACGGAGCAGTCGCCGGAGCCGATGGAAGCGGTCGGCGCGGGGGCGGGTGGGCAGTGAGGGGGCTCGGCTCGGCGTGCTTGCCGGCAGGCGGGCGGGCGAAGTAGCGGCTGAAACGCGTCCCCGAGTTGTCGCGCTCGCGGGCTTTCGCGTTCAGCGCGCCTTCAGCCGCTGATCCAGCTCCTGCAATTGCCCCGGCGTCCCGACGTTCTCCCATAAGCCTTCATACAACTCGCCGCTCGCGAGTCCGCGCCCGATCGTGTCGCGGTAATACGGCGACAGTGCGCGACGCGTGCCGCGCGGCAGATCGCGGAACATGCGCGTGTCGTAAAGCCCGATGCTGCCGAAAGTCAGACGCGGCTGCGCATCCAGAGACAGAACGCCGTCGACCAGACCAAAATCGCCATTCGGATGAAACACCGGATTCGGCACCATCACCAGATGCATGCCCGGCTCGTCGAGCGCCTTCAGCCGGTCGGCATGGCCATGCAGCGTGGCGTAATCGAAATCGGCGTACACGTCGCCCGCGACTGCGAGAAACACCTCGCTCGCGCCGTCGTCTTCCAGCAGCGGCAGCGCCTGCACGATGCCGCCCGCCGTTTCCAACGCCTCACCTTCGGCCGAGTAACGCAATTCGACCTGCCAGCGCGAGCCCTCACCGAGCGTCGACTCGATCTTGTCGCCGAGCCACGCGTGGTTGATCACAATGGTTTGAAAACCGGCCTGCGCGAGCCGTTCGATCTGCCACACGATCAGCGGCTTACCGCCCGCTTCGAGCAAGGGCTTCGGGCACGCGTCGGTCAGCGGACGCATCCGTTCGCCGCGACCCGCGGCAAAAATCATCGCTTTCTTCAAGGACATGGTGAACGGTCAGAACGTGTAGCCGACTTCATTCGCGCGGCCTTCGAGTTCGTCGAGCAGCTTCGCGAACGGACGCAGCGGCGCGTAGCGTTCCGCCACCTTGCGCGCATAGCCGATGAAACGCGGCAGATCGTTCATGTAGTGGGGCTTGCTGTCGCGGTAGTTGATCCGGCAGAACAGGCCGAGCACCTTGATGTGCCGTTGCAGCCCCATCCACTCGAGCTGACGGTAAAACTCGCCGAAATCGGGATCGACCGGCAGCCCCGCTTTCTTTGCCCGTTCCCAGTAATACACGAAGCAGTCGAGTTCGAACTCCTCGTCCCAGCCGATGAACGCATCGCGCAGCAGCGACGCGACGTCGTAGGTAATCGGGCCGTACACCGCGTCCTGGAAGTCGAGCACGCCGGGATTCAGCGGATTCGGCTGTGACGCGATCATCAGGTTGCGCGGCATGAAATCGCGCAGCATGAACACTTGCGGTTGCGCGCGGGCGCTCGCGATCAGCAGCGCGAAGGTGCGGTCGAGCAGCCCACGGGTTTTGTCGTCGACCTCGCGCCCCAGATGGCGGCCGATGAACCACTCCGGCAGCAATTCCATCTCGCGGCGCAGGAACGCTTCGTCGAACGCCGGCAGCACGCCTTCGCGCGACGTGAGTTGCCAGCGGATCAGCGCGTCGAGCGCGTCGCGCATCAGCGTGCGGGCGCGGCGCGGATCGTCGCCGGTTTGCGCTTCGGTCAGCGCGCCGAGGTACGAATCCGTGCCGAGATCGGTCACGAGCATGAGCCCGGCGTCGAAATCGACCTCCAGCACGCGCGGCACATGTACGCCCGCCGCGTCGAGCAATTGGGCGACCTGCACAAATTCGCGGCACTTTTCGGGCGGCGGGGCGTCGACGGCGATCAGCGAACCGCTGTTTTCGCCTTCCGCTGCCTTACCGGCGACACGGAAATAGCGCCGGAAACTGGCGTCGGATGATGCCGGAGCAAGCGTGTCGAGTTCGAGCGCATAGCGCGCCGCATGGCCTTTCAGCCAGGTCTTGAGCAGTTGCAGGCGGGAGTCGGAAGTGTCTTGGGAGGGAGGCAGCGTCATGTAAACCGGCGGCAAATTCTTAGGGGCAACGTCTTGCCATATAATACCCCACGACTTTTTTGACGCGACTCACGCTGGCTTTTTGCGCGTTCCGCTTCACCGCCCGCCTCATCGTTCGACAGATTGTAAATATTGATGTGCAGCCGACTGTCACGGTCGGGATGTGCAGGCGGTGGATCGTGACTGCAAAAGCTGACGGACGGGCCGATTCGCCAAACGATACATGCCGCCTAGACAGCTTTCCCAAACGACTCCCTCTTGTGCTGCCGCGCCGCGCAAAAGGCGGCTCGTCGCGGCGTTGATCGCCGTTCCGGGCCTGATGCCCGCGCTTGCGCACGCCCAGCTGGTGGGAGAAGCCGCGCAGCCGCAATCCATTTACGAGCCTTGGGGCATGCGGCTAGCGCCGCAGCTCGAGGATCATCCATTGCAGGCCGGCCAGACGCCGGCCACATTCGTTCTCGGCGACACCGCCAGCGGCACGATCGACCAGGACCTGGCGGCGAAGGGTTCGGCCGAAGTGCGCCGCGGCACCACCGTGATCAAGGCCGACGCGCTGCATTACGATCAGGACACGGACATGGCCGATGCTTACGGCAATGTTCACGTCCTCAACAGCGGCAACTCGTTCATCGGCCCCGACGCGCATTTGCGGGTGGATTCGACCGAAGGCTTCATGACTTCGCCGAAATACCACTTCACGCTGACAGGCGGCTCGGGCAGCGCCGAACGCGTCGATCTGCTCGACTCCGAGCGCTCGGTGTTCACGAAGGGCACCTACACGGCCTGCTCGTGCGAGACAAACCCGGCCTGGTACATCAAGGGCAGCGAGTTCGATTTCGACACCGGCGCGGACGAAGGCGTCGCGTACAACAGCGTGCTGTTCTTCCAGGGCGTGCCGGTGTTCGCGTCGCCGTGGCTGTCGTTCCCACTGTCGGGCGAGCGGCGCAGCGGGCTGTTGCCGCCGACGTTCTCGCTGAGTTCGACCAACGGCTTCGAGCTGTCGGTGCCGTATTACTTCAACATCGCGCCGAATCGCGATCTGACGCTCACGCCGCGTCTGATCTCCAAGCGTGGTGTGCAGTTGCAGAGCACGTTCCGCTATCTGTCGCCCACCTATTCGGGTTCGATCACCGGCGAGTTCCTGCCTGACGACCACCTGACCCATACCAACCGGTACGCGCTGTACATCCAGCACAACCAGAATTTCGGTAACGGGTTCGGCGGCTACATCTACTACAACAAGGTCTCGGACAACACGTATCCGGAAGACCTGTCGTCGTCGGTGAATCAGTTCATGAACGGCACCCAGCTCCTGTATCAGCAGGAAGCCGGGTTGACCTACAACAACGGCCCGTGGTCGGTGCTCGCGCGTGAACAGCACTGGCAGACGCTGACGCCGTCGATCGCGCCGTATGGCCGCGAGCCGCAGTTGAACGTGAAGTACGCGAAGTACAACATCGGCGGCTTCGACTTCGGCGCCGAGGCCGACTACACGAATTTCCGGATTACCACGGCGGATCTGAGCGAAGGTCAGCGGGTGATGTTCAACCCGTACCTGTCGTATTCGGTGGTCGGGCCGGGCTATTTCGTCACGCCGAAGGTGCAATGGCACTTCGCGTCGTACAACCTGAACAACATCGGCACCGACCTGAGCGGCGTGCCGAACGCGCAGAAGAACTTCACCGAGTCGATTCCGACGCTGAGTTTCGACACCGGCCTGACGTTCGAGCGTTCGGTGAGGATTTTCGGCGCGGACTATATCCAGACGCTGGAACCGCGCCTGTACTACGTGTACACGCCGTACCGCAATCAGGAAAACGCGCCGCTGTTCGACACCGCCGACTCCGACTTCGGACTGGCGGAGATTTTCACGCCGAACACGTTCGTCGGTAACGACCGCATCGCCGACGCGAACCGTCTGACGGCCGGCATCACCACGCGCTTCATCAACCCGGCTACCGGCGATGAGCGGGCGCGTTTCGTGATCGCGCAGCAG
Organism: Paraburkholderia fungorum; assembly: GCF_900099835.1. Taxonomy (NCBI): domain Bacteria; kingdom Pseudomonadati; phylum Pseudomonadota; class Betaproteobacteria; order Burkholderiales; family Burkholderiaceae; genus Paraburkholderia; species Paraburkholderia fungorum. Next base: position 793,644 of record NZ_FNKP01000001.1, read on the forward strand.
TACTATTTCCAGGACCAGCGCGTCACACTGGAGCCGAGCCAGACCAGCACGCAGGCCACCCATTCGGACCTGATCGCGGGCGCGTCGGTCAAGCTCGGGGCCGGTTTCGCTTCGGAAACGGCGTTCCAATATAATGCCGACAACAACGAGTTGATCAAGACGAGCGTCGGCTTCGGCTTCAGTCCGGCCACCGGCAAGGTGATCAACGTCGGTTATCGCTACACGCGCGCGAACACCACGCTGGACAACGAGCCGATCAACCAGATTCTGGTGTCGGGCCAATGGCCGCTCAGCCACCGGGTGTACGGCGTAGCGCGTTTCAATTACGACCTGGGCGGGCACCGGATCGTCGACGGCCTGATCGGTATGCAGTACGACGCCGATTGCTGGACGCTCGGCGCGGGGATCCAGCGCTACGCGAACGGGCTGAACACGTCGGGGCAGAATCAGTCGAGCACGCGGTTCCTCGCGCAGCTGACGTTCAAGGGCTTGTCGAGTGTCGACAACGGGCTGATGACCGCGTTCCGCAACGGCGTGGCCGGCTATACGCCGTTGCCGCCGCCGCCTCCGCCGGAATCACGTTTCACCAATTACGAATGACGAATGACGCTGCGCGATCATTCATGGCATGCGAAAAGACGGGCCAGGCGCGCCCGACATCATTGGAGTATCTGTGGCAATCATGAAAAAGCTTCGCTTGGCAACGCTTGCGGCCGGTCTGGTCGCCGCAGCGTCTTTCCTGTCGGTTGCGCCGGTTCAAGCTCAGGCGCTGCCCGGCACTAACGGTAGCAGCGGCAACCTCGGCAATGACGGCCAGACGGTCGACACCATTGCCGCAGTCGTCAACAACGGTGTCATTACGCGGCGTGAACTCGACGAGCGCATGGGCCTGATCACGCGCCGGCTGAATCAGCAGAACGCGCCGGTCCCGCCGGTCGATCAGTTGCGTCAGCAGGTGCTCAACCAGATGGTGCTGGAGCGCATCCAGTTGCAGAAGGCGAAAGACGATGGCATCACCGTCGACGACGCCGCCGTGCAGAAAACGCTCGAGCGTCTGGCGCAGGCGAACAACATGTCGCTTGAAATCTATCGTGCGCGGATCGAGGCGCAAGGGGTGCCTTGGACCACGTTCACCAGCGACGCGCGTACCGAACTGACGCTGTCGCGTCTGCGTGAAAAGGAAGTGGACAGCAAGATCACGGTGTCGGACGGCGAAGTGGCGAACTACATCGCCAGTCAGCGTGGCCCGAATGCGGGTGCGACGAGCGACCTGCATATCCAGCACATCTTCACCAAGGCGCCGTTGAACGCGTCTGAAACCGATATCGAAGCTGCGCAGAAAAAGGCCCAGGCTTTGCTGGCCGAAGCCAAGGGCGGCGCCAATTTCCAAAAGCTCGCGAAGTCGAATTCGCAGGCTCCGGATGCGTCGAAAAACAGCGGCGATCTGGGTTTCCTGGCACCGTCCAAGCTGCCGCCTGAATTCGTGAAGGCTGCGTCGGCGTTGCGTCCGGGCGAGATCAATCCCGATCTGATCCGCACCAGCGACGGTTTCGAAATCGTGCGCCTCGTCGAGCGTCGCGTGGGTCAGGGCAATAGCTCCGACGCGCCGAAGCTCACGCAAACGCACGTGCGCCACATCCTGTTGCGTGTCGGCGACGGCATGTCGGAACCGCAAGCGCGTCAGAAGCTGCTCGACATCAAGAGCCAGCTGGCAGCAGGCGGCGACTTCGAGAAGTTCGCCCGCACGTACTCGCAGGACGGTTCGGCGTCGCAAGGCGGCGATCTCGGCTGGATCAGCCCGGGCGAAACGGTGCCGGAATTCGAGCGCGCAATGAACAATTTGCAGGACGGTCAGGTCAGCGACCCGGTTCGCAGCGAATACGGTTATCACCTGATTCAGGTGCTGGGCCGCCGCGAAGCAGAAGGCTCGGTTTCGCAGCAGATGGATCTGGCGCGTCAGGCAATCGGTCAGCGCAAGGCGGAGCAGGCTTACGCCGACTGGCTGCGTGAACTGCGCGACACGGCCTACGTGGAAGTGAAGCCCACGCTGTCGAGCGCCCGTTAAGCGTATCGCCATCATGACAAGCGCCGCCAAGCCCTCCAGCCTGCCCTTGCAGATCGCGATCACGACCGGCGAACCTGCCGGCGTCGGCCCCGAACTGACGGCGCAGGCACTGGCCGGCGCAGCGGCGCACTGGCCCAACGCGCAATTCACCGTGCTGGGCGACGCCAACCTGCTCGCCGAACGCGCGCAAGCCGTGGGCGTCGATTGGACTGCGCTGGTGGCGGACGGCAAGCGCGTGCGCGTGCAGCATACGGCGCTCGGCGCGCCGTCGGTGGCGGGCAAGCTGAACGCCGCCAATGGCCGCTACGTGCTCGATCTGCTCGATAGCGCGATCGACGGCGCGGTGGCTGGCACCTTCGACGCGATCGTTACCGCGCCGCTGCAAAAAAGCACGATCAACGACGCTGGTGTGCCGTTCACCGGCCACACCGAATATCTGGCCGAGCGCACCCACACGCCGCGTGTGGTGATGATGCTGGCCGGCACCGGCAAGCGGCCGCTGCGCGTGGCGCTCGCGACCACGCATCTGCCGCTGAAGGACGTTTCCGCTGCGTTGACGATCGAGAGCATTCTCGAGACGCTTGCGATCGTCGATCGCGATTTGCGCAATCACTTCGGCTTGCCCGCGCCGCGTATCCTCGTGACGGGGTTGAACCCGCACGCGGGCGAAAACGGTTACCTGGGGCGCGAGGAAATCGACGTCATTTCGCCGGCGCTCAAGCGCGCGAACGATCAGGGTATCGACGCGCGTGGTCCGTATCCGGCTGATACGCTGTTTCAACCGCGTTATCTGGAACAGGCCGACTGCGTGCTGGCCATGTTCCACGACCAGGGCCTGCCGGTGTTGAAATACGCGACGTTTGGCGAAGGCATCAACATCACGCTCGGCTTGCCGATCATCCGCACGTCGGTCGATCACGGCACCGCGCTCGATCTCGCCGGCACTGGCCGCGCCGATTCGGGCAGCCTGATCGCCGCGATCGACACGGCGGTGTCGATGGCGCAACATCGTCGCACCAGCTGATTAAACGCGGCGAACCGGTTTTCGCGCGGTTCGTGTTGAAGTTGTTGGACATGTGAAGTGGTGCGTGAACGATGCCGCGCCGTTGCCTGATCCACGACGCGATAACATACCGCGACACGATGCGCAGCCTGCGCGGTCCGCGCAGCCGAATTCGGCGCGCCACGCGCATTCTTTTCTTTAAGCAGTTTTCTTTCTTAGCGTTTTCTTCGATGTCCACCAGCAGACAGCAACAGGGCCGGCACCAGGGTCATATCGCGCGCAAGCGTTTCGGTCAGAATTTTCTGGTCGACATGGGCGTGATCGATTCGATCGTCGACGTGATCCGGCCGCAACGCGGCGAGCGCATGGTCGAAATCGGACCGGGGCTCGGCGCGCTCACCGCGCCGCTGATCGAGCGCCTCGCTACGCCCGAAACGCCGTTGCACGCGGTCGAACTGGACCGCGATCTGATCGGGCGTCTCAAGACGAAGTTCGGCGATCTGCTCGAACTGCATGCGGGCGACGCGCTCGCATTCGACTTCGGTTCGCTGGCCGCACCTGGCGACAAGGCGTCGCTGCGTATTGTCGGCAATCTGCCGTACAACATTTCGAGCCCGCTGCTGTTTCACCTGACGTCGTTCGCGGATCGCGTGATCGATCAGCATTTCATGCTGCAAAACGAAGTGGTCGACCGGATGGTTGCCGAGCCGGGCACCAAGGCGTTCAGCCGTCTTTCGGTGATGCTGCAATACCGCTATGTGATCGACAAGCAGCTCGATGTGCCGCCGGAGTCGTTCAATCCGCCGCCGAAGGTCGATTCCGCGATCGTGCGGATGATCCCGTACGAATTGCACGAGTTGGCGCCCGTGAACGAGCGGGTGCTCGGCACGGTGGTGACGGCGGCGTTCTCGCAGCGTCGCAAGATGTTGCGCAACACGCTCGCGGAATTTCGCGATTCGGTGGATTTCGACGCGATCGGCTTCGATCTGCAACGCCGCGCGGAAGACGTGCCGGTTTCCGAGTACGTACGTGTCGCGCAGATCGTGGCGGAGAAGAAGTAGCGGGGTTTTGAGTTCGGTTGTGCTGCGGCGTCAACGTCGCAGCCTGAGGCCAGTGTTGGTTTGGCAGGGCCCCGAGCCCCTGCCTAAGCCCTCAGCGTCTGGTAGGCGCATTGACCAGCGCGATCCCGGTCAGCACCAGCACGGCAGCCATCAGAAAGCGCAAGCTGAACGACTCACCGAGCAGCAGCACGCCGAACGTCACGCCGAACAGTGGCGTCAGAAACGAAAACACCGACAGACGCGACGCGATATAGCGCGTCAGCAGCCAGAACCACACCAGATAGCTGACGAACGCCACCACCACCGCCTGATACGCGAGACTGGCCAACGCCAGCGGCGTCACGGTTTCCACGCGAACCTGGCCGAGCCCGAGCGCCAGCGCTAACAACACCACCGCCGACACCGTCAATTGATACAGCAGCGTCTTGCTCGCGCTCGATTGAGCGAGGCGCGTTGCACGCACCACCACGGTCGTCGCGGCCCATGCGATGCCGGCCAGTACGCCGAGCGCGTCCCCGGCCCCGCCCGAGAGCGTCGAGCCGCGCGCGGGGTGCCCATGCAGGAAGCCGTCGGCGAATGCCAGCGACATCCCCGCGAACGCGACGAAGATGCCGATCCACTGAACTCGCCGCATCCGTTCGCCGTCGACGAACCAGTGCAGGCCCAGCGCCGTAAAGCACGGTGCCGTGTATAGAAAAACCGCCATGCGCGACGCGCTGGTGAGCGTCAGTCCGAGAAAGATGCAGACGAACTCGGCGGCGAACAGCATGCCCGCGAGCAGGCCCGCACCCAGCGTGCCGTCGTCGCGAAACAGCGGCGTGCCGCGCGAGCGCGCCCAACCCCACACCAGCACGGCCGCAATCGCGGAGCGCAAGCCCGCTTGGAACACCGGCGGCAGCGCCGCGTTCGTGCTCTTGATCGCCACTTGCTGCAGTCCCCAGATCGCGCACAGGCCGACCATCAACAGGATCGCGAAACTATCCGGGGCGCGGCGTGCGGGTAGGGCGGTGGTGCTCATGGGCCGATGGGTGGTGTAGTGGCGAGATCGGTGAGGGGACGGAGCGATTGACAGTATCCGATGCGGCACCGAATCGCACTAGTCGGTCGAACGGCTAATTGCCTGATGCAGCGGTTTCGAGGCGGTAAATGGGCCGCTGGTCTGCATCGAACGCGTCAAATGGGGCAATCGCGGCGGCGGGTAATCGGCTTTTTACGAACCCCTCCAGCGCGAAACCGCCACCGCAACTCACACGATAACAAACCGGCTCCATCCGCAAAACGAAGCCCGTATCTCCTACGCGTGCTTCCCATCGCCCGCAAGCTTTTTTGCCTTCTTAGTTGCGAACCTGGCAACACCCGCGCAACACGTCCCCTGACTAATTTCTTGGCACCGCCGTTTCGCGCTAAGGTGCGAACTCAAGCGCTTCATCAGGAAATTCGTACGGACTGCGTGATAGCCGGATCAAAGCAGCGCCACGCGTCCAATGCAGGAACGCACGAGCAGCACAGCACGCTGCCGCCGCCGACGAACCCGGTCCGCGCCCAGCGGAGCCGGTACGAGGAGACGAGATGAGAAACCTGAGCAGGTGGCTGGCAACCGTCGTGCCGGTGACGTTGGCGTCGTTGAACGGTCAGGCCGCGCACGCGCAGTCCAGTGTGACGCTCTACGGTGTCGTCGACGAAAGTGTTCGCTATCTGACCAACGTGAACAAAGCGGGCGATTCGTCGATCGGACTCGGCGTGGGCGGCCTCACGCAAAGCCGCTGGGGCCTGAAAGGCGTCGAGGACCTGGGCGGCGGATGGTCGACCTTCTTCAAACTCGAAAACCGCTTTTACATCAACAGTGGACAAAGCGATCCCACGCTGCCGTTCTTCAACGAAGCGCAAGTGGGTGTGCGCTCGAATTCGTTCGGCCAGGTGATCCTCGGGCGGCAGTACAACGTGATGATCGAAGGCATCACGATCGGCGGCTACGGCAGCAATCTTTGGATTCCGTACGATTTCAGCTTCCAGCCTGAAGTCACGATGACCGGCGGCATCTGGACCAGCAACCAGGTGCAGTATCAGGCGAAATACAACGGCTTCAATTTCGCGGCGGGTTACGCGTTCGGCGGCAATGCGGGCAATTCGTACGGCAGCCAGGTCGGCGCGGCCGCCGCTTATGCGCCTGCGGGCGGTCCGTTCAGCATCGGCGGCGCGTACGAGGAATCGAAGGATTCACTCAACGGCGCGGCATTGAAAGCGTGGACGTTCGGCGGTTCGTACACGTGGAATCACACGCGCTTGTCGGCGGGCTATATCGTCAATCAGCGCGATGCGGGCTTTTCCAATTTCGCGGACGGACCGTTTTCCGCGCCCGTGCTGGCCGCGCTCAAATACACCGATTTCGCGCGACGCCGGATGATCATGGGCGGCATCACGCAGCAGGTCGGCAACGCGTGGCACTTCGCCGCCAACGTGTGGCGCACGCTGCAGGACGGCACGACCGCCGAGAAGGACGGCTCGGCGTGGCAGTATCAACTGGTTGCCGACTACAACCTGTCAAAGCGCACCGACGTCTATCTGGAAGGCGATTACTCGCTGTACCGGGGCGATCTGATCGGCGCGCAACTGCAAGGCATCAACGGGATCGGGCTCGCACAGAAAAGTACGCAACTCGGCCTGATGGCGGGGCTGCGGCATCAGTTCTGAGCGCCCGGAAAACTGCGCCGCGCCCTGCAGCGCCGCGTGATTCCGGGTACATTGACGGTCTCGTTTTCACGTAACAGGGAGTGCACAATGCGCCTGCTTCATACCATGCTCCGGGTCGGCGACCTGGACCGCTCAATTGCCTTCTACACCGAATTGCTCGGCATGAAACTGCTGCGCCGCGAAGACTATCCGGACGGCAAATTCACGCTGGCGTTCGTCGGCTACACCGATGAACGCGACGGCACCGTGCTTGAACTGACGCACAACTGGGACACGCCTTCGTACGAACTCGGCAGCGGGTTCGGCCACCTCGCGGTGGAAGTCGAAGACGCCTATGCTGCGTGCGACAAGATCAAGGCGCAAGGCGGCACGGTCGTGCGCGAAGCCGGCCCGATGAAACACGGCACCACCGTGATTGCTTTCGTCACCGACCCGGACGGCTACAAGATCGAGTTCATCCAGAAGAAAAAGTAACCGGACGGCGGAGCAGGCTCAAACAATGAACAACGATAATCCCTACTTCAAAGAACTCGACGACATTCACGTTGAAATTCAGGCATTGTTCGACGGCTCCGCGGACGATGGCGCGCTGCAGCGAATCGTGGCGCGCTTCGCGCCGCAATTCACGCTGGTGATGCCGTCCGGCGCCGCTCTCGATCACGCCGGCTTGCGTGAGACTTTCGCGAAGTTGCGCGGCGCGCGCCCCGGCTCGCAGATCACGATTCGCGACATGGAGATCGTCGCGGAGTATCCGTCGGGCGCGGTGGTGAAGTACCGCGAGTATCAGCGCGACAACACGGGCAATGCGAACGTGCGGCGCTCGACGGCGGTGCTGGATCTCGACGCGCAGGGCAAGGTGACGTGGCGTCATCTGCAGGAAACGTTCTGCGCGGAATGAGCGTTGAACGCCGCTGCCGGTCGTCAGGACCGGTCAGGATTGGCGGATAGCGGCTAGCCGCTGCGTTAACGCAAACCCGCAAACCCGCAAACCGGCGCTTCTTGCTGAAGCGCCGGCTTTACAAACAGGAAGCGCAGATCAGAGCGTCGGCAGCAATTCCGGCGGATGCGACTTCAACGTCTGCCGCGCCTCGCGGAATTCCGGAAAAATCGATTCGACCGTTTGCCAGAAGCGCGGACTGTGATTCATCTCACGCAGATGCGCGAGTTCGTGCGCGACGACGTAATCGATAATGGACAGCGGAAAATGAATCAGTCGCCAGTTCAGGCGAATCTTGCCGTCACTCGAACAACTGCCCCAGCGCGTAGCCGCTGACGAAAGCGCATACGCGCGATAGTTCACGCCCAGCTTTTCCGAATAAATGGCGAGACGTTCGCCGAACAGCCGCTTGGCTTCGCCTTGCAGCCAGCCTTGCACGCGGTCCTTGATCTGCTGCGGATCGGCCTGCAACGGTAACGGCACCTGCAACGCCGCGTCTTTTGCGTTGAACGCCAGCATGCCCTGCGGCGCGCCGAGTGTCACCCGCACCGGCTGACCGAGATACGGCACCTCGGCGCCGTCTTTCCAGTCGACTTTCGGCAATGCGCGTTGTTCGACACGCGTTTGCCATTCGATCAGTTTCGTGAAAATCCAGCGCTGCTTTTCGGTGATCGCGGTTTCGATATCGGCGAGCGTGACCCAGCGTGGTGCAGTGATGGTCAAACCGGTGCTGTCGATTGCAAAACCAATCGAGCGACGCGCCGAGCGTTTCAACGCGTAGTGCAGCGTGCGTGAGCCGATGGTCACGCTGCGCAGCTTGCTGCCGTCGGGTGCGAGCAGTACGGCTGGCCGTTGCTCGACCGGTGAACCCGTTGAAGACAAAGGCGCAGACGGTGACGGAGACGACGACGTCGACCCCGGCTCGGCGAAGAGCGGGAGATCGAGCTGCCGGTTATCGAGCGCCGCAGCGGGCTGCGACGTGGGAGACTTCTGCATCGGATTCGCTTCGCGCAATACGCCTTCGAGGGCGTGGGCGCGTCAGATTGGTGCGGCGGCGGAATCGCTTTCCGCCGCGCGATACGCAGTGGGATCGATACGGCGCATTTCAGCTTCGATCCACTGTTCGACGCGCGTGTTCACTTCGTCGGGCGTGAGCCCCGTCGTCTCAATCGGCTTGCCGATGGACACTGTGACTATACCCGCATATTTGAGAAACGAGTTGCGCGGCCATACGCGTCCGGCGTTGTGCGCGATCGGCACGACCGGTGCGCCGGTTGCGATCGCGAAGCGCGCACCGCCGGTTTTGTATTTGCCTTTCTTGCCAGTGGGCGTACGCGTGCCTTCCGGAAACATGATGACCCAGGCGCCTTCCGCCATCCGCGCCTTGCCTTGCTTGATGACGGAATCGAACGCGTACTTGCCTTCCTTGCGATCGATATGAACCATCTTCAGCATGCCGAGCGCCCAGCCGAAGAACGGCACGTACAACAATTCGCGCTTGAACACGTAGCACAACGGCTTCGGCATCAACGCGGGGAACGCGAGCGTTTCCCACGCGGATTGATGCTTCGACAACAGCACCGCCGGACCATCGGGCAGGTTCTCGAAGCCCTCGATCCGGTAGCGGATACCGTTGAGCCAGCGCACCGTATTCAGCGTCGCGCGACACCAGCCGGCAGCCATCCAGTAACGATTGTCGGCGCGCATGAACGGGAACGCGATGAAGCATGCGGTCGCGTAAGGCACCGTGAACAGCACGAAGTAAATCAGCAGCAGGAACGAACGAATGAAGCGCATCGGCGTGGTCTTTGAGGGGTGGGGACGCGCGTGACGGGGGTGACGCGCGTCACTCCTGGGCGTTGGCGAGGAAGTCGAGCGCGAACGCTCGCAGGTCGTCGTGAACGATCGTGCCTTCAGGCAGGTTGCCGTTTGCAAGTGTCTTGCGGCCCTTGCCCGTGAGCACCAGATGAGTCGGATGGCCGAGCGCCGCGCCCGCTTGCAGATCGCGGATCGCGTCGCCGACGACCGGCGTATTGGCCGGTTCGACTTCGAAACGTTCGTTGATCATCTTCAGCATGCCGGGCTTCGGCTTGCGGCATTCGCAGTGATCTTCCGCCGTATGCGGGCAGAAAAACACCGCGTCGATGCGCCCGCCGACTGCCGCCGCCATGCGATGCATTTTCAGATGCATCGCGTTGAGCGCGTTCATGTCGAACAGCCCACGGCCGATGCCCGACTGGTTGGTCGCGATCGCCACGCGATAACCGGCCTGGTTCAGCCGGGCGATTGCTTCGAGTGAACCGGGCAGGGCGACCCATTCGTCCGGCGACTTGATGAACGCGTCGGAGTCGACGTTCACCACGCCGTCGCGGTCGAGGATCACCACTTTTTTGGTCGGCATGGCGCGGGGCTCAGGCAGCGAGTCGGGAAATGTCGGCGACGCAGTTCATCTGCTGATGCAGTGCGCCGAGCAACGCCAGACGGTTAGCGCGCAACGCCGGATCTTCGGCGTTGACCATCACGTCGTTGAAGAACGTGTCGACCGGTTCACGCAACGCGGCGAGCGCGGTGAGCGCGCCCGTGTAGTCGCGTGCGGCGAGTTGCGTCTGCACGCGCGGCGCGACCTGTTCGAGCTGCGCATGCAATGCCTTTTCCGCCGATTCGATCAGCAGCGTGACCTGCACGCCACCGGTCGCGCCGCCTTCCGACTTCTTCAGGATGTTCGAGATGCGCTTGTTGGCCGCCGCGAGCGATGCCGCTTCGGCCAGCGTCGCGAACTCGCGCACAGCGTCGAGACGCGCGACGATGTCGTCGAGACGGGTCGGGTTCAGTGCCAGCACCGCGTCGATTTCACCGGCCGCGTAGCCACGCTCGCGCAGCAGACCGCGCAGGCGGTCCATGCTGAATTCGTAGATGGCTTGCGTCGAATCGGCGACATTCGGCACTGCGGCGAATTGCGCGTAAGCGGCGCGCAGCAGTTCGACGAAGTCGACCGGCAGTTGCTTCTCGACGAGGATACGCAGCACGCCGAGCGCATGACGGCGCAGCGCGAACGGGTCTTTCTCGCCGGTGGGTTGCAGGCCGATGCCCCAGATGCCGACCAGCGTTTCGAGCTTGTCGGCCAGCGCGACGACCGTGCCGGTCGCGGTGGCGGGCAACGCGTCGCCCGAGAAACGCGGCTGATAGTGTTCCGAACACGCGAGCGCGACTTCTTCCGGCTCGCCATCGTGGCGCGCGTAGTACGTGCCCATCGTGCCTTGCAGCTCTGGGAATTCGCCGACCATGTCGGTGATCAGGTCGGCCTTGGCGAGACGCGCGGCACGCGTGGCGAGCGCCACGTCTGCACCGGTCATCTGCGCGACGGCGCCCGCCAGCGCTTCGACGCGCTCGACGCGTTGCAGCGCCGACCCCAGCTTGTTGTGATACACGACGTTCGCGAGCAGCGGCACGCGCTCGGCGAGCGGCTTCTTCTTGTCCTGCTCGAAGAAGAACTTCGCGTCGGCCAGACGCGGGCGCACCACACGTTCATTGCCTTCGACGATATCGCCCGGCGTCGACGTTTCGATGTTCGACACGATCAGGAAGCGCGAGCGCAGCTTGCCGCTTGCATCGGTCAGCGCGAAATATTTCTGGTTCGTCTGCATCGTGAGGATCAGGCATTCCTGCGGCACCTGCAGGAACTCGTCCTCGAAATTGCACGAGTAGACCACCGGCCATTCGACCAGCGATGTCACTTCGTCGAGCAGCGATTCGGGCATCACCACCTGGTCGCCATTGGCTTGCGCGAGCAGATGCGTGCGGATCGTTTCCTTGCGGTCGACGAAATTCGCGACCACGCGGCCTTTGTGCATCAGCGTTTCAGCGTACGCGTCCGCGTGCTGGATCGCCACGAGGCCGTCAGACAGGAAGCGATGGCCGAGCGTGGTGTCGTCCGCGTCGATGCCCAGTGCGCTGACCGGCACGACCTCGTCGCCGTGCAATGCGGTCAGACGCTGCACCGGACGCACGAACTGCACATTCGTGCCGTCCGGACGCTGATAGGTCATGACCTTCGGAATCGGCAGCTTGGTGAGCGTTTCGTTGAGCGCTTCCTGCAGGCCGTCGGCGAGCGTCGCGCCCGGCGCGGCATAGCGCAGGAAGAACGCTTCGGCTTTACCGTCCTGCGCGCGCTCCAGATCGTTCACCGAGAAATCGGGGAAGCCGAGCGCCGCGAGTTTCTTCGCGAGCGGTGCGGTGGGTTGACCGTCCTTGTCGAGTGCGACGGAAACCGGCAGCACTTTTTCGCGCACGTGTTTTTCCGGCGCAACTGCGCGGACGTTTTTGATCGTGACCGCGAGACGGCGCGGCGTTGCGTAACGTTCGAACGACACGTCGCCGTCGATCAGGTCGCGCGCCGCGAGGCGCTGCGCAATGCCTTCGGCGAATGCATCGCCGAGACGCGCGAGCGCTTTCGGCGGCAGTTCTTCGGTGAGCAGCTCGACGAGCAGGGTAGCTTGATGGGGTTGAGTCATGAGGTGATGTTCTCGTCAGTCCGGGTCGATCTTGCGTTCGACTTTCAGCGGCGGCGCCCAGGCGGGCATCGCGGCATCTTGCGCGTCGGTGGTGAGGCCGGGCACACCGTGCACCGGATTGCCGAGCATCGGGAAACCGAGCTTTTCACGCGACTCGTAGTAAGCCTGCGCGACCAGGCGAGACAGCGCGCGAATCCGGCCGATATAGGCCGCGCGTTCCGTGACCGAAATCGCGCCGCGTGCGTCGAGCAGGTTGAACGTATGACCAGCCTTCAGAACCAGTTCGTAGGCGGGCAGCGCGATCTGTGCTTCGATCATGCGCTTCGCTTCGGCTTCGTAGCTGTTGAAGAACGTGAACAGCAGGTCGACGTTCGCGTGCTCGAAGTTGTACGTGGACTGTTCGACTTCGTTCTGGTGATACACGTCGCCGTAAGTCAGACGACGGATTTCCGGGCCGTTCGGGCCTTGCTCTTCCCACTCGGTCCACACCAGGTCGTAGACGTTTTCGACCTTCTGCAGATACATGGCGAGGCGTTCGAGGCCGTAGGTGATTTCGCCGAGCACCGGCTTGCAGTCGAGACCGCCGACTTGCTGGAAGTATGTGAATTGCGTCACTTCCATGCCGTTCAGCCACACTTCCCAGCCGAGACCCCACGCGCCGAGCGTCGGGTTTTCCCAGTCGTCTTCGACGAAACGCACGTCGTTCTGCTTCAGGTCGAAGCCGAGTGCTTCGAGCGAGCCGAGGTACAGGTCGAGGATATTTTCCGGCGCCGGCTTGAGCACCACCTGGTACTGGTAGTAATGCTGCAGACGGTTCGGGTTCTCGCCATAACGGCCGTCTTTCGGACGACGCGACGGCTGCACATAAGCGGCGCGCCACGGCTCGGGGCCAATGGCGCGCAGGAACGTATGAACATGGGACGTGCCAGCGCCGACTTCCATGTCGATCGGCTGGAGCAACGCGCAACCCTGCTTGTCCCAATAGGACTGCAGTGTCAGGATGATTTGCTGAAACGTGAGCATGAAGTGCCTTTCGGGCAGTGGGCCGACCCGTAAGCGCCGAAGCGCTCGGGATGGCCGTGGAGCGAAGTGCTAAACCGTAGATTTTAACGGAAAGGGAAGGGGGTGTCCGTTTTGCGGGGTCGGACGCGAACGTGTGCGGTTTTTGATCGACAAGGGGCCGCATGGTGCGGCCCCCGGCTCATCGGTCGCGGCGTGCGGTCAGGTCGCCGCCAACTCCACCTTCGGCGAAAACGAATCGCTTTGCGCGACCGGCCAGTACTTCTCGAACAGCGAATAACGATATTTGTTGTTCAGCAGATCGTTCGGTTCCAGATACTTCAGCAGTTCCGACATCAACCGCACTTCATGCGACGACACGCGCCGCACGATGTGATGCGCGCGCAATTCCGCCGGATGCTTCAATCCGGCAGCCTGAATGATTTCCTTCAGCGCGTGCAGCGTGTTGTGGTGGAAGTTGAACACGCGGTCGGCCTTGTCCGGCACGACCAGCGCGCGCTGACGCACCGGATCCTGAGTCGCGACGCCGGTTGGGCAGCGTCCGGTGTGGCAGGTTTGCGCCTGGATGCAGCCCACCGCGAACATGAAGCCGCGCGCCGCGTTGACCCAGTCGGCGCCGATCGCGAGCGTCTTTGTGATATCGAACGCGGTGATCATCTTGCCGCTCGCGCCGATCCGGATACGCTGACGCAGGCCGATCCCGACCAGCGTGTTGTGGACCAGCAGCAGCCCTTCCTGCAACGGTACGCCGACGTGATCGGTGAATTCCAGCGGCGCGGCGCCGGTGCCGCCTTCCGCGCCATCCACGACGATGAAGTCCGGCAGGATGCCGGTTTCCAGCATCGCCTTCGCAATGCCGAAGAACTCCCACGGATGTCCGATACACAGCTTGAAGCCGGTCGGCTTGCCGCCCGACAGCGTGCGCAGGCGATCGACGAATTCGAGCAGCCCGCGCGGCGTCGAAAACTCGGAGTGCGTGGCGGGCGAGATGCAGTCGCGGCCCATCGGCACGCCGCGCGTTTCCGCGATTTCCGGCGTGATCTTCGCGGCGGGCAGCACGCCGCCGTGACCGGGCTTCGCACCCTGCGACAGCTTCACTTCGATCATCTTCACTTGCGGCTCGGCGGCCTGCTTCGCGAATTTTTCCCCGCTGAAGGTGCCGTCGTCGTTGCGGCAGCCGAAGTAGCCCGACGCGATTTCCCAGATGATGTCGCCGCCATGTTCGCGGTGATATTTCGACATCGAGCCTTCGCCGGTGTCGTGTGCGAAGTTGCCTTTTTTCGCGCCGAGATTCAGCGCCATGATCGCGTTCGCCGACAGCGAGCCGAAGCTCATCGCCGACACATTGAAGATCGACATCGAATACGGTTGCGCGCGATCGGGGCCGACGACGACACGGAAGTCGTGGTTATCGAGCGTGGTCGGTGCGAGCGAGTGGCTGATCCATTCGTGCGCGACGGCTTTGACATCGAGTTCGGTGCCGTACGGGCGGCTGTCCACGTCATTCTTTGCACGCTGATAAACGATGCTGCGCTGAACGCGCGAGAAAGGTTTTTCGTCGGTATCGTTTTCAACGAAATACTGGCGGATTTCCGGTCGAATAAATTCGAACATGAAACGGAAATGGCCCCACAGCGGATAGTTGCGCAGAATCGCGTGACGTTGCTGGGTGAGATCGAACACGCCGAGCGCGACGAGCGCGAGCGGCACGATCACGCACAGCCACGAAAGATGATGATTGACGGCGAGCACCGCGCAGACGGCCAGCAGCGCAACTGCGCACCACATGGCCAGATAACGTCGAGAAAACATGGGGACTCCAGTGCAGTGAAGATCGTCACGGCGGGATCGTCGACGCTGTCGGCACAGACGGAATCCACCGCGCGGGAAAACTGGCGACTGCTTGTTATGGTGAAGCTGCCCTCGACCAGGAGCGCCGGGGCGTGGGTGCGGCGCGAAGAAAATACGCCAGGTTGAAAACGAAACGCTTGAACGCAAAAAAGGAAACTGCGGCGGCGAACGTGACCAGACCTCACGATTCGCTGCCGCTGCCGCTGCCGCTGCCGCTGCCGCTTAGCGCCCGCCCAGCAGCGCCGCTTTTTGCGGCTGACGCGCGACCGGCTGCCCCGTCACCGCATGTTCGATAATGCCGCCGCCCAGGCACACGTCGCCATCGTAGAGCACGGCCGATTGCCCTGGTGTGACAGCCCACTGCGCGGCGTCGAAAGTCAGTTCGAAGAGGCCTTCGCTGGCCGCCGTGTTGAACGTGCACGGCGCATCCGCCTGGCGGTAACGCGTTTTCGCGCCGCACGCGAAGCCGTCCGCCGGCGGTTCGCCCGCGACCCAGCTTGTGTTGCCCGCGCTCAGCGTGTGGCTCAGCAGCCACGAGTGATCGTGCCCTTGCGCGACGTACAGCGTGTTCGACGGAATGTCTTTGCCGGCCACAAACCACGGTTCGCCGCTGCCTTCCTTGCTGCCGCCGAGGCCGATGCCCTTGCGCTGACCGAACGTGTAGAACGCGAGTCCGATGTGTTCGCCGACGAACTTGCCGTCGGTGGTTTTCATCGGGCCGGGTTGGGTCGGCAAATAGCGGTTCAGGAAGTCGCGGAACGGCCGTTCGCCGATAAAGCAGATGCCGGTCGAGTCCTTCTTTTTTGCATTCGGCAAAGCGATCTGTTCGGCGATTTCACGCACCTTGGTCTTCGGAATCTCGCCGAGCGGGAACAGCGTTTTCGACAACTGCGCCTGATTCAGCCGATGCAGGAAGTACGACTGATCCTTCGTATGATCGAACGCTTTCAGCAGTTCGAAGCGGCCATTGTTCTCGCGCACGCGCGCATAGTGGCCGGTCGCGATGGTTTCCGCGCCGAGCGACATTGCGTGATCGAGGAAGGCCTTGAACTTGATTTCGGCGTTGCACAGCACGTCCGGATTCGGCGTGCGGCCGGCCGAGTATTCGCGCAGGAATTCGGCGAACACGCGGTCCTTGTATTCGGACGCGAAATTGACCGCTTCGACGTCGATACCGATCAGATCCGCCACCGACACCACGTCGATCCAGTCCTGCCGCGTCGAGCAGTATTCGCTGTCGTCGTCGTCTTCCCAGTTTTTCATGAACAGGCCGACCACGTCGTAGCCCTGTTCTTTCAGCAGCCACGCGGTAACCGACGAATCGACGCCGCCCGACATGCCTACTACGACTTTCTGCTTGCTCATAAGGTGCTCACTGGGTGCTGCATCACTGCATGGATCGTGGGGATGGCCGCTCGTGACGGCTACCTTTTTTGCCCGACCGAATGCGTATGCACGAAGTCGAGCGGGAAACGCCGGCCTGCGAGGTAATCGTCGATGCACTGCATGACGAGCGGCGTGCGATGCCGTTCGGGACACGCGCGCAGTTCGTCGGCGCTCATCCACAACGTACGGACGATATCGGGGTCGAGTGCGCGCGCCGCGTCGGGTTCGCCGCTCGCGCCGCAATAGGTGAAGCGCAAATACGTGACGCCCTCACTGCCGGGACGCTCGAAATGGGTCATGTACATGCCGACCAGCGCCTCGGGCGCGAACGGATGGGCCGTTTCTTCGAGCGTTTCGCGGATCACCGCGTCCAGCAGCGATTCGCCCGCCTCCAGGTGGCCGGCGGGCTGGTTCAGGCGCAAGCCGTCGACGGTATGTTCCTCGACGACGAGGAAGCGCCCGTCACGCTCGACAATCGCCGCCACAGTGACGTGCGGCAGCCAGGTTTCCGGTTTCATGGGTGCGCATTTTACCGTTTATAGGCCGGGGCTGCCGGGAAGCGGGTTGGGCGTCGCGATGCCCCTCGCATCCGCCGAAGCCCCCGTATTGTCCCCGGTTTTGGCGAACAGACGGTTTCGGTTAAAGTGGGGCGTTAGCCGTTGCACTTGCAAGCCGGCGTGCCTCGTCGGCGGAACTGTCGTCAAACAGGAAGTCGAGGAGGAACAACGATGCACATCGGAGTGCCAGCCGAGACGCGCGCGCACGAAACCCGTGTCGCCGCGACGCCTGAAACGGTCAAGAAATACGTGGGCCAGGGTCATCGGGTCACGATCCAGAGCGGCGCCGGTACCGGTGCAAGCTTTCCTGACGACGCCTTTACAGCCGCCGGCGCGGAAATCGTCGACGCGGCAAGTGCTTTCGGCGCCGATCTCGTCCTCAAAGTCCAGTCCCCGACCGATTCCGAACTGCCGCTGCTAAAACGCGGCGCTGTCCTGGTCGGCATGCTCGACCCGTTCAATACCGAAAATTCCGCAAAACTCGCCGCAGCGGGCGTCACCGCGTTCGCGCTGGAAGCCGCGCCGCGCACCACGCGCGCGCAGAGCCTCGACGTGTTGTCGTCGCAGGCAAATATCGCCGGGTACAAGGCGGTGTTGCTGGCGGCGACGCTGTATCCCCGCTTCATGCCGATGCTGATGACCGCCGCCGGCACCGTCAAAGCCGCGCGCGTGCTGATTCTCGGCGCGGGCGTCGCCGGCTTGCAGGCGATCGCGACGGCCAAGCGCCTGGGCGCGGTGATCGAGGCGTCGGACGTGCGTCCGGCAGTGAAAGAGCAGATCGAATCGCTCGGCGCGAAGTTTCTCGACGTGCCTTACGAAACCGATGAGGAGCGCGAAGCCGCGCAGGGCGTCGGCGGCTACGCTCGGCCGATGCCGCCGTCGTGGCTCACGCGGCAGTCGGAGCTGGTCCACGAGCGGGCCAAACAGGCCGACGTGGTGATCTCCACCGCGCTGATCCCCGGGCGCGCTGCACCCACGCTGATTTCCGTCGACACCGTGCAGGCGATGAAACCCGGCTCTGTGCTGGTCGATCTCGCCGCCGGACGCGGTGCGGAATACGAAGGCCGGCGCGGCGGCAATTGCCCGCTCACCGAAGCGGACCAGGTGGTGACCAGACATGGCGTGCAGATCGTCGGCTATACGAATCTGGCGTCGATGGTGCCTGCCGACGCGTCGTCTTTATATGCGCGCAACCTGCTCGACTTCCTCAAGCTGATCATCACGAAGGAAGGCACGTTGAACATCGATCTCGCGGACGACATCGTCGCGGCCACGCTGCTGGCCCGCGACGGCGAAGTCACGCGCAAGGGCTGAGCAACAGTGATGCATGGGACCGGCGCAGGTGCGTTGCAAAGTCGAACGCGAACCCGCTAACTCCGGTCGACCGCTATAAATTGCATGGGAGGAGAGTGGCAATGGAAGTCATCAACCACACCGTCATCAACCTGATCATCTTCGTGCTGGCTATTTACGTCGGCTACCACGTCGTCTGGAACGTCACGCCCGCGCTGCACACGCCGCTGATGGCCGTGACCAATGCGATTTCGGCGATCGTGATCGTCGGCGCGATGCTCGCTGCGGGTCTCACGCTCGGCACGCCCGGCAAGTTCTTCGGCACGCTCGCGGTCGCGCTCGCGGCGGTCAACGTGTTCGGCGGTTTTCTCGTCACGCGGCGAATGCTGGAGATGTTCCGCAAAAAAGAACCGAAGAAGCTCATCGCCGATAAGACCGCCAAGGAGAACGCGTAATGAGCCTGAACGTCGTCACGCTGCTTTATCTGGTCGCGTCGGTCTGCTTCATTCAGGCGCTTAAGGGGCTCTCTAATCCGAAGACGGCGCGCGTCGGCAATACCTTCGGCATGGTCGGGATGGCGATTGCGATTCTCACGACCATCGCGCTGATCATCAAGGAAGCCAACGCGCTCGGTTCGAACCTCGGGCTTGGACTCGGCCTGCTGCTGGTCGCATTGGTGGTCGGCGGCGCGGTCGGCTCGTTCGTCGCCGCGCGCGTCGAGATGACCAAGATGCCGGAACTGGTCGCGGCCATGCACTCGCTGATCGGTCTCGCAGCCGTGTGCATTGCCTATGCGGTGGTCTCGGAACCGGCCGCATTCGGCCTCGTCGATCCCGAGTATCCGGTGCCGGGCTTCCTGCCGTTCGGTAACCGCATCGAACTGTTCATCGGCACCTTCGTCGGCGCGATTACGTTTTCGGGCTCGGTGATCGCGTTCGGCAAGCTGTCGGGCAAATACAAGTTCCGGCTGTTTCAAGGCGCGCCGGTCGTGTACAGCGGGCAGCATCTGATCAACCTGATGCTCGCCATCGCAATGCTCGGCTTCGGCGTGATCTTCTTTCTCACGCAGTCGTGGCTGCCGTTCATCATCATGACGATCATCGCGTTCGTGCTCGGCGTGCTGATCATCATCCCGATCGGCGGCGCGGATATGCCGGTCGTCGTGTCGATGCTGAATTCGTATTCGGGCTGGGCGGCGGCGGGCATCGGCTTCTCGCTGAACAATCCGATGCTGATCATTGCGGGCTCGCTGGTCGGCTCGTCGGGCGCGATCCTGTCGTACATCATGTGCCGCGCGATGAACCGCTCGTTCTTCAACGTGATTCTCGGCGGCTTCGGCAACGAAGCGGGCGCGGCGGCCGCAGGCGGATCGGCGGAACAGCGTCCGGTCAAATCCGGTTCCGCCGACGACGCGTCGTTCATGCTCGGCAACGCCGAAACCGTGGTGATCGTGCCGGGCTACGGGCTCGCCGTGGCACGTGCACAACATGCGCTGAAGGAGTTGACCGACAAGCTGGTCGAGAAGGGCATCGAGGTGAAGTACGCGATTCACCCGGTGGCCGGACGCATGCCCGGCCACATGAACGTGCTGCTCGCCGAAGCCGAGGTGCCGTACGACATGGTGTTCGAGATGGACGACATCAACGGCGAGTTCGGCCAGGTGGACGTGGTGCTGGTGCTCGGCGCGAACGACGTGGTGAATCCGGCGGCGAAGAACGATCCGAAGTCGCCGATTGCGGGCATGCCGATCATCGAGGCCTATAAGGCGCGCACGGTCATCGTGAACAAGCGCTCGATGGCGGCGGGTTATGCCGGGCTCGACAACGATCTGTTCTACATGGACAAGACGATGATGGTGTTCGGCGATGCGAAGAAGGTGATCGAAGACATGGTGAAGGCGGTGGAGTGAGCGGAGGGAAATCGCGGGCTGCGTGATTGCGGCTCGCGATTTTTGCGATGCGGAGCGGGGCGCGAGGGCGAGCCCAGAGATCGCGGCGGGCCGGGCTCCTGCGATGTATTTCCGCTAGCTTAGACCAGGCTACTGAACCGAAAAACCGCTGCTCACCGCGGCTTCGCATTCACATGCCGCAACAGATCAGCGAGCCGTCTGCCTTCCTGATCCGGGTACTGCTCCAGCACCCGCAAATCGCGCATCTTCTCCAGCGAAAAGTTGCGGAAATCGCCGCGCAATTCGCACCATGAGCCGAGCGTCCAGCGTGCGCCCCAGTAGGCGAGCGCGAGCGGCCAGACGCGCCGCTCGGTCGCCGCGTGATTCGCATCGACGTACGCGAAACTCACCACGTGGCGTGCGTCGATCGCGCGATGCAGCGTGTCCAGTTGCGCGGAAAACGCTTCCTTGATGTGAAACGACGGCGCGAAGATCGCCAGCTTGTCGATGGTCGCGCGCTTGTCGGCAGGCATTGCCGATGCGATCTTCGCAAGCGCCCCGCGCGCGCCGCTCGCGAAATCCGCGCCGCCCCACGATTCGAGCATGCGTGCGCCTGCGGCCAGCGCGGCGAGTTCATCGACGGTGAAGGTAAGCGGCGGCAGGCTCGCCGCGCGGCTCAGCCGGTAGCCGATGCCGGCCTCGCCCTCGATCGGCACGCCCGACAGTTGCAGATCGCGGACATCGCGATAAACCGTGCGCAGCGAGATGTTCAGCCAGTCCGCGAGTTGCTGCGCGGTGGTCAGGCGGCGTCCGCGCAGCAGTTCGGCAATCTGGAACAGGCGGTCGGCGCGGCGCGTCATCGTGGGCGTCTTGTAAAAAAGGACGGGAACGGTCCCGCGATGATAGCGCCGCATGGTGCGCTCCGGTCAAGGGTCGCTGGGGCGGGGGCTTTGTCATGCCGGCCTCATCGGGCGCTGTGTCACGTCGCTCCACGGCTCGGTGCGTTACAGGTCCGGTACTGCACTGCACGCCCGCAGCCATGCACAGGCGAAGGCTCACGCAAGCACCGCCCGCCGCCGCAAACCGCCACGCATTTCACCCTTTAGTCAGCGAATGCAGCCCGACGCGATTGCCTTCCGTATCGGTAAAAAACGCGATGTAGCCGATATCCTGCGGCAACTGGATCACCGGCCCGTCGGTCTTGCCGCCGGCTTTTTCGATACGGGCGAGGACGGCGTCGACATTCGGCTGCGCAGTCAGATAAACGCAGACGCCGCCGCTGGCGGGCTTCATCGACGGATTGTGGACGATTGCGCCGCCGGTGGCCGGGTCGTCGTAGCTGAACACGGCAATCGGCTGATCGCCGAATTGCTGGCGATTGAGTTTGACGTCGAGCGCGGTTTCGTAGAAGCGGACGGCGCGATCGAAGTCGACGGAAGGAATTTCGAACCAGGCAATGACTTTCGATGATGCGGACATGACACTCTCCCTGCAAGGTGGACGGCGGGTAAGCCGCGAAAATCGCCGGATGGCGTGAAGAGGAGTGTGCAGGGGGGCTACTGACAGCGTGGTGTCAGCAGGGTGAGTGGGCATCAGACGAAAAAAAACCGCAGAGCCAAAAGCCCCACGGTTTTCATTGCATCGACAAAACCAGCACGTGCGCAAGAAGCGCTTGGCTTTACTCCGCCGGCGTATCGTTCTGCGGCCGCTGACGCACGCTGCCCGCGATCAGATCGAAGCGGAACAACCGGCATTCCAGCGCGCCGTTGAACAGCGGCGTTTTCGTCGATTCGCGCAAACGCAACTGCCCCGGCAACTTACGATCCGACGTCAGAATGAACGCGTGCCAACCGGTGAAGCGCTGCTTCAACGCGTCGCCGAGCAACTTGAAAAACTCGCTGTCCGGCGCTTCTTCCTGAATGCGGTGGAAGCTGTCGTCGTCGCGATTCTCACGATTGCCGCGACCTTCGCGAATCTCGCCGCGCGCATTGCGCCCGCGCACTTCGATCCGCTCGCCATACGGCGGATTCGCCACGAGAATGCCCGCGTCCGAACCCGGCGGCGTCATGCCGCGCGCGTCGACCTGCTTCAGCGGAATGTTCGGCAAGCCGGCGCGCTGGAAGTTGGCGCGCGCCTTGTCGAGCATGTCGCCGGAAATATCACTGCCGAAAATCTGCAGATCGGCACGCGAAGTGCGCGCTGCGTGTCTGGCGTCCAGCGCGGCGCCCTTCAGCGCCTGCCAGGTTTTCGTTTCGAATTGCTTGAAGCGCTCGAAGCCGAACATCCGGTCCGCGCCCGGCGCAATGTTCAGCGCGACCTGCGCGGCTTCCGCGAGGAACGTTCCGCTGCCGCACATCGGGTCATACAGCGGCGTGCCGGCGGTCCAGCCGGTCAGACGCAGGATGCCTGCGGCGAGGTTCTCGCGCAGCGGCGCCGCGCCCTTGTCGAGACGCCAGCCGCGCTTGAACAGCGGATCGCCCGAGGTGTCGAGATAGAGCGTGCAATCGGTCGCGGTCAGGAAGGCGAACACGCGGACATCGGGGTTGCCGGTGTCGATGCTCGGCCGCGCGCCGCTGACTTCGCGCAGACGGTCGCAGATCGCGTCTTTCACACGCAGTGTCGTGAATTCGAGGCTGCGCAGCGGCGACTTGATCGCGGTGACGTCCACCCGCAGCGTTTCGTTCGCCGAGAACCACTGTTCCCAGCGCTGTTCGACGGCGAGCGCGTAAATATCCTGTTCGTTGCGATACGGCCGATGCGCGATTTTCAGCAGCACACGGCTCGCGAGACGCGAATGCAGGTTGGCGGCCATGCCGGCGGCCCAGCCTCCGCGGAAATGCACGCCGCCCGGCACCTGCGCGCCGGCGATGAATTGTGCGCCGTTCAGATGTTTGGCGGCAATTTCGGCGAGTTCGGTCGCGAGCGAGGCTTCAAGGCCGCGAGGGCAAGGGAGGAAGAAATCGAAGGACATTGAGGTTGCCGGAAGGCGTTAGATAAGGCGCTATTGTACGCGGTCGAGGTGGCGCGCCATGGGGGATTGCGTGGAGGGCCGCGCAAGCAGTGCGGCGCGGCGCATGCCGATCGGGACCGGCGACGCCGCGGGCGCGTTCCACGCTTGAGCTTCATGGCTGCGCACGAGCACAACGCAGCGGCCCCGTTCATTCGTTAGAGCCGCCGCGCCCGGGTTTGCCTTACCGCGCTTCGCGCTCCGCTTTCGCCGGCCACACCAGTTCCAGCGGATGCCGGAACACCCGCTGCCAGATCGCACCGCGCAGCGAGCGCACCGCATTGCGCCGCAGATCGCGCGATTTCACCGCCATGTAGAACGCGAGCGCGAAACTCACGGCGACGTTGAGAATCGCCATGCTGCCGACACCCGCCACCGCCCACCACAACTCCGGCAGCTTCAGCGCCCCCTTGCCGAGCACGCCGAGCGCGACGCCGATCGAACCGGCGCTGAGCGTCACGTGACGCACTTCGAACGAGAAGGCGAAGGCGGTCAGGATCGCGGGCACGAGTCCGAGCATCAGGCCGAGCGTGATATTGCCGACGACCCCTGCCACGTTCGCCCGGCAAAAGTGTGCGATCCGGTCGGCCCCCGCTGCGCCGAGCGTGATCCGCAGACGGCGGTTGTAGGCGAGCGCATCGGCGACGCGATGCAACACGAACCAGTTGTCCGCCCAGCCCGCGAGCAGACTCGACGACCACAGCAGTACGCCGGTCAACGCGGCGTAGAACGGCGTCGGTCCCCAAAGCGAGAACGAGTGCAGTGTGGCGTGCGCTTTTTCCGGCGAAATGATGTCGGCATGAAACAGCGCATGCCACAGCAACTGCACGCCGAGACACACGGGAAACACCAGCAGAACGTTGCCGAGCACGGCGGCGGCTTGCGTGCGCATCAGCGCGGTCACCGAACTCACGAAACTGTCGACACCCGCAGGTGTGCCCACGCCGTCGAGTTCGCGAGCGAGGGTGGGTGCGGTCATCGCCGGCTGCTTGGTGGCGAGCGAGAAGTGCAGGAAGTGCATCAGCAGGAAGCTGGCCGCGTAGTTGATGCCGGCCAGCAGTCCTTCGAACATCGCGTGGAAATGCGCGCCGGTAATCGCGAACTTCACGCAGACCGTGACGACGGTGACGAGTCCGCCGCCGGCCGCCATCCGCAGCATCTTCAGATACTCGGCGCGGTCGCGGGCGATGTAGTGCTCGCCGGTATCCGCGCTGTATTCGACGACCTTGCGCGCGAGCAGCGAAAAGTTGCTGCGCATCAGGTGCGCGACGCTCTGGCTCGCATGATTCGCGTTGACGAGTTCGGCGGTCAGACGTGCGCTCGCATGCGGATCGTCGTGCGCCATCCAAGCATTCAGCAGATGCTCGGCGCGCACGATCCGCATGCGCATCCGTTCGACCTGGAACACGATGTCGACGCTCACGCCGTTGCGGTACAGGTGCGCGAAGACTTTGTCGGTGGCGCCACGGCATTCGTCGAGCAGCAGGCGCAGGTAGTTCACTTCGCGCAGCAGCTGATCCTGCGGACCACCGGCCGCGAACGCGTGATGCGCGGCTTCGACGGCGAGCATCGCGCGCGTGAGGCGGTAGAACGGCTGCTTTTCCATCGCCACGCGGACGTCGCTGGCGTCGCTCACGTCGTGCGAGTCGTGCACGTTGTCGCCACTGTCGTGACCGGCGCGCGTGCCGCCCAGGCGGCTGCGCACCGTTTGCGACAACCCCGTCGAACTGATCTGGCAGGTCAGGTTGTGCAGCGCGGCCAGCAGGTCGAGCGAAAACGGCGTGGCGTCGCGCTGCTCGTCGCCGTCGGCGGCGTAGTCGAACAGCGCGTGAATGCGTATCAGCAGATCGGTGGGCAGCGCGGCGATCCATTCGGCGTCGCGCTCCGAGCTGAACATCAGTGTGACGATCGCGGTGAGGTCGCGGCGGTTCGGCGCGGGCGGGATCAGCGACGCTTCGAGGCGCTCGAACAACGCGCCGAAGAAGCCCGAATGCACCGGCATGCCGGCGTCGCAGAGCAGCGAGAGGCCGTCGCTTTCACGCAGCAGCCTGCGCAGAATGCCGGCGACGTTCGCTTTCCACGCGGGATTGCGGTCCAGCACATGGAGCAGGTAACGGATGCGCGTATGCGGCGGGGTCGATTGAGATGGCGTGTTTTCAGCGGCGGCGGGTTGCACCGCGCGGCCCCGGCGAATCCAGTGCGCCAGTTCGATCAGCCATTCGCTGCGTTCGGGGTAGGGCGCGGTGCGGTCGGCGATCGCCAGCAACGCATCGAGCTGGTGACCGCCGTCGCGTGAAGCACGCCATTTCTTGATGAATCGTTTGATCGAATCGAACACTTCAGGCGCCAGTGCCCGTGCTGCCGGCTGCCGACGGACACGCCGGCACGATCACGTTCGCCTTGGCCGAAGACGAAGAAGACGAAGACGCCTGTGAATTCACCGCCGCCATCGCCTTCACCGCCGACGCAACCTGCACGGAAATCTGCTGCAACGCCTGCCGATGACCATCGACCAGCGCGTCATACCCGCCGCTGACCGGCTGATTGACCACACTGCGGCACGTCATCACTGCGTTGCTGCTGACCGAACGCACGCTCCACACCGCGTCGATCAACGCGTGCGAGCCGGGCCACGACTCGAAGCGCTGCACGTTCATGCTGACCCGATACACCGGCGTCGCATTCGGATGAGCCGTGCCGTACACGTCGATGGTGCCGAGCTGCTGCGTCAGGTCGGTCGACAACGCACGCCGGATTTCGTCGCCGGGCAGCGACGCCCAGCGCTCCTCTTCGAGCACCCGGACCTGGGTCGGGCCGGTTTGCACGACCAGCTGATTCTTCGCGACTTGCGGCGGCACGTCGATCGGCGCGACTTCGATCATCCATGCCGGAGCGGCCGAGGTTCGGGCCGTGGCGAGCGGAGCCGGGGCTGCGGCGGACGCCGACGCGCCGTCCGCGCCCAGCGTGTAAAAGCGGCTCGCCGGCGACGAACACGCGGCCATGGCGACCAGCGCGGCCAACGCGCCGGCATACACAGCGCCGCGGACGAGCCCGCGCGGCGGGCGGGGGGGCCGGGCAAACATCATGGTTTATCTCCTGATTTACCGCGCAACAGCGATTCGGGATGACGCTCGAGGTAATCCGACAGCGCGTTCAGCGACTGCAACGTGCGCGTCAATTCCTGCAACGCCTGATGAACATCCGACTGCAACGGCGAGTCCTGCTGCAACGTCGCCTGTGCCGAGCCGAAGGTCTGCTTGGCCGCCGCGAGCGTGTCGCGGGCTTCCGGCACGACTTCCTTGTCGAGCCGCTTGAACAGGCCGTCGGCGTTCTTCAGCGCGCTGTTCAGGTTGTCGCCGATCTGATCGAACGGAACCTTGTCGAGCTTCTTCGCGATATCGGCGACCTGCACCTGCAACTCGTCGAGCGTGTTCGGAATGGTCGGCAATTCGAGCGGATCGCTGGCGACATCAACCGTAGCTGGCGGCGCCTTCGGGAAGATATCCAGCGCGACGTACAACTGGCTCGTCAACAGATTGCCGGTGCGCAACTGCCCGCGCAGACCATGCTTGACGAGCGCCTGCAACAGGCTCTGGCCCGCCAGGCTGCCCGGCTGCGGCGCAGTCTCGCGGAAGCGCTTGCCGAGGCGGTCGGGGTAGATGTTCATCGTCACCGGCATCGTGAAGCTGCGCGTCTTCGGGTCGTAGTCGATGCCGATGTTGGTCACCTGGCCGAGCACGATGCCGCGGAAATCGACCGTTGCGCCGATCGACAGCCCGCGCAGCGACTGGTTGAAGTTCATCACCACGCGCAGCGGCACGCCGTCCGGCTCGCGCATCGCGTCCGATTCGTCCGAGCCGAGGCGGAACGTCATGTTGTTCGGCGCCTGCGCGCCGACGCCCTGACCCGGCGGCGACTGGAACGACAGACCGCCGACGATCACCGTCGCGAGCGATTGCGTGTTCAGCTTGAAGCCGCTCGAATCCAGCCGCAGATCGACGCCGCTCGCGTGCCACCAGCGCGAGTTGGTGCCTACGTACTGGTCGAACGGCGCGGACACGAACACTTGCATGGTCACGCCGGTGCCGTCCTTATCCAGTGAGAAGCCGACCACCTGGCCGACCTGCACGCGCCGATAGAAGATCGGCGAGCCGATGTCGATCGAGCCGAGCGAGTCGCCGTGCAGGATGAACTGATGGCCCTTCTGGTCGCCGGTAATGGGCGGCGGCGTTTCGAGGCCGACGAAGTTTTTCTCGGAATCGGTCGAACGGCCCGCGTCGGTGCCGATGTAAGCGCCGGAAAGCAACGTGGTCAAACCCGACACGCCGCTCGCGCCGACCCGTGGCCGCACCACCCAGAAGCGCGAATCCTTGACCGCAAAGTGTTCGCCTTCCTTGGTCAGTTGCACTTCGACGAGAACGTGCGACAGGTCTTTCGACAGCGTGATGGTCTTCACCGAGCCGACCGTCACGTCCTTGTACTTGACCTGGGTCTTGCCGGGTTCGAGACCTTCGGCGCTGATGAAACTGATCGTGATGGTCGGGCCTTTTTCCGTGACCGATTTGATCACGAGCGCGATGCCGATCAGCGCGGCGATCAGCGGAATCACCCAGACGAGCGACGGCAGCCAGCGGCTGCGCGGCTCGATCTCGGGGTCCGGCAATTGCGGCGGCAGCTTCGGTCCGTTCGAATCGCTGCGCGGCGCATCGCTGGAAGCGGGCGTCGGTCCTTGCGGGCTAGTCATGGTGAAGATCCTGAGGTTTTTGAGTACTGCCTTCCACGTGGTCCCAGATAAGGCGTGGATCGAATTGCATGGATGCCAGCATGGTCAGAATCACCACCGAACCGAAGGCGATCGCCCCCGGCCCGGCGGTAATCACGGCAAGCGATTTGAAGCGCACCAGCGCCACGGTCAGCGTGACGACGAACACGTCGAGCATCGACCAGCGGCCGATCCGCTCGACCATCCGGTACAGCGTGGTGCGCTGGTCGGGCCGCCAGCGCGAGCGGCGCTGCGCGGTGACGGTGAGCAGCACGAGCACGGAGAGCTTGAGCATCGGCACCATGATGCTGGCGACAAACACGATGATCGCGAGCGGCCAGTCGCCCGAGGTCCAGAAATACACGACGCCGCTCATGATGGTGTCGTCTTCGGAACCGAGCAGCGACGCCGTGTGCATGACCGGCAACAGATTCGCCGGAATATACAGCAGTGCGGCGGCGATCAGCAGCGCCCATGTGCGCATCAGGCTGTCGGGGTTGCGCGAGTGAAGCTGCGCGCCGCAGCGGGTGCAGTGCTGCGGCGTGATGGAGCGGATGCGCGGTTCGACGCGTCCGCACGCGTGGCAGGAAACGAGGCCCGCGCGCCGGGCAGTGACGTATTTCATCGCGATGTCATCCCTGATGAGGCGCGGGCGGCACGCCGCCCGGCGCAGCGGGTTTCGCGTCCGGCTGAGCGGCGGTTTGCGTCGTCGGCGGCAGATCGTGCGGCAGATCGTGCGGTGCAGGCGGCCCGGCGACCGAGCCGACGGCGACCGCCGCGCTGTCCGCCGAAGTGCGCGGCAATGGCCGCTGACTGCGATCGCCGAGTTCGTCGGCGAGATCCCACAGCACGCGCGGATCGAACGTGACGACCACCGCGAACATCAGCGTCAGCACCCCGAACGCGAACAGCGCCGCTTCCGGGATCACGCGCGCGAGGCTGATCATCTTCACGATGGTGATCAGCACGCCGAGCATGAACACTTCGATCATTCCCCACGGCCGCACGAACTGGATCGCGCGCAGCACCCGGTTGAACGCGGGCGGCACATAACCCGCGCGCAGCGGGATCAGCACGTAAAGCAGTGCAAGCAGTTCGGTGAGCGGGAAGAGGATGGTCGAGCAGAACACCATCACGGCGACGATCTGCATGTCCTCGTCCCACAGCGCGATCAGCGCGCCGAACAAGGTAGTTTGCGAGGTGATGCCGTTTGTTTCGAGTTCGACGATCGGGAAGCCCTGGGCGATCAGAAAGGTGATCAGCGCGGCCAGCGTCATCGCGCAGATGGCGTCGAGCTTGCGCGCCACGCCGCGATAGAGCGTCGCTCCGCAGCGCGGACAGCGCGCGGACACGCGCCCCACAAGCCGTGGCTTGCGGAACAGCGTATCGCACTCATGGCACGCGATCAGGTTGTCATGTTCCATACGGCAGAAGGGCAAACGACGTGAGGAGAAGCGTGCAAGGCCGGTTTTTATACGGGTCGGACGAAAGTGTGGAGCAATAGTACCAAACGCGGCTTCCAGGCCGCACCGGGCCTTGCTCCGCGCGCGGACGAACGGATCTTATACCGTGCGCAAGTACCGGACGACATGGCTCTGACAACCTCCGTCCCTAATTGTTCAGCCGCCGCCTGCTCCCTTTGCAAAATTCGGACCAGCCCGTCTCCATCAGAGTGCAGCCAGCTTTTTGCGCTTGCGGTAGCATGGCGCCCTTGACGTGTACCGCAGCGCGCCGCAGCAGACCTATGCCCGCTTCCGAGCCGCCGATGCCTCGTGCATCGACGTTGGAAACCAGGGAATAGCAGGGCAAGTTGCGTCGTTAACCTCTCTTAGCTTGCGTTGATCAGTCATGGCACTCAATCCTTCATTTGGCGGCAGGGAGTCGTACACGCGCACGGCCATTGCATTTCACTGGCTGATCGCGCTGCTGATCGTCTGCGGCTTCGCGCTCGGCTGGGTGATGACCGACATCCCCGGCTTCACGCCCACCAAGCTGCGCTACTTTTCCTGGCATAAATGGATCGGCGTGACCGTCTTCGCGCTCGCGATCCTGCGCATTCTGTGGCGCGCGACTCACACCGCCCCGCCGATGCCGCGCCGCATGCCCATGTGGCAGCGCGGCGCCGCGCATCTCGTGCATCTGCTGTTGTATGTGCTGATGGTCGCGATTCCCGCCTCGGGTTACCTGTATAGCTCGGCGGCCAATGTGCCGGTGGTCTACCTCGGGCTGATTCCGCTGCCGCGTCTGATCGCTCCGGACCCGCATCTCAAGGAATTGCTGAAAACCGTTCATATCACGCTGAATTACACGTTGCTCGTGCTGGTCGCGCTGCATGTGCTGGCGGCGCTCAAGCATCAATGGCTGGATCGCGACGGCCTGCTGTCGCGCATGCTCCCTTTCCTCAAGTAAAAGGATCCCCATGAAGGTCTCGTTTTATCGCTATATGCTCGCCGCGTTCGCCGCGGCCTCGCTGACCGCAGCCGGCAGCGCGCTGGCTCAGGTCGATGTCGCGAAGAGTTCCGTGACGGCGACCTCGAAGCAGATGAACGTGCCGGTGGAAGGCAAGTTCAAGAAATTCACCGCGCAGATCAAGTTCGATCCGGCGAAGCCCGCCGACGGCAGCGCGCAGTTGACCATCGACGTGGGCAGCTACGATCTCGGCGACGAAAGCTACAACGACCAGGTGCGTGGCAAGGACTGGTTCGACGCGAAGACTTTCCCGAACGCGACGTTCGTGTCGAGTGCGATTGCGGCGGCGGGCGGCAACCAGTTCAAGGTGACGGGCAAGCTGACCATCAAGGGCAAATCGCAGACGGTGACCGTGCCGGTCACGGTGACGCAGCAGGGCGGCACGCAAACCTTCGACGGTTCATTGCCGATCAGGCGTTTGCAATTCGATATCGGTACGGGCGAGTGGAAAGACACGTCGGTGGTCGCCGACGATGTGGTGATCAAGTTTCATATCGTTTCAAGCAAGTGACGTTCGTGAAGTCGTGACACTCGCCGCGCGGTTCGGCGAGGCTTTTTTACAGATACCCAGGAGCATGAATTGAAGACATCCCTGTTGATCGCGGTTGGCGCGCTGGCTTCTTCGTTGTCGCTCGGCGCGTTTGCCGCCGACACTTACCAGCTCGACCCGACCCACACGTATCCGAGTTTCGAGGCGGATCACTTCGGCGGCCTGTCGGTGTGGCGCGGCAAGTTCACGAAAAGCTCCGGCACGGTGACGCTCGACCGCGCAGCCAAAACCGGCTCCGTGGATGTGACCGTCGATCCCGCTTCGGTCGACACCGGCAATGCCAAACTCGATGAGCATCTGAAGACGGATGCGTTCTTCGACGTCGCCAAATATCCGTCTGTGACTTACAAGGGCACCGATATCAAGTTCGATGGCGACAAGCCGGTCGAAGTGATCGGCAATCTGACGATTCGCGGCGTGACGAAGCCGGTGAATCTGAAGATCGAATCGTTCAAGTGCATGCAGCATCCGATGCTCAAGCGTGAAGTGTGCGGCGTGGAAGCAAGCGCGCAATTCAATCGCGCCGATTTCGGTATGGATTTCGGTGTGAAATACGGTTTCAGCATGGAAACGAAGCTGCATATCCAGACTGAAGGAATCAAGCAGTAAGCGCTTCTTTTCTGCTTCTGCATGACGGCTTTTAATACCGTTATCGAATAGCGCAGCGCATTGCGCCGCAACACAAAACCGCTTCATCCGCATTCGCGATGAAGCGGTTTTTTATTGCCTGTGCGGCCTGATAACGCAAATTAAAGCCGTATGCGGCAGTGCTTTCAATTTGCCACTCGCATTGGATTAATTTTCAAGTTAAATAGAGCGCTGAAGCCGAACCGGTTATGCGCGTATCCGGTTCGGACAAAGTCGGGTTATCAGAGGAAAGGCCCGCATCAAAAATATGGCGCGCAAACTGGAGATCTCGATGAACGCAACGACAGCAACAAGCATCGCGGGGAGCCGACAGAATTCATGGCGGGCAGTAGTCGCCGCGTCGATCGGCAATGCGCTGGAATGGTTCGACCTGGTGGTGTACGGCTTCTTCGCAGTGATCATCTCGAAGCTGTTTTTTCCGGCCGGCAACGACACGGTCTCGCTGCTGCTGACGCTCGGCACCTTCGGCGTGTCGTTCTTCATGCGGCCGCTCGGGGCGATCGTGATTGGCGCGTACGCCGATCGCGCCGGACGCAAAGCTGCGCTCACACTGTCGATCCTGCTGATGATGAGCGGCACGCTGATCATCGCCATCTTGCCGACCTACCAGAGCATCGGCCTTGCCGCGCCAGTGATCCTCGTGATTGCGCGTTTGATGCAGGGCTTCTCGGCGGGCGGCGAATTCGGCAGCGCGACCGCCTTTCTCGCGGAACACGTGCCGGGGCGGCGCAGCTTCTTCGCGAGCTGGCAGGTGGCGAGCCAGGGGCTGACCACGCTGCTGGCGGCGGGCTTCGGTGTGTTGCTCACCGGCCAGTTGTCGCCGGAACAGATGACCACCTGGGGCTGGCGTGTGCCGTTCTTTTTCGGTCTGCTGATCGGGCCGGTCGCCTGGTACATTCGCACGAAGCTCGACGAGACGCCCGAGTTTCTCGCGGCGGAAACGACGGACACGCCGCTGCGCGACACCTTTGCGAGCCAGAAGCTGCGGCTCCTGATTGCGATCGGCGTGGTGGTGCTGGGGACCGTATCGACCTATCTCGTGCTGTTCATGCCGACTTATGGCGTGAAGCAACTGGGGCTGGCGCCGTCGGTGGCGTTCTCGGCGATTGCGCTGACCGGTGTGATCCAGATGGTGTTCTCGCCAGTGGTCGGGCATCTGTCGGACCGGCGCGGGCGGACGACGATCATGCTCGGCTCGGCAGTGCTGCTGCTCGTGCTGATCAATCCGGCCTTCGTGTATCTGGTCGCGCATCCGACCTTTGGCACGCTGATCGCGTTGCAGATCGTATTCGGCTTTCTGATGACCGGTTACTTCGCCGCGTTGCCGGGCCTGCTGTCGGAGATGTTCCCGGTGCAGACGCGCACGACCGGCATGTCGCTCGCCTATAACATCGCGGTGACGATTTTCGGCGGCTTCGGGCCGTTTATCATCGCGTGGCTGATCAGTGTGACGGGATCGAAGGCCGCGCCGAGTTACTACATGATTTTTGCGGCGCTGGTGAGTCTGGTGGCGTTGATCGCCGCGCGGCGCAAGCTGGGTTTCCGTTGACTGTTATCTTGAGAGTCTTGAAAGCGCGGCTGTAAAACGCGGCTGTAAAAGCAGAAGGCCGGTTCTTTCGAACCGGCCTTCTGCTTTGCACCGTCTATCTAAAAATCAGACTTGCGCGCCCGCATTCGGGTCGTTCGGATCAGCCCGGTCTTTCTTGTCCTTCAGCAGATCTTCGCGCTTCACGCCGAGCCACATGGCCAGCGCCGCAGCGACGAACACCGACGAATAGATACCGAACAGAATACCGACCGTCAGCGCCAGAGCGAAGTAGTGCAGCGTCGGACCGCCGAACAGGAACATCGACAGCACCATCATTTGCGTACAACCGTGCGTGATGATGGTTCGCGACATCGTGCTGGTGATCGCGTGGTTGATGACTTCGGCCACGGTCATCTTGCGTTCGCGACGGAAGGTCTCACGAATCCGGTCGAAAATAACGACCGATTCGTTCACCGAGTAGCCGAGCACGGCAAGCACCGCAGCCAGCACCGACAACGAGAACTCCCACTGGAAGAATGCGAAGAAACCGAGAATGATCACCACGTCGTGCAGGTTGGCGATCACGCCGGCTACTGCGTACTTCCATTCGAAGCGGAACGACAGGTAAATCACGATACCGATCACCACGCAGGCGAGCGCCATCAGGCCGTCGGTGGCGAGTTCCTTGCCGACCTGCGGGCCGACGAACTCGACGCGCTGCAACTGCACCTCAGGCGTGTCGGCCTTCAGCGCGCCCATCACCTGGTCGCTCTGTTGCGCGGACGTGAAGCCCTGCTTGAGCGGCAGACGGATCAGCACGTCGCGCGAGGTGCCGAAGTTCTGCACCTGAGCGTCGGCGTAACCGAGTTTGGCCAGCGTGTTGCGCACCGGATCGAGCGGCGCGGTGCCCGGATATTGCACCTCGACAACCGTACCGCCGGTGAATTCCACCGACAGATGCAGCCCGCGATGCGCGAGGAAAAACACAGCAGCAAGGAACGTCAGCAGCGAAATCACGTTGAAAATCAACGCACGCTGCATGAACGGAATGTCTTTGCGAAAACGGAAAAATTCCATGGTCTTGTTCTCCGGGACTCAGCGGGATGAACCCGGTTTCTGCGGCGTGCTCGACGAACCTTGCGTCGAACCCGACGTCTGGTCCGACGTGCCCGGCGCATTGCGGCGACGCACGGTCGGCTTGCCGCCGCGCGCCTGCTCGATGGCTTGCTGCGCCTTCGACTTGCCCTTGGTCACCGCGGCGACTGCCTGTGCGGTGTCGGTGGCGGCATCGTCGTTACCGAGGTAAGCGTTCGAGCCTGCGGGTGCCGTTTCCGGACGCCATACCTGACCGATCGCCAGCGACTTCAGCTTTTTCTTGCCGCCGTACCAGAGGTTGACGAGGCCACGCGAGAAGAACACCGCCGAGAACATCGACGTCAGAATGCCGATACAGTGAACCATCGCGAAGCCGCGCACCGGGCCGGAGCCGAACGCGAGCAGCGCGAGGCCGGCGATCAGCGTCGTCACGTTCGAGTCGAGAATCGTTGCCCATGCATGCGCGTAGCCGTTCTGGATAGCCAGTTGCGGCGGCGCGCCGTGGCGCAGTTCTTCACGCACCCGTTCGTTGATCAGCACGTTCGCGTCGATCGCCATACCGAGCGCGAGCGCGATAGCGGCGATACCCGGCAGTGTGAGCGTGGCCTGCAGCATCGACAGCACCGCGACCAGCAGCAAGAGGTTCACCGACAGACCGATCACCGAGATCACGCCGAACAGCATGTAGTACGCGATCATGAAGACGGCGATCGCTACGAAGCCCCACACGACCGAATGGAAGCCCTTGTTGATGTTGTCCGCCCCGAGGCTCGGGCCGATCGTGCGTTCTTCGATGATTTCCATCGGTGCCGCGAGCGAACCGGCGCGCAGCAGCAGCGCGAGGTCGGCGGCGGCTTGCGGGTTAGGCTGGCCGGTAATCTGGAAGCGGTCGCCCAGTTCCGACTGGATGGTCGCCACCGTCAGCACTTCGCCCTTGCCCTTTTCGAACAGCACCATCGCCATCGGCTTGCCGATGTTGTCGCGCGACACGCTCGCCACCGCACGGCCACCGGCCGAGTCGAGGCGAATGTTGACCGACGGACGCTGATGTTCGTCGAAGCCTGCCGACGCGTCGATAATCCGGTCGCCGGTGAAGATCACCTGCTTGCGCAGCATGACGGGCGCCTGATTGCCTTGCGTGAACAGTTCGTCGCCCGGCGGAACCGGGTCGTTCGGGTTCGGATGCAGATTGTTCGGATCGGCGAGGCGCGCTTCGAGCGTGGCCGTGCGGCCGATGATGTCCTTCGCCTTCGCCGTGTCCTGCACGCCCGGCAGTTCGACCACGATGCGGTCGGCGCCTTGCTGCTGGATCACCGGCTCGGCGACGCCGAGTTCGTTCACGCGGTTATGCAGCGTGGTGATGTTCTGCTTGAGCGCGGCGTCCTGCACGGCGCGCTGCACGGCCGGCGTGAACGTGCCGACCAGTTGCAGACCACCGTCCTGACCCGGCTGCGTCGCCCACTGGAGTTCGCTGATGCCGCGGCCGAGCAGCTTGAGCGCTGCGTCCGCCGTGGCCTGATCCGCCACGTTGACCACCACCGACTGGTTCACGCGATTCACGCCGCCGTCGCGGACATTGTTGTCACGCAGCAGCGTGCGCACGTCCGATGCGTCCGAATCGAGCTTCTTGTTCAGCGCGCCTGCCATGTCGACTTGCAGCAGGAAGTGGACACCGCCGCGCAGGTCGAGACCGAGGTACATCGGCAGAGCGTGCAGCGCGGTCAGCCAGTTCGGCGACGCGCTTTGCAGGTTCAGTGCGACGACATATTGCGGATCGGTCGGGTCGGCGTTCAGCGATTTTTGCAGCAGGTCCTTCACGCGCAATTGCGTGTCGGTGTCCGGCAGACGCACGCGGATGTTCGCGTTGGTCGACGAGTTGTCGAACGTGACGCCGTCCGGCTTGATCTGATTGGCGGCGAGCGCGGCTTCGACCGAAGCCAGCGTGGTCGAGTCGAGCCTGACCGTTGCCTTGCCGCTCGACACCTGCACCGCCGGCGCTTCGCCGAACAGGTTGGGCAGCGTGTACACGAGACCGATGACCAGAGCCACCAGCATCACGGCGTATTTCCAGAGGGGGTAACGATTCATGAGTGGTCCAACGGGAAGGTTGGCTTGGAAGCGATGCGTCCGGCGATGAGCGCGGGCGATTCAGCAGATTTGCGTGAATCGCCGCGAGGCCGCGCCGGACGCGAGAGAGCCGGCCTTACAGCGACTTGATCGTGCCCTTCGGGAGAATCGTCGTGACCGACGCTTTTTGCACGGTGATTTCCGTGCCTTCCGAGATTTCGACGCCGACGTAAGCCTCACCCACCTTGGTGACCTTGCCCACGATGCCGCCGTTCGTCACCACTTCGTCGCCCTTGGCCATGGCTGCGAGCATGTTGCGGTGCTCTTTCTGGCGCTTCATTTGCGGGCGAATCATGATGAAGTACAGCACGCCGAACATCAGGATCAGCGGCAGGAAGCTCATCAGGTTCGATTCAATGCCACCTGTTGCTGTGCCTTGGGCAAAGGCATTGGAAATGAACGACACGTTGGTCTCTCCGTTATCAGTCAAACGATCAAAAAAATCAGCCGATTATTCTACCACCGGCCAGTTAGGCGTCGGGACGGCGAATCGGCTTTGCGATCAACCGTTTAAAGCCTTTTTCGCCCGACGACGAAAGTAAATTGTAAGGTTTTCTTCGGCAGCGACAGCGGATTCTTCTGTGGAATCCGCCGTCGAGCCGCGTCAGGGCGCCTGTTCGACGCCTCGCGCGCGGTTTTCGTGGAAGCGTTTGCGGAACGGCTCGAACATTTTTGCGTCGATCGAATCGCGCATTTCCTGCATCAGTTCGAGGTAGTAGTGCAGGTTGTGGATCGTGTTCAGCTGGGCACCCAGGATTTCCCCTACCCGATGCAGGTGGTGCAGATAACCGCGCGTGAAATTGCGGCAGGTGTAGCAGCCGCATTGTTCGTCAAGCGGGCGCAGCGAATTCTTGTGCACGGCGTTACGGATCTTGATGTCGCCGAAACGGGTGAACAGCCAGCCGTTGCGCGCGTTGCGGGTCGGCATCACGCAGTCGAACATGTCGACGCCGGCGGCTACGCCCGCCACCAGGTCTTCCGGCGTGCCCACGCCCATCAGGTAGTGCGGCTTGTCGGCGGGCAGCTTCGGGCCGATGTGGTTCAGCACGCGCATCATGTCTTCCTTCGGCTCGCCGACCGACAGACCGCCGATCGCGAGACCGTGGAAATCCTTCTCCGCGAGACCCGCCAGCGACTCGTCGCGCAGGTCTTCGAACATGCCGCCCTGGACGATGCCGAACAGCGCGTTCGGGTTGCCGAGGCGCTTGAACTCGTCGATCGAACGCTGCGCCCAGCGCATCGACATGCGCATCGAATCGGCCGCTTCCTGATGCGAGGTCGGCACGTTATTGGTCGCGTACGGCGTGCATTCGTCGAACTGCATGACGATGTCCGAGTTCAGCACTTTCTGGATCTGCATCGACACTTCGGGCGACAGGAACAGCTTGTCGCCGTTGATCGGCGATGCAAACGTGACGCCATCCTCGGTGATCTTGCGCAGATCGCCAAGCGAAAACACCTGAAAACCGCCGGAGTCGGTCAGGATCGGCTTATTCCAGCCCATGAAGCGGTGCAGACCGCCGTGCGCCTCGATGGTTTCGAGACCGGGGCGCAGCCACAGGTGGAATGTGTTGCCGAGAATGATCTGCGCGTGCATCTCGTGAAGCTCGCGCGGCTGGACGGCTTTCACCGTGCCGTAGGTGCCGACCGGCATGAAGATCGGCGTTTCGACCACGCCGTGATTCAGCGTGACGCGGCCACGGCGCGCCTGGCCGTCGGTGCCGAGCAGTTCGAATTTGAGGCCGTTTTCGGGGCGCACGTGGTCGCCGAGATACGCGCCGTGGTCGGCGCGCGTGCTGCTGATGTGACCGTCGGTCATCTAAAAAACTCCTGTGCTACCGGAGAACAGTCCGGCGCAAATGTTGAAACGCCGCCGGAAGGATCGCGGCGGCTGGGGAACTGCAAAAACTTGAAAAACAGCGCGGTTGGCGCGCGGGCGGCGTTGGCGTTCAGTCGTCGCGGCGCGTCAGCAGCATCGCGTCGCCGTAACTGAAAAAGCGGTAACGCTGCTCGATCGCGTGACGATACGCGGCGCGGATCGTTTCCACGCCCGCGAACGCTGAAACCAGCATCAGCAACGTCGATTTCGGCAGATGGAAATTCGTCACCAGCCGGTCGACCACGCGGAATTTATACCCCGGCGTGATGAAAATATCGGTTTCGGTGCTGGCCGCGCCCAGCGGACGGCCGGCGGCGTCGGCATCGCGCGCGGCGGCTTCGAGCGCGCGCATCGAGGTCGTGCCCACCGCGATCACGCGATTGCCGCGCGCTTTGGTCGCGGCAATCTTGTCGGCCAGCGACTGCGGCAGGTGATACCACTCGCTGTGCATCTTGTGTTCGTCGAGATTCTCGACCCGCACCGGCTGGAACGTGCCCGCGCCGACGTGCAGCGTGAGCGTCGCGCGCTCCACGCCGTGGGCGTCGAGTTTCGCGAGCAGCGCTTCGTCGAAATGCAGGCCGGCCGTGGGCGCCGCGACTGCGCCTGGATTCTGCGCGAACACGGTCTGGTAGCGGGTTTCGTCGGTCGAATCGGGATCGTGCTCGATGTACGGCGGCAGCGGCAGACGGCCGAACTGCTCGATCAGCGTCAGGCAGTCGTCGGGGAAATGCAGCGTGTAGAACGGCTCGACGCGCTCGCCGAGCGTGACGTCGAAGGCGTCGGCCAGACGGATCGTCGTGCCCGGCTGCGGGCTCTTGCTCGCGCGGATCTGCGCGAGCGCGGTGCGCTCGCCGGTCAGGCGCTCTACCAGCACTTCGACCTTGCCGCCACTGGCCTTCTGGCCGAGGAAGCGCGCCTTCAGGACTTTGGTATCGTTGAAGACCAGCAGATCGCCGGGCGCGATGCACTCGGGCAGCTCGGCAAAGCGGCGGTCGATCAGACGCGCGGTGTCGGCGGAAACGGAGTTGTCCACCTCGAGCAGACGGCTGGCGCTGCGCTCGGGCAGCGCAACTTGCGCGATCAGCTCGGGTGGCAGATCGAAATCGAAATCGGAAAGCGTAAGCATGCGAACGACTGGATGCGAATTGAGACTGAATTGAGCCGAAGCCTAAGCCGGGCGGCTATGATTGCGGGACGCTGAACAGCCCGCGAGCCCGCGCGCTGTATGGCGTGCGAACCCTTTGACAGCCGATATTGTACTTGCGAAGCAGCCCATGCCTTTGTCCGACCGCCGATTGCCCTCCGCTAACGATGAACCGGGCGCCGAACCGAAGCGCCGCGTCGCACGGAAGGGTGAGGCGGTTGAGGTGGCGGTGGCCGCCGGTTTGACGGCGCACAGGCGCGGGGGCACGTCCGCGGACGGCCAGCCTGATATCGAGCCGGAGGCGAACCCAGGCGACACGTCAGTTGACGCATTGAGTCATGCATCGAGCCATTCGTCGGGTGAAGCATCGAGCAAGGTCCCGCCAAACGAATTCGGCGACAAGCCAGCAGGCAGTTCCGCTGGCCGCTCGACCTCGAAGTCCTCCAGCAAATCCGCCGCCAAGGCTCCCGTCAAAACCGTCGACAAGCTCGCCAAGCTCGGCCTCACCCGCGACATCGATCTCGTGCTGCATCTGCCGATGCGCTACGAGGACGAAACCTCGCTGACGCCGATCGGACACCTGCTGCCAGGCGGCATTTCACAAACCGAAGGCGTGGTGTTCGACAACGAGATCGCGTATCGCCCGCGCCGTCAGTTGCTGGTGAAACTGCACGACGACGCCGGCGACGAACTCGTGCTGCGCTTCCTGAATTTCTACGGCTCGCAGGTCAAGCAGATGGCAATCGGCGCGCGGCTGCGGGTGCGCGGCGACGTGCGCGGCGGTTTCTTCGGCATGGAGATGGTCCACCCGGCCGTGCGCGTCGTCGATGAAGACACGCCGCTGCCGCAGGCGCTGACGCCGGTCTATCCGAGCACCGCAGGCGTGACGCAGGCGTATCTGCGTAAATCGATCGATAACGCGCTGTCGCGCACGTCGTTGCCGGAACTGCTGCCCGAGTCGATCGCGCGAACTTACATGCAGCCGCTCGGCGTGCCGTCGCTGATGGACGCCGTGCGCACGCTGCATCATCCGGGCGTGCAGTCCGACGAGACTGCGTTGATCGACGGCACGCATCCGGCGTGGGTGCGCATCAAGTTCGAAGAGTTGCTCGCGCAGCAGATGTCGTTGAAGCGCGCGCATGACGAGCGCCGCACGCGCGCCGCGCCGGCCATGCCGCGCCGCAAGCTGGGCGACGAAGCGGCGCTGGTCGCGCGTCTGTTGAAGGCGTTGCCGTTTGCGTTGACGAAGGCGCAGGAGCGCGTCGGCGGAGAAATTGCGCTCGATCTGACACAGCCGCATCCGATGCAGCGTCTGCTGCAAGGTGACGTCGGTAGCGGCAAGACGATCGTGGCCGCGCTGGCCGCCGCGCAGGCGATCGACGCCGGTTACCAGGCCGCGCTGATGGCGCCGACCGAAATCCTCGCCGAACAGCACGCGCGCAAATTGCGCGGCTGGCTGGAACCGCTCGGTGTGAGCGTCGCGTGGCTGGCGGGCAGCCTGAAGACCAAAGAAAAGCGCGCCGCAATCGAAGCCGCCGCGCTCGGCACTGCGCAA
Organism: Paraburkholderia fungorum; assembly: GCF_900099835.1. Lineage (NCBI taxonomy): Bacteria > Pseudomonadati > Pseudomonadota > Betaproteobacteria > Burkholderiales > Burkholderiaceae > Paraburkholderia > Paraburkholderia fungorum. The sequence continues at coordinate 834,671 of NZ_FNKP01000001.1, forward strand.
CTCGTGATCGGCACGCACGCGATCATTCAGGACGCGGTGGAGTTCGCGCGCCTCGGGCTCGTGATCGTCGACGAACAGCACCGTTTCGGCGTCGCGCAGCGGCTCGCGTTGCGCGCGAAGGCGCAGAACGCCGCCGATGGCGCGCGCGACTTCCAGCCGCATCAACTGATGATGTCCGCGACGCCGATTCCGCGCACGCTCGCGATGACCTATTACGCCGACCTCGACGTATCGACCATCGACGAGTTGCCGCCCGGCCGCACGCCGATCCTGACCAAGCTCGTGTCCGACGCGCGCCGCGAAGAGGTGATCAGCCGCGTGCGCGAGGCCGCGCTGACGGGGCGTCAGGTGTACTGGGTGTGTCCGCTGATCGAGGAGAGCGAGACCTTGCAGTTGCAGACCGCGGTCGAGACTTACGAGACGCTGGTCGCGGCGCTCCCGGAACTGAAGGTCGGCCTCGTGCATGGACGCCTTGCGCCCGCCGAGAAAGCCGCCGTGATGGACGCGTTCACGCGCAACGAAGTGCAGTTGCTGGTCGCGACGACGGTGATCGAAGTGGGCGTCGACGTGCCGAACGCATCGCTGATGGTGATCGAACATGCCGAGCGCTTCGGCCTCGCGCAGTTGCACCAGTTGCGCGGACGGGTGGGGCGAGGCAGCGCGGCATCGGTATGCGTGCTGCTCTACACCGGCCCGCTGTCGATGACCGCCCGGGCACGTCTGCAAACCATGCGCGAAACCGCCGACGGCTTCGAGATCGCCCGCCGCGATCTGGAAATTCGCGGCCCCGGTGAGTTCCTGGGCGCGCGGCAATCGGGCGCGGCCATGCTGCGTTTCGCCGATCTCGAAAACGATCAATGGCTGATCGAACCGGCGCGCGAGGCGGCTGCGGCTCTCCTCGAAAAATATCCCGAGGTGGTGATCCAGCATCTGGCGCGCTGGCTCGGTGCGCGTGAGCAGTATCTGAAGGCATGAAAGCGGCCCGCGCGCCTTGCTACGACAAGGCGTGCGGGCCGATGCGCCCGAAACCAGAGGTTGGCGAACCGACCCTATCGGTGTATAACTAGAACCTATCGAATTCACAACACTGATTGGTCCCCGAATGACGCTCACCGAATTGAAATACATCGTTGCGGTTGCCCGCGAGCGGCACTTTGGCCGGGCTGCCGAAGCGTGTTTCGTCAGCCAGCCGACCCTGTCGGTGGCGATCAAGAAGCTCGAAGACGAACTCAACGTGCAGATTTTCGAGCGCGGCACCAGTGAAGTCAGCGTCACGCCCATCGGTGAACAGATCGTCACGCAAGCTCAGCGCGTGCTGGAGCAGACGCTGGCCATCAAGGAAATCGCGAAGCAGGGCAAAGATCCGCTGGTCGGACCGTTGCGGCTCGGCGTGATCTACACGATCGGACCGTACCTGCTGCCCACGCTCGTCAAGCAGATGATCAAGCGCGTCCCGCAGATGCCGCTGATGCTGCAGGAAAATTACACGCTCAAGCTGATCGAACTGCTCAAGCAGGGCGAAATCGACGTCGCCATCATGGCGCTGCCGTTTCCCGAAACCGGGCTGATGCTGCGTCCGCTGTACGACGAGCCGTTTGTCGTCGCGTTGCCGTCGGGTCATGCGTGGGAAAACCGCCCGAAAATCGACGCCGACGATCTGAAGCAGGAAACCATGCTGCTGCTCGGAAGCGGTCACTGCTTCCGCGATCACGTGCTGGGTGTGTGCCCTGAACTGATGCGTTTTTCGCAGAACGCGGACGGTATCCAGAAGACGTTCGAGGGTTCGTCGCTCGAGACGATTCGCCATATGGTCGCGAGCGGCGTTGGAATTACCGTGCTGCCGCGCATGTCGGTGCATGAGGTTAAGCCGCACGCAGGCGGTATCGACGCCGGTCTGCTCAGCTACGTCGCGTTCGACGAGCCCGTGCCGGATCGCCGCGTGGTGCTCGCGTGGCGCAAGAGCTTCACGCGGATGCCTGCTATCGATGCGATTTGCGACGCGATCAGTGCGTGCGATCTGCCGGGCGTCAAGAAGCTGGACCTGCCCGTCGCCGTCAACTGATTCGGTGACTGTTCTGGCAATGCCTTCAGCGCTTGCCATCGGCAATAGTTCGGGCTGACCGCACGTTCCTTGCGCAGTCAGCCCGAAAAAAGTTGCCCACCAAACAGGCAACAGCCCCGCCCTATCGAATAGATAAAATTAATCAAACACGATTATTCGATAGCATTGTTATAGTTTCCTCCATGGATCGCCCGATCCCAAGTCTCACAAGACACCGGAGGAACTCATGACGCAACCGAACCCGCAGCAAATCCAGGCTCTCGCCGCTCAGTCGGTCCGCGCAACCGCCCGCGGATTCAGCGCGTCGATCAGGGGCGTGCGTACCGTCGCGATGTCCTTGCTGGTTGACCGGGCTCTGTCCGCGTAAAGCCGCTGAACGGCAACCCCGGGCAACGCCGGCATCAGGTGCCGCGCCTCTCTCCCCAATCTCATCCGATAAAAATCAAGCAGGAGTACCGCATGTCCGAACAGAAGCTCACCAACGCCGCTGGCGCACCCGTCGCCGATAACCAGAATTCGATGACCGCAGGCGTGCGCGGTCCGGTCGTTCTGCAAGATGTCTGGCTGCTCGAAAAGCTCGCCCATTTCGACCGCGAAGTGATTCCCGAGCGCCGCGTTCACGCGAAGGGTGCGGGCGCGTTCGGCACACTGAAGGTCACGCACGACATCTCGCGCTACACGAAAGCCAAAGTGTTCGCCGAAGTCGGCAAGGAAACGCCGCTTTTCATGCGCTTTTCGACGGTGGCGGGTGAGCGAGGCGCAGCCGACGCCGAGCGCGACGTGCGCGGCTTCTCGATCAAGTTCTACACGGAAGAGGGCAACTGGGACGTGGTCGGCAACAACACGCCGGTGTTCTTCATTCGCGATCCGCTGAAGTTTCCGGACTTCATCCACACGCAAAAGCGCGACCCGTACACCAACATGCGCAGCAACGTCGCTGCGTGGGATTTCTGGTCGCGTCACCCTGAATCGCTGCATCAGGTGACGATTCTGATGAGCGACCGCGGCATTCCGCAGAATTTCCGGCAGATGCACGGTTTCGGCTCGCACACGTACTCGTTCATCAACGCGAGCAACGAGCGCTTCTGGGTGAAATTCCACTTCAAGTCGATGCAGGGCATCGAGAATTTCACCGATGCCGAAGCCGCCCAGGTCGTCGCGCAGGACCGTGAAAGCGCGCAGCGCGATCTGCTCGGCAACATCGACGCGGGCAATTTTCCGAAGTGGCGTTTTGCGATTCAGATCATGCCGGAAGCGGATGCCGCGACGTATCGCTTCAATCCGTTCGACATCACTAAGGTGTGGTCGCAGAAAGACTATCCGCTGATCGACGTCGGCACAATCGAGTTGAATCGCAACGCGCAAAACTATTTCGCGGATGTCGAGCAGGCTGCGTTCACGCCCGCCAATGTCGTACCGGGAATCGGCTTTTCGCCGGACCGCCTGTTGCAAGGCCGCCTGTTCTCGTACGGCGATACGCAGCGTTATCGCCTCGGCATCAACCACCATCAGATCCCGGTGAATGCGTCGCGGGTGGCCAATCCGCATTCGTTCCATCGCGATGGCGGCATGCGTGTGGATGGCAATCTCGGCGGCAACGTGAACTACGAGCCGAACCGTTTCGGCGACTTCGCTCAGGACGCGAGCGCGTCGGAACCGCCGCTCGCGGCAGGCACGGTGGATCGCTACGACCATCGCGCGGACGACGATTACTACACGCAGCCGGGCATGCTGTTCGCGCTGTTCGACGACGCGCAACGTGAGCGTCTGTTCGGCAATATCGCGCGCCATATCGATGGCGTGCCGCAGGACATCGTCGCGCGGCAGATCGAGCATTTCCGCCGCGCCGACCCGGCTTATGCGGAGGGTGTCATCGCCGCACTGGCCCGGTTGCAGGAAGGCCGCACGAAGTAAAGCACTGAAGCAATGCAGCAAGGCGGGGCGCAGCGGCGTCCCGCCGGTATCGATACGAACCTGAGTACGCGGAGCACGTTCATGATCCAGATGATGATGGCCACAATCGGCGCGCCGGCCGCACGCGGCGCACAACAGCGTCACGCGTTGACATGGCGCAAGGCGATGGGATTCGCGATCGTCGCGAGCGGGCTGGCGGTGGTCGTCATGCAGGCGCTGCAACACGCGCTGGGCGGGTGATTGCAGCCGCACCGCGAATGCGGCAAGCGACCACGGTGCGCGCGAACGCCACGGATTTCAGGCTAAACTGTCGATCGTTCGATGTGTCAGGTTCGCTTTACGCAAACCGTCATTTTGCCGACCGGTTCGTATCACTCTTCAAAGGAGTCATCATGGCCAAGAAAGAAGCCACAGTCGCAGCCGTACAGCACGTCAATATCGGAATCAGCGACAAGGATCGCAAGAAGATCGCAGAAGGTCTGTCGCGTCTGCTCGCCGACACCTACACGTTGTATCTGAAGACCCACAACTTCCACTGGAACGTGACGGGTCCGATGTTCAACACGTTGCACCTGATGTTCGAAACGCAATACAACGAACTGGCGCTCGCGGTCGACTCGATCGCTGAACGTATCCGCGCGCTGGGCGTGCATGCGCCGGGCAGCTACAAGGAATTCGCGAAGCTGTCGTCGATCCCGGAAGCGGACGGCGTGCCGGCTGCCGAAGAAATGATCCGCCAGCTGGTGGAAGGTCAGGAAGCCGTGGTGCGTACCGCACGCGCGATTTTCCCGTCGACGGAAGCAGCGAACGACGAACCGACCGCCGACCTGCTGACGCAACGCATGCAAACGCACGAAAAGACCGCGTGGATGCTGCGCTCGATGCTCGCTTGAGATCGATCGCCGATCGACCGTTTTGCCCGGCCAGCATTTGAATGCCGGGGCGAAAAGTCGAAAAAACCTCCCTTCGCGGGAGGTTTTTTTTCGCGTGCGCGATTTTGCTCGCCACACTGTGGCGCTCCTGACAATGTGCCGTCGGGCGGCGTAGCCTGCATTGAAACTGGCGCCAAACCGGTCCCGAACGCATCGTCGTGACGCATTTCGCAGCTAACTCACTCCCGCCGCCCTGAGCAACACACCCCTACTGCCTGTGGGATAATCGCGGTTTGCCCAGAGCGCGGCTCACAAGGTTGTTCGCACGGGCGCACGAGGGCCTTTATTCCCACGGCCCGCTTCCTTACTGCGATATTTCTCCCACAACCACAATGCCCGTATACCGTTCCAGAACCACTACCGCCGGCCGCAACATGGCAGGGGCACGCTCGCTGTGGCGCGCCACCGGCATGAAAGACGAAGATTTTTCGAAGCCGATCATCGCGGTCGTCAATTCGTTCACCCAGTTCGTGCCCGGTCACGTTCACCTGAAAGACCTCGGCCAGCTCGTCGCGCGCGAAATCGAAGCTGCGGGTGGCGTCGCCAAGGAATTCAACACCATTGCCGTCGACGACGGCATCGCCATGGGCCACGACGGCATGCTGTATTCGCTGCCGAGCCGCGACATCATCGCGGATTCGGTCGAATACATGGTCAACGCGCACTGCGCGGACGCGATGGTGTGCATCTCCAATTGCGACAAGATCACCCCGGGCATGCTGATCGCGGCGATGCGCCTGAACATTCCGGTGATCTTCGTGTCCGGCGGCCCGATGGAAGCCGGCAAGACGAAGCTCGCGAATCCGGTCACGAAGACGCTCGAATTCAAGAAGCTCGACCTCGTCGACGCGATGGTGATTGCAGCGGATTCGTCGTATTCCGACGCCGACGTGGCCGAAGTGGAACGCTCGGCATGCCCGACCTGCGGTTCGTGCTCGGGCATGTTCACGGCCAACTCGATGAACTGCCTGACCGAAGCGCTGGGTCTGTCGCTGCCGGGTAACGGCACGGTGGTCGCCACGCACGCCGACCGCGAGCAACTGTTCAAGCGCGCTGGCCGCCGTATCGTCGAACTGGCTCGCCAGTACTACGAAGAGGAAGTGGAAAGCATCCTGCCGCGCGCAGTGGGCTTCAAGGCGTTCGAAAACGCAATGACGCTCGACATCGCGATGGGCGGTTCCACCAACACCATCCTGCACTTGCTGGCGATTGCACGCGAAGCCGAAATCGACTTCACGATGGACGACATCGACCGTCTGTCGCGTATCGTGCCGCAGTTGTGCAAGGTCGCGCCGAACACGAACAAGTACCACATCGAAGACGTGCATCGCGCGGGCGGCATCATGGCGATCCTCGGCGAGCTGGATCGTGCGGGCAAGCTGCACACCGACGTGCCGACCGTGCACGCGCCGACGCTGAAAGACGCGCTGGATCAGTGGGACATCGTCCGTACGCAGGACGAAGCCGTGCGCACGTTCTATATGGCGGGACCGGCAGGAATTCCGACGCAGGTCGCGTTCAGCCAGAACACGCGCTGGCCGAGCCTCGATACGGATCGCGCCGAAGGCTGCATCCGTTCGTACGAGCACGCGTTCTCGAAGGAAGGCGGCCTGGCCGTGCTGACCGGCAACATCGCGCTGGATGGCTGCGTGGTGAAAACCGCGGGCGTCGACGAAAGCATTCTGGTGTTCGAAGGCACGGCTCACGTGACCGAGTCGCAGGATGAAGCGGTCGAGAACATCCTGAACGACAAGGTCAAGGCCGGCGATGTCGTGATCGTCCGCTACGAAGGCCCGAAGGGCGGCCCCGGCATGCAGGAAATGCTTTACCCGACGAGCTACATCAAGTCGAAGGGTCTGGGCAAAGCCTGTGCGCTGCTGACGGACGGCCGTTTCTCCGGCGGTACGTCGGGTCTGTCGATCGGTCACTGCTCGCCGGAAGCGGCAGCGGGCGGCGCGATTGGTCTGGTGCGCGACGGCGACAAGATCCGCATCGACATTCCGAACCGTACGATCGACGTGCTGCTGTCCGACGAGGAACTCGCGCGTCGTCGCGAAGAGCAGAACGCGAAGGGCTGGAAGCCGGCGAAGGTGCGTCCGCGTAAGGTGTCGGCGGCGCTGAAGGCGTATGCGAAGCTGGTGATGTCCGCGGATAAGGGCGCGGTGCGCGACCTGTCGCTGCTGGACGATTGATACGGCGGCGGCCTTTTTTAGCCTGTGTCTGCTGATGAAGCCGCCCTTCGGGGCGGCTTTTTTTATTGGCGCTGGGGGTAGGGCGTTTGAGCGCGGCTGGTTTTTGGGTGGTGTGCTGAGCCAGCACGCCATGCCGAATTGCGCCGCCGGGTGGGCCCACGGCTGGCTACGCTAGGCGTGACCGAGCTAAGCCGAATCGAGCCAACCCCTCCCGCGCACGCCAAAGCTCCCCGCACTCCGCATCCCGTAAAATAGCCGGACCCTCTTTGCACTCCACCGACTCCGCCCATGTTCGCCCGACTTCCCCTGTATTTGCGGCTCGTCCGCATGGACAAGCCGATCGGCAGCCTGCTGCTGCTGTGGCCGACGCTCAACGCGCTGTGGATCGCGTCCGACGGGCATCCGTCGTGGCCGCTGCTGGTGATTTTCACGGTGGGCACGGTGCTGATGCGCTCGGCGGGCTGCGCGATCAACGATTACGCGGATCGCGATTTCGACCGCTACGTCAAGCGCACCGAAAATCGGCCGATCACGTCGGGCAAGATCAAGGCATGGGAAGCCGTGGCGCTGGCGGCAGGCTTGTCGTTGCTGGCATTTCTGCTGATTCTGCCGCTGAATACGCTGACCAAGGAGTTGTCGGTCGCGGCACTGTTTGTCGCCGGCTCGTATCCGTTCACCAAGCGCTTCCTCGCCATTCCGCAGGCCTATCTGGGCATTGCTTTCGGCTTCGGCATTCCGATGGCGTTCGCGGCGATCCAGGATCACGTGCCGATACTCGCTTGGGTGATGTTGCTCGCCAACGTATTCTGGTCGGTCGCGTACGACACCGAATACGCGATGGTCGATCGCGACGACGACATCAAGATCGGCATTCGCACGTCCGCGCTGACGTTCGGCCGCTTCGACGTCGCGGCGATCATGCTGTGCTACGCGGCGACGCTGGGCATTTACGTCGGCATCGGCGTGATGCTGGGGTTCGGCGTGCTGTACTGGCTGGGATGGGCGGTGGCCGTGGGCTGCGCGATCTATCACTACACGCTGATTCGGAACCGCGACCGGATGGCGTGTTTCGCGGCGTTCCGGCATAACAACTGGCTCGGCGGCGCGCTGTTTGTCGGGATTGCCGCGCATTATGCGGTGGCTGCGATTTGAGACAGGTGAGCGCCGATTGCTGCATTTTTTCGGCAGTCGCCGCGGTCTTGATTTGAAGCAGGGCGGCGCTTGTCAACGCGGGGTACGCGAGAGGTGAAGCGCAAAACACGCCTTCGACAGATTTTGCCGCTGGCCTGGCTTCCCGCATGCGCCGGGGTGGCAAGCACGCCAGCCAGTCATCCACGGCGGCTCGATGGGAGCGTAGTCCCCACTCGAGCCAAAGCTCCGCGTTCGGTTGCGTAGCTGTATTTCCCGCCGCCCCTTCATCGCAAGACGATGAAGGGGCGCGGATGAACGTCCTCAGTCCCGGCGCTTACTGCTTACCAAACTCCTCGCCCATTTCCTTCGCGCGCGCATCGGCAGCGAGCACGCCACGCACGATCGCATCCTTGATCGCGCTGGCGTCGAACGATGCCAGTGCCGCCGCCGTCGTGCCGCCCTTCGACGTCACGCGTTCACGCAGCAGGCTCGGCGGTTCGTCGGAATTCGCGGCCAGTTGCGCGGCGCCGGTGAAGGTCGCGACAGCCAGCGCGCGGCCCTGTGCTTCGTCCATGCCGAGCTGGCGCGCGGCTTCCTGCAGCGCCTCGATGAAATAGAACACGTAGGCCGGTCCGCTGCCCGAGATCGCGGTGACGGCGTCGATCTTCGCTTCGTCGTCGAACCAGACCGTTTCGCCGACCGCACCCAGCACTTGCGACGCGAGCGCGCGGCCCGCTTCGTCGACGCTCGCGGTCGCGACCAGCCCGGTTACGCCCATGCCGATCAGAGCGGGCGTGTTCGGCATCACGCGGACAATGCGGGCGTGGCCGTTCAGCCAGCGCGACATGTCGTCCATGCGAATGCCCGCGACGATGCTCACCACCAGTTGCGACGCATTCAGATGCGGTGCAATTGATTCGGCGACGGCTTTCAGGATTTGCGGCTTGACCGCCAGCACGACCGCGTCATACGCGGCGAGCGCCTCGTCCGCCGCTGCGCCGGTGCGCACACCGAACTGATCTTCATTGCGCTTGCGCGCGTCTTCGTTGGGATCGATCGCGTAGAGGTCGGCGGGCGCGACGCCACGCTTGATGAGGCCGCCGATCAACGCCGCGGCCATGTTGCCACCGCCGATAAAAGCAATTTTCATGATGTTCCGGATGAGGTTTCGTGAAGCGCCCCGGAGGCCGCGAAGGCCTGCCAAGGGTCAGTTAGAGTAATCTCGCGCGCCGAAAATCGCGGTGCCGACCCGCACGATCGTCGCGCCTTCCAGTACGGCTGCTTCGAGGTCGCTCGACATGCCCATCGACAGCGTGTCGAGTTCGAGCCCGTCGTCGCGCAGACGCTCGAACAACTCGCGCAGCGCACGATGCGGCGCGCGTTGTTCTTCGATGCCGCCGCCAGGCTCGGGAATCGACATCAGTCCGCGCAGAGTCAGCTTCGGCAACGCGGCGATCGCCTGTGCGACTTCGACCGCCTCGGCAATGCTCACGCCGCTTTTCGACGCCTCGCCGCTCACGTTCACCTGCAGGCACACGTTCAGCGGCGGCAGATTATCGGGACGCTGCTCCGACAGCCGCTGCGCAATTTTCAGCCGATCGACCGAATGCACCCAATCGAAATTCTCGGCAACCGGCCGCGTCTTGTTCGATTGCAGCGGCCCGATGAAATGCCATTCGAGCGACGCGCGCAGATCGGCGAGCGTCTCGATCTTGGTCAGCGATTCCTGCACGTAGTTTTCGCCGAATGCACGCTGACCACAGGCATGCGCGGCGCGAACGTCTTCGGCGGGGAAGGTCTTGGAGACCGCGAGCAACGTGACCGAACGCGCATCGCGTCCGGCCGCCTGCGCGGCCACGGCGATGCGCTGCTGCACCGCTGCGAGATTGTGAATCAGATCGGGCATGGAACGGAACCGGTAGTCCAGCGAAAGGCAATGACTGGATTATACGGACAGCATGTGCTCGACCAATTCGATCCAATGCGCGACCGGCGTTCCCGTGCCGCTTTGCAAATGTGCAATGCAGCCGACGTTCGCCGACACGATGACCTGCGGTTCCTGCGCCTGCAGGCGCTCCAGCTTCTGATCGCGAAGTGCGTACGACAACCTGGGCTGCGTCAGCGAATACGTGCCCGCCGAGCCGCAGCATAGATGACTGTCGGCGGGCAGGCGCACTTCGAGGCCGAGCGCGGCCAGCAGATGTTCGACCTTGCCGCGAACCTGCTGACCATGCTGCAACGTGCAGGGCGGATGAAAGGCGACCGTGTGAACCGAGCGGCGGCGCGTTTGCGCGACCAGCGCTTCTTCGAACTCGGGCAGGATCTCCGAGATATCACGGGTCAATTCGACAATACGGCGCGCCTTTTCCGCGTAAGCCGGGTCGTGGCGCAGCAGGTGCGCGTATTCCTTGACCGTCGCGCCGCAGCCCGACGCGTTCATCACGATCGCTTCGGCACCCTGCTCGACAAACGGCCACCATGCGTCGATGTTCGCGCGCAGGTCGTCGAGCGCGTCGTCGTTGTAGCCGAGATGCAGGCGGATCGCGCCGCAGCAGCCGGCATCGGGCGCGATCACGGTTTCGACGCCGAGTGCGTCGAGCACCCGCGCGGTCGCGATGTTGACGTTCGGCATCATCGACGGTTGCACGCAACCCGCCAGCATCAGCATTTTTCGCGGATGTTTCGCGGTCGGCCATTCGAGCGGACGCTGACGCGCGGGCACCTTGTCGCGCAATTTCTTGGGCAGAAGCGGGCGGAAACGCTGACCGAGTTTCATGGTCGGCGTGAAGATCGCGCTGTTCGGCACGACGCTCGCGAGCAGGCGGCGTGTGAGCCGCTGCCCGAGCGGACGCGTCACTTTTTCTTCGGTGATCTTGCGGCCGATTTCCACCAGCCGCCCATATTGCACGCCGGACGGGCAGGTCGTTTCGCAATTGCGGCAAGTCAGGCAACGGTCGAGGTGAACCTGCGTGCTACGCGTGACCGGCGCGCCTTCCACCATCTGCTTGATCAGATAGATGCGCCCACGCGGGCCGTCGAGTTCGTCGCCGAGCAACTGGTAGGTCGGGCAGGTGGCCGTACAGAAACCGCAGTGCACGCAATTGCGCAGGATGGCGTCGGCTTCGTCGCCATCGGGCGTGTTGCGAATGAAGTCCGCGAGGTTGGTTTGCATCGCGTCGCTCAGAAGTCGGAGTAGAGACGGCCGCGATTGAAGATGCGGGCCGGGTCGAAAGCGTTTTTCAGGCCGCGATGGATTTTCATCAGCGGGGCGGGCAGTGGGGTGAACACGCCGGCGCTGCGGTCGTAGCCGTGGCCGGTGCGGAAAATCGTGGCATGGCCGCCAGCCTGTTTCGCGCTGATGCGCACGGTTTGCGCGTCGGTGTCGGTGATCCACCAGCGCTGACCGCCGCCCCATTCCATCAGTTGCGCGCCGGGCAGTTGCAGCGGTTCCGTAATCGACGGCAATGCAAGACGCCAGAGCGCGGCCTTCGGCGGGATGCCCGAGAAAAACGAGTCGGTCTGCTCGCGCAAGCCGGTCCAGAAACGTTCCGCTTCGACAGCATCGACCACTTCGCCGCCGAGCGACGTACGCGCCGACTTCACCGCCGCTTCGGCGCCGGCCAGCCGCACGACGAGCGTGCCGTGACGCCACGCACTAGCGGTAATTGGCAACGGTCGGCCGCCCCATTCGTTGAGCTTGCGGACGGCATCGGTGCCGTTCATGTCGAACTTGATGGTGGCTTCGGCCTGCGGCAACGGCAGCACCTTCACCGACAATTCGAGGATCAGGCCGAGCGTGCCGAGCGAGCCGGCCAGCAGACGCGAGACGTCATAGCCGGCGACGTTCTTCACGACCTGTCCGCCGAAATGCAGTTTCTGGCCTTGCCCGTTCATAACGACCGCGCCGAGCACGAAGTCGCGCGCCGCGCCCGCAGCGGGGCGGCGCGGACCGGAAATGCCGGCCGCGATGCAGCCGCCCAACGTGGCCTGCGGGCCGAAATGCGGCGGCTCGAACGCGAACATCTGGTGGTGCTCGGCGAGTGCGGCTTCGATCTCCAGCAGCGGCGTGCCCGCCCGCGCGGTGATGACGAGTTCCGCCGGGTCGTACGCGATGATGCCGCGATAAGCGCGCGTGTCGAGGATGTCACCTTCCAGCGCCTGGCCGTACCAGTCTTTGGTGCCGCCGCCGCGGATGCGCAACGCGCGTCCTTCGGCGCTGGCCGAACGCACGCGTTCCGACCATACGGCGACGATGTCGTCCTCTTCCATGGTGTCCTGCTTCGTTGTGTTTCGATCGATTGTACCTGGCAGGGGCCCGCTGACAACCAGGAGCGGACCCGCATCGGGTAATCAGGGTGGCAGGGCTTAAGACCCGCCACCGAAGCAGTTTTACGTTTCTTTCGCCGTCTTAAAAGCGCGGCAATTCCGGGTGCGGCAGCAAGCCGCCACGCACGTGCATCTTGCCGTACTCCGCGCACCGCGCTCGCGTGGGAATGCCTTTGTCGGGGTTGAGTAGGCCCGGTGAGTCGAAGGCTCGCTTGACGGCGTGAAAGGTGTCGCGCTCTTCGGGCGAAAACTGCACGCACATCGAATTGATCTTTTCGATGCCGACGCCATGCTCGCCCGTTACCGTGCCACCCAGTTCCACGCATGCTTCGAGGATGTCGGAACCGAACGCCTCGGCCCGGTGCCACTCGTCCTGGTCGTTGCCATTGAAGAGAATGAGCGGATGCATGTTGCCGTCGCCCGCATGGAACACGTTGATGCAGCGCAGGCTGTAGCGCTTCTCCATTTCTTCGATACGTGCGAGAAGCGGCCCGATACTGCGGCGCGGCACGGTGCCGTCCATGCAGTAGTAGTCGGGTGAGATGCGGCCGGCGGCCGGAAAGGCGTTCTTGCGGCCGGACCAGAAGCGCAACCGTTCGGCCTCCGAGCGTGAAATCTGGATGCGGGTTGCGCCCTGTTCGCGCAGCACTGCCGTCATGCGCACGATTTCGTCGGCGACTTCTTCGGGCGTGCCGTCCGATTCGCACAGCAGGATCGCCGCCGCGTCGAGGTCGTAACCCGCGTTGACGAACTCTTCGACCGCGCGCGTGGCCGGTTTGTCCATCATTTCGAGGCCCGCCGGAATGATGCCCGCCGCGATAATGCCTGCCACCGCATCGCCGCCTTTCACGACGTCGTCGAAACTGGCCATGATGACCTGCGCCATTTGCGGTTTCGGGATCAGCTTGACGGTGACCTCGGTGACGATCGCGAACATGCCTTCGCTGCCGATCAGCACCGCCAGCAGATCGAGGCCGGGCGAGTCGGGCGCGAGCGAGCCGAACTCGACGATCTCGCCTTCCATTGTCACCGCGCGGACGCGCAGCACGTTGTGCACGGTGAGGCCGTACTTCAGGCAATGCACGCCGCCCGAGTTCTCCGATACGTTGCCACCGATCGTGCAGGCGATCTGCGACGAAGGGTCGGGCGCGTAGTAAAGGCCATATGGCGCGGCTGCTTCAGAAATGGACAGATTGCGCACGCCCGGCTGCACGGTGGCGGTTCGCGCATACGAGTCGACTTCGACGATTTTTCTGAAGCGTGCAAGCGACACCACCACGCCATGACGGATCGGCATGGCGCCGCCCGACAAGCCGGTGCCCGCACCACGCGGCACGATCGGCACTTCGAGACGATGGCAGATCTGCACAATGCGTTGCACTTGCGATTCCGTTTCCGGCAACGCAACCGCAAGCGGCAGACGCCGGTACGCAGCGAGCCCGTCGCATTCATAAGCGACGGTATCTTCTTCGCGGTACAGCAGACAGTGGGTCGGCAATACGGCCATCAGCGCCTGTACGACTTCGCGCTGGCGCTGGGCGAGTACTTCAGCCGTCAGTTCAGCGGGTGCGTTCATGTGACTTGTCTCCTCCAGCTTTGACTGATCGTGCTTGTCGGGTTGGCGCGGACGTTTTTGATCAACGCCCCGCGCGCCATGCAATATCTCGCAGTACCTCGATACCTCAGGCCGCCCAGGCGAAAATCTTTCCCGGATTCATCAGGTTATGTGGATCGAGCGCGTGCTTGATCGAGCGCATCGTATCCACCGCGACGTCGCCGTGTTCTTCGAGCAGGAAGCCCATCTTGTGAAGGCCGACACCGTGCTCGCCGGTACACGTGCCGTCCATGCGCAGCGCGCGCTGCACGATGCGGTGGTTGAGCCGCTCGGCTTCGACGAGTTCTTCCGGCTGGTTGGGATCGATCAGGATTGCGACGTGGAAATTGCCGTCGCCGACGTGGCCGACGATCGGGCAGGGCAGCGGTGACGCGTTCAGATCCTGCTCGGTTTCCATCACGCACTCGGCGAGGCGCGAGATCGGCACGCAGACGTCCGTGGTGACTGCGCGGCAACCGGGCTTCAACTGGATCATCGCGAAATAGGCGTTGTGACGCGCATTCCACAGCCGGCTGCGGTCTTCCGGCCGGGTCGCCCACTCGAAATCTTCGCCGGAATTTTGGGCGGCGATTTCCTGTACCAGTTCGGCCTGTTCCTTGACGCCGGCCTCCGTGCCGTGAAATTCGAAGAACAGCGTGGGCGCTTCACGAAGCGTCAGATTCGAATGGCGATTGATCGAGCGGATCGCGAGCGAGTCGACGAATTCGACGCGCGCAATCGGCACACCCATCTGGATTGTCTCGATGACGGAGCGCACTGCATCGCCCATCGACGGAAATGCGCAGATGGCGGCCGACACCGCTTCCGGTTGCGGATAAAGGCGCACGGTGATTTCCGTGATGACGCCGAGCGTGCCTTCCGAACCGACAAAGAGACGCGTGAGGTCGTAACCCGCCGACGATTTGCGCGCCCGCGTGCCGGTTTTGATCACGCGGCCGTCTGCCAGAACCACGGTGAGGCCGAGCACGTTCTCCCGCATCGTGCCGTAGCGCACGGCATTCGTGCCCGACGCGCGCGTGGCCGCCATGCCGCCGATGCTCGCATCCGCGCCGGGGTCGATCGGGAAGAAGAGGCCGGTGTCGCGCAGCGCTTCATTCAACTGCTTGCGGGAAATGCCCGGCTCGACGGTGACGGTCAGGTCTTCGGCGTTAATCGACAGGACCCGGTTCATTTCGGACAGATCGATCGACACGCCGCCTTGCACGGCCAGCAAATGCCCTTCGAGAGATGAACCGTTGCCGTATGGAATGATCGGTACGTTGTGCTGGCCGCACAGCTTGACGACGGTTTGCACGTCTTCGGTGTTGCGTGCGAACACGACGGCGTCGGGCAGTTGGGGATCGAACGGCGATTCGTCGCGGCCATGGTGCGCGCGAACGGCCTCGGCGGTTGACACGCGCTCACCGAAAGCGGCTTGGAGCGCGCCCAGCAACTCGGCGGGAAACGGCCGGCGCAGCGGGGCCGGCGGCACGGGATGGTTCACGCTTGTCTCCTGATCTTTGGGGCAATGCTGTTTGCAGCAGGTGTTTCATTTTACGCCGATCGCCCGTGAACCGGCGTCGGGGCCGGCTCGCGCTCCTATAATGGCGGCGACCTCACGATGCGCGCAATATGGATAAACGCGGTGACCGACCTGGCCGTTTCAGACTACGTACGGCGGTGATTTGCGGTGTTTTCTTTTAAAGCCTACTTGAACTGTATTGCATGGCCGCATCGTTACTGAATGCAGGGAGAAATGATGGGTAACCGTTTGAGCAAGATCGCCACCCGTACCGGTGATGACGGCACCACCGGTCTCGGCGACGGCCGCCGCGTACGCAAGGACAGTGCGCGCATTGCCGCGATTGGCGATGTGGATGAACTCAATTCGAACCTCGGCGTGCTGCTGTGTGAAAACCTGCCGGACAACGTGCGCGCGGCGCTGGTCGCGATCCAGCATGACCTGTTCGATCTTGGCGGCGAGCTTTGCATTCCCGGCCACACGATGATTACCGGCGAGCACCTTGCCCGACTGGACAGTTGGCTTGCCGATTACAACGCTGCACTGCCGCCACTGAAGGAGTTCATTTTGCCGGGCGGGTCGCGCGCTGCCGCGCTTGCTCACGTTTGCCGCACGGTTTGCCGTCGCGCCGAACGGGCGATTGTCGCGCTCGGTGAAAACGAGACTGGGGACGAGACGATCAACGCAGCGCCGCGCCAATATGTAAATCGGCTGTCGGACCTGCTGTTCGTGCTCGCGCGCGTGCTCAATCGTGTGGACGGCGGCACCGATGTACTTTGGCAGCACGACCGCACAGCGTAGGTCCGGCTGTTACCCAATCGCCAGAGTGACCGGCTTGCCGATCCGGCTCATCATTTCCACCAGTGTGTCGATGGTGAACTTCGTGGTTTTCTTGTTGACCACGTCGGACACGCGTGGGCGCGACACCATCAGAATCTCGGCCGCCTCGGCCTGCTTCAGATGATGCTGTTCGATCCAGCTCGACAGCTCGGTCATGAGTTGCTCCTTGAGCAGTCGCGTGTCGTTGATCTGTTTCTGCGACGCGGCATACAGACGCTTCGCCTCGTCGGGTGAAAAGCCCAGTTCGGTGAACAGATTCGCACCAGGCTTTGTCACGTGACGAATTTTTGTGTCGGTCGTCATTGTTCAGTTTTCCTATCAGTGATGATCGCGCGGTACCGCATCTCGGCAATCTTTTTATCGAGCGGACCCAGCTTTTGCGTTTTCTTCTGGAAGCAGTGCAGGACGTAGAGCGCTTCGACGAACTTCGTCACATACATCACGCGAAAAATGCCTTCGGATTCCCGAATGCGAATTTCGCGCGTTCCTGCGCCAATAGAATCGAACGGCTTCCAGTCGTCAGGGTCGAGACCTGCCTGAATCTTGCGAAGCTGAAACCCTGCGCGACGCCGTGGTTCTTCGGGAAATGCAAGTAAATCGCGAAAGCTGGAGCCTAGCCAGCGTATTTCTTTTTCATGCTCCATAGCCGCCTTTCGTGTACAAAATATTATACGTAACGTACCGCCCGGTCAAGTAGCATCCGACTTGGAAGTGACCCGGCGGATGAGTTGTTACGGTACAGAGGCCGCTCGCGAAGCACCATTCGTCCGTTCGGCTAATGCAAGCACAGAAAACAAAAAGCCCGGCCCGAATGAGCCGGGCTTTCTACGGTCTACGAAGCGGTTGCCGATGCAGCCGCTCAAGCGTTTTTAGTTGCCGCTGCCGCGCGCAACACGGCGTTGCTTGACCGATTCCGCGAGACCCTCCAGCACTGCAACGCTTTCATCCCAGCCGATGCACGCGTCCGTGACGCTCTGGCCGTACGTCAGCGCGCAGCCTTCCTGCAAGTCCTGACGCCCCGCCACCAGGTGCGATTCCACCATCACGCCGACAATCCGTTCGTCGCCCGAAGCAATTTGACGGCCGATATCCGCGCACACCGGAATCTGGTTCTCATGCTTCTTCGAGCTATTCGCGTGACTCGCGTCGATCATCAGACGCGCCGCGAGACCGGCCTTGCCGATGTCCGCGCAGGCCGCGTTCACGCTGTCCGCGTCGTAGTTCGGCGTCTTGCCGCCGCGCAGAATGATGTGGCAGTCCTCGTTGCCCGCCGTCGACACGATCGCCGAGTGGCCACCCTTCGTCACCGACAGGAAATGGTGCGGCTGCGATGCGGCCTTGATGGCGTCGACGGCGATCTTCACGTTGCCGTCCGTACCGTTCTTGAAGCCGACCGGGCACGACAGGCCCGACGCGAGTTCGCGGTGCACCTGCGACTCGGTGGTCCGTGCGCCGATCGCGCCCCACGAAATCAGATCGGCGATGTATTGCGGGCTGATCATGTCGAGGTATTCGGTGCCCGCCGGCAGGCCGAGTTCGTTGATGCGCAACAGCAGTTCGCGCGCGGCGCGCAGGCCGTCGTTGATCTTGAAGCTGCCGTCCATGTGCGGATCGTTGATGAGACCCTTCCAGCCCACAGTAGTACGCGGCTTTTCGAAGTACACGCGCATCACGATTTCGAGTTCGCCGGCGAAGCGCTTGCGTTGCTCGATCAGGCGGCCCGCGTATTCCATCGCCGCTTTCGGATCGTGAATCGAGCACGGCCCGATGATGACGATCAGGCGGTCTTCCATGCCGTGCAGGATCCGGTGCATCGCATTGCGCGAGTTGTAGATCACGTTGGACACCGTTTCATCGCAGGCGAATTCGCGGATCAGATGAGCGGGGGGCGTGAGTTCTTTCAATTCGCGAATACGGACATCGTCGGTGTTGTGCGGGGGCATGTTGTTCTCCTGAATCAGTTCTTAGCGTGTTCGCCTGCGTAGCGGCAGACGGCAATCAAAAAGTGTTCAACGACTAAATTTCAGATACGGTTCAAATGAATGGGGCGAAAAAAAACCGCCAGACTTAGCTGGCGGTTTTTCGGGAATTCTTGGTGTTTCGTGCACTAACACCCCTCTCGATCCGCCAGCGGTCTGAGATAGCCAAAAAAGTAAAAATAAAACTTGGCGGACATGGCGAAATAGGTCGCTGGTCAAAAAGGGTGAGTGACTTTATACCCCGCTGAGGCTCGGGTGACAAGCTGCAGTGGGTAAAAATGCGGAAAATCCGCATACTTCGCGCTTTCTGTGCGCGAAGTATGCATTTGCTGCAAAATCAGGCAGTGCCGCCAACCGTCATCCGGTCGATACGCAGCGTGGGTTGGCCGACGCCCACCGGCACGCTTTGGCCTTCCTTGCCGCACACGCCAACGCCCGAATCGAGCTTCATGTCGTTGCCGATCATGCTGACGTATTTCAGCGATTCCGGGCCGCTGCCGATTAGCGTCGCGCCCTTCACCGGATACGTGATCTTGCCGTTTTCGATCATGTACGCCTCGGACGCCGAGAACACGAACTTGCCGTTCGTGATGTCGACCTGGCCGCCGCCGAAATTCACCGCGTACAAGCCGTTCTTCACCGACTCGATGATTTCCTGCGGGTCCTTGTCGCCGTTGAGCATGTACGTATTGGTCATGCGCGGCATCGGCAATGCAGCGTACGACTCGCGGCGCGCGTTGCCCGTGACCGGCATCTTCATCAGACGCGCGTTCAGCGTGTCCTGGATGTAGCCCTTCAGGATGCCGTCTTCGATCAGCGTCGTGCACTGGGTCGGGTTGCCTTCGTCGTCGATATTGAGCGAGCCGCGGCGATTCGGCAGCGTGCCGTCGTCGACCACCGTCACGCCCTTGGCTGCAACCTGTTCGCCGATCCGTCCCGCGAACGCCGACGAGCCCTTGCGATTGAAGTCGCCTTCCAGACCGTGGCCGATCGCTTCGTGCAGCAGCACGCCGGGCCAGCCCGGTCCGAGTACGACGGTCATCGCGCCGGCCGGAGCCGGACGCGCGTCGAGGTTCACCAGCGCCGCATGCACTGCGTCGTCGACGTAACGCGACAGCACTTCGTCGGTGAAATAGCCGTAGTCGAAGCGGCCGCCGCCGCCGCCGCTGCCGATCTCGCGGCGGCCGTTCTGTTCGGCGATCACGGTGACCGACACGCGCACCAGCGGTCGGATGTCGGCCGCGAAGCCGCCGTCGCTGCGCGCGACCAGCACCACGTCGTATTCACCGGCGAGGCCCGCCATCACTTGCTGGATGCGCGGATCGCGGCCGCGCGCCATCTTTTCGATGCGTTCGAGCAGCTTGACCTTGGCGGTCGCGTCGAGCGAGTGGAGCGGATCGGACGGCAGGTACAGATCGCGCCCGGCAATGCCGGTCAGCGACGAGGCCGCCTTGATCTTCTGCTTGCCGCCGCCCGCCTTGGCGATCGAGCGCGTGGCGAGGGCCGCCTGACGGATCGCTTCGGGCGACAGGTCGTCCGAATACGCGAAGGCCGTGCGGTCGCCCGACACGGCACGCACGCCGACGCCCTGGTCGATGCTGAAGCTGCCCGATTTCACGATGCCTTCTTCGAGACTCCACGCTTCGCTGCGCGTGTACTGGAAGTACAGGTCGGCGTAGTCGATCTTGTGCGTGAAGATTTCGGCGAGCGTGCGGGTGAGCAGGGATTCGTCGAGACCGTAGGGCGTCAGGAGGATGTCCTTGGCGGTGGCGAGATTACGGATACCGGGTTCGATGATGTTCATGCGAAGTATGTTCTGCTCGATACGGAGGATTCGGTTAGCGCCCGGTCGCTATATGCGTGACGGGCGCCGCAGTTTCAATGTCGTTTCAGCTCAGCACGCGATGACGCCACGCGGGCAGGCTCTGTCGCACCTCGTCGATGCGCGCACGGTCAAGATTGCCGGCGACCACGCCGGCCCCTTCGTCGCGCACTGCAACGATCTCGCCCCACGGGTCGATCAGCATGCTGTGGCCCCACGTGCGGCGGCCGTTTTCATGTTGGCCGCCTTGCGCGGCGGCCAGCACGTAACACTGGTTTTCAACCGCCCGCGCGCGCAGCAGCAACTCCCAATGCGCGCGGCCGGTGGTGTAAGTGAACGCGGACGGCACCACGATCAGCGCGCAGTCGCCCATGCGCCGGTACAACTCGGGGAAGCGCAAATCGTAGCAGACCGACAGCCCGACCCGTCCGAACGGCGCCTCGAAGCTGCGGACCTCGTCGCCGGGACGGATGGTGCGCGCCTCGTCGAACGATTCCTGGCCTTTTTCGAAGTTGAACAGGTGGATCTTGTCGTAGCGCGCGACTTCGTTGCCCTGCGGGTCGAACACCAGCGTGGTGTTCAGCACGCGCGACGGTTCCGGTGCCGTGACCGGCAAGGTGCCGCCGATCACCCAGACCTTGTGCCGGCGCGCGGCATCGGCGAGAAAACGCTGGATCGGGCCGTCCTGCCAGGGCTCGCGCACGGCCAGCTTGTCCGTGTCCTTGAAACCCATGAAGCAGAAGTATTCGGGCAGCAGCACGAGTTGCGCGCCGTCGGCGGCGGCTTCGGCGATCAGGCGTTCCGCGTCGGCCAGATTGCGTTCGCGATCCGGCGTGCTCACCATCTGCAATGCGGCGACACGGAAGCTGCTGGCAGGAGAGCCGCTGGACCCCGCGGTGGATGAAAGTGGAGAGACGTGTGTTTCGCTCATGAGCGTTTCGAAAAACTCCCGGCAAGGCGGTGGCGCGGACTGCGGGCGCCACTTACGTCGTTGATGTCGTTCAGGACTGGCTGGGACCGCTGGGGCCGTACCGACTTTTTGAGACCGGCCCGACGCGCAGGCAAAGGGCCAGATAAAGTTCAGTTCGCTTCCACGGTCGAAGCGGGAGCGTCCATCTTACCGCGATCGCTCTTCACCCGCTCGACGTGCGGCTTCGCCCACGAACCGGTGATCGCATAGTCGCGCGCGAACATGTGCGACACCGAGTGCGACAGCGCCAGATCGGCCACCAGCGCACCCAGCCCGAACAGCGGATTGATCACCGTCGCGGCGATTACGCCCGCCCCAGCGCTGACAGTAGGGACGAGATGCACATGCAGATCCTGGGTTTCCTGCGCGAGATCGATCGATCCCTTCATCTCGGCGCGCGCCGGGGCGGTCACCAGTTTGAAGTTGTCCGTGCGGCCGATGCCGTCGTGAATCTGCGCGGTGCCGCTCACCTGCTTGAACGGCAGACCTTCGCCGATCACGTCGCGGAAATCGAGCGTGACGACGCGCGCCAGGCTTTGCAGACTCAGCACGCCCAGCAGCGTAGCCACACCTTGATCGATCTTCAGGATCTGGCCGTGACGCAGATCGACGGCGAGATTGCCGTTGAGCGTCGGATAGTCGATCGCGGTCGGGCCGCCGCGCCATACCATGCGGCCGGCCAGCGAACCTTCGCCGGCCTTGATCGTGCGCGGCTTGCCGAACTGTTCGAGCAACGCGCCCGCGTCCTTGATATCGAGCTTGAAATCGAACACCGTGCGGCGCTGGGCGGCTTCGTCGGCGGAATTGTCCGCGCCGGTCGAGGTGCGCCAGTTCGCGGTCGCGGTCAGCTTCGCGGCGGCGTTGGTGACGTCGAGCTTGTCGAGTTGCCAGACCGGCACGCCGTCTTCGGTGAAATTGTGCGCGTTGACTTCGAGCTTGCCGATGTTGCGGTCGCGCACGATCAGCTCGTTCACGATCAGATCGATCGACGGCATGTTCTGCGCGGGCGCCGACATCGCCGGGCCGAGCAGATCCTTGTCGGCCACCGATGGAATCACCACGCGGGCAAAGCGCGCCTGCAACTCGCCGGGCGACTCGCGGGTCGCGCCCGGTAGCCACGACACATGGCCGGACACCTGGTTCGACGCGATGTTCGCCTGCCACTGGCGATCCGCATGCGACGCGCCGACGATCACGTTGTCCCAGTGGCGTTTGAGCAGCGTCAGCGTGTCGATGTGCAGCGCGAAGCGGCTGGGCAGAAATTGCGCGACGGCCGGGTTCGGCGTAGCGGCGGTAGCGGGCGCGGTGGCGGTAGCGGACGTGACGGGCGCGGTGGCGGGGGTGTCGCGGTTGCGCATCTGCGTGACGAGCGCGCGCCATGCGTCGGCGTCAAACTCGGGTATGTCGATATTGGCGACTACCCCTTGCGACGGCAGATCCGCTGGCTTATTAACGCCGATCGCGCCGCGCACGACTGTCGGCGCGGCTTTCGGCTGATAGCGCAGCACATAGGTCGCGGCGATCGGCCCGAAGGTCAGGTCGGCGCGTTCCAGACCCGCTTCGCCGGGAGCCGGCGACGGGTTGACCGCGAAGTGCAGCGGCATGGCCGTGCCGAGCGGTTTGTCGAACGGCGCGGGGAAGTCGAGCCCGAGGCCGGTGAGGTCGGAATTCGCCGTCACTTCCGGCAACTGCCCTTTCGCGCCGCGCACGTTCAACGCGTACGGCGCGCTGCCGCTCATGCGCATCAGCACCTGCGCAGCGGGGCCATGCAGATTGAGGCCGCGTGCGGCATCGACGGCGATATGGCCGTTCAGGTTCAGCGCGTACGTGCCGTTCTGCCGGAAGCCGCCGTTCGCGTGCACGTCGCCGCCGAGGAACTGCCCGGAGAGCCGGTCGACCTCCGCCGTATGCTCGGTGAACTTCACGCGGCCGTTCAGTTGCGATAGCGGCGGCACGTTGTCTACGCTCAGCCGGTTGTTCAGGAAGCCCACCGCGCCTTCCACGCCGATGTGCGGTTTCGGCGTACGCGGAATGGTCAGTTTCAGCGCGAGCGACGCCGGTCCCTCGGCGCGAATCTTCTCGGTCTGGTGTTTGGCCATGATGCCGAGCGAGCTGTCGTTCACGTAATCGAGCATGTCGGCGAGCGGCCCGCGCCCGTTGCCCTGGATGATGAGGTTCGACGCCTTGGTGCCCAGGTCGTCGATCTTGCCGTTGACGCCGGTGAGCGCGACCCGCTTGTAACGTCCACGGTCGATATCGAAGCGCATCACGTTCTGCTTGAGTTCGAACACGCCGTCGATGTCGTCGAGCGGCGGCCACACGTTCGGCGTGCCGTTGCGCATGTTGCGCGGCGGGTAGGGCGACGGGTCGAACTTGCCGCCTTTGAACGGCGCATAGACGCGGAAAATCCCGGCGCTGGGGTCGCGCGCGTACGGGAACTTGGTCAGGTCGCCGTGTATTTCGATCGTCGCGCCATGCGACATGCCGGCCTGCAGGCCGTGGCTCAGATAGATACGCAGCTTCTCGCTGATGCTGGTCGGCAGATAGCGGTAAATGCGCGTGACCTGCGCGCGCTGGAAGTCGGCTTTGAGGTCGAGCGAGCCGCGTCCGTGGCCCGGATTGCTGTAGTCGGCGGAGGCAGTGGCCGCGACGTCCGCGTTCGACACGCCGAAGTCGGCCAGCTTCACCGTGAACGCCGGACGGTTTTCGCCCGGCGCTTTGGTACCCATGGTCCAGTCGGCGCGGCCATGCAGACGGTCGAGCTTCAGGCGCGGATCGTCGAATACGCCCGGCAGCGTGATGGCCACGTTGGAGGTGTCGAGAATCGCGGTGCCGTGGTTTTCGTCGGCATCGACGCTGCCCCACAGATTTTCGATCCCGGGGATGCCCGCGCGCGGGTGATTCAGCGGCGTCAACCCGGGCGGTGGCTCCTGGGCGGCCACGCTGATGCCTTGCAGATCGCCCTTGAAACGATAGCGCTCGATCGGCTCCGCGCCGGTCGGCCGATGATCGCTGCCCGCCTCGCCGGACTCCGGCTTGCCGCGTTCCACTTCGATCACATAGTTGGCAACGAGTCCGCGTGGATTGAAGCGCACGAGGCTGTTCAGCAGGGGTTTAGGCAACGGCAGCGCGCGGCTGAATTCCGCGAGAATGCCCAGATCGACGCGATCGCCGCTGACGCTGAGCAGTTGTCCGTGCTGCTGCGAGGCCATCCGGTAACGCCCGTTCAGCGTCGCGAACGCGAGCGTGCGGGTGAGCGGAGTGCCGTCGTCGAGCGGCGGCTGGCCGAGTTCGGCGCGCAGATTTTTTAGTTGCAACTGATAGTCGTCGCCATCGGCTTCGACGCGCCACGAGAAGTGAGCGACGGGCAGCAGCAGCTTCGGTTGCGTCGGACGAACGCGCAGCGCCACGTCCATGCCGGTGAGTTGCCCGCTCGCCGCCTTCATGCGGCCATCGGAGAAATCAATCCAGATAGCGTTGCCGATGCGCCCCGCGTAGGTCTCGATCGGGAAGTTGACGTAACGCGCGAGGGTCGGCAGATCGACGGGACCGGTCGAGACATACGCCTGCCCGGTCCAGTTGACCGGCTTGCCGATCGCGGAGAGCGGCGCGTGCCGGAAGTTCGTGCGGAAATCGATCGGACCGTGCAGCACCTGGCCGTCCGGCGGCGCCTGCAGCGCGAGCCGGTGGTCGTAGCCGTCGTTGAGAATCGCAATGCGGATGTCGCGCAGCGCGAGTTCGGGCGCGTCGTGCTGCGCATCGCGCCAGCGCAGTACGCCGCCGCGCAGCACGATGGCCTGCTGACGCAACAGCCAGGTGGACAAGGTGTCGTTGCCGCTATGCCGGGTCGGCACCGGCACGCCCGCCACCGACATCACGCCGTCGCTGCTGCGCGACACCAGCACGTCCGGCTGATCGACGATCAGGCTCGACAACGCCGGATGAAACTGCCACAGCGACTTCCACGACAGCGTGGCGGTGGCGTGCGGGATGGTCAGCGCGGGCCGCCCTTCGTGATCGCGAATCACCAGGTTGGTAACGTCGAGCCCCGGCTGAAATCCGCTCCAGTAAGGCGCGAGCTTGCCGATAGTGAATTGCGTGCGCAGCTTTTCGGAAACTGCTGCCTCGATGCGCGGCCGGAACGAATCGACGCGCGGCAGCACGACATAGCGCAAGCCGAGGAACAGCCCCGTTGCAATAAAGTAGAGGACCAGCGCGAGCGCCAGTGCCACGCGAAAAATCCGACGCAGCACGATGTGGTCGCTTCCGCTCACAGGCCGGACCTGCCCGGTTACGTGCGGGTCGGCGGATTCGTTTCGCTCGGACATGCTGCGGCGGGTGGGCGTATGGTAGTTTTGCGAATTAACGACGAAATGTAACACACGAGAAAGCGTCGGCGGACTTCCGGCAAACCCTGTCTGCATGCCGCGTCGCCGCTTGCAGAGCCGTCAACTTTCCGTCGTGTTACAGCGAACTGAATAACGCTAACAAGCAACGAGCGAGCCCGACCCCTGATGACCGACGCCACTCTCCTGAGTTCCAGCTATTCCCACTACGCCGCGCGTGCTGTGGCAGCCCGTCCGCAACTCGTTGCGCATGTCACGGCGCTGGCGTCGGCGCCATTGAGCCGCGAGCGTATCGACGCGCGTTTCGATGCGTTGTGTACGGAAGCGGCGGGCGCGGCTGGTACGCCATTGAGCGAGGACGCGCTCAAACGGGCGTTGCGCCAGTTGCGCACCGAAGTGTTCTGCGCGGTGATGGAGCGCGACCTGGCGGGCGAAGCCGACATCGCCGAAGTCACCGGCGCGATGACCGATCTCGCGGAGACGACGATCCAGCGCTCGCTCGCGGTGTTGTCGGCGGAACTCGAAGCGCTTTACGGCGAGCCGCGCGGACCGCAAGGCGAGCGGCTCGCGCTCGGCGTGGTGGGCATGGGCAAGCTGGGCGGGCGCGAGTTGAACGTGTCGTCGGATATCGATCTGATCTTCGTCTATGAAGAAGACGGCGAGACGGCCGGCGGCCAGCGCTCGCCGATCGCCACGCAGGACTTTTTTACGCGACTCGGTAAGCGGCTCATCGGCGCGCTCGCCGAAGTCACCGCCGATGGTTACGTGTTCCGCGTCGATATGCGTCTGCGGCCGAACGGCGATTCGGGGCCGCTGGTGTGCAGTCTCGGCATGCTCGAAGAATATTTCTACGTGCAGGGCCGCGAATGGGAGCGTTATGCGTGGATCAAGGGGCGGCTGGTGTCCGAAGGCGCGAGTCCTGCCGCGCAACGCTTGCAGAAACAACTCGACGCGATCGTCACGCCGTTCGTCTACCGCCGTTATCTCGACTTCGGCGTGATCAGCGCGATTCGCGCGCTGCATCTGCAGATCCGCCAGGAAGCGCAGCGCCGCGCGTCGATGCGTCCCGACAAGGCCGACGACATCAAGCTCGGGCGCGGTGGTATCCGCGAAATCGAATTCAGCGCGCAGGTTTTTCAACTGATTCGCGGCGGCCAGGATGCGGGTTTCCGCGTGCGTCCGACGCTCGCCGTGTTGCGGCACGCAGCCACGCATGGGCTGCTGGACCCGTCGGTGTGCGTGAAGCTGTCGCAGGCTTACCGGTTCCTGCGCGAACTCGAACATCGTCTGCAATACCGTAACGACGCTCAGACGCACGCGATGCCGGTCGATCCCGACGAGCGCATTGCGCTGGCGCAAGCGATGGGTTGCGACTACGTGACCTTGATGACCCGGCTCGACGCGCATCGCGAATTCGTCGAGCAGCAGTTCGACCAGATTTTCGCCGACAAGGTGAGCGGCCGCGACGGCTGCGGCGCGCCGGAAGACGGCGCGGCCGCGTGGGTCTGGAGCAGCGCGCTCGCCGACGACAGCGCCGACGAAGCATTGCGCGCGCGCCTCGTCGAACTGGGTGTAGCCGAGCCAGGCGATTTGCTGTCGCGGCTGCGTGCGGTCTGGCAGTCGTCGCGTTACACGGGGCTTGCCGAGCGGAGCCGGCAACGCTTCGACATCGTCGCGCAACGGGCGCTGGAAGCCGCGCGCACGCTGGAGCCGGAGGCGCGGCGCGGCAATACGATCATGCGGTTTTTCGATCTGCTCGAAGCGGTCAGCCGGCGCGGCGCTTATCTGGCGCTGCTGACCGAGTATCCGCAGGCGCTGCATCAGGTGCTGTCGGTGCTGGGCGGCTCGCGCTGGGCGGCGGGTTATCTGATCCGCCATCCGCAATTGCTCGATGAACTGCTCGATGAAGAGGCGATCAACAGCCCGTTCGACTGGCCCGAATTCAAGCGTACGCTGCGCTTGCGCCTCGCGGCCGCCGACGGCGTCGAACAGCAGATGGACCTGCTGCGCCACGCTCACCAGGCCGAGGTGTTCCGCATTCTGCTAATCGACCTTGCGGGCAAGCTGAGCGTCGAGCATGTGAGCGACCGGCTGTCCGAGCTCGCCGACGCCGTGCTCGACGTGACGCTCGAAGCGGTCTGGAAACAGTTGCCGAAGCGCCATCGCGAGGTGCCGCGCTTCGCGGTGATTGCGTACGGCAAGCTGGGCGGCAAGGAACTGGGCTATGCGTCCGATCTCGACGTGATCTTCCTGTACGACGATCCCGACGATGTCGCCGCCGATGTCTACGCCACTTACGCCCGTCGCCTGATCACATGGCTGACCATGGCGACCGGCGCGGGCACCCTGTTCGATGTCGACTTGCGGTTGCGGCCGAACGGCGAGTCGGGGCTGCTCGTCACCGATCTGGACGCGTTCCGCCGCTACCAGTTGCGCGAGGGCGATGCCGCCAACACCGCGTGGGTGTGGGAGCACCAGGCGCTGAGCCGCGCGCGCTTCTGTGCCGGCGATGTCGACATCGGCGCGAAATTCGAGGCGATCCGCGAACGGGTGCTGACCACGCCGCGCGAGGCCGAGCCGCTCGCCAAGGAGATCGTGGAGATGCGCGCGCGGGTCGAGGCGGGGCATCCGAACCATACGCCTGGCCTGTTCGATCTGAAGCACGATCGCGGCGGCATGGTGGATATCGAATTCACCGTGCAGTACTGGGTGTTGCTGCATGCGGCGAGCGATCCCGAGCTGATCCGCAATACCGGGAATATCGCGTTGCTGCGCGAGGTGTCGCGCTTCGGGCTGATGAGCGAGGCGGAGGCGGAGACGGTGGGCGCCGCGTATCGGACGTATCGCAAGTTGCAGCACAAGCTGCGGCTGGACGGGATGGAGAAGGCGCGGGTCGATCCCGGGTTGGTGACGACCGAGCGTGAGGTGGTGCTGGGGTTGTGGAGGCGGGTGTTTGGGTGAGGAGGTGCTGCCTGCTGATTGGGCGGTGGCCGGGCCTTTGCGACGGATTTTTCGTGAGACGTGATGCGCGGAGGGCGGCTACGAATCTCGGCTGGCGTGTTGCCTTTCCACTCTAGAGACAGACCGGGACTTCATATGCTGTCCCGGTCTCGTGCTGGTTCTAACTCGTGCAATCGCTCACGCAGGCTGCGGGGCGCTCAGGCTGTCCACTAGCTAAGCCGCCAGCATTTCCTTCGCGTGCTTGCGCGTGGTCGCGGTGATTTCCAGACCGCCCAGCATCCGCGCGACTTCTTCGACGCGGCTCGCCTTGTCGAGCGAAATCACGCTGCTCACCGTACCGCCCTTGCCATTACCCGCTTTCGCGACCTGAAAATGATGGTCGCCGCGCGCGGCTACTTGCGGCAGGTGGGTCACGCACAACACCTGGCGCGCTTGCCCAAGCTGATGCAACAACCGTCCCACCACTTCGGCGACGCCGCCGCCGATGCCGGTATCCACTTCGTCGAAAATCAGCGTGGGTGTCGGGCTTGCCGCGCTGGCAATGACCGCAAGCGCGAGGCTGATCCGCGCCAGTTCGCCGCCCGACGCAACCTTTGCCAACGGCCGCAGCGGCACCCCCGCATGACCGGCGACGCGGAACTCGACCTGCTCCAACCCGTGCGCGCCGCCTTCGGGCAGCGGCACCAGCGCGACTTCGAAGCTGCCGCCTTTCATCGACAGTTCCTGCATGCCGGTGGTGACCGCCGCGCCTAGCGCGTTGCCCGCTTTGGCTCGTGCCTTCGACAGTTTCCTGGCTTCGGTCAGGAAGGCTTCTTTAGCCTTGGCTTCTGCTGCGTGCAGGCTGTCGAGATCTGCCGCGGCGTCGAGCGCGGCCAGTTGCGCGCGGCGAGCCTGATGTTCTTCGGGCAGCGTTTCCGGCTGAAGGCGGAACTTGCGTGCCGCCGAGTGCAATGCATCAAGGCGTTTGTCGACCTGCGCGAGCCGGTCCGGATCGAGTTCGAGCCGCTGCGCGTAATGACTCAGCGAATACGCGGCTTCCTGCAACTGGATTTCAGCGGGTTCGAGCGCGGCCAGCACGTCGTTCAATGCCGGATCGATTTCCGCAAGATCGCGCACCTTCGACACGATCGAGGCCAGATGCGTGATCATCGCCTCGTCCGATTCCGACAGCGCGCCGAGCGCCCCTTGCACGCCATCGATCAGATTCGCCGAATGCGACAGCCGCCGATGCTCAGCGTTGACCTCTTCCCATTCGCCCGGCTGCGGCGAGAGTTTGTCCAGTTCGGTGAGCTGCCAGGCGAGCCGTTCGCGTTCCAGTTGCAACTCGCGGTCGCGGGTCTTTGCGTGCTCGACCGCCTGCACCTTCTCGCGCCACATGCGCCACGCCCGCGTAACGGTCGCGGCGGTGTCGGAAAGCCCGGCGTGCGTGTCGAACAGTTCGCGTTGCGCGTCCGGGCGCATTAGCAACTGGTGCGCATGCTGGCCGTGAATGTCCACCAGCATTTCGCCGACTTCGCGCAACTGCGCGAGCGTCGCCGCCGTTCCGTTGATGAAAGCCCGCGAGCGGCCGTTCGCATCGATTACGCGCCGCAACATGACGGTGCCACCGTGATGGCCGTCGTCGGCGGCCGGCCCGAGTGCCTGTTCGTCGAGCCATTGCTCGACCTGAGCATGGGTTTCGAATTCGGCCGTGATGTCGGCGCGGGTCTCGCCGGTGCGCACGACGTTCGCGTCGGCGCGTGCACCGAGCGCGAGTGCCAGCGCGTCGATCAGGATCGACTTGCCGGCGCCGGTTTCGCCGGAGAAAACAGTAAAGCCGCCGTCGAATTCGAGATCGAGCGCGGCGACGATGACGAAGTCGCGTATCGAGAGGTGGCGAAGCATGGAGGTCGTCTGATGAGCTTGAAATTCAGGTTCCGGCAGCGGCGACTACGATGGCGTTGGTGTCCAGCGTTGCTTCGCCGCTCAGGGCTTGGTGTCTTCTTCGTGCGACGGGTATTCGTTCCAGTGCAGCTTTTTGCGCAGCGTGGCGTAGTGGCTATAGCCGACCGGATGAAGCATGGGCACCGTATGGCGTGAGCGGCGCACCTCGATCGTGTCGCCCAATTCGAGCGACGTGAACGACTGCATGTCGAAATTGACGTTCACTTCACGCCCGGACACGATCTGGATGCTGACCTTCGAGTCGTCCGGCAGCACGATGGGGCGGTTCGACAGCGCATGCGGCGCGATCGGCACCAGCACGATGCCCTGCAATTGCGGATGCAGAATCGGCCCTTGCGACGACAGCGCGTAAGCGGTCGAGCCGGTCGGCGTGGCGACGATCAGGCCGTCCGAGCGCTGGTTGTACATGAAGCGGCCGTCCACCGACACATGCAGTTCCGCCATACCGGAGAAGCCGCTGCGGTTGACCACGACGTCGTTGAAGGCCAGCGCGTGATAGATCGGCGTGCCGTCGCGCATGATTCGCGCTTCGAGCAGCACACGTTCTTCGCGCTCGAATTTGCCGGCCAGCATTTGCGGCACGATCTCGCGCATGTCGGAGATCGGGATGTCTGTAATGAAGCCCAGCCGCCCGTGGTTGATGCCGATGAGCGGCGTGCGGTACGGCGCGAGCTGGCGGCCGATGCCGAGCATCGTGCCGTCGCCGCCCAGCACCACGGCCACGTCGGCGCGCGCGCCGATTTCGGCAGGGCGGAGCGCCGGATAGTCGGTGATGCCGATTTCGGCCGCGGTGTCGGCTTCGAATACGACTTCGAAGCCGCGCTTTGCGATGCACGAGGCGAGCGCGGTCAGCGGCTCACCGATGCCCGGCGTATTGTTGCGCCCGACGAGCGCGACGGTCTTGAACTGGCTGGTCACTTGCATGCCGGCATTACACCATAGGTAGGGCCTGAAAAGAACCGCTGACAGACGCGGTAGCGAGCCGGCTCGCACGGGCTGTCAGCGCATCTCGCGATTATCGTTAGAATGGTGAAGCCTTGATGACATGCACGCCGGCAACAGCCTGCATATTCGTCAGGAGTGGGCGCGGTTGGCGCTCGCCGTCGTCGCGTCATTGAGCTAAAATTTTCCCTCATGCTAGATCCTCGCGCACAAACCCTCCTAAAAACGCTGATTGAGCGCTACATCGCCGAAGGTCAGCCGGTCGGCTCGCGCACGTTGTCACGTTATTCGGGCCTCGAACTGAGCCCGGCCACGATCCGCAACGTGATGTCCGATCTCGAGGACCTGGGGCTCGTGATCAGCCCGCACACTTCCGCAGGCCGCATTCCCACGCCGCGTGGCTATCGTCTCTTTGTCGACACCATGCTGACGGTCGAATCCGCGGCCGACGAAGAAGCCGTGATGCGCACCGTCAAAACCACGCTGCAGGCTGGCGAGCCGCAAAAGATTGTCGCGGCGGCGGCCAGCGTGCTGTCCAACCTGTCCCAGTTCGCCGGCGTGGTGCTGACGCCTCGCCGCAGCCACGTGTTCAAGCAGATCGAATTCATGCGTTTGTCCGACAAACGCATTCTGTTGATCATCGTGACGCCCGAGGGCGACGTGCAGAACCGCATTATGGCCACCCAGCGCGACTTTTCGCCGTCGCAACTGGTCGAGGCCTCCAATTACATCAACGCACATTTCGCGGGCCTGTCGTTCGACGATGTGCGCCGCCGTCTGCGTGAAGAAATCGACGAGCTGCGCGGCGACATGACCACGCTGATGCACGCCGCCGTCACCGCGAGCACCGACGAGGCCGACACCGGCGAGACCGTGCTGATTTCCGGCGAGCGCAATCTGCTCGAAGTCGCCGATCTTTCGTCTGACATGGCGCGACTGCGCAAGCTGTTCGATGTGTTCGATCAAAAAACCAGTCTCCTTCAGTTACTCGACGTGTCGAGTCACGCGGCGGGCGTGCAGATTTTCATCGGCGGCGAGTCGAATCTCGTGCCGATCGAAGAAATGAGCGTGGTCACCGCGCCGTACGAAGTGAACGGCAAGATCGTCGGCACGCTCGGCGTGATCGGGCCGACTCGCATGGCCTACAACCGCGTGATTCCGATTGTCGACATCACCGCGCGGTTGCTCTCGCTGACGCTCAGCCAGCAGTAACCATCGCGGTTCCAACCCGAGGCCCGAAGCCGTGCCGCAAATAATGCGCGAGCCGGCGCCGCTTGCCAATCGGCCGAATAGCCAGGGGTGCCTGGGGCGGCGGGCACGAACCGCGCCGCTATAATGAATCTCTCCTGAATCCGACTCGCCGCCTCAAGCGGTGACCCCTGCTGCCTATGCGCTTCGACCTCGAGCGGCCCTCACAGAACGCCACGTCACATCGTGTCGCCGTGCTGCTGATCAATCTCGGCACGCCCGACGCGCCGACGCCGCGCGCGGTCCGACGCTATCTCGCGCAGTTCCTGTCTGATCCAAGGGTGGTCGAGATCCCCGCGCTGCTCTGGCAGATCATCCTCCGGATGCTGATTTTGCCGTTCCGCAGCCGCAGCTCGGCGAAGAAATACGCGGCAGTCTGGATGCCGGAAGGCTCGCCGCTGCGTGTCTACACGGAAAAGCAGGTGGAGGGTTTGCGCCACCTGCTGCACTTGAACGACTACACCGTGCTGGTCGACTACGCGATGCGCTACGGCACACCGGGCATCCCCGCAATGCTGAACCAGTTGAAGCTGGCGGGCGTCGAGCGCGTGCTGCTGATGCCGATGTATCCGCAATATTCATCGTCGACCACGGCCACGGCTTTCGACGACGCCTTCTCGGCGATGAAGCGCATGCGCAATCAGCCGGAAGTCCGCACGGTGCGCCAGTACGCCGATCATCCCGCGTACATTGCCGCGTTGGCTGCGCAGGTGCATCAATATTGGCATCAGCATGGCCGGCCCGACTTTGCGGCAGGCGACAAGCTGGTGCTGAGTTTTCACGGCGTGCCCAAGCGCACGCTCGATCTGGGCGACCCCTACCATGAACAATGTCAGCAGACTGGCGCGTTGCTGATGCAGGCGCTCGAACTGACGCCGGTGGAATGCCGTATCACCTTCCAGTCGCGTTTCGGCAAAGCCGAATGGCTGCAGCCGTACACGGCGCCTACGCTTAAGGAGTTGGGCGCGGCAGGTGTGCGACGCGCCGACGTTTTTTGCCCGGGTTTCACCGCCGACTGTCTTGAAACGATTGAAGAAATCGGCATGGAAGTGCGCGACGAGTTTCTGCACGCGGGCGGCAAGGAGTTTCACCGGATTGCCTGCGTGAACGCATCACAGCCGTGGATCGCCGCGCTTGGTGAAATCGTCGCGCAGAATCTGCAGGGCTGGCCGGTGCAGACGGTGCCTGTGCCGCACACCAGCGGCAGTGGAGCAAGCTGATGAACTACCAGATATCTACGGAAGCGGGCGCGAAGCTACGCATAGACAAATGGCTTTGGGCTGCGCGCTTTTTCAAGACTCGTTCGCTCGCGGCGGACGCGGTCGACAAAGGTCATGTGCGGATCGGCGGCGCCAGCGTCAAACCGGCGAAGGACGTGCGGGTCGGCGACCTGGTCGAGATCGAAATCGAGCGGATTGTGTGGCAGGTGGAAGTGCTGGGAGTGTGCGATGTGCGTGGTCCTGCTAGCGTCGCGCAAACGCTTTACGCTGAGACCGAAGAGAGCAAGGTAAAACGGCAGGTGGAGCAGGAGCGGCGCAAGACGTATCGCGAACCGGCCGCCGCTTTGCACGGCCGGCCGACCAAGCGCGACCGGCGCACTATCGACAGATTTTCTGGTGGGGATTGAACAACTGCTCGATGGTCGCGTGCACACCGCCGTATTCCGTGGTGTGATCGTTGACCGCCCCGGACATGCAGATTGTGGTGGTGCCCGCAATCAGAACCAATGCGACCACCCCGATTGCAAAGGTCAGTTTCACGGTGCCCCCTTGGGAAGATTCTTTATTGAAACGGGCGAATCAGGTGGAAATTCAATAAACGCAAAGAGCCGGTAAGGTAGACGTCAGATTAGGGTTAACGTGTCTTTTCCGATGCTTTAATGGAGCATAGGTCACTTGCCGGCTTCCCTCAATCTCTATCTGATTGCGCCGCAATAATGGTTGTAACGGCGGATTTCGACTGAATCCCGCTAGTGTGAAAAGAGCGGGCAGACCCGCTTGAAATGGGTCTTTCCGGCCCCATCTGCCGTTTCGTTATGCGAATGTACGTCGGACGATGTGTCGCGATTTTGCAACGCACAAATCGCACTATGTTCACGTATCGCCGCCACTGTTGGCTTTTACTTTTTAACGACTTTCAGCGACATGGAAAACACGCAAGAGAACCCGACGAGCCCGAATCCCACGCCCGCCGACGAAACCACGCGCCAGGCCGCGGAGGCTGCGGCATCCCAGCAGGACGCGGCTGCTAACGCCGGTGAGCCGGCGCCGGAAAGCGCTGAGCAGATCGCGCTGGCCGAAGCTCAGGCGAAGATCGCCGAATTGCAGGAAAGCTTCCTGCGCGCGAAGGCGGAGACCGAAAACGTGCGCCGCCGTGCTCAGGAAGACGTCGCCAAGGCCCATAAATTCGCGATCGAGAGTTTCGCCGAGCATCTGCTGCCGGTGGTCGACAGCCTCGAAGCCGCGGTCGCTCACTCGTCCGACGATCTGCAGAAAGTGCGCGAAGGCGTCGAACTTACGCTGCGCCAATTGAGCGGCGCGCTGGAAAAGGGCCGCGTCGTCGCCCTGAATCCGGTCGGCGAGAAGTTCGACCCGCATCGCCACCAGGCTATTTCGATGGTGCCGGCCGATCAGGAGCCGAACACTGTCGTGGCCGTGCTGCAAAAAGGCTTTGTGATTGCCGACCGCGTGCTGCGTCCGGCACTCGTCACCGTCGCGGCGCCGAAGTAAGCACGTAGCGTCCTGTAGACGCTTCTGCAGCAAATCTCGCCCGGCAGGTGCAGCCATGGCCAATATTCCCGTCGACGCCACCGCGTTCGCCGCCTTCGACATGCAGGAACTCAGTGCCGACTCGTTCGACGCTGCCCTTGCAGGAGCCGGGGATGATCTGGCCGTGGTGTTTTTCTGGGGTCTCGACTGCTTCAATTGCGAGATCGCCAAGAAAGCCATGCTGGCACAACCGGACGCGATTCGTGCGCTCGGCCTCAGGTGGTTTCACAGCAATGTCTACGAGCACCGCGAACTGGGCCGGCGCTTCATGCTTCACGGCGTCCCCACGTGGTTCTTCTTTTATCGCGGCAAGCGGCTTGGCCGGGCAACCGGCTGGCACGGTCTTGGGCAGTTTCAGGCAGCGGTAGCGGCCGCGCGGGAAAAGATTCAGGGCATCGACGCCGCAGGCAGCATCCATGCCGATAGCGCGGATTCGGGCAAAAGTTCGACCGATTGAAAAAAATTAAAGACCGCATCGTAAAAGAGGTCTTGAAAACGATGCGGACGCACTTATGTTGAGTGCAGGTAGGAATTCAGAGCGGATCGCCTTGCCGCCAGATGGGCAAACAGGGCGATTCCCGCAGCGATCAAAGTCAGGAGAACAGTAAAAATGGGCAAAATCATCGGTATCGACCTCGGCACGACCAACTCGTGCGTGGCGATCATGGAAGGCAACTCGGTCAAGGTCATCGAGAATTCGGAAGGTGCACGCACCACGCCGTCGATCATCGCTTACATGGAAGACGGCGAAATTCTCGTCGGCGCACCGGCGAAGCGTCAGTCGGTCACGAACCCGAAGAACACGCTGTACGCGGTCAAACGCCTGATCGGCCGCCGCTTCGAAGAAAAAGAAGTGCAGAAAGACATCGCTCTGATGCCGTACAAGATCATGAAGGCCGACAACGGCGACGCATGGATCGAAGTGCGCGATCAGAAGCTGGCACCGCCGCAAATCTCGGCGGAAACGCTGCGCAAGATGAAGAAGACCGCTGAAGATTACCTCGGCGAGCCGGTCACCGAAGCTGTGATTACGGTTCCCGCGTACTTCAACGACAGCCAGCGTCAGGCAACCAAGGACGCAGGCCGCATCGCCGGTCTGGAAGTCAAGCGCATCATCAACGAACCGACCGCAGCTGCGCTGGCCTTCGGCCTGGACAAAGCTGAAAAGGGCGACCGCAAGATCGCGGTGTATGACCTGGGCGGCGGTACGTTCGACGTATCGATCATCGAAATCGCCGACGTCGACGGTGAAATGCAGTTCGAAGTGCTCTCCACGAACGGCGATACGTTCCTGGGCGGTGAAGACTTCGACCAGCGCATCATCGATTACATCATTGGCGAATTCAAGAAAGAGCAGGGCGTCGATCTGTCGAAGGACGTGCTCGCATTGCAACGCCTGAAGGAATCGGCTGAAAAGGCAAAGATCGAGCTGTCGTCGAGCCAGCAGACCGAAATCAATCTGCCGTACATCACCGCAGACGCGTCGGGTCCGAAGCACTTGAACCTGAAAATCACGCGCGCCAAGCTGGAAGCGCTGGTTGAAGAACTCATCGAACGCACCATCGAGCCGTGCCGCGTTGCTATCAAGGACGCAGGCGTGAAGGTCGGCGAAATCGACGATGTGATTCTGGTCGGCGGTATGACCCGCATGCCGAAGGTGCAGGAAAAGGTTAAGGAATTCTTCGGTAAGGATCCGCGCCGTGACGTGAACCCGGACGAAGCCGTGGCCGTTGGCGCAGCGATCCAGGGTCAGGTTCTGTCGGGCGACCGCAAGGACGTTCTGCTGCTCGACGTGACCCCGCTGTCGCTCGGCATTGAAACTCTCGGCGGCGTGATGACGAAGATGATCAACAAGAACACCACGATCCCGACCAAGCACGCACAGGTCTATTCGACGGCTGACGACAACCAGGGCGCCGTGACGATCAAGGTGTTCCAGGGCGAACGCGAAATGGCAGCAGGCAACAAGCTGCTCGGCGAGTTCAACCTCGAAGGCATTCCGCCGGCACCGCGCGGCACGCCGCAGATCGAAGTGAGCTTCGACATCGACGCGAACGGCATCTTGCACGTCGGCGCGAAAGACAAGGCGACCGGCAAGGAAAACCGCATCACGATCAAGGCAAACTCGGGTCTGTCCGAAGCCGAAATCGAGAAGATGGTGAAGGACGCCGAAGCGAACGCTGAAGAAGATCACAAGCTGCGTGAACTGGCCGATGCCCGCAACCAGGGCGACGCGCTGGTCCACAGCACGAAGAAGGCGCTCACGGAATACGGCGACAAGCTGGAAGCCGCCGAGAAGGAAGCGATCGAAACCGCGCTGAAGGACCTCGAAGAAACGCTGAAGAGCGGTTCGGCTGACAAGGCGGCGATCGAAGCGAAGATCGAAGTCGTGGCAACCGCCTCGCAGAAGATGGGCGAGAAGATGTACGCCGACATGCAGGCAGCGCAAGGCGCCGAAGCAGCGGCAGCGGGCGCGGCAGGTCCGGGCGTGTCGGCTGGTGGCGCAAGCCAGCAGCAGGACGACGTGGTCGACGCCGACTTCAAGGAAGTGAAGAAGGACTAAAGCCAGGTCGCATTCAGACCGTAAAGCCGCACACGGCAACGTGTGCGGCCCGGCTGCACAAGCAGCGCCCCACCAGGGCAACACGCAACGTGCAAGAGCGGTTATCTCGCCTGGCGAGCCTTTTGGGGCTCTCCGGGCACATTTGTTTTATGGAGGGCGTTGTTTCGAGCCGGGTCAAAGCGGCGAAAAACGGCGGCCGGACGAGTCGTAAGACTCCAGCATTCAAGAGGAGCCACCGCGTCGCATTGCGCGAGTGGCGTTGAACCGATATGGCGAAACGGGATTACTACGAGGTTCTGGGCGTCGCAAAGAACGCGAGCGACGACGAAATCAAGAAGGCTTATCGCAAGATGGCGATGAAGCACCACCCCGACCGCAATCCGGGCAACAAGGATGCGGAAGAGCATTTCAAAGAGGCGAAGGAAGCCTATGAAATGCTGTCGGACTCGCAAAAGCGTGCCGCGTACGACCAGTACGGTCACGCGGGCGTCGATCCGAACATGGGTGCGGGTGGCGCGCAGGGCTTCGGCGGTTTTGCCGATGCGTTCGGTGATATTTTCGGCGACATCTTCGGCCAGGCGGCCGGCGGTGCAGCACGGGGCGGTGGTGGACGCGCGGGCCCGCAGGTGTATCGCGGCGCCGATCTGCGCTACAGCATGGAAATCACGCTGGAACAGGCCGCTCACGGCTACGACACGCAAATTCGCGTGCCGAGCTGGGTGTCGTGCGAAATCTGCCACGGTTCGGGTGCGAAGCCCGGCACCAAGCCCGAAACCTGCCCGACCTGTAGCGGCGCGGGCCAGGTGCGCATGTCGCAAGGCTTTTTCAGCATCCAGCAGACTTGCCCGAAGTGCCACGGCACCGGTACCTACATCCCCGACCCGTGCGGCCATTGCCATGGCGCAGGCAAGGTGAAGGAAACCAAGACGCTGGAAGTGAAGATCCCCGCAGGTATCGACGACGGCATGCGTATCCGTTCGGCCGGTAACGGCGAGCCGGGTATCAACGGCGGTCCGTCGGGCGACCTGTACGTCGAGATTCATATCAAGCAGCACTCGGTCTTCGAGCGCGACGGCGACGACCTGCATTGCCAGATGCCGATTCCGTTCACCACTGCGGCGCTCGGCGGCGAAATCGAAGTGCCGACTCTCGCGGGCCGCGCGAGCTTCACGGTGCCGGAAGGTACGCAGTCGGGCAAGACGTTCCGCCTGCGTGGCAAGGGTATCAAGGGGCTGCGTTCGAGCATTGCCGGCGATCTGTACGTTCACGTTCAGGTCGAAACGCCGGTCAAGCTCACCGAGTCGCAGCGCGAATTGCTGCAACAGTTCGAGAAAGCGCTGGTGGAAGGCGGCTCGCGGCATAGCCCGCAGAGCAAGAGCTGGTTCGATCGGGTGAAGAGCTTCTTCGATTAATGGCGGTTTGAAGTTTGGCGGTAAGCATGACGGCAGATGAGTGCGGCGCAGTTTTCGCGCTGCTCGACGATTGCGACGCGACGGCGGCGCGCCGGTCGAGTCGTCTGTACACGGGTTTTGTGCACGAACGGGTTTGCGCGGACGCCGCGCAACTCGACAGCGTGTGTGAGACCGTGGCGGCCGATACCCGGCATGGTTTGCACGCCGTCGTGCTGGCCGACTATGAGTTTGGCCGGACCCTGCTCGATCTGGAGCGGCTTCGGTCTTCGAAAACGCAGCGTGGTGATGCCACGCTGCGTTTTTTATTGTTCGAACGATGTGAAAAGCAGTCGCGTGAAGAGGTCGATACGTGGCTTGCGGCGCTCGATGGCGCAGCGGCCGAGCCGTCGGTAGCGGGCACGGCGAACGTGCGCGCGAGCGTCGATCGCGCGCAGTTCGGCGCGGCAATCGACGCGATTCACGTGGCTTTGCGGGCGGGCGATTCGTATCAGGTCAACTACACGTATCGGCTCGATTTCGACGTGTTTGGCTCGCCAATCGCGCTTTATCGGCGATTGAGGGCGCGGCAGCCGGTGCCGTTCGGCGCGCTTATCGCGTTACCGGGCGATAACTGGGTGGTGTCGTGTTCGCCGGAGCTTTTCATTGAAAAGCAGGGCGCAAAGCTGCGCGCGCGGCCAATGAAAGGCACCGCATCGCGCTCGGCCGATCCCGTCGAAGATCGGCGCGCGGCGGAGTTTCTCGCGAACGATCCAAAGAACCGCGCTGAAAACGTGATGATCGTCGACCTGTTGCGCAACGATCTGTCGCGGGTTGCGCAGACGGGCTCGGTCAAGGTGCCGGCGCTGTTTTCGGTGGAACCGTATGCGTCGGTCTGGCAGATGACGTCGACCGTCGATGCCGTACTGCTACCTGACACCTCCTTCGCCGGAATCCTTAGAGCGCTGTTTCCTTGCGGCTCGATCACTGGTGCACCGAAGTATCGAACGATGCAACTGATCGACGAACTGGAGAGCACGCCGCGCAGTCTTTACACCGGCGCAATCGGGTGGCTCGACGCGGTGGCGCCATCGGCGGGACAGGATGCGGCGTGCGGCGATTTCTGCCTGTCGGTCGCGATCCGCACTTTGACGTTAAGCCGTAGTCCACAAACCGGCGCGCTGCGAGGCACGATGGGTGTCGGCGCGGGCATCGTTCTCGACAGCGTGGCCGCCGATGAATATGCGGAGTGTCAATTGAAAGCGAGCTTCCTGATCGGCGCGGAGCCTGGCTTCGATCTGTTCGAAACGATGTACGCGACGCGGGAAGAGGGCGTACGCCATCTGTCGCGACATCTGAAGCGGCTGTCGTCGAGCGCCTCGGCGCTAGGCTTCAAACTCGCCGACGAAGTCACTCTTCGCGCGCAAATCGCGGCGAAGTGCGCGGCGTTGCCGTCGCAAGCCGCGCACCGGATGCGGCTCGCGCTGAGCAAGAACGGCACGCTTCAGATCACCGCCGCCGAATTGTCGCCACTAACGGCGTCAGCGGATGCACCGATCGGCGTTCTGCTCGCAAACGAACAGGATTTCCACGCAACGCAAGCCGGCGATCCACTGCTGCTTCACAAAACCACTCGCCGCGCCGAATACGATCGGGGCTGGCGCGAGGCCGAAGCTAAAGGCGCATTCGATACGCTCTTCTTCAACGAACGAGGCGAGTTGACCGAAGGCGGTCGGTCGAACGTGTTTGTGAAGCTGGACGGGCGCTGGTGGACGCCGCCGCTCGCGTCGGGCGTGTTGCCCGGCGTGATGCGCAGCGTGCTGCTGGATGAGGATGCCGACGGCTTGCAGGCGGCTGAACGCGTGCTGACACGCGCCGATTTACGGAATGCCGAAGCGCTGATGCTCTGCAATGCGCTGCGAGGGGCGATGCCGGCGCGGGTTGTGGGCTGAAAAAAGCGGGAACGAGAGGCCGCCGGAGTGCTGGCGGCGATACTCACCATCGCACGCAACACGCGGCAGCGATTCAACTGCATGGCTCCCTACTCGTGGCACATCTGGTCAAAGCTGGCGCCAGTACAATCGCCTCAACCACGCCCCCCATGCAGCACCCGGCTCATCCAGTTCCCCAAGCGCTTATGCCACGCAGAATGATGCACGTCATGCGGTACTTCGGCATGCTCGCGGATTCCTGCGACGTCGATCAGGCAGAACGGGCTCATGGCGATCTCTCCTCGTCTTAGGTTCATGGCAACACGGCTCGCGGAAGAGCCGCATTGCCACATAAACGAAGGTAGACCACCGGTTTTGCAGCCAATGTAGGATGGACCTCACAACGGCCGAAAAAAAGCCCGTCTGGTCCTATCCGCTACGGCTCAGTAAGAGAAAAAACTCAGAACGTATGTTCGGTTCCTGGGAACGAACCATCCTTTACTGCACGCACGTACGCTTCCACGCCCGCCAGAATGCTCGGCTGTCCCTGCATGAAATCCTTCACGAAACGCGGGCGCTTGCCGGGGAAAATACCCAGCATGTCGTGCAGCACCAGCACCTGACCCGAGCAATCCAGACCCGCACCGATCCCGATCGTCGGAATCCGCAACTGCTTCGTGACTTCGCTCGCGAGTTGCGACGGAATCGCTTCCATCACGATCAATTGCGTGCCAGCCGCTTCCACCGCGAGCGCGTCTCGCAACACCTGACTCGCGCCTGCTTCGGTCTTGCCCTGCACCTTGAAGCCGCCGAATGCGTGCACGGACTGCGGCGTGAGGCCGATGTGCGCGCACACCGGAACCGCGCGCTCAACCAGAAAACGCACGGTGTCAGCGAGCCATTCGCCGCCTTCGAGCTTCACCATTTGCGCGCCCGCGCGCATCAACTCCACCGAGCTACGGAACGCGTCTTCCGGCGTGCCGTATGTGCCGAACGGCAGATCGGCGACGATCAGCGCCGACGGCCGCGCGCGCGCCACGCTCGCCGTGTGATACGCGATGTCGGCGAGCGTCACCGGCAGCGTCGTCGTCTGACCTTGCAGCACGTTGCCGAGCGAATCGCCGATCAACAGCGTATCGACGCCCGCTCGATCCAGCAGCGACGCAAAGCTCGCGTCGTAACAGGTGAGCATCGCGATTTTTTCGCCTGCGTCGCGCATTGCCTGCAGCTTCGGCACGGTGATCGCGCTCCGGCTTGCTTCCTGCAAATAAGTCATGGGTCAATCCATTGGAAAAAAAGCTGGCCGCGCCGCTTACAGCGACGTGCCCTTGGCAAAGAATTCCTTGCGGCCGCGCATCGTTTCGATGCGCTCGGCGAGTAGCGCAAGGTCCGCGTCCGAGTCGAGCGGATTCAGATGTTCAGCGTTGACCGTCAGCACGGGCGTGCGGTCGTAGTGGTAGAAGAATTCGTTGTACGCGTCGC
This sequence comes from Paraburkholderia fungorum, assembly GCF_900099835.1. Classification (NCBI taxonomy): domain Bacteria; kingdom Pseudomonadati; phylum Pseudomonadota; class Betaproteobacteria; order Burkholderiales; family Burkholderiaceae; genus Paraburkholderia; species Paraburkholderia fungorum. Next base: position 877,528 of record NZ_FNKP01000001.1, read on the forward strand.
AGAGTGCGCGCAGGTAGGCGTCGGAAATCTGCAATTCCATCGGCACGGCGCGCTTCTGGATGCGCGCGAACAGCACTTCAGGGCTGGCTTGCAAATAGACCACGAAATCCGGCGCGGGCGCGCTGACTTCGATCTGGGCCGCGAGCGCGCGATACAACTGCCACTCGTCTTCCGGCAACGTGAGACGCGCGAAGATGTCGTTCTTCTGCGTCATGAAATCGGCGATGAGCGGCGTGCCCAAGCCTTGCGCGGCGTTCACTTCCTGCGTCTGCTGAACGCGCTGCAATGCGAAGTGCAATTGCGTGGGCAGCGCATAACGCGCGGTGTCGCGATAAAAACGCTCGAGAAAAGGATTGTCTTGCGGACGCTCGAACAATTCCTGCATCGACCAGCGTTGAGCGAGACGACGCGCGAGCGAAGTCTTGCCGACGCCGATCGGGCCTTCAATCGCGAGATAGCCGAACGGTGGCCGCAGTTGCGGCGCCGTGACCGTGAGCGGCGGCGAATTCATTCGCAGCGCCCTTTTTCGGTTGCACCGTTAGCGCTCAATGCATTGAGCATAGGACACTGACACGGCCCCTTCACTTTCTCGATACGTTGATCGCTGACGCCACCGAGCAGCGCCTCGGCACGGCCGTGTTGCGGAATGACCAGCGCCGAGTCGATCTCGACCAGCGGCACCAGCACAAAAGCGCGCTCGGCCATACGGGGATGCGGCACGATCAGATCGGGTTCGTCGATCGATTGCTCGCCGTACAGCAGGATGTCCAGATCGAGCGTGCGCGGTGCATTGCGAAACGGCCGCTCGCGCCCGAACTGATGCTCGATCTTCTGGCATAGCGCCAGCAGATGCCGCACGGGGAGTGTCGTATCAACCTTCACGACGCAGTTGAAATAGTCGTCACCGCCCGCGTCGATCGGGGCAGTGCGATACAGGCTCGACTTGGCGAGCACGGAGATGGTGTGCTGTTGTGCGAGGCACACCACTGCGTCTTTCAGGGTCTGGCGCGCGTCCCCGAGATTCGCGCCGAGGCCGAGATAAGCAACCGTCATGGCATAACTTCCTGCAACTATCGTTCGACGGCTTCAGCTAAACGCTGTGTCAGTCTTCGTGCGAGCCGTCGTGGCCCGCGTCGTCGTCTGAGCGTTCGGCTGGCGTGCCGCCCTCCATTCCCTCGCCCGGCTTGCGGCCTTTGGCGCCACTGCTGCGCCGCCGTCGTTTTCGTGGGCTCCGGTCCTTCCCGCCTTGCGTGAGCAATGTCTCGCGCGCGGCAATGTCTCCTTCGATGAACTCCGTCCACCACGTACCGACCGCCTCGTCGAGTTCGCCCGATTCGCAGCGCAACAGGAGGAAATCATACCCCGCTCTAAATCTTTGGTGTTCCAGCAGCTTCAGCGCGCTTCTTCCCGAGCGTTTCTCGAGGCGCAACTGCAGGCCCCAGATCTCGCGCATATCCGACGAGAAGCGCTTGTGGATCGCGAGTTTCTCGGTTTGCATGTCGAGAACTTCGTCCATCGCGCGATGCAAAGCGGGTACTGGATACTCGCCGTTCGCTTCGAATTTCTGCCAGCGCTGCTGCACGTCGTGCCACAGCAGGGTCGCGAACAGGAAGCCCGGCGACACCGGTTTGCCCGCGCGCACGCGAGCATCGGTATTGCTCAGCGCAAGCGTAATGAATTTTTCGCCGATGGGTTGTTCGAGCACCACGTCGAGCAACGGCAACAGGCCATGATGCAGACCTTCCTGACGCAGACGCTTCAGGCACGCAAGCGCGTGGCCGGACAGCATCAGCTTGAGCATCTCGTCGAACAGACGCGCGGCGGGCACGTTGTTGATCAGATCGGCCATTTCGACGATCGGCGCACGGGTGTTGTCTTCGATCTCGAAGTCGAGCTTCGCGGCGAAACGCACGACGCGCAGCATGCGCACCGGATCTTCGCGATAACGCGTGGCCGGGTCGCCGATCATGCGCAGCAGACGCTCGCGCATGTCGGCCATGCCGTTGTGATAGTCCAGCACGGTTTGGGTGGCCGGATCGTAGTACATCGCGTTGATCGTGAAGTCGCGGCGTGTGGCGTCTTCGTGCTGCTCGCCCCACACGTTGTCGCGCAGCACGCGGCCGCTCGCGTCCACCGCGTGCGTGCGGCGGTCGAGTTCGTCGCGCTTCAGGCGGCGTGCCGGCGGCGCATCGGCTGCGGGCGGATCGACCAGCGCCCGGAACGTCGAGGTCTCGATGATCTCCTGCCCGAACTGCACGTGCACGATCTGAAACCGGCGACCGATGATGCGTGCGCGGCGGAACAGCTTCTGTACCTGCTCGGGCGTGGCGTCGGTGGCGACGTCGAAGTCTTTTGGCTTGATGCCGAGCAGCAGATCGCGCACTGCACCGCCGACGATAAACGCCCGGTGCCCCGCCTGTTGCAGCCCTTCGGTAACGCGAATTGCGTTGCGCGAGATCAGCGCCTGGTCGATCCGATGCACGTCGTGCGGAATGATGACCGGCACATCCGGGTCGCGCACAGCTTTGGCGGTGGAAGCGCCGCCAGCGGTGGTACGGGCGGGTTTGCGGCGCGCCTTGCTAGCGCCGCCCGTGGTCGATGCCGAACGCACGCGTGCGCTACCGGTTTCGTCTGCTTCGGCTTGGGCGGGTTGGGCGTCTTCAGCGGGCGCCGTATCCTGGCCGAATAGCTTGCGGATAAGTTTTTTGATCACGAGGGTTGAAAGAGTTCGAGGATGCGCCAGCCTTTGGCTTGCGCATGGGCACGCAATGTGTCGTCCGGATTGGTCGCGATGGGGTCGGTGACTTTTTCGAGCAACGGGATGTCGTTGTGCGAGTCGCTATAGAAATAGCTGTGCTCGAAATCGCTCCAGCTTTTGCCGAGTGAAGCAAGCCACGCTTCGGTGCGGACGATCTTGCCTTCCTTGTAGCTCGGCGTGCCCGTGGGGCGGCCGGTGTACGGCGAATGCGGTTCGCCGTCGACGGTTTCCACCTCGCACGCGATCAGCGCATTGACGCCGAACGCCTGCGCGATAGGACGCGTGATGAATTCGTTGGTGGCGGTGACCACGCAGCACAGGTCGCCAGCTTCGCGGTGCTGCTTCACGAGTTCCAGCGCGACCGGGAAGATGGCCGGCGTGATCACTTCGTGCATGTACTTTGCGTGAAGCTCGGCCAGTTCCGCGCGCGTGTACTTCGCGAGCGGCGTGAGCATGGCGATCAGATAGGCGTGAATGTCGAGCTTGCCGGCCTTGTAGTCGGCGAAAAAGCGATCGTTTTCACGGGCGAAATTTTCGGCGTCGACCATGCCTTGTTTCACCATGAAGCGGCCCCATTCGTGGTCGCTGTCGGTGGGAATGAGCGTGTGGTCGAGATCGAAGAGTGCGAGGTTAGCCATGGGGGCCTATTTTACTTGAAGCGGATGAAGCGGCGTGTGAACCCGCGACCGCACCGGTGGACGAACCGCCAGCGGGGCCCGGCGCGCCGCGCTGTTCTTCCAGCATGATGCGCAAAAGCGGCAGTGTGACCGCGCGTTTCTGTTCGAGCGAGAAGCGGTCGAGCGCGTCGAGCAGCGCCATCAGACTCGGCATGTCACGGCGAAAATGCGTGAGCAGGTAGGCGGGGACGTCGTCGGCGAGCATCAGGCCGCGCTCGCGTGCCGCCAGTTTCAGCACCGCCGCCTTGCCTTCGTCGGGCAGCGGCGCGAGATGGAACACGAGTCCCCAGCCGAGGCGCGTGCGCAGATCTTCGCGCACGCTCATGCCGATCGGCGGCGCGTTGCCCGCGGCGACCAGCGCGCTGGTGGGATGCGCGCGCACTTCGTTGAACAGGTTGAACATGGCGATCTGCTGCGCGGCGGAGAGCGCATCGCAATCGTCGATTGCATACAGCGCGACGCGCGGGTCGAAGCTGAACGCGGCGAGGCTGCTCTGCGGACCGGCAAAGCGCGCATGTCCCGGCGACGCTTCGTGCACCAGCGCCTGCAACAGATGCGTGCGGCCGCTGCCGGACTCGCCCCAGATGTAGAACGAGCGATCGGCGACCGGTCCGGCGGCGAGCGCGTTGTCGAGCTCGCGCAGGCGCGTGACCAGCTCGGCGTTCGCGCCTGCGAAGAAATTGTCGAATGTCGATGGCGGCGGGGTGCCGAGATCGAGCGTCAGTTGACGAAGCACAGTAAGTTAATGCCGAAAATGAGGCTAAGGCCGCGTCGGCCCTCAAGCGGGCCTAGAACAGTCAAAGAGCAGTCAGTTGTTGTAAAGCGTGCTCGCCAGGTAGCTCTGGCGCAACTCGCGGATCGCGACCGACAGGATTGCGCTGAACGGCAGCGCAAGCAGCACGCCGAAAAAGCCGAACAGTTGCCCGAACGCCAGCAACGCGAAAATCACTGCGAGCGGGTGCAGCCCGATCCGCTCGCCGACGAGTCGCGGCGTCAGATAAAAGCTCTCCACGAGCTGCGCGAAGCCGTAAATCAGCGCGACCGCGCCGAAACCGTACCAGTTGCCGAACTGTAACAGCGCCGCGATCAGCGCCAGCACCAGGCCCGTTGCAAACCCGAGGTACGGGATAAACACCGCCAGCCCCGTAAATATGCCGACCGGCAACGCAATCTCGAACCCGGCGACGCTCAGCGCAATCGCGTAGTATGCCGCCAGGATGACCATCACGAGAACTTCGCCGCGCAGGTATTGCGACAACATCTCGTCCATGTCGCGCGCCAGTTGCTGCGTTTTATCGAGCCAGCGGCGCGGAATCAGCCTCTGAATGCGCGCCAGCATGCGGTTCCAGTCGTACAGCAGATAGAACAGCACGAGCGGCACCGTGACCAGATTCGCGATCAGCGCGAGCATCAGGTTGCTGCTGGTGCGGATCGACGTCCACGCGTACAGCGCGACGGTTTGCGCGCTGCCTTCAAGCTGCGTCATCACGAATTCGCGGATCTTGACGAAATCGAGCGAATCGCCGAGGCCCAGCATGGCCAGCTTGGGCTGGAGCCACGCGCTCGCATGCGCGAGCAGCACGGGCACCTGCTGGCGCAACAGCGGCCCCTTTTTCTGGATGACGGCGAGCACCAGCAAGACGAGCACGCTCATCATCAGCGTGAAAAACAGGATCATCGCGAGCGCTGCGAGGCCGCGCGGTATGCGCCGGCGTTCCATCCACGACACGCCCGGCTGCAGAATGTACGCGAGAATCGCGCCGAGCAGAAATGGCGTGAGCACCGGGCTCAGCAGCCAGAGCAGCACGCAGATACATAGTGCAATGACCAGCCAGATCAGCGCACGGCGCTGCATCGGCATCAGAATCGAGGAATTTTGTTGCAAGTTTGTTTCCCTGGTGTCGTCGGAACCGGATGAATCAAATTCCAGCCAGCCGGCCAGCATCGGGTAAAATCGCATTTTACCGACCTTCTCGCTCTTCCCCATGAATCAACCGAAATCCGCCGCCCCTGACGCCCAAGGTTTGTCGTATCGCGACGCCGGCGTGGACATCGACGCCGGCGACGCCCTTGTCGACGCGATCAAGCCCTTTGCCAAAAAGACGATGCGCGACGGCGTGCTGGGTGGCATCGGCGGTTTCGGCGCGCTGTTCGAAGTGCCGAAGAAATACCGCGAGCCGGTACTCGTATCGGGCACCGACGGCGTGGGCACCAAGCTGCGCCTCGCGTTTGAACTGAACAAACACGACACCGTCGGCCAGGATCTGGTGGCGATGAGCGTGAACGACATTCTGGTGCAAGGCGCCGAGCCGCTGTTCTTCCTCGACTACTTCGCGTGCGGCAAGCTGGACGTCGCCACGGCGGCCACGGTCGTGAAGGGTATCGCTTACGGCTGCGAACTGTCGGGTTGCGCGCTGATCGGCGGCGAAACGGCGGAAATGCCGGGCATGTACCCGGACGGCGAGTACGATCTGGCCGGTTTCGCGGTCGGTGCGGTCGAAAAGAGCGAGATTATCGACGGCAGCACGATTGCCCCGGGCGACGTGGTGCTGGGTCTGGCATCGAGCGGTATCCATTCGAACGGTTTTTCGCTGGTGCGCAAGATTATCGAGCGTGCCAAGCCTGATCTGAACGCCGATTTCGACGGCCGTTCGCTGGCCGACGCGCTGATGGCGCCGACGCATATTTACGTGAAGCCGTTGCTGGCGCTGCGTCAGCAGATCGCGATCAAGGGCATGGCGCACATCACGGGCGGCGGTCTGGTCGAAAACATTCCGCGCGTGCTGCGCGAAGGTCTGACGGCTGAGCTGGATCATCGCGCATGGCCGCTGCCGCCGCTGTTCTCGTGGCTGCAAAAGCACGGCGGCGTCGCCGATGCGGAAATGCATCGCGTGTTCAACTGCGGCATCGGCATGGCAGTGGTGGTGTCGGCGGAAGACGCTGAAACGGCTATCGGTCTGCTGTCGGCGGCGGGCGAACTGGTCTGGAAAATCGGCTCGATTCGCGAAAGCGCGGCCGGTGAAGCTCAGACGGTTGTGATCTAAAGGCGGGGCTCCCGCGCGGCGGCTGGCTTGTAAAGGCAGGCGCCGTGCGGGTTGGTAGTTCAGGAATTCGTCGTATCGAAGCTCCCGGTCAGGGAAAGCTTCAAACCAGCGTTTCAACCACTTCAAGTACCCGCGCAGTCGCGTGCGGATCGCAGCAATCGACCACCACTCGCTCCGGCATGCTTCGCAGCCATGTGAGCTGGCGCTTGCACAGTTGCCTCGTAGCAAACACGCCCTTGTCCCGCATCGTCGCGTAGTCGGTCGCGCCATCCAGGTATTCCCACGCCTGCCGATAGCCGACGCAGCGCATCGACGCCATCTCGGGCGATAAATCGCCGCGTTCGCGCAACTTCACCACTTCGTCGATGAAACCGCTGTTCAGCATCGCGTCGAAGCGCTTCTCGATGCGCGCATGCAGCACGCTCCGGTCGGACGGTTCCAGCGCAATTGGGACAAATCGCCAGGCGTTCGCGGCGTCGTCCTGACGCGTGGGCGCGGCGAGCAGAGTCGACATAGCCTGGCCTGTCAGCATGAACACTTCGAGCGCGCGCTGAATGCGCTGCGAATCGTTGGGGGCCAAACGTGCAGCCGTGATCGGATCGACGGACTCGAGCCGCGCGTGCATTGCCGGCCAGCCGTCGCGGGCCGCGTCGGCGTCGAGTGTGGCGCGCGTGTCGGGATCGGCTGAGGGCAGGTCGTTCAGGCCTTGCGTGAGCGCCTTGTAATACAACATGGTTCCGCCGACCAGCAGCGGCAGCCGTCCGCGTGCATGGATTTCGGCGGTCAGCCGCAACGTGTCCGCGCGAAATTGCGCCGCCGAATAGGCATCGGTCGGATCGACGATATCGATCAGATGATGCGGCGCCACCGCGCGTTCGTCGGCGGTGGGCTTCGCGGTGCCGATATCCATCTCGCGATAAACCAGCGCCGAATCGACACTGATGATTTCCACCGGACGACGCGCGGCCAGCGCCAGCGCGGCCGCGGTCTTGCCGGATGCGGTCGGGCCGAGCAGGCAGGGGATCGGCGTGGGCGCGTCGGAAGAAGGACGTAATGTCATGGGCAAACCGGATGCAGCACGTTATTGCCCACGCATGAACAGCCGATCGAGATCGGACAGCGTCAACTGATACCACGTCGGACGCCCGTGATTGCATTGGTCGGCGCGCTCGGTCGCTTCCATCTGACGCAGCAGCGCGTTCATTTCATCGAGCGTGAGGCGGCGATTCGCGCGCACCGCGTGGTGGCACGCGAGCGTGCCGAGCAGTTCGTGCTGACGCTCGGTCAACACGCGCGAGCCGCCGAACGCGTGCAGATCGGACAGCACCGCGCGCGCGAGCGCCTGCAGATCGGCGTCTTTCAGCAACGCGGGCACCGCGCGGATCGCCAGCGTGGTCGGCGACAGAACGGCGAGGTCGAAGCCGAGCGCGTCGAGCGTGTCGCGTTCTTCTTCCACGGTGCCGATTTCGATCGGATCGGCGGGCATCGTCTGCGGAATCAGCAGAGGCTGCACGGCGATTGCGCGATCGGCGAGCGCGTTCTTGAACTGCTCGTACAGAATGCGCTCGTGCGCGGCATGCATGTCCACGATGACGAGCCCGTGTGCGTTCTGCGCGAGCACGTAAATGCCGTGGATCTGGCCGAGCGCGAAGCCGAGCGGCTGCTCGTCGTGAGCGTTGAACGAGGGCGACGTGTAAGGCGCCGATGCGTTATACGGGGATGAATTTTCAGCGGCGGAGTCGCGTGCTTCGAAAAGCGTGGCGCCCTCGGCGGTGCCCGACTGTGTGTCTTTGCGGCCAAAGAGTGCGTCGTAAAACGCCAGCGGTTGTGCGACCGGCAACGTGCCTTGGGTCATACGCGCCTGGCGCATCCACGTGTTGCCGGGTTGCGATGAGCTTCCGAAGCCGCTGCCGGAGTTGCCACCCGAGCCGCCGAAGCCGCCGCCCGAGCCACCAAAGCCACCACCCACTGGCGAACCAAAGCCGCTACCGCCCACGCCCGCGCCACCCAACGGCGTCGCACCAAACGAAGCCGGGCTGCCGGCCGGCGCTTCCAGGTGCGCCGCGTGTCCACCCGACGTCGTTTCCGGTGATGCGCCCGCATGCCGCGCCAACGCGCGCTGCACCGCATGGAATACGAACTGGTGGATCGAGCGCGAATCGCGAAACCGCACTTCGATCTTCGACGGATGCACGTTCACATCGACGCCCTCAGGCGGCAGATCGAGAAACAGCACATACGACGGATATCGATCGCCATGCAGCACGTCTTCATAAGCGGCGCGCACCGCGTGGGTGAGCAGCTTGTCGCGCACGAAGCGGCCATTGACGAAGAAATACTGCTGGTCGGCGCGGCCCCGGCTCGCGGTCGGCAGACCCGCGCAGCCATAAACAGCCAGCGGACCCGCGGATTCATCGAGCGGCAAATGGGCAGTCGCGAACGTCTCGCCGAGAATCTTCGCGACGCGCACCGGCGGTTCGCTCGCATTCCAGTGTTCGACCGCCTTGCCGTTATGCAGCACCGAAATCGCGACGTCCGGCCGCGCGAGTGCCGCGCGGCGAATCTGTTCAAGACAGTGGCCGAGTTCGGTCTGTTCGCTCTTCAGGAATTTGCGGCGCGCGGGCGTGTTGAAGTACAACTCGCGCACTTCGATCGTCGTGCCCTGGGTGCCGGCCGCCGGGCTCAGCACGCCGGTTTGCGCGTCCACGCGCACGGCATGCGGCGCGTCGGCGGTGCGGCTGGTGATCGTCATTTCCGCGACCGACGCAATCGAGGCCAGCGCTTCTCCGCGAAACCCGAGCGTGGCAACCGCTTCGAGTTCGGCGAGCGAGCGGATCTTGCTGGTCGCGTGACGCATCAACGCTAACGCGAGTTCGTTTTCCGGAATGCCGCAGCCGTCGTCGGTGATTGAGATCCGTTTGACGCCGCCTTCGTCGAGCAGAATGCGCAGCGTCTGCGCGCCCGCGTCGAGCGCGTTTTCCAGCAACTCCTTGACGACGGAAGCCGGCCGCTCGACCACTTCGCCGGCGGCGATCTGGCTGATCAGTTGATCGGGGAGCGGCTGGATCGCGCGTAACGGGCGCGGCGTTCTGGCAGAAGCCGCGGCAGACGAGGCATCAGAAGCTGCAGCGGACACTGGGGCCGCAGCGGCGGAGCCGACGGGCGTTTCGGAAAATTCGGACATGGCGAAATTATAACGATTCGTCACGACGTGCCGGGGAGCGCACTCAATGGCCGCAGATTTTTAATCGCGGCCGGGCACTTTCGGTATCATGACGCGGTCAATTTCGGGCGGCGAGCATGCGCTCGTTGCTATCTGCCGCTATCGTTCGCAAGTCTGCCGCGCATGGCTGTATTTCGCGGGCTGTATTCCACGATTACCCCCGTTTTCACAACGCTCAACAGAGGACGCCCCCTTGGACACGTTGCTACATTTCGTCAATCTTGTCTTGCATATCGACAAGTTCCTCGGGGACTTCATTCACGTGTACGGCGCCTGGGTCTACGCCGTGCTGTTCCTGATCGTATTCGCCGAGACGGGCCTGGTCGTTCTGCCGTTTCTGCCTGGCGATTCGCTGCTGTTCATCGGCGGCGCGTTCTGCGCGACCGGTGAGATGAACCTCGGCGCGTTGATCCTGTTGCTGCTGATCGCAGCGGTCGCGGGCAATACCGTCAACTACATGATCGGCCGGGCTATCGGACCGCGGGTGTTCAATTCGCACATCCCTTTTCTCGAACGTTTTCTCGACCGCAAAGCGCTGCAGAAGACGCACAACTTCTACGAGAAGCACGGCGGCAAGACGATCGTGCTCGCGCGCTTCATTCCGGTAGTGCGGACTTTCGCGCCGTTCGTGGCGGGCGCGTCGGAGATGACGGTCAGCCGGTTCCAGTTGTTCAACATCATCGGCGCGCTGTTGTGGGTGCTGCTGCTCGTGTTGCTCGGCTACTTCTTCGGCAACATTCCGTTCATTCGCCAGTATCTGAATGTGATCGTGCTGGTGGGTATCGGCGCGGCCATCGTGCCGGTTCTGCTCGGCGCGTTGTGGAAGATGTTGCGCAAGGGCGACGCGAAGGCAGGCAGCCGCTAAAGCGCTATTGCGGAGATGCGTCAGGGCTGCATGAATGGCGCTGACGAACAAAAGGCGTCGCGAGATTCGCGACGCCTTTTTTCATTTTGCGTTGGTCGATAGTTGCGGTCTGGAATCAGCGGCGCATGCGGGTGTTGCCAAAGATCTCTTAACTAGCCACTAACAGCCCGCCGCCGCGAATAAGCTCATCGCGCTCAGGTAATCGCGCGCGGTGCGAGCGGCGTCTCCGGCGTCGGATAACCGGCTTCCTTGAAGGTCTGGACAATCGTCCGGTTCGTGTCGAAATAGACCTGCCAGTAATGTTCGTTGGCCGTATAAGGACGCACGCATAGCAGCGGCCCTTCCGGCGTGAAGCTCAACACTTCGATGTCGGGAGCGGGATCGGTGGCGACGTTCGGAATCTGCGAAACCGCCGCCTTCAACCGGTTCATCGCATCGGTGGGATCGACGCCGTTGGCGATCTTCGCGGTCAGTTCCACGCGACGTACCGGCAGCACGCTGAAGTTCGAGATCGTGTCTGAAAAGATCTTGTTGTTGCCGACGATGGTCGTCACGTTGTCCGGCGTCACGATCGTGGTGCCGAACAGACCCAACTCCGAAACCGTACCGGTGACGCCGCCCGCGGTGACGAAATCGCCGACCTTGAACGGCCGCAGCACCTGCATGAAGATGCCCGCCGCGAAGTGGGCGAGCAGACCGCCCCAGGCGGTGCCGATCGCGAGACCTAGACCGGCGAGCAGCGCAGCGAACGAGGTTGTCTGTACGCCGAACACCTGCAGGATCGCGAGGATCAGCAGGAGGTTCAGCAAGGCGCCGAGAATCGAGCCGAGGTAATGAGCCAGCGTGGGATCGACGCGGCCGTTGCGCGCGAGCACCTTGCGCAGCAAACCGGTGATCAGGCCGATAACCCAGCGGCCGACAATCCACAGGACAATTGCCCCGAGAACCTTGGTGCCGAGGTCGACGCCCCGGGTCATGATGAACACGCGTACGGTATCGAGATCCAAGATGTCCCTCGTTGGGTAAGTTGCCTTCGACTGATTGAACGACGGTGGCGCAATACAGCGGCAAATGCCCGGCGAGGGGCGCAAGCGGTAACTCTCGGTCTTCGGGAGTTATAGGCGACGGCGCGCGCATGTGCAAGGACCGTTCCAGACCGCGAGGAGGGCGGCCTGGCGGGAATGGCAAGTGTTCTGGCGGTTGTCTGTTCGGGCGAGCGGCGCGCGCGTCTTTCGAATGTGAGGCGTCTTTCCGGCGCTGAATCTTGTGGCGTGTGGCGCAAGCTGCACGGCGCTCGTCCTACCTATGCAGATGCGACTCCGAATACTGCGATGTGCTGATCGCAACCGGCTTGTCGGCGCTAACCTGCCGCGGCCGCGCACGGCGGGCGACGTAACTCCACACGACGGCGGCAGCAATCGCGAGTCCATACGCGCAGGCTCGTTCGACGAACGCATCGGGCGAGCTGAACTGGCCGTAGCGGCTTTGTGAATCCGCGAACACGACGAAGGTCAGCGCTGCATCGAGAAGAAGCGCGAACAGCGCGAGCGTGACGAACACGTGAGAGCCATTGACCGGCCGCCCCGGCGCGAACCGGTTATACAGATGACACGCAATCCGAACGATCACAAGCAGCGCGAGGTTCGAGACGAGATCGAGCAGGAAATGGGTCATATCGATTGATTGAATATGCAGGGCCGCGGCATGGCCGAAGCGTTTGCTCGCGCGATGTCTCAGCATGCCTGGCTGGATCGGCGGCGATCATTGCATATCTTTCTATCTCGATAAATGGCGAGCTTGGGCGTCCGTTGTATGTCGTCCGTGATGCTGAGTCTGATGCGGGAAATGGCTGACTGGTATCGGCGAAACGGCGGTAGGCAGCGTGAGAAAATGCGGTCTTGTTCGTGAGGAATGCGATAGGGCTTGAAGTGTTCGGCGAGGTGTTGACGGCTTATCGATCCTCACTCGATGTGATTGTCGAACTCGCCGGATGTCAGCGCGACCAAACCGGTCGATGACAGTCGCCATTCAGGAACGCAATTTCGTGTGGGCACGCGTAGCGTAATATTTCGCAGCGTGGGCGCCGATACAGCACGCCCATATCAATCGAGGAGACAGACGTGACTCAGCAGCAAACCGCAGCGGCAATCCTGGCAGTCGGCACATACACCCTGAAAATGCCCCATGTAGATGGCAAGGGGAGAGGCATTTATCTGCTGGGCTTCGATCCGTCGACGGGCCGTCTCAGTGAACTCGCTGTGGAAGAAGCGGTGAATCCGTCGTATCTGACGTTGTCGGCGGATCGAAGCAGGCTGTACGCGGTCCGCGAGGTCAACGCCGAAGACAACCCGGGCGTCAGCACCTACGAACTCGACGCGGCAAATCACACGCTGACACTGTTGCACGACACGCCCACGCAAGGCGTCTGGCCGTGTCACGTCTCGGTGGATAACGACCGCTCGCTGCTGCTGGTATCGAACTATCTGACTGGCGAAGTGCTGTCGTATTTGCTCGATGCGAACGGCGTGCCGTCAGGCGAGCCGGTCGTGCTGACCCGTGACGGCACGGGGCCGGACAGCGATCGTCAGGACGGCCCGCATGCTCATTGCGCGCGGGTCGGCCCGGATCGTCGCCATGTCTATCTGGCCGACCTTGGTGTGGATGCGGTCGTGCGTCATCCGTTGAATGGCGCGAACGTGAATCCGGTTGCCGATCAGACGGTCATGGCGGCGCCGGGCGCGGGGCCGCGTCACCTGCTGTTCACTGACAGCGGCGCTTACATGCTGGTCAATTACGAAATGTCGTCGACTGTGCGGATGTACCGGCTCGACGGCGACGACGTGTCGCTCGTCAGCGAAGTGTCGAGTCTGCCGCAAGATTTCGCCGGGAATAGCGGCGCGGGCGGCATGCGCCTGCATCCGTCGGGACGCTTCGTCTATGTCGGCAATCGCGGACACGATTCGATCTTCGGCGCGCGTGTCGACGAAACGACCGGTTCGTTGACGCCGATCGGCACGTGGAGTCTCGGTGGCCGCACGCCGCGCGATCTGGCCGTCTCGCCCGATGGCAAATACCTGCTGGCGGCATCGCAGGACGAGGCGTTCATCCGCGTATTCTCGATCGACGCGCAGACTGGCGAACTCAACTTCACGGGTTACGACTATCCGGTTTCGAGCGCGGTGTGCCTCGAATTCCTTTGAGCCGATTCACTCGGTAAGCCGGAAAGTGGACCGCAGTCTCAACCGCAATGGCAAATAAAAAGACGGGCGGTTTCCCCGCCCGTCTTTCCGTGTGTCGGCAAGTCAGTCCTTGACGTTTATCACGTCCCCATAGACGGCATCGAAAGGCTCGGGCAGAAATGCGTCGCCGCCAGCCCTTGCGCCTGTTGCGAGCGGACGCCCGCCGCACTCGACGTCGGCGGATCGATGAAGACTTGCGCGTTGTTCGCTCCAGCCGGTGCAGTGAACGTCATCGTCACCTTCCACCAGTTGCCCGACTTCACCGCGGTCAGCGAGGTCGGCTTGCCCGAACCCCACGTACCTTGCACGATCGCGCCCGTGTTCGTGTTGAGCACCCACGGAACTTCCGCGCCGTTCGGACCATCGGTCTGAACCGAGCCGCCCGGGAACACCGTTGCGTTGGTCGTCGCGAGGACGTAGTCGGTGAAGGTGTAGCTCTGGCCGCCTTGCACGCGGATCGTTTCGTCGATGTTGGCGATCGAGTTGCCGTTCGCGTTCGTCAACGTTGCCGCGTACGTGCTGGTTCCCGAGATGTCCGTCGCGACCGCTGCCGTGGCGCCGTTCGCTTGCGTCCACGCATTCGACGATGCCAGGCTCAGCGGCGAGTTGATCAGGTTATTCGCCGAACAGGCGGCCGCCGTCTTGTCGGTCGTCGGGCCGTAGAAGTTCGCGATGCTCGCCTGGATCGCATCGTCCGTTGCGTTCGATGTCGATTTGGCGATCACCGCGCCTTCGAAGAACTGGATCGGCGCTGCGCTGCCGTCGCCACCTTCGCCGAGCGACAGACCACCTTGCCATTGTCCGTTGAACGCATGGCCTGCATCGTTGAAGAAGTTATACGCTTCGGGCGGCGCCTGATCGAAGACCGGCGTGAGGACACTTTGCGATGCATCGCCGCTCTTCACGGCAAAGAGATTGGACTGCGTCACCGGCGAGTATTTCGACAGCACCGTCACGAAGTTCGCGTTGGCGGGCTGTTGCGGACCGTACAGATAGACGCCCGCTTCCGCGTCGACGCCCGGCCAGTTCACGCCCTTGCAGCTCCCCGAGCTGAGCGGCGAGACGCCGGTATAGCCGTCGCAATAGCCGAACACGGCGGCGTTGCCGCTCGAGAAGGCCAGGCCGAACATTTCACCTTCGATCTCGCCCTTCGCATAGGTGCTGGGATCGGCACTGTCTTCCATGTTGCCGTAGGTGCCGCAGCAGCCGGACGCCGGGCCGTACTGCGCGCCCGCCACCATGTATTCCGCGATTTCGGAGTCGCCGATCGACTGGTTCACCGTGCCGATGCGGTTGCGATAAGCCTGTCCGCCGACTGTGCCCAACGCTGGAATCTGCACGCCCTGGCCCAGCGTCATGTAGCTCAGCGCAGCCTGTCCGCCGGAGAGCGCAGGCAAGTCGTTACCGATGGTCAAAGCGAGAGTCGGCGATTGGGTGGTCAGCATGGGAGCCGTGTGGACCTGAACGGTCAACGTGCCGCTGGTGCCCGGCAGCGTGATGGTGGCGAAGCCGTTGAGGACCGGCACTGTCATCGTCGATGTGGTGGAACCCGGAGCGCCGGTCGTGACGACCAGTGATTCGGTGCCGTCCGAATTGAGTTTGAGCGTGGCGGGCACGTTGCCGAAAGCGCCGCCCTTCAGCGGCGCGACCAGATCTATCTGGTCGTAGATATCGGAGACCGTGCAGGTCGTGTTGTTGCAGAACGTGTTGACGCTGTTCACGTTGGCCGAGCCGAGCAGCTTATTGTCGGCGCCGCTGGGCAAGGTGCTGGCCGTGTATGCGTAGACGTCCTGCGTGGCTTTATCGGATGCGCGTTGGACCTGGAACAGGGGGCCGGTGTAGTTCTTCGTCAGCAGTCGCGTCACGCTGTGTGCAGCGACGCAGGCGGTGCCGGCGTCGGATGCGGCATCGCAGGGGAGAGCAGGGGGGGCTGCGGCGTCGGTGTCTGGCGGGGTCGCTGTGCCTGTTCCTGTGCCGGAGGTGTCCGACGTCGATGTCGACGAACCGCTGCCGGATGGCGTAGATGGCTGCGACGTGCTGCTGTTTTGCGACTGGGATGACGCGGGGTTGGAGTCGCCATTACACGCGGCGAGCAGGATTGGCAGCATCAGTAAAGCGGAAAGTAAGCCGGTTCTTCTTGACTTCATCATCTCCTCCTTATTGCTCGGACATTCTTGAGATGCCCGGTGCATGTTAGGACAGCGGAATAAATTGGATGCCTGTATCGATGACTATTGCTGACTCGAGTGCGTGCTGCGGGGTAATGCCGGTTTGGGTCTGTTCCGTTTTTGTTTCGTTTGCCTTTGTTCCGGCGGCTGAAGCGGCTAGTTGTCGTCGTCGGGAGCGTCGGCGCTGCTCTTCTGTTACGGGACTACTGTCGGTGGGCGGGAAGTTGCGCTCGCATACGTTTGCGTTGGCGGCTGAGTCGAGTGTTCAGATGTGAGTGTTTGGCACAACGGGAGAAGGTTGAAGCTCGGCGCGGCTTGCAATTGTCGTCTCCAATTGTTGTTGTGCAGCAACCGGCGATTGGGTTCGTTCGGTTGTTAATATTATTAATCAATAATATCGCTTCATTTATTAGGGAGATACCCTGGGACACAGCGAGGGCGAAGTGCGGTTGTGGCGCGCTCTGTTAAAGGTGATGCTGGCTGGTGCTGAGTGGAATTTGGAGATGGAGAATTTATGCTTAATATTTGTTTTTATTATTTGTACAGATACGCGGGTGATGTGGCGGGATTGGATGCTTAGGTGCTGATGTTGTGGCCTCGCGGGCGACCTGGTTTCTTACTCGCTCGGAGTCGCAGCTGGGAGTTTGTGGCTGGGGTAATGCGAGCCTCTCAACGGACAATCCGACGCCGCCACGCTTCCACTGCGATGTAGGCTCGCCTCGCGCGCTCCGGGTCATGCAGAGAGTCGAGAGTTATTTCGTGAACGAGGTGTTGAAGGTCGTGCGGACATTTGTCGGCGTGCGTTGCGCGTGTCCAGGCGAACTGCGACGAATGTCGAGTGGAGTTGACGGCCTTAAACGATGTAGCGCAGCGTCGCGAAGCAGACGGGGCTAACAAGCATTGCCTATGTTGAGCGCATTTCGCGCAGAACCCAACATCGCGATCGGGCTACGTTATAGGCGAGAGGAAAATTCCACGCGGAAATAGAAAAGGGCTTGCGACGCTGACGCGTGCAAGCCCTTCGTATCTTTGGTAGGCCGTACGGGATTCGAACCTGTGACCAACGGATTAAAAGTCCGCTGCTCTACCAGCTGAGCTAACGACCCAAAAGAGAAGCGAGATTATATCGATAGCCTTTGGAGGCTGTCAACCCTTTGGCTGAACATTAACTATCGATACTTCAAACAATGAAAAACCCGAGGTATGTTTACCCCGGGCTCTTCAGCGAGAGGCGCGCGTGACTATAGCTTCGGACACTGCGCGTTACTGCAACTACCCAACCGCAACTACTTGATCTGCGACAGCTTGCTCTGCGCTGTCTGTGCGACATCCGAGCCGCTGTACTGTGCGACGATCTGCTCCAGCGTCTTCTTGGCCGCAGCCTTCTGACCTTGCTCGAGCTGATTGTTCGCAATCGCCAGCAATGCTTCCGGCGCACGCGGATGCTGCGGATACTTCGCCACCACACCCTGCCAGGTCGCCGTCGAGCCCTTGTAATCGCGCAGTGCATACAGCGCGTTGCCGAGCCAGTATTGCGCGGTCGGCTGATAAGGACTGTCCGGATACTTGGAGATGAAGCTGCGGAACGACGCCGCCGCATTCTTGAAGTCGCCGCTGCGGAACTGCTGCGAAGCCGCATTGAACGAATCGGTTTCGCCCGGCTGCACCTGGCCCTGAACGCCATCCACCGTCTGTTGCTGCGGCTCGAATTTCTTCAGGCGCGTGTCCAGATCGGTGTAGTAGTCCTTCTGCTGCTTTTGCAGCGTGGTGAGCTGGTTGCCCATGTCCTCGTTCTGCCCACGCAACGTCGCGACCTGCTGATTCAGCTGATCGAGACGGTTGGACTGATCGAGGATCGTGCGCTGTGCGGCCGACAGCTGGCTCGACAAACTATCGGTCTTCGAACGCAGATCAAGAATGGCCTGACGGGCCTGATCATCGTCGAAGATGCCTGCATGTGCGGGCACAGCCGCGAAGGCCGTGCCTGCGACACAGGCCGCTGCCGCAAACCGCGGCCAGGAGAAACGATGCGTCATTCGGCTCATCACCCGTTGACTTACTGTTGATACACGAGGTCGGCGCGGCGGTTTTGTGCCCACGACGATTCGTCATGACCGTCAGCTTGCGGCTTTTCCTTGCCGAGGCTCACAGCTTCCATTTGCGAGTCAGCAACGCCCATCAGCGACAGCGAACGGCGAACAGCTTCAGCACGCTTCTGGCCGAGTGCCAGGTTGTACTCGCTCGTGCCGCGTTCGTCGGTGTTGCCCTGGATCAGGACGTGACGTTGCGGGTGGCTCTTCAGGTATTGCGCGTGTTGTTGCAGCAGCGACTGGTAGTCGTCCTTCACCGAGTAGCTGTCGAAATCGAAATAGATGCTGCGCTTGGCGAGCGGGCTATTCGGGTCGTTCAGCGGGTCGACGTTGACCTGTGCGACATCGGTCGGGTTCGGTTGCGTCGAAACTGCACCGCCCTTGTTAGCATTTTCGTCGAGCTTGACGCCCGAGTGACATGCAGCCAGCGCGCCGACCATCAATACAGCAAATACGAAACGAAGTTTGGACATCATTTTGGTTACTCTCCTTGTGTTATTGCATCAACGTTATTGCATAAACGGGCCCCAGGACGGCTCGCGCACGCTGCCGCCCTGAACGGACAGGACCTGCCGAGTGCGACCGTCGGTCGATACTGCGGCCAACACGCCACGGCCGTTCACCTGTGTGGCGTAAAGAATGTACTGACCGTTCGCCGCGAAGCTCGGCGATTCGTCATGTGTCGTGTCCGTCAGGCCTGTGGCTGTGTTGCCCTGCAGGTCCTGGATATAAAGTTTGAACCCGCCGCCGACGCGCGAGATATAAGCGAGCTGCTTGCCGTCCGGGCTCACGCGCGGGCTGGTGTTGTAGCTGCCCGTGAACGTGACGCGTTGCGCAGGACCTGCGCTTTCGCCCTGGATCGACATCTTGTAGATCTGCGGTGCACCGCCACGGTCGCTCGTGAAATAGATCGACTGACCGTCGGGAGAGTAGGTCGGCTCGGTGTCGATCGAGCTGCCTTGCGTGAGTCGGCGCAAGCCGCTGCCGTCCGCATTGACGGCGAAAATCTGTGTGTTGCCGGTGCGCGAAAGCGCGACGGCCAGCGTGCGTCCATCCGGCGACCACGCCGGCGCGCTGTTATTGCCCTTCTGATCCGACACGACCACACGACGGCCCGTAGGCAGATCGTGGATGTAGACGATCGGCTTCTTCTTTTCAAACGAAACGTAAGCGACCTTGGTGCCGTCCGGCGACCACGCCGGCGAGATGATCGGCTCGGGGCTCGACAGCGCGATGTGCGCGTCCTGACCGTCCGAGTCCGAGATTTGCAGCTGATAACGGCCGCCCGTCTTGATCACATACGACAGACGCGTGGCGAACACACCGCGACCGCCCATCAGCTTCGCGTAGATGTAATCGGCGACCTTGTGCGCGCTCATGCGCAAACCGCTTGCCGGGCTCACCAGTACGAGGCCGCCGAGGCTTTCGCCCTTGACGGTGTCGTACAGCTTGAAGCGCACTTCGTATTGACCGTTCGGCAGGCGGTTCACGCTGCCCGACACGAACGCATTCGCGCCCTTGGCTTTCCAACTGCCGAGGTCGACGGAATCGGTTTCCGACACTGGCGTGGAGCCCGCGTCGATGTTCGTGAATTTTCCGCTGCGCTCCAGATCCTGACGCACGATCGTGCTGACCTGCTGCGGCGAATTCGCCTCATTGGCGAAATTCGCCGTGGCGATTGGAAACTGGGTGGACCCGACGCCCGTCACGAGTACGTTGAGTTGTGCGTTGGCTGCACCGCCAACGGCGATCAGGCACGACGCTACAAGTGTCCGCAGGCCTAGCTTGGTCATCAAACTCATGCTGTATGGTTTCCCCAAAAAACGGTTTTACTAACACTTCACGACAGCAGACAGACCCGAAAAGAACTAATTCGTTCCCGAGCGCGCCCCGCGAACGGGGCACCATATCTGCCGTCAACTGACAGTCAAACTTGCTGCAATCAACCTGCCGGGCGCAACGTGATCAGGAAACTCGTCGGCGTTTTGCCGTTGATATCCTGAGGCATCGGATCGGTCCGGTGGACGGCCCGCAATGCGGCGTCATCCCATGCTGCATTGCCGCTGCTGCGCGAGATGCTTGCGTCCAGCAAGGTGCCGGTCGGCGAGCAGCGTACGGAGATGACAGTTTCAAGACCAGCCGTTTCGCCGCCCCACGAGATGTTCGGGCGAACCGCGCGACGCACCTTGTCTGCGTAACCCGGCGATGTCGCCGTGCCGCCTGAACCGCTACCCGTGCCGCTCTTCGCCAGGCCGTTGCCGCTCGAGCTGTCGCCCGCGCCACCCATCATCTGGGCGAGACGTGCGCGCCGCTCTGCATCCATCTTCTTCGCTTGCGCCGCAGCATCTGCCTGCGCTTTGGCCTTCGCTGCCTTCTGCGCATCAGCTTTCTTCTGCGCGTCGGCTTCGGCCTGCTTTTGCTGCTGTTCCTTCAGTTGTTCCTGCTGCTGTTCTTTAAGCTGCTGCTGCTTTTGCTGCTCGGCCAGTTGCTGCTGTTTCAGCTTCTCGGCCTGTTGCTGCTGTTGTTGCTGTTGCTGCTTCAGTTTCGCTGCCGCGGCCTTTTGCGCTGCGAGCTGTGCAGCCTGATCGGCGGCCAGTTGCTGCTGACGCTTCGCATCGGCTTCCTGCTGAGCCTGCAGTTTCTGCTGGCGCTGCTGTTCAGCCAGTTGCGCCTGACGAGCCGCTTCCTGTTGCTGGCGTTTCTTTTCCTGCAACGCGATATCGGCCTGTTCGTCGGGCACCGGCGGGGCAGGGGCGACCGGCGCGGGCGGCGGCGGAACGGGATGCGGGATCGCCGTGTCGGGCACCTCGGTCCACAACTCCGCTTCCGCGCCTGCGGGCGTGCTGTTTTGCCACTGAATGCCGTGGTACAGGAAGAACCCGAGCAGCGCGTGCATCACCAGAGCGAACGCAAAGGCTCGCCCGGTGCCGCGTTCACGCGGTGGCTGGAGCGGGTATTCGGAATTCTTGCGGATCATTGCGATTTGACGAGCAATCCAACGCGCTTGACGCCCTGGCCTTTCAGCTCGGACATCACGTTCATCACGACTTCGTACTTGACGGTCTTGTCGGCGGCAATCACAACCGGCTGGTCAGGATGCGATGCCGCCCGGTCGGCGATAAAGCCGTTCAGATCCGCCTTCGTCATGTTTTCCTGCTGCTGCGCGCCGGAGTCGTCCTTGTATTTGACGCTCATGTTGCCGTCGGCGCGAATGTTCACGATGACGGGCGGCGTTTGCTGTTGCGGCGCGGCACCACCGACGGTCGGCAGATTGACGATCGACGGGGCGACCAGCGGCGCGGTCACCATGAAGATCACGAGCAGCACGAGCATCACGTCGATGTACGGCACGACGTTGATGTCGGCCATCGCGCGGCGCTGACGCGAGCCGCGCATGCTGGAGGAACGAGAGCCTGCCATCGTGGACTCCTTACTGTGCCTGGCGCTGCAGAATGTTCGAGAATTCTTCGATGAAGGTCTCGAAACGGATCGCCAGACGGTCGATGTCGTGCGCGTAGCGGTTGTAAGCCACGACAGCCGGAATGGCCGCGAACAGGCCGATCGCGGTGGCCGTCAACGCTTCGGCGATGCCTGGCGCGACGTTCGCGAGCGTGGCCTGCTGGACGTTGGCGAGGCCGCGGAACGCGTTCATGATCCCCCAGACCGTACCGAACAGACCGATGTACGGGCTGACCGAGCCGACCGACGCGAGGAACGCGAGATTGGCTTCGAGCACGTCCATCTCACGCTGGAACGCGGCACGCATCGCGCGCCGTGCACCGTCGAGAATTGCGCCTGAATCGTTCAGACGCTTTTCTTTGCCTTTCAGGAATTCGCGCATGCCGGATTCGAAAATTCGTTCCAGCGCGCCGATGGTATGGCGGTTGTTCGCAGCACTTTGATAAAGCGCCTGCAGGTCGCCGCCCGACCAGAAATCGCGTTCGAAGCGTTCAGTTTGCGCCCGCGCCCGGCGGATCGCAAACCACTTGCGGAAGATGAAAGTCCACGACAGCAGCGACAGCAACAGCAGCAGGGCCATGACGGCCTGCGCCAGCAGGCTCGCGTTGAGTACTAATGAAACGATCGACAGATCTTGTGTAGTGTTCATAAAGGTTCGTTTTAACGTCCCGGGAAGGGGGCGTCCGGCTGCAAGGTCACTCGAAGCTTGCCGTGAGCAAAACGGAAGCATCGGCGATATCGCAAGCCGAACCATGCTTGGTGTTGCTTGATCGATGCGAGTTCACTGGCCCCGTATCAACGGAGTTCAGGTGTGATTCGTTGACACGCCGCCGCCGACTTCCGGTCCGCGCCGCAAAGCAGCGAGAACCGGCGGAGGAATCGCGGTCGGGCGAAGCGCGATACGGTCGACACAGCCAATCCGGATTGTCCCTTTAGCAAGCAGCGTGCCGTCACGCCACGCTTCCTGCGTGAAATCCACCGAAGCTCGGCCAAGACGCTCGATCCGGCTGACAATTTTGACGATATCGTCAAGCCTGGCCGGCGCCCGATAGTCGACCGCAGTATTGCTGACAATGAAAATTGCGCCAGTTTCATCCGCCAGCCGGGCCTGGTCGACACCGCACGCGCGTAGCCATTCGGTACGCGCCCGTTCAAAAAATTTCAGGTAATTTGCGTAAAACACGATGCCGCCGGCGTCGGTATCTTCGTAGTACACGCGGATAGGCCACGTGTAGCCGATTTCCGTGCCAGGCTGGCTGGTCGAAATATTCATGCGGCGCATTTTACCGGAACGCACACCCCCGGGTCTGTTTCAAAGTGTGCGCCCCGTCTGGCGGGCTTTAGCCGCGATGAATAGACAATCCGGCGAACGATTGAGCCACCGGCATCAGCTCGATCGTGTTGATATTCACGTGTGCCGGACGAGTGGCGATCCAGTAAACGGAGTCGGCGATATCTTCCGCCGTCAGCGGCTGAACGTTTTCGTAGACCTTGCCGGCTTTTTCGTCGTCGCCGCGATAACGCACGTTCGAGAATTCGGTGCCTCCGCACAAGCCCGGTTCGATGTCGGTGACGCGCAGTGCCGTGCCGGCCAGATCGGCGCGCAGGTTCAGGCTGAACTGGCGCACGAAGGCTTTGGTGGCGCCGTAAACGTTGCCGCCCGCGTACGGCCAGCGGCCCGCCACAGAACCCAGGTTGAAAACGTGCCCGCGATTGCGTTCGACCATGCCCGGCAGCAGCGCATGCGTGACTTGCACGAGGCCTGTGCAGTTGGTCTCGATCATGGTGTTCCACTCGTCGAGGCTCGCCTTTTGAGCAGGTTCGGTGCCGAGAGCGAGGCCCGCGTTGTTGACGAGGACGTCGATTGCAGCGAAATCGGCCGGCAGCGATGCCGGGACCGCTTCGACAGCGGCGCGGTCGCGCACGTCGAGTTCATAGGGCAGAAGTGCGTCGCCGAGTTCGTCGGCGAGGGCTTGCAGGCGGTCTTTGCGGCGAGCGGTGGCGACGACGCGATGGCCGCCCTTGACGAAGGCGCGAGCGATAGCAGCGCCGAATCCCGCGGACGCTCCGGTTACAAACACGATCATTGCAGTTTCCTGGTCGGTGAGAAGCAAAGGTCCCAAGCCTACTTCCAATGCGGCGCTGCGGCAAGGTTGAACCAGCCGTATAAGAGGCTCTGGCACGGGCACGCAGCGGAATCGCGGGCCATTTTCGTCCGATGTTTGCGCGCTGCACGGAAGGATGCGGCGGGGTGTCTTTCCAGGGGGCGCCGCCGCACCCGTGAGCCGGTTGCCTATTCGATCCTCTTCCAATAAACTAACGCGCTCGACCCTGCGTGACTGGCGATAGAACCGATTCAACCAATCGGATTCAAGGTGGAACAACCCACCGTGAAGCGCGGGGTGCCGTTTTGCCGTTCGCCTGGGCAGCCGTGATCCGCGCGCATTTATCTGCGCTGACGGTGGCTGTCCTGCCTCGCGTGTGCGGCGACTCTCCAATCGCCACGTCAGGGCTGGCCCAGCCGCCAGCAGCGCTGCGTACCCTCTACGCAAAGTTCGGCGCACGATCCGGTCAACCTGAACACACTCAACGGAATCCGTATGTTTGACAGAGCCCAAAGCACCATCGCCAACGTCGATCCTGAACTCTGGAAGGTCATCGAGCAGGAAAACCGCCGTCAGGAAGAGCACATCGAACTGATCGCGTCGGAAAATTACACGAGCCCGGCCGTGATGGCTGCGCAAGGCTCGCAACTCACCAACAAGTACGCCGAAGGCTACCCGGGCAAGCGCTACTACGGCGGCTGCGAATACGTCGACATCGCCGAGCAGCTGGCGATCGACCGCGTCAAGCAACTGTTCGGCGCCGAAGCTGCCAACGTGCAGCCGAATTCGGGTTCGCAGGCTAACCAGGGCGTGTTCTTCGCGATGCTCAAGCCGGGCGACACGATCATGGGCATGAGCCTCGCCCACGGCGGTCACCTGACGCACGGTTCGCCGGTCAACATGTCGGGCAAGTGGTTCAACGTGGTCAGCTACGGCCTGAACGAAGCGGAAGACATCGACTACGAAGCGGCTGAGAAGCTGGCTCAGGAACACAAGCCGAAGCTGATCGTGGCGGGCGCGTCCGCGTTTGCGTTGCGCATCGATTTCGAACGCCTGTCGAAGATCGCCAAGTCGGTTGGCGCGTACTTCATGGTCGACATGGCGCACTATGCCGGCCTGATCGCAGCGGGCGTCTACCCGAATCCGGTGCCGTTCGCCGACTTCGTCACCACCACCACGCACAAGAGCCTGCGCGGCCCGCGCGGCGGCGTGATCCTGATGAAGGCGGAGTTCGAGAAGCAGATCAACTCGGCAATCTTCCCGGGCATTCAGGGCGGCCCGCTGATGCACGTGATCGCCGGTAAGGCTGTCGCGTTCAAGGAAGCGCTGTCGCCGGAATTCAAGGAATATCAGCAACAAGTGGTCGAAAACGCACGCGTGCTGGCGGAAACGCTGGTTAAACGCGGTCTGCGTATCGTGTCGGGTCGCACCGAAAGCCACGTCATGCTGGTCGATCTGCGCGCGAAGAAAATTACCGGCAAGGCAGCGGAAGCGGCCCTCGGTGCAGCGCACATCACCGTCAACAAGAACGCAATCCCGAACGACCCGGAAAAGCCGTTCGTGACGAGCGGCGTGCGTCTCGGCTCGCCGGCCATGACCACGCGCGGTTTTGGCGTGAAGGAAGCCGAGCAGGTCGGTAACCTGATTGCCGACGTTCTGGACAACCCGGAAGACACCGCTACGATCGACCGTGTGCGTGCTCAGGTTGCCGAGCTGACCCAGCGTTTCCCGGTCTACCGTTAAGCCGTTATGCATTGTCCCTTCTGCCGTCACGCCGATACGCAGGTTGTCGATTCGCGCGTATCCGAAGACGGCGCGACGATTCGCCGGCGCCGCCGCTGCCCGGCCTGCGACAAACGTTTCACGACGTATGAGCGGGTTGAGCTGGCGCTGCCGTCGGTCGTCAAGAAGGACGGCAGCCGTACGGAATTCGACCGCCGCAAGATTGTCGCGAGCATGCAACTGGCGCTGCGCAAGCGCCCGGTTGCAGCAGACGCGATCGACGCGGCGGTTGCCCGCATCGAGTATCAATTGCTCGGTAGCGGTGAGCGCGAGGTGCGCAGCGAGCGCCTCGGCGAGCTCGTGATGAACGAGTTGCGCGCTCTCGACACGATTGCCTACGTTCGTTTTGCTTCCGTTTACCGGCGCTTTGAAGACGTCTCCGAATTTGAAGACGTGATCGAAGAATTTCGCCGCGCCTCTTCTCCTCCCAAGCCTGCTCGCAAGCGCTGATTGCTGTTGCGCATCGCTTCGCAAGCGAGCGTCCGTCGTTCTTCGCCTTGTTTCGCGCATCTACATCTCCTGCTGCCGTTATGGTCCGTCGCGTGAATTTTTGCGCGGAATAGCGTCCTGGTGCCACCTGGCCATTCGGCCGATGGTTGAGCCTTCTCCGAATTGCTAGATTGGCCGTATTCTTCGAAACGATCAGGGGTGCAGATGAAATACGACGCCGTTTACCGGCCGTCTGCCGGCGGCTTCACGCTTGTCGAAACGCTGGCCGTGCTTGCGTTGCTGGCGGTGATCGCGGTCCTGGCGACGCCATCGTTCGTCGCGTGGCATGTCCGCGATCAGGTCGATGCGCGCACAAGGGCGCTGGCCTCGACTCTCGCTTTTGCGCGCAGCGAGGCGCTGCGTCGGGGCTCACGTGTCATTGTTTGCAGGATCGATTCGGCGCGACGTTGCCTGAGCACGGGGCAGCCCTGCGTGAGCGGTGTTGCCGACTGGTCGTGCGGATGGGCCGTTTTTGCCGACCGCGCGGGCACGCTTTCACTACTGCGGGCGCAACCGCTGCTCGCGGCAGTAAGCATCGTCGGGGTACAGACAAATCTGACATTTACGCCGCCTGCCGGCCAATTGATTGGCACCTTCCGTAGTTTTGATATCGCACCGGCTGCGTCGTCGAAAGCGACACAAGGGGCCAAGTGGCGACGCTGTGTCCACATCGCGGCAGGTGGTCGCGCAAGGATTTCCGAAGGTGCTTGCGGAGCGGCGTCATGATGCGATATCCGTTCAACCCGCGACCACGTTGTCGCGCATCAAAGTCCACTGGCAGCTCGCTGATCGAAGTCATGCTGGCCGTTGCGTTGATGGCAATCACAGCGCTCGGACTTATCGCCGGGCAATTGTGGACCGCTCGCGAAGCCCGCGCGATGGCAATGCGCGAGCAGGCGGCATGGATCGCCGATTCTGTGGCCGAGGCAATGCGTACGCCAGCATTGGCTGATTCCGCCACGCGGCAATGGAACTCACAGGCCACTACGCTCTTACCGCATGGGGAAGCTTCGTCAGGCGACAGCGCGGGCGTGGCCATCGCGCGAGTCACGTGGACATCCGTCAAGGACATGCCGGCAAACGGTGACGTAATCGACAAACCGGAGTCCTGTGGTGGCGCCGATGTCCCTGCCGGCACCTCATGCGTCGCGCTGGCGTTGATCCGATGACTTCGCGCAAATCCGGCTCTCACGGTCAAACGCTGATCGAGTTGCTGATTGCAATGGCCTTGGGACTCGTTGTGACGGCAGGCGCCGTGTCGCTCTACTCAAGTCAGCGCGCTGCGTTCGAGCGTGCGAGCAACGCCACGACAATTCGCGAAGCCGGGTTGACCGCCTTGTCGCTGATCGGCCAGCAAGTGCAAATGGCCGGCTTCGTTCCCGCGGATGCCGCAAGTTATAGCGGCCCGCCGCCGTTGTCCGGATGCTCCGGCGGTCGTCCAACGGGGGCTGACGACAGTCTTGCCTGCACGACCTTGACCAGCCGGTCGGACGGCGTCGCGGTTCGATATGTGGGGGATCCGGTGTCCACGTGGCCATCCTCAGCCGGCAACGTCACCGATTGCCTTGGACAAGCGGTGACAGGCGACGGTGCGGCGTTTGGGGAGCAGGGTGCGCTGGTGGTCAACCGGTACTTTGCCAGCGTCAGCACGTCGACCGGCGAGCCTGAACTCTATTGCGAAGGCAGCGGCAAGGTGGGCTCTGCGCAACCTCTGGTGGAGGGCGTCGAGCGCATACGGGTCAGATACTGGCTAGCCAGCGCGTTGAGCGCAGTAGACGCATCAGCGGTAGCCGTCGATCAATGGACAAACGTCGTGGCCGTCGATCTTTGCGTGCTCGTTCGTGGTTCACCGCAGGGTCAGCGGTCACGTTATGTCGATTGCGACGGCGTGAGTGTCCTCGGCACCGATTTGCGTCCACGGCAGGCGTTCTCGCGGCGAGTGGCGTTGCGTAATCACCCGGAGGGTTTTCTGTGACCGACCGATCAAAAAATTCCGGGCTATGCCGCGAGCGCGAGAAAACTTCACCAGGTTGCGATGTGCTGTCACGTATTCGAGGTCTCGGCGGCACCGGTCGCGCTCGGCGTGTTCTCCAGCGCGGTGTCGTGCTGCCAATCGTTCTGCTGATCTCAACCATGATGCTGACCACGTCGGCGGTATGGTTCGAAACATCGTTGGCGGCAGCGCGCTCGGCCAGCAATGTGCGTGACTATTTGCAGGCCTTCCACGCCGCAGATTCAGCGCTGATTGCCTGCACCCGCACTGTCGTTGCTGCGGTTGCAGAAGCGGTCCAGGCACCGCCGGTTGCGTCCGTCGAGCCGACTCAATGGAAACTCAAAAGTGCATTCGAGGCTGGAGCAGTCACGCCCGTCGCGCAATGGCCAGGCTCGCAGCGGGCGCCGCAATGTTTGATAGAGACGTGGCGCCTCGCCAATCGCGTTGATGCTCAAGCGTATTTGCTGACTTCACGCGGGTTCGGGCGTAGCGACGACTCGCAAGTGTGGCTGCAGATGGAGTTGGTGATTGATGGCGGAGCGATCGAGCGTCATTGGCGGCGCGTCGCGGCCAGGCCGTTTTGAGGGAGAGTTATGAAAGCGCCAAACACGTCCGCGTTCACGTTGCTCGAATTGATGATCACGCTGGCGATAGCCGCCACCCTGGCTGTGTTCGCGGTGCCCGCGTATCGCAGCCATATAGCGCGAACGCATCGCATCGACGCAGCTTCGGCGTTATATCGGGCAGCGCAATTTATCGAGGGGGCGGCAAGTGACGGTGTCCCGACATTGCCACCGGGACTGGACCAGGCGCCGCAATTCGGAGTGTCGATTTATCGCTTGCGCGTGCTGCCCGCCGATGACACAAACGGTGGCTATTCGATCGAGGCAACGCCGGCGGAATCGGGCCCGATGCGTGACGACGCCTGCGGGACTTTCACACTCGACGCGACCGGCCTGCGAGGCAATAGAGGTTCGGAAAACGAAGGCGGTTCTATGCCGGCGAGCGGCGAGTGCTGGAATACAACCTGACGACAGAGCGTGCGACAGATAACCGCTCAATTGCCCCAACAAACTATCGACTCCTAATCAGGAACCCTTCAATACCCGCCATCCACTGATTCTTCTTTAGCCCGAGGAGAAGCAGCCGCCCCGGCAGGTGCCGCCGACTCGCGCTTCATCTGCTGCCAGATCCGATACGCTTCCCACGCGGCGAGCCCGAGGCTGCCCCATTTGAGTGCCGGCTTTGCACCGGCCGCGACCGTGGCACGCAATGGCTTGGCAAGCAACATCGAAGCAATCGAGCTAACAAACGGATATTGCTTAAGCAAAGCGCCAATGGTTCCAGCGTTGATAAAGCTCGCCTTTTCGCCGCTGCGGGTCCGTACTCCACCAAAGCCCGGCACGATAAATTTGAGCCAGCTGAAATGCGTAACCGCCTGTCGCAATTCGATGGTCGCCTGAGCGAGCTCCATTCGCTCGACATCCGCGCGCACCAGCAGCAACTCCTTGCGCAACGCACGCAGATGCGGCGCGCTCAGATCCTTCGCCTGATGGCGCTTGTTACGGAAGGCGGTGTCGGAATGGCTTTGGCTCATGGCGTATCGACGGCAGTGGAGGTGAGGTGGGACGGCCGTTCGACGTCAGTCAGGTCGAACAGAACAGCAAAGGCGAAGCAGCTTCACAACCGCAACTCAGCGCGCACCTGCACACTGGCTGAACCTTACGCTTCAAGGTTTGCGAAATACGTCGCGATCTTTCTCGAACTCGGCAACCGTGGCTTCGAACACCATAGGCGCATTGCGCAAGCCGCTGCGCGCTTTCAGCGCACAAGCGAGTCCCGCGATGGCATAAACGAGGGTGATGCCGGCAAGCGACTGCCACCGGTAGGTGTCCCAGAATGAAATCGCGATGAGTGCAGTCAGCGCGATGAGCGCCATCGTGGCGAGCATCATGGCTGCCAGGCCAAGGAACAGCACGCCGAGCAGACGGTCTTTTTCTTCGGCGAGTTCAATGCCGACCAGTTCGAGCCGTGTCTGCAGTATGGCAAATACGGAACCGATAATGCGGCGCAACGGACTAGGTTCTCCGCGCTGCGAATGTGTTTCGATGGTCATGGCGTCATGGCTGTGGGCGTTGCGCGTGAAGGCCTGCCTGGCGCGAGCGCGCGCCAGGAAAAGCAGACCGGCCAGGCATGCGCCGGTCTACCCGATTCGCTGGTGCGCCGGACGAAAACCCGACCGACGACCTCATCAATATTGCTTGCGATGTCTTACTTGCGATTGATCAGCAGACCCAGCAGCACGCCCGCGCCCGCAGCGATGCCGATGGACGCCCACGGATGCTCATGCACGTAGTCGTCGGTAGCGCGAGCGGCTTTCTTGCCTTTCTCGACCACCACGACCTGCACGTCAGCGGCCTTTTCCTTAGCCTGCTTCAGGCGCGTCAGCGCCGTTTCACGCAGTTCCGAAGCGCGCTCGCCAGTGGCGCTCGCGGCCTGTTTCAGCAGATCCTCAGCGTCCGCGAGGACGGTTTTGATATCCGACATCAATCTCTCCTTGTTGACTTCCGACATTGACAACTCCCCTTCGTCTCACGGCCACGCGTGAATCGTAACCAAAGAAACGTTTGCTGGCGAGCGCCGTGCCCGGTTGATTCGAGGAACGCACGAACTGTTCCCGACGCAGCAAAACCATAGAAATGCAGTTTGGAAGGTCAATCTTCCCAAAGTATGCGTAGCATGGAGTTGATCTGTCCCGCAAAGTTTCCACTAAATCGGTGAAAATTACAAAAACGCATAAAGTAGTGACGCGATGTTCGTTCGCCATGTACTGTCGTTGCCATATGCTTTATGTTTGCGGGGCGTTGCGGGCAACAGCCCGCGCGGGAAATCCGACTACCTTTAAGGAGATGCACAATGAGTCTACGTCTTGGCGATATCGCGCCGGATTTCGAGCAGGAATCGAGTGTTGGTCATATCAGGTTTCATGAGTGGCTGGGCGATAGTTGGGGCGTGCTGTTCTCGCACCCCGCCGACTTCACGCCGGTCTGCACGACCGAACTCGGCCTCACAGCGAAGCTGGCCGGCGAGTTCGAAAAGCGCAATGTGAAGACGATCGCGTTGTCGGTCGACAGCGCCGAGTCGCATAAGGAATGGATCAAGGACATCAACGAGACGCAGGCCGCGAACGTTGGCTTCCCGATTCTCGCTGACGGCGACCGCAAGGTGGCCGAGCTGTACGACATGATTCACCCGAACGCCAACGAGACGCTGACGGTCCGCTCGTTGTTCGTGATCGACCCGAAGAAGAAGGTGCGTCTGATCATCACGTATCCGGCCAGCACCGGCCGCAACTTCGACGAAGTGCTGCGCGTGATCGACTCGCTGCAACTCACCGACAACCATTCCGTCGCGACGCCGGGCAACTGGAAGCAGGGCGACGACGTGGTGATCGTCCCGTCGCTGAAGGACGAAGAAGTGATCAAGCAGAAGTTCCCGAAGGGCTACAAGGCATTGCGTCCGTACCTGCGCATGACGCCGCAGCCGAACAAGTAAGCGGCTAATGAATCGCGCGGGTCATGCGGCTCGCGAGGTTCATCAAGCGCATCGCTAGTTGCAATATGGCGCTGCAAACAAAGAAGGCCGGTTCAACATTGAACCGGCCTTCTTTTTTCAATCGAACTTCAGAACAGCATCAGCGAAAAATCAGAAGAACGCCTGGATGCCCGTCTGCGCGCGCCCGAGAATCAGCGCGTGAATGTCGTGCGTGCCTTCGTACGTATTCACGACTTCCAGATTCACCAGATGCCGCGCAATCCCGAACTCGTCCGAAATACCGTTGCCGCCGAGCATGTCGCGCGCGAGTCGCGCAATGTCCAGCGCCTTGCCGCATGAATTGCGCTTCATGATCGACGTGATCTCGACCGCCGCCGTGCCTTCGTCCTTCATGCGGCCGAGGCGCAGCACGCCTTGCAGGCCGAGCGTGATTTCAGTTTGCATGTCGGCGAGTTTCTTCTGGATCAACTGGTTTGCGGCGAGCGGCCGGCCGAACTGCTTGCGATCGAGCACGTACTGACGCGCGGTGTGCCAGCACGACTCGGCCGCGCCGAGCGCACCCCACGCGATCCCGTAGCGCGCCGAGTTCAGACACGTGAACGGGCCGCGCAAACCGCTGACGTCCGGGAAACGGTTTTCTTCCGGCACGAACACGTCGTCGAGCACGATCTCGCCGGTGATCGACGCACGCAAACCGACCTTGCTATGAATGGTCGGCGCCGACAGCCCCTTCCAGCCCTTCTCGAGAATGAAGCCGCGGATCGAATCCTTGCCGTCTTCCTCGAGCTTCGCCCACACGACGAACACGTCGGCGATCGGCGAATTGGTGATCCACATTTTCGAGCCCGACAGCGAGTAGCCGCCGTCCACTTTCTTCGCGCGCGTGATCATGCTGCCCGGATCGGAGCCGTGGTTCGGTTCCGTCAGACCGAAGCAGCCGATCCATTCGCCGCTGGCGAGCTTCGGCAGGTACTTCTGCTTTTGCGCGTCAGAGCCGAATTCGTTGATCGGCACCATCACGAGCGACGACTGCACGGACATCATCGACCGGTAGCCGGAATCGACGCGCTCCACCTCGCGCGCGATCAAACCGTATGCGACGTAGTTCAGACCGGGGCCGCCGTATTGCTCGGGGATGGTCGGGCCGAGCAGGCCGAGTTCGCCCATTTCACGGAAGATTTCGATGTCAGTCTTCTCGTGGCGGAACGCTTCGAGCACGCGCGGTTGCAGCTTGTCCTGCGCGTAAGCGGCGGCGGCGTCGCGCACCATGCGTTCGTCTTCGGTGAGCTGCTGATCCAGCAGCAACGGGTCTTCCCAGTGAAACTGCGCGGCCTCGGCCATGACGTATCTCCTGATTCTTGCTTGATCCATGCTTGACTTGTGTTCCGCTATGCGAAACAATGTTTTGCAAACGACACCCGAGTGTATCACCCGATGACGCCAGCATCCACTCCCCCTGAACCGCTCGACGAGCGCAAATTCGTCGTCGCCCTCGCGCGCGGGCTGGACTTGTTGCGCGCGTTCAAGCCGGGCGAAACAATGCTCGGCAACCGCGATTTCGTCGAACGAACGGGGTTGCCGAAGGCGACCGTCAACCGGCTCGCCTATACGCTAACCGTCCTCGGCTATCTGCGGCTCGATGAAACGCTCGGCAAATATGCGCTCGACGCGGGCGTGCTATCGCTGGGTTTTGCGCTGCTATCAGGTACGGACACGTTGGAACTCGCGCGCCCGCACATGCGCACGTTCGCGCGCGAGGTGGGCGCGGCGGTATCGCTCGGTTGCCGCGACGGGCTCGACATGATTTATCTGGAGACGATCCGCAGCGAGACCGCACTGACGCTCGGGCTCGCATCCGGCTCGAAACTGTCGATGCTGACCAGCTCGATGGGACGCGCGTATCTGGCCGTGCAGCCGCCCGACGTGCAAGCGGCGTTGCTGATCGACTTGAAGAAGGCGGCGGGCAAGGTAGGCGCGGCGCTGGTCGCCGATGCCGAAGCGGAAATCGCCGCGTTCGCTAGCGAGCGTTGCTGCTATTCGTTCCGCGCATGGCACGACGATGTGAATGCGGTGGCCGTGCCATTTCGCGAGCCGCGCGAAGGGCGCTGGCTGGTGCTGAGTTGCAGCGGACCGGCATCGTCGATGGGAGAGGAGGTGTTTCGTGACAGTGTTGCGCCGAGATTGAAGGCGCTCGCGCGGCGACTGGGCGATACGGGTTGAGGCGCGAACGTGCCTGACTGAAACCCGTGGCGTAACGTGGGGAAAAAAGACGATTGGCACATGAGACGCCCACTGCATGCCGACAGCAGATGCTACTAACGGTGAATCGGGAGGGCGCTACCTGCGATAAAAGCCGGGATACTCCCGCACGTAGATAGTCCTGGCTCAACCGTGGCAACAGATAACGCATCTATTCGCCTCATCGATGAGCCCAAGCCGCACATCGCCTCGCAATCTCACCCCAATCAAACCGCCCGATCGTGATAATGCGCGGTGAACAACGGCCCCTGCACAAACCGCACGTCGTACTGCTGCAACGCGAGGAACTGCGCTTCGTCCATCACGCGATTGAAAATCAGCGGAATCTTCAAACGGCTCGCATAGCCGACTAGCGGTTTCACCGTCGCATCGCGCAACGCGATGGCGGCGTCCATCTTGATGAAGTCGAGCCGCGCCGCTTCCGATACCGACAGAATCTGCCCCGCGTTCGACAGATTGCCCGCCACCTTGAAACCGTAGTGCTGATAGCTCCTGGTCAGATAGCCGAGAAAGGTCTTGTGCGCGACCGCCGCAGCCGGCAACTCGATCACCACTCGCGACGGGTTCAATCCGAACGACACCAGCACGGTCGAAAAATGCCGTCCGTGGTCGTACTTCACACTCTTCAGCAAACGCTCGTGCACGCGCAGAAACAGCAGCCCATGCCGTTGCGCGCCGAAGAAATTGATCGCATGCAACGCCCGTGACATGCGGTCGAGCGCGACCAGTTCCTGATCGTCGCCGATCCGGTCGAACGGATCGAACACGTCGAACGGCGCGGAGTCCAGCCGATGCGTGACGGCCTGGAAGCCGAGTTCATCGCCGAAACGATCCACGCCCTCCGCGCCCGACGACAGCGACTGCGCCAATGCATGCACGCTGATGTCGAAGATCGGCTCATAGGAACTGGCCAGTTCGAGGTCCCTGAAGCGCGCCAGAGCGATGTCGCCGTGCTCCCCTTGTCCCATCGTCAGATGTTCGCCGAGAAACGGGTGGCCGGCGGAGCGCTTGATGAGATCGGGGATGGTCGGCGGAATCATGGAATAAAAGAATGAGCAGGATAAATGCGCAGTCGCGCGGCGACGCGACTCGATTGCCGCATCCATTGATGGTAGCAGTCCGCAAAGCGCGGTCATGAACAAAATGCTCATAACGTTATCCGCCGAACGCTTGTGGGCGCGGCTCGCGGCGCTTTGGTCCGGGGTGGTTCAGGGTATACGTTAGTTTCACTATTCGTAATTCGTTTTACTATGTGTAACTCGCGACGCCGTTGCGAATGAGATTCAACGGATGCGGAGAGTGGAACGGCGGGTGGTTTGCCCGAACGCATCTCGCACGTGCGGCGGACCGCGCCCCACCCGCGAGATGCGCCCCAAGCCGCACCGGCCCATCGAGCCGCACGGCCGCCCAACCAGTCCGCCCAGGATCAGGAGACAGCTTCATGAACGCCAACCCGGCCGCGGCCGCCAACGGCCCGCATGCCACCAACGTGCTCGACGTCGAGCACGTGCTTCGCGACACCCATCAGCCGGCATTCCAGATGATGCTGTTCGCGCTCTGCGGGCTGTGCCTGCTGATCGACGGCTTCGACGCGCAGGCGATGGGCTACGTCGCGCCGAGCGTGATTGGCGAATGGCACGTGTCGAAGGCGGCGTTGGGGCCGGTGTTCAGCGCCAGCCTGTTCGGCATGCTGCTCGGCGCGTTGGGCCTGTCGGTGCTGGCCGACCGGATCGGGCGTCGGCCGGTGTTGATCGGTGCGACGTTTTTCTTTGCGCTGTCCATGCTCGCGACACCGCTCGTGTCGACGATTCCCGCGTTGATCACACTGCGCTTCATCACCGGTCTCGGACTCGGCTGCATCATGCCGAACGCGATGGCGCTGGTCGGCGAGTTCTCGACCCCCGCGCATCGCGTCAAGCGGATGATGCTCGTGTCGTGCGGCTTCACGCTGGGCGCGGCGCTCGGCGGCTTCGTTAGCGCCGCGCTGATCCCGGCGTACGGCTGGCGCGCGGTGTTCTGGGTCGGCGGCACGGTGCCGTTGCTGCTCGCGTTCGCGATGCTTGCCGCGTTGCCCGAGTCGCTGCAATTTCTCGTGCTCAAGGGACGCAGCGCACAAGCGTTGCGCTGGCTTGCGAAGTTCAACCCCGCGCTGCCGATCGACTCGAACACGCGTCTCGTCGTGCGGGAAAAGGGCAACGGCGGCGCGCCCGTCGCCGAACTGTTCCGCGCAGGACGCGGCCCGGTGACGGCGATTCTGTGGGCGATCAGCTTCATGAACCTGATCGATCTGTACTTCCTGTCGAACTGGCTGCCGACCGTCATGCGCGACGCCGGTTATTCGGCGGGCACGGCGGTGATCGTCGGCACGGTTTTGCAGACGGGCGGCGTGGTCGGCACGCTGCTGCTGGGCTGGTTTATCGAGCGCTTCGGTTTCGTGCGCGTGCTGTTTGTGTGTTTCATCGGCGCGGCGCTGGCGGTCGGCGCGATCGGATCGGTTGCGCATGCGTTGCCGTGGCTGCTGATCGTCGTGTTCGCGGGCGGCTTCTGCGTGGTCGGCGGACAACCGGCGGTCAACGCGCTGGCCGGCCACTTTTATCCGACCACGCTGCGCTCGACCGGCATCGGCTGGAGCCTCGGTATCGGGCGGATCGGCTCGGTGATCGGGCCGCTCGTCGGCGGTCAGCTGATTGCGATGAACTGGTCGAACGCCGCGCTGTTTCAGGCCGCCGCCGCGCCGGTGCTGTGCTCCGCGCTGCTGGTGATCGCGCTGGCCGGTTTGACGCGGCTGCGTGGACGTCCGTCCGGAACGCAGTCCGCGTGACGCGAAAAAGAGTCGAGTATCAACGGAGAACCTTGCATGGATACCCCAACACGTAAAGCGGCCACAACCGCGCCCGCAACGAGTTCGCGACTCGAGATCGAGCCGGGCTATCAGTCGGGATTCACTAACGAATTCGCGACCGAAGCGTTGCCCGGCGCGTTGCCCGAAGGCCGTAATTCGCCGCAACGCGCAGCCTACGGGCTGTACGCTGAGCAGATTTCTGGCACCGCGTTCACCGCGCCGCGCGGACACAACCGCCGCTCGTGGCTGTACCGGATTCGTCCGGCGGCCGTGCATATGCCGTTCACCCCATTGCCTTCGGACCGGCTAGTCGCGAACTTCGCCGAGGTGCCTCCGACGCCGCCGAATCAGCTTCGCTGGGACGCGTTGCCGATGCCGGCCGACGCCACCGATTTCATCGACGGCTGGGTGACGATGGCGGGCAACGGCTCGGCGGAATCGATGAACGGCTGCGCGATTCATCTGTACGCGGCGAACCGTTCGATGCAGGACCGCTTCTTCTACAGCGCCGATGGCGAACTGCTGATCGTGCCGCAGGAAGGGCGCCTCGATATTGCGACCGAAATGGGCCGGCTCGAAGTCGGGCCGTTCGAAATCGCGGTGATCCCGCGCGGCGTGCGCTTCTCGGTGAGCCTGCCGGACGACACCGCGCGCGGCTATATCTGCGAGAACTTTGGGGCGTTGCTGCGCTTGCCGGATCTCGGTCCGATCGGCTCGAACGGCCTGGCGAATCCGCGCGATTTCCTCACGCCGCACGCCGCGTACGAAGACCGCGAGGGCGACTTCGAACTCGTCGCGAAGCTGAACGGCAATCTGTGGCGTGCGGACATCGGCCATTCGCCGCTCGACGTAGTTGCGTGGCACGGCAACTACGCGCCGTACAAGTACGACCTGCGGCGCTTCAACACGATCGGCTCGATCAGCTTCGATCATCCCGACCCGTCGATATTTCTGGTGCTGCAATCGCAAAGCGACACGCCGGGCGTCGATACGATCGACTTCGTGATTTTCCCGCCGCGCTGGCTCGCTGCCGAAGATACGTTCCGGCCGCCGTGGTTCCATCGCAATGTCGCGAGCGAATTCATGGGGCTGGTGCACGGCGTGTACGACGCGAAGGCCGAGGGCTTCGTGCCGGGCGGCGCGAGTCTGCATAACTGCATGACGGGTCACGGCCCGGACGCCGACACGTTCGAAAAAGCGTCGCACGGCGATACGTCGGTGCCGAAGAAAGTCGGCGACACGATGGCGTTCATGTTCGAAACGCGCACGCTGATCAAGCCGACCCGTTTCGCACTCGAAACCGCGCAGTTGCAGGCGCATTACTACGAGTGCTGGCAAGGTCTCAAGAAACATTTCAACCCGGAGCAACGATGAACGCATTGAGCGATCTTCAGGCGACGCTCGATCCGTCGCGCAGGAGCTGGGTCGAGTCGGCCAACGATTCGACCAACGATTTTTCGATTCAGAATCTGCCGTTCGGTGTTTTTAGCGACAGGCAGAACGACGCGCGTCGCGTGGGCGTGGCGATTGGCGACCAGATCGTCGATCTCGCCGCGTTGCAGACGGCAGGGTTGCTGAAACTGTCGCTGTCGTCGTCGACATCGAAGGCGGATGTTTTTGCGCGCGATACGTTGAACGATTTCATCGCGCTGGGTCGCGATACGTGGCGCAGCGTGCGGGTTCAATTGAGCACGCTTCTGGCTCGCGACACCGCAACACTGCGCGACGACGCTGCGTTGCGCGCGAAAGTCCTCGTGCGTCAGGCCGACGCGAAGCTGCATCTGCCCGTGCAGATTCCCGGCTACACCGATTTCTATTCGTCGAAGGAACACGCAACGAACGTCGGCTCCATGTTCCGCGATCCGAAGAATGCGCTGCTGCCGAACTGGTCGGAGATGCCGATCGGCTACAACGGGCGGGCGTCGTCGGTGGTGGTGAGCGGAACGCCGGTGCGTCGGCCGAACGGTCAGTTGAAGCTGCCGGATCAGGAACGCCCGGTGTTCGGCGCGTGCCGCAAGCTCGATATCGAACTGGAAACCGGCTTCGTGATCGGCGCGGGCAACGCACTGGGCGAGCCGGTGGCGTGCGCGGATGCCGAGGCGCATATCTTCGGCATGGTGCTGCTGAACGACTGGAGCGCGCGCGATATCCAGCAATGGGAATACGTGCCGCTCGGCCCGTTCAACGCGAAGACGTTCGCGACCACGATCTCGCCGTGGATCGTCACGCTCGACGCGCTCGAACCGTTCCGCGTCGCGCAGCCGGTGCAGGAGCCTCAGCCGCTCGCGTATCTGCGTCACGAGGGCCAGCACGCGTTCGATATCAGACTGGAAGTGACGCTGCGTCCGCGCGAGGCGAAGCAGGCGAGCACGATTGCGCGGACCAACTTCAGGCACATGTACTGGACGATGGCACAGCAACTCGCGCATCACACGGTGTCGGGCTGCAATACGCGCGTGGGCGATCTGATGGGGTCGGGCACGATCAGCGGGCCGACGGAGGATTCGTTCGGCAGCCTGCTGGAACTGACATGGAACGGCAAGAAGCCGCTGGAGTTGCGCGAAGGCGGCACGCGCAGTTTCATCGAAGACGGCGACGAACTGACGCTGGCGGGCTGGTGTCAGGGCGACGGATATCGCGTGGGATTCGGCTTGTGTGCAGGCGAGATTTTGCCCGCGCTGAAGTGACGATCAAGCCGCGTTGAACCGGCGCGGCGCTAAAAAAGGGGAGATCGGCTTACACGCCGATCTCCCCTTTTTTATGCAGTGGCAACTCGCGTCTGCGCATCCGCGCGCGTGCCCAATCCGTCGAGCCGAACGATCAGCCCGCGATCTCCGTGAAGCCGCGCCGCTTTTCCCACCACACTGCAACCAGAAACGCGAGCGCCGCCACCAGCAGCACGCCGACCATCGCGTCGTTGCCCACCCGCTTCATCAACGCACCGGCCACCAGCGGACCACCGAAGCTCGCCGCGCTCCACGATGCACCCACCAGCGAACTCGCCGACACCAGCGCGACGCCGCGAAAGCGCTCGCCGCACGCGACCAGCGACAACGTATAGATCGCGCCCGCCGCCGCGCCGAGCACATACAGCAGCGGCCAGCACAACCACGGCGAGCGGACCGCCCACGGCAGCAGCGGCAACAGCGCGACGACCACGATCCCGCATCCGGTATGCACCCGCTCTCGCCCCAGCCGGTCCGCGAGCCAGCCGATCGGAAACTGCATCGTCGTATCGCCGAGCAGCAACGCCGACGCGAACAGCACGGCCACCTCGCTCGCGATGCCGTGCGACATCGCGAACAGCGGCAGCAGCGACAGCGCAATCGTGTCGAACAGCGCGAAGAAGCCCGTGCCAATGACGAGCGCGGGCATCTGCGGCAACACGCGACGCCAGCCGCCGTGTGCTGCGTGTTCATCGTCGTGGGCGTGCGGAGTCGTGCGGATCGTCGCGAGCATCGGTAATGCCAGCAGAAAAATTGCGCCGCACAGCAGAAAACGCTCATGCGTGAATCCGGCGATCTGGCTCACCAGCACCGGCCCCGACATCTGGAATAGCGTGAAGTTGGTCGCGTAGATCGCGATGACGCGGCCGCGCGAAGCGTCGTCGGCCAACTGGTTGACCCAGGCTTCGCCGATCGTGAACAGCAACATTAACGCCGCGCCGCACAACAGACGCAACACGGCCCATAGCCAGAGGTTCGCCGAGAGTTGCATCAACGCGGTGGCGAACGCGACCACCAATACCGCGCCGACAATCACCTGACGGCCACCGAAGCGTGCCGCGATCCATCCGGCCAGCGGCACGATGATGAGACCGCCGCCCGCTTGCGCCGCCGTCAGCAGGCCGACGACGTCGGTGCCGTAACCGGCTTGCGTCAACGCGAGGGACGTGAGGGGAAGCGTCGCGCCGCTGCCGAGTCCGACGACGGCGACACTGAGGATCAGAGCGAGGAAATCGCGGGTGAAGATGACTTTCATCGGGCGGGATGCTACTACGGGCGCCACGCATTGGCACCTGTCGTGTCGGACGGGGCGCCCGCAGGACGTTGCGGCGACGCGTGTGCATGATGCGTGCCGGCAACGATTGAAGAGAAGAAACTGAACGGGCGCGAAAACCGCGCCCGCATCGTGCAACCAGTTCGAGATTAACCCGCCACCGCCATCCGCTGCGCGCGCCGGTCGATCGACACCGACCACAGCGTCAGCAGCAACGCGCCAATCGATGTCGCCACGCCGACCCACGGCAGCGTGGTCAGCGGTGCGCCCGCACCGATCGCCATACCGCCGAGCCACGCGCCGGTCGCGTTGCCGAGGTTGAACGCGCCCTGGTTCAGCGTCGAAGCCAGATTCGGCGCGTGACTTGCACGGTCGACGATCAGCATTTGCAGTGGCGGCACGATCGCGAAGGCAAGAATGCCCCACACGAAAATCGTGATCATCGCGGGAATCTCGGCGTGCATCGTGCCCGCGAAAATCGTCAGGATCACGACGATCGCCAGCAGGAACGCAACCAGCGATGGCATCAGCCGCCAGTCGGCCAGCTTGCCGCCGAGCGTGCTGCCGACCGTCAGGCCGAGACCGAACAGCAACAGCACCATCGTGACCGCGTGCGGCGTGAAGCCGGTCACGTCTTCGAGAATCGGGGTGATGTAGGTGAAGGTCGAAAAGAGACTGGCCGACGCGAGCACGCTAATGCCGAGCACCATCAGCACCTGCGGGTTC
The DNA here is from genome assembly GCF_900099835.1 of Paraburkholderia fungorum. Classification (NCBI taxonomy): domain Bacteria; kingdom Pseudomonadati; phylum Pseudomonadota; class Betaproteobacteria; order Burkholderiales; family Burkholderiaceae; genus Paraburkholderia; species Paraburkholderia fungorum. Next base: position 918,801 of record NZ_FNKP01000001.1, read on the forward strand.
TTCAACACACTGAATTCGCGGACGAGACTTGCTTTCTCCATCTCGATCTTCGCGGGCAGACACACGGCCAGCGCCGCCGCGGCGACGATGCCGATACCGGTCACGGCCCAGAACGTCGCGCGCCAGCCGACCGCCTGGCCGAGCGCGGTGCCGAGCGGCACACCCAGCACGTTGGCGAGCGTCAGGCCGGTGAACATCAGCGCAATGGCTTGCGCGCGGCGGTTCGGCGCGACCAGCCCCGCAGCCACGACCGAGCCGATCCCGAAGAACGCGCCATGGCAGAACGCCGTGACGATGCGCGCGGCCATCAGCACCGCGTAACCTGGCGCCACCGCGCACAGCAGGTTGCCGACGATGAACACGCCGATCAGGCTCATCAGCGCTTTCTTGCGCGGCATGTTGGCGACCGCGATCGCGACGATGGGCGCGCCGATCGTCACGCCGAGCGCATAGGCCGACACCAGCATCCCCGCAGCGGGAATCGAAACGGACAGATCGCGCGCGACATCGGGCAGCAGCCCCATGATCACGAATTCGGTGGTACCGATTCCAAACGCGGCGACGGCAAGGGCTAGCAGGGGTAAAGGCATGGTGGCGGAGCGTGAATCAGCACGACGGGAGCGCCGTGCGGCCGACGCGCGTTTTCGGGGCGAAAACGCCTGCGCCGGGCAGGGATAAAGCAGTAGGGGATTCTACCTAAGACAAAACGACGCGGCTGATCCGTAAGGCAATTGTTGTTTTTTGCTGAAAACTGGACGGGGCGCGCGTGTCTTGAGGCGGCGCTTCGAACCCTAAAGCGAAAGTGGAATGCTCAGCGTTTCGTGAGCGGGCCCGCCTGCAACGGATCGCCGTGACGGCCCGCACCTCCGGCAAAATTCGCCGCCCCGGCGACGCCTTCGTCGAACACCGCCCGATAGCCGCCCGCGCCTTCGCGACGCAGTGCTTCGGCGAGGTCGTCGAGCGTGCTGTTCTCCAACGCGGAGCGGCGATCGGCGAGCAGTGCCGTCTGCGGAAACGCGGCCAACTCCGCAGCCAGTTGCTCGGCTGCGGCGCGGACAGAGCCTTTCGGCACGACGCGGTTTGCGAGCCCGAAGTCGAGCGCTTCCTGCGCACTCACCGCGCGTCCGGTGAGAATCAGATCGAGCGCTCGCGACAGTCCGATCAGACGAGGCAGCCGGATCGTGCCGCCGTCGATCAGCGGAATCCCGACGCGCCGGCAGAACACGCCCAGCACCGCATCGTCTTCGACCACCCGCAGGTCGCACATCGCGGCCAACTCCAGCCCGCCCGCGACGGCATAGCCGGCGATCGCCGCGATCACCGGTTTGCTGAAACTCATCCGCGTGGGACCCATCGGGCCGGGGCCGCTGCCATCGGCGTGCAGTTCATTGCGGCGGGTGTCGTCGGATAGCGCGCTCAGATCCGCGCCCGCGCAAAACGTGCCGCCCGCGCCGAACAGCACCGCCGCGCGCCACGCGGGCTCCGCCTCGAAGCGGCTGAACGCGTCGCTCAACGCCTGCGCAACCGGACGGTCCACCGCATTACGTCGCGCCGGACGCTCAAGGACGATCGTCGCCACGCCGTTATCCTCGTTAGGTTCAATGCGTACGTATTCACTGAAATTTTGGGTGGTTATCATCGTTGAACCCGTGGAGGTCGGTACCCGCGAGCGCGCTTATCCCGCGTGCTCGCGCGAGGTGCCGATGCAGAGTAATTAATAGAGTGGCTCGTCATGCTTCTTTCACACTCGGCTCGTAGCGTTAGCGCTCTATTCACACGCTGGCGTTTTTTCGCCGGCTTATCGAGCCTGCCTTTGCCCTTGTCCAATTCATCGCCAACCGGTGCGCCGGGATGTGCTGAAACCGTCTGGCTCGTGCCGCTGCACGAACATCCATGGTACGACCACGTGCGCCTGAAACGCGTCTTCGTCACCGACGGCACGCGGCACCAGGTCGTGCTGGTCGACGTGCGCAAACTGCTCGCCTGTGCGGATCGCGATAACACCGACTACGTGCTGCGGCCCGTCGCCGAATGGCATTCGGGCAAGGTGCGCGGCATTCGCGAGTTTCTCGATCCGGACAGCCCGCGCGTGCCGCAGATGCCCTACGTGACGATCTCGACGCGTCGCGCTTCGGGTCTGCTCGGCTGGCTCGGTCTGGAGCGCGAAGGGGTGGTGGCGTTTCGCAATGGCCAGCATCGCGCGCGTTATCTCGCCGATGCCGGCGCGCGCTGGTGTCCGGTGGAAGTGCACGAGCGCGAGGCGGGCTTGCTGCGCGAAATGTGCGGCGCCGCAGACGACGCCCGCACGGCGATTCGCGCTGTCTCATTGAGCAAGGAAGGCGGCGTTTAAGCAGCCGCTCCTGCTGTTACCGAACCGGAAACCGAGGCGCTCGCAGCGCTTACGCGTGGCTCGCCGCAAGCACCGTATTGCGCGGCGTGCCACCTTGCCAGGCCGCGACGTTGTCGAGCGTGGTCTGCGCAATCTCGTTCATCGCCTCGCGCGTGAAAAACGCCTGGTGCGCGGTGACGATCACATTCGGGAACATCAGCAGGCGCGCGAGCACGTCGTCCTGGAGCGGCAGATTCGAATGATCTTCGAAGAAGATGCCGCCTTCTTCCTCATACACGTCCAGACCGAGATTGCCGAGCTGACCGTCTTTTAGCGCGCCGATCAGCGCGTTGGCTTCGACGAGTCCGCCGCGCCCCGTGTTGACCAGCATCGCGCCGCGCTTCATCTTGGCGAGCGCAGGTCCGTTGATCAGATGGTACGTGGACGGCAACAGCGGGCAGTGCAGGCTCACCACATCCGATTCGGCGAGCAGCGTGTCGAGCGGCACGTAGCGTGCGCCGAGCGCGAGCAGATCGTCGGCGGGCGTGCCGGGATCGTGCGCGAGCACCTGCATGCCGAAGCCCGCCATGATCCGTCCGAACACGCGCCCGATCATGCCGGTGCCGACCACGCCCACGGTCTTGCCATGCAGATCGAATCCCAGCAGCCCATGCAACGAGAAATCGCCCTCACGCGTGCGCGCGACCGCACGCGGCAAGCGCCGGTTCAACGCGAGAATCAGCCCGACCGCGTGCTCGGCTACCGCATGCGGCGAATAGGCCGGCACACGCACGACGGGAATCCCAAGACGCTCGGCGGCGGCCAGATCGACGTGATTGAAACCCGCCGAGCGCAGCGCGATCAGGCGCGTGCCGCCTGCATGGAGTTGCTCCAGCACGGTGGCGTCGACATGATCGTTGACGAATGGGCAGACCACTTCATAACCGTGCGCGAGGATCGCCGTTTCGCTATCGAGATGCGACTCCTGGAAATGCAGTTCGTAACCGTGGGAGGCGTTGGTTTCGGTGAACGTGTCGATGTCGTACTGACGGCTGCTGAAGAGGATCATGCGCATGACGGGCTCCGGAGAAGACCCGCCGCTTTCGAAGCCGCGCATTAGTCACACGGCAAAAGGGCAGGTCAGTGCAGTTCGTTGAACCTGGTGCAGTACTCGGTGCGGTTTGGCGATTCAGTATAAGGCACTCATTGCGCGGACTACTGCATGGCGCAGAGCAGCATAAATCGCGTTGGCCTTAAGTGTGGACCTTTACCGAAGCTCGTGTTTCGTGAAGTCGCCGGCTTGTAATGAAAATCATATTGACAGTCGTCCCGATCTACAATATTTATTAAAAGCAGTCTAAAACGCACGTTTAGTGGTACTGCAAGAAACCGGCCAACTGAAGATTATGTCTTTTTCACGGCGTCAGACAACTTCGCGAGGAAATAGTGATTGTCGAGCTAGCGGAAACTTATCCCGGTTCCGGTTTCGTCACTGCGGCGCGGCGTAATTTTCCGTACGTCTTTCGCCTATTCCCCTCTGCCATTGGCTTTCGGCTCGCCGACTCCCGATATACGGTTTAACGAACGTTTGAAAGAATTGTCCGGCTATATAGGTCGGAATGGATTCACTCGTTTTATAGCGCGATTTTTTTTCAGCTATCTACTAACAAGACGTCAATCGGCGAGCCAACATGATCGGTGAATTGCTGAGATCGCAACCGGAGATCGCACTCTTTGCGAGCCTTGCAATTGGCTATTTCATTGGATCGTTTCGCGTCGGGCCGATTCAGCTAGGCGGCGTGTGCGGCACGCTGATCGTGTCGCTGCTATTGGGGCAAACCGGCGCGCGCCTCGCGCCTGATCTCAAGAACATTGCGTTCGCGCTTTTCATCTTCGCGCTCGGCTTCACCGGCGGCCCGCAGTTCTTCGCCAACATTGGGCGCGGCTGGCGGTATGGCCTGTTGTCGGTGGTCGAGATCGTGTCGGTGCTGGTGCTGATCATGATCGCCGTGTTCGTGATGCGGCTCGACGCCGGGACCGCAGCTGGTCTGCTGGCGGGCGCGGCGACGGAGTCGGCGGTGATCGGCACGGCTTCGGAAGCGATTGGAAAGCTCGGCCTCGGCAGCACGGAGACGTTGCGTTTGCAGGCCAACATCGTGACTGCGTACAGCGTGAGCTACCTGTTCGGCCTGATCACCATCGTGCTCTTTACCAGCCAGTTCGCGCCGCTGTTGTTGCGTATCGACCTGCGCGAAGAGGCCGAGCGCGTGTGGCGCAAGCTCGGCGGCGACGGCGCGTTCGGCGAGGGCCAGCAAGCCGCGGCGCCCGCGCTGGTGGGACGCGCGTTTCGCGTCGGCGCGACGGCCGGCACCACGATTCAGGCCTTGGAGCAGCAGTACGGTTTCAATCTCACCGTCGAGCGCGTGCAGCGTGCAGGCGCAATGGTTCAGGCCGATCCGCAATTGCAACTCACCGCCGACGACCTGATTCTCGTGGCCGGACGGCGCGAAGCGGTGGTCGCCGCGTCGGCGGGATTCGGCGAAGAAGTGGACGGCTCGACCTTCGGCGAGGTGATCGCCGAAAAGCTCGATGTCGTGATGACGCGCGGCGACCTGCATGGCCGGACCATCGCCCAGGTACGCGAGCAGGCGAAGCCGGAAAACGGACGCGGGGTCTACATCGCGGCCGTCACGCGGCTGGAAACCACGGTGCCCGCGCTGCCCGGCACCGAACTCAATCGCGGCGACGTGCTGACGCTGGTCGGCGCGAAAGCCGATGTCGAACGCGGCGCGAAGCGCCTCGGCTATATCCTGCCGCCCACTCTTAAAACCGACTTCATCTATCTCGCGCTCGGCGTGCTGGTGGGCATGGCAATCGGCCGGCTCGGCGGACGCATCGGCGGCGTGTCGATCGCGCTCGGCACGGGCGGCGGCTGTCTGCTGTCGGGGCTGCTGTTCGGCTGGATCCGCTCGCGTTATCCGCTGATCGGGTCGCTGCCTTCGGCGGCCGCGCAGATTCTGAAGGACTTCGGTCTCGCCACGTTTATCGCGGCGGTCGGGTTGTCGGCGGGACCGGACGCGATCAAGCTCGTGCGCGAATACGGTTTGGCGCTGCCGGTGGCGGGCATTCTGATGGTGCTCGTGCCGGGGCTGCTGTCGCTGTGGATCGGCCACAAATTTCTCAAGCTCGAAGCGCCGATGCTGCTCGGCGCGATTGCCGGCCAGCAATGCAGCACGCCGGCGATCAGCGCGCTGGTTGGCGTGACCGGCAATTCGACCCCGGTGATCGGCTACACGATCACCTACGCACTCTCGAACATCCTGTTGCCGTTGATGGGACCCGTGGTCGTCGGACTCGCCGGCAAGTTCGGCTAGTCCGGTTCGTCGGCCTGTCTGCGCATGTGCGGTGCGCAGACGGAAACGGCATGTCGTACACAACGCAAACGCGGGACGCGAAACCTCGCCGCACCGCCGTCTCAAGCACTACCCAGTACTCAGTATCGCCAACTATTCAGCGAGGGCACGATGGACTGGTTACATGACATCTTTCACAAATCACCCGAGATCGCGTTGTTTCTGTCGCTGGCGATCGGCTACTTCATCGGGCAGATCAACTTCGGCAAATTCCAGCTAGGCGGCGTGGGCGGTTCGTTGCTGGCGGCGGTGGTGGTGAGCCAGGTGGGCGTGACGATCGACAACGGCGTGAAGTCGGTGATGTTCGCCGTGTTCATCTACGCGGTCGGCTACGACTCCGGTCCTGGCTTTTTCAACTCGCTCAATCGCAAGACGCTGCGGGAAATCGCGATGGCGGTGTTTCTTGCCGTCTCGGCGCTGGTCACCGTGGTGATCTGCGCGAAGCTGTTCCATCTGAACAAGGGGCTGGCAGCCGGGCTCGCGGGCGGCGCGCTGACGCAGTCGGCGATTATCGGCACGGCGGGCGACGCCATCGCGCGGCTCGGCTTGCCGGCGGATCAGGTGAAGTCGTTGCAATCGGACGTGGCGATTGCGTACGCGGTGACCTACGTGTTCGGCTCGCTCGGGGCGATTATCGTCTGCGTGAATATCCTGCCGAAGTTCATGGGGCAGGGCTTGCGGGAGGCGGCGATCGATGCCGAGCGCGATCTCGCGTCGGGCGCGTCGTCTAACGCGCCGGGGCAGATATCCGCGCTGCCCGAGCTGGTGGGGCGCGTGTACAAGATCGACGTCAGCGCGGGCAAAACCGTGAAGGCCGTCGAGACCCAGCATCAGGACGGCCTGACGATCGAGCGCGTCAAACGTGACGGCCAGGTGCTCGACCCGACGCCCGATCTCGTCCTGCAACTGAACGACATCGTGCTGGTAGTGGGACGCCGCGAGGCGGTCGTCGCGTTCGGTGCGAACGGCAGCGAGGTGGCCGATTCCGAGGGTATCGGCATCGTCATGCAGACACGCGACGGCGTGTTCACGCGCAAAGGCATGAATCACACGACGATCGCCGCCGCGCGCCAGGTCGTGGATCGCGATATGCGCCACGGCGTCTACTTGCAGAACATCACGCGCGCCGGTCAGCCTCTGCCGATCCTGCCGGAAACCAAGCTCGAACATGGCGACGTGATCACCTTCTACGGCTCGCCGAAAGACACCAAGCGCGCCGTCGACGCAGCAGGCTACGAGTTGCCCCGCACGATCAAAACCGACTTCATCTACATGGGCGTCGGCCTCGTGCTGGGTCTGCTGATCGGCCTGATCGTGATCAACGTGGGCGGCATTCCGTTGACGCTCGGTTCGGGCGGCGGCTGTCTGCTGGCCGGTCTGCTGTTCGGCTGGATGCGCGGCAAGCATCCGATGTACGGCGTGATGCCGTCCGCCGCGTCGCGACTGTTGCAGGACTTCGGTCTTGCGGCATTCGTGGTGGTGGTCGGCCTCAACTCGGGATTGCAGGCGGTCGTGACGGTCAAGCAACTTGGCATCACGATCTTCCTGCTCGGCGTGTTCGTCACGTTGTTCCCGCTGCTGCTGACCATGCTGTTCGGCCGCTACGTCCTCAAGTACAACAATGCGGCGATTCTGGCCGGCGCACTGTCGGGCTCGCGCAGTGCGAACCCGGCGTTCGGCGGCGTGCTTGACAAAGCCGAAAGCGCGGTGCCGACCGTGCCGTTCGCGATCACCTATGCAATCGCAAACGTCGCGCTGACGCTGTTGGGGCCGCTTGTGGTCGGGCTCGTGTAGCGCCTGGTCAACCCTCTCTCTCACGCCGGCCGCAAGCGGTGCGACCGTCGCGGCACCGGCGTCTTTCATCTGCTTATTGGAGAACGCATCATGGCAAAGGATAAGGGCGACAAGAAGCACGCGGACATGGCGCAACCCGGTCTCTCCGCGCTCAGCCCGTTCGAACTGAAAGACGAACTGATCAAGGCCGCTGGCGGCGGCGCGGTGGAGCGGCCCGCCAATGCGTCGATGCTGAACGCCGGGCGCGGCAATCCGAATTTTCTCGCGACGATCCCGCGTCACGGCTTCTGGCAACTGGGGCTTTTTGCGATGCGCGAGTCCGAGCGCTCGTTCGCGTATATGCCGGAAGGCGTCGGCGGTTTCCCGAAGCGCGAAGGATTGACGGAGCGTTTCGACCTGTTCCTGCGCGAGAACAAGGGCGTGCCCGGGATCGACTTTCTGCGCGGCGCGATCTCGTACGTGCGCGATCAACTCGGTTACTCCGGGACCGACTTCCTGTACGAAATGTGCGAGGGCATTCTCGCGTCGAACTATCCGGTGCCGGACCGGATGCTCAAGATATCCGAGTTGATCGTCGGACAGTATTTGCGCAAGGAGATGATCGGCGATCATCCGTTTGTCGGCGAATTCGACGTGTTCGCGGTGGAAGGCGGCACGGCGGCGATGACGTACATCTTCAACACGATGCGTGAGAATCACCTGATCAAACCGGGCGACACGATCGCGCTCGGCATGCCGATTTTCACGCCGTATATCGAGATTCCGCGTCTGAACGACTATCAGTTGAACGTGGTGAATCTCGAAGCCGATGTCGCCAGTGGCTGGCAGTATTCGAAGAAGGAACTCGACAAGCTGCGCGATCCGAAGGTGAAGGCGTTCTTCCTCGTGAACCCGAGCAACCCGCCGTCGGTGAAGATGAACGACGAGAGCCTCGCGTACATCGCCGAGATCGTCAAGGAACGCCCCGATCTGATTCTGCTGACCGACGACGTGTACGGCACCTTCGCCGACGACTTCGTTTCGCTGTTCGCGCTCGCGCCGAAGAACACGATTCTCGTGTACTCGTATTCGAAATATTTCGGCGCGACCGGCTGGCGTCTGGGCACGATCGCGACGCATCGCGACAACGTGCTCGACAAGCTGATCGCCGAATTGCCGAAGGACGCGAAGAAGCAGTTGCACGAGCGTTACGAGTCGATCACGACCGAGCCGGACAAGCTGAAGTTCATCGACCGCCTGGTGGCCGACAGCCGCACCGTCGCCCTGAATCACACGGCGGGGCTATCGACGCCGCAGCAGGTGCAGATGGTGCTGTTCTCCCTGTTCTCGCTGATGGACACGCCGGACGCCTACAAGAACGCGCTGAAGCGCCTGATCCGCAAACGCAAGCAGGCGCTCTACGAAGAGGTGGGCATTTCGTTCGAGGACGACGATCCGAATCAGGTCGACTACTACACGATTCTCGACATCGAGTTTCTCGGCGAGAGGATGTTCGGGCGCGAGTTCGTCGAGTGGCTTTATAAAAACACCGAGCCGTCCGAACTGCTGTTCCGACTGGCGCGTGAAGCGCGCGTCGTGCTGCTGCCGGGGCGTGGCTTCGGTACCCAGCATCCGTCGGGCCGGGTGTCGCTCGCCAATCTGAACGAGTCCGACTATCGGCAGATCGGACGCGCGCTGCGCAAGCTGATCGAGGACTATGTTGAGCAATTCAACGCGGCAACCGGCAAGAAGCTCGATAAAACCGCTGTGAAATAACGGCGCATTCCGCTGCGCGAACCGACAAGCATAGTCAAAAAACTTGCGCAATCGCGCGGATCGGTGAATGATCGGACGAGTGGCCTCACCGGCATCACGCTGGTGAGGCCATTCGTTCCTTAGCGTTCTGACATTCACGTACCGATCATGCCGACTCCCTCATCCCATACTGTTGCATCCGCAGTGCCCTGTCCGGTTGTCGAATCGCTCGACGCCATCCTCCCCGAAGAGCCGCTACTGATGATGGGCGCCGGCCCCGTGCCGATTCCCGCGGCTGTCGCCAAAGCCAACACGATCGTCATCAATCACCTGGGCGCGACGATGGTCAAGGTGATCGGCCAGGTGAAGACGATGGCGCGCTACGTCTTCCAGACGCAATCGAAATGGGTGCTGGGCGTGGCGGGACCGGGATCGGGCGCGATGGAAATGGCGATCTCCAATCTCGCGTGGGAAGGCACGCGCGTGCTGTGCATCAAGAACGGCTTCTTCAGCGACCGGATGGGCGAGATGGGCCGCCGCGTCGGCGCAAAGGTCAGCACGCTCGAAGTGGACGACCGCACGGTGGCGAGCCTTGACCAGATCGCCGAGGCGATCCGCCGCGAGCGTCCCGAGATCGTGACCGTGGTGCAGGGCGAGACGTCGAATACGGTGTGGAACTACCACCTGAAAGATATCGCCGCTCTGGCGAAAGCAGCCGGCGCACTGGTGATCGTCGATGCCGTGTGCACATTGAGCACGATGCCGCTCGAAATGGACGCGTGGGGTATCGACGCGGTGATTACGGGCGGGCAGAAGGGCTTGTCGTCGATTCCCGGTGTCTCGCTGATCGCGTTCTCCGACGCCGCCTGGGCGCGCGTCAAGGGACGCACCGCGCCGAATGCGCATTGGTGTCTCGATGCGTCGCTCGCGGAAAACTTCTGGCATAACGCCGGCTATCACTACACGGCGCCGGTGTCGGGCGTGCTGGCCTTGCACGAAGCGCTGCGGCTGGTGTGCTCCGAGACGCTCGAAAAGCGCTTTGCGCGTCATTTGAAGTGCTCGCTGGCGCTGCAGCAGGGCGTGACCGCGCTGGGCTTGCAGTTGTACGCACCGGAGCCGTGCCGCCTGAATTCGGTGGTCGGAATCGAAGTGCCGGCGGGGTTGACTCCGGCGGATGTCTGTTCGCATATCTCGCGGCAGCATCAGGTGGAAATCTCGGGCTCGTTCGGTTTGCCGATTGTCCGCATCGGGCAGATGGGCGAGCAATGCCGCGAACACAATCTCTTCCGCACCGTGCACGCGCTCGGCCGGACGATGGTGGATCTCGGCGTGAAAGTGGATCTGCCCGCCGGCGTCGCGGCACTCGAACGCGGTCTTTCCGAAGGCAAATAGACTCGTCCGGCGCGCGGCGCTTGAAAGCGCCGCGCGCTTTCGTCTGCAGAAGCAAGGTTGTTCGCAAAAATTGCCGACGGCAGCACGGTCCTGTTCATGAAACCGGTGCCTGCCGTACTCTCGCGCCCATTTGCGGCGCCGATCAAGTGATTGTTACTGGTAAGAGGAAATTTCATTCCTCAGTTTTTACCGACCTCTGTGCGGCGCCGCACGGATTGCCTTAAGCCCCAGTCGTAGAGTCTGTTTCACGCGGGGGCTTCCAAAGGCTTGTGCTGCGTTGCGGCGAAATAAATAGCGTTTTAAACGCGGCGTGTGTCTCGATGCGCCAACCTGCACTCATGCAGGCATTTCGTCCCCACGTCACAGCTTGAACACCACGCATCCTTCTGTGAGGCGGCTAACGGTTTTCCGTCCCGCTTCGATTGTCCGTCGCCGGCGTTCTGAGGATGTGGGTGACGGCCTGCACACATACGAAGGTTAGAGGAATCGAGACTATGACGAGCGCATACGGTTCTGAGCAACTGGCTGGGGTCATCGTCGGCGCGCAACTCAACGGACTCGGCGTGGCGCGATCGCTTGCGCCGGCAGGCGTCCCGATCATCGCGGTCGATACGAGAAATACCAGTGCGGGACTGTGGAGCCGCCACGTTAGCGGCTATTTCATCAAGAGCTTTATCGGCAAGAGCTTTGCCGACGACATGATCGAGCTGGGCAAAAAATTCAGCCGCCCGCCCGTGCTTATATTGACCGACGAAGATGCGGTGCACGCGGTTTCCGAGAATCGCGATGCGCTGTCTCACTGGTTTCGCTTCCGTTTGCCGGTGGACGACACGGTCAAGATGTTGTCGAACAAAGCGAGATTTCACGATTTTGCGCAGCAGCATAATTTCCCGGTTCCTCGTTCCGTGATTCTGGAACGGCCTGCCGACATCGAATATCTGTCGGAGCTGCGCTACCCATGCGTGCTCAAACCGGAAGACAAGCGCAACGTACTCAGAGGAGACAAGGAGCGGGCCGTTCGCGTCGACTCGTTGCACGAGGCGCGCGAACGGGCTCTCGCCATGCTGAACTCGCCGGGCGGCATCATCGCGCAGGAATGGATCGAAGGACCCGACAGCAATATCCATTTCACGCTGTTTTATCGCGGTGACGGCGGCAACGTGGTCAGCGTGTTCACCGGTCGCAAGGTGCTCAGTTCGCCGCCCGGAATAGGGAATACGGCCATCTGCATCGCCGCGCCCGAAGCGCGCGCCGCACTCGAGCCGATGACGTTGGCGTTTGCCGAGCAGGCCGGTTTCGACGGCATGGGCAGCATCGAATACAAATGGGACGACAACCACCGGCGCTTCGTGATGGTTGAGCCGACCGTCGGCCGGACCGACTGGCAGGAAGAAATCGCGACGCTCAGCGGCGTGAATATTCCGCTTTCCGCGTACCGGCACGAAGTGGGATTGCCGCCGATTCCCGACAGACCGAGCCGGGTACCGGTAGCGTGGCGAGCGTCTTTTACCGACCACGTGCCGCCCGATGTCCTGCCCGAGAGCACCCGGATCGTGGACGGCTATTTCCGCTGGCAGGATCCGTTTCCCGCGCTGCAATTCTATTGTCTGCTGAGTCCGCTGCGACGCATGAAGCGTCGCTGGCTGGCGATCAGGGAAGTCGACTCACGGCACGTAAAGGCTTAAGTAGACGGGTTTTGCAACATTTCGCGGCATGCGGGCGGGGCGTCCCGAATGAGTTTTGCGGCCGTGAATGCTGTTCCTGGAAGGAGATGATCAATGTCCTTGACCGACACCGCAATCATTGGCGCGGGGCCCTATGGGTCGTCACTGGCTGCACACCTGAAGGCCGCGGGCGTCGCCCATCAGGTTCTCGGCAAGCCGATGCAGGCGTGGCGCGACCTGATGCCGCCCGGCATGATGCTGCGCTCCGAAGCGTTCGCGTCGAGCCTTCACGCGCCGCGAGCGGGATTCAGTCTGGAAGACTATTGCCGTCTCAAGCATCTGCCGTATGAGCCGATGGGCATGGCGCTGCCGCTGGAGACATTCGTCGAGTACGGACAATGGTTTCAGCAGAATCTTGTCGGTGAAATCCAGTCGGTCGATGTCGCGGGATTGAAGCGTGTCGACGGACAATTTCATTTGTCGCTGAGCGATGGCCGCTCCCTCGTCGCACGCAAGGTGGTCGTGGCGCTCGGACTCAAAGGCTTTGCGCAGACTCCGCCCGCGTTGCAGGGGCTGCCCGAACGCTACGCTACCCACTCGGAAATCTACGGACCGCTCGGTTGGGCGCGCGGCAAGGACGTCGTGATCGTCGGTGGCGGTCAGTCGGCGCTGGGGTTGTCCGCGTTGCTGAACGAGCAGGGCTCGCGCGTTCACGTGCTGATGCGCGAATCCGGCGTGGTATGGCACAACCGGCCACGCATGGGGCGTCATCTTCTGTCGAGAATAAAAGGCCCTGACGCTGGACTCGGGCGCGGCTGGCGCTCGCTGTTCCTGTCCGAATGTCCGCAGCTGTTTCATATGCTCGACAACGGCTGGCGCAAGCTGATCATGGAGAAATCGTACGGCGCGTCCGGTGCGTGGTGGCTGCACGATCGTGTGGTCGACAAAGTGCAAATCTCGTTCAATGCCGTGGTGCGATCCGCTTCGATCGAAAACGAACGGGTCGTGCTACGTGTGACGAAAGGCAACGACGAGTCGATCGTCAGCGCCGATCACGTTATTGCCGCGACCGGTTTCAGGACGGATATGAGGCAGCACACATTTCTTTCAAAAGAAATCGTGGACACTATCTCCGTCAATGGCGGGATGCCGGAACTCACGTCCCACTACGAGACACGGGTTCCTGGTCTCTATGTAATCGGACCGGCTTCGGCGCACAGCTTCGGGCCGGTCATGCGGTTTGTCTACGGCACCAAGCACGCGTCGCCTACGGTGGCGCGGCATATTGCAGGTTCGTTGAAGGCGGGCGCGCGCGAAACGATGTGGTCCGCGGCCGACGCCCCCATGCCCGAGCGAACCGGCGAATGATGCTGCGGTATTTGCGCTAATTGCGCACAGTGCGTGGTTGCCGAAGTACCAGACCATAACGAGACCAGGCGTAATCATGGCGGCACCAGGATCTCCGGGTACTCGGAGTGGAGGGCAATATGAAACGGGGTAAAGCACTAGTCAAGGAGATGCTCGCGGGCCTCGTCATCGTGACGGGATTGGCGCGGCTCACACGCGCATGGCTATGGCGCGATCGCGTCGCAGTGCTGCTATATCACGACCCCGATCCGCAGACGCTCGACCGGCATCTCACCTATCTTCGCAAGATCTGCGATCTCGTGCCGCTGACTGAGGCCACCGCGCCCAGCACCGGCCGCCGCCGCGCAGCCATCACGCTCGACGACGGACACGCGGGCAACGCAGCGCTGCTGCCCATCTTCATCAAGCACAACGTTCGGCCGACCATCTTTCTATGCAGCCGCATTGTCGGGCGTCCGCGCGCGCATTGGTGGCTGCATCCCGGTTCGGTGCAAGCCGGTCACGAACGCCTCAAGCGGATGACGAATGCCGAGCGTCTCGCCGAGCTGGAAGCGAACGGCTATCAGCAGGACGCCGACAATCATCCGACGGGCCTGAGCGTCGAACAGATGGAAGCGATGCGCCCGTACGTCGATTTTCAGGCTCATACGCGTTTTCATCCTGTGCTGACGCGTTGCAACTACACGGAAGCCGCTACCGAAATCGGCGAAAGCAAGCATGAGATCGAAGCGCTGCTGAGCGATTCGTGCGAACACTTTGCTTATCCCAACGGCAATTACGGCGAGCGTGAAGTGGCGCTCGTGCGGGCGGCGGGCTTCAAAAGCGCGCGCACCTGCGACATCGGCTGGTGCGATCAGAATAGCGACCCGTACCGGCTGCCGACGATCATCGTCGACGACTCCGCATCGATCACCCGCTTCGCCGCGCAATTGACCGGCATACCGCTTTTCCTTCGCTATATGAGAGAAGGCGGCGGCTGGAACGGCCGTTTTCCTCAATTCTGATCAGTCGCGGCTGTCGTGCCGCAGTGCGTGCGCTGGCAGACATTGCCGCCAGATGCGACTCGCTAATATCGTCAGGACATTCGATTCCAACCGTTCACGCCGTGTGTGGCGTGAACGGTTGACCGCTTCAGAAAGGGGATAAACATGCAGCGCTGCAGAGTTTTAGTGATTAACGATTATGCGAAAATGGGCGGCGCGGAGGTCGTTTATCAACAATCCGCAGACCTGCTGGCGACTTTGCCGAATGTCGACGTCGAGCGTTTCGACGATCTGCGCTATTCGATCGGCAAGACCAAGTGGGAACGTTCGTGGAATCTCAACGCCGCGCGCGCGCTCGAAGAAGCCATTCTCGAATTCCGGCCGCACCGGATCATGCTGCACAACTACCATAACGCGCTGTCGCCCTCTGTATTGAGCGTGATTGCCCGTTATAAGCGCAAGCTCGGCTATCGCGCTTATCACACGTGCCACGATTACCACCTCGTCTATTACAACCCGGCGCTGCAGTATTTCGACAATGGCCGCCCGGTCATTTTTCCGATCGAGGCTTTGCGCACGCGCGCGTCGTACCTGCGTCGGCCCACGCCTAAAGGTCACGTGCACGATCTGCTGACGAAGGTGTACTGGCACGCGTTGCGCGCGGCCTATCAGCCGGCGCGCGTATTCGACAAGATTCTCTGTCCTAGCGCCTTCATGGAAGAAGCGCTGCATCGCAGCGGGATCAACAATACGGCGCTCGTGCTGAATCCTTCGTCGGTGCCTTTGGCGCTGCCGCCATTGACCGCTTACGGCAAGGAGAGCTTCAACATTGCGTTCGTCGGCCGGATTTCGCAGGAGAAGGGCCTTGCGCAATTCATCGAACTGGCCGATGGGGAGAACTTCGAACGTATCGACTCGATTGGTGTTTATGGCGACGGCCCGGATCGCGCGGCTATCGAGCAACGTTTTGCGTCGCTGATTCAACGCGGAAAACTGATTTTCTTCGGCAGCCTGCCGCAAGAAAAACTGTTCCCGGAGATGCGTCGCTTTGCCGACGCGGTCGTCGTGCCGTCGGTGGGCGCGGAGAATGCGCCACTGGTCATTATCGAAGCTGCCATGCTCGGCATGCCCGCGCTTGTTCACGATGGCGGAAGCATGGCGGTGACCGCCGACTCCGTGGGCAACAAGATCAAATTCCTCTCGAAGCCGGAGAGCCTGCGCTCCGCGCTCGATCAACTGGCGATGCATCTGGCGGAGCCGCAACGCAAGTACGAACTCGGTGAATACCTGCCGGAACGTTACGTGCAGCGACTCGCCGAGATCATGCACATCGGCGAAGATGCGACGCCTTCCGTGCGCCACGGGTCGATGAACCAGTTCGCGGACAAGCTGAGCGCCGCGCAGTGAGCGCAGCGGCAAAGTCGGGGAACGGCAGACACATTTGATCGGATGAGTCGGTTTGATGACAGCACAATCGTCTGATTCAAGCCAGTGCGTCAATCGGATTTTGTGTGCGCTGCCGAACGTTCCATTGACTGCCGCACTGACTACTATGTCCCACGAGAATTGTTAATTATTGCGAGCGATCCTGAAGCTGACGATAGTCAGCTTCGTATTGTCAATGGATCGGCGACGTGTGAGAGACGCAGAAAAACGCTACATGTAAGGCATGAACGCTCGACTGGAACGAAGAGACAGACCAGACGCGGTTCATTGGGATCTCATTGCCGGCACGCCGGATTAGCGGTGGCCGCATCGGCAATGCGGCCACCCGCTGGCGACAAGAGCTGGATCCGGCTTTCCCCTCCTTCTGCGCAATAACTAGCGCACGCCATAGGGACTTGCCGCATTGGGATCCGCGTAGGTCTGTTCCGAACTCCATTGATCATTGCCGTACAACGCATCCGATGCCTTCACGGCAGTCTTGCTGGAAGTTTGCTGGACACGCGGGAGTTTGCGTTTAACACCATTGACTGACGAATTCATGCGAATGGGCGGCGGAAGATAGCTACCGTTCGCGTTCGGCGATAAGGCCGTGTCGGCGCCATAGGCATTTTTTACGTTGTCGGGGCGCGGGGTCATGGCTTCGAGCTGCGCCTGACGTTTGACGTACGGCGCCGCGTAGCGTGGCACCGTGGCGCGCGGGTCGGGCTTTACCGGCTTCGTTTCCGTTTGAGCCGACGCGCCCTGAGCGGCCAGAGATAACGCCAGAGATAAAAGCAGGGCAGGTACGAGGAGCTTTTTCATTTTCGGTCCGGCTGCATGCAGTTGAGTAATTGATCTCTCATTCGAACAGCCGGAAGCGGGCAAATGCGCAACTAGCGGGAACCGGTCGAATGAGAATGTTTCGTCATCCATATTAAAGCTTTTGATTGGATGTTAGGAAACTGACGAGAAATAGCATAGGCGGTATGACACAAAACTGATGATGTGGCGTGTTTCATCCACGCCGTACGGACCTGTCGACGGTTTTTTCAATTAAATCGACGGGGAGGTGCGCAATCCCACATCGGATTTCCACCGATTTGCCGATGATGTAACCGAGGCGACCAATTTTATTACTGGCTTCACGGGGTTTCACAGCAAATCGTCGACTAACGGAGAACGAGCATGAACCGAAACAGCGCACCGGTCGATAGTAGGGAATCAGACGAATATCGCCCGGCGCGGTTAGCCAATTATCTCGACGCGCTCTATGACAGCCGCAAGATGATTGCAATCACGACGGCCGTGGCGCTCGTCATCGGTACGGGATATGCGGTTTTCTCGCAGCCCGTGTACCGCGCGGACGTTCTCGTGCAGGTCGAACAGAACACGAATACGTCGACCAAGAACGTGGTGGGTGATGTCTCCGCGATGTTCGATGTCAAGACGGCGGCGTCCGGCGAATCTCAGGTGCTCGGCTCGCGCATGGTGGTAGGTCGCGCGGTCGACAAGCTGAATCTGTTCATCGAAGCCACGCCGCGTTATTTCCCGCTGATCGGACGCTGGCTTGGCCGGCATTCCGAAAACCTGTCGACGCCCGGACCGCACGGCTATGTGTTCGGCAACGAAAGCATCAACGTCCCGACGTTCGACGTGCCGGAAGAACTTTACGACCGCCCTTTCGTATTGAGAATGGGTGAGGGCGATCAGTACCAGATCCAGTACGGCAAGATCAAATTGCGCGGCACGGTCGGCGAAATGCTGAACGCGACGACGCCTTACGGCCCGCTCGCGCTGATGGTCGCGAAGATCGACGCAAAGCCGGGCGCCACGTTCGAGCTGCGGCGCTTCTCCGCTCTGGCGACCACGGAGAAACTGCGTAGCCAGTTGTCGATTGCTGAAAAGGGCAAGGAGTCCGACATTATCGGTGTGTCGCTCGAAGGCAGCGATCCGAAGAAAGTCGCGGCAATTCTCGGCGCGATTGCCAACGAGTACGTCAGCCAGAACGTCAAGCGTAAATCGGAAGAAGCAGAGCGTTCGATCCAGTTCCTCGAAATGCAATTGCCGACGTTGAAACAGCAATTGTCGGATTCGGAAACGCGCTTCAATAACTTCCGCGCCAAACACGGCACGATCGATCTCGGTGAAGAAGCGACCGGCCTGCTGCAACTGTCGGTTGCTTCGCAGACGCGCCGTGCCGAACTCGAACAGAAGCGCAAGGAGTTGCTCTCGCGCTTTACCGAGCAGCATCCGGCGGTTCAGTCGATCGACGCGCAATTGGCGGCCGCGCAACAGGAAGCCTCGCAACTCGCCAACCGGACGGAAGCGTTGCCGCCGCTCGAACAGAACGTCTTGCGTTTGCAACGTGACGTGCAGGTCGGCACCGAACTCGATTCGTCGTTGAGCAACACGCTGGAGCAACTGAAACTGATTCGCGCGGGCAAGGTCGGCAATGTCCGGGTGGTCGACGGCGCGGTGCCCCCTGATTCGCCGGTGCGGCCGAAGCCGCTGCTGGTCATTCTCGCGGCGGCAATGATCGGGCTGTTTGCCGGTTGCATTGCAGCGCTCGCGCGTCAACGTCTGTTCGACGCAATCGACGATCCGTACGAAGTCGAATTGCGCACCGACCTGCCGGTGTACGCGAGCGTTCCGTTCAGCCGCCAGGAAGAAAAATTCGCGACCAACCGTTTGCGCTCCGATTCGAAGAGCCTCGTGCTGGCCGGCGAAGCGGCGATCGATCCGGCAATCGAAAGTCTGCGCGGCTTCCGCACAGCACTTGAATTCACGATGATGCGCGCCCGCAATCGCATCGTGCTGATCACGGGCCCGACCCCCGGCATCGGTAAATCGTTCGTCTCGCTAAATCTTGCCGCAGTGGTCGGCGCATCGGGCAAGCGTGTGTTGCTGGTCGATTCGGACATGCGCCGCGGCCTGTTGCATCGCCACCTGGGTGGCGATCGCGGCCCCGGCTTGTCGGACCTGATCGAAGGCACGTCGCGCCCCGACGAAGTGATCCGCGCGACCCGTTTCCCGGGTGTCGATTTCCTTGCGAGCGGTCGTCAGGTTGCAAGCCCGAGCGACGTGCTGTCGAGCACGAAACTCGAAGCGATGCTCACGCGCATTGCGTCGGGCTACGACGTCGTGCTGCTCGATGGGCCGCCGGTTCTGTCGGCTGCGGATGCGCTGCGTCTTGCCTGCGTCGCGGGCACCACGTTCCTCGTTGCCCGTCAGGGGACCACTGGCGTCGGCGAGTTGCGTGAGTCCGCCCGGCAACTGGAGAAGATCGGTCTGCCGGTTCGCGGGGTGATCGTCAACGGTCTGCGTTCGCGGCCGGGACGCTACAGCTACGGCTACGGACGCTACCGCTACGCGAATTACATCTACAAGCCATACCAATGACAAAGCCGGACCACCGGCTCACGCGGCAATCGATACGAAGCCGTGAAGCGGGCACTTGTGCCTGATTCGAACACGCTAGTCGAAGGCGGCATTCAGCAGCGAGCGCTGAATGTCTGCCGGCGACGCAAGGGGTTATTCGGATGAAACAGTTATTTATCACGTCTTTTCTGCCTCAGAAAAACGCGCCGCAAGCGGGCCATCGTCTGGCTTACGAACATCTGCTCCAGATCAGCGCGGAATCCGAGGTCGACGTGGTGCTTATTTCACGTCTTCCGGTTGAAGAAAAGGACATCGAATTCCGGGCGCACGTGGGCGAGGTTCACATCAGATATGTGAAGACGCTCGACCTGATTCCTCCGTTTCTCGCGGACCCCTTTCATTTCGCGCCGCGTTTCTTTACGAGGCACACCAAGGCGATCAGCAATTTCATTTGCGATCTGATCGAAAAGAATCAGTACGACACGGTACGGCTGGAGTTCTCGCAGTGCTTTTCGTATGTGATCGATCTGCGCCGCCGGTTCGGCAACCGTATCAAGATCGTGCTCGGCATGCACGACGTACTGCTTCAGGTGGTGCTGCGACTCAAGAGTATTGAAGGGCGCATGTTCCTGAAACAGACGTTCGAATTCGAACAACGTCTGCTGAAACTGGCGGACAAGGTACTGGTGCTGTCGAATAAGGATGCGCAACTCGTGCAGGGACTTTATCCCGGCGTTAATTCGCTGGAAGTCATTCCGATTGCGATGCCCGCGTTCCTGAAAGATCTCCGGCGTTCGAAAGACACCGTTAAGAAAGGAAACATCCTGTTCTGGGGTGCGATGAAGCGCAGGGAAAACGAAGAAGCGGTGCTGAACTTCGTTGAAACGATTTTCCTGCCGCTGCGTCGGCGCGGCCTTCCACTCAAGCTGTTCGTGGTGGGTTCCGATCCTGGCGAACGCGTGAAGCGCCTCGCGAGCGACGACATCTGCGTGACCGGTTTCGTCGAAGATCCGCGTAAATATTTCGAAGCGGCGGATATTGGCGTGGTGCCTCTTTTGTCGGGTGCGGGCATCAAGCTCAAAACACTGGAAATGCTCGCGGCCCAACTGCCGGTCGTGTCGACGCCATTGGGCGCAGAAGGCATTGAGCGCGACGGCAATCTGCTCAACGTCTGCGAGATCGACCAGTTTGCCGATGTCGTCGAACGAATCTATCTGGGCGGCATGCAGGACGTCGTCGCCCCCGAAGCCCTCCAGGCGTAAAACGACATGCTCGCAACGATCGTCTATTTGCTCGCAGTCGTGCTCTGCTCGATTCGCGGAGTGCTGGAGTACGCGATAGGAAAGAATGCGGCGTATCTCGTGCAGGTCGGCGGCATCGTCGTTCTGCTGATGTGGTACGTGTCGCCTTCGGCATTGAGTTCCTATTTCCGGCGCGAAGGGGTGGGCTCGTTCTGGCTGGTGGTGGGACTGATCTTCTCGATCGTTCTTTCCATCGTAATCACGCTTGCGCAGACGGGTGAAATTGGCGGTTCCTACCTGTTCCTGTTCGTCTTCACCATCTTCATTTATTTCTATTCGATCTCGAACTACAAGAAGCGCTTTATACGGCCCGGGGTCGCGTACGCCGGACTGGTGCTGGTGGGGCTGATGCAGGGCGGGGTTGCATTCCTGCAGCAGCGCAGCGCATTTCCGATCGAGTTGCCGGGCTGGACTTACGGCTTCGACAATCTGCGCAGCCCGTCTCTAACAGGCAGCTATCTGCATTACCCGCTATTCGTTGCACTGATTGCGTCGCTGTGCGGAGTCGACTACCTGGTGTCGAAGAGAAAGTTGTCGGCGATTGCCTGCCTGGTGCTGTCCGCGTGCATCTTCTCGGCACTGTCCCGAAGCGGAATGCTGATCATCCTGGCCACATTTGGATTTGCATTTATCCGCGAGCCGGCGCGCTTCGTTTCCAAACACGCCAAGCTGATCATTGTCGCGGGATTAGCCAGCGCGGCGATGGTCGTGCTCGGCGGAGCGAACGGAGGCGACAGCATTCTGAGCACCGGCACGCAACGGGTGACCGGCGCAACCAACCTCGAGTCGGATGGCAACGACGGCCGCACGGAAGCCTGGGACAAGGCCAAGTCGCTCGCTTCGCCGATCAACGTGATTGCCGGTTCGTACTTTGGCCTTATCACGAACTCGGCGTCGGATTCGCTGAAACAGCAATACGGCATTGTCGAGTCGAGTCTGCTTCAACAACTACTGAACATCGGCTTGCTGGGAAGCATCTTCTACTTCGGCATGCTCATATCGATTACGAAACTGGTTAGTCAGGAAAGCAAATTATCGGTTTGCATATGGGCTGCCCTGTTTCAAACGCTTTTCTATCAGTCGATAGAAGTAATTCCTTTTGTATTCATCCTGATGACGCTGCCGGTTTTCGATTTCTCAGGTGTATCACGTCGAGCGCAATAGCTGCGTTCGTCCGTAGTTGCCTGAATGGAATTGCTGTCTTACCGCGCGCTGAGCGCGGCGCTTTTCACCAAAGTGAAAGTGCAGTCCGGTCATTGGAATTCCTGAGTAATGCCTGATGTCTTGCGGGAGGTAAGTATGAGCTTAGTCGGAACGTTTAGCGTGATCATCGTGAACTACAACACGCCAGCGTTAGTGAGGAATTGTGTGCAGTCCGTGCTGGATTCGTCGATTGCCAGCCACGAAGATATCGTCGTCGTAGATAACGCTTCAACGGATAATTCCTTCGCGGTTCTGAAGCAGACATTGCCGCCGGGCGTGCGGCTCGTGCGGGCATCGCTGAATCGCGGCTTCGCGGCGGGCGTCAACTTCGGCATGGTCGGATGCGTGCGGGACCTGGTGCTCGTGCTGAATCCCGATACGTACTTCGTCGATCCGTCGCTGGAAAAAGTCGTGGCGCTGTTGAGGAACGAGAGCGATGTCGGCCTGGTCGGTCTCGATCTGATCTATCCCGACGGCGAGCGCCAATTCTCCGCACGGCGTTTCTATTCGTTGCTCGACATTCTGAGCAGACGTCTGCCGCTGGGTAAGCTCGAAGCGTTCAAGCGCCGCATCGACCATCATCTGATGCGCGAAGCGTGGAAAGACGGCACGCCGTTCGAAGCCGACTGGGTCGTGGGCACGGGCTTCATCGTTCGCCGCAGCCTGTGGGCGGATCTCGGCGGCATGGACGAGCACTTCTTCCTGTATATGGAAGACGTCGATATCTGCGCACGCATCTGGCAAGCCGGGTATCGCGTGGTCTGCGTGCCGGGCGCACGGTTGACTCACGAACATCAACGGGCTTCCGCGTCGGGTTTCCTGAGCAAGGCCGGCCGGCGGCACATGAATAGCCTCTGGCGCTTCAGCCGCAAATATCGCGTGCCGCTTTTTACGCCGCCAGGCGTGAACGGATTGATGCGCGGCAGCAAGCCCCGGCCCGCCGTGCTCGATACGCTGCCGACACCGGAGCAGCCGCAGACCGCGGATTGACGGTCGAGCGGTGAGAAAAGGAGAAGAAGGTATGCCAGGGGGCGAAGGGGTGAAGACCCGGCGGCAGGCGATAAAAAGTTTCCTGCTCGGCGGCTTGGCGGGGGCCGGCGCAGCGATAGCCGACACGCGTCTCGTCAGCGCATCGACCAATGCGCCAGGCGGACGGAATGCACTGACCGGCGCAAACGCAGCGCCCGTAATGACCGATCATCTGTCGGGCAGCGACGCGCTGAGCATTGCTCGCGACGGCGTGGCCCACGACGTGAAAATCCAGCGAGTCGCCGCGTATGTGCAAGGCCATCCGTTCCCGGATCCGGCCGCGCCCAGCTATCTGAAAACGCTCAGCGACATCGTCGCGGGACAGGAAATCAGCGTTGCGCGCTTTGTCGATCCGCGAAGATTCGCGGCGATCCAGAGCGGCACGTCCGACTACGATTGCGGCGACGATCTGAGAGCGGCATTGCAGAGCGGCGCACGCGGACTTTATCTGCCGCGCGGCATCTGGCGATATAAAGGCGACCTGATTACCGCGGTCGGCCAGCGATTGCGCGGCGACGGCGGCGGCGAATACGTGGTGATTACCGGTGTCGAATCGGGCGCGACGGTTCTGGAGCGGCAGGATGCGGGCAAAGGTGCGACGGCGGCGGCTCTGAATCTGAATGAATCCGCGACTGTCGAACATATTCAGGTACGGCCCGCTCATCACGCGCTGGTGATTTATCACATGGCCAATTATCCGGCCCGCACGGGTAATACGCCGATCGGAATTCACATGAAGACGGCCAGCTCCGCGCGCCATTGCACCGTCATCGGATTCCCGCGCTCCGGTTTCGAACTGGGCACCGTGGCAACGCTCGAGCGCTGCTACGCGTACATGTGCGACCGCGGTTTCTATTCGAACACGATGACCGACGGCTCGCTGATCAATTGCATCGGCATGTTCTGTCACACGGCCGGTGCCGATCTGGTCGACAACTTCTGGCAGGTGATCGGCGGACGATGGGAATGGAATGCGCGCCATGGCGTGATCATGGGCGCGGAGTCGGTTGTCACTGGCGCGGTATTCGACCGCAACGGATTTGCGGGCCTGTGCATGCAGAGCGGCCATTGGGGCAAGACGGTCACCGGCAATTACTTTTCGCGGAACGGCTGCGGCGGCAACGGCTCGCTGGGCCGCTGGAATTTCTCGAAGCCGGGGCACGTTTCGTATCTCGACGTACCTCCTGGCCGAAGCTGTCAGATTCAGATCGATTATCAGCAGGGCGCGACGATTGTCGGCAACCGGTTTCGCCCCGGCAAAGACGACTCGAACGACGGCTGCGACGGCCCGCAATACGTGTACGGCAGCACGACGCCTTCGGGCAGCACGCCGCTGAATGGCATCGTGATTCATTCGAATCACGGCGACCGCGCGGGCGATTCGATCCCCGGTTTCAACAAGGATTATCCCGGCGGTGGCGCGATTGCGGGCGGCAAGGATGCCGACCTGGTTCATCGGATGAATCTCGGTGTCGGATTTGAACAGGGCGGTGTGGCGTCGCCGCTGCATTGCGGCGACCAGACCGTGTCGGGCGCGGTCGCGCAGACCCAGATCAACGTGCTGCGCCGTTCGTCCGGTCGTGTGATGGTGCGCGCGGTCACGGAAGCGCATGCGTCGCTCGCCGAGATCCTGTTCGCGACCAACGGCACCGACAGCGGTTACAAAACAGTGGTCAACAATCTGCTTGGAAATGCGGTGAAAAGCGCTGTGCTTTCCGCGAATCCGTCCGAGGATCGCTATAACAGAATTGACATTGCACTGAACGAGCCGTGCTTCGTGTCCTATTCTGTTTTTTCAACTTGAGAAGCGACACGCGGGTGCCGATAGAAATGAAACTATTCGAGCGGATTGGCGTGACGAGGATCTGGAAACGGGACGAATTGTGTCGACGAGAAACGTAATCATTGCTCTCTATTCGGTCTACGCGCTCAATTATGTGCTGCCGTTGGTCACGTTGCCGTATTTGTCCCACGTACTTGGGCCAGCCGGGCTGGGTGTAATCGGCTACGCGCAGTCGATTGCGCAGATCCTGCTGGTGGTCGTCGATTTCGGTTTTGGGCTGAGCAGCGCCCGTAAGGTCGCCGTCAACATCGAACAGCCGGAAGTCGTGAACCGGATTTACTGGTCGACCACGATCGGCCGCGCGATTCTCGGCGTGCTCTGCACGATCGTGCTGGTCGGCTGGACCTTTGCCGGTCACATGACGTCGCAGGAGCGGGGCGCGGCGCTGCTCGGCTCGCTGGTGATCTGGGGCGGTGTCGTCGTGCCGGGGTGCTTCTACGAAGGCACGCAGCGGCTGCCGATTCTCGCGGGCACCTTGCTGG
The DNA here is from genome assembly GCF_900099835.1 of Paraburkholderia fungorum. Taxonomy (NCBI): domain Bacteria; kingdom Pseudomonadati; phylum Pseudomonadota; class Betaproteobacteria; order Burkholderiales; family Burkholderiaceae; genus Paraburkholderia; species Paraburkholderia fungorum. Next base: position 944,139 of record NZ_FNKP01000001.1, read on the forward strand.
CGACCCGCATCGCGTGTCTGATTCCGTTGTTCCTGTTCGTCAAAGGTCACGACGACGTCGTTCTGGCGGCGGCGCTGCAATATGCGCCGATGTTCGTCTGCGGCTTGATCCTGACTGCGCATCTGATGTGGAAGCGCGAGATCCTGCTGAATTTCCGCGTGAGTTTCGCCGACGTGATCGCCGAAGCAAAAGACGCGTATCACATCTTCCTCGGCTCGGCGCTCACGTCGGTGTACATGTACGCGAACGTCATCATGCTGCGGATGATCAGCGGCCCCGGCGCGGTCGGCTATTACGTCGCGGCCGAGCGCCTCACCAACGCGCTGAAAGCGTGTACGGCGCCCGCGATCCAGGCGTTCTTTCCGAAAATCTGCGTCGCGTATGAGAACGGCGACCGCGAGTATGTGCACAAGGTCAACCGTGGCTTCATGCTGGCGTTTGCCGCCTCGGCGATCCTGATTCTGGTCGGCTTCACCGTGCTGGGCGAATGGTTCGTCGGCCGGTTTCTCGGCGAGGCATTCGGCGAGACCTTCCGGATTCTGCGAATTCTCGTGTTCGTCCCGGCGATTGTCGGCATGACCACCACGCAGGTGATGCTCACGATCATCGCGTCGGGCAATCAGTCTTTGCTGAAGCGAATTTATGTCTACGGCGCGTTGTTTCACCTGATTCAGGCGCCGATTTCGATTTATCTGTGGGGTGGTGTCGGCACCGCCTGCTCGGTCGCCGCGACCGAACTGTTCATGCTGATTGGCGTGTACCGCGTGTCGGCGAGAATCAACCACGGGCAGATCGCGGTGAGGGCGCAGTCGCAGCAGCCGATCAAGGCAGAGATGGCGACAGAGGCCGATTGAAGGCGGCATCGATTGAGCCGCCGTCCGCGCGCGAGCCGGTGAGGTTTCGCGCGCGGTGAATGCCGGTGCGCTTACAGCGCAGCGGGCATGTTCGTCATTTTCGCGTGACGCAGATACAGCACGGTGGACAAACCCACCGCCGCCGCAGCGGCAATCGCCGCAAACAGAAACACCGAGCCATAGCCGAATTCACCGGCGATATACCCGGCGAGCGGCCCGGTAATCCCCAGCGACAAATCGAGAAACACCGAATACGCGGACAATGCCGCGCCGCGGCTGGCGGGCGGCACCAGCCCGACCGCTTCGACGCCGAGCGCCGGAAATACCAGCGCGAAGCCGAAGCCGGTCAGCGCCGCGCCGGCCAGTGCGATATGCGGCTCGGGCGCGAGCCACAGCATCAGCAGACCCGCGCATTCGAACGTGAACGAAGCAATCGCGACGCGAAAGCCGCCGTAGGTCTTGATCGTGTTGGCGAACAGCAGGCGCGCGCCGATGAACAGCGTGCCGAACACCGTCAGCGACAACGCCGCGTTCGGCCAGTTTTTCGCCGCGTAGAACAGCGTGATGAAAGTGGCGATCGAACCGAAGCCGGCCGAGCCGAGCGCGAGGCCGATACCATGCGGCAACACGCGCGTGAACACGCTGCGATACGACATCCGCTCGCCATGGACGATCGGCACCGGCGCAATCGGACGAGCCAGGTAGAAGCCGAGCGCCGCGAGCAGGATCACCAGAATGCCCAGCGCCGCAAAACCGACCGAGTGTGAAATCGCGACGCCGAGCGGCGCGCCGATGGCCAGCGCGCCGTAAGTGGCGATGCCGTTCCACGAGATCACGCGGGCGTTATGGTGAACGCCGACCCGGCCGATGCCCCATAGAATCGCGCCCGTGCCGCACAGGCTTTCGCCGAAACCCAGCACCAGCCGGCTCAGCACCAGCAGCGTGAGGCTCACCACCGGCCAGCGTCCGCACAGCACGGCGAGCAGCAGCAGAACCCCGCTTGCGCCGCAACCCATCAGGCCGATCGACACCGTGCGCTTCGGCCCGAGCGTATCCGCCGAACGGCCGGCTAGCGGGCGCGATGCGAGCGTCGCCAGATACTGGACGCTGATCGCCGCGCCTGCGAGCACGACGCTAAAACCGAGGTCGCCGTGGACGTAGCCCGGCAGCACCGCGAGCGGAATGCCGATGGTCAGGTAGCAAAGAAACGTGAAAAAAACGACCGGAATGATCTGCAGGGTCGTCGCAAATTCGCTGCGAGGTGGCGCGGAGTCGGTGGACATGGGGAAAACGAGACTTGAAAACGGCGGGAAGCCGTGATTTTCCCATGGAACCGATTCTCTTGCAGGGTTTGCTTAATTTTTAATCCCACCAATCAGGATTTTTGGACTCTTATAGTGGGGAGTTTTGCGCGGCAAAACCTCTTCTATTGACCCGCGATCTCCCGCGAACTTGCAAAAAACGCTTATCCAGGCTGGCCGTCAATCTGTAAAAAATTAAAAAATACGGCAAAAATTCCATTTCGACATAAGCTCATCGGCTTCCAAATCTATCTCGATATCGTTTTGCGGATATGTCCCGCATGCGATCCGAGCTATGGGTTGGTTTTATTGACGGTGATAATTTTCGAATCGTCACCGCAGCACGTCCGCCCATCCGCATTCCGCACGGACACAGAACAAACGAGAGTAAGAGACATGACTGAGCCGATTCGCTTCTACCACCGCAACGCGATCCGCGAGATCAAGGACGCGCCCGTCACCCGCACGGTGCTCCAGTATCTGCGCGAAGACGCGCATTGCACCGGCACCAAGGAAGGCTGCGCCGAAGGCGACTGCGGCGCGTGCACGGTCGTGCTCGGCGAGCGCAACGCGGCGGGCGGGGTCGACTTCAAGGCGGTCAACGCGTGCATCCAGTTCGTGCCGACGCTCGACGGCAAGGCTTTGTTCACCGTCGAGGACTTGCGTCAGCCGGATGGCTCGCTGCATCCGGTGCAGGAAGCGATGGTCGAATGCCATGGGTCGCAGTGCGGTTTCTGCACGCCCGGTTTCATCATGTCGATGTGGTCGCTGTACGAAAAGCACGGCCACGAACAGAGCTGCGCGAACAAAACCGTGCCGTCGCGTGAAGCGATCGGCAACGCGTTGACCGGCAACCTGTGCCGCTGCACCGGTTATCGGCCGATCGTCGATGCGGCCGTGCGCATGTTCGAAGCGCCGGCTCCGAAAGCGCCGGTCAATGTTGCAGCCCTGGCCGATAAGCTCGCCACGCTCGAACGCAAGGACACGTTTCACTACCAGCACGCGGGCCAGCAGTTCGCCGCGCCGCGTACCGTCGACGCCCTCGCGAAGCTCAAGCAGGCCGAGCCCGGCGCGCGCATTCTCGCGGGCAGCACGGACATCGGCTTGTGGGTCACGAAGCTGATGCGCGAGTTGGGCAACATCGTCTATGTCGGGCAGATCGCGGAATTGCAGAAGCTCGAAACCGGCGATGACTGGATCGAGATCGGCGCGGGCGTGAGCGTCGAAAAAGCGTATGCGGAAATCGCGAAGCAGTACCCGGAACTTAACGAAATGTGGCAACGCTTCGCGTCGCTGCCGATCCGCAATGCGGGCACGCTCGGCGGCAATATCGCCAACGGTTCGCCGATCGGCGATTCGATGCCTGGCCTGATCGCGCTGGGAGCGCGCGTGATCGTGCGCGGCGGCGAGATCGAGCGCGAGATGCCGCTCGAAGACCTGTACCTCGCGTATCAGAAGAAGGATATGGCCGAGCACGAGTTCGTCGTCGGACTCAAGGTGCCGACGCGCACCGGCGCGCGCCAGAACCTGCAATTCCGTACTTACAAGCTGTCGAAGCGCTTCGACTCCGATATCTCGGCGGTGTGCGCCGCGTTCTCGTTTATCGCCGACGGCAACGTGATCCGCGAGCCGCGCATTGCGTTCGGCGGCATGGCCGCGACATCCAAACGCGCGACGCACGCCGAAGCCGTGCTGCGTGACGCCGAGTGGCACGAAGCCACCGCGCAGGCCGCGATGATCGCGCTCGGCAACGACTACGCGCCGCTGTCCGACATGCGCGCGACCAGCAACTATCGTCTTGAGGCCGCGAAGAACACGCTGTACCGCTTCTGGCTCGAAACGCGTCCGAACAATCCGCTGCCGAAAAGCGCGCTCGACGTGCGCGCGGTTGCCGCGGCGTGCGCGCCTGCTGGCGTGAGCGTCTGAGTCGCGCCGCGCATTCGAAGCCTACGGAGAACAACACAATGAATCAGCAAGCCGAACCGTTCCTCAAAGACCTGAAGGAGCTTGACGACTTCACGCAGGTCCACGTCTCGCGTCCGCACGAATCCGCGCATCTGCATGTGAGCGGCCGCGCCACTTATACCGACGACATCCCGACGCTCGCCGGCACGCTGCACGCCGCGCTCGGTCTGTCGACGAAACCTCACGCGAAGATCGTGTCGATGGCGCTCGACAAGGTGCGCGCGACGCCCGGCGTCGTCGCGATCTTCACCGCGGACGATATTCCCGGCGTCAACGACGTGGGCCCGATCATCCACGGCGACGATCCGATTCTCGCGGACGGCGTCGTGCAATACGTCGGTCAGCCGATTTTTATCGTGGTCGCGACGTCGCACGAAACGGCACGCCTTGCTGCGCGCCGCGCTGAGATCGTCTACGAAGAATTGCCCGCGATCCTGACCGCGCAGCAGGCGCGTGCGGCGAACCAGCACGTCTTGCCGCCGATGAAACTCGCGCGCGGTGAAGCCGGTACGAAGATCGCGCGCGCCGCGCATCGCGAGGCCGGTGAAATGCTGCTCGGCGGGCAGGAGCAGTTCTATCTGGAAGGGCAGATTTCGTACGCGGTGCCGAAGGACGACGACGGCATGCACGTCTACTGTTCGACGCAGCATCCGACCGAAATGCAGCACATGGTCGCGCATGCGTTGGGCGTGGCGTCGCATAACGTGCTGATCGAATGCCGGCGGATGGGCGGCGGCTTCGGCGGCAAGGAATCGCAATCGGGGTTGTTCGCGTGCTGCGCCGCGCTGGCTGCATGGAAGCTGCTGTGCCCGGTGAAACTGCGTCCGGACCGCGACGACGACATGATGGTCACCGGCAAGCGTCACGATTTTCACTACACGTATGAAGTCGGTTACGACGACCAGGGCGTGATCGACGGCGTGACGGTGGACATGACGTCGCGCTGCGGTTTTTCCGCCGACCTGTCCGGTCCCGTGATGACCCGCGCGCTGTGCCACTTCGACAACGCGTACTGGCTGTCCGACGTGACGATCGATGGCTTCTGCGGCAAGACCAACACGCAGTCGAACACGGCGTTTCGTGGTTTCGGCGGACCGCAAGGCGCGTTCGCGATCGAATACATCATGGACAACGTCGCGCGCTCGGTCGGCGAAGATGCGCTCGACGTGCGCCGCCGCAATCTGTATGGCAAGACCGAGCGCAACCAGACGCCGTATGGCCAGATTGTCGAAGACAACGTGATTCACGAACTGATCGACGAACTCGAGGCGACCAGCGAATATCGCGCGCGCCGCGCGGCGATCAACGAATTCAATGCGAACAACGAAGTGCTGAAGAAAGGGCTGGCGCTGACGCCGGTCAAGTTCGGCATTGCGTTCAACGTGACGCACTTCAACCAGGCCGGCGCGCTCGTCCACATCTATACCGACGGCTCGGTGCTCGTGAATCACGGCGGCACCGAGATGGGCCAGGGCTTGAACACGAAGGTCGCGCAGGTCGTCGCGCACGAACTGGGCGTCGGCTTCAACCGCATTCGCGTGACCGCGACGGACACCAGCAAGATCGCCAATACGTCGGCGACGGCGGCATCGACGGGTTCTGATTTGAATGGCAAGGCCGCTCAGGATGCCGCGCGCCAGTTGCGCGAGCGTCTGTCCGCGTTTGCCGCCGAGCGTTTCGGCGCGGGCAATGTGAGCGCGTCGGAAGTGCGTTTTCTGCATGACCGCGTGGTGGTAGGCGAAGTGATCGTGCCGTTCGAAGAGGTGATCGCGAAGGCGTATGTCGCGCGAGTCCAGTTGTGGTCGGACGGCTTTTACGCGACGCCGAAACTCTACTGGGATCAGTCGAAGCTGCAAGGCCGGCCGTTCTACTACTACTCGTACGGTGCGGCCGTGTCGGAAGTGGTGATCGACACGCTGACCGGCGAAATGCGCGTGCTGCGCGCGGACGCGTTGCATGACGTGGGCGCATCGCTGAATCCCGCGCTCGACGTGGGTCAGGTGGAAGGTGCGTTCATCCAGGGTATGGGCTGGCTCACGACCGAGGAGTTGTGGTGGAACGCGGGCGGCAAGCTGATGACGCATGCGCCGTCCACGTACAAGATTCCGACCGTCAACGATACGCCGCCGGACTTCCGCGTCAGGCTGTTCAAGAACCGCAATGCCGAGGACAGCATCCATCGTTCGAAGGCGACTGGCGAGCCGCCGTTGCTGCTGCCGTTCTCGGTGTTCTTTGCGGTGCGCGATGCGGTGTCGGCGGTGGGCGACCACAAGGTCAATCCGCCGCTGAACGCACCGGCCACCAGCGAGGAAATTCTCAAGGCGGTCGGCGCGGTGCGGGCTGCAACCGTCGAGTCGCGTAACGTGGCGCGCGTTTAACAGCCGGTTCGGCATTGATGGGAATGATCGACATGAACGTTTCTTCGTCCATCCAGATCGGCCGGCGCAGCGCCGTCCAGTTGCCGCGTCCGGCGCCGATGCACATCGTGCTGTTCGGCGCGGGTCACGTCGGGCACGCACTCGTAACGCTGCTCGGCAGCTTGCCGTGCGTGGTCCAGTGGGTCGACGAGCGCGACGAACTGTTTCCCGACGAGACGCCGCCCAACGTGCAGATCGAGGCCACCGACACGCCCGATGTCATCGTCGATACCGCGCCTGCGGGAGCGTATTTTCTGGTGATGACGCATAACCACGCGCTCGATTTTTCGCTCGCCGCACGCATCATGCGACGCCGCGATTTCACGTACTTCGGGATGATCGGCTCGAAGACGAAGCGGGTGAAATTCGAGCGACGATTGCTGGAGCGTGGCGTCGAACTGGACCGGCTCGTCGAGATGACGTGTCCGATCGGCGTGGGCGGTATCGTCGATAAAGCGCCGTCGGCGATTGCGGTTGCGGTGTGCGCGGAGTTATTGCAGATCCGCAGCCGGCAGATGGCGGCGCAGGTCGCGATACAGAAGCTTTGCGCGACGGTTTGAGGGGGAACTTTCGCGCTTGAAAAAGTGAGCGGAGTGGGGCGGCGCGCGGAGGTTGAGCGAGTGGTTGGCGTGGTATGCGATATAACGCGCCGGATACGCCGCGCGAGACGTGACGCTTGACGCTGGCCGCGCGTGAATGCGACGCGCTTGCTCCTGAAGCCCACATGGCATGAACGTGCGCGCGTCGCGCTTTTACCGCCGGCTTCACTTCAGGAGCCGCGTCGCCCGCGGCAGACTCGTCAACTCTCCTCAGCGGCCACCACCTTCCTGCGCTCAGGCCGCTTTGCGCGCCGTACTTTCCGCGCGACCAGTTCATCCGACACCTGGGACATCAGCGCCCGCAGCCAGCCCACATCGCTCGGCCGGTCAGGATGCGGATGCCACATCTGATAACACTTGATCCGCGGAAACGCGATCGGCACTTCGACGATCGCGAGCGGCAGCATGTTCGCGTAGTGAGCCGCGAACCGGCGCGTAGTCGTGAAGATCAGATCCGATTGCAGCAATGTCTGCGGTACGAGTCCGAAGTACGGCAGCGTGGCGACGATGCGCCGCTCGGCGCGCGCGCGTGCAAAACCCGTATCGATAGCCCCGCCGCGCGCGCCGCTATACGGCGTCGGCGCGAGATGCGGCGCGGCGAGATACGCCTCGCGCGTCATCGGCACGCGGGTGAGCGGGTGATCGGCGCGCATCAGACAGACGACCGTATCCGCGAACAGATCGCTGCGCTCGAAACGCGGATCGGGCTTCGGCCAGTTGCCGATCACGAGATCGAGTTCACCGGCGTCGAGCGCGGCGGAGTGATCGAGCAACGGTCCGAGCGATTCGATCTCGAGCCGCGCATGCGGCGCCGCTTCGCGAAAGTGCGCGATGACGGTCGGCATGAAGAAGTCGTTCAGATAATCCGGCGCGGCCACGCGGAACGTGCGGCGCGAGCGGCCCGGATCGAAGTCGCCGTGCGGCGTCGCGACGAAATCGACTTCGCGCAGCACGCGTTGCGCGGACGCCAGCAGTGACTCGCCATATTCGGTCGGCACCATGCCCGACTTGCCGCGCACGAGGATGGGGTCGTTCAGCGTCTCGCGCAGTTTGCGCAGCGCGGTGCTGATCGCGGGCTGAGTCTGGTTCAGACGCAGCGCGGTCTGCGTGACGCTGCGCTCGACCAGCAGCGTGCGCAGTACGCGCACGAGCCAGATGTCGAGAGAGGCGGCGGTGTCATCCATGGTCAGGGCGAGGCGGTGCAGGCGGATCAGGCCGGTGAAGCGTCGAACGAAGCCGCCTGCGGGACGGCCCGCGTACGGGGCGCAAAAGTTTATAACCTTAGGCCCGTTTGCGGTGTAGCGGCATAGCGGCGACGGTATGCCCAGCATCAGCGGGACTGTTTCGCTGCGATTGCGCGGGCGCAGGGCAGGGCGTGCGGAACCGCGTGCGTCATGTTTTGCGCTCGGGCGACCTGACGCGATGTTGCATGCCGCCGACCGTCTACCTGATTACCTCGAACCCGCCGCGTGACTCCTTGAAAACAGCAGCCCGGCTGAAACCGCGCGCAACGATCCAATTCAGGTCGTCGGCTCGAGTGACCCCGGCGGCAACGAACTCACCCGCTTCACTTCCCGCGATTCGAGCCAGTTCGGCGTACGCGCGCAGTACAGCACCATCGGCAGCGCGTCTTCCCCCCAGAACAACTGTTCGTTCAGACGAAAGGTCGGCACGCCATACACGCCCAGGCCGATTGCATCGGTCGTATTACGCTGTAATTGCGCCTTCACGGCTTCGCTTTTGATCAGATCAGGACCGTCCGCCACGCCGACGCGTTCGCAGAGTTCGGCGAACGCGGCATCGCTGGACGGATCGCGGCCTTCGCGCCAGATAAAGCGGAAAATCTCCCGCACAAACTGGATGTCGTTATTCGCGGCGGCGGTGGCGAGCAGCAGCGGCTTCATCGAATCGAACGGATGCGACGGCGGCATCTTGTACGGAATGCCGAGTTGCTCCGCGCGGAACAGCGCGTGGCGGTACATGAAGATGCGTTTGGCGGGCACGCTGTAGGCCGGCTGTTGCCCCCAATGCTTATACAGATCGTTCAGCACCACCGGTGTGAACGCGTAGTCGAAGCCGGGCCATTTGTCGTGCTGCTCGAGCAACAGATAAGTAAACGGCGAGACAAAGTCGTAAAACCACAGCGGTTGCGTGGCGTCGATGCCAACGGTCATAAATGTCTCCCGGATTGCCTGCTTCGGACGGTGTGTCTGTCATACCGTCGAAATTGTAATGATCTTACGCGGTGCGGTCGTGGCTTGCACCGGTCAATATGCTTTCGGGTTGGGGGTGCCGGAGGTATCGGCGATTGCGCCGCCGTCGCCCGCTTCGTTCGCTTTGCGCGCCTCGTTCGTGGCTGGCGCCGCTGGCTCGGCGACTTCCTGTGCGGGTTGGCGGGGCGTGCCGGGTGTCCCGGTTCCGTGCCCGGGATTGGGATGAGGATTCGCGCCGGTGTCCTGCGGATGGTGCGGCCGATTGGGCGTGCCAATGTCGTCGCTGTCGTCGCTGCTTTCAGAACCCTCGTCCGCATCGTCCGTCTGCATCTCGCGCGCTTGCGTGAGCCGCCGGCGCACGAAGCCGATATGTTCGCGCAGCACATAAAACTGATCCGCGTACGCAAGCGGCATCTTCAGCCCGTTGACGGAGTCCTCGATCGCGTCGAGCCGTTCGATCAGCGACGCGCGCTCGGCCGCCGAGTGTTCGCTGAGCGCGCTGCGCTCGATCGCGATCAGCGAGCCGTACCAGCGGTAAATCCGCGACTTGACCCGCCATGCGTACAGCCCCGGCACGATCCGCAATGCCGGGATCAGCAACACGATCAGCGGGACGACGACCACCAGCAGCCGGTCGGCGAGGCTCGCGATCCAGAACGGCAGCGTCCGGTAGAGGAAGCTCTTGCCCGACTTGTAATAGCGCGCGGCGTCGTCGCTGATCGGGAAATCGTGTGACAGCGGCGCGGGGAATTCGCCCGCGCGCTGCATGATGCTGGCCCCGCCGTGCACCTCGCGCGCGGCCTCGATCAGCAGATCCGACAGCGCGGGATGCAGCGAGTCGCGCGCGACCAGTTCGGCGGTCGGCGCGACCATGTTGATCGACGCCGACGGCAGATTCTTGCCGAGGTCGAACGCGCCCATCGGCATCCTGAGCTGGGTCAGGTAAGGGAAGCGGCGCGTGTACGCGTCGGCCTGCGAGAAGTCGTAAAAACGCACGTTCGGCGTGCGGTACAGCTTGCCCATCACGGCCGGTTGCGCCGAATCGCCCGCGAGGAAGGCCGCGTCGACCTTGCCGGAGACCAGCGCTTCGGCGGCGTCGTCGCCCGACAGCGGCAACAGTCTGGTCGGGCCGCCCGGCACGATACCGTTGGCTTTGAGCAACGCCAGAGCCAGTTCGCGCGTGCCGCTGCCCTCGGCGCCGACGGCCAGCCGCTGACCCTTGAATTCGGAGAGCCACATGACCGGCGGCCCGTGATAGAAAATCGCCAGCGGCACATAGGCGACGCTGCCGAGCGACATCAGCCCTTTGACCGGCGCGCCCGGCGAGATGCCGTCCTGCACGAAGCCGACATCGACCTTTGCGGCCGGGTCCGAAAGCCGTTTGAGATTTTCCACCGAGCCTTCCGACGACAGCACGGTCAGCGTGATGCGGTTGCGCGCCAGGATGGTCTTGTACTTCTGCGCGGCGTTCCAGAAGGTACTGCCTTCGGGGCCGGCGCTGATGGTGAGCGTGTTCGGCGGCGCGGGCTGGATGAGCCGCACGGCGACCCAGATCGCGACGATGACGAGCAGCAGGATCGGCCCGAACGACACCGCCAGATCGCGCCAGGAGATCGCGACGAAGCGGGCGACGAGTCGGGGAGGGCTTTTGCGGCCGGTGGCTGGCTTCATCGGATGACGTGACGGCGACGGTCGAAAGTGAACGGGGACAGCGTTGTACGGTGCGGAAAGCGGGTGAATCCGGCGATGCGGGCATGGCAGGCCTGGGTGGCAGCCGGAGCGCCAGCGCGCGTCGCGCCGATGGTACCTGAGATTCACGCGCTGGCGGAACGCAGCGCGGCGGCTGGCGCCGACAAACCCGTAACAAAACGTGAACGCTGGATGAATGCCGGGTGAACGGCGGGTGAACATCGTATGACGCTGTTGCGGATGCCGTAGCCGCCACTTCAAAGCCGCCCGCGCCACACCCGGACACCGTATGCAACAGCCGTCCACGCCAGCCACCCGCCATCCCGCAGGCGACTAAACCCTTTGCGCTTCAGGCTCGCCTGGATTAAATTGGCAGCGCTGCCGCGAACCAACGTTTGCGCGGCGCGACCCGGCACGACACACAAGAACCGGGCGCGTCGACAGACTTCGCGGCTTGCGGGTTTCCTCGCCGTCCGACATGCCCGCCATCGCATGCGGAAAACGGCAGACGGCAGCCCGCCTCTCCAGCCTCTCGCACATCGTGTTGCAGCCATGTCGGCCGCCGCCGCGCCGCGTCGCGTTTTGTCGCGTCGCGCCGGAAGCGGTCGCCGGGAGTCGTAGCCAAGCCGCTAATACATGCGGTCCAATGTGAAACTAAGGAGCAGAGAAACTATGAAATCGGTCGGTTTTCTGAAAACGCTGGGTTCGGTTGTAGCGATGGTGGTGGCGTGCAACGTGTACGCGCAGGCAAGCGATGCACCGGCCACGGTTTCCCCGGCGGCGTCCAACGTCAAGGCCGGCAAGCGGGCGAATAACCAGCTGGGCCGCAAGGTGCGCGCCGCCCTCACGAAAACGCAGGGCCTCGACGTGTCGAATATCGCCGTGCGCGCTCGCGGCGGTGCAGTGACGCTGACGGGCACGGTGCCCGACCAAGGCCAGATCGACTCCGCCGGTACGGCCGCCAAGGGTGTTGCAGGCGTGTCGTCGGTATCGAACAAGCTGACGGTCATGCAACAGTAATCGGTCTGTTATGAGCATGCGGCACGAATCGGTGCTGCATCCGGCAGACGCTGACCGCGAACCGCGCATCGGGATGGTGCGAGGTGGTGGAGCCGGCTAGAAACCGGAAGGCGCCATCTTGATGCAGGTTTGCAAGCCAGGCTTCGGCAACTCGCCGAAGCTTTTTTTTCGTCCTTTATTTTTCGACGCGAGGCTTTTTTGAAACGGGGATGATGGGCTGACGCCGTTGCGCCCCGGCCTTTAGCGCTGCGACGGCCCGTCCGTGCGCTGTGACACATTGTTGACGTGTGCCGAGGCGTACTGTGGATGCATGGGAACCGGAGCGAACGTCATGGGAACCACGCTTTTGCGCTATACCGATCTGCCGATCGGCGATCGGGCGGCTTTCGAACTGGTCTGCGCGCGGCACGGTTTCACGCCGGTGCATTTCGACATCAGTGCGTGCGCGACGTCCGGCGAGCCTGCGCACGAGCGGCTCGTCACGGTGCGACGCGGCGGTTGGGCGCAGTCTTATCGAGACCGGCACGGGCAATGGATACGGCAGTTCGAGGCGGATCTGACCTGCCGGTTTTTCAAGTAGGCGGCGGGTGGTGAGAGGCGAACGCGCATCGTCGTCGATGTGCGCGCTCGTGCTCATGCTTGCATCAGTGCATCCGGCCGCTGTATGGCCATAACCCACGCCGGAGAAGCGGTTCGCGACCCGAGTCTCAGGCCAGCACCAGCCGCGCGCCGACCAGCGTCAGCGTGGCGGCCAGCAGATTGCGCAGCAGCGCATCCGGCGCGCGCGACGACAGATAGCTGCCGACCGCGATACCCGGCAACGATCCCACCAGCAGCGACAGCAGCATCGACCAGTCGATCGAACCCAGCAGCCAGTGCCCCGCGCCCGCCAGCAGCGTGAGCGGCACCGCATGCGCAATGTCCGAGCCGACGATGCGCGTGGTCGGCAGCAGCGGATACAGCAGCAGCAACACCGTCACGCCGATCGCGCCCGCGCCCACCGAAGTCAGCGAAACCAGCACGCCGAGCACCGCGCCCGTCAGCATGGTCAGCGCCAGCGTGCGGCCCTGTTTCGGCACGCGCTGCCGGCGTGCGCCGAGCGCCGCGAGCTTCGGACGAAATACCAGCGCCACCGCCGTGACCAGCAATGCCGCGCCGAGCACGATCTGGATCAGGCGGCTCGCGCCGGGCGTGTCCATTCCATAGCGATGCAGCAGGATCAGCGTGATCGTGGCCGCCGGGACGCTGCCGGCGGCGAGGCGCAGCGTGATCTGCCAGTCGACCGAACCTTTCAGGCCGTGCACGAGCGTGCCGGTCGCCTTGGTCGCCGCCGCATACAGCAGGTCGGTGCCCACGGCGGTGGCCGGATGCACGTTGAACAGCAGGACCAGGATCGGTGTCATCAACGAGCCGCCGCCGACGCCCGTCAGTCCGACCAGGAAGCCGACGAACAGGCCGGAGACGGAGTACAGCAGATCGATGTGGGGAAGTGCCATTGAGCGGACCGTCGACGGTCGGGTGGAGTTGAACGGAGTGCGCGCATTGCACGCAGCGGACTGATCGGCGGGCGGGCTGCCAGAGCTTTTGGGGCCGAGGTGCTTGCGTCTGCCTGCGCGGTCGGCCGGAGTGCGGCGGGGAGGTCGCGGCCAGCGCGCCACAGGCCCGCTGCGATGCGGCGAAAGCCGCTATTGTCGCAAAACTGCCGCGCTTGCGTACAACACACGCTCAACCGGGGCCGCGCGCGCTGTGCCGCCCACTACCGGTTTCTGCCGATGTCGGCCGTGCGCGGCCCGTTCCGCTCAAAGCGCGCGGCGGATTTCGACGACGCCGAATGCGGCCAGCGTGAAGCCGACGATCCGGTCGATGGCGACCCGCAGCCTGCTGCCGATCGCGTGCCGCGCAAGCGACACCACGGTCACGAGGAAGCACCACCACGCGATCGATCCGCAGAACACGCCGCCGACCGTGGTCAGCGCGATCGTCGACGAGAACGCGCCGCGCGGCGCGAGCGTCGTGAACAGCGCGGCGAACATGATGACGGTCTGCGGATTGGTCAGCGTGAGCAGCAGCGAACTCGCATAGGCGCGCAGCGCGCCGGCGCGGCCGACCTGCGAGAGCTTGCCGTCACCGTTGCCATTGGTGGTGTCGGTGGCGGGCTTTTGCAGCAGCGTGCGCACCCCGAGATACAGCAGGAACAGACCGGCGATCAGATGCAATGGACGGTCGTACGCGAGCATGAACTGCGAGATACCGACCAGACCGAGCGCGGCGATCAAACCGTAGACGGCATCACCGGTTGCAATCCCGAAGCCGATTGCCAGGCCCGCGCGCGGGCCGCCGGTCAGCGTTCGGCGGATGCACAGCATGCCCATCGGACCGACCGGCGCGGCGATCGCCAGGCCGACGCCCGCAGCGGTGAAGAACAGACTGGTGGTGGACATGGAAGGCCCTTGACTGGTTGTTATCGGGTGAGGTGGCGCTTGGCTGTCAGTGCCGTTTGCTACGAAGACGGGCTCGGGCCGCTGGCAAGCCTCCCAGCATAGCCACACCGAAAAACCCGGACAAGACCGGGCAATGCCGGAGAAGCTTCGTTTGACTGTAGGGCGAGAGATGACAGAAGGCGCGGAATATGAGTAATAGAAGCCCCGGCACGAAGACGCCCCCGCACGAACCGGCCCGCCCAGCCAGCGAGCCGTGGATACCCTAAGCCGGGCTCCGTCACCGCGTCACTCGGGCATAATTTTCCACTTCTATTTTCCGAGACGCGCCCGCTCATGTGGCAGATCGATCAGATGTCACTGCGCTTGTTCATCGCCGTGTGCGAGGAAGGCACGATTGCGCGCGCGGCCGAGCGGGAGTTCATCGCGCCGTCGGCGGTCAGCAAGCGGCTCGCCGATCTCGAAGCGCTGGTCGACGTCGCGTTGCTGTCGCGCAGCCAGCGCGGCGTGCGCGCGACCGCCGCCGGCGAAGCGCTGCTGCGGCACGCGCGGCTCATCATGCGCGGTCACGAACGCCTGCAGGCCGAACTCAGCGAATACGCGGCCGGCGCACGCGGTCATGTGCGGGTGCTGGCGAACGTGTCGTCGATGGTGGAGTTTCTGCCCGAGGCATTGTCGGTGTTTCTGAAGGCGCATCCGCAGATTCGCGTGGATGTCGAGGAGCGCGTGAGCGGGGAAATCGTCCGCGGCCTGGAAGAAGGCGTCGCCGATCTCGGCATCTGCCGCGACGTCGTGCCGATGGGCAGCCTCGATGTCATTCCATATCGCGCCGATCATCTCGCGCTGATCGTGCCGCGCGCACATCCGCTGGCAGGCGAGGTCTCGGTCGGTTTCGCCGAGACGCTGGCTTTCGATCATCTCGGGCTGGCGTCGAATGCGTCGGTGAATGCGTTGATGCAGCGCATCGCCGTCGAGAAGGGCAGCGAACTCAACTACCGCACTTACGTGTCGACCTTCGACGCCGCTTACCGTTTCATCCAGGCCGGACTCGCGGTGGCGATCCTGCCGCGCGAAGCGCTGCCCCGTCATGCCGCCGACGAATACGGCATCGTCGCGGTGCCGTTGCGCGAAGCGTGGGCCGAGCGGCGCTTCGTGATCTGCATGCGCGACCGCAGCGCGCTGACGCTCGCGGCGTCGCATCTGCTCGATCATTTGCTCAAGGTAGCTTGAGTGTGGACGGCTCGCCGAAAGACGCATCTCCGGCTGCGCCAGCGCGCCTTGCTGCGTGACGTATCGACGCTTTGACACGCGGCTTGCCCGCGCCCCGGCGCTGCAATCACCCCCTGACAAGCCCTTAAGGGTTTCCCCTTCGCTCCCGGAAACGGCCGCCGCGTCGGCGTGAGCGGCCATCGCGAGCGGCGATGGAGTGCGTCGTCAACGCAGACTTTTCGACACGCCTGCGCACGGGCACGCTGTCACCCAATGCTTCATTTCCCGCCTCCCCGGCCGGATTCCAGATTGGGACTACAACCATGAGTGACACCCACGAACGCGTCGTCGTGACCGAGGTCGGCATGCGCGACGGCCTGCAAAGCATCGCCCGCACGATGCCCACCGAGTTCAAGCGACGCTGGATCGACGCCGCCTATGCAGCGGGCGTGCGGCATATGGAAGTCGCGTCGTTCGTGCCGGCGAAATTGCTGCCGCAAATGGCCGATGCCGACGAAATCATCGCCCACGCGCTGACGTACGACGACCTGATCGTGACCGCTTTGGTGCCGAACCTGAAGGGCGCGCAGCGTGCGCTCGACGCAGGCGTGCACCGGATCGTCGCGCCGGTGTCGGTGAGCGCCGCGCATAGTCTCGCCAATGTGCGCAAGACGCCCGCTGAAATGATCGACGCGTTTGCCGGGATGCGCGATCTGATAGACAGCGCAGCGGCGCAAGGCGCGCGACGCGTCGAGTTGATCGCCGGGTTATCGACGGTGTTCGGCTGCACGCTGCAAGGCGCGGTGCCTTACGCGGACATCGCGGCCATCGCACGGGACGCCGTCGAGGCGGGCGCCGATGTCATCGCGCTCGGCGACACCACCGGCGAGGCGACGCCGCGCCAGGTCCGCGAGATCATCGAACTGGTGCGCGACGTGGCCGGCGACACGCTGCGCTCGCTGCATTTTCACGACACGCGCGGCCTCGGCCTCGCCAACACGGTGATCGCGCTGCAACACGGGATTCGCGAATTCGACGCGTCGCTGGCAGGGCTCGGCGGTTGCCCGCATGCGCCGGGCGCGACCGGCAACGTCAATACCGAAGACCTCGTGTTCATGCTCGACAGCATGGGCTACGACACGGGCATCGATCTCACCCGCCTCATCGCATCGCGCGACGTGCTCGCCGAAGCATTGCCCGGCGAACCGTTGTACGGCTATCTCGCACGCGCCGGTTTGCCGAAGCAGTTCGCCGCTGCCGGCGGTCGTCGTCTCGAACCTTCTCTTTCGCAGGTGCTGCAATGAATACTTTTCCGTCCACGCCGGAGCAACCGGCGTTGCCGCTCGCGGGCATCCGCGTGATCGAGTTGTCGCATATGGTGATGGGCCCGACCTGCGGGATGATTCTCGGCGACCTCGGCGCGGAAGTGATCAAGGTCGAGCCGCCGCGCGGCGATGGAACGCGTCGGCTGCTCGGTACGGGCGCGGGCTTTTTCCGCACCTTCAATCGAAACAAGAAGAGCGTCGCGCTCGATCTCGATAGCGAAGCGGGCCTGGCCGCGTTGCACAAACTCGTCGATACCGCCGACGTGTTCGTCGAAAACTTCAAGCCGGGCCGCATGGCGAGCCTCGGTCTGGATTACGCGACGCTGCGCGCGCGCAATCCAGAACTGATCTACGTGTCGCACAAGGGCTTTCTCAACGGTCCTTACGAACACCGTCTCGCGCTCGACGAAGTCGTGCAGATGATGGCGGGCCTCGCCTACATGACGGGGCCGGTGGGGCGTCCGCTGCGCGCGGGCAGTTCGGTCAACGACATCATGGGCGGCATGTTCGGCGCGATCGGCGTGCTCGCCGCGTTGCACGAGCGGCACGCGAGCGGACGCGGCAAGGAAGTGCAGAGCGCGCTGTTCGAGAACTGCGTGCTGCTGTCCGCGCAACATATGCAGCAGTTTGCCGCGACGGGTGTGCCCGCGGCACCGATGCCCGAGCGGATCAGCGCGTGGGCGGTGTATGACGTGTTCACGCTCGCGCACGGCGAGCAGATGTTTATCGCCGCTACAGGCGACGGTCAATGGCGCGCGCTGTGCGCGATTCTCGAGCGTGGCGATCTGCTTGCCGATCCGCGTCTCGCGACCAACAACGATCGCGTGCTGGCGCGAGAGTGGTTGCTGAAAACATTGGGCGAGACGCTGAACCGGTTCGAAGGCGCGGCACTCGTGCCGTTGTTCGAGCGCGATCATATTCCGTTCGCGTCGATCACCAAACCCGAGGAACTGTTCGACGATCCGCATCTGAACGAAAGCGGTGGCCTCGCTCGTCTGACGCTCGACGACGGCAGCGAAACCGCCATGCCGCTGCTGCCGATTTCGATGGATGGTGCGCGTTTGCAGCCGCGCCGGCCGATTGCGAAGATCGGCGAGCACACGGCGGAGGTGCTGCGCGGATTGGGCTATGACGAGGAGCAGGTTGCGGCGTTGGGCGGTGAGGTGAGAGGGACGCGGGTGCCGCGCGAGGCGGCTTGATAAGAGACGTGTCGCGCACGGTTTCATGACGCTTATCCGGCAGCAGACCGGAATGCTCACGCGGCTTTGAATGGGATTGGAGTGGGCGCTAAAGCGCTCAAGACATGGAGACGGACGATGAAATCGTCGAATCAAACGGTGTATGCAGCAGTCGCCGACACCGGCAGTCTAGGCGGCTTGCCAGCAGGCACCAGCGCCGCAACATCGCCAGGCGCGCGCGCCGATGAAATCGCGCTGGGCGGCGCGCGCATTTCCGCGCGACTCGACCGCCTGCCCGCCACACGGTCGATCTGGAAGCTCGTCATGTTGCTGAGCCTCGGCCTCTTCTTCGAACTGTATGACCTGATGTTCTCCGGCTATATCGCGCCTGGACTCGTGCGCAGCGGCATCCTCACCGCGACCACGCATGGTCTGTTCGGCACCAGCGGCGTAGCGAGCTTCATCGCGGCGCTATTCGCGGGCCTGTTTATCGGCACGGCGGCGTGCGGCTTTCTCGCCGACCGCTTCGGCCGCCGCGCGATCTTCACCTGGTCGCTGCTGTGGTACACAGCGGCCAACATCATCATGGCGTTCCAGGACACCGCGCTCGGGCTGAATCTGTGGCGCTTCATTGCGGGCATCGGCATTGGTGTCGAGATCGTGACGATCGGCACCTACATCTCCGAACTCGTGCCGAAGCACATACGTGGCCGTGCGTCAGCGTGCTCGCAGGCAGTGGGATTCTGCGCGGTGCCGATCGTCGCGTTCATGTCTTACCTGCTGGTGCCGCATCGCTTCTTCGGTCTCGATGGATGGCGTCTGGTCGTGCTGACCGGCGTGGCCGGCGCCGTCGTCGTGTGGTGGATTCGTCTGCGCTTGCCGGAAAGCCCGCGCTGGCTCGCGCAAAAAGGCCGTATCGACGAAGCCGATGCGGTGATGAAGCGTCTCGAAGCGCGTGTCGAACGCGAATACGGACGACCGTTGCCGGAGCCGTCATTACCGGAACCGGTGCGGGCCCGTGCAGCGTTCCGCGATTTGCTGGTGCCTCCGTATCGCAAGCGCACGCTGATGCTGATCATCTTTCACGTATTCCAGACGATGGGTTATTACGGCTTCGCGAACTGGATTCCGACGCTGCTGATCAAGCAGGGCATCACGGTCACGACGAGCCTGATGTACGCGAGCATCATCGCGATTGCTGCGCCGTTGGGGCCGCTGCTGGGCATGCTGATCGCCGACCGTTTCGAACGCAAGACGGTGATCATCTGTATGGCAGGGGTGAACGTGGTGTGCGGGCTGGCATTCAGCCAGGCGCGCGAGACGGTGCTGCTCGTGAGTCTGGGCGTGTGCCTCGTGCTGGCGGGCAACATCATTTCGTACAGCTATCACGCGTATCAGGCAGAGTTGTTTCCGACCAGTATTCGTGCCCGGGCAGTAGGCTTCGTTTATTCGTGGAGCCGCATTTCGGCGATGTTTTCCGCGTTCGTCATTGCAGGATGTTTGAGCCGTTTTGGCGTGAACGGCGTATTCGTTTTTATTTCCGGCGCAATGGTCGTGGTGATGGTCGCCATTGGAATGCTGGGACCGCGAACGCGCGATGTCGCTCTGGAAGATATTTCGAAATAACGCGCCGCAACAGGCACTCCCGGAAAGACGCCGGATATAAAAAAGGCCCGCTGAAAACAGCGGGCCGATTCGTTTTAATGCTTCGCCTGATGCGTCGTTCAATGCTTCTTTTGCGTCGCCGATACAGTCTGTGCTACGCGAATGGGCGGCGCGCCCGATGGCGAAGTAGCCGGTTGCGGCTTCTTTTCCTGCTTCGGCTTCTTGACTTCGCGGTTGCTGCGCATTTGACCTTTTGCCATGATGGGCTCCCAATAGGCATTTCCGGCGGTTTTCGCTCCACAAGGGAGCGGTGCCGTCAGTGTGCGCTGAATCCGCTTTTGTTGTTGGTGTTTTTGCCTCCATTGGCGCTCATCCTGTGCAACGGGCATAAAAAAACGTCAACCGGCCCGGGAGCCAGCTGACGTTTCTGTTT
Source organism: Paraburkholderia fungorum (assembly GCF_900099835.1). Lineage (NCBI taxonomy): Bacteria > Pseudomonadati > Pseudomonadota > Betaproteobacteria > Burkholderiales > Burkholderiaceae > Paraburkholderia > Paraburkholderia fungorum. The sequence goes on from NZ_FNKP01000001.1 coordinate 964,385, forward strand.
TCGTCATGAAGATGACACCGCCAATTGCCGCGTCCCTTCAATCATGCAATTGACTTACATGCCGACGTATCCAACCGGCACCGTCGAATTCGCCTGCGCCACCGACGCGTTGTTCGACACCACATACACCGGCGATTCCGTCAGGTTCAGCGTCAACGTTCCGTTGGTGTAATTCGCGCTGCTCGCATTGCCCATCATGTCGACCACCTTCACGGTGCCGCTCGTGCCGGGTGCATCGACTGCGAGGCTGTACGACACGCTGTACGTCGAACTGAAACCGGTTGCCGCGCTCCACACGTTGTTGCTGTGCGCCCACAGCGCGGTGATTACCGCGCCGTTGCCGACCTGCTGGAACGCGTATGCATAGACACCGTCAGGCGTGCCATTCACCGGACCGAGCGTGGTGGTGCCGTCGAGCGTATGCGTCATTGCGCTGATCGCCATCGCGACCGGCTTCGGGCTGATGTTCGTCGCACCGAATGCGCCTTGCGCGTCGTTCAGATCGAAGAACGTGCCGTAGCCCACTTCGCCCGGGTAATCCGCGCCGTAGAACACGTAGGTCTGATTCGCGCCTTCACCGAGCGTGATGATGTGCATGCGCGCGGCCACCGCGGCCTGCGCATACAACACGTTCGCCGTCGGATAGTTCGGACCGTACGCGCTGCCGAGGTCGTAACTGATGCCCGCTTCCGTCGAGAACAGTTTCATGCCGGTGCGATAGTCGGTCGCCATTTCAGCGCGCAGGTTGCGCATCTGACCGCGCAGCGAACCATCTGCGGTGGATGGATCGCTGTCGTAACGCTCGGGCGGATGCGACGGCGACGTGCCCGCGTCGTAGTAACCATGCGTGGCCACCGCGTCGATATATTGGCCGAAGCCGAGCGACGCCAGGCGCTTCAGATGCGACGTGGTCAGGCTCGGGAATGCATCGGCCGGACCCATCACGACCGCGTGCGGATCGGTCGAATGAATGCCCTGATAAACCGCCTTGTACAGCGCGACGAAGTTGGCGTCGGTGTCGGCCCACATCTGGTTCGGCTCCCACGTCACCTGATAGTAGTTCGACGACTGGCTCGGGAAATACGTCGCGCGAATCGTGTTCGATTCGGTGCCGACGCGTGCCATGTAGTTCTGGTAGTACGACAGATCCGACGGCGGATTGGTGTCGTCCTGGAACGCACCGCTCGCGCTCGCCCACGCGGGAATGCCGTCGAGGCGGATCAGGCGCATCACGCTGCCCGACTTGTAGAACGGATCGAGGTTATCGGCGGAAGGGTTGAACGTGTTCGGACCGTTCGGCTCCATGCTCGACAGTTGACGGTCGTCGATCGTCGACGAAATGCCGAGTGCCGCGAGCAGCGGGCCGTTGTCGTTTGCTCCCTGCATGCCGAAGCGATGCTGCTCCTGGCGCGCGTACGTGACAGCGGGAATCACGCTCGACAGATCCGGCGTGACGCCGAACGTCGCGATGCCGACCGGACGCGTGCCCGCTTGCGGCAACTGGCCGCCGTTTTGCGCAAGCGTGCCGGTGGCCGCGAAATAACCGGCGAGCGTCGATGTGCAGTTGAACGTGATCGCCTTCGCGCCGCTCGCTACCGGTGTGCTGCCGCTGGCCGCGACTTTGCCGAGCGTGTCGGTGACGGCCCAGTTCAGCGTGTCGGCGCTCGACACGTTGGTGTTGAAGACGAGATTGAAGTTGCTGCCGTTCGCGAAGATGCGCGTGCCGTCGGTGCTCGGGGTATCGGCGGAAATCGTCGCGCTGCCCGAGCCTGCCGCCGTTGAGGGCGACGTGCAGGTCAGTGCTGCCGCCGTGGTGCCGGCTGCATTCTGCGTGGTGGAGCTGGTGCTGGTGCCGCTGCTGTTGGCGCCCGCGGCCGCCGAACTGGTCGCGCTACCGTTGGCCTGGGTCGCCGCGGTGCTGCCGGCACTGTCACCGCCGCCACCGCCGCCGCATCCGGCGAGCGCGAGGGACAGGATCGAAAGTACGAGAAGTTGCGATTTCATCAATCTGTAAGCGATGCTTTAGCTGGACGTTCGTCTGTCGGGTCGTCTGTCTGAACGGGCGAAGAGCGCGTACAGAGCGCGCAAAAAACGCGGCAGAAGACGGGACAGGCGAATGTCGGGTTCATCTGCAAGCCAGCCGACGACGAAGCGCTGACACTGGCGTCCTGGACACACAACCGTCGGGTTGCGTGAAGGGCGATGTCTTCCGTGAATGCCGGCCTCTCGTCCACATTGATTTCGTCTGCAAAATTCAGGACGTGCAAATCCCTGCCGCGAGATGCGACGGGTTTGGCGGAATCGGACGACCGGGGAAGGTACGACGAAAACAACCGCTGGGCTTAACGAATAGCGAAGTCTTTACGAATACGGTGCGTTTAATCGCCCCGTTCGCCGGATTTTTACTGGTTCGTAAGCAGGCAGGTAATTAACAGGAAGAATCGACCGCAACGATACGCATTAGTCGGCTTAAAAGAAGTAACGAGTCGTTACGTATGAACAAATCAACAGTACTTATTGCATTAATCCGACAAAAGAATGAATAAGCGCGAAGCTGTCTTTATCCGCCAGCAATGTTTATTCGGGAATGAGATTCGCACCGATTCCCGACTACCGGAAAACGGCCGTAGAAACGCTGAAATGGGCGCTAGCGCTCATTGGGGAGCCGAAGGAACCTTGGGGTTGGCGTAAAAGTGCTGGACCTTCGGTGTAACGTTTCCTCGCGACTCTGAATTCGCAGCGGAACAGTCGCGGTTTCAGGGGGCACGTGACACGCTTCGCCGCGCGAGGCGCGTCACATAAACGAAGATGGGATGCCGACGTTACATGGGGAATTCCGATAACGGGGGCGGCTTGTCCATTCGCTGCGCAAAAAAGGCGGTTATCCAGAGAGATAAATCGTGAGGATTCTTCAACTGGTTCACGCACCGCGGTTGTCCGGGGCAGAGGTACTCGTCAAGGGTGTGGCGATTCAGCACCAACGCGCTGGCCATGAGGTGTGCATTGCATCGCTGTTGCCGCAACAGGATGACTTCGTCGACATTCGCGCCGAATTGCAGGCGGCGGGTGTGACGTGCCTGTTCCCTAAAGTGCATTACGGCCGCATCGGCAAACTGCTGCATCTGTACCGGGTGGTGCGACAATTCCGGCCCGACTTCATCGTGGCGCATGCGACGCTGGCCGCGCTGTATGTGCGGCTGTTGCCGGTTCATACGCCGATTGCGTGGGTCATGCATTCGGGCGTCAACGACTTCGAGAACGGCGCACTGAAGCAGGCCGAGCGTTTGTTGTCGCGTCGGGCTCGGGCGATCATCGGCGTATCGCAACAGAATATCGACGACTACCTGCGCGAGATCGGCAAGCATCCGTCGATGATCGTGATTCCCAATGGCGTCGATGCGTCGCTATTCGCCGAAGACCACAGCAAAGCGACGCCCGCGCTCGAAGTGCCGCCGAAGCAGATCGTGCAGATCGGCCGCTATATCGAAGGCAAAAGCCAGCTGGACACGATTCGTGCATTCCAACGCGTTCTCGAGATTCAGCCCGACGCGCGTCTGATGTTTTGCGGTGTTGTCGAAGACCTCGACTATCACGCGGCGGTAGTAGCGCTGGTGCGTCAGTTCGGACTGGAGAGCAGGGTGACGGTGGGCGGTCCACGTTCCGATGTGGCCGCGATCCTGCGTTCGTCGCGCGTGTTCGCGATGCCTTCGCGTTTTGAAGCGCAGAGCATCGGTTTTCTCGAAGCGCTGGCGTCGGGCATTCCTGTGGTGGCCAACCGGATTCCGTCGTTCGGTTTCGCGACTGCATTTGCGGGCGTGAGTCTCGTCGATACGACCGACCCCGACGCGTACGGACGCGCTTTGCTGAATGCGCTCGACACGCCGCGCGCCAATCGTCAACTGGCCGGCTATACGCTGCACGACACTGCCGACCGCTATATGTCGATCGCGCGGAAATTCGCACAGAATCTGCAGGTGTCGGCCTGACCTTTTCTCCTGCCTGCTCCTGTTTGGCCCTGCTTCGACCGGCTCGCGTTATTGCGCGAGCCGGTCGATTCGCATGGTCTCCGAGAACAGGCCGGGTAGCCGGCCCAAGTCCTGAGGCGCGCTCAATGTGAGGCCGTTTTCCGCCGGATAGCGGAACAGCGACGGTGCACCGCCGGTGAAATAGAAGTCCCCCAGCGTTGCATCGATCCGCCGGTACAGCACCAGCGCCGTGCCGCTTTTATCGCGTACGTAAGCAGGAAACACATCGGACCACGACATGCCTTTCAACGACGTTGTCTCGACCGGCGCACTGGCCGCGCCGTTCATGTCGACGGTGGCGACGTCGATCATCGCGTCGTCGTTGGTGGCGTCGAAATGCGGGGTCAGCAGGATCAGCGAGTCGCTGTTCTTATCGTGTACCGTGCCCGCCGCGACCTTCACGAAATCAGGGATGAAGTTCGCCGGCAAAATCTGACGCTCGCCTACGGTCATGCGCGTGCCTTCGCTGGCGATTCGCGTGAGCGCGAGACGCCCGTCCACGCTCTCCACGGCAACCAGCGACGCGCGCGACCCCGCCGTCTGAAGCGCTAGCAGACGCGCATTCTGCTGCACACCTTTGGCCTGCGCGACAAGCGCGGGCGCGGACCCGGCGAGTCCCTGCGCTTGCGGCGATGCCAGCCACAAATCGAGCCCGCTATCGGCCCGCTTCTGCGCGATCAGCACGCTGGCCCGCCGCATCCCGGTGAAATCCGCCGCCACGTATTGCTGCGTCAGATCGGGCCGGAACGCGTTGCCGGTCTGCAACCATAGGCGAGGCCGTTCGAAGCCCGTACCGGTGCTGTGGAGCAGCCAGAAGGCGGTTCCCCCCTGCCTGGCCGTGACGACCATCAGATCGGCCTTGCCGTCGCCGTCGAAATCGCCGAGCAGGAAGCGTGCGCTGTCGAAGCACAGCGAGTCGGGGTTGCAACTGGGCGTGGTCGTGGCGACCGGATCGAAGCGCACGTTGCTCGCATACCAGAGCACCGGCTGCGCCGCTTTCGCCAGCGAGGCCGTGTACACGTTGAAGCCCGGACCGTCATGCTGACGCTGTACATACACCGCGGATTGCTCGCCCGTACCCGCGACATCGCCGACCATCAGCGTAGCGAGCCGCAGGTCGTTCGCCTGATTGTGCTGCGTGGCGCTCCACCGGTAGCGAGTGGTGAGGGCCGTGCAACCGCGCATCGACAGCTTGCCGTCGTTTTCGCCGAGGCAATGCCGCTGCGGCGTGTAGACGAGGCCGAAGTCCCAGGGCGTCCAGCGTTGCGCGATGTCCCACTGGTCGCAGGTTTCGGAGACGAGGAAGCCGTCGCGTTCGGCGATGCATTGCGACGTGGCGACGCTGACGAGCGCGGCATTACGCGTGTTGCCGGGATAAACGGTGAGCGGGTCCCATCGCCATTGCTGCGCAGACGAACCGTTGCACGCGGCCAGCGCCGGCGCCTGGCCCGCGCCGGTCGAAGTCACGCAGCGATTCGACGCTGCGTTGAACAGCTGCACCGGGCGCGAGACGAAATCGGCCACGCGGCGATCGGTGCGATCCGCGAACGCGTAACGGCGCGCCACCCAGTTGCCGTCCCATTGAAACTCGCCGAACACATGCGACGATTCGCTGCCGTCGATCGAGAAATAACTCGCGACGATATCGCGCTTGCGCTGCACTTCAGCGGGGGCGAGATTGGCGGGCCAGCCGCCGGTCGGGTAAGTGACGTGATAGACGATCGGCACGCTTTTGCCGAGCGTCTGCGCAACATGACGCGTAATGCGTGCGGCGTAAATGTGATCGGGATGCTCGATGAACGGCACGGTGTCGGGATTGAGCGTGTAGATCTGCGTGGCCTGCGCGAGTATCACCTTCAGCGTCGCAGAGAGCGCGTCGCGATCGTATTTCATGCGCACGGTGCCGTCCGCATTCATCGGGTATGTGGAGAGCGTCGCGTGCTGTTCCCATAGCAGACCGAGCGGCACGCGACCGCCGCGTACGGCGCCGCCCGGCAGACGCAATTCCAGTAGACGTACCTGAGGTTTGGCCTTCAGCACCATCTGATGAACGAGCCGCCCGCCGAGCGTGATATTCGACTCGATCCACTCGTCGGCCACGCCCGCCATGCGCGCATAGGCGAGCCGCGAGGCGCGTTCGCGGGTGAGCACATACGCAAAGTCGGCACCGTTGGCGCCGCCGATCAGATGGACCGTGGTGATGCACCAGCCCGCGTCGAGCCGCTCGCTGATTGCCGGGTCGACGAACAGCAGGTCGTCGTCGAGGTGAGCGACCACGGTGACCAGGGTGCCGGCGTTGCAGGTGGCTGCCCGCGCGGGAGCCGCAAACCCGGCGCAGAACAGCAGCGCGAGAAGCGCCATGGATGAATCGCGAACGAATCTGGCTACCAGTAATCGCATGGTGATTCGATGCCCTGTTGGAGGGCTCGATCATACTTCAGTTGATTAGGCTGGCGCGTTGGCGAACTCACAGTCGGCGTTATATTCCGCGCTGCGATACGTGATCGGCCACACACGACAAGCAACCAGCGGGCGTTAGCGGAAATAAGCCTTGGTGTTCTCGTGGACGTCGCTGCGAGCGAGCAATTCCGTCGGCGAAAGCCACAGATAGTCGCTGTGCTGATCGGGCCGTCCTAGAGGCGTAGTGCCGGGCAGCGGCAACGCATACGCGAGCACGACGTAGTGAGTCGATACGTCCGGCTCGTTCGCGAAGTTATCGCTGTAGTGATGTTCGAAGACACCATCGAATCTCGCGGCCGAGCGCGTCAGGTTCGCGAGGCCCAACTCGGCGTCGGCGATGCGCGCGAATGCCGAGTCGAGCGTTTCGTCCTTGAGAATGCGTCCGCCCGGCACGAACCAGGTGCCGCGCGCGGGACGATTGCGGCGGCGTCCAACGAGAATGCGCCCGTGCGCATCGCTGACGATCAGATCGATCGAAACAAGCGGCGTGAGGCGCACAACGTCGAGGAAATCGATCTGGCTCAGCATGCAGGCTCCGGTGAGGGTGGATCGGCGTGGAGCGGTGGGTTTGCGCACGCTAGCCGCGATGATCGTCGTCATTGCGCGTGAGCCGGTCGGACGCGCTCGCCAGCAGGAGGGCAAGCAGAACCGCACCGATCGCCACGAAAAGTAACGCCCCGACCATCCCGGCAAAAATCAGCATTGCCCATGCAAAGCCGTTCATAGTGCGGCTCCAGCGTTGTTATGCATGCTAGCCCCGTCCCCGTCTTCAGTTATGTTCGCCAGCCAGCGCTGGCACTGTTTTCGCACTCGAGTTCAGTTGCGGCGCCCGCTGCTAGCGCGCCACATATCCTTCGGGTGTCGTCACCGCGTTTTTGAATACATCGGCATTGCCTGACACCACGTAGACAGGCGCGGGCGACAGCTTCAGATTCGCCACCCCGTCGCGATACGCAAGCGTGCTCGCGTTGCCCATCATGTCGAAGACGGTGACCTCGCCCGACGAGCCCGGTGCATCGACCCTAAGCGGGTAATTCACGTTCGCGCTCGCGTCGAAGCCGGCTTTCGCATTCCATTTATCGTTGTCGTGGGTCCATAGCGCGGTCACGATCTTGCCGTTGCCGAATCTGCGAAACGCGTAAGCGTAGACACCGTCAGGCAGATTCTTCAGTGGCCCCAGCGTATTCGTTCCGTCGACGATTCGCGTCATTGCCGCTACCGCGAGCGCGGCCGGTTTTGGGCTGATGTGTGTCGGTCCGTATGCGCCGTCCGGATGATCGAGTTCGAAGAAGATGCCGTAGCCCGGCGCGGCGTCCGGCATGTCGGCGAGATAGAACACGTAGGTCATGTCGGCGCCTTCGCCGAGCAGGATCAGATGCGTGCGCGCGACGACCGCCGCCTGCGCATACAGCACGTTGGCGCCCGGATAGTTCTTGCCGTACTTTTCGCCGATGTCGTAGCTGATGCCGGTCTCCGTCACGAATAACGGAGCGCCCGGTTTCAGGTATTGGCGTAGTTCGTGACGCAGCGCGCGCATCGAAGCGGGTAGCGCGCCGGACACGGTGCCTTTATTGCCGGTATCGGCGACACGCTCGGGAGGATGCGACGGCGACGTGCCGATGTCGTAATAGCCGTGGACGCTCATCCCGTCCATATATTTGCCGATGCCTAGCGGACCGAGTCGGCGCATCCACGTCACGTTGCCCTGCACCGACGAATACGTCAGACCCATCACCACCGCATGCGGATCGGTCTGATGGATGCCTTCCCACACCGCCTTGTACATCGCGATGAAATTGGCGTCGCCGTCGCGCCACGGCAATCCGCCGTCCGCGTCCGGCTCCCACGTCACCTGGTAATAGTTGTCACGCTGTTTGGGGAAATACGTCGTACGAACCCGGTTCGATTCGGTGCCGACTTTCGCCATGTACTCCTTCATTTGCGCGAGCGAGGTGGGCGCGTAGCTGTGCGTTTCCTTACCGGTCGGGCTCGCCCATGCCGGAATGCCGTCGAGCTGGATCAGCCGCAAGATGTCGCCGGAGCGGAAGAAGGGCGTGAGCTGTTTCGTGGCGGGGTCGAAGGTGCCGGGCTTTTTCGGCTCTTCCATATACCAGTTGCGATTGTCGTTGACCCACGACAGACCGAGCGCTGTATATACCGGACGATAACCGTCGCCATCGCAACAGTGCTGGCCGGGTGCGAGATATGCGCTGCCCTGTCCGCCGAATCGATGCAAGTCGTCATAGGGAAAGCGCACGGCTGGCAAAGCGGATGACGTGTCCGGCAGCACGCCGAACGTGGCGATGCCGGTGGGACGCGTGCCGCGCGATTCGAGTTGCCCGCGCGCGCGTTCGAGCGATGCGGAGACCGCGAAATAACCGGCCACCGTCGACGCGCAACTGAGCGTGGATTGCAGCGCGCCCGCCGCCACCGGAAAGCTGCCGCTCGCGCGCACCACATTCCACGCATCGCGGATCTGCCAGTTGAGCGTGTCGTTTTGCGTGGGACGTGTGGTGAAAATCAGCGCGAACGGTTTGGTCGTGGTGAAGAGTCGCGTACCGTCGCTGGGCGTGTCGGCTTCGAGCAGATCGCCGTTCGCCGTTGCGCGTACTTGCGATGCAGGCGCGGAGCAGCGCAGACCCTGGCCTGCCGGCATCGGCAGATTGGCGGGCATGGTGTCGATCTTCTTTGCAGCGGTCGCGGCGGGTTCTTCATTCGCAGCGGTTTGCGCCACGGCGCAGCGTTTTTCGACACCGGGCGCAGGATCGCCGAACACACCGTTGTTGCACGCAGCAGTGTTCGAAAATGTTTTAACGACATGCTGTTCCACCGTCCCATACAACACGTCGCGCGTGCCGTTGAACTGACACGTGCCGTATTCCGCTGCACATGGGGTCCACTGTCTGCCGTCGACGGTGATGTCGGCATTGCTCGTACCTTTCGTTGCCGAGGCCGCAGCACCGGCTGCTTCGCATTGACCGGTCATCATCAGACCGGTCACGATGAACGCAGCCGCGAGAGCCGACATCTTCAGCCTCCGGCTGCGTATCGCCAACCTGCCGGTCAACGTTCGCAGAGCGCATTGTGCGCGTGCATTCAACATGGTCCACCCCGTCGTTTTTTTTACCCGCTTTCCCGTGACGACACCTTCTGTATTGCGTCGTCATGTTGCCGGATCATTAGGTCAGAACAGCCGCCATTCGTGTTTGCGGCGATCTGTTGCGGAAACCGCATAGTGCATTTCCGCAACCCGCTGGCGGAAACTACCCAGTGCTTACCCGGCACATTCGGCCATCGGCCCGCCTATTGGGAGCGGTCCAAAGTTGTCTTATAACCGTGTTTCACGACTGAAACATTAATCGCCGTGTTTATATTGCTGATATCCAATAACAACTAATTAAATAATTCCGCGCTGCGCCAATGTGCTTATATTAGATGATGGTTTTGCTCATTGCATCTCCATTATTTGTATCATCGGAAGAAATTCCAATGTCACGCCAATCGGCAATTGATGCCTCGTGCGGGCCGGTATTTCGGGTTCGGCCGCTCTGTAGAGAAAAAAGTCACTGAAAATAAGCACTCAAACAGGCGGATCAAATAGTAAGCCCAAGGTTTTCGAGTGGTGATGTAGTGTGCGGCAGCGTACGCAAACAGTTTTCCGTCTGCATTAACATTTCGCGGAATGCTGATTCTTTCATATGTGGAATCGGCGATTAATTTAATGAAAAGGCCAGGAATCCGGAACGTTTCCGAAATTCACTGGCCGGCCGGCAAGCCATCGCGCCAACATGTCTGCGAATTCGGTCATGGCGGTGAAATGCTTGAATGGCCGTCTCTATGATGCACCGCACAGAGTTGGCCGCCTGTGTCCGTTAAGCTGAAAGTGGAACTGCTTTCTGATGCGAGGATAACCATGACCTGTGCGAGTCTCGAGTCTGCAATGCTGCGCTGGGTGCACGCGCCGAACAAGGGTATGCGTCGCATCGCGATACTGATGTTCAACGATTGCTCGTTGCAAGGCGCGGGTGTTGTCGCCGAGGTTTTCCAGGCCGCCAATGAAATGGCGGCGGCCGGATCGGGAAGCTGGTTGTACGACGTATCGTTTTTATCCGCCGACGGCGGCATGGTGATGTCGTCGTCCGGTTTGCGTGTGTGGACAGACGGACTCGACGCCCGGCATTACGGTGGCTTCGACGCGCTGTATGTGGCCGGCGGCAAAGGCGCGGCAGCGGCCGCGAGCGACGAACGGCTGATCGCGTGGCTGCGCCGCGTGCGCCGTAACACCGGCATGATCCGGCCGATCGCCGAAGGTCGCGCGTTGCTCGAAACGGCCTATGTGCCCGAGCGCAACGAAAGCAGCGAGTTTCATCCGCAGACAAATGGAAATGGCGCGCGGCTTCCTGAACATGCGGCCGATGCAAGCGACCGCCTCGAATCGATGCGAAGCGCGCTGGCGATGATCAAGCGCGACCTGGGCGGCGCCACGGCGCGAACCGTGGCCGAGCGTCTGCTGGCCGATTCGTGCTCGAATCTCGCGCCGTTGCTAGGCGAAGACGGCGCGCTGAGTCCCGGCGACAAGGTGCGCGCGGCGGCTCGCTGGCTTCAGGAAAATTGCCAGCAGGCCATTTCGATTGCAGACGCCGCGCAGTTCGCGGCGATGAGCGAGCGCAACTTTCTGCGTCGCTTCAAGATGGAAATGGGCATTACGCCGTCGAGTTTTCTGCTGCACGAACGCCTCGCGGTGACGTGCAGCCTGTTGACCGAATCGGAATTGCCGGTCGACAAGATTGCCCGCCGCACCGGCATGGGCAACGGGGACAGGCTTGCGAAAGTATTCCGCAAGCGGATGAGAATCTCCCCCACCGAATTCAGGATTCAAAGCCGCCGCATGGTCGGCGAATAAAGCACACGGGGTAGCCCGGCGGTCAAGCGCGAAGCACGGCGTCGGGGAAATGTTTCCTTAGACTTTTGAGAATTATAAGGATTCCGATATGTCGATTCAGGGAGCTGTAAGCACCACAGCCGTGGACCAGGGCGATGTGGGTGCGGGGGCAGCTAGTGCGCGTTGCACACACATTGTCCCGGTGATCCTCGCAGGAGGATCAGGCACGCGGCTGTGGCCCGTGTCGCGCGAAAACTACCCGAAGCAACTGATCGACGTGGTCGGCTCCGACTCGCTGCTGCAAGCGACGGCGCGCCGTATGGACGGCTTTCCCGCCGGCTGGAGCGTGGACGCTTCGCCGATCGTCGTATGCGGTGAGGAACATCGCTTCGTCATTGCTGAACAACTTCACGAAAACGGCCTCGACGCTCGTCTTGTAGTGGAACCCGCGCGTCGCGACACGGCACCGGCACTGACGCTGGCGGCGTCGGTTGCAGGTGCGGACGGCGCCGATGCGATTCTCGTCGTGATGCCCGCCGACCATTCGATCGCCGATGTATCCGCGTTGCAGGCCGCACTGGAACGTGCCGCGCGTTACGCGGAACAGGGCGCGATTGCGACGCTCGGCGTGCCGCCCACGCGTCCCGATACGGGCTTTGGCTATATCCGCATTGGGAATGAGTTGGCCGACGGCGGTCACGCAATCGACGGCTTCGTCGAAAAGCCCGCTGAAGAACTTGCGATGCAGTACGTCGCGGCCGGAACGTACTGGTGGAACGCGGGCATTTTTATCGTGCGCGCCAGCGTGTGGCTCGATACGTTGAAGCGTCTGCAACCCGACATGCACGCCGCGTGCGAACGCGCATTCGTCGGTGGAAAAACGGAAGGCATGGTGTTTCGTCCGTTGGCCGAGGCGTTTCTCGGTGTACAGGGCGACTCGATCGATTACGCGGTGATGGAGCATCTGACCAACAAGTCGGATGCCGATCCGGCGAGCGAGGTGGATGCCCCGGACACGATCAGCGACCCATTGGCGAATGCCGTGACGGCAGCCGGTGTCGTCGTCAGGCTCGATGCGGGCTGGTCCGATCTCGGTTCGTGGGACGCCGTGTGGGCCGCGATGGACAAGGACGCCAACGGCAACGCCGGACGCGGACGGGTGGCCTTCGAAGGCGCGGTATCGAGTTACGCACATTCGGAAGGACGGCTGGTGGCCTGCGTCGGCACGACCAACGTCGTGGTGGTCGAAACCGCCGACGCCGTGCTGGTCGTCGACCGTTCGCGCGTTCAGGAAGTGAAAGGGCTGGTGTCGCGCATCAAGGCGCAACACGCGCCCGAAGCCGACGCGCATCGCAAGGTGCGCCGCCCGTGGGGTTTTTACGATTCGATCGACCGGGGCGAGCGTTTTCAGGTCAAGCGGATCGTCGTGACGCCGGGCGCGCAACTGTCGCTGCAACTGCATCACCACCGCGCGGAACATTGGGTCGTGGTGTGCGGCACGGCGCTCGTCACACGCGGCGAAGAGCAGTTCCTGCTGAGTGAAAACGAATCGACCTACATTCCGCTCGGCATCAAGCACCGGCTGGAAAACCCCGGCAAGGTGCCGCTCGAAATCATCGAAATCCAGTCGGGCTCCTATCTGGGCGAAGACGACATTGTGAGGTTCAACGACAACTACGGCCGCTGCTCCTAAACAGCACGCCGGATTCATCGCGGACAAGAACGTCAGGAACGGCAAGAACGAGGTAAGCAAAATGCGCAGGTTTCAGGATTTGCTCGCGCGAGTTTTCGATGTCGCGTTGGTGTTGGCGGGGGCGACGGTGGCGTCGCAGATCCGCTTTGATTACCTCGCTCAATCCGGGTTCTATTGGGCGCTCGTGATGTTTTCGGCCGCGTTTGCGCTGGCTATTTTCCCGGCCTTCGGTGTCTACGAATCGTGGCGTGGCCGTTCCAAGCTGGCGCTCGCGGGTCAGGTGTCGCTCGCGTGGTTGATGGTGCAGGGCAGTGCGCTCGTGCTGATGTATTCGCTGCATCGGGCCGATCTCGTTTCGCGGTTGTGGTTCTCGTACTGGACGGCAAGCACAGGCGGCTTTCTGATCGCTTACCGGTTGATCACGCATGCGGTGCTCGGCCGCGCTCGCGGCGCCGGCATGAATCTGCATCAGGTGGCGATCGTGGGGAGTGGCTCGCAGTGCAACGCAATCATTCGTCGTATCGAATCGACACCGACGGCAGGCTTTCACGCAACCGCCGTCTACAACACGCGGCCCGACGAATCGACGGTGACGAATTCACGCGTGCCGGTATTCGAAAGTGTGGATGCGCTAGCCAATTACATCCGCACGAATGACGTGCATGAATTGTGGCTGATGCTCTCGCTTACCGAGGAGCCGCTGATCTGCTCGCTGATCGGCGAATTCCGCGACGATCTGGTGAACATCCGCTTCATGCCCGACGTGCGCAGTCATGCGCTGTTCGAAGGCAGCGGCGTGATCGATCTGCTCGGCGTGCCGGCGATCAATCTGGTGGCCTCGCCGCTGTCGGCCAGCTCGATGCTGAAGAAAGAGATCTTCGACCGGCTGTTCGCCGCGACTGCACTGATTGCACTCGCACCGCTGATGCTCGGCATCGCCGTCGCGGTGAAGCTGTCGTCGCGCGGCCCGATTCTCTTCAGACAGAAGCGCAAGGGAGCGGACGGCCGGGTCTTCACGATCTACAAATTCCGCTCGATGCGTCTGCATACCGAAGCGAAAGGCACGCTCAGCCAGGCCACGCGTCACGATAAACGCGTCACGAAAGTGGGCGCATTCCTGCGCCGCACGAGCCTCGACGAGCTGCCGCAATTTTTCAACGTATTGCTGGGCGACATGTCGGTCGTCGGACCGCGTCCCCATGCACTCGAGCACGACGACCTCTATCAGAAAGTGGTCGCGGGCTACATCAATCGCTATCGCATCAAGCCGGGCATTACGGGATGGGCACAGATCAACGGCTTTCGTGGCGAGACTGACCGCATAGAGAAGATGGAACGTCGTGTCGAACATGACCTGTACTACCTGGGCCATTGGTCGTTCGGACTCGACATGCGGATTATCGGCGCGACGATCGTCGCAGGACTGGTGCATCGAAACGCTTACTAAGTAGTTAAAAACACGTCCAGCACGCTTCTCCCCCGAGAACGTTCGCTGTGGCGCTAGGAGGAAGGAACATCATGAGCTCACTTGGGTTACGCACGGGAAGTCTCCTGGTCTTCACCACGGCCGCACTGCTTTCCGGATGCGGGATCGCTCCGGGCCAGCGGATGATCACGCCGGCGGCGGTACAGGACACTGGGGGTGATTTCAGCACCGAAGCGTCGCAGCAACAGCAGATTCCGATCACGGACATCAACCTGTCGCTGCTGCGCAAGATGAACGCGGACAACGCGTCGGCGGCAGTTCCGTCGAAGACGCTTGGCCTGTTCGGCAAACCGGTGGCCTACAAGGCCGGTCCCGGCGACGTTCTGCAGATCGTCGTCTGGGATCACCCGGAACTGGCCGCCGCGCTCGGCCAGCCGCCGCAAAACTCGAAGACGTCGGACGCGATGCCCGGCTTCCTCGTCGACGAAAACGGCGACGTCCAGTTTCCGTATGCCGGCACGCTGCACGTGGCAGGCAAGGACTCCGCCCAGATCCAGAAAGAGCTGCATAGCCGTTTGAGCAAGGTTTATCAGAAGCCGGAAGTGACGGTGCGGATCGCGTCGTTCCGCGCGTCGCAGGTTTATCTCGACGGCGAAGTACGCACGCCGGGCGCGCAGTCGGTCAACGACATTCCGATGTCGCTGACGATGGCGATCAACCAGGGCGGCGGCTTTACCGCGAATGCCGATCGCAGCCGCGTGGAACTGGTCCGCAACGGCGTCAACTATCCGATCAACGTTGACGACCTGATCAAGCGCGGCCGCAATCCGTCGGACATTTATCTGCAACCGGGCGACCTGGTGCGCGTGGCGGCTCGTGAAGACAGCGGCGTGTATGTAATGGGCGAAGTCAACAAGCCCGCCACGATCCTGCCGATGCGCAACGGCTCGATGACGCTTTCTCAAGCCATCTCGGACAGCGGCAGCTTCGACTCGAACACGGCGGCGGCACGTCAGTTGTTCGTGATCCGCAATTCGACCAGCGAATCGCCGCAGATCTATCACCTCGACGCGACCTCGCCGGTCTCGATGATTCTCGCGAATCAGTTCGAGCTTCAGCCGAAAGACGTCGTGTATGTCGGACAAGGTGGTCTGGTCCGCTTCAACCGTGTGCTGAACCTGCTGCTGCCGGCGATCAACGCGGCTGTGACGGGCGCGGTGCTCGCGAAGTAACAGCCGTGCAACGCAACACGTGAAACTTGAACCGCCGGGCTTTGTTGGGTGAAGAAAAATGGCCATCAACTTCGAAAACCGTTACACCGACGTGTCCGGACCGGACGAGCTTCATTTGTCGGACTATCTCCGCACGATAGTGCGCGGTTGGCGCACCGTTCTGATGGTGACGCTGATCGCGCTTGCACTGGGGTGCGCTTACGCGTTCCTCGCGCCGCCGACGTACCGGGCGGACGTGCTGTTTCACGTCGAAGACAAGACGGCCAATGCCAATGGGAACGGCAAGGATTCCTTGCCGCCGCTCACCGGCATGTTCGACACCAAGCCGTCCACGGCGGCCGAGATCGAGTTGCTGAAGTCGCGGCTCGTCACGGAAGAAACCGTGCGCAATCTGCACCTCGACATCTCGGCATCGCCGCGCTATTTCCCCGTGATCGGCGGGATGATCGCGGGGCTGGTGAACGGGCAGTGGGGATTCAGATTGCCGCAGTTCATCAACCTGTCCGGCTTCGCCTGGGGTGACGAGGCGATTTCGGTGTCGCGCTTCGATACGTCGAAGGAAATGTACGACACCACCTTCACGCTGGTGGCGGGCGCCGACGGCACCTATGTGCTGCGTGATCGCAACGGTATCGCGATTCTCTCCGGCAAGGTGGGCGAGACCGTCGAAACCGATACTGCCGATGGTCCGATCACGCTGCACGTCGACAAGCTGGTCGGTGCACCTGGCTCGCGTTTCGAATTGCAACGCGCGTCGACGCTGAGCACGGTGGATCGTCTGCAGAAGGCGCTGGTCGTGCAGGAAACCACGCTGCAATCGGGCGTGATCCGCACGAGCCTCGAAGGCGGCGACCCGGCGTTGACGGCAGCGATCGTCAACAGCATGGCGCGTGAATTCGTGCGCCAGGACGTGGCGAGCCGTTCGACCGAAGCCGAGCACATGCTGGCGTTCCTCGATCAGCAACTGCCGGGTTTGCGCAAGGAACTCGACGACGCCGAGCAACGCTACAACAAGTTCCGCAACACGCATGGCACGGTCGATCTCGGCGAAGAAAGCCGCCTGCTGCTGCAACAGATCGTCGACAGCAAGACCAAGCTGCTCGATCTGCAACAGCAACGCGCGGAGATGATTCAGCGCTTTACGCCGAGCCACCCGGCCGTCGCCGCACTGGATGCGCAGATCGCCGCCTTGCAGGGCGCGCAGGCCAACATGAACCGCAGCGTAGCCGTGATGCCGGACACCGAGCAGACCGCTCTGCGTCTGCTGCGCGACGTGCATGTGAATACCGAGCTTTACACGAACCTGCTCAACAGCGCACAGCAACTGCGAGTAGCGAAAGCCGGTCAGGTGGGCAGCGTGCGCGTGGTCGATTTCGCCGAAACGCCTGACGAACCGGTGCGCCCGAAACGCGTGCTGGCGATCCTGATCGCGCTCGGCGGCGGTCTCGTGATCGGCATCATGCTGACCTTCTTCAAGCGCGCAATGTACGGCGGCGTCGAACGCCCGGACGAACTCGAAGCAATGCTCGGCGTGCCGGTGTTCGCGGTGGTGCCGCGCAGCCAGACGCAATTGCGTCTGCAGGAAAACGTGATGCTGCGCCGCCGTGGCCTGCATGTGCTGGCCCAGCAGGCACCGGAAGACATCGCCGTGGAAGGCGTGCGCAATCTGCGCACCTCGCTGCAACTCTCACTCGATCACGCCGAGAACAACGTCGTGATGATTACCGGTTCGCGGCCCGATAGCGGCAAGTCGTTCCTGTCGGTGAATCTGTCGGCTCTGGTGGCGTCGGCGAACAAACGCGTGCTGATTATCGACGGCGATATGCGGCGCGGCGACGTTCACTCGCACTTTGGTATCGCGCATCAACCCGGTTTGTCGGATGTGCTGAGCGGCGGCGATCTGGCGTCGATGATCCAGCGCGACGTGCTGCCTGGCCTCGACGTGCTCGCCAAAGGCACGCTGCCTTCGCATCCCGCCGAGTTGCTGATGAGCAAACGTTTCGAAACGATGCTCGAAGAACTGAAGCCGCAATACGACCTCGTGATCGTCGATACACCGCCGGTGCTCGCGGTCACGGATTCGACGCTGATCGGCAAATATGCGGGCACGACGTTGCTGGTGGTGCGCCACGGCCGTCATCCGCTGAACGAAGTGGCCGAAACGGCGAAGCGTCTGCGTACCGGCGGCGTCGGTATCAGGGGCGTGCTGCTCACCGACGTGCCGCAGGAAGGCGCGTTCCTCGGCTCGGGTTATCAAGGGGGGTACTACGGTTACGACAGCATCGCGGGTTGAGTGGACATCGAAAGGCCACCCAATCGCGATGTGGCGTTCGCACGGCAGGAATGGGTATCGCAAAGCTTAACGAGGAGAAGGCTTCATGAAACGCAAGGTCGCGCTGATCACCGGCATTACTGGACAGGACGGGTCGTACCTCGCTGAGCTGCTGCTCGCCAAAGGTTACGACGTACACGGCATCAAACGCAGGTCATCCCTGTTCAATACAGACCGGATCGATCACCTCTATCGCGATCCACACGACCCGGACCAGCGGCTCTTTCTGCACCACGCGGATCTGACCGATTCGACCAGCATCCTGCGCGTGATTCAACGCGTGGAGCCCGACGAAATCTATAACCTCGCGGCGCAGAGCCACGTGGCGGTGTCGTTCGAGGAACCGGAATACACGGCGAATGCGGATGGCCTCGGCGCGCTGCGGATTCTCGAAGCGATCCGTATTCTCGGCTTGCAGCACAAGACGCGCTTCTATCAGGCGTCGACGTCCGAGCTATACGGGCTCGTGCAGCAGGTGCCGCAATCGGAGACTACGCCGTTTTATCCGCGTAGCCCGTATGCAGTCGCGAAGCTGTTCGCGTACTGGACCACAGTCAATTATCGCGAAGCGTATGGGCTTTATGCGTGCAACGGGATTCTGTTCAATCACGAATCGCCGGTGCGGGGCGAAACGTTCGTCACGCGCAAGATCACGCGCGCGGTGGCGCGTATCGCGGTCGGCATGCAGAAGACGCTGTATCTCGGCAATCTGTCCGCATTGCGCGACTGGGGCCATGCACGCGACTACGTGGAAATGCAATGGCGCATGCTGCAACAGGATCTGCCTGAAGATTATGTGATCGCCACCGGCGTGCAGTACAGCGTGCGTCAGTTCGTCCAGCACGCGGCCGCCGAACTCGGCGTGACGGTGCGTTTCGAAGGCACCGGCGTGGATGAAATCGGCATCGTCGAAAAGGTCGAAGGACGCGAGATCAAGATGTCGCCGGGCGATGTGATCGTACGTGTCGATCCGCGCTATTTCCGGCCCGCCGAAGTCGAAACGCTGCTCGGCGATCCTTCGAAAGCGCACGCGAAACTCGGCTGGCAACCGACGACATCGTTTGCGTCGCTCGTTAAAGAAATGGTGCGCGCCGATTATCAGATTGCACGACGTGACGCGCTCGTCACGCTTGCCGGATTCACGGCGCTCGAACATCACGAGTAACGCGATGAACAAACACTCACGCATTTTTGTCGCGGGGCACCGCGGCATGGTGGGCTCGGCGCTGGTCCGCCGTCTGGTTGCCGAGGGCTACACCAATGTGGTCACGCGCACGCGAGCCGAACTCGATCTCACCGATCAGAAGGCCGTGAACGGCTTTTTCGACAGCGAGCAGATCGACGTGGTGTTGCTCGCGGCCGCACGCGTCGGCGGCATTTTTGCGAACGCGTCGCAGCCGGGCGAGTTTATCTACGAAAACCTGGTGATCGAAACCAACGTGATTCACGCTGCGTATCGGGCGAAAGTAGAGCGATTGGTGTTTTTCGGTTCGTCCTGCATTTACCCGAAGCAATGTCCGCAGCCGATTCGCGAAGAGTATCTGCTGACGTCGCCGCTGGAGCCGACCAACGACGCGTATGCGATCGCGAAAATCGCCGGTGTGATGCTCTGCAATGCGTACAACCGCGAATACGGCACGCAGTATGTGTCGCTGATGCCGACCAATCTGTACGGTCCGAACGACAACTACGATCTGAACAGCAGCCACGTGTTGCCTGCGCTGCTGCGCAAGGCGCACGAGGCGAGAGAAAGCGGCGCCGCCACGTTGACCGTGTGGGGGTCGGGTACGCCGCGCCGCGAGTTCCTGCATGTCGACGATCTCGCGGCGGCCACGTTGTTCGTGCTCGAACATAACGTGACGGAAGGGCTGTTCAATGTCGGCGTAGGCGAGGATCTGTCGATTCGCGAACTGGCCGAATGCATCTGCAAGGTGGTGGGTTTCGAGGGCGAACTCGTGTTCGACGCGTCCAAACCCGACGGCACGCCGCGGAAATTGCTCGACGTCTCGCGTCTGAAGGAAATGGGCTGGCACGCGACGACCGGTCTGGAGGCGGGCATTGCCGCCACCTATCGCGACTTCATCGAAACGCATTCGAGTTCGACGGCCACGGCTTGACAGGTTTGAAGCTGGGTCTGAAGCGAGACCCGATACGCTTCGCGCACAACCCGGAACCGCGAGGCGCGGCACCGGACGAGAGAACGAATACCAGTAGTGGCGTGCGGGCGTGACACGCGCCAGGCACGCAGGGACGATTTTTCGAGGAGCGGCATACAAAATGACAGCGTCAGTCACGATCTTCCATAACGTCGTATGGTCGCGCCACAAAGGTGTCGTCTTTTCTGCGCTGCATAACATTTCGGCATCCGGAGCAATCCGGTATTCGATGGTGCAGATCGCGGATACCGAGCACGACCGCGTCGGCTTTTCCGAGGTGGATTATTCGTTCCACCGCTATCCGATGCAGAAGCTGTTCGACGGCTGCTATGAAGATGTGCCGACGATGAAGATGATCGTCCGGCTCACATGGGAGGTGCTGAAGGCCAAATCCGATCTGATCGTATTGCCCGGTTATCACCGTCCCGAGTATTGGGCGATGCTCCTGGCGTGCATCGTGACCGGCAAGCGGCGTGCGGTATTTTGCGACTCCACCGCGCGCGACCGGCCGAAGAAGCTGATCACGTCGATTCCGAAAAGAGTGTTCTTTTCGCTGTGCGACGGCTATTTCGGTTTCGGCGAACGCAGCCGCGAATATCTGCTGTCGCTTGGCGCGAAACGCGAAAAGATTTTCGTGCCCTGCCAGGCCGCTGCATTGCCGGGGTCGTTCTCGCCGGAGCGCGCGCTGGTCGAGCGGGTCGCTGCGCGAGCCGGCGATCCGCCGGTGTTCCTGTTCGTGGGACGTCTGTCGGAAGAGAAGGGCATCGGCACGCTGATCGACGCGTTCGCGGGCCTGCGCAAGCGTATTCCGGCTGCGCGTTTGCGCATCGTCGGCACGGGTCCGATGGCCGATGCGTTGCACGCGAAGGTCGCCGAACTGGAGCTGGGCGACTCGGTGACGTTCGTGGGCAGTCTGCAGGACGAGCCGCTGACGCAGGAGTATTACCACGCGACCTGTCTGGTCCTGCCGAGTTATAGCGAACCGTGGGGGCTCGTAGTGAACGAGGCGCTCGCGCACGGTTGCCCGGCGGTGGTCAGCGAGAGTTGCGGCTGCGTGCCCGAGTTGGTGATCGACGGCGTGAGCGGGTATGCGTTCACTGCCGGCGACGTACCCGCTCTGCAGCGCACGATGCTCAAGGCGATGGAGGCATTCGCCGACGCCAGCGGTACCGCGCATCGCTGCATGGATGTGATTCGCCGCTTCGATCCCCCGTCTGCGGCCGCGAATATCGCTCGCGGCTGCGCATTGATGTTGAGCGACTGACACACAAGTTACGGCAGTGCCGACCCCGCGAAGACCACAAACGTTCTGGCAGCCACAATGAAGATTCTGATCTACGGCATCAACTACGCGCCGGAACTGACGGGGACGGGTAAGTACACGGCGGAAATGGCTGTGCTGCTCGCGAGCCGGGGTCACGAAGTCCGGGTGGTATGCGCACCGCCTTACTATCCCGAATGGCGCGTCGCGGCGGGTTTTGCCGCGTGGCGTTACCGGCGCGAGACACGCGACGGCGTGACGCTGTGGCGCGCGCCGCTGTGGGTGCCGTCGAATCCGACCGGCATCAAGCGGATACTGCATCTCGCGAGTTTTGCGGTGAGTTCGTTGCCCTTGCTCGCGCGCCACGCGCTGTGGCGTCCCGACGCGGTCATGATGATCGCTCCTACGTTGATGTGCGCGCCCGCGACGTTGGCGCTCGCGCGCGTCACGCGGGCCAGCGCGTGGCTGCATATTCAGGACTATGAAATCGATGCGGCATTCGAACTCGGCCTGCTGAAAAGTTCGCGTGGTGCTCGCGTGGCGCGCTGGATAGAAAGCGCGTTATTGCGGCGCTTCGATGCGGTTTCGTCGATCACGCGGCAGATGAGCGCCCGCGCTACCGCGAAGGGTGTGTTGCCCGCGCGCGTCGTGTGTCTGCCGAACTGGGTGGATTCTTCGAGCATCTTTCCGTTGCCGCGCGCGAGCGAATATCGCCAGCAGCTCGGCATCCCGGAAGGCCAGAAGGTCGTGCTGTATTCCGGGAACATGGGCGCGAAACAGGGCATCGAAACACTCGCGGATGCCGCCGCACTGCTCGCCGCGCGCACCGACGTGACTTTCGTTTTCTGCGGTAGCGGTGCTGCAAAAGAGAGTTTGCTCGCGCGTTGTGCGGGCTTGCAGAACTGCATCTTCATTCCGCTGCAACCGGCGGAGCGCCTGAACGAACTGCTCAATCTCGCCGATATCCACGTGCTGCCGCAACGCGGCGATGCTGCCGATCTCGTCATGCCGTCCAAACTCACGGGCATGTTCGCCAGCGGTCGCGCGACCGTGGCGATGGCGCGTCGCGGCACGGCCTTGCATGAGGCAGTGAGCCCGCGCGGTGTGGTGGTGCCACCCGACAACGTCAAGGCGCTGGTGGCCGCGATCAACGTGCTGGCGAGCGATGCGGAGCGGCGTGCGGCGCTTGGCCGTGCCGCGCGTCATTACGCGGAGAGCACGTTGTCGCCGGAGTCGACGATTCAGACCTTTGAGGAAAAGCTGGCGACGGTGTTTCGTCAGGCAGGCGTGAGGCGGGTGAAGACAGGTGCCGCGTATTTCAGTCAGCGGCCTTCCACTGTCGTAGCCAGGCCGAGCAAGCCGGCTACCGCGGAGGAAGCCGCGCCGGATTGATCCGGTACGCGGCCATCATGACGGCAACCTCACCAGGGCGAACGATAGACCGTGCGCTTACTCGCGTACGGATCGGCGTAAGCGTTTCTTGCGGCGCCTTCGGGTGTGAGGCCATCGGCTGCATTCGGACGGCCTGGCTGACCCGCTACGCGCATCGCGCCATTCGCTGCGCCGGGTGCTTTGCGTTGACCTTTGCCGACGGCCGGGCGAGCGGCTTGCGCTGCCTGGCCGTCCCCATTCATCGTCATGCGCTGTTGGTCGGGAATTGCCGTGCGTTGTGCGTCGCCGAGACTAAGTTGCGGGGTGTCGCCGTCGCCGTAGTCGCGCGGTGCGCCGAGCAGCGATTGCTCCTTGACGCGATTTTTCGCGAGCCGGTCGGCCGGAGCCTGCATCGCGACGCCGTTATCGTTAGCGGCGGGTGCAACGGCGGGCGCTGCGTTTTGCGCGAGCGCCGGCGTGGCGCAGGCGGCGCATGTGGCGATGACCACGCATATCGAGCTAGCAGTGTGGCGGATCGAATGATTCATGTTGCCTCCAGGGAGATGCAGTCGTGTTGAAGCTATCGTGCGCCAGGCTTCACGCGCGTAGCCGCCAAAACGCTTGCCTGCACAGCCAGTGTGAAAAGTGCCGGAAGTACCCGAAAGATAATGGAAGGGAGCCGACGATGATGCAAGCGCATGCATACCATCGGTCGCGCATCGGAGAAAGATGATGGGCAAGATCGCCGACGATCCGCGAATCGCATATAGGCCGCCAGTCGAAGATGCGCATGAAGTTGAAAATGCGCATGAGAACGCGCAGGACGATGACCGTGTCATCGATCTGAGTCTCGCGGGGAAGGGAAATTACGAGGCGAAGCGCGGTGCGTTTATCGAGCTTCTCTGGTTCGTGATCGAAGCGTGTGTGATCAATAACAAACTGCTGCCGTTGTCCTTCGTGCGCGTGGCGTTGTTACGTCTGTTTGGCGCAAAGATCGGTACAGGTTGCCGTTTTGTGCATCCGTTGCGGGTGAAGGCGCCGTGGAATCTCGAGGTCGGCGACAAGTGCTGGTTCGGCGTCGACGTGTGGATCTATAACCAGACGCTGATTCGCATCGGCTCCAACGTGTGTATTTCGCAGGGCACGTTCCTCACCGCCGGATCTCACGACATGAGCACGACGATGGATCTGCGGGTCGCGCCGATCGTCATCGAGGACGGTGTGTGGATTACTTCGAAGTGCGTCGTTCAAATGGGCGTGACCATCGGTCGTTCTGCTGTAGTGACACCTTTGTCCGTCGTGCATCGCTCGCTCGAAGCTGAGGGTGTGTATGGCGGAAATCCTTGCAGGTTCATACGGAAACGTTTCGACTCCGTGGTGTGAACCGCAGACATAGAACCGCAGCGTCGATACGCTGGGGAGGCCAAGGTCGTGATCGTCGGGATTCGGTTGGCCGCCGCTGGAACCGTATGCGCCTGATGCGCTACGTCACCGGCGAAGCCCGCGAGATATTCGGTCGCGACGGGTTCGTTGTCTGCTTCTGCTTGCTGCTGTTGGGCGAAGTTAGCGACGTATCCGAAAATGCATCACGAAGATGGGGAGCAGCGGATGTTCATCGATACTCGTACTGTCGAACAAAACACCGTCGTTGAAACGACGGTCTGCATCATCGGGGGAGGTGTGGCCGGCATTACGCTGGCGCTGGAAATGTCGCGGGCGGGCGTGGACTCGTGCATTCTCGAGAGCGGCGGTTTCGGTCCCGACGACGAAACCCGCGACCTCTATCGCGGCGAAAACGTGGGCCTGCCCTATACCTTCGCCGACGGTTCGCGCAGCCGTTATTTTGGCGGCAGCAGCAATTGCTGGGGCGGGTGGTGCCGCCCACTCGATCCATGGGATTTTGAAAAGCGCGACTGGATTCCCCATAGCGGCTGGCCGTTCGGACTCGACGAACTCGCGCCGTACTATGCGCGCACGCATGAACTGCTGAAGCTGGGTCCGCAGAATTTCGATCCTGCTTACTGGGAGCGTGAGATTGGCCGCCGCGACGTGCGTCGCATGCCGCTTGCAACCGGCGATATGCGCGACACGGTGGCGCAGTTCAGCCCGCCTGTGCGTTTTGGCAAAGCGTATCGCGACGAGTTGTCGCGTTCGAAGCGGGTGCGGGTGTTCCTTCATGCCAACGCGCTCAATATCGACGCCGACGCGCAGGGCACGACAATCACCAAAGTGCGGGTTGGAACCATCAGCGGACGCAGGCTTTCGGTGCAAGCCAGGATTTTCGTGCTGGCAACGGGCGGCATCGAAAACGCCCGCATGCTGCTCGCGTCGAACGACGTGCAGAAGCAGGGGCTCGGCAATGCCAACGATCTGGTCGGCCGCTACTTCATGGATCATCCGCGGATGATGTCGGGCAAGGTGCGTTTCCGCCCGGGCAATGCGCGCAACAAGCTGTACGACATCAAGTATCACTATCAGAACGCGGCGGTGTCGGCGCACGGTACGAAGATCTCGTCGCAGTTCGCGCCGAAACAGGAAATGATGGAGCGCGAGCAACTGCTGAATTCGCGCGCGTGGCTGTATTCGAAGTGGTACGGCGAAGGCAGTGCGGGCTCCGAGGCGTTGATCCATTGCAAGGAAGCGCTGATGCAGAAAGATCAGCCCGGCCGCAGCCTGAAGCGGGATATCTCGACGATGATCGCGCACCCGCTGCATACGGTGGGCTATGGTCTGACGCGACTCCTGCAATGGCCCGCGCTGATCACCGACGTGACCTTGCAGGCGATCGTCGAAGCGGTTCCCGACCCGGATAGCCGGGTGACCTTATCGACCGATCAGCGCGATCGTCTTGGCATACCGCGCGTCAAGGTGGAGTGGCGTCTGGGCGATCAGGTGAAACGCACCTTCGACAAAACGTTCGCGCTGCTCGCCACCGAGCTGCAGATGGCGAATATCGCCGACGTCGAACTCGATGCGCCGCTCGAAGGCCGTCCGTGGCCCGCGAAGCTGGAAGGCACCTGGCATCATATGGGCACGACACGTATGCACGATTCGCCGCGCGAAGGGGTGGTCGATCGGGATTGCAAGGTGCACGGCATCAGCAATCTGTACGTGGGCGGCAGCTCGGTGTTTCCGACTGTCGGCGCGAACTTCCCGACTATCACGATCGCCGCGCTGTCGTTGCGTCTTGCCGGTCACCTGGTGCGGCAACTCGACGTGCCGGATATCGTCGACCGCAAGCGCACCGACGCCGCGAATAGTTCGACCATCGTGGCGGGACAGCCGCAGGTCGATACGCGGCCCATCGCTGCATCGACGTTGACGCCGTTAATGAAGGAGCGGTGAGTTGAAAGCGTGATGGGAGAAAACGATAACGGCGCGCATCGAGCGCGCCGTTATCGTTTGGAGGGGCGGTTGAGTGAAGCGCCGAAAGCGCGCGCGTAATGGTGTTTCAGCGGGTGCTTTAGCGGCTCTGCTGGGTCGCCTCGCGCAGCGTGGCCAGCGTGCCTGCCTCAGTACTACGGGCTTCGCCTTTCGTTTCCAGCAGCGCGGTCAGCTCGCTCACCATCGTCTCGACCCGGAACCGCGCATTGAACGTGCGAGTCGCCTGCGCACGCATGGCTTCGCGCGCGGAATCGTCGAGTTCGAGCCAGCGCACCAGATTCTTTTCCGTTCCATCGACCGTGTCGGCAGCCACCAGCCCCGCGCCGTCTTCATCGATTTCGCGCCATACGTTGACCTTATCGGAGATCAACGCCGGCAGTCCGCAGCCGAGCGCCTCGGCCACCGCGACACCGAAATTTTCCTGATGCGAGGGCAGCGCGAACACATCGCTCGCATGAAACGCGCCCCACTTGAGTTCGCCCTGCAGCATGCCCGGCAAACTCAAACGATGCGCGATGCCGGCCGCTTGCGCCTGCGCGCGCAGCGTCGCGACCCAGCCGGTTTCGTCGGGACCGGCAATCACGAGATGCAGCGCGGGGTCGCGTCCGGCCACGCGCGCAAATGCGTCGATCAGCAGATCGCAGCCTTTCTTTGCGTGAACGCGGCCGAGAAACAGCACGATGCGTTTGCCGCGCAAACTGGGGATCGCATTCAGAAAAGCTTCGCGTGCGGATACGGCGTCGAGCGCCGGCACGGTGGTGCCGAACGGCACGATCCGTTCATTCGCGCGATACAGCCAGAACGACTGCCGCGCGCGCGTGCGCTCCTCCTCCGTCGTGAAGATCACCGCGCGCGCGTCGCGCAGCACGCGATATTCGGCCCACGGCCAGTACAGCCACTTCTTCAGATGCTTGAGCGGATACGCTTCCTTGAACCACGGGTCGAGCATGCCATGCACGTACACGTAATACGGCACGTTGCTGTTGTGCAGCGCTTTCCATGCAGCAAAGCCATGGTATTGCCACAGACCGTGAACGATCACCGCATCGAAACGCTGCGCGTTTTCGGCGATCCACGGCGCGAAACGCTCGCAATAGCTATAGCGGTTTTTCGCCGGACCGAACGCATGAACCGGAAACGGAAACGCTGACACATGGGCGTCGGCAGGGGCGTCGCAACTCGCCACTTCGATTTCGTGTCCGGCTTCCTGCATGGCCAGGCCGCTGCGGCGCACGCCTTCAACCGGGCCGCCGCCGCGTGGATCGACACTGGGGAGCAGGTGCAGTATTTTCATCGGACGATAGTCGGTCGGTTGGAGCGTGGCGGCGGCGCTGCACGCGTGAGCAGCGCACCGAACTGCTTGGTGTCAGACGAAGACGACGACGTCGCCGCTGGCTTGCCTTGAGACACGCCGAGCGCCGAAGGGAGATCCGCGCGTCCTGTTCCAGGCTGAATGCGGTGCGGCAAATCCGGCATCATCGCGACCGGACGTCCGCGCGGCGCCCTCGGCGTGCGTGAGGAGCGAGCTGGCAGTGCGCGCTGCAAACGGCCGTGGGTGGCGATCATCAGACCCAGCGCAACGCCGAAGATCAGCCCTGAAAAACGCGGCCCCAGCGGATTGCCGCCGATCGTCGTGGCCGGCAACGCAGCGAACAGCATGATCGCGCGTCCGAGCACCGGCAACATGGGCGCGTCGGGTACGACCGTGCGCCAGTATCGATAGGAAAACACGCAGATGCCGAGCGCGGCCAAGGTGGCGAGCGGCATGCTGATGCCGAACAGCAAGCCGCCTGCGAAGAACTGATAGACCCAGAAGTTGTGGCCCGCGGCCCATTCGTTGATCGCATAAAAGTCTTTCTCGCTGAACTGACCGGCGAGGTCCGGCAGATACAGCGGCGAGTAGCGATAGTAGTGACCATAACCTTCGCCGAACAGCAGCGTTTCAGGCGACTGGGTTACCTGGTCATACTGATTACGCATTTCCGCGAGACGGGTGATCGTGGTCGGGTCCTTGCCCGACGCGGTTTCTTCAGACGCGAAGATGCGTTGGGTCCAGTGTTCGGCGACGGTCGGAAACGCGAGCGCCGCGACCCCCGCCATGCCGGCCAGCACGGCGCCGATCAGCAGGCTGCGGGTCATCGCGCGGCCGAGGTGCCGGATCGACGGTGCACTAAGCAATACCGCGAGCAGGAACAGCAGGACAGTGCCCACCAGCAGGCTGCGGGTCACGCTCAACAGTTCCACGAGGATGGTGCTTGCGAACACCGCGACCGTGAACACGGAGAAGCGTCGCGCCACGACGAATTCATGCAGCAGCACGGCCTGCAATCCGAGCAGCGTGACGGAGATAATGCGAAAGCGCACGTCTTCGAGATCGCCGCCGGTCGCCATCCCGTAGACGAAAGTGAAACCCGCGCTGATCAGATTCGCGACGAACAGCGCGCGTTCGAACTGCGAGATTCTGTATTCGCTCCACGGGCGGCAGGCGACCAGATAACCGAGCATGAACAGCACGAACGGCAGCAGCGTACGCAGATAATTGCCGACGTCGTTATCCTGAACCAGCTGGGCGACGATGCTGCCGAACACGCACAACATCATGCTGACGGTGACGACCGTACGCAGCCGCGCGCGTTCGTGAAAGCGCGGCGCGATGAGCAGCAGTGCGAGCCCTGCCGCCATCGACGGAATTACCAGCCCGAATTGTGCAAAGTGGCCCGTGGTTGCGTCGGTCGCTTTATAGTCGAACGCGAGCGGGATTAAAAAAATCCATATCCAGGGCGTTGCAAACTGGTGGCGCATTGCTGATTCCTCCCCGTTGCCATGATGGTGCCGTCGGTCTGGCGCGGACGGTCTCGCAGTGAATCATTGTGCGGAGAATATTTTGGTCCGTTAGTTACCCTGACCGCATTCGTCGCCGATTACCTGGGTTCTGGCGACGCAGGAAAGGGCATCCTCTGCAAGACGCGCGCACACTTGAGCAGGTTGTCGGTCAATGCCTTGAAGTTGGCGCGCACGACGGCGTGCTGCCACCGACTATGCGAAAAGGGCCATGCGCCTGCGATAAGCGACAGGGGAGAACAACATGAAGTTATTCGGCGGAACGGGGGCGACTAAAACGCCAAAAATTGCGGGTCGCGCGATCGAACTCGACTTCGTACGCGGTATCGCGATCATCATGGTGATGGGCTATCACTTTCACGCGGTTCACACCGGCAACTTCCTTATTCAGATCATTGAATATCCGCTGAAGAGTTTTGGGCGAGAAGGGGTCAACCTGTTCTTCACGCTCAGCGGTTTTCTGGTGGGTGGCCTGCTGCTTCGACAATACGCCGAAACCGGTCAGGTCGATGCGCGGCGTTTCATCATCCGGCGGATTTTCCGTATCTGGCCCGCGTATTACGTGCTGATCATCTTCCATATGCTGGCTGGACGGCATCCTTGGAATACGTTTCTTGTGCAGAATCTCACGCACTTGCAGAACTACCTGGGTACGTCGATTACGCAGACATGGAGTCTCGCGGTCGAAGAACATTTCTATCTGGTATTGCCCGCGTTGCTGCTGCTGTTC
This sequence comes from Paraburkholderia fungorum, assembly GCF_900099835.1. NCBI lineage: Bacteria > Pseudomonadati > Pseudomonadota > Betaproteobacteria > Burkholderiales > Burkholderiaceae > Paraburkholderia > Paraburkholderia fungorum. The sequence goes on from NZ_FNKP01000001.1 coordinate 994,178, forward strand.
GCGCGCTGGAAATTGGGCGCATGGACGATCGTCAGCGTGCTCACTGCGATTTGCGCGGTGGTGCTCACGGCGCGCTGCTTCGCGGTGGCGGGCGGTGACCTTGAAGGGACTTTCGCCTACACACAATATCGGATCGACAGCCTGCTGGTCGGCGTCATTCTCTCGGCAATCTACTGGATGAAGCCGGGTATCTATCATCGCTTCGCGAGCCGCAAATGGACGCTGGTCGGCTGCGTCGCGCTGCTGTGTGCGTGGCTCGCGTTCGCGACGCCGCATGTCGCGCTCGATCAGAGCATCGGCTATACGATCCAGGCGCTTGGCTTCGGCGCGTTGATCGTGTTCGTACTCGAATACTCGGGGTCGTTGCGGACTTCCTGGGTGTATCGCGGAGTCGCATGGATCGGCCTTTATTCGTACGGTATTTACTTGTGGCATTCGCTGGCGCTCGCACCCGGCGACATGATCATTCGCAAGACGACCGCACTTGGCTTGCCGCCGAGCGTGATCTGGATCGTGGCGCTCTCCGCGCAATTCGTCATCGCAATCGGGCTTGGGTATGTGACGACGCGCGCGGTTGAATATCCGTTCCTGAAGATGCGCAACGCGCTGTTCCCGGAAAAACGCAGCAGTTCCGTGCGCAGCGAGGAAGTGCCGGTGGCGGGCGGGCAGCTCTCCTGAAATAGAAGGCTCAATAAAAACGGCGTCTATCGTGTAACGATGGACGCCGTTTTCAATTGGAGCGCAGCAGCATGGTGGGTCACGGAAAACCGCGTTAAGTACCTACGCCATCTGCTGCAGCAAAGTCTGCTTGAACTGCCCCAGCGTATGCCGTGAAAGAAGGTCTTCTCGCGCAGACGGCACGGTTTGCGGCGCATGCGGCCACGATGTCATGGTCTCGGTAATCGCCTTGCCGATCGACGCCGAACTGAGGTCGCTCAGGATCGGCCCCAATTCGCAACGCCGGCTGAACCAGCCGATCAAGCCATCTTCGGTTGCGATCACCGGCTTGCCGAAGCGATACGCCTGCACCAGCACGCCGCTCATTCCGTAATGACCTTTGTAACCCAACCATACCGCGTCGCACGCGGAGAACAGGTCGCGTTCGACATCGTTGGAGATGAAGTCGTCGAGTACCAGCGGCGCACGCGTGAGACTACGCACGTGGTTGCGCATGTAGTGACGCGTACTGGCATCCTGCTCGCCCGCGACGATTAACGTAGGCGCATGCTCCATACGCGTGAGTGCATGAACGAGTTCGTAAATACCCTTGCGTTCGGTAATCGAGCCGTACACCAGCAGGTAGCGCTGATCGGGTGAAAGACCGAGACGCTGGCGGGCGAGTGCCGGGTTTTCCGCTTTCTCATCGGGAAACGGATCGGCCACATAAGCGACGTTCGCGCTGTGTTTCGACGCGTGATGCGCGGCCCATTCGGGCAGCGTAGGGTCGATGGTCAGCAGCGTGCGCAAACCGGTGGTACGAATTGCGCGCTTGAACAGCAGTGCCTTGATCGCGTTGAGCACAGGGCGGTCCGGCGCCTTGATGCCGACCTTGTGATGATGAAAGGTCGAGCGCATCGTGATACCGATCCACGGCGTCGCGCCGAACGGCGAGCCGAGAAACGGCAGGCCGTAGAAGAAGTAATCGGCGTACGGCACGACTACCAGACGGATCGACTGCGTGCGGCTGATGATCGAATACACGCGTTTGAAATACCGGTGAAAACGCGCGTACTGGTTATTGCGCAAGCGATTACCGCCCGGTTCTTCGGGATCGACAAAAGCGATCTGCTGATCCGGCAGATTCGCCGCGCTGATCTGCCGCGCGAGCTTGTGGTCTTCGTTGTCGGGCTCGGTCACGAGCATGCAGGGATAGCCGGCTTCCGCGCAGGCCTGCATGGTCCATTCGACATAGCGCCAGCGATGCCCGGTCAGGTTGGGTTCAACAATCAGGACGTAGTCTTGTTCCATCGCGTAGGCAGCCGTTTACGTTATGACGTTATGCAGAAAAGCACCCCGGCGCCGGTCGATTTCCGGCGCTGACGGGGCAACGTTAGCATTGCCAAAGGGCATGGAATCGATAACTTGACCCGCTCTGTGGTTCACCGTACCAGCCCGCCGTGGCTTCGGCTGAACTGGGCTAGCTGATGGCGGTTGTCGCCGATTCTCTCGCGGTAAGGTCGTGCATGGTGTTCGATGAAAAACCTTGCCAGCTTGCTGGTTCAAACTAATTAATTGTGCGCCGGCGGCGTTTGCAGCGATCTGTTAATTCGCTGTGCGTGGCCGACCAGATGGCGCAACGATTCGACGGAGAGACAGCTTGCGGGCGATCAGGCTTCCGGCGTTCTCGATAGCGGGCAGTTTCGGCGCGAGTGCGGCAACATGGGTACTCCTGCAACAGTTCGCCGTGCGTGGACTTGTGGCGATCAAGTTTCTTGCTATCGGCCGGATGCTCGGGCCGGCGGCAATCGGCAGTGTCAGCGTGGCGTTGCTCGCAGTGGCGATTGCCGAGGCGCTCTCCGATACGGGACTCGCGCAGGCGGTGATTCAGGGTGAGCATCCGCCGACACGGCCGCAACTCGGCGCGGTGTGGACGACGTTGACCGCGCGCGGCGTGCTCATTTCGTTGCTGCTGGTGGCGCTCGCGCCGCTGTTGAGCAGCCAGTTCCATCTCGACGGGTCGCTGGTGCTGATCCAGCTTGCCGCGTTGCTGCCGCTGTTGCGCGGGATTGCGTCGCCGGCGTATTACGTCGTGCAGCGCGAACGGCGGTTTCAGCATATTGCGGGCGTCGAAATCGCGGCGTCGTTTCTCGACTGTTCGGCGGGGTTGCTGCTCGCCTATTTCGGCGCGGGCGCTGCCTCGGTGCTGATCGGCCTCGTCGCCGGTGAAACCCTGAAAAGCACGCTGACCTGGGTGACGATGAAACCCCGTCCGCCGATTCGCGCGGTGTGGTCGGGCATTGGTCACTACGTCGGTTTCAGCCGCTGGATCTGGGCCAGCAGTGTGATCAATCTGCTGCTCAATCAGTTCGACAAGGTGGTGGTTGGCAAACTGCTCGGACCGGCGCAACTCGGTAGCTATCAGATGTCGTCGCGACTCGCGCAGATGCTGCTCGCCGACGCTGCGATCGCGATGTCGCAATACCTTTTCCCGACATTCGCGGCGCATCATCGGAGGAGTCCGCAGGCCGCCGCGCGGGTCATCAGGATTTACCTGCTGCTGGTTGCGATCGGACTCGCGGCATTCGTCGTCGTACTCAGGCTGATCGCCGAGCCGCTGTTCTCGCTGATTCTCGGCGCGGCGTGGTTGCCCGCCGTGCCGCTGTTCCGCATTCTCGTGATCAATATGGCGATTGGCGCGTTGATCGCGGTACTCGTCGCTTATCTGCGCGCGGTCGGCGATGCGAAGGCGACGGTGCATGCGTCCGCGATTCAGGTGGTCGTGTTGCTGGCAAGCGCGCCTCCCGCCGTGCACTACTGGGGCGTGACCGGCATCGCCTGGTCGATGACGCTGGGTCTCGGCTGCGCCGCAGCGTGGATGCTGTTCAGGACGCTCACTGCAAGGACGCAATGATGCGGGTTTTTCATCTGGTTCTCGCACCCCGTCTGTCGGGCGCCGAGGTTCTCGCAAAGGATCTCGCGCTCGATCAATGCGCCGAAGGTATGGCCGTGGGCGTTGCGTCGTTGCTGCCCGCTCATGCCGACTTTGGGGCGTTGCAGGACGAGTTGCAACGTCACGGCGTGGAGTGCTGGTTTCCACGCCGGCGGCATCGCGCGTTGATCAAGCTGTGGAATCTCTTCGTCGCGGTGCGGCGGTTTCGCCCGGACGTGATCTTCGCGCATGCGACCATCCCGTCGTTTTACGCGCGTGCGTTGCCGCTGCGCGTGCCGGTGGTGTACGTGATGCATTCGGCGACCAACGACTTCGAGCGGCCGTTATTCCGGCGCGTCGAACATATTCTGTCGGGACGCGCGCGGGTCGTGATCGGCGTGTCGGAGCAGGGCGTGACGGATTACGTGCAGGCCATCGGCCCGCATCCATCGATGACGGTCGTACCCAACGGCGTCGACCTCGCGCGTTTTTCATTTACCGATGGCAGCGGGCGCGATGGCGCGGCGCCGCAGGTCGTGCAGATCGGCCGGTATGCAGCGGTGAAGAATCAGTTGCTGACCGTGCGGGCGTTTCGCGAGGTGCTCCGGGAAGTGAGCGACGCGCATCTCGTGTTGTACGGCGTGGTCGAAGATCCCGACTATCAGCGCGAGGTGATCGCGCTCGCGAAAGAGTTGGGCATTGCGGAGCGCGTCGAAGTGGCCGGTCCGCGTACCGATGTCGCGACGGTGCTGTCGGAGTCGAACGTATTCGTCATGCCTTCGCGTTCCGAGGCGCACAGTGTCGCGTTTCTGGAGGCGCTGGCGTCGGGCGTGCCGATCGTCGCGAGCAAGATTCCGGCGTTTGCGTTCGCGAACGGATTCCCCGGTGTGCAACTGGTCGATACCGACAACGTGCAGAGTTATGCCGACGCCGTTGTCGTCGCACTCGGGCAGGCGCGGGCGCAACGGTCGCTGGCCGGTCTTACGCTCAGGGATACCGCCGACCGCTATCGGGCGATTGCGCGGCAGGTCAGCCTGGCGATTTCAGCGCGTTAGCAACGGACTTCTGGTCCGGTCCCGGCTGTCCCTGTCATGAACCCGGGCAGCGACGCGCTATCGCGTGGTCTGCGATAGCGTGCGCCGTTTTCCTGATTGATTCATCAATGATGAGCGAGGATATCGCGCGTATCCGGCTGTGGTTCGGGCTGAGGCTCGACCGTCGGCTGGTCGATGGGGAAAGCGGTCTCGTGCATCGCGCGCGTGACCAGATGCCGTGCTTCCTTGCTGCCCGAATCGATCTGCAACGCCTCGCCGGCATTGCGCGATACGCACGTCCACCGCCCGATATATCCACAGCCTCGCGCGAGGCTCAGCAACGCGTCGCGCTCCTCTTCGCGGGTACGGACGGTCGCGCGCAGATTCAGCGCGTCGCGATTGCGCGGCTCTGCGGCGATTGCCGCGGCGAGTTGCGACTTTGCCCCCGACAGGTTGTTCGCCTGCAGTTTGGCGCGGGCGGTCTTGAGATAGCGCGAGATGTCCGGGCGTGGTTTATCCGGGACGGTGTCGGCGAGGTTCGTGGAGGCGCGTTTCGTGTCGGTTGGTGGTGTCAGCGACACTTTGCGCGAGGTTGGTGCGGTGGACGCTTTTGAAGCGGGCGTGGGCGCGGAGGTTGGTGCGGACGCCAACGTCGACGCTGGGGTTGACGTTGTTGTCGATTTTGGCGAAGGCGCTGGCATGGAGATCGGCTTGGATGCCAGCGTCGAAGCTGCTGTTGAAACCTGCGGCGATGTCGACTTTGCGGACGGCGTGGGTGCTGAAATCGCCGTGGACGCTAACGTCGAGGTTGGGGTTGACCTTTCCGCTGGCGCTGGCATGGAAATCGGCCTGGACGCCAGCGTCGAAGCTGCTGTTGAAATCCGCGGTGACGTCGATGTTGCGGACGGCGCCAACGTGGCGATCGGCGTGGATGCCAACGTCGAAGCCCTGGTTGAAACCTGCGGCGATGTCGACTTTGCGGACAGCGCCAACTCGGAGATTGACGTGAACGCTGGCGTCGACATCAAGGTTGAATTTTGCGCAGTCGTTGAATTTGCACGCCGAGGCGGTGCGGATATCGGCTTGGACGCCAGCGTCGAAGTCGGGGTTGAAATCGGCATTGCTGGAGAGGGCGGCGTCGGCGCGAGGATTGGTGTAGACGCCAACGTCGAGGCCGTCGGCACTGACTTTATTGGCGCCGCAGCGGCAGTCGTCACAGCCGCCATCGACGCCGACTTCAAACCATCCGCAGGCAGTGAAGCAGCCAGCGTCGTCACCAAAGGCGCACGCGCTGCCGCGGCCGGTTGCGCCGCGACATCCGCAGCCTTCTGGGCCACATTTGCCGCCGGTTTCCCGGCCACCGCCATCGACGCTTTCCCGTCTTGCGCCTTCGTCACCGCTCCGGACACCGCGACGGGCTCGCCCACGTTCGACTCGTTGCTATGGATAAACCCAAGATATACCGCCGACGTCACCGCCAGAATCGACGCGCTCAACGCCACGGGCATCCGCATTCGCTGATACAGGGTTCTCGTGAGTTGGGCTTCTTCGATGTCTTCATAACGAAGCGCCAGCGAACGCGACAACGGCCGCCATGTGTTGCGCGCCGGCCTGGTGGCGGGCAGCACCGTCTGGTACGGATTCCCAGGGGCACGCAGGGCAGACGACGCGGCAGTGCGCAGATTCAGCGCCCCGACAGGACGCGCATGGCACGCGGGACAAGGCAGGAAGCGGCCTATCAACTGCGCGCCGCAGTGTCCACATAGCCAGGAATCGAAGGATTCGGAAGTGATTTCACTAGACATGGCGATGTCGCTGACGGACGTCGAATGCCGGCATCCGGGTCAGCCCAGAGTCAAAGGGAACAAGGCACTGCAACGAGGCTCACCGCCTTCGTTACTGTGTGACGACGTAACCCCGCGCCTGCATGCACGCACCGTAGGCGGCCCAATATTGGGTCATCGGCGGCTCGGGTGCGGGCAGCGGCGGCAGCTTGACGCTGGACGCCGCGTTCGCCTGCAACGCGCCGCTCGCCGCTGCGTCCGATGCGCTGATGTCCGCGCCGCTTGCCGATGTCGCAGCGGTCGCGGTGGTGCCTGCGCCGTTGCCCGCAGTCGCCGCGTCCGTTGCTTTTGTCGACGAAGCGCCTGTACCTGCCGCAGCCGTAGCCGTCGTGCCCGTCGCCTGGACCCCCGACGCGCTCGCGTCAGGCGTGGCGGCCGGCATGCTCGCGCTCATCGGCGCGGCCGAGAAAGTGCTCGGCGGTAACGGCGGCCGAGCTGGAACGCCGGTCGACGAAGTTTGAGTCGCGGGCGGCTTGCGCGGTGGAATCTGCGATTCGCGCCTGATATCGACCTTGGTCTTTTTGTTCGCCTCCGCGTAGCACATCGCGTTGTCGATGCCGCGCTGATAGGCGCTTTGACTTCGGATGGGATAGGTGAGCGGTTGCCATGCATAGGCAGCATTGCTCAACACAATCAACGTTAATGCAGTGTATGTTTTAAATTCCATCGCAGTCGCTCCCGCAGCGATGTTTCGCCCATTAGGGCAACGGCCTTTCGCGGTGTTTTCTGTTGATTGCTGAGCGCGCCGTCAATTGGCGCGCGATGCCGCGAAGGCTCCTTACTTGAGCGTAACACCGGGTATTGGCGGCACAGTCGCCCGGATAGCGGGCGAAAACGCCATCCTGCTGTCAAATCAGGACAAACGCGCGCGAAATGGCGGAAAACGACGTGAGAGACAGGGCAATCCCTGGAGGGCGTCGGGAGCAGTCAGGCAGTCTGGAGGCGATCATGAGAAAGAGGCCGTGCTATTGCCGTAGAACGCTCTTGGCGGTGACGTCCGCGTTGTTTCTGTCGGCGATGCTGCCTGTTTCGGGCGCGTTGGGTGCGGAAGCCGCCGACGCCAAAGCAGAAGCCGCCGGGGAGCGCGCTCATTTTGCCCAGGCGTTCTGCCAGGCGTCGCCCGAACGCGTGGCTGCCTACAAGGCGCGACTGAAAGACCGGCTGTCCGATGCCGATGACTTCGACCGGCACTGGCAACTGGGATGGAGCCGCGCTGGCCGGCAAGTCCGGGACATGAGTTCTTTGCGCGACAGCAATCCCGAGGAATTCGCGTCGCGAATCAAGGTCAACTGCGAACGGCTCAAGTGGATGGCGGAAAATTCGCTGCGAGCGCGTCCGCAGAAATGAGGGCAGGGGCGGATTGGGCGGCGGGCATTCTTCATTCGTTTCGACCGGTAATCTGGCGAAACCTGGTGCTTGCCCGGATAAACCGCCTGTTTCCAGGGAGGTCAGGCTATTTGCCGCTAATCGGTGTCGGACCGCGGGCTGGCGATTGTGAATCGGTAGATGTTTGTTTTTAAACGAATATTTTTTGAATTCGACGAATTTTCCAGCGCCGCGAGATGTCTTTTCGAGTAAATCGCACCGTCTATCCCTCCCCCGAACCGCCATCCCCTTCTTGAATTTGTCACCACCCGTCCATATAATTGGCACTCACTGCACGAGAGTGCTAACAACATCGCCGGTTGGCTCAGCCAGCCGGGTTTTCTCAGCGTTCTTCAGTCTCAATCAAGAGAGGAGTATGTATGAACCTTCGTCCTTTGCATGATCGCGTGATCGTCAAACGTCTGGATCAAGAAACCAAGACCGCGTCGGGCATCGTGATCCCCGAAGCCGCAGCAGAAAAGCCGGATCAAGGCGAAATTCTGGCAGTCGGCCCGGGCAAGCGCGACGACAAGGGTGCACAAATCGCACTCGACGTGAAGGTTGGTGACCGCGTCCTGTTCGGCAAGTACGCAGGCCAGACCGTCAAGGTCGACGGCAACGAACTGCTCGTGATGCGCGAAGAAGACATCATGGCCGTGGTGCAGAAGTAAGCGCAAAGCCGCTACTTTTCCCGGTCATATCCCAAGAATTCAAGGAGTTAGAAGATGGCAGCTAAAGACGTCGTATTCGGTGATTCCGCCCGTGCCAAGATGGTCGAAGGCGTGAACATTCTCGCGAACGCTGTGAAGGTCACGCTGGGTCCGAAGGGCCGCAACGTTGTCCTGGAACGCAGCTTCGGCGGCCCGACGGTCACCAAGGACGGTGTGTCGGTCGCAAAAGAGATCGAACTGAAAGACAAGCTCCAGAACATGGGCGCGCAAATGGTCAAGGAAGTTGCTTCCAAGACCAGCGACAACGCAGGTGACGGCACCACGACCGCTACGGTCCTGGCTCAGTCGATCGTCCGCGAAGGCATGAAGTACGTTGCATCGGGCATGAACCCGATGGACCTGAAGCGCGGTATCGACAAGGCTGTTGCAGCTGCAATCGAAGAACTGCGCAAGATCAGCAAGCCGTGCACGACCAACAAGGAAATCGCTCAAGTCGGTTCGATCTCGGCAAACAGCGACTCGTCGATCGGCGACCGCATTGCTGAAGCCATGGACAAGGTTGGTAAGGAAGGCGTCATCACCGTCGAAGACGGCAAGTCGCTGCAAGACGAGCTGGACGTTGTCGAAGGTATGCAATTCGACCGCGGCTACCTGTCGCCGTACTTCATCAACAACCCGGACAAGCAGGTTGCTGTGCTCGACAACCCGTTCGTGCTGCTGCACGACAAGAAGGTGTCGAACATTCGTGACCTCCTCCCGGTACTCGAACAGGTCGCTAAGGCTGGCCGTCCGCTGCTGATCATCGCAGAAGACGTCGAAGGCGAAGCACTGGCAACGCTGGTTGTGAACAACATTCGCGGCATTCTGAAGACGGTTGCTGTCAAGGCTCCGGGCTTCGGCGATCGCCGTAAGGCAATGCTGGAAGACATCGCGATCCTGACCGGCGGTCAAGTCATCGCTGAAGAAACCGGCCTGACGCTCGAAAAGGCAACGCTGGCTGAACTGGGTCAAGCGAAGCGTATCGAAGTGGGCAAGGAAAACACGACGATCATCGACGGCGCTGGCGAAGCAGCAAACATCGAAGCACGTGTGAAGCAGGTTCGCACGCAAATCGAAGAAGCTACGTCGGACTACGACCGTGAAAAGCTGCAGGAACGCGTTGCCAAGCTGGCAGGCGGCGTTGCAGTGATCAAGGTCGGTGCTGCGACCGAAGTCGAAATGAAGGAAAAGAAGGCACGTGTCGAAGACGCACTGCACGCAACGCGCGCAGCTGTGGAAGAAGGCATCGTTGCTGGCGGCGGCGTTGCGCTGATCCGCGCACGCACGGCTATCACGAACCTGAAGGGCGCTAACGCCGATCAAGACGCAGGTATCAAGATCGTGCTGCGCGCGATGGAAGAGCCGCTGCGTCAGATCGTCACGAACGGTGGCGAAGAAGCCAGCGTCGTGGTGGCAGCTGTTGCAGCTGGCACGGGCAACTACGGCTACAACGCAGCGACCGGCGAGTACGTCGACCTGGTCGACGCAGGTGTCGTGGACCCGACGAAGGTCACGCGCACGGCTCTGCAAAACGCAGCATCGGTGGCAGGTCTCCTGCTGACGACCGACGCAGCTGTTTGCGAACTGCCGAAGGAAGATGCTCCGATGGGCGGCGGTATGCCCGGCGGCATGGGCGGCATGGGCATGGACATGTAATTCTTCCGGGCCCCGGTTTTGGGGCTTGGTGGAGCGACGTGGGGACGCGTGCCGCAAGGTGCGTTGCCCTGAAAAAAACCCGCAGATTCTGCGGGTTTTTTTTCGTCCATCCATTCTGAAAATGCCCCTTTTTATCTCGAGGTCGCAGGAGTTGTGGAGGAATGACCGAAGTTTCTTTCAAAGGTGTAATCAATTGTTACAGTATCGGGCTTTAAGAATCTGCACGATCCGAATATCTTCTTATCTTTGATTTTTTCATCATACAGACATGATTTCACGGGTCGACTTCGCCGTTACCTCTTCGGGTGTCGCTGCGGGCGTCGCGGATTTATTTCCAAGCTTAATTTGTGAAATTTTTTCGAGTGATTTGTATCGGGTGACGAAAGCGTCTTCAGGTTGAAGGCTCAGGCTAGTGCGAGAACTGACAGATTCAGTTGCATTGGTTTAGAGAGAGAGTGTAGAGGCCGATGTGTGTGGATTAATTTTTTTGCAGCAAAATACAAAACAACTCATTACTCGTGAGCGGTTTGAAGAATCATTGAGCGCTCAGGCGTGGCGCGGACCGGATGCCCAGCGCGTAGTGGTTTGCGGCGGCGGGCAAGTTCTCCTGGGGCACAACCGGCTATCGATTATCGACCCCGGCGCGCGTTCGGATCAGCCGATGCGTTCGGGATGCGGTCGTTACGTCATTGTGTTCAATGGCGAGATCTATAACCATCTTGAATTGCGTGAAACGCTTGGCGTCGATTTTAGAACAGCATCGGATACCGAGACGATTATCGAGGGATTCGCCCGGCAAGGCATCGATTTTATTCGCCGCCTCGACGGCATGTTTGCGCTCGTCATTTACGACACCGAGCGTAGACACTGGATTGCTGCGCGTGATCCATTCGGCATTAAGCCATTGTTCATTCATCGCTCGGAAGATTCTGTTGTTGTTGGATCCGAAGCGGCTGTGATTGCAGGACTTGTTCATGCAAGCCCATGCCGCGAGGCGATTCAGGAGTGGCAACTGGTCCGGCGTCCGATTCCGGGTAGCTCGTTTTTTCGCGGAATCGAAGAAGTGAAGCCGGGAACGGTGATCGACAGTTCGGGCGCGACCATGCAGTATTGGACGCGGACTCCTTGTCCAGTGCCGTTTTCAAATAGTGAGTTTCAACAGCTTCTGACGGCTTCGGTTCGTGGTCACGAATTCAGCGACGTCTCGAATGTCGCTCTGCTGAGTGGCGGCCTCGACAGTGCGGTTATCACCGCGCTGTCGTCCGTCAGACGGGCTTATACGGTGGGACTCGATGGAAATAACGAATTCGTCGGCGCAAGCGAAACGGCTGGTGCACTGAAGCGCGAATTGACGATTCAAAGCGTATCGTCAGAAGAACTCGTTCAAACTTGGAAGAAGTTGACCCGGCTTCGCGGGGAACCGCTCTCCGTTCCCAATGAGGGGTTGATCTATCTTGCCTGCAAGTCGATGAGAGACGACGAGAAAGTCGTCCTGACCGGCGAGGGCGCCGATGAATTGCTGTTTGGGTACGACGGAATATATCGCTGGTCGATGCTTGGCGAGTGGGGGGGAGTGAAGGCGTTTCTCGACAGATATGGCTATTCCGATACGGTCGAACCAACCGACCGGCTTATCGAATATATCGAAACGATGCGGGCGGGCAAGACCCTTACCGAATTCGTGGAAGATTTTTTCTACGACTTTCATTTACCTGGGCTACTTCGGAGAATGGATTTCGCTTGTATGGCGGCTTCGAAGGAAGCTCGCGTTCCGTTCGTTAATAAGTCGCTAATCAATTTCATGTACCGGCGAGCCGCTGATACTAAAATAAACTCGTCAGGGTCGAAAGTACCATTGAGAGAATTTGCAAAAAAACTGAATTTGACAGGCGCCCTGAGTCGAAGGAAGGTGGGCTTTAGCGCCAGCTTCAGTGATATCGACAGAAAAAAAGAATATGCCTTTTTCCAGAAGCTCGTGCTTGAGGAGTTGAAATGGTAATCGGATACACAACAGGCGTATTTGATCTGTTTCACGTCGGCCATATTAATTTGCTGCGAAACGCGAAATCTATGTGCGATCGCCTGGTGGTAGGCGTGACCGTTGACGAACTTGTTTCGTACAAAAATAAACGGGCCGTCATTTCTTTCGACGAGCGGATCGAAATCGTCAGGGCCTGTCGATACGTGGATCTCGCTGTCCCCCAAGATACGATGGACAAGGTAGATGCATTTCATCGATACAAATTTACCATGATGTTCGTGGGCGACGATTGGTATAAAAACGATCGATGGAAAGATTATGAGGCCGATCTTTCAAATCACGGCGTTGAAGTTATTTATTTTCCATATACAAAGTCGACGTCTTCGACGCTTATTAACGACACGTTGCGAAGACTGAGAGAGCATTGAACGCGAATGTGCAGATCGACTGCACAATTTCATGCGCGGCCGCGTGGCGGAATGTCACTTCGCGGCCCGCGCGAGCTTGAGTCGACGTCTCACCCCAGAACACCAGCAGCAAACACACGTGGATTGCCATCTTATGAAATTTTCAGAGCAGAAATTCGATATTTTCGATGAAGAGCATTATCTGCAGAATAATCCCGATGTGCAGGAAGCCTGGCTGCGTGGCGAGATTGTGAGTGGGTTGGCGCATTATGCGAAATTTGGAGAAAATGAAGGGCGGAGTGCATCACCGAAGCAGGTTCGATTAAGCCAGATCGTGGGGGACATGACGCTTCGGAACAAACAGGATGAAATCAGAAAAATCTGTGAGAATTTTTCTTATGTCTCGAAATACAAGAAAAAGAAAAAGACCGTCATTTTTTATACTCCACGATATTTCGAAGGTAATCTGAAATATACGTTTATGGAAATGATGGCCAGGATCGAGCGTGAGAATCTTGATCTGGCGTGTTTTTTTCTGACACTGAATCTGGATACTTTCAATCTTCTGAGCGCGTTGGATCTTCCAGTGCTTCTCTGGAAGGGTACAGGCTCGGACATCGCCGGACGCTTACTAGATGCAGCAGTCATCGTGGACGATGGTTTTTTTATAGATGGACCGCCAAACCCTCCACTCCTTTACGCTTATCTATCGGGCGCAAAGCGGGTCAATCTTTGGCATGGAACTCCATTGCGCAAGATTCTCCTGCAGAAGCTTCAGGGAAATAGAAATATCGACCTTCATTATTCGATCATTTTGAAGGCTGCGGTTAATAACAATGTTTTCTGTGGGGCCGCAGCGGGAGATTGCGATCTCTTTGGGGAGGCCATGTCCATCGATGAGTTCTTTGTCACCGGCTATGCGAGAAATGACCTGTTTTATCGGGAAATCACCAAGCATGATCTCGTTAATGTCGATGAACGTGCGTACGCGATGGTACGTGAGAAAAATGGTGAGAAGGTCGCCTGGTATGCGCCAACGTGGCGCGAGGGGCGGCCCGAATGGGTCAGGGAAATCGAGCTAGGCAAGCTTGCTGCGCGGCTAAAGCATCGGGGTATTCGGCTTTTCGTGAATTTGCATCCGTTTGAAATGCCCGCGCAGAGGGCATATTTGCAAGGTATCCCGGACCTCACATTGATCGAGGATAATACGGACATTTATCCAGTTCTGAAATACGTGGATATTATGATCACGGATTATTCATCTATCGTTTTTGATTATCTTCATACTGGTAAGCCGGTTATCTATTTCCGACCTGATCATGAATTGTATTTGTCGGGTAATAGGGCGTTGATTGCAGAGCGGATAGACCGGATTCCCGTTCCTACCGTGTATGACGCCCAAACCTGCGCAGATACGGTGATCGACGCATTGAGCGACGACTCCTATCCCGCAAAGTTGGCGGATGAAGTGAAACGGGCTCATCACTATCAGGACGCCGGTGGGTCGCGCCGATGTGCTTCCGTTGTGCTTAAAACGGTAGAGGATGTCGTGTCCAGTCAATCGACAAAACGTCCGCTATTCATCGAGACGGCTTGATTGCCAGAAAAGTGGATGCGCGTTGAGGCTGATTTTCGCGCAGCCAGAGTTTGAAGCTGGCCCGCGTTTGCTTGCCAGCTTACGAACCCTTATTCCAGTATCTCCAAGGAATGGTCAATCGGTCCGTCGGAGCGGATCCCATGTCACCAAGCCAGCCAAACGAAACCGCTCAGTGTCGAGCCTCACCCGGCGTCGCATCCTTCCCAGCGCCCAGCGGCGTGTCTTCCTCGCTGCTGCGAGCCCAGAAAAACCGGTCGGGCATATACGCGCCCATTCCAGGCCGAAACGCGTTGCGCATCGCCTGATACAGATATTCCTGGGCTTCACGAACGGCTTCGGCGGGATCCTGCCCGTTGGCCAGCAACGCGGCAATCGCGGAGCCAAGCGTGTCGGTCAGGCCCATGATCCGGTGGCTGCCGCGGTCCCACATGTCCTGCCTCAACTGGCCGTCTTCGCTGAACAGCGTGTTGACGAGGCGGTGCGTGCCCGTTTCCGTCGACAGAATGTATTCGCAGCCCTGTGACAGCAGATGCGAGATCGCTGCGTCGAGGCTCGGCGCTTCGGCGTCGCCATCCGGCTGCGCGAGCGCGAGCAGCGTGGCCGAATCGGCGACCAGCAGCGTGGTTTGCGGCGCGAGCAGGTCGGCGATCGCTTCGCGCAATTCGTCGGCGGCAAGAACGTGTTCGTCGTCAAGCGTGAAGTCGGGCGCGAGGATCAGCGGAATGTCGTCGTAGTCGGCGACCACTTCGGCGATCGCGCTCACCACTTCGGCGCGCGTGCAGGCGCCGACCTTGAACGCGGCGATAGGCATGTCTTCGAGCAGCATCCGCGCCTGGGTGGCGACGACTTCGGGGTCGAGCCCGGTGACTTCGTCGCAGCTAGCCGAGTCGCGCACGGTGTAGCCGGTGAGCACGGAAACCCCGTGACAGCCCATGCTGGCAAGGGTCATCAGGTCGGCTTGAAGGCCGGAGCCGCCGGTGGGATCGGAGAGGCCGAAGGTGAGGACGATCGGAGGCGTGTCGCTGGGCATGAAGGTTGACAAAAAGGAGCAGGATTTTGGCGCAGACAGTGCGCAATCGACTCAATTATGCGGCCTAAACCGTCGCCAGGGCGTTTTTTCATACACTTTGCCGCCTGGCAGCAAACAGCCGGCCGCCCGCGCGGTGCGCGGTGCGGTCAACCGATGCCAGCCGACGCAGATCGCATCGCCGAACGCCATGCCCTCGGCGGTTGCACCATTCTGATTGCTAGGCATTGGGGCGGCAACACGGTACCATCATGGCTCCCGTTTCCACGGACTCTACGACGCGACACAAGAATGGAATATCAAAGCTGGATGTGCCTGATTTGCGGCTGGATTTACGACGAAGAAGCCGGTTTGCCGGACGAAGGCATTGCGCCGGGCACGCGTTGGGAAGACGTTCCCATTAACTGGACTTGCCCGGAGTGTGGTGCGCGCAAGGAAGACTTCGAGATGGTCCAGATCTGAAGTCGGTCGCTTGCCGGGCATTTGCCGGCCGGTGTCGTCGTTCGCGTCTATAGCGCGCGGCTGCGGCAGCGACCGGTCCGGTGATGTGTGCTGCGAGCGGGCCCGGAAGTCGATCGGCAACGCTCGTGAGTGCGGCGGCCACGCCCGGAAATTCTCCCCGATGCGTTCGTCCAGCGCGCCATCCGCCGTGCAGTTTCAGAATGCGGTGCGGAACATCGTCGGTTGCGCCGTGTCGCAACGGTAGTCTGTCATTGTCCTGTCGCCGGTTCGCGCGTTAGCCGATCAGTCTGCGCGCGGCGCGAGGCGACGGCCCGTCAGCTTCGTGTCGCCTGCCCATGACCTCTCGATCCGCTGCACCCGTTTCCTTCGATGCCCTTCCAAATCCGCGCGGCGGCTCCGTCCGTCCGGCGGAGCTTGCGCTGGCGGAGGCATTGCTGGCGTTCGAACAGCAACACGAGAGCACGTCGGCGCTGCTGCGCGCGTCTCATGCATTACGTGGTGCCGGCTGGCTGAGCGCACAGCGTTTCGCCGACGCGCTGGTGCGGCTTTCGCCGCTAGCAGCGGGCGATCCCGCCGATGCGCAGCCCGTGCGCCCGGTGTTCGGCGCGGCGCTGCGCGATTTCCGTGCGGCGCTCGAACGTCACAATTTGCGCGAGCTGTCCTGCTCGCCCACGCTGTTCGACCACTACCGGTCGCTGGGCGTGCATCTTTCCGAGCACACGCCCGGTTCCGCCGTCGCTTTCGAAGACCTCGCGCTGACCGCTCGCCCGGTGCCTCCGGTGTCGTTTCACGCCCAATCCGCCGATCAGCTGGCTCATTTGCGGGCCCGCTACGAACGCGCGCTGCTGCCCGTGCTGCGTTCGCAAGCCGGCACGGGGAGTGCGGTTGCGCTGGCCGTCACGAATGCCGCGCTCGACGAACTGGACGTGGTCTTCACCGACCTCTCCGGCCCGGACCCCTACGATTTCTGGCGTCTCGCGAAAGCCTGCGCAACCGCGCTCCGGGTGAGCGGCCGTGCAACCGGCGACACCGACGCGCGACGTTTCTACGCCCGCTGCAATCTGGCGCTGGCCGATCATGCGCGCGGCATGGAGCGCGCGCCGCGTTCGCTGGTTCGGGCGACGCTCGCGCTACTGTGGCGCGACTATGCGCTGTTCGGCGCGGCCGCTGAAGACGCCGACCAGGTCGAGGTGCTGCACGACTATGGTTTGACGGTCGACTGGCACGTCGCGGGTACGCAATCGTCGGAAATGCTGTGGGAGGCGGGCGCGCTCGAAGCGCAGTCGATCAGCGCCGCGCGCACTTCATTGACGCGCGATCTGGGCGTGCTGACGGTGAACGCGAACGCCTACGAGGACTTCCTGCAAACCGCCGACGCTGCGATCGCCGCGCTTGCCGAGCACGCCCGTGCGGCCGATCAGCCGGAAAAGGCCGACCCGAGCGAGGCGCTGCAAGCGGGCGACGCCGCTTACCGGCTCGGCTCGGCCGCGTGCGCGTTGGGCCTGGGTCACGTGGCGCTGCTGGCCGACGCGCTGGGGTTGGCATGGCGCCGCCGGGCGCATGCCGGCGTTTCGACCCCGGCCGTGCGCGCGCATGTGATCGTCGAAGCGCCGGCCGCGAGTGCGCTCGAGCAGGCCGCCGAGGCGTTGCGCGCAATGCTGCACAAGGTCGCCGCAGGCGTGGCTCCGCCTGCCGGCGGCGTCACTCAGGCCGCGATGACCACGCTGACACGGGCGATCGAACAGGGCGGCGCGTGAGCGATCGCCGTGCGGCACGGTGCGCTGCTTCTGCGCTCGACAGGAATGCGCCCGTAGCCCATATCGGCGGAGGCGCCGCAACTCCTCGCCCGTGCCTTAGCCACGGCCCTCGTGCGTGATAAAGTGCAACCTGATTGGCCGTCGATGGCTCGCGGTACGCTTCATGGCACACATCGCGGTTCCACGCTCAAAGCCCCGCCATCCTGCATCGTCTTTGCTAAAATCCGAACTATGTCCAAGAGTACCGATCGCATCAATCTGACCAACCAGTTCCTGATCGCCATGCCGAACATGGCCGATCCGACGTTTTCAGGAACGGTGGTCTACCTTTGCGATCACAGTGAGCGCGGCGCGCTCGGCCTCGTGATCAACCGGCCGACCGACATCGACCTGCAAGCGCTCTTCAGTCGCATCGACCTCAAGCTCGAAATCGAACCCCTTCTCCATGTGCCCGTGTATTTCGGCGGCCCGGTGCAAACCGAGCGCGGCTTCGTGCTGCACGACCCGAAAAGCGGCGATCCGTACACGTCGTCCATGTCGGTGCCTGGCGGTCTGGAAATGACCACCTCGAAAGACGTGCTCGAAGCCGTCGCGAGCGGCACCGGTCCCGAACGCTTCCTGCTCACGCTCGGCCACGCCGGCTGGGGTGCGGGTCAGCTCGAAGAAGAGATTTCGAAGAACGGCTGGCTCACGGTTGAAGCCGACCCGAAAATCATCTTCGACGTACCCGCTGAAGAGCGTCTCGAAGCCGCGCTCGCGCTGCTCGGCATCAACCTGTCGATGCTGTCGGGCGAAGCGGGTCACGCATGAGCCTGTCGGCCGGACGTGAGGCGACGCTGCTTGCGTTCGACTACGGTGAAAAACGCATCGGCGTGGCGGTCGGCAATTCGCTCACGCGCAGCGCGCGGCCGCTCGTCATCGTGCAGAACCGCAGCCGCGAATACCGCTTCGAAGAGGTCGGCAAACTGATCGCCGAATGGAAGCCGGACGCGCTGGTGGTCGGCTTGCCGATGCACCCGGACGGTACGCCGCACGAAATGACCCAACTGGCGAAACGCTTCGGCAATCAGCTGAACGGACGCTTCAATCTGCCTGTCACGTGGATCGACGAACGTTATTCGTCGGTCGAGGCGAAGGCGGAGATTCGCGCCGGCAACGGCCGCGCCGACATGCTCGACGCCGAAGCCGCCAGCATCATCCTCCAGCAATATCTTGACGGACTTTCCGACGATCATGAGTTCTCTTGACGCCGAAGCGCTTTATCGCGCGTTGCTCGATCAGATTCGCACGGTGTACGGCGATCAGCCCGCCACGCAAGGCATTGTGCTCGCCGGCATTCACAGCGGCGGCGCGTGGCTCGCCGCGCGGCTCGCGCACGACCTGCAGTTGCCGGATTTCGGCGTGGTGAACGTTGCGCTGCATCGCGACGACTACGCGAAAAAAGGTTTGCATTCGCAGGCCAGCCCGACCTCGCTGCCGTTTTCCGTAGACGGCGCACGCATCGTGCTGGTCGACGACGTGCTGTACACCGGCCGCACGATTCGCGCGGCGCTCAACGAGCTGTATGACTATGGCCGTCCGGCATCGGTCGAACTGGCCGTGCTCGCCGATCGTGGCGGCCGCGAGTTGCCGGTGGCGGCGCGCTTTGTCGGCGGCTCGGTGAATGTGCCGGCTGACGCCACGCTCGTGCTGGCCCGCGAAGAGGGCAGTGCGCAAGGTGACGCGCGTTTCACGTTTCATACCGAAGCACGCGTCGACTGAGCGGCGTGCGTCCTGCGCACTGCGCTAGTCACGCCAACGCCGCGCGCCGGAATCGCACAAACATTCGCAGAAAAATTGCATAAAAGCCGCGAGAGAAGGCCGCAAGGCACTCGCGCGACACAGCAACAGCATCAAAGCCGACCCCCGCGTTCCACGCAAAGGCCGGCGCAAAATCGCCACACCTCGTCACACGCAGTCAGCATCCGCATCGACATCGATCACGTTGAAGCCCGTATTTGAAGCAGGTACACCATGAACACCGCCACCCAGGCTCCCAGCGATTCCGCCGATAGCGCCACCGAGCGCTTCCGTTACGGCTTCCTGAAGGGCAACCCGCAGCTCACGAAAAACGGCGAGCTGAAACATCTTTTGTCGATCGAGGGCTTGCCCAAGGCGATCGTCAATCACATTCTCGATACCGCCGACCAGTTCGTCAGCGTGACCGACCGGGAAGTGAAGAAGGTGCCGCTGTTGCGCGGCAAGTCGGTGTTCAACCTGTTCTTCGAGAACTCGACGCGCACCCGCACCACCTTCGAAATCGCCGCAACGCGTCTTTCCGCCGACGTGCTGAATCTGAACATCAACGCGTCGTCGACCAGCAAGGGTGAGTCGCTGCTCGACACGATCAACAACCTGTCGGCGATGCATGCCGATATGTTCGTCGTGCGTCACGCGTCGAGCGGCGCGCCGTACCTGATCGCGCAGCATTGCGCGCCGCACGTGCACGTGATCAACGCGGGCGACGGCCGTCATGCGCACCCCACGCAGGGGCTGCTCGACATGTACACGATCCGTCACTACAAGAAGGATTTCACGAAGCTGCGGGTGGCAATCGTCGGCGACATTCTGCATTCGCGGGTCGCGCGCTCGGACATTCACGCGCTGACCACGCTTGGCGTGCCGGAAGTGCGCGCGATCGGGCCGCGCACGTTGCTGCCGGGCGGTCTCGAACAGATGGGCGTGCGGGTGTTCCACAATCTCGACGAAGGTCTGAAGGACGTCGACGTGATCATCATGCTGCGTCTGCAGAACGAGCGGATGAGCGGCGCGTTGCTGCCGTCGGCGCAGGAGTACTTCAAGAGCTGGGGTTTGACGCCGGAGCGCCTTGCGCTCGCCGCGCCCGACGCCATCGTGATGCACCCGGGCCCGATGAATCGCGGCGTCGAAATCGACTCGCAGGTCGCGGACGGTCCGCAATCGGTGATCCTGAATCAGGTCACGTTCGGTATCGCGGTGCGGATGGCGGTGATGGGCATTGTCGCGGGCAATCACGACTGATTGCGGTGAAAAAGCGTGAACCGTTGCGATGCAGCGCGATGCAACAAGCAGGGCAGCAGCACGCTTCGTCACGCATACCGTCACGGCAAAAGCAGCAACAACGCCGACGGACACGCGGCACATAACACGTAACACGTAACGCAAAAACTTGGTTGAACGCCGGGTGAAAACCCAGGCTGAACAGCAGCTAATCAACAAGGCAGCGCATGAAGATTCATATTCAAGGCGGCACGCTGATCGATCCGGCAGCGGGCACCGAACAGCAGCAGGACATTTTTATCGCGGCAGGCAAGATCGTCGCGCTCGGCCAGGCGCCGGCCGACTTCCACGCAGCGAAGACGATCGACGCCACGGGCTTGCACATCGCGCCGGGTCTGGTCGACCTGTCCGCGCGCTTGCGCGAGCCGGGCTACGAACACAAGGCGACGCTCGAATCCGAAATGGCGGCCGCGCTCGCGGGCGGCGTGACGAGCCTCGTGTGTCCGCCGGACACCGATCCGACGCTCGATGAACCGGGCCTCGTCGAGATGCTCAAGTTCCGCGCGCGCAATCTGAACCAGGCGCACGTGTATCCGCTCGGCGCATTGACGGTTGGTCTCAAAGGCCAGGTCATCACCGAGATGGTCGAGTTGACCGAAGCCGGCTGCATCGGCTTCTCGCAGGCCGACGTGCCCGTAGTTGACACGCAGGTGCTGATGCGCGCGCTGCAATACGCGAAAACTTACGGCTACACCGTGTGGCTGCGTCCCGTGGACGCGTATCTCGGCAAGGGCGGCGTCGCCGCAAGCGGCCCGCTGGCTTCGCGGATGGGCCTGTCGGGCGTGCCGGTGTCGGCGGAAACGATCGCGCTGCACACCATCTTCGAACTCGTGCGCGTGACTGGCGCGCGCGTGCATCTGTCGCATGTGTCGTCGGCGGCGGGCATCGAGTTGATGCGCGCGGCCAAGGCCGAGGGCTTGCCGGTTTCGTGCGATGTCACCGTGAACCACGTGCATCTGATCGACCTCGACATCGGTTATTTCGATGCGCAGTTCCGGCTCGATCCGCCGCTGCGTCAGCAGCGCGATCGCGAAGCGATCCGCGCAGGTCTCGTCGACGGCACGATCGACGCAATCTGCTCCGATCACACGCCGGTCGACGACGACGAAAAGCTGCTGCCGTTCGCCGAAGCCACGCCGGGCGCGACTGGTCTGGAGCTGTTCCTGTCGCTGACGGTGAAGTGGGCCGACGAAGCGGGCGTGCCGCTCGCGAAGGCGCTGAACCGCATCACCGCGTCACCGGCAGACGTGCTGAATCTGAACGCGGCCGGCCGCATCGCAGTGGGCAGCGTCGCCGACCTCTGCGTATTCGACCGCAACGCGCATTGGCGCGTCGAGCCGCGTGCATTGAAGAGCCAGGGGCACAACACGCCGTTCCTCGGTTACGAATTGCCGGCGCGGGTGCGCGCGACCATCGTGTCGGGTCACGTCGCGTTCGAGCAGCGCTGATATCCGCGGCCTTGCACTCACTCTCACTCCGCTCATCGGCTAGTTACGGAAAGCTCCAACAATGAAGCTAGCGTTACGCAAGGTCCGTCTCGTCACGCATCTGCTGCACGGCATGTGGGTCGTGGCGACGCGCTTTCCGAAGGCCTCCGCTGAACAGCGTCACGCGCTCAACCGCGCGTGGTCGCTGAAAATGCTGCGGCTGTGCGGCATGCAACTCGTCGTGCATAACGACAGCGCGCGGCTCGACCGTGGCGCGCTGGTCGTCGCCAATCACATCTCGTGGATCGACATCTACGTGATCAACGCGTGGCGGCCGACGCCGTTCGTCTCGAAGGCCGAGATCCGGCAATGGCCGGTGGTCGGCTGGCTCGCGCAGCAGCTGGACACCGTGTTCATTCAGCGCGAAAAACGCAGTGATGCGAAACGGATCATGCACGAGTTGTCCGACCGGCTGGCAGCGGGCGAGTTGATGTGTGTGTTTCCCGAAGGCACGACGTCCAGCGGACTCGCGCTGTTGCCGTTTCACGCGAATATGTTCCAGGCGGCCGTGTCGGCGGCGGCGCCGGTGCAGCCCGTCTGCATCATGTATGAAGACGCGCAGGGCCGGCAGTCCACCGCGCCGGCGTATATCGACGACCTGTCGCTCGCCGATTCGTTGAATCTTCTGCTGCAGGGCGGCCCGCTGACCGCGCACGTCTACGTGTGCGAGCCGCTTGCGCCTGGCGCCGACCGGCGCACGCTGGCTGCGCAATCGGAAGAAATGATAGGTGCCGCACTTTCGACGCTGCAAAATCGACGCACTATCGCACCACAGGGCCGCGCTGCGGCCACTCTTGTCTGATGAAAAAGTATCTTCACGTCAGCCTAAAGGTGCGAAATGGATGCAATGAAATTGCAGCGGACCGACATTGGCCAATTCATCGCCGCTCGACTACGCGACAATCTGGATGCCGCGTGCCAGCAATGGCAGGATAGCGCGCCCGTCAATCATTTCTTCATCGACGACATTCTCCCGGAAGAGCTGGCTACGACGATCCGGCGCGGTTTCCCCGACGCCTCGACGATGATGCTGCGCAAAAGCCTGCGCGAACTGAAATACGTGTCGGCGCAAATGAACGAGCATGCGCCGATTCTCGAAGAAGTGATCTTTGCGTTTCAGGAGCCGGAAGTGGTGGATCTCGTCACGCAGATCACCCGCCTCAACTCGCTCTACCCGGACGAGCATCTGTACGCAGGCGGTATTTCGATGATGGGGCGCGGGCACTTCCTGAATCCGCATCTCGACAATTCGCACGACAAGGATCGCCAGCGTTATCGCGTGCTGAATCTGCTGTATTACGTGTCGCCGAACTGGCGCGCGGAGAACGGCGGCAATCTCGAAGTGTGGCC
Organism: Paraburkholderia fungorum; assembly: GCF_900099835.1. Lineage (NCBI taxonomy): Bacteria > Pseudomonadati > Pseudomonadota > Betaproteobacteria > Burkholderiales > Burkholderiaceae > Paraburkholderia > Paraburkholderia fungorum. The sequence goes on from NZ_FNKP01000001.1 coordinate 1,017,522, forward strand.
GCAGGGTCCGAAGGCCGAGCCGGTCACGATCGTCGCGAAATTCAACCGGCTCGCGGTGATGGTGACGAACCAGCATTCATGGCACTCTGTCTCGCCGAACGTGAGCGACGAGCCGCGCTGCTGCGTGTCGAACTATTACTTCTCCGACCACCCGGCAGGCGACGCCGACTACTTTCACCCCACCTCGTTTCGCGGACGCCCCGAGCAGCCGGTTCGCGACGTCATGCTACGAGCCGACGCGACCGCGCGCGGCCTCGTGCGCAAGGTGTTCCCGAAGGGCGTTGTCGAGAACAAGCACGTGTACCACAAGGAAGGCAAGGAGTAAGCGGGCAGAAACGCCGCTGTTTGCAGAGGCGCATAACGGAGCCGCGTTTATTCCTCCGACGCCCCCGGTATCCGGCAACTGACGCAGTCGACCTGCGTCAGCGTGCGTTCCGCGGGATTCTTCGTCAGCGTCACAGCCGACAATTTCTCACCCCAAACGCAGCCTGAATCTAGTCCGATCAGGTTGTCGCGCAACGTCAAACCCAGCGCGGCCCAGTGGCCGAACACGACCGTGATGTCTGCGGTCTTGCGCGACGGCACGTCGAACCACGGCATGCAACCCGCCGGCGCCGAATTGAGGCTGCCGCTGCTGCTGAAATCCATGGCGCCGTCTGCGTTGCAGAAGCGCACGCGCGTCAACGCGCTGCACGTTACACGCAGCCGGTCGATGCCTTTCAGGCTCGACTTCCACCGGTTCGGCTCGTTGCCGTACAACCCCGCCAGCGTTTCCTTCCAGTTCGGCGCGCGTAGCGCCCGCTGCAGATCTTCGGCGAGTTCCATCGTCAGATTCGCGTCCCATTGCGGCAACACGCCCGCATGCACCATCAGCATGCCGTTCTCGAAGTGCGCAAGCGGCCGGTGACGAACCCACTCAAGCAGATCGGCGGCATCGGGCGCGGCGAGAATTTCGTCGATCGTGTCGCCTTTCTTCGACTTGCGAATGCCCGCCGACACCGACAGCAGATGCAGATCGTGATTACCCAGTACCGGCACTGCGCGCTCACCCAACGCGATCACGTCGCGTAACGTGGCGAGCGATTCGGAACCACGGTTGATCAGATCGCCCGCGAACCACAGTGGCGTGCCTTCGGGCGGCGCGGCCTTGGCCAGCAATTGCTGGAACGGCTGGCGGCAGCCTTGCAGATCGCCGAACGCAAGCGGGACCAGAGGGGAGGGGGCGCTGGAAGTGGAGGAGGGTGTCATCAGGTGAGTCGGAGCAGTTCGATACTCGCGGTGACGCACGAGGCGTGCCGCATTGGGCGGTGCAACATGCTAGCGTGACATAATAGCTGGTTTGAAGGACCGATATCGCGCCACGCGGCCCCCGGGGCTGCAAGCGGGCAGAAGAACGCGGACCACGCGCGATATTGCACTACAACAGGATGACATCCGTGAAAAAGGAAAACATGTCTGCGCCGGCATCGACGCAACCTGTTCGCACGCTCGTCACCGGTGCGAACGGTTTCACTGGCCGCTATCTGGTCGACAAGCTGCTGGGCCGCGGCCACACCGTCATCGAGACGGTGGGCGGCCGCAACGAGCCCGAAACGCCCACCCGAATGCGGCTCGACATCACGTCGCCGGATGATTGCCGGCGCGTGATCGAAACCGTGCGGCCCGACTACATCGTGCATCTGGCCGCGATCAGTTTCGTGGGCCACAACGACCCGCTCGACTTCTATCGCGTGAACGTGATCGGCACGCTGAATCTCCTGGAAGCGTGTGCATCGGTCGGCCATACGCCGCGCAAGCTGCTGATTGCGAGCAGTGCGAACGTGTACGGCAACGTGACGAGCGACGCGATCGACGAAAGCTTCCCGGTCACGCCGGTCAATCACTACGCGGCCAGCAAGGCGGCCATGGAAACGATGGTGCGCACCTGGTTCGACCGGTTGCCCATCCTGATCGTACGACCGTTCAATTACACCGGCCGCGGCCAGGCGTCGAACTTCCTTGTGCCGAAGATCGTCGAGCATTTCGCGCGACGTGAGCCGTCCATCGAACTGGGCAACATCGACGTCGCACGCGATTTTTCGGACGTGCGCTACGTGGCCGATGCGTACGAAGCGCTGCTCGATTCCGAAGCGGCTGCCGAGACCGTGAATGTATGCACCGGCACGCCTTATACCTTGCGCGACATTCTCGCCAAGGCGAGCGATCTGACGGGCCATGAACTGGAAGTTCGCGTGAACCCGGCATTCGTCCGACAAACCGATGTGAAAATGCTCGCTGGATCGCCGGCCAAGCTGCGCTCGCTGGTGCCCGCCGTCGAGGCCATCCCGTTCGAGGACACGCTGCGCTGGATGCTCGTGGCCTGACAGGGCGCGGGCAGTCAATTGGACCTGCGTTTCCCTGCTTTTCAGCCCTCCGCGATGCGCCTGTTCATGCGGCGCATGCGCGCGGGCGGCTTTCTACTCCTTTTGCACATTGCGTTTGCGAGCACCCCGCAGACCCGTTAATGAATCGGCGGCCCCGTCTCTGTGCGCCCTCCCACCCGTAAAGGCAATTGTCAGAAAAAGCCGCCGGGTTGGTTCGATACCAAACTTGTCAAGCTGTTTCAAGTTGTTAGGGTTATGGTTTTTAATCCGGGCCGCTTTATAATCGGGGCATCATAAGATAGGCGTCTGGGCGTCCGCGTGCAATGCGTGCGGCGCCCCGACTACGCACAGGAATCGGACTCCGGACCGGCGCAGCGCGGGGTAGGCAGATCGGTGAATCGATTCCACACCCGCCACTCACATCACAAGGGAATTTCATGATCCTGGTAACGGGCGGTGCCGGCTTTATCGGCGCTAATTTCGTGCTCGACTGGCTCAATGCCTCGGACGAAGCGGTGCTGAATGTAGACAAGCTGACCTATGCCGGCAACCTGGGTACGCTCAAGTCGCAACAGGCCAATCCCAAACACATTTTTGTCCGCGCAGATATCTGCGACCGCGCCGCGCTCGACGCACTGTTCGCCGAGCACAAGCCGCGCGCGGTGCTGCACTTCGCGGCCGAGAGTCACGTCGACCGCTCCATTCACGGCCCGGCCGATTTCGTGCAGACCAACGTGGTCGGCACTTTCACGCTGCTCGAAGCGACCCGCAATTACTGGAACGCGCTGGGCGACGCCGACAAGGCCGCGTTCCGCTTCCTGCACGTGTCGACCGACGAAGTGTTCGGCTCGCTGTCCGCTACCGATCCGCAGTTCTCCGAAACCACGCCGTATGCGCCGAACAGTCCTTACTCGGCGACCAAGGCGGGTTCCGATCATCTGGTGCGCGCGTACCATCACACGTACGGCCTGCCGGTACTCACCACGAACTGCTCGAACAACTACGGTCCGTACCAGTTCCCCGAAAAGCTGATCCCGCTGATGATCGCCAACGCGCTCGCGGGCAAGCCGCTGCCGGTATACGGCGACGGTCAGAACGTGCGCGACTGGCTGTATGTCGGCGACCATTGCAGTGCGATCCGCGAAGTGCTCGCGCGTGGCACGCCGGGCGAGACGTACAACGTGGGCGGCTGGAACGAGAAGAAGAATCTCGACGTCGTGCATACGCTGTGCGACCTGCTCGACCAGTTGCGCCCGAAGGCGAATGCGTCGTACCGCGACCAGATCACGTACGTGAAGGATCGTCCGGGCCACGACCGCCGCTACGCCATCGACGCACGCAAGCTCGAACGCGAACTCGGCTGGCTGCCAGCGGAAACGTTCGAGACGGGTCTCGCGAAGACGGTCCAGTGGTACCTGGACAATCAGGCATGGTCCGACGAAGTGGCTTCGGGTGACTATCGGAAGTGGGTTGAGACCAACTACGCGCAGCGCGCGTAAAGGCACGGTAATGGCGCGCAAAGGCATCATTCTCGCGGGCGGGTCGGGCACCCGTCTGTATCCGATCACGCATGTCGTCTCCAAGCAGTTGCTGCCGGTGTACGACAAGCCGATGATTTACTACCCGCTGTCCACATTGATGGTGGCAGGTATTCGCGACGTGCTGATCATCTCCACGCCGCAGGACACGCCGCGTTTCGAGGCGATGCTCGGCGACGGCAGCCAGTGGGGCATGAACATCCAGTACGCCGTTCAGCCTTCGCCGGACGGGCTCGCGCAGGCGTTCATCATCGGTCGCGAATTTGTCGGCAATGATCCGTCGGCGCTGATTCTCGGCGACAACATTTTCTACGGCCACGATCTCGCGAAGCAGCTCGAGCATGCAAGCGCGCAACCCGAAGGCGCCACCGTGTTCGCGTATCACGTGCACGATCCGGAGCGTTACGGTGTGGTCGAATTCGACAAGCAGTTCCGCGCGTTGTCGATTGAAGAGAAGCCGGTCAAGCCGCGTTCGAATTACGCGGTTACGGGTCTCTACTTCTACGACAAGCAGGTGTGCGATATCGCGGCGGACATCAAGCCGTCGCCGCGCGGCGAACTCGAAATTACCGATGTCAACTCGCGTTATCTCGCGGATGCGGCGCTCAATGTCGAGATCATGGGGCGCGGCTATGCGTGGCTCGATACCGGCACGCACGATTCGCTGATCGAAGCGGCCACCTTCATCGCGACGCTGCAGAAGCGTCAGGGTCTGGTCGTCGCGTGTCCGGAAGAGATCGCGTACCGGCAAAGCTGGATCGACGGCGAGCAACTGCTGGCGCTGGCCAAGCCGCTCGCGAAGAATGCCTACGGGCAGTACCTCCAAAACATTCTGACGGATCACGTTGCATGGCCATCCAAGTAACCGCTACGGCGCTGCCGGAAGTCAAGATCATCGAGCCGAAGGTGTTCGGCGACGCGCGCGGCTTTTTCTTCGAGAGCTTTAACGCGGCCGAGTTTGCCGAGAAGGTCGAGCCGGGCGTCGAGTTCCTGCAGGACAACCATTCGCGTTCGGCGAAAGGCGTGCTGCGCGGTCTGCATTATCAGATCCAGCATGCGCAGGGCAAGCTGGTGCGCGTGGTCGAAGGCGACGTGTTCGACGTGGCAGTGGATATCCGCAAAAGCTCGCCGAATTTCGGCAAGTGGGTGGGTGTGCATCTGTCGGTCGAGAATCATCGGCAACTGTGGGTGCCGCCTGGTTTTGCACACGGATTCGTCGTGTTGTCGGAGTCCGCACAGTTTCTGTACAAGACCACCGACTACTGGTTTCCCGAGCACGAGCGCAGCATCGTCTGGAACGATCCCGCCATCGGTATCGAATGGCCGATCGACTTCGAGCCGTTGCTGGCCGCGAAGGATGCGGCGGGCAAGCTGCTCGCCGATGCTGAAGTCTTCGCATAAGGAGCGGGCCGTATGAGCGTACGTGAAGCCACGCAGACGATTCTCGTCACCGGTGTGAACGGTCAGGTGGGCTATGAACTTGCGCGCACGCTGCAAGGGCTCGGCAACGTGGTCGCAGTGGATCGGTCGGTGATGGATCTCTCGGATCTGGATCAGGTCCGGGCGGTGGTCCGCGACGTGCGTCCCACGCTGATCGTCAATCCCGCTGCTTACACCGCGGTCGACAAGGCCGAACAGGAAAGCGATCTCGCCATGCGCATCAACGGCGAAGCGCCGGGCGTCCTCGCCGAAGAGGGGAAGAAGCTGGGCGCGGCGTTGATCCACTATTCGACCGACTACGTGTTCAACGGCGAGAAAGAAGGGGCGTACGTCGAAGACGATCGCACTGATCCGCAAAACGTCTACGGCCGCAGCAAGCTGGCGGGCGAGCAGGCGATTGCGGCGAGCGGCGCGAATCATCTGGTGCTGCGTACCAGCTGGGTGTACGGCACGCGCGGCAAGAATTTTCTGCTCACCATGCTGCGGCTCGGCGCCGACCGGCCCGAGTTGAAAGTCGTCGCCGACCAGTTCGGCGCGCCCACCTGGTGCAATACGATCGCCACGCTCACCGCGCATCTGGCCGCCCAATCTTTTGCCGCCGAAGACAGCGCCAAATGGTGGAGCGAGCGTTCGGGCGTCTATCACCTGTGCGCCGGCGATGCGACCTCCTGGCACGGTTTCGCGTCGGCGATTTTCGAACTCGCCGATCTGCAGAACAAGCCGAACGCGCTGCCCATTCCGGCGTCCGACTATCCGACGCCGGCCAAACGCCCGTCCAACTCCAGGATGTCGAACGACAAACTGGCGCGGGTATTCGGGCTCGCCGCACCGCACTGGCGCGATGCGTTGAAGCTGTGTCTGACGGACGGCTTTCCGAAGTCGCCGGCTGCGCGCCCCTGAAACCGCATGTCGACGGGCGGCGCTTATCGGAAGTCGATAACTGCTGCGTGCTTCTCACCACCTTTGCCATGGCGTTTCGCGGCCTTAACTGCCTGACGGGAGTGAAAGGGGGTAGAGGTAGAATATCGTCGAAGGCAACGACGCGCCGGCCCATTCATCGGGTGCGGCGCGTTAGCGTTCAGCACGCGCACATGGCCGTACGGCCTGCTGTTTTGTTGAGTCATGCCGAACATCAACGTGTACGCGGCGACGTCGATTGGCATCGAGGTAACGTCGATGTGGCGTAATAAATACCGTACCGAGGGGACTCTGTGAGTTTGTTACCGATCATCCTGTGTGGCGGCGCTGGGTCAAGACTCTGGCCCGTCTCGCGCGAGTTGCACCCGAAGCCGTTCATCCGACTCGCGGATGGCGAAAGCCTGCTGCAAAAGGCTTTCCTGCGCGCGGTGGCGTTGCCCGGCGTGAAGGAAGTGCTGACGGTAACCAATCGCGATCTGTTCTTCAAAACCGAAGACGATTTCCGCGAAGTGAATGCGAAAGGCCATCGCACTTCGTTCATCCTCGAACCGTTCGGCCGCAACACCGCCGCGGCGGTAGCGACGTCGGCCTTGCATACGGCGAAAGTGCACGGCGACGATACGGTCATGCTGGTGCTCGCCGCCGATCATCTGATCGCCGACCAGCAGGCTTTCGCCACAGCGGTCGAAGCCGCGACGAAGCTCGCGCAGGCAGGTAAGGTCGTGACTTTCGGCGTGCATCCCGAAACGCCTGAAACGGGCTACGGCTACATCGAGGCCGACGGCGACAAGGTCGTGCGCTTCGTCGAAAAACCTTCGCTCGACAAGGCTCGCGAATATCTCGCATCGGGCCGCTTCGTGTGGAATTCGGGCATGTTCTGCTTCACGGCGGGCACGATCCTGAAGGAAATGCGGCAGCACTGCCCGGAGATTCTCGACGCCGCCTCAGTGTGCATGGAGAAGTCCCCCTCCGCCGAAGGGAAGGACGGCGCGCAGGTGCGTCTCGAACCCGGCTGTTTCGGCGCGGTGCCGGAACTCTCGTTCGATTACGCGGTGATGGAGAAGTGCCAGCAGGCGGCCGTGGTGCGCTGCGATATCGGCTGGACCGATGTGGGCTCGTGGACCGCGCTCAGCGATCTCTCGCCGGCCGACGCGAGCGGCAACCGCGTGGAAGGCGAGGCGCTGCTGGTCGACGTGAACAACTGCTACCTGCGTGGCGGCTCGCGAATGATCGGCGCAGTGGGCATCGACAACCTGATCGTGATCGACACGCCCGACGCGTTGCTCGTCGCGAACAAGGACCGGGCGCAGGACGTGAAGCAGATCTTTGCCGAACTGAAGTTGCGCGGTCACGATACCTACAAGGTGCATCGCACGGTGCATCGGCCGTGGGGCACGTATTCGGTGCTCGAAGAAGGTCCGCGCTTCAAGATCAAGCGCATCGAGGTCAAGCCGGGTGGGAGCCTCAGCCTGCAGATGCATCATCACCGGAACGAGCATTGGGTGGTGGTCAGCGGCATGGCGAAGGTCGTCAACGGCGAACAGGAATTCTTCGTGTCAACCAATCAGTCGACCTATATTCCTGCAGGTCACAAACACCGCCTCGAAAATCCGGGTGTAGTCGAGCTTGTGATGATCGAAGTGCAGAGCGGCGAGTATCTGGGCGAAGACGATATCGTCCGCTTTGAAGACATTTACGGACGTACTTGAGATGGATATCAGTTTTACCAACAATACCGAAGACCTGACGCGTCACACCGAGAAAGACGACCTGATCGTCGGTATGAAGTCGGTGCGGGTCTGGGGCACGCTCGGCTGGCACGACATCCGTCAGCGCTATCGCCGGTCGGTGCTCGGGCCGTTCTGGTTCACGCTGAGCACGATCATCATGGTCGCCGTGCTCGGCGCGTTGTACTCCACATTGCTACATCAGGAAATCTCCGACTACCTGCCGTATCTCGCGGTAGGTCTGGTCGTGTGGGCGTACCTGGCATCGGTCGCCAATGAAGGATGCATGGCGTTTATCGGCGCGGCCTATCTGATCAAACAGATCCGTCTGCCGCTCACCGTGCATGTCTGCCGGATCGCGTGGCGCAACTTCGTGATCCTGCTGCACAGCCTGCCGGTGGTCGTGGTGCTGCTGCTCGCCTTCGGACATTGGCCGGGCTGGGAGTTTGTGCTGGTGCCGTTCGCGCTGTTCATCCTGCTGCTGCACGGCGTGTGGCTCGGCGTCACGCTCGGCGTGCTGTGCGCGCGTTTTCGCGACATTCCGCCGATCGTCACCAATCTGATCCAGGTCGTGTTCTTCTTCACGCCGGTCATGTGGTCGCCGGAAATTCTGAAAGACCGCGCGTGGGTTGCCGAATACAACCCGCTGTATCACCTGATCGAAACGGTGCGCGCGCCGCTCACAGGCCGTCCGACTCATTGGGAGTCGTGGGCCTGGTCGATCGGCTTGTTGATCGTCGGTTTTGCGTTCTCGCAATTCCTGATGAAACGTTTCCGTAATCGCGTTCCTTACTGGCTTTGATATTGTGAGTTCTTCATCGATTGTCGCTCGTAACATCTCCGTCGAATTTCCGATTTACGAGAACTCCCACCGCTCGCTGAAAAAGGCGGTGCTCAATCTCACGACGGGTGGCCGGATCGGCCAGGACGCGGGTCGCCATGCGATCGTCAAGGCGATCGACGACCTCAGCTTCAGCTTTACCGAAGGCGAACGCATCGGTCTGATCGGCCATAACGGTTCGGGCAAGACCACGTTGCTGCGCACGCTGTCGGGCGTGTACGCGCCGGTGCGCGGCGAGCTGAAGGTGCAGGGCAAGATCGCGTCGCTGCTCGACGTGTCGATGGGTCTCGACCCCGACGCCACCGGCTTCGAAAACATCTATCTGCGCGGCATTCTCGACGGTTTGAAGCCGGCGCGAATCCGCAGCAAGATCGACGAAATCGCCGATTTCAGCGAACTCGGCGATTACCTGAATCTGCCGGTCCGCACGTATTCGAGCGGGATGATGCTGCGCCTCGCGTTCGCGATTTCGACCAGCGTCGAAGCCGATATCCTGATCATGGACGAATGGCTGAGCGTCGGCGACGCGGAGTTCGCCGTGAAGGCGGCCAAGCGTCTCGAAGGGCTGGTCGGCAAGGCGGCATTGCTGGTGGTGGCGTCGCACGATCCGAAGCTGGTGGCGCGCGTGTGCACCCGCAAGATTTCGATGGAACACGGCAAAGTGGTGGCGGACGAGCCCGTGAGCCCGCCGGAGAAGAACGACGAGCCGCTGATCAGCCGCGGCGCGGGATTGCCGCATTGAGATCGCGTCTGCGGCCTGGTGGGCGCGAGGGCACGCTGGCAGCGTGCCTCGATGCGTAAGCTGCGCCCCGCGCGGTCTTCATCCCAGGCACGCGTCGGCACGTGCCGCGCACGTATCGACACTCACCGGTGTTTCGTGGGACGTGAGGCCCAGCACCATCGTACCGCCGCGGCGCTCGCGAAAGCCGTCGCGGCGCAACCGGCAAAAACCGGACAGACATAACCCACAAGCGCACTTCAGAAGCGCGGCATAGAGGCGCAAACCAACGCGCAACAAGGTTCGAATTTCATGCGAGCAAATCACCCCTTTCTTCGATACTCCGAATCCGTGCTGGTGCGTCAGCCGTTTCGCACCTTAAAGGGATTCGCCGGCGGCTATATCGCCTATCCGATTGCGGAGAGCCGGGAAAAGCGCATTGTGCGTCCGAAGATTCGAGAGCTGCGCGAGCACTACACGCTGCCTGTGCCGCACCGCAAACGCATTGCGCGGGAGCGGCTCGCGGGCATGCTCGAGTTCGCCGGTGCAAACGTGCCTTATTACCGCGATCTTTTTCAGGCGCGGCAGTTCGATCCTTCAAAGGTCAGGCAGGACCCGCGTTACCTCGAAGAACTGCCGTATCTGACCAAGGACATCATCCGCGAACAGGGGCCGCGTCTGCTGTCGGTGCCGCTCGAGGCGGCCCCGCATCACGCGTGCAAGACCGGCGGCTCGACGGGTCTGTCCACCACGATTTACTACGACCAGGAAGGCGCGGATTACTCGTCGGCGGTGACCAGCTACTGTCGTGAGCGGATCGGCAAGCTGCGGCATCGTTCGGAGCTTCACTTTGCGTGCCGTTTCCCGGATCAGGCGATTCCGCAGTGGCCGTCGCGCGAAGACTTCAAATGCTTTGCGATGAACCGCAGCAACATTTTCTTCGACCGGATCGACGATCAGGGTCTCGAGGAAATGTGGCGCACGTTGAAGCGCCGCAAGCCGTATCTCGCGCACTCGCATCCGTCCACCATGTACGCGCTCGCGTGCTACGTGCAGCGCAAGTACGGCGGCGGCAAGGCGTTCCAGGTGTTCGAATCGAGCGGCGAACTGCTCGAGCCGCATGCACGCGAAATGATCGCGTCGGCACTGCGCTGCCGCGTGATCGACCGTTACGGCCTCGCCGAACTCGGCGTGATGGCCTATGAACTCGACGGTCACGAAGGCGGTTTCCAGATTCTCGAATCCGAGGGCTGGCCGGAAAGCCGCGTGTCGGAGAATCATGCCGACGGCGCGCACGAACTCGTCTTCACCGGTTTCCGCAACCGGCTGATGCCGCTGATCCGCTACGCAACGGGCGACCTCGCGCGCGTGCAGGAAACGCTGAAGGGCTTCTTCCTGACCGACGTGGTCGGGCGCATTCACGATGTCGTGCCGATCAACGGCGTCGCGCATCCTACGCACCATATCCAGGACATGCTGGATCATCGCGTCGGTGGCATTCAGGAATTCCAGATCGATTTGCGGACGTCGCCGCCTACCTTGCGGATCGTGCTGGAGCCTGCCGCCAGCGCTGAAGAGACAACCGCGAAGCTGCGCCATTTCTGGCAGGACGCGTTCACGATCGCGTATGTCGGACATGACGACTTCGTGCGGGTCGGCAGCCGGGCAAAATTTAGACATGTGGTGACGGCATGATTGGTGTTCTGTATCCCGATACGTCGGCTGAGGCCGCACAATATGTGCTCGCGGCCGTTCAACGCTCGGTCAGCGCAACCCAGGCGCAGCCGGTTTCGCGCAGCATGCTGCGCTCGCATGCGCCTGACGTGATCGTCGCGGTCAACGTGCCCGACGGTTGGAGCGCGGACCTGATCGCATGGCTCGACGGCGGCCCGCGCAAGCTGGTGGTCTTCGGGCCCATGCCGCGCGCGCTTGCGAGCCATTTGGGTTATCAGCCGGAGTACGCCGAACTGCCGCCAGCGCTGGTCGCGGCGAGCCGAAGCGCGGCGGCGCCGTCGTACGAATCGCGCGGGAGCGCGGCGGTGGTTCATTACGGCGAACTGGCGCGCACGCTCGGCGGCCAGCCATGGCAACGTCCGTTCGAACGTTTCGATTTCACCGACGAATGGAACAACCTCGGCTACGGCGCGATTCGTTGCGACGGCTCGATCTGGTCGATCGGGCAAGTGGCGCAGGTGCCCGCCGAAGCGGAGCTAGCGTCGGTCGTCGTGAATGGCGAGCGGCAATTCGCCTACGCCGCGTTGTGGGACGTCGACGCGCTGAGCGTGCTGTGGTTCAACCGTGCAGTTGGACCCTGCGATTCGTTCGAATGGCGCCTTGTCGAGCAATTCCTGTCGGGATATCGCGCCGACGCGATGCCGTGCCAACCGGTGCTGAGCGAATTGCCCTGGGGTTACGACGCGGCGATCACGTCGCGGCTCGATTGCGACGAAGATATCGAATCGGCGCGGCCGTTGTGGCAAACGTATCAACGGCTGGGCGTGCCGTTCACGCTCGCGGTTCACACGCAGAACCTGAATCGCGCCGATCAGCACAGCATCTTGCGCGAACTGCTGGCTGACCGGCAACAGGGCGCGGTGCTGTCGCACACGGCCACGCATGCGCCGAACTGGGGTGGCAGCTACGACAACGCGTTCGCGGAAGGGCGCCAGTCGGCGGAACTGCTCGAGGCGGTGACGGGCGTGCCGGTGCGCTATGCGGTGTCGCCGTTTCACCAGTCGCCGTCGTACGCCATGCGCGGTCTCGCAGATGGTGGTTACCTCGGTTGCGTCGGCGGAATCATCCGTAACGATCCCGAGTTTCTGACCGCGCGTGGCGGCGCGCTGGCGGGCCTGCCCGCAGGCTTCGTCGGACATAGTCAGCAGTGCATGTTGCATGGCGAATGCATGCTTGCCGAAGGCGATCCGCTTGCCGTTTTCAAGCAGGCCTTCGACTACGCGTACGCGACCAACACGCTGTTCGGCTATCTCGATCATCCGTTCTCGGAGCGCTACGCGTACGGCTGGAAAGACGAAGCGTCGCGGATCGACGCGCACGAGCAGTTCATCGCGTATATCCGCAGCCGGGCGCAAAAGCCGCTCTTCATGCACGAAGACGCCGCGCTCGATTTCATCAGATTCAGATCGCTCACGCAGATCGTCGAACAGGACGGCGCGTTCCGCGTCCTGACGCCGTCTGGCGAAGCGAAGCCGCTCACGCTCGGCGTCGAATTCCGTGGCGCTCACATGCAGGTCGAAGCGGGGAAACCGTTGCAATGAAAGTCATGGTGGTGATGGGCACGCGGCCCGAGGTGATCAAGCTGGCGCCGGTGGTGCGGGCCTTGCGCGCCGAATTCGACACGGTCGTTTGCGCGAGCGGGCAGCACAAGGACATGGCTGCGCAGGCGCTCGAATTCTTCGGCATCGAACCGGATATCACGCTCGAAACGATGAGCGCGGGGCAATCGCTGAATGCGTTGTCGTCGCGCCTGATCGCCGCGCTCGATCACGCGATGGACGACGTGCGTCCCGACTGGGTGATCGTGCAGGGCGACACGACCACCGCGTTTTGCGCGGGTCTCGCGGCGTTTCATCGGGGTATTCGCGTAGGCCATGTTGAAGCGGGTCTGCGTACCGGCGACCTCGCCAGTCCGTTTCCTGAAGAGGCGAATCGCAGCCTGCTGAGCCGCATTACGACGCTGCATTTCGCGCCGACCGAACTGGCGCGCTGCAATCTGCTGAGCGAAGGCGTGGCAGCGGACAAGATCGTCGTGACCGGCAACACGGTGGTGGATGCCATTGCCGCAGTACGCGAAAGCTGGCACGCGAATCCGCCGAAAAGTCCGTTGCCCGAATGGCATGGCGCGCAGAAGGAGCATGTGCTCGTCACCTGCCATCGGCGTGAAAATTTCGGCGACGTCTTGCAGGACATTTGCCGCGTACTCCGCGATTTGTGTCAGCGTTACAGCGATTATCGCTGGGTGTTTCCGGTGCATCTGAATCCGGCCGTGCGCGCGCCGGTGCATCGTGAACTCGATGGCATCGCCAATCTTTCGCTGATCGAGCCGGTCGACTATCCGACCAGTCTCTATCTGATCAGCGGCAGCGCCGTGGTGGTCAGCGATTCGGGCGGCATTCAGGAAGAAGCGCCGACCTTCGGCGTGCCGGTCGTCGTGATGCGCAATCACACGGAACGCCGCGAAGGCGTCGACGCCGGTTTCGCGACACTCGCGGGCCAGGCGGCGGCGAATATCGAAAGCGCGGTCAGCGGCTGGCTCGACGATCCGGCGCGTCGCGCGGCATTGCGCAATCGCGCGAATCCGTACGGCGACGGCCTGGCTTCGCAACGTATCGTCGAGAGCCTCGCAGGCCGCCCGGTCGAGGTGTTCATTGGTTGATGCGCAAGTTGATGCACAGGCGAAGAGCGCTGTGCTGGCCGCGCAAGACTGCGTGCTGTTCTCGACCGCCGACTGGGACGAGCCGTACTGGACCAACAAGCAACACACCGCGAGTATCCTGGCCGCGCGCGGCTGGCGCGTCCTGTACGTGGAGAGCGTCGGTTTCCGCTCGCCGAAAGTGGGCAGCGGACGCGACTGGAAGCGCCTGTGGCGTCGCCTGTGGCGCGGCGTTCAGTCGCTCGTGCTGGGGCCGCCGCGTCGCGCGGACAACATCTGGGTGCTGTCGCCGCTAATGGTGCCCGCCGGGCATCATCTGCCGTTCGTCAGCGCGTTGAACCAGGCGCTGCTGCGCTTTTCGGTGACGCGCTTCGCGAGGTCGCAGCGCTTTAACAAGCCGGTGGTCTGGACTTATCACCCGTACATGCTCGATTCGATTGCAACGCTGCCGCGCGGGCCGCTCGTGTATCACTGCGTCGACGATATCGCCGAGATTCCGGGCGTCGACGTGGTGGCGTTTCGCACCGCGCAACAGGCGTTGGTCGAGCGCTGCGAAGCCGTGTTCACGACTGCGATGTCGCTGAAGGACGTGTGCTTGCCGTTCAACCCCAATACGCATTTCTTCGGCAACGTCGTCGACGATACGCACTTCGGCCTCGCGCATACGGGAGACACCGCCGCCGCGCTGCCCGCCGAACTCGCCGCGATTCCCGAGCCGCGGCTCGTCTATCACGGCGTGCTGTCGGACTTCAAGGTCGATTTCCCGCTGCTGTTGCAGACAGCGAAGGCACGGCCGCACTGGCAATGGGTGATCATCGGCGAGGAGCGTGAAGGGCAGCGCAGCGAACTGTTTGCAGAACTGTCGCGCTTGCCGAATGTGCATCGGCTGGGCTATCGCCCTTACGAGGTTTTGCCGCAGTATTTGCGCGGCATGCAGGTCGGCGTATTGCCGACTTTGCTGAACGACTACACCCGCTCGATGTTTCCGATGAAGTTCTATGAATACCTCGCGGCCGGCCTGCCGGTCGTGGCGACGCCGCTCGACTTCGCGAAAGAACCGCGCGCGGGTCTCGAAGTGGGCGGCGACGCCGGCGCGTTCATCGCGGCGATCGAAAAGCAGCTGGCCCGCGGCAAGCTGAGCGCGGACGAAGCGCGCGACGCCGTCGGCGAAAACACGTGGGAGGCGCGGCTCGACAAGATGCTGGCGATCACCTTCCGTCGCACCGATCCGGGCGGGACCGGCAAGCCGGCCTCGCTGGACGCACTGGCCTGAGCGCTGACGCATGAAAGTTCTTCACGTTTATCGAACCTATTTCCCCGACCCGCCCGGTGGGCTGCAGGAAGCCATCCGGCAGATCAGCCTGTCCACGCGGGCATGCGGCGTCGATCCGCGAATCTTCACGTTGTCGCCCAATCCGGCGCCGCGCGATGTGCGCTACCCGGAGGGTGTCGTCACGCGCTCGCGCTCGTGGGCCGCGCCGGCTTCGTGCGACCTCGGCGGCTTCGAGTCGCTGCGGCATTACCGCGCCGAGGCCGAACAGGCCGACGTGCTGCATTTTCACTTTCCATGGCCGTTCGCAGACGTATTGCATCTGCTTGGCCGGGTGAAAAAGCCGGCAGTGATGACCTATCACTCCGATGTAGTGCGTCAGCGTGCGCTCGGCTACGTTTACGGCCCGTTGATGCGTGCTACCTTGCGTTCGATGTCGGCGGTGGTCGCGACTTCGGGTGTCTATGCACAAAGCAGCACCGTGCTTGCGAATGTCGTCGATCCGCAGCGACTGAAATCGATTCCGCTGGGCATCATCGACTACCGGGACGATCCGCAACTTGGCCATGCGGCGCCGGGCTGCCTGGATCGCCTGAAGCTCGACGGCAAGCCCTATGTGCTGGCGCTCGGCGTGCTGAGGTACTACAAGGGGCTGCATACGCTGATCGAGGCGGCGCCGTCGATTGCATCGACGATCGTCATCGCGGGCTCGGGCCCGGAAATGGAACGTCTGACCGAACTGGCGAAGACCGTCGGCGCGACAAATGTCGTGTTCGCGGGCCAGGTGTCGCACGAGGAAAAAATCGCGTTGCTGCGCGGCTGCCGCGCGCTGGTGATGCCTTCGCACTTGCGCTCGGAAGCGTTCGGCATGGTGCTGGTCGAAGCGGAAATGTTCGGCAAGCCGATGGTCTGCTGCGAGATGGGCTCGGGCACTTCGTATGTCAACGAACACGGCGTGACCGGCTTCGTGGTGCCGCCTGAATCGCCGGTGCAGTTCGCGGCGGCGGTCAACCAGCTTGTCCAGAATGAGCCGCTTGCACTGAAAATGGGCGCGGCGGCGCGCGAGCGCTATGAGCGGCTTTTTTCCGGGCCGGCGCTGGGCAATGCGTACCGGCGGCTTTACGAAGAGGTGTTGGCGGGCTAAAGGATCGGCTGCGGATGTGGGGTTGCGCCCATTTTGGCGTGCCCATGTGCTGGTACCATCTTGGCAAACGCATCGATTCGGTTGTGCCGGAAGTGCGTCTGACTCGTGGTACTTCGGCGAGTTGTCAGGATTTTTCCCGAAATAATAAAGAGCAGCGTCGGAATCACCCGTGACGTGAGAGCGTTGCGGAGCGTGGTCGCCTATTCGCCCGTGCCAGACTTTGTCGGAAATATTACACGGCTACGATCCATAATTTCCTCATTTCCTCATTTCCACGGCTACGTGAATGTTCAGTAGACCCCTCGTTGTCGACCTGGATGGAACGCTCATTCGCTCGGATGTTCTGATCGAGTGTGGGTTCGCGTTCGTCAAATCCGCGCCGCATCGCTTTTACGAGCCCTTGCTGTGGCTGGCACAAGGCGGCAAGCCCAACCTCAAGGCGCGTCTCGCCGACGCGACCCAGATCGACGTGAGCGCGTTGCCGTATGACGCCGCCGTGCTCGAATGGCTGAAAGAGGAGCGCACGGCGGGACGCAGCCTGGTCCTCGCGACCGCAACGCATGAGCGCTATGCGAACGCGATTTCGGAGCACCTCGGGCTGTTCGACCAGACCTTCGCGACGCATAGCGATGTCAATTTGTCCGCGCATCGCAAGCGCGACAAGCTGGTCGCGGAATTCGGCGAGAAAGGCTTCGATTACGCGGGCAATTCCCACGACGACGTCGCGGTCTGGGCCGCGGCCGATCGCGCCTATGTGGTCAACCCATCGGCGGGCGTAGAGCGGGCGGCGCGCAAGCAGGGTAACGTCGAGCGCGTCATCGATGCGCGTCCGGCCTGGGCGCGCACCTGGGCCAAGTCGCTACGGCTGCATCAGTGGCTGAAGAACCTGCTGATCTTCCTGCCGCTGCTGGCCGCGCATCAGGCGTCGGACCCGGCGCTGGTGCTGGCGGCGCTGGTGGCGTTTCTGTCGTTCGGCATGTGTGCGTCGAGCGTGTATCTGCTGAACGATCTGCTCGATCTCGAAGACGACCGGCATCATCCGACAAAACGGCGCCGTCCGCTCGCGTCCGGCGCGTTGCCGTTGCTGTGGGGCACCGCGCTATTTCCCGTATTGCTCGTGCTGGGACTCGTGTTGGGTTGGGTATTCCTGCCGCCGCCGTTCACGGTGGTGCTGCTCGGATACTACGCACTCACGCTCGCGTATTCGATGTATCTGAAGCGGCGCGTGATGATCGACGTGGTGGTGCTCGCGCTGCTGTACACCACGCGTATCGTCGCGGGGAGCGCCGCGATCGACGCGCGGCTGACCTTCTGGCTGCTCGCGTTCTCGATGTTCATCTTCCTGAGTCTCGCGTTCGTCAAACGCTATGCGGAACTGCATTCGTTGCAGGCGCGCGGGCAGGTCAAGACGCGCGGCCGGGGCTATGTATCGAGCGATCTGCCGTTGATCTCGTCACTCGGCGCGGCGTCGGGCTACCTCTCCGTGCTGGTGCTCGCGCTGTACATTCAGGACGGCAACACGACGAGTCTGTACCGCCATCCGCAATTGATCTGGATTGCGTGTCCGCTGCTGCTGTACTGGGTGAGCCGCACGTGGCTGATCGCGCATCGCGGCGCGATGCACGACGACCCGATTATCTTCGCCGCGAAAGACCGGAGTAGCTGGCTGGTCATCGCGCTGTGCGGCCTGGTGTTCTGGGCGGCGATCTAGGCGATGGCGACAGTTCAGTCCTGGGGGCGTTACCCTTATTTTCCGCAAGACGCGCATCCGGTTGCGTGGCGCGATTCGGCCGCCGACGTCTGGCGTCGCGCGATCGGCGACGCGCAGACGACGCTCGCATTCGGCAACGGACGCAGCTATGGCGACAGTTGTCTTGCGGCATCGGGGAGCGTCGTGCAGATGCTGCCGCTGGACCGCTTCATGTCGTTCGACGGACAAACCGGCGTGTTGCGCGCGGAGGCGGGTGTCACGCTCGGCCAGATTCTCGACCTTGCGATTCCACGCGGCTGGATGTTGCCGGTCACGCCAGGAACGAAGTACGCCACGCTGGCCGGCGCTATCGCCAACGACGTGCATGGCAAGAACCATCACGTACGCGGTACGTTCGGGCGTCACGTGCGCCGGTTTTCCCTGACGCGCAGCGACGGCACGCAATTCGAATGCACGCCGGATTCGCAACCCGAGTTCTTCGCCGCGACGATCGGCGGCCTGGGTTTGACCGGACTGATCACGTGGGCCGAGATTCAGCTGATGCCGGTCCGATCGAGTTCGCTCGATGTAACCAGTATTCGCTTTGCCAACCTCGACGAGTTCTTTACGCTGTCCGAACAGTTCGACGCTCAACATGAGTACAGCGTCGCATGGGTCGACTGTTCGAGCCGGGGTGCGTCGTTGGGTCGTGGCGTCTTCATGGTGGGCGATCACGCGAACGACGATCAGTTGAACGTTGCGCGCCGCAAGAAGCGCACGGTGCCGTTCACACTGCCGATTCCGGTGTTCAACCGGCTGACTTTGCGTGCTTTCAACGAACTGTATTATCGGCGCCAGACGCAGCGGGAAGTTCGCACGAAGGTCGACTGCGAATCGTACTTTTATCCGCTCGACGCCCTGCTCGAATGGAACCGTATTTACGGACGCAACGGCTTCCAGCAATACCAGTGCGTGATACCGCCAGCGGCGGCCTACGACGCAACGCGTGAGATTCTCGACACGATTTCGCGTAGCGGCACCGGGTCGATTCTTGCGGTGTTGAAGCGCTGCGGCGATATCCAGTCGCCGGGGCTGATGTCTTTTCCGCGCGAGGGCACGTCGCTCGCGCTTGATTTTCCCCAGCGCGACGCATCGAACCGCTCGCTGTTCTCGCGGCTCGATGCCATCGTGCGCGGGGGCGGCGGCCGCCTTTATCCGGCCAAAGACGCCCATATGTCCGGCGCGGATTTCCGTGCCGCGTATCCGCAATGGGAACAGATTGAAGCACTGCGCGATCCGGCCATGCTGTCGCGCTTTTGGGAACGAACCACTCGAGTATGAAAAACATCGTTATCGTCGGCGCCACATCGGCCATCGCCATCGCTTGCGCGCGTCAGTGGGCTACTCAGGGGGCGCGACTTTTTCTGATTGCGCGGAATCAGGACCGCCTGGAACAGGTGGCCGCCGATCTGGTCGCGCGCGGCGCTGCCGCTGTGCTGTGCCAGCAACTCGACGTCGACCGGCTCGACGAACACGAAGCCGTCGTGCAGCGTTGCTCGGCCGAGTTGGGCGCACTGGATATCGTGCTCGTCGCGCCCGGCACGTTGCCGGACCAGCAGGTATGTCAGGACGACGTGAGCGTCGCCGTGCGCGAGTTCAATACCAACGCAGTGTCGATCATCGCGTTGCTGACGCGCTTTGCGAATATCGTCGAGCAGCAGCGGAGCGGCACGATCGCGGTGATTTCGTCGGTGGCGGGCGACCGTGGGCGTCAGTCGAATTATCTGTATGGCAGTGCGAAGGCCGCGCTGTCCACGTTCTGCGACGGCTTGCGTGCACGTCTGTTCAAGGTCGGCGCGCATGTCGTGACGATCAAGCCCGGCTTTGTCGCCACGCCGATGACCGCCGGATTGCCGCTTCCTGGCCCGCTGGTGGCGACGCCCGACAAGGTGGGCGGCGACATCGTGCGGGCGGTCGAGAAGGGCAAGGATGTGATTTATACGCCGTGGTTCTGGTGGGGCATCATGCTGATCATCCGCTCGATTCCCGGCCGCGTGTTCAAACGGCTTTCGTTGTAAGCGCTGGAATGGACCCGCACGCGTTGGCATCCGGTCCTTAGTCCCTGGTGCCGGTCCCGTTGCCGCACTGTGAACCGTTCTAGCCGTCTGCCGCAGACAATGTGCGCGGGCGATTCCTCTCACTGACTACGGTGCTTCATTTGTGAACTCCCCCGCAACGCCTTTGAGTTCGACCCGTCTCGTTACTCTCTACACCCTTTTTGCCGGGATCTCGATTCTTGCGAACATCGGACTTCAGAAGCTGTTCCTGATCGTGTATGCGGGACCGTACGGTGTGCCGTTGTCGGTGTTCGTCGGGACGGGCGGCGGCCTCGTGGTGAAATTCCTGCTCGACAAGATCTGGATCTTCCGATACCAGCATCGGGACCTGTCGCACGGAATCCAGAGCTTCATGCTTTATACCGTGATGGGCCTGGCCACGACCGTGATTTTCTGGGGCTTCGAGTTTGGTGCCGACGCAATTTTCCATTCGGAAGCTGCACGCTTTACCGGCGGCGCGATTGGGCTTGCGATTGGTTATGTGGTCAAGTACCGGCTGGACAAGAAATTCGTGTTTGCCTGATTCGGGCGAATACGCAGAGAGCCAGGGCGTCATCACAGTACTTTTCAGAGAACGCACTGCTACGCGTTCGCGTAAATCCGCCGAGTGAAAGCGTCGTTTTCACGGATATGCTTTGAGTTTCGCCGGCTACCCATGGTGAAAAAAGAGCGACGCCACGGGCACAGGTCCATCTCGGACGAGCTTGCCGAATGACCGATAAGTCAGATCCGGTTTGAAAAGATGAGTGAACTGATCAATGAATCGCGAAAATCGTTATTTATTTCCGCTGCTGATTTTTGTTTGTGCGCTATTGCTCTTGTGGTATCGGGCACCGACGCGCATCGAGCATGGCTACCTCTGGGCGGAAGATGCCGCCATATTCATCACCCAGGCCTACGATGCCGGGCGCCATTCGTTCTTTCTGTCTTATTCCGGGTACTGGCATTTCGTCCCCCGGCTCGTCGCGTGGCTTCAGATGAGGACCACGCCTCTCACGGCGGCACCCTATTTTTTCGTGTGGGCGTGCGTACTGATTACTGCGCTCACCAGTGCCTATATCGCTTACGCATTCCGCCGTTTCTCGCGTCCGGTAGCCGGGCTTTTCGCCCTTGCTCCACTACTCGTGCCGCAGACCGGCGAATGTTTGCTGAACGTCACGAATATTCAATGGATACTGTTTCCCGCACTACTGGTTTTGCTGTGGGAGAACCTGTTCAATCCACCTGAATCGGGATACATCATTCGCGGGCTCGCTGCAGCCGCAATTTCGCTCACCGGGCCTTTTGGCATCATTGCGCTGGGCCCCGTCACTATAGCGGGCGCTTATGCATTGCGCAGCGGACGTTTGTCACGTCGCCAGTTTGGATTCTTTCTGCTCTATCTGCTTGGCGTTCTTGGGCAAATCTACGCGGTGAAAACGAGCGCGGCGCCCCCGCTCGAATTTGGCGCTCGTCCCTATCTGTTGCGTTACAGCGCGCGCCTGCTGCGCGAGGTATTCACCGATCTTCTGCCTTTGCCCGATAGCGTTCCTACCATTGCCGGTCTGATTCTGGCTATTCCGCTGGTATTCGTGGTGGCCAGATCGCGTGCGCGCGGCACCTGTCTGCTGCTTGCATCGATGGCGGGCCTCATCTGGCTGTTAGGCGCCGGCCGATCGAATCCTTACCTCGACCATATGATGTGGTACGGCTTTGGTGCCCGTTATATTTATCCGGCGCTAATGTTCTTCTTCTGGGCAGCGCTGCTTTCGTTCGAGACAGCGACCTCGACAACGTCGCGCTATGTAGCCGGCGGATTGATCGTGGTGATCTTGCTGTCGAGCGCTGCGCGATTTCAGGCGCAGGAGTGGCCGAGAACGGAAATCACACGTAGCAGCACCGGCTATGTGATGAAGGTGGCGCCGAACTGGACGGCGCAGATTCCGGACCGACATTGAGGTTCTGCTTAGTGCCCGAAAAATAGAGGCCACGCATGATTAATGAAATCACTGCGTGAAATCCGGGACCTTTGCGAGCAGGCAGAATTTGCCATCCAGATAGGCATATGCCGGACCGAAATCCGCTTTACCCGTAAAGCCGGACCAACCTGCGTCGAGTGGCGCGCCCGCAATATGTTGCGCCACATCCGCGCGACTCATGCCCGAGACGCCATAACCGATCGTGCGTCCTGACGAATCGGTCACCACGACAAGCACGGCGTCTTGTCGGGACTTTTTCGGGGCAACCCAGCCGAATACCTGATGACCCGATTCGGCCTGGATCGCGCTCTCGAAAGTACCGCTGCACAGCGAGTCGTCCCGTCGCAACGGGTCGTACCTCACGACGCCGGCGTCGTGCAGCCAGCCAGCCGAATAAGGTCCAATGTTTTCGGTGCTCGCGTACCTGGTGAACTCCATATAAAGCGTATGCATGGATGTCGGATAGACATAGTTATCGAAATTCGGCTGATCGAGTTCGATCTTCGGCCCGAGAACAGCCAGCCTCGCGTTGAACAGATTGGGCTTGAACGCGGCTTCACGTTGCACCGGAGCAAAGATGAGCAGCAGCACAAGCGGCGCGTACCCGATAAAGCGCAGCGATGTTTTCTCCTTCACCAGATCGACGATCAGCAGAACCGTGAACAGATAGTAGAGAAGCGGCAGAATCACGTAACGTCCGCTGAACGCGCTAGCGAGTCCCAATACCCAGCGGCCGTTCGCGGCCGCGAGGATGGATACGACGCAAAACGCGGCGCCTCCAATCAGGAAAGCGCGATAACGGGTGACCTCCTGTCCAAACACTGTTCTGGCGCACGCGCCAATCCCGGCAATCAGTGCGAGCGCCCCGACCACTTCGCACGCATTGAAATCGTTGACGACTCGAATGAAGGGTGAGCCGGCTAGCAGTAGCGCGAATCGAAGACTTGCGAATCGGATCTGCGCAACCTCCGGATCGACGGGATACACGGGCATCACATACTTGTACATATAGGCCGCGACCGCGATTGCACCGACGACCACAACCGTCACGATCTCTTTGCGCGGCCTGCGCAGAATCAACGCTTGAAGTACGAGCACGGGGAATACGAAGACGCCGTTTGCTGCGCAAAGCTCGGCGAGTACGGCGAGCAATAGCGCGGTGCGGACCCGAGCAGACCGGTTGCCCGCGCGCGTGAATTCCGCGCTTGCCCAAATCGCGAACAGAATGACACCCGTGTTCTGAACGTTGAACGGGAAGGTGTAGTTGTCGCCGTTGCACCACGAAAACACCATGCCGACAGTCGCTGCGGCAGCGACCACCCAACGTGCTCCGGAAAGCTCGATTCGCGCAGCAATGACAACGGTAGTGAGGGCAGCGAAGCACAGACCGACGACCGTCGTGAAGATACTCCAGCCGCCGAACCATCTGATGTCAGCCAGGAAAATCAGACGCGGGATCACGATGCGGTGGTTGACGTGAAGCTCCCAGAAAACCTTCCAGTCACCGCGACGAATGCTCTGGTCAAATCCGATGACCCCGTCCCATTGATCCTGCGTGGGAATGGACAGGAAATGATTGAATACACCCACGAGGGTCGTGACGCAGATATAGACCGCTAAAGCGACCGCAACGATAGCCGGAATGGCCGAACCCGCTCTGATTTTCATTTTTCCGACGCGTCGATAGTTGTGCCCATCGCTCCATCGACAGGCCGCATTACTATGCCAGCATCTTTTGACGGCGGTCAAACGCAGTGCCGTCAAGCTTCGCGCTAGTTGGCTCTACGTATCACTGCGATGAGAATCAACGCGGCGTTGCCTGATGCTGACTGTTGCGATCGCGCGCCGACCTGGGCTGCGTGTATCCCGGACTCGCGTTAGAGTTTTTCGGTGGATCATACCGAGCGCGACGTAAGGGAAAGTGCGTGCCGGTACGCGCGCGTTGCTCTCACTTCGATTCGGCAACAACGGTGCGATCGGGCGAGGGTGTTGGCGAGGGCGTCGTCGTCGTCGTTGTCGCGGTCGAAGGACGAATCTGCCGCCCTTCACGCCACCCGTAGTGCCGGTAGTGACTTACCGGGTCCACCTCCGCCTCGCGTACATCGGGGTTGGCGGCAAGATAATCGACCGGGTCGAAATCTGGCGGGAACGCGATCGGCTCCAGCGCATCCAGATCGTATTTCTGTCCGGATACGCGCGTGGCAGGTGCTGTTCCGGTTGCCTCGGCGGTCATCTCTTTGAGTTTGCGATGCACCCGCCAGAAGGGTACGCCGGGGGCTGCATCGTGCGCCGCTTCCTCCATGCGCCGCCAGCTCTCGGCGATGTATTCCCGATCGCGTGAACGTCGCAGCACCACGGAAAATTCGATTTCGTTTCGCGCTGTGTCGCGGAACCCCTCGCACGCGTAGTCGAGCAGATTCATCCCGCACAGATCCTTGATGAGCCTGGCGAACGTCCGCGGTGTAAAAACCCAGCAATGCACATCGTGGTAAGTGCCGTTCTCGAACGAATCGCGCGCAAGATGCAGCGCGCCTTCCCAGGTGTGATGCAGTCTGCAGGGCGTGGTGCCGATGCGCCTTTGCCATGCGTCGAGCGCATTGACATCGACCGCGTTCAGGCAGAAGTCGAGAATGGAATAGGGATGAGGAACCCGCGCGCGTTCGATATAGCTCGCCAGAACTTCGGGCAAGCCGCTCTCGCGGCGGAAATAGTCGAACGTAAAACGGCGGTCGGGCACCACGAGCCGGACTTCGCCGGTCGGCTTGAGCACGGCGGCGAGTTCGCGCAGCCAGGTGACGAGATCGGGAACATGCTCGACCACGTGTGACGCAACCACATAATCGACGTACCGGCCATTAATCGCCTCGTGCAGAGAGTTTTGGCCCCAGATCGCATCGACGTCGACGATTTCGTTCACCGCGACATTAGGATCGTCTTTATATTTTTGCTGGAGATGCGGGGTATCGGCATGATCGACGTAGATGATCGAACCGCCATCACTTCGTCTAACAAGCGGCCAGCAGAGCGCGCCAATTTCAACGCCTACGCTGTTCTGAATATTCAATCCGCGCAACAAGCGGTATCGACGCTTGTCCCGATAGCTGAGTGCTTCGAGACCATCGTCTTCGT
The DNA here is from genome assembly GCF_900099835.1 of Paraburkholderia fungorum. NCBI lineage: Bacteria > Pseudomonadati > Pseudomonadota > Betaproteobacteria > Burkholderiales > Burkholderiaceae > Paraburkholderia > Paraburkholderia fungorum. Next base: position 1,042,765 of record NZ_FNKP01000001.1, read on the forward strand.
TCCTCATATTGCCTCCCAAGGTAATGTGAATCCTTTGGTCGCGCTCTCAGAGCGGACTGAGTGCGCATCGGCTGGCCAATTTATTGATTTGTCTCTTCTGTGCGGATAGCCGCTAAGTCGCGCCACTTTTTGGCGCGCGACGAATAGGGCTCGGGCACTAGATCACATACTGCGCAGAACGCGGATGTTCTGTTTTTTCCGATCACCTGAAACACCTGACGCGCGTTAGCGGATGAACAAAAACAGGCTTCACCTTAGCATTAATGGCGTGGCGCTGTTAATCGTCTGCCGCATTTTGCTGCATGGAAATCAGGAGTCTGGAAACTAATCGGCATTCGAATTTATTAATCAGACAATTACAGTTCACATACCAAGTTGAATAAAATCGCAATTCGTGTAATTAAATGCATGGTGCGAACTTCAATTGCGTCGAAATACGGTTTCATTCAAATGCGGATGTGTCCGAGCGCGTTGCGCTCGAAGTCCGCCAGGTATAACGCGAATGTCTGAAGTGGCTCAATCCAGCCGGACAGGCTGACCGGTATGCGGGTGCGGCCGCGACGCATAGAAGTCGAAGAAATGCTTCTGCCATAGCGCGCAAACCATATCCATCTGCTCGATCAGCAAGGGCGAGAAGGTTGCCGAAGCGTCGGCTTCATCGACTTTGGTCCGCATACGATCGAACAGGAGTTTCTCGAAGTCGTTGATGCAGTAGTCCCGCCGCTCCTGGTCATCGAATGGGTACGCAGCGCATGCCAGATCCGCGCGCTGCGAAATATACGTGCTAAACAGCCGCTCGATAATGAACGGCAGAAACGGCGCCGGATCGGTATGGGTCGTGTCGGTCATCACCGCGACCGCCGCTGCGTGGGCGGGATTGGCGTCGAGAAAGTCGGCAATGGGAAGTAACACGCCCCCCACATAGTCTTGCCAGAAGCGCCGCGAGCCGACCCAGAAATTGCAGTAGAGCAACGACTGCGGGCCATTTCTCGCGGCGTGCTGAATCGACAGGTCGACGCCGCTAGCATCCAGCAGCGCCTGCGCCGCTTTCTTCAAGCCAGGGTGCGCGTGCTCGCCCTGCATCCAGACGTTGTACGACCAATAGGCCAGTTGCGGAAACGGATTGATGAAGCAAACATCCGCATTCGAATGACGTTGCACGAATTCGAGGAACCGTGCTCCCGACATCTTGGCCTTGAGCGTGAACTTCGGCGAGAAGAGTCCGGTGAAGTTGTGTTGCAGATGATCGCCGTTGCGATACATATCAACCAGTATCTTGAACTCGCGCCACTGCGGCCGCGAATTGTCAGCCATCACCCACGGCAGAAATTCCGTACATGTGAGGGTCTGATCTGCCGCGTAGATCGGCTCGTATATCGCAACGGTTTTACTCATACGTGACCTGCGCGTTCCATGCAGTAGCGGTTCAGGTCGGCACGCCACGTCAGATACGTGAACGAAGCGTTCGGGACGGTAAAGCTCGGGTAGTGCGTTTCGATAGGTACGCCGAGAAGGTGTTGCAGCATGACGCTGATCGGGCCGCCATGTGCAACCACGGTGAGCAACCCTGCGTTCGCGCTTTGAGGCCGGATCTCGCTGTCGACCCATTGCTGTACCCGGTGTGCCATGTCCAGGTGCGACTCGCCTTCTTCATACCGATTGCGGATGTCGCGGTTGAAGTCGGGAAACGCCGCGTTGAAATCGGCTTCGAGCCAGGAGCCGTAGATGCCCGGATGTGTTTCGGCCAGTCTCGCGTCGAACTTGATGGGTTGCGTGTCGCCGAAAACCAGTTCGGCGGTTTGCCGCGCTCGCGCCCACGGACTGCAATAAATCTGCGAAGGCCTGAACGCAAAACGTTCGAGCGTAGCGGCGAGATTGACCGATTGAGTTTTGCCCAACTCGGTCAGGCCGTCTTTGTCGGTTGAAATCAGCAGGCGCTTTTCATTGGCGACTGATTGCCCGTGTCTGATCAGTAGGAGATCCATATCGGTATATCCGCTTTAGCTTTCGTTGTTGCCGGTGATGAGTTCGAGGAACGTTTGCGCCGGTTCCGCGAGGCCGAATCGCCGATGCGTGTCCGCATGCGCCTCGAGCCGCAACGTATTGCGCAACTGCGCATCCTGATAAAGCCGTTCCATGGCATTGGCCCAGTCTTCGGTCGTGTTGTTGACCAGCAGACCGGTCTTGCCGTCAGTCACCGCCTCTTCGTACACCGGCGACTGCGAGTAGATGCCCGGAATGCCCAGGCTGCCGTAGTCGATGTACTTGATGCACGATTTGCAACTGTTGAAGAACAGCGCATCGGGATCTTCACGGCCGCCGAGCGGCACGATCGAAAACATATAGCCTTCGTCGCGAATCGCCGCTTTATAAGCAGAGTTCTCGAGAAAACCTTTGGAAACCAGACGCGGAATTCGCGTCATTTCCGGGAACCCGTCGCCCCAGAATTCGAGCACGACTTCCTGATGGCGTTCGAGGAACTCGACCACGACCTTGAAGAACTCCTTTCGGAACTGGACGAGCTTGATGCCGTCCGTGTTGGAGAACAGGACCTTGGGCGGCGTTGCTTCGCGCCAGTCTTCCGGAGCGGAGGGAACCGACTGATGATCGAAGCCGTTCGGAATCACGACCACCGACGGCCTGAGGCGCCGCAATCTGTTCTGCAGCGTCTGATTCGAAACCGTCGCGATCGACGCCTGCCGGATCAGCCACGTGATATTGGCCAGCAAGTCGTCGTTCAGATCGGTGACGCTGTACATCGGCAGATCGATGATCCAGTCGTCCATGTCGTAAATCGTGCGCAGGCCCAGGTCATTGGCCATGCGCATGACGTCGGTGGCACGATTGGACGTGTGCTTGTTGAAGAGCACGGCATCGAAGCGGCGCAGCTGCCCGACGGTCACGTCGCTTTCGACAATCTGCTCCCATTCGAGCATCCCGTTGTGTGCCATGTAGTTCAGCAACGGGCCAAAGCGGGCCGCGATCGAGCGCGACATCAAGCGGTCATGCGATAGCGAAATTCGCTGGACAACAAGTAGACGGGGAGGCTTCCGCATGTCAGAGACTTTCCCGTGCAAGAAGGGCGGCGATCTGAGGTCCAATGATGGATGCTGAGTGTTGTGACATCACGCGTTCGTAAGTTGCTGCTATTTTCGCGTCGCGGTCGGCGTCGGTGAGCGCGTGCCTGATTGCCGAGGCCAGTTCGCTGACCGAGTCGGTCGGCGCGTACCAGACGTCGCTGGCGAAGTGTTCCCGCTGCCATGCGCCGTCCGACATGACGAGCGGCTTCTGCATGATCGCGGCCTCCAGGCTCGACCGGCCGGGCGGGTCGATGCTCGGTTCGACCATCACGCTGCAGTTGGCGATGATCGAGCGCAGCAGCGCGCTACACGGCTGCACGAACGGAAGAAACGTGATGCCGGGATGCGCTTCGGCAACGCATTGCCGGAAGTAGTCGTCGTCGCGCGCGCCTCCGACGAACAAACCGTCCACGCCGATCTCATTCAGCGCGCGGATGGTTTGCAGCTGATTCTTGATCGGCTCGATCAACCCGAGACCGAGTGCGAATTCCGTGCTGTTCGACACGGTTGACAGCAGATCGAGATCGGGCTGCGCGAGGAAGCGGTTCGAGACGCAGGTGGGCAACACCTCGATTTTGTCCTCGGGTACCTGAATGTATTGCGTGAAATTCTCGAGTTCGGCGCGCGACTTGAACAGCAGCTTGTGCGCGATCCGCGTCATTTCCTGGATTCGCTCGACTTCGCTGGCCGGCACCGGGCCGAGCCACCAAACGTTCGGCCAGAGGAAGATGCGCTTGTTCCTGACGGCTGCTTCGCGCAGGATCGCGTGTCCGTCCGAGTTGACGGAAAAATGGATCACGCCGTCGTAAAAATTCAGCGGGCGACTGCCGATTCCGTAGATGTCGATATGCACGCCCGACGCTTTCAGGATTTCCGCCACCTGTACCAGCTCCGACTCGCCGCCGCCGCTGACGGCAAACGCGGTGCTGTACGTGGTGAGAATGAATTTAAGCCCGGACATGCACATCTCCACTGGGTACTCTTTCCAAAACGCTTTGCCAGATGCTGTCCCTCGTACGTTGGAGGATCTCATCGGCTTTCTCTACATACCGGTTGTTCGACGGATTCGTCCTCTCGAGCTCGTCGAGTCTCGCGCAAATGACGTCGGCCCAGGCGGCGGCGTCTGCTTCGGCGGCAAGCACGCTGTCCGGCGGGCAAATCTCCTCGGTTGCCGTGCCGCCGCGCACGAAGACCGGCATGCCGACATGCATTGCTTCCAGCGCCGGCACACAGAACCCTTCATGCCGGCTCAGCGACAACAGCGCGCTGGCTCGGTCGAATGCAGCGGACAGATCCGCGTCGTCGACCATGCCGGTAAAGTCGATACGCTCCAGCACGCCGAGTGCCCGGGCCCGGTTGAGAAGGAATTTCGTGTAGTCGTAGTTCGGCACGCTGCCAACGACCGACAGCGATACGTTGATATCGCGCTTGACCAGATTCGCCAGCACGTCGATCGCGTCTTCGATGCGCTTGTGCGGCACCACGCGTCCCACCATCAGCAGATTGATGTCGCGGCTCGCACACGCTGCCTGCGTTTGCCCTTCGGCGAACGCAGGCATGTCGGCGAAGACGGGAGGGATGACCACGACCGACGTCGTGCTCACTCCGGCCGGCAGGCAGTTCGCGCTAAAGCGCGAATTGGCGACGACCGTGTCGAACGCTGCGAGCCTGGGCAATTGCCCGATAGCCTGTTCGCAGAGGTCCGCCGTGCGCGGCTCGAACTCGCGTAACAGTTCAGGCGACGTAATGCCGTGGAAATAGCAGACCTTGCGGCAACGCAGCGCGAGCAGTGTATCGAGATTCGGATCGAAAATCGAATAGCTCAGGAGCAGCGTGTCCTCTTCGCGCAGGTCGGCGTACAACGCCTCGATATCGTTGATGGCTCGACTTGCCACGTCGAAATGCCGTGCGTAGATCTGGACTTCCCAGCCGAGACGTTCGGCCATTCGTGCGATGCCGAGGCAGTGGTTGCCCACTGCGTCGCCGGAGAAAATATCCGGAGCGCAAATTCGCAATGTCATGTGGATGGCACCCCTGTAATTTCCGAGAGGCGCCGCTGATACGCGCGGGCAACGGCCTCGACGGAGTAATCGCGCTGGATGCGCGCGTTGCCTGCTTGCGCGATCTGTTTGCGCGCCGGTGTGTCTTCTATCATGCGTTTGAGTTGTTGCGCCGCGATCGACACGTCCGGATCGCACCAGTACTGGCCTTCCGAAAACAGGTAGTCGCCGGGGCGTAGCGGCACGAGTTCGCCGTCCACCAGGAACGCGGTGTCCGGATCGCAGAAATCGACGTTGCCGGAGAAGTTGGTCGCGACGACCGGCTGCCCGAGCGCCATGGCTTCAGCGATCACGCGCCCAAACCCTTCACTGCGATGCAGCGAAATGTACGCGTCGCAGCAGGCCATGAAGTCGATCGTGTCCTGGCGGCTCAGCCGTTCCGACACGATGTGCATGCGGCTGTCGTTCGACGCGAGGGAGAGTACTTCGCGCCACACCGGGTCTTCGTCGCGCACGTTCATCGCCTTGATGACAAGGCCGACGCCAGACGAGCTTTCGCCGAACGCTTCCTTGAACGCGCGCACGCCGGCGAGCGGATTCTTCCGGCTCAGCCACGAGTTGCCGTCGAACATCAGATAGAACAGGAACTCGCCGGACGGCAGCCCGAAACGCGCACGTTCGGGATTCTGCGGCGCGGGCACTTCCACCGCCATTGGCATGTGATGCACCGGCGTGTCGCCCAGTCGCCGGTACACGCTCTGCACGAATCTGCTCTGCGCCCAGATCTCGTCGACCATCTCATGCACCTTGCCGAACGCGCTGGGCCAGTGAGGCAATTCCCACGGCCATGCGCCGATCTTGTGAGTGGGCGCGTCGATCAGCTTGCGGCCGCCTTCCAGCGCGAGTCGCACCATTTCCGGCGCGGGCAGGCAGATGAGACTGATGCCGTATTTGAGGTCGTCGCTCAGCAGATGGTCGACGGAGTTGTCCAGCTTTGCCGGTCCGGACATTGGCGCGGTGATCAGCACGACCGGAGTCGACGTAAGCTGGAACACGCGCGCGGCCATCCGAGCGTCTTCGCCGAGGCCGAGCACGCCCTGCGGGAAGCCGATCACGTTCACGCCGAACTCGTACCCATGTTCGACATTGGCGTGATAGCAGGCCGGCGCGGATACATTCGATCCTGCGGCGCTGTCCTCGCGTTGCACCCTGAGCTTGCCGAGCAGCGGATATTCGTGGTTGCCGAACACGTTCCACCATTTCGCGAGTTCTTCACGGCCGGTGTCGGTCGCGAGGTCGAATGCGACGTGCAGATCGGGGCGGTCGTTCGCGATCAGCGTGAGGAACAGCGGCAGTGGCGACGCGTGGTCGGGCCGGTCGTCGTCGAGGGTGGCCAGTTCGTCGGCGAGGCTCCTGGCCGACCACTTGACCGCGTGATAAGCGTTCTGGCCAGTATCTTCCCACCACTGCAGATAACTCACGCGCGCGCTGAAGTTGTCGAGATCGAACGCCGCCTGCAGACCGGGTTGTTCGTTGTGGATCAACGTCAGGAAACGCGGGAGGCGCGGCAGCTTGCCGTCCTTGCCGGGTTCCGTGTCGAAGAGGGCGGCAGGCAATGCCGCAGTCACCCAATGGATAGTCGGGTATTGGGGCTGCCCATGTTCGACCCACCACGACAGAAGGTTGAGGCGGCCGATAAAGCTGTTTTGCGGACAAAGCGCCTGCAAATCCGGCCGCTCGTCGAGGATCGCCTGAAGAAAACGCGGCACGGGCAGCCAGTCGGGGTGCGTGCCCCAGTCCATCTCGAACAGCGGTCCGGGCACACCCGCCGGTACCCACTTGATTGCGGGGTAGTCGTGCTTGCCGTGTTCGTCCCACCAGCGCAGATAGCCGAGGCGCGTGCCGAAGCAGTTCATGTCGTACGCGGCCTGAAGGTCAGGGCGTTCGTCCCAGATCAGACGCAGGAAGCAGGGCAGGAGCGGCAGTTCGCAGCGCTCACCCGGTTCCATTTCGAAAAGATCGGCGGGCAGCGGCGTGGCTTCCCAACGGATAGCCGGATACTGCTGCTGCCCATGCTCGATCCACCAGGACAGGGCATTCAGGCGGCCGATGAAGTTTTCCCCGGCGCCGGCGGCACGCAAGTCGTCGCGCTCGTTCAGGATCAGCCCGAGGAAACGCGGTATGGGCAGCCGGTTTGGGCGCGCGGCCCATTCCATCTCGAACAGCGACGCCGGCGGGACCGGCGGCACCCATTTTATCGCCCGATACTGCTGTTGGCCGTGCTCCAGCCACCAAGACAGGCAGCCCAACCGTCCGGTGAAGCTGTCCAGCACGAACGCACTTTGCAGATCGGGCCGCTCGGCAATAAGCAGCGCGATGAAGTGCGGAATGTACGGGCGATCTTCACGGAGCTCACCCTCCGGCTCGAGCATCGCTCCGCTGACCGGCGGCGGCGACCAGACGAAACGCGTATATTCGCGATAACCGTGCTCTTGCCACCAGCTCAGGCAGGCGAGGCGTCCGATAAATGAATTCAGGTCAAACGCGCTGCGCAGATCGGGCCGCTCGGTTGCAATGAGGGCGAGAAAACGCGGAAACGGCAACGCCCCCGCGTCGACCGGCTCCAGCAGCCTCGGCGGCACGACGGGCGGTATCCATGCCACGCGTGGACACGCTTCCTGGCCGTGCACTTCCCACCAGTCGACGCAGTTCAGATAGCCCGTCAGCGTGCCGAGGTCGAACGCCCGCGAAAGATCGTCGCGACTGCCGACGATCATCTTGATCAGCCACGGCAATTGCAAATCGGCCTCTTCGAGCACTGTTTGCATGTCGAGCAGCGTTTCCGTCAGATGCCGCGTGTCGAGCACGCTCGGCGCGGTGGAACCGAGCCAGAAGGTCAATGCGCGCGGATGCCGCGCGATCAGCGACTCGTTATCCAGTTGATGCAGATATTCGAGGTCCTGCGGACGCAACCCCCAGAAAAAGTCCGGGTACGTTTCGCGGGCGGTCATCTCCCACCAGAAGTACAGCGTGATCCGGTCGTCGAGCACGCGCGAGTCGAAGCGCGCGAGATCGGCTCTGAATTTCATCAGAAAGTAGATCGCGCTTGGCAAGCTGAAAAGCTCGCCCGGCGACGGGTGGCGGTACTCAGCCAGCCACTCTGTTTTTTTCGTCTCCAACACCAGATTAACCAAGGTCTGCAATCCTCGAAGGCCATGCAAAAGAGAAGTCGTCGGCGGTCAGCGTCAGGTTAGGCGAGTAGTACGGATCGTTCATGATCAGCTCGCCCCAACGTTGCCTGACCAGCTCGGACTCGCGGTTGAAACGCTCGATTTTCTCGGGCGTGTCTTCCGCGCCGCGCGTGGCCGACTCATGGTGATAAAGCTCCGCATACGGGGTCCATACGTTGCGGTAGCCTGCCTGGCGCACGCGCAGGCAAAAATCGATGTCGTTATACGCGACGTGCAGTTGCTCGTCGAGACCGCCGACCTGTTTGTAGATGGATTGACGGATCAGCAGGCATGCGGCCGTTACCGCACTCATCGTGTTGCGCAGGCGCGCGCGCGCGAAATAGCCCGCCACGGTGTTCGGGAAGTGCTTGTGCGCGTGGCTCGCAATGCCGCCGACACCCAGCACGACCCCGCCGTGCTGGATCGTGTCGTCGGGATACAGCAGCTTCGCGCCCACCGCGCCGACCTTGGGCTGCAGCGCCACCGAAACCATTTCTTCGAGCCAGTCTGCAGTGATGACTTCGATGTCGTTGTTCAGCAGACAGACGAAATCGGCGGTGCTCACGAGCGCGACCCGGTTGTTCAGCGCTGAAAAATTGAACGGCGAGTCGTCGCGCACGACCGTGATGCGCCCGTCGTCTTGCAGGCGCGCGAACAGATCGAGCGTTTCCTGCCGGATCGAGCCGTTGTCGATAATCGTGATGCGGAAATTCGGGTAGCTCGATTTCTTGCGGATCGACTCGACGCATTGTTCGACGAGGTCCGCCGAGTCGCGCGTCGGGATAATGATCTCAACCGACGGCAATACGTCCGGCAACGCGTACACGACCTTGTTGAACGCGTCGGTGCCTGGAGCATGGACCGTGTGCGCGTGGATGTTGTTGCGCTGCAAGTGTTCGTCGAGCGCGCGCAGCGCGGCGATATGTGCGTAGGGCTTGGCGTCGTGACCGGCGGCGGTGCTCGCGGGAATCATGCGCCAGTGATACAGCGCGCGCGGCACGTGATGGACCGTATGCTGCTCGGCACGGTCGATCACGCGCAGCGCGAGGTCATAGTCTTGCGAGCCTTCGAAGCCCTTGCGGAAGCCGCCGACCTCTCTCATGACCGAGGTCCTGTAGACCCCGAGGTGCGAGATCATGTTCTGGCCGAGGAACAGGTCATAGTTGAAGTCGCACTTGAAGTACGGGGCGGAGCGCTCGCCTTTTTCCGAAATCTTGTCTTCGTCGCTGTAGATCAGCGCCGCATCCGGGTGATGGTTGATCACCTCGACCACGCAGTAGAGCGCGAGCGGGTGCAATTCGTCGTCGTGATCGAGCAGGCCGACGAATTCGCCCGCCGCCAGTTCCAGCGCCGTGTTGCTCGACTCGCTGATGTGTCCGTTCGTGGTCCGGTAAGCCACCTTGATGCGCGGGTCTTTCGCGACGTAGCTGTCCAGCACGGCCTTGACTTCGCTTTTTTTCGAGCAGTCATCGGCAATGCAGAGTTCCCAGTTCTCGTAGACCTGGTCCATCACCGAGCCGATCACCTTGTGCAGCCATTTCTCCGGCGTGTTGAAGGTCGGCATGACAATGCTGACGAGCGGCTGGTGCTGCCACGTTTTCGAGCGCTTGCGCAATTGCGGATAAAGCGACGCCGGCGGTTCGTGCGAGTCGATCCATTCCTGGTAGCTCTGGCCGACCGTGGGGGCGGCCGCCGGTTGTGCGCCGCCGCGCCACGCCGCCATGCGGCGCGCGCGTTCGAGCAACTCCGGCGGGCACTCGCCGTCGGCGAGCACGTCGATCTTCAGATTGCTGATCGAGAACAGGCCCGGGCGCGCGATCGGGTCGAGCCTCAACCGACCGACGAGTTTCGGGAACGCCACCACCTGATCGACCTTGCCGCTGCTGTCGACCGCAAGGCCGATGGTCGTGTGCTCGGACATGCCCGCGCCCGCGTCGAAATAGATCATGCAGGGCGACGCCGGCATGTCCTCCTTCGACAGCTCGAACGAAATGCGCGCGGCGTGGCCGGACAGCGCCTCCCAACCCACCAGTTCGAACTGGGGGTCGCTGTTCATCGCCTTCCACATAAAGGCGAGATTCGATGAAGGCTCGACGTTATTCAGAGGGCGAAGATCGAAGGTCATTTTGTCAGCAGGGCATCGTAGAGGTCTTTCAGAGGTGACAGAACGGATTGCCATGTGAGGTCGCGTGCCGTGCTCGCCGACGTGCCTGCGGACGCGGCACGCGGTTGTGCGAGGGCGTCGCGAATCGACTGAACAATGCTGTCGACGTCAAACGGGTCCAGGTAGGCAACATGCTGCGCGAAATATTCTTCGGTAGAGCCAACTTTCGTTACCGCGATGCGCGCGCCGGCCGCATGCGCTTCGAGCGCGGCAAGGCCCGGTGTTTCGAGCGTGCTGGGCAGAACGAACGCTTCGCAGGCTGCGTAGGCGGAACGAAGCGCCAGCGAGTCGTGCGCGAGCGTTCCCGCGTAGATCAACTGGTCGCCGCCTTCGGCGAAACACGCCTGCGCGTATTCCGGGTCGCGTTGATGGCCGATCAGCACGAGCTTGAGCCCGGGGAACCACTTCATTGCCCGGATCAGCGCCAGCTGGTTCTTGCGCGGCTCGATATTGCCTACGTTGAGGACGAAGCGATCCTGAATGCCGGATTCGTCGCGGAACAGTTCGGGCGCGACTGGTTCATAAAAGCTCTGTTCGACGCCGTTGAGCACGCTGACGAACTTCGCGCGCGGCAGGTCGAAGATGCGCGCGAGCGTGTCGCACTCGATCTCCGAATTCGCCACCACCCGGTCGGCCAGCGAGAACTGATGGTGGATCTCGCCGATCGGATAAAGGTGCTTCGTTTCCTCCGTCACCCAGAGACTAGACGAAACGACCAGCGGCAAGCCTAACTGTTTAACAAAGTTACAGAAGTGCACCGAGCCGCCGACGCAGGAAAAGAAGTGAACCACGTCGTGTTCGAGGAATCGTGGATTCCACTGATCGAACAGTGTGACGTCCACGCCATGCGCGGGCAGATGCTTGCGATAGGCAAGCAGCTGGATTTCTCCACCGCCGGGGGTGTGGAAGGCCATGGGGTAGGTGGCGAACAGCACTTTCATGGGTGTGGGCTCTCATTGCTCAAACGTTTCTTTTCTTCAGATCAACGCGTCTTTCGTTGCGCGCCGCTTAGGGATGACGCCGCCGACGGCGCCAACCGACCGGCTCAAACTATGCGGGACGGCAAACCATGAGAGGCGCAAGCGCGCCGGGACCACCAGGTTTCGGGAGATTCGCCCGGGATCCGACCCCGAAGGGGCGCGGCGGGCGTCGCGCGGTCAGGCCGGCTTGCCCGAGCGCGGACCGCGAGGGGCTTGCGCCGTTCAGGGCCGGACAGGCGTGTGCTGTTGTCGAGCACGTCGGATCGAAACCGCGAGTTCCACATGCGCGAATATGTTTGAAATGTTACGAAGTGTACGGACTGCGCGCCAGCGACGCCCGTCCGTTTTATCATCACGGCCCGAGGCCGCTGCCGCGCTTTGAGTTCCGCTTTCGTTCTGCTAGACGCCAAACTATTCTAGCGCCTAACCATAACGGGTAGTGGGCCGTAGTGGAAGCGCCCCGCATACAATAGGTTCCCCGTCATACTTCCTGAAAAGCACCGTCGATGCCAGATTGTATCGTGTCTCATCCGCCTTTCCTGTCACGTTCAGGCAGGGAAAGTTCTGACGGCGCGTGCTCGTTCTTCGCGTCCCGGAAAGCAGGTGCGCGCCTGGCCGCAAGCCTCGCCGGAGTGCGTTCATGACCCTGCGCGTGCTGGTCACGGGTGCGAACGGCTTCGTCGGCAGGGCGGTGTCGAGGGTTTTGCTGCAGCGCGGCGACAGCGTGGTCGGCGCTGTGCGCCATGCGCAAACCGCCGCTGACGGCGTGCGCGAATGGCTGCTCGACGTCGACGACTTCAAGGGCATCGAACAACGCTGGCCGGTCGCCATGCAATGCGACGCGGTGATCCACTGCGCGGCCCGTGTTCACCTGATGAATGACACCTCGGCCGACCCGCTCGCGGCCTATCGCGGCACCAATGTCGAAGGTGCATTGCGAGTCGCCGCTGCGGCCCGCCGGGTTGGCGCGCGCCGGTTCGTTTTCGTGAGCAGCATCAAGGCGGTGGGCGAAAGCAGCGCGGGCGCGCCCATCAAGGAAACGGATGTGGCCGGGCCGACCGATCCCTATGGAATTTCCAAGCTTGAAGCCGAGCGCGCGTTGCTCGCCTACGGCCGCGAGTCGGGGCTGGAGATCGTGATCGTCCGGCCGCCTCTGGTCTACGGGCCGGGCGTGCGCGCCAACTTTCTGCAACTGATGAGCGCCATTGCCAAAGGCGTGCCGCTGCCGCTCGGCGCGATTTCGGCGCGCCGCAGTCTCGTCTTCGTCGATAACCTCGCGGACGCGCTGGTGCATTGCACCACCGACCCGCGCGCCGTCGGCCAGACCTTCCACGTGACCGACGGCCGCGACCTGAGCGTCGCCGAACTGGCGCGAGCGCTAGCCCGGCAGCTGCATGTGCCCGCGCGCCTGATCCCCGTGCCGGTGGGCATGCTGCGCCTCGCTGGCCGCGTGACCGGCCGTTCGGCGCAAGTCGACCGCCTGATCGGCGAGTTGCGCCTCGATTCGTCCCATCTATGCGAATGTCTTGGCTGGTATCCGCCTCATACGGTCGAACATGGCCTGCTCGAGACCGCCGCCTGGTATCGTTCCACGCATTGACGCCATTGATCTCTCACTGAACCGCACAGAAACTGCCATCGATGCCGATTGCGTCACTCCTTGCCTATCCCGCTGTTCATCTGCTCCTGTGGGGCGCTGTCGCGCTGGTCGCGTGCGCGGCGATTCTGTGGGCGCTGCTCCGCAGCGGTCTTGCGTGGCGCCTCGCCACCGACATCCCCAACGACCGCTCGCTGCATACCCGGCCTACCCCGCGCGTCGGCGGCTGGGGGATCGTGCCGGCTTCTGCGATCCTGATCTGGCTGATGGCCCCGGCGCTGTGGCTGCCCGCGCTGGCTGCCGCGCTGCTGGCCGCGTTATCGCAGATCGACGACCGTCGCGGCTTGCCCGCGCGCGTGCGCTTCGGCGGACATGCGGCGGCGGTGGCGGCGCTGATCGCCGTCTATCCGGCCAATGTGCCGTGGTGGGCGCTGGCCGCCATGGCGGTTTTACTTGTCTGGCTGGTCAATTTGTACAATTTCATGGACGGCTCGGACGGCCTTGCCGGTGGCATGGCGCTGTTCGGCTTCGGCGGCTACGCGATTGCCGCCTGCGTGTCGTCTCATCCGGATTTGCCGCTTGCGCTGGCCAGCACGATTGTCGCCGGAGCCGCAGCGGGCTTTCTTCTGTTTAATTTCCACCCGGCGCGTGTCTTTCTCGGCGATGCCGGTTCGATCCCGCTCGGCTTTCTCGCTGGCGCGCTCGGCTATCTGGGCTGGCGCGAGGGCGTCTGGCCCGTGTGGTTTCCGGCGATCAGCTTCGCGCCGTTCATCGGCGATGCGTCGGTCACGCTCCTCAAACGCCTGCTGCGCGGCGAAAAATTTTGGCGAGCGCACCGCGAACACTACTATCAAAGACTGGTGCAGTCGGGCTTCGGGCATGCATCGACGGCACGGGTTTGGTATTTGTTTATGGTAGTGGGCATAATGCTTGCTATTAGCGCATTACAGTTTGAGATCCTGTATCAATGGCTGGTTGTCGTCGCGTGGGCTGCTGTGCTCGTTGTCGCCGGACTGTGCATTGATCGCCACTGGCGGCGCCATGTCTCCCGTTCCGGGCAATCCTGAGGTTCTGCGCAATGAAAAGATTTAAAGCCCGATGGCTTTCGTTCAGTGCGTTTGCGTTCGATCTGTGCGCAGTGGCCATGACCTGGATGCTGGCCTACGTGATCCGTTTCAACGGTCCCGTGCCGAGTCTGTTCTGGGCTAGCGGTCTGCATGCACTCGTGTGGGTGATGCTGATCTACGCCGTGATGTTCCGCAGTTACGGCCTTTATCGGGGCATGTGGGTCTTTGCGAGCCTGCCCGATCTCGTGCGTATCGCGAAGGCGATCGGCGTCGGTGCGCTGGTGGTGATGATCGGCTCGGCGCTGCTGCAGCCCGCCCCCGTCGTACCTCGCTCGGTGCTGATCGTCTCACCCATGCTGCTGTTTCTCGCGATGGGCGGCTCGCGTGCGCTGTATCGCGCTGCCAAGGAGTTCTACCGCTACGGCGGTCTCGTCGGACAAGGCAAGCCCGTACTCGTGCTCGGCGCAGGCAATGCCGGCGCGAATCTCGTGCGCGAATTGAAGCGCTCGGGCGAATGGCGCCTGGCCGGTCTGCTCGACGACGATCCGGTCAAACAGGGCCGCGAGATCTACGGCTACCGGGTGCTCGGTGCGATCAACGATCTGCAGAAAATCACCGCCGAACTCAAAGTCGAACATGTGATCATCGCGGTGCCTTCGGCGTCGGTCGAAACGCACCGGCGCATCGCCACGCTGTGCGTGCGCGCGGGTGTCCGCGCGATGACGCTGCCGGCGCTCACGCCGCTCACACAAGGCCAGGCGTTTCTGTCGCGGGTTCGTCAGATCGATCTCGAAGACCTGCTGGGCCGCGATCCGGTGACGGTCGACACGGACCACGTCGAAGCGCTGCTGAAAAAACGCGTAGTCATGGTGACTGGCGCGGGCGGTTCGATCGGCTCCGAATTGTGCCGGCAGATTCTGCGCTTCGGGCCGGTGCAACTGGTGGCGTTCGACATCTCCGAATTTTCCATCTACAAGCTGAACGAAGAACTGCGCGACAAATTCCCAGAAGTGTCGGTCGTACCGATCATTGGAGATGCTAAGGATTCGTTGTTGCTCGACCAGGTTTTGAGCCGCTACTGTCCGCACATCGTATTTCATGCTGCGGCCTATAAGCATGTGCCTTTGATGGAGCAGATCAATACCTGGCAGGCGGTGCGCAATAACGTGCTTGGCACGTATCGCGTGGCGCGCGCCGCAATTCGACACGACGTCGCTCATTTCGTGCTGATTTCGACGGACAAGGCTGTCAATCCTACCAACGTGATGGGAGCCAGCAAGCGTCTGGCGGAAATGGCCTGTTCCGCGCTTCAGCAGAGCGGCGGGCGTACGCAGTTCGAAACGGTACGCTTCGGCAATGTACTTGGCAGTGCCGGCAGCGTCATTCCGAAGTTTCAGGAGCAAATTGCACGCGGCGGTCCAGTGACCGTGACGCACCCGGAAATTACCCGTTTCTTCATGACCATTCCAGAAGCCTCGCAGCTTGTGCTGCAGGCATCGAGCATGGGACACGGCGGTGAGATCTTCATCCTCGACATGGGCAAGCCTGTGCGTATCGCCGATCTCGCACATGACCTGATCCGGCTATACGGATTTTCCGAAGAACAGATTCGCGTCGTATTCACCGGTTTGCGCCCCGGCGAAAAGCTGTATGAAGAGTTGCTGGCCGACGATGAAGCGACCACGCGCACGCCACATCCCAAACTGCGGATTGCGAAAGCGCGCGAAATTCCCGAAAGCTTTATCGACAATCTGCTGCCATGGTTGATGCAGCATCGTGTTCCGACCGACGAGGAGGTGCGCCGCGACCTTCGTCGTTGGGTACCCGAATATCAGCCCTCGTCGGCGCCTGCGTTGCACAGCGTCGCGTCTGTAACACGCGCTTCGTGAAGCTGGCGAGTGCGGTTCGTTGCGTGTGAGTGGTGGCGGGCGATCGAAAAAATGCCCGCTTTAGCGATTGGACTAACGCTGCACAATTTAATAAGTTTTTGGAATTGCTGCGCTAAACTGGCTTAACCGCAACCAACCGCGATGGAGAGGCATGAGCATTCCGACGACCTACGAGGCCTGGATAGATGCGCTGAACCAGATGCACCTCGACAATTTTCTTGGGGCAGAGGTACGAAGAGTTGGAAAGGTCTGCGGAAGTTAGTGAGTCCGCATTATTCGAATCGCTAAGAACGTTTCCGGTCGATGTGGTCGGAGCGCTTCTGATGAATATCCCCAGAAAGTACGTGGCACTGAGGAAGTATCTGCCAAGTATGGCGACTCCGGAAGTTCAGAGACACTGGACGGGGGATGCTGGCCTTTCTCTTCTGCTGCAAAGTTGTGCGTTCGTGCGTTCGTGCGCTCGGTTCGCGAAGGGTTCCATTTATATACCGGTCGCCCGCTCAATGGCGAGCCGGTGTTGGATTACGGGTGCGGCTGGGGACGCTTGCTTCGGTTGATGCTTGCGGTGACGGGACCCGAGAATTTGTTTGGCTGCGATCCTTGGGATAAATCGCTCGAGGCTTGCGACGGCAATCATGTACGCGCGAACATCGCGCTATCGGACTACCTGCCGACTGATCTTCCGTTTCCGGGCAAAAAGTTTTCTCTCATCTACGCGTTTTCTGTCTTCACGCATTTGTCCGAGCGAGCGGCGACCGCAGCGCTTTCCGCCTGTCGTAAGCACATTGCCGACGACGGCATGATGGCGATCACAGTCCGCCCGGCTGCCTACTGGGATTGCGACCCGGCTGTCGTGGCGGCCCGAAAGAGCGCAGCCCTCAAGCTCGAGCACGAGCGAAAGGGCCTTGCGTTTCTCCCGCATGACCGGGAAGCGATCGACGGCGATATCACTTACGGCGATGCGTCGCTGTCGATTGAATTCATCGAGCGTCGTTGGCGGGATTGGAAGGTCGTCGGCACCGACCGGCTCCTGTTGGATAAGATGCAGACAATCGTGTTCCTGACGCCGCGATAACGATTGCCAACTCAAACGCCAAAGTTGGGCAGCGCAAATACCACCTTGGTGTCGCTGGGTCCGTATCGAAACATGCCTGTTGTCACTGCCCAATTCTTGGTGCTCGTCCCTCTAGCGGAGGGCTGAATTGCTTGCAGGCAGGCGGCTTGCAGAGGTACGACCGCTCACCATTATCATGAGGCGTAAAACCGGAGATTTGAAGAGCGGTAGTCCGGTTGGAGGGTGGGGCGCCGGAAGAGCAGTGGCTTCGAGCGGGGGAGTGAGAAGACCGGGGATCGTGTTTTCGACGAAGCAGACTGGAACTGAGCGACATTCCCCGGCGATGATTGGTGAGGTACGCCGGGATAGGTGTTTGGGCAATGACAAGATCTGGATTCGAGGGCGCGCGCCACCGGATTTGAAGGTAACGGAAATCCTGATCGACGCGTCCGTAAGAATCGCTATTGCTCAGCGAGAGCCGCCATACAATGTCGCGCCGTCTGCTCTGAATGCAGTGATTCCATTCGCTACATCAGAGCGGTTTTGGGGTGTGTCGATGGTGAAGTCATTTACGTAGGTGTCAGCCAACACTTTCGCATCAGTACCGGCTTGAAGCGCCTGGACGATTTGGGTCTGGTGTTCGCCAGCACTGTTTACCACGCTATAGCGCCATTGAGCATTTTCGATGAAGGCAATGTAGAACATCGCGGCTAGCGCAATGCCAACGAGTGAACTCGCACGATCTGGCAACCACTTCGAAACAATTAACCAAGAGCACACTGGAATAAACACGGACATCAATCCGTAGTGCATTCCAAGTACGTTGTTCCATTCTCCCTGAGCTTTTGACCGCCCCACCGCTACGGATATCATGACCATTAACGATGCGAGTGCGGCAATAGCCAGTACATAATCATCAAGTGTAAGACTGCGGCTTTTGAGTTTTTGAGCCATGAACGCAAGCATGCCGGTTAACAGAAGTGAGACGGTAAGGAATGCGAAAAAAGTGTTCTGGAAAGACAATACCCCCATAGATGCAGGTACCAAGCTGTATATGTACCGGATGAACACCCGCGAATTAATTCCGCCGACTGAAGAAGCAGCTGACGGCACCCATTTGACCCAGATCAGCGCGCCGATCGCAAGAACGACCGCGAACATCGCGATCGCAGGGACGTTTCGCGGCGTAGTTCTGGGGTAGAACAGCCACACGAGCATGCCGATGCTCTCCGTGATGGCAAATAGAACGCCGTTCATCCCGCAGAGAGAAGCCGCCAGAAGCGCAAGGGCGGCGCCTGAGAGAAAGCCGTTTTTCGCTTTTTGCGTGTAGTGGAACGAGAAATAGATGAACAGCGTCATGAAAAACACTGAGGATAGAAACTGAAACTGGAAGCCCCACAGGCTGTATCCGACGCCGTAGTGCAGGAGCGCGAACGGGATAATCAGATCGCCGACTCGCAGATAGCCGCGGTAAGACTTCGCTACATATAGAAGCATTGCCGAGGTAGCAACGCCCATCAGGTAATTGACGGCAACGAGATATCGGAAATCGAACCCTGCCGCGCGAAGAATAAAAAAATTTGATAGTTTCTGGATCGGAATACGATGGTCGACGTGTTGCGCGAAAGCCCACGTTATCCAGTTGTGCAGCGAGGTGAATTTAAGAGGAAGCGCGTAGATCCAGTCATCGGCGTAGGCGTACGTACGGGCGGAAGCCTGGAAGGATCTGGGTGAAGAACTCGACCGCAATCATTGTTACGACTGCAGCGAATAGAAGTTTCATCGGTCTGGTCCGCTTCAGAGCCAGCTCTTGTTTGACAAATAGCGTTTCCACGCCAGCCAAAACCGCCAGGATCAAGATGCAGATTGCAGTAAAGTCAGCAAAATTAAAGGACATTTTTTTGCCCGAAAATTTCTGAGTGCCAAGCCCGACCGATATTTTTGATGACGCCCTGCAGATGGCGCGTGCAACGCGCGCAGTTGTCGAACAATTGTATAACCCGAGCAAAGAGGTGTGTAGCCCGGCCATTGCGGCGCTTGCTATTTCGCATTTCCGCGCGCGATGAAGTAATTTTTTCCAGCTACCGTGCCTTCAATGTGCTCTTATTGCCTTTTGTAGTTTTAACGGTTTGGCAATGCATCTCTCGGTAATCCTCAATTTGAAGGGCGGATCTCTTCTGATTGTCGGTACTTAAACGATTGTGACGAGGAGCTGACGGACAGCATGAACCGAGCTTCTATACGTTTGTGTCACGGCCTCACTTCCGAAACAATTTATCGATGGATCTCGGATAGTTCGCGGTTTGGGAAGCTCAATCGCGCGGCAGCGGTTTTTTGAAAATGTCCAGCCAGTTGTGTGTCGCGTCTCGCGCGTTTTGGCACCGTTTTTCGTTCCCGGTTTCACAGTTGACCGCCACGGCTTCGCAACTTTTTGACACGGCGCTAACGGAGCGTCTTTCCCGGTGAAAAAACACTGAGATAGGTGCTCAGTTCAATGGGGCGACAAGAATTCTGCTCAGGTGATGAGCCAGCGAAGACTTCTGATCAGCACGACAGAGGAGCCGGGCGTCAGGGTGCGGATAGTAAAAATCGACATCTGCTATGATCGCGACGCCAAATACACCCTGATAGTGACGCGTCGCGTCAGCAAGAAGACGTCGCATGAAAAAACTGCTAGCAATCGCGTTCCTTGGTCTAAGCCTTTTCTCCAGTATTACTCCGGCCGCCCAAGATCGACCTGACTATCACTTCACCCCTCACAGCGGGTGGATAAACGACCCCAACGGCCTTATTGAAAGCGGCGGTGTCTATCACCTCTTCTATCAATTCTATGACGGTGGCTGGGCGCTAAAGGACGGTAGATTTAAGAGCAGCACCGAATGGGGCCCTATGCATTGGGGACACGCCACGAGTACTGATCTGGTTCATTGGCATCAAATGCCAATCGCCCTTTACCCGGATAAGAAAATCGGCACGAGTGAGGTCCAGGGGATGATCTTCTCCGGGAGTGTTGTGCTGGATCGCGACAACACAAGTGGGCTGGGTTCCAAACAACGACCTCCCATGGTTGCTGTCTACACAGAGGCTGATACTTTCGGACCGGGCAGCGGCCAACGGCAGGCAATTGCCTACAGCGTAGACAACGGAACCGTCTGGAAGAAATACGCAGGGAATCCTGTACTTCCTTATAACAACACGGAGACATTCCGGGACCCGCAAGTGTTCTGGTTTGGCGCCGCGAACAAATGGGTTATGGTTATCTCATGCGGCGATCGCGTTTGTTTCTACAATTCGCCGGATTTGAAGCACTGGGCAGAAGTCGGAGACTTTGGAAAGGCCGAAGTGGGCGTCGGCGTTCCGTGGGAGTGTCCCGATTTGTTTCCGCTTCAAGTCACTCACGATGGGAAAACGGAAACCAAATGGGTACTTGTCGTCAGTGTGCAACATGGCGCACCCACCGGGTCGTTCGGGACTCGATATTTCGTGGGCGACTTCGACGGAAAGACATTTAAAAATTCGGCGCTACCATCCGACGTCAAGTGGCTCGACTACGGAAGCGACTATTACGCAGGCCGTACCTGGACTCCATCTCGAAGCGACCTCAAACACCGTATCGCTCTCGGATGGATGGCGAACTGGAGCTACGCGAAGACACTTCCGACAACCCGATATCGCGGATCAATGACCGTTCCCCGAGAGTTGTCGCTTCAGTACGATGGATCAGGGTACTACCTCGCGCAACGACCAGTCCCGTCTGTGCAGAAGAGGCTCAATTCACACAAAATCGATGTCAGGATCGATGACAGTCATAAATCCCAATCCATCACGACTGGGACCGTTGCTCAAATTAACGTTGACTTCAAAATCACTCCGGGCAGCAACAAGCTTGAGTTCGAGCTTTTCAAGACCGGTCAGCAACAGGTATCGATAGCGTACGACGTCACGAAGTCAGAGATTTCCGTTGACCGGCGTAACTACGCGGGCTACAGGTTCAAGACTGACGACAGCCCACAAAGCGCACATGTCGTCCCCCAAAACGGTCATCTGACGATTCAGGCACTGTTGGATCGGAACTCGGTGGAACTGTTCGTCAACGATGGACGAGTCACGTTCACAAACTTGATTTATCCAGAAGACACGTTGACACAAACATCGGTGATCTCCGCGACTGGAAGTCGTCTGCCTGTGTCACCCGCGCAGAAATCGAGTGCTCTGGCACCCTGACATCGGCGAGCCGCGACCCGCTTGCGGATCTGGAGCATGTCAGTTTTCAGGCAGACGTGATGGACGTAACTGAGCCGCGTCTCCGCTCGATGCGATTAATAATCGCCCGTCATGCTTTGCGGTATGAAGCCCAGGTGGCAGGCAGCGGCACCGCATTTCGCAGCAGCGCAAGGCTGTGTTGCCGGACGCTTGTAAAGCCGCGAGCGCGTCAGCTTGACAGGATGCCAATGCAATGCCGGATTGATTCGCGTCACCGTACGCAAAAGACGGATGATCACGGCAGGATCGAGGACACCGCATCGATCAAGGTCCGGCATTGATGTGCGAAGTTCCATGGAGGCGTCGTGCTGAGTTGCCGTTTCAAGTATCCGCACCTGAGACGGCATGTGTAGGACGTCGGGCTCGTGCACCTCGACAGCAATTTTCAGAGAGCGCGCACCTCATGCGCCAGATGGTGGCCGCCCCGCCACCGATGCGTTCAGCGTGAAAATATGAAGGCTATCGGAGATAGTTTGTCGTAAAGAGCATGCCGCGGGCTGTCCGCGAATCCTATGATAATTACCGCTTCGTCTTCCGCACCACCATCCACCGTGGGGACTTGAAGCGCACGATGCTCATGTAAAGCCACACATAAGTCGCCGCGAACACCACCACGAAGCAGAACAGATGCAGCGTATGCCGCCAGAACAACGTCGCCGGCACGACTGCGATCAGACACAGCAGCCACAAATACGGCGACGTCAGCGAGTTGCGGCGCGTCAGTTCGCGCGCGGTGCGCGTGCCGACCGCCCAGCGCATCAGCCGCTTGTAGACCAGCATGTGCAGATGCACGCCGTCGGGAATGCCCGGCGACATCCCGCGAATGAATTTTTTGCGGTAGATCGAGAAGCACGTCTCGAAGATCGGGTACATGAACAGCAGCACCGGATACCACGCCGACACGTCGCGGTTGCGCATCACCAGCATGATCGACAGCTCGGCGAGCATGAAGCCGATGAAGTACGCGCCGCCGTCGCCGAGAAAGATCAGCCCCGCCGGGAAATTCCAGATGAAGAATCCGAGCACCGCGCCCATCATCATGAACGACGCGGACAGCACGATCGGATCGGACACCTGGAACGCCACGTAAGCAAGCGACGCGAACATCATGAACGCGACCATCGACGCAAGACCGTTGAAGCCGTCGATGATGTTGATCGCATTCGCGAGCGCCGCCACCGCCAGAACCGTGACCACGAACGAGATTGCCGCGTACGAGAGCAGGAAGTCGAGCGGCGGCACGCTGATGCGCGTGACCGCGATATCGAGGAACCAGAACGCGAGCGCGGCAGCCGCCATCGTGCAGACGAGACGCGCGAGCGGCGACACGCGCTTGGTCAGGTCTTCGACGAGGCCGGAGCCGAACGCCGGCATGCCGCACGCGATCAGCCCGAGAATGCCGCCCGACACGGCCGGATACGCGTGATGCAACTGCACGGCCGACACGATCAGCCCGAGCAGAATCCCCGTTCCGCCGATACGCGGCACCGGATGCACGTGAAATTTCTGGACGCCGGCCAGATCGGTGTCGGTGGAGAATTTTTCATGCAGATGCGCATAGCGCACGATCAACAGCGTGATCAGCAGTGAAACGAGAAAGCCGAGCGCAAAACTAAGCATGAAAGTGGGCCTGAGCGAAGACGCCGAATTATACAAACGAAACCGCTGACGCCCAGAAAGCGGCGAGTTGCAGCGCGCGCCATCGAATGCGCGGGATATCCCAGATAGTGAAGCTGGAACTGCCTGAAAAGCCGCGCCAGTTATGGATTTCACCTATGCAGGCGGAGTCCGGCGAGGTCGTTAATCTGGATGCGGCGAAGTGTAAGTTATGCACAACAAGACCAGGTACGCACACGGCCGCTGCTTTGCCGCAGTTCTATAAGACGTTCCGGAGAGAGAGACCCCATGCTTAACAACATCACCATTCGTGGCGGATTGACGCTGGTCATCAGCGTTTTCGTCGCGTTCCTTCTAACCGTGATCGGCGTCGGTTACGGTGCGCTCAAGCTTGCCAATGGCAGCCTCGATGCCACGCAGCGCAATGCCGCCGCGCTCTCGCATCTGAAGGCGAGTTCCGAGAAGCTGTTGCAGGTGCAGCTTGCGCTGGGCACGTATCAGACGCTGTTCAGCGTCGGCAAGCAGACCGACGACCTGTTGCCGGCCGCGCACAAGGTGCTGGTCGAATCGAACAACGATTTCCGCAACTACATGGCCGGCCCGTTTGCCAGCGACGAAGAACGCAAGCTCGCGCAAAGCGTCGAGCAAGCCCGCTCGGCACTCGTCGATAAGGCGATCGAGCCGGAGTTCAAGGCGCTCACCGATTTCGACTTCAATACATTCCGCAATATTCAGGGTGATACGGCGAACAGCTTCTACGCGACCTATGCGAAAGCCATCGGCGCACTCGAACGCGCGCAGATCGACACACAGCATCAGCAGTCCATCACCGCTGCGGGTCACTTCCAGTTCGCGACGCTGCTGTTCGCGGTGGTCGGCGTGATCGCGCTCGTGATTGGCGTGGTGGCACGGATCGCGTTGTCGGCCGCGCTGATCAAGCCGGTCAACGCGACCGTCAAGCATTTCGAGCGGATCGCGTCGGGCGATCTGACGAGCACGATCAAGGTCAAATCGCGTAACGAAATGGGCCAGTTGCTCGGCGCGCTGACGACGATGCGCGACGGCCTCGTCCAGACGGTCGCGAAGGTGCGCGGCAGCACGAGCGCGATTACCCAGGGCGCGAACGAAATCGCGGCGGGCAATGCGGACCTGTCCGCGCGTACCGAGCAGCAGGCGGCGGCGCTTCAGCAGACGGCGGCGAGCATGGAGCAACTGTCGGCGACGGTGAAGCAGAACGCGGACAACGCGAAGCAGGCCAACCGTCTCGCGCACGGTGCGCTGGACACGGTGACGCGCGGCGGCACGGTGGTGTCGCGCGTGACCGAAACGATGGACCGGATCAGCGAATCGTCGCGCAAGGTGACGGAGATCATCGGCATGATCGAGGGGATCGCGTTTCAGACCAACATTCTCGCGCTGAACGCGGCGGTCGAAGCCGCGCGCGCTGGCGAGCAGGGGCGTGGTTTCGCGGTAGTGGCGTCGGAAGTGCGCAGCCTCGCACAGCGTTCGGGCGCGGCGGCCAAGGAGATCAAGGAGCTGATCGGCGAATCGGCGTCGAAGGTCGAAGAGGGCGCGTCGCTCGTATCCGCCGCGCAGAAGACGATTCACGAAGCGATGAGCGCGGTCGAACGCGTGACCGGCGTGATGAGCGAAATCGAGGCATCGGCACTGGAGCAGAGCGACGGCATCGAACAGGTCAACAAGGCCGTCTCGCAGATCGACGAGGTGACACAGCACAACGCGGCGTTGGTGGAGCAGGCTGCTGCGGCCGCGAAGACGCTGGAAGAGCATGCGGTTGCACTGCGCGATGCGGTGTCGGTGTTCCAGCTCGATGCAAGCGATGCGATGGTGGCCTGAACGGGCCATTGAGAAGCTGCGCCGCTGCGGCGGCGCATCCATGACATGGGCCGCGTTTGGCCACGTTTGCCCGCGTTTGCCCAATTTCGCCCGCGCAGCCGGCTAGAGGCTGGCGGGCCGAACGCGACCTGCACGCGACTCAAACGCAACGTCGTCACCGCGCGTTCAGCACAATCCCCACCCGGTTCGCACTCACCGCTACTTTAGAATCCTGTTTTCCATAGCCGCCTTCGCTCGCCGCCGATACACCGGCGCCGCATCACAGCGAGGTGCGATAAGAAACGAAAACAGGTGGTCCATGCTGAAAAAGTGGCTGGCTTTTTGCGCCCCGGTGCTTTGCATCGCGCTGTTCATCATCGTGTTCGGGCGGACTTATGCGTCGGTCCCGCTTCACGAGATTGGGGATTTCGCAGCCAACTCGTTGCTGGTGCAGGATGCGCGGCATCTGCACCTTCTCGTCGGCCACTATTCGCGGGTCGGCTTCAATCATCCCGGTCCCGCGCTTCTGTATGTGCTGGCGGCCGGGGAGTCGATATTTTTCGATCTGACCCATTTGACCGTCTCGCCATTTGCCGGTCAGATTTATGCGGTGGCGCTGCTTTCCGGCTTCTGGATCGTTGCCATCGGCACGCTGTTACGGCGGATGCAAGGCTCGCTCGCGAGCGCTGTGATCACGACCGCGCTGTTTGCCGGCGTCACCGGCTACCTCAATTTCCAGGCATTCGCGGGACCGTGGTTTCCGCATATGTACTACTTCGCGTTTGCCGCTTTCACCGTGGCGGTCGCTTCGTTGATCATGGGGCGCGCGGATGGCCTCGTGCTGCTCGCCGTGAGTCTCGGCTTCCTGTTGAACGGACATGTATCGTTTGTCGGCGTGACGGCGGTGATGCTTGTCTGTGCGCTCATCGCGAATGCGTTGTTGGGGACGAAGGCGAATGCGCAAGGCACATGGGTACTGAGCCGCGCCTATCTCACGCGGAACTGGCGGATCGTCGCCGTCTCGGTGGCGATCGTGGCGTTGTTTCTTTTGCCGCTTGCCATCCAGACGGTTCTGCACTTTCCTGGCCCGGTCGCCGATTACGCCACGTTCGCGCATGCGCATCATGCAAACCGCCCCGCAGATGCCGCGCGCTTTGCGGGCCTCTTCTGGAATAACGGCCTGTTTGGCATCCTGTTCGGCGCGGTGGTTTGCGCGGTGCTGGTCACGAACAATCCCGCGCGAGACAGCGAAGGCCGCGTCGCCCCCGAGCGGGCCTTGGCGCTGGCACTGGCGAGCGCGACAGCCGGCTTCCTCTTCTATGCCGTATTCGGCGTCGACGATCTATCTCTGACTTACGTCGGCATTTTTTATTACGCGATTCCCGCGCTCGCGCTGACGTTGTTGCTCAAGCGCCTGGTGGACAACGTGACGGTCGCGAACACGCGCGTCGCGGCGGTCGTCTGCGTTCTCGCGTGTGCGTTCACCGCGCTGCGCATTCATCAGATTCCCGAAAACGTCGCGCAATACGACGAGCCGCAAATTCCCGCCGCGTACGCAGCCATCAACAAGCTGGCAGGCGGAGCAAACAGGCTCGTCTTCGATCTCGACGGCTCGGCGCAATGGGAGAGGCTGTGGCCGACGCTGGTCGGTGTGGAAGCGTATGCGCGACGCCAAGGCAGCACGCCGTTCTGTATCGCGGATAACTGGCAGCTTCTGTTCACGAAGGCCGCGCGTTGCACGCCGGATCAGATCCGCAATGCCAGCGGTCGCTTTCTGGTGTCGGCGGTGCCGAAAGAGGGATTGGTCAGCGCCGCGAACGTCGCGGGCCTGTATTTTTATCCGCGTGAGGCGGTGAAGTAAAACCGTCGTGACAGCACCGGGCACTGGAGCGCACTCAGCGTGCGCTCCAGTGCCCGTGCCTTTTCAGCCAATCACGCAAAGCCGCGCGGATTGCTCGACTGCCAGCGCCAGTGATCCGCGCACATCCGCTCGATGCCGTACTGCGCACGCCAGCCAATGATCTTCTCCGCGGCCGCCGGATCGGCGAAACACGACGCGACATCACCCGGACGGCGCGCCACGATCTCGTAAGGCACCGGCTTGCCCGACGCCTTCTCGAACGAACGCACGACATCCAGCACGCTGTAGCCCTGACCCGTGCCGAGATTCACCACGAAGCTCGCATCGCGTTTGACCAGCGCGTCGAGCGCGGCAAGGTGCCCGCGCGCCAGATCGACCACGTGGATGTAGTCGCGCACGCCGGTGCCGTCGGGCGTTTCATAATCGCCGCCGAACACGCGCAGCTTTTCAAGCTTGCCGACCGCCACCTGTGCGACATACGGCATCAGGTTGTTCGGAATGCCCGCCGGATCTTCGCCGATCAAACCGCTCTCGTGCGCGCCGACTGGATTGAAGTAGCGCAGCGTGGCGATTCGCCACGACGGATCGGCGAGTTCCAGATCGCGCAACACCTGCTCGGCGATCAGCTTCGACTGCCCGTACGGATTGGTGGCCGACAGCGGGAACGATTCGTCGATCGGCGAGCTTTTCGGCACGCCATAGACCGTTGCCGACGAACTGAACACGAACTGCTTCACGTTGCGATCGCGCATTACGCCGAGCAGCGCCAGCAGGCTGCCGACGTTGTTGCTGTAGTACTCGATCGGCTTTGCGACCGACTCGCCGACCGCCTTCAACGCGGCGAAGTGAATCGCGCCGGTGATCGGGTGCGCGTCGAAAATGCGGTTGAGCGCGGCTTCGTCGCGTGCATCTTCTTGGTAGAAGGTCACGGCGCGGCCGGTGATCTGTTCCACGCGCCGCAGCGATTCGCGGTTACTGTTCACGAGATTGTCGATTACCACGACGTCATAGCCGCCGTTGAGCAATTCGACACAGGTGTGCGAGCCGATGAAACCCGCGCCACCCGTTACCAGAATCGTGCCCTTCGTGGTCATGCTGTTTGCTCCGTTAAAGTAAAACGCCCGTCATTTTCTGCACCAGGTCTTTATACGTTTCGACGACGACCCGTTCGTCGAATTCTTCCGCGACTTTCTGTCGGCCGCGTTCTGCCATTGCACGGCGCTCGGCGCCGCTCATGTCGAGCATTTGCGCAAGACGCGAAGCAAGACTCTCCGCGTTGCGCACTTCACACAGCAATCCGTTGACGCCTTCGGCCACCACCTCGCGGCAGCCGGGCACGTCGGTCGTGACAATCGGACGGCCCATCGCCGACGCTTCCATCAGCGTACGCGGCACGCCTTCACGATACGACGGCAGCACGATGCAGTCGGCATCGGCGATAAAAGGCCGCACGTCGTGCGCCTCGCCAAGATAGTCGATGACACCTTCGCGTTCCCACGCGGCCACTTCGTCGCGCGTGATGGCGCTGGGGTTGTCGACGCCGACCGGCCCGAGCAACTGGAAGCGCGCATGCGGGTAACGTTCGCGCAGCCGCCGCGCCGCTTCCACGTATTCGCCGACGCCCTTGTCCCACAAGAGCCGCCCGATCAGCACGAAGCGGAAATCAGCGCGCTCGGGCAGCGGCGTGAACGCGAACTGTTCGAGATCGACACCCTCGCCGTGCAACAGACGCGCACGCTCAGGATGCACCAACAAATTTCCGTCGACAAACGCCGCCTGATCGTCGCGATTCAGAAACCAGACCTCGCGCGGGAAACGGAACGCAAAACGATACAGTTTTTTCGCGACCTCTGCGGCGCGGCTCTGCTGGATGAACACGTAGCCGAGCCCCGTCGTGACCGCCACCGACTGCACGCCCGCCAGCTTCGCCGCGATCGAGCCGTAAATATTCGGCTTGATCGTGTAGTGAAACACGACATGCGGACGGATTGCCCGATATTGACGGTACAGCGAGTACAGCGTGTGAAGGTCGTCGCGCGGACTCGTGCCTTTCGAGGCAACCGGCAATTCGATGCAGCGGCAACCCATCGCGGTGAGCAGCTCGAACGTGCGGTCGCGCGGCGCGAGCACCGTCACGTCGACACCGCGTCCGACCAGCATGCGGATCAGCCCTTGCCGATACGTATAGATTGCCCACGCGGTGTTACAGACGAGTGTAATGCGCAGTGCGGGCGTCGACTTCAGGGCAGGCTTCATGCGGAACGGGACCGGCGGTTAGGCGAAAAATGAGTGGAGTGTGAAGCGGGTGATGCTTGAGATACATGCGCTAGCGGCTCGCTCGCGGCGCGAGCATCACGCGTTTGACCCGCTGCAACGCGCGATACGGCGTCACCAGATGCAGCAGGTTCTTCGCGAGCCCGAGCCAGTCGTACAGATTCGCGACGTTGAAGTAGCGCAGTTGCAAACGCAGCGTCGACATGATCTGACGCCGCCGCCTGGTCGCGCTGATGCCGCCTTCGTTCAGTTCGTAGTAGAGCCCGAGTTCCGGCAGATTCGCGCAATCGTAGCTTTCCATCAGACGCACAAACAGATCGAGGTCTTCGGCGGAACGATACTCCGCGCGGTAGTTGCCGACTGTGCGCACGGCCTCGATACGCAGCATCATCGAAGGATGCGCGAGGCATGAACGCATAAAGCGCATGCGGCGAATCGCGGCCGGTTCGGCGGGCGGCGTCAGCATGAAAAGCGGCTCGCCCGCGCGCGTGACGACCTGCGTCCACATGCCGAGCCCGGCCACGTGCGGATGCAGTTCCATAAACACGCGCTGCTTCGCGAGCCGCTGTGGCACGCTGCGGTCGCCCGCGTCGATTCGCGCGGCATAGCGGAAACCGCGCTGCGCGAGCGCGTCGATACCGGTTTGCAACGCACGTTCGATGCCGCCGTTCTGCGGCATGCGCAGCACATCGATTTTCATATTGCCGATGGACGGCGCGACGATCGGCGGCGTGCTGCCGTCGTCGACGATCAGTACGTGCACCAACGCACTTTCATCGAAAGAGGCGAGCGTAAGATCGACATCGGCTTGCCCGTTGTACGCGGGCATGAGTACGGCAACATCGTCGAGCGATATTTGCGCGGTGGCGGATGCAGTCGTCATGAGCGCAATTTGAAACGGATGTAATAAAGATTAACCGACGCCGCCGCCAGATAGCCCACCGCGAGCCCGACCAGCGCGCCGTAAGCCCCGAGCCGTGGGATTGTCAGCAGATTGACCGCGAACGCGACGGCCAGCGCGAACAGCCACTTGGCCAGCAGGACGAATTTCGCCTGGTACTTCAACACGATAAGATTGCCGATCGCTTCGATGCCGGCAGGCACGGACAGCCACACGGCCCAGCGGAAGATCTCGATCGCGCCTTCGAAGTCCGGCCCGAACACGCGTCGAATGATCAGGCCGGCCAGCAGGTCCAGCACGATCGCGCCGCTCACCATCAACACGGCGGTCATCGCGGTGAGGCGCCACATGTTGCGGCGCAGTTGCGCGGCGTCCTGCACGCGGTAGACGAAAGCGGGTGCGATGGTTTGCGCGAGCATCAACGCGAGCGTGATCCAGTTTTCGTTCAACTGCTGCGCGGCGGAATAGCGGCCGAGGTCCGCGAAACTGATCGCGCGTTCGAGCATCAGGCGGTCGAGTTTCAGG
This sequence comes from Paraburkholderia fungorum, assembly GCF_900099835.1. Lineage (NCBI taxonomy): Bacteria > Pseudomonadati > Pseudomonadota > Betaproteobacteria > Burkholderiales > Burkholderiaceae > Paraburkholderia > Paraburkholderia fungorum. Next base: position 1,073,103 of record NZ_FNKP01000001.1, read on the forward strand.
AACAGATACATACAGATCAGGCCGAGCCAGAACACGGTGCCGGCGCTGGCGAAATGTTTGAACAGAGAGCGGTCGAGATGCCAGCCGAGTTGACCGCCGTGTCGCCGGATGAAATAGATCAGCAGCACGGCGCCGATGGCGGCGGATTCGAGCGCCCACAGCCAGCCGAAGCGTGCGGGCGTAGCCGCCGCGCGCACCAGCAGATAGACGCAGGCCGCCTTGAGCACGGCGGTGCTCATGCTGGTCAGCAACTGCGGCTTGCTGTACGTCATGCTTTGCAGCCACGCGTTGATCACGCCGACGAACGGTTCGCGAAACAGCATGGTCACCGCGAGGCCGGCGAGCATCGCGCCGACCAGCGGATCGAAGAAGTGCAGGGCGATGCCGAGCCACGTGAGCAGCAGCGCCGCAACAGACACCGAAAAGCGCAACGCGAAAGCGCTGCCGAGCACGGTGCCGAGTTGTGCGGGCGGCCGGTTGACGATGGTCGGTACGAGGATTTCGGCGCCGCACACCCAGGTGATCGGCGAGAGCACCAGCAGCAGCGTATTGGCGTATTGCCATTTGCCGAATACGTCGGCTCCGAAGTAACGCGCCAGCATCCCGCTGATCACGATCGCCACGCCGATCTGCGTGAGCCTTTCGAGGCCCAGCCAGACGATGTTCGTAAAGGCGCGTGTGACGTCGGGATTGGCGAAGCGTTTGAGCGTCAGCATCCGTTCGCCGCCCGGTCCGCCGGCAGGGTCTGGGCGGTGCGCTGTGCGGTGCAATACACAGCGGCAGTTTGCGCGTTTGCCCACCTGGCCGACTGTCGCGGCAACTTAACAAAAGGAGGGCGTCTAAGCATTAGAATGGCGCTATCAGGCAGTCCGAAAAGCGCAATTATAAGTTGGAACCGGATCGCTTCCGGCAAGGGCGTATCGCAGGGTTTTATCGGCAGTTTTCAGCTCTGGTTTCATCGTGAGTTTCGTCATAAGTCTCAGCGCGATTTTTACCGATTCAATCCCGGTGCGCCGGTCAAAATTTTCCATTGCACGCAAGTGAGCCAACATGATCTCCAAATCCATTTTCAAGGCGTATGACATTCGTGGCGTAATCGGCAAGACGCTCGACGCCGACGCCGCGCGGTCCATCGGTCGCGCGTTTGGCAGCGAAGTGCGGGCGCAAGGCGGCGACGCGGTGGTGGTCGCGCGCGACGGCCGTCTGTCGGGTCCCGAGCTGATTCAGGCGTTGTCCGACGGTCTGCGTGCGGCCGGTGTCGACGTGGTCAACGTCGGCATGGTGCCGACGCCGGTCGGCTACTTCGCGGCCAGCGTGCCGTTGCAGCTGGATGGCGGCGAACGCCGTGTCGATTCGTGCATCGTCGTGACGGGCAGCCACAATCCGCCCGACTACAACGGCTTCAAGATGGTGCTGCGCGGCGCGGCCATTTACGGCGAACAGATTCTCGCGCTGCATCAGCGCATCGTCGATGAAAACTTCAGCGACGGTAGCGGCACGTACACCGAATACGACATCGAAGACGCCTATCTCGACCGCATCACGAGCGACATCAAGCTCGCGCGCCCGATCAAGATCGTCGTCGATACCGGCAACGGCGTCGCCGGCGGCCTCGCGCCGAAGCTGTTCAAAAAGCTCGGCTGCGAACTGGTCGAACTGTTCACCGAGATCGACGGCAACTTCCCGAACCATCACCCGGACCCGGCTCACCCGGAAAACCTCCAGGACGTGATCCGCGCGTTGAAGGAAACCGACGCTGAAATCGGCTTCGCGTTCGACGGCGACGGCGACCGCCTGGGCGTCGTCACCAAAGACGGTCAGATCATCTACCCGGACCGTCAGCTGATGCTGTTCGCCGAAGAAGTGCTGTCGCGCAACAAGGGCGCGCAGATCATTTACGACGTGAAGTGCACGCGCAACCTGGCCAAATGGGTAAAGGACAAGGGCGGCGAACCGCTGATGTGGAAGACCGGCCACTCGCTCGTGAAGGCGAAGCTGCGTGAAACCGGCGCGCCGCTGGCGGGCGAAATGAGCGGCCACGTGTTCTTCAAGGACCGCTGGTACGGTTTCGACGACGGCCTGTACACGGGCGCGCGTCTGCTCGAAATCCTCACGCGTGTCGAAGACCCGAGCAAGCTGCTGAACTCGCTGCCGAACTCGAATTCCACGCCGGAACTGCAACTGAAGCTCGAAGAAGGCGAAAACTTCGAACTGATCGCGCGTCTGCAGCAGAACGCCCAATTCACCGGCGCGGACAGCGTGCTGAAGATCGACGGTCTGCGCGTCGAGTACCCGGACGGCTTCGGTCTCGCGCGTTCGTCGAACACCACGCCGGTCGTGGTGATGCGTTTCGAAGCCGACAGCGACGAAGCGCTCAAGCGCATCCAGGAAGACTTCCGCCGCGTGATTCTCGCGGAGAAAGCGGACGCGAAGCTGCCGTTCTAAACGTTATCAACGTTCAGGCGTTTCAGCACCGACTGCGCGGTTCGGGTTGAGCCGCCGTCATAGCCGAACGCGGCGCGGGTTTCACTTACCGCGCCGCGTTTTTTCATGTGAATCACATACGACGCGTTAAAATTGCGGTCCTCGTGAAAAAACGCCGGGATATCCCGGGTTTTTCATCCTTAAGGAGCCTGGCGCGAAGCGCGCGGGCTGGGAACTCTTTCAACGCATCTTCGGGCCGGATAGCCGGTTTTCCCTCTCTTGAGCGTGCAAAAGATACTGATCGTGAGGGTGTCGTCACTGGGCGACGTCGTTCACAACATGCCGGTGATCGCCGATATCCGACGCCGCCATCCCGATGCCCAGATCGACTGGCTCGTCGAAGAAAGCTTCGTCGGCCTCGTGCAACTCGTCACGGGCGTGCATCGCGCGATTCCCGTTTCGCTGCGGCGTTGGCGCAAGCGCATTCTGTCGGCGGCGAACTGGCGCGAGATCGGCGCATTCCGCCGTGCGCTCGCTGCCGAGAACTACGATCTCGTGATCGACTGCCAGGGCTTGATCAAGACCGCGTGGGTCGCGAGCATGGCGCGCGGGCCGGTGGTCGGCCTCGCGAATCGCACCGACGGCGCGGGCTTCGAATGGCCGGTGCGTTTCTTCTACGACCGGCGCGTGCCGATCGAGCCGCGCACGCACGTGGTCGAACGCACGCGGCAACTGGTGGCGGCGGCGCTGAACGACCCGCAGCCGCAACCCACCGACGAGATCGACTTCGGTCTCGACACCGGGCGCGCGGCGCTGGCGTTGTCGGAGGCGAATCTGAACCTGCCGGTGCCTTATGTGGTGTTCGTGCATGCCACGTCGCGCGCCGACAAGCAGTGGCCCGATACCGCGTGGATCGAACTCGGACAGTCGCTGGTTCGGCGCGGGGCGTCGATCGTGTTGCCGTGGGGCAGCGAAGAAGAGCGCGCGACCAGCGAGCGGCTCGCGAAGGAATTCGGCGCGGCGGCCATCGTGCCGCCAAAGCTGTCGCTGCCCGCGGTGGTCGGCCTGATCGAAGGCGCGGCCGCGACCGTCGGAGTTGACACAGGTCTGGTTCACATCGCCGCAGCGCTGAAGCGGCCCACGGTCGAGTTGTACAATTTCTCGACCGCGTGGCGCACCGGCGGTTACTGGTCGCCGAACGTCGTCAATCTCGGCTCGGCCGGGCAGTCGCCTACGCTGCAACAGGTCAAGTCGGCGCTGGCCGGTTTCGGCCTGCTGTAAAACGACAACATCCGCCGGCGCGCTTCGCCTTACGCTCCATCCGTTCTCAAGGGCGACCATGAACGAAACCCAGATCATCGAAGTAGCGAACGCCGACTGGCACGGACAGCACCTGTCCGTGCCGCGCGAGACGCTGCTCGCCGGCGTCGAACGCGGCAAAGTGCTGTACTTCCCGAATCTGCGTTTTGCGATCGAAGGCGGCGAAACCGCGCTGCTCGATCCGAAACTGGCCGATCCGAATCGCAAGAACATCAGTCTCGAACCGAATGGCGGCGCGTTGCATGGCGTGGCGGGCGACGCGGTGACGCAGTCGGCGGTGCGTGCGTTGATCGCGCGTTATCAGTCCAATGCGCGCACGCTGGTCGACGGACTTTTCCCCGAATACAACGGCAAGTTGCGAGTCGCGCCGACGAGCCTGCGGCTGCATCAGGTCGAGACGCGCGAAACCTCGTGGCGCAAAGACGATAGCCGTCTGCACGTGGATGCTTTCCCGTCGCGGCCCAACTACGGCGAGCGCATTCTGCGCGTGTTCACCAACGTCAATCCGCATGGCGCGCCGCGTGTATGGCGCGTGGGCGAGCCGTTCGAAGACATGGCCAAACGCTTCCTGCCGCGCATCAAGCCGCAAATGCCCGGCTCCGCGTGGCTGCTGAATCTGCTGCACGTGACCAAATCGCCGCGCAGCGAATACGACCATCTGATGCTGAATCTGCACGACGGCATGAAGGCCGATCTCGACTATCAGAAGTCGAGTCCGCAAGAAACCATGCCGTTTCCGCCGGGCTGCGTGTGGGTGTGTTTCTCCGATCAGACGTCGCATGCGGTGATGTCCGGCCAGTTCATGCTGGAGCAGACCTTCTTCCTGCCGGTCAAGGCGATGGCGCAGCCCGAGTGCGCGCCGCTTGGCATTCTCGAGCGCCTGAAGGGCAGGGCGCTGGTTTGAGCGCCGCGGTCTTTGGAGCGGGTGGGCGGAGCGGGTCGGCGGCTACGGCGTTGGCATTGGCATTGGCATGGGCTGCATCGGCGGCGCGTGCGGTTAAGCGCTTCAACCACGTGGAGCGCTCATGCTGAGGATGATTTACAACGCGCTCTGGTGGCTGATCGCGCCGATTGCGGTGCTGCGTCTGTTGATCCGTTCGCGCAAGGAGCGCGGCTATCGCGAGCATATCGGCGAGCGCTTCGGTTATTCGCGCGGCCGCTTGCCGGAAGACAACGCACCGCTGATCTGGGTGCATGCGGTATCGGTCGGCGAGACTCGGGCCGCGCAGCCGCTGATCGACGCGTTGCTGAAGGCTCGTCCCGACGCGCGCATTCTGCTGACTCACATGACCCCGAGCGGCCGTGCAACCGGCACGGAGATCTTCGGCGATCGCGTATTGCGCTGCTACGTGCCGTACGACATGCCGCATGCGGTGCGGCGCTTTTTGCGCGCATGGCGGCCGTCGCTCGGTCTGGTGATGGAAACCGAAGTGTGGCCGACGCTGATCGACGAATGCCGTCGCGCGGATGTGCCGCTCGTGCTGACCAATGCGCGGATGTCGGCGCGTTCTTTCAGGCGAGCGGCGAAGTTTGGCGGCGCGACCAAAGACGTGTTCGGCGGCTTTGCGCGTGTGCTCGCGCAGAGTCCATCGGATGCGGAGCGCTTGACCTCGCTCGGCGCGCGCAATGTCGCGGTGCTCGGCAATCTCAAGTTCGATATGAGTACGCCGCCGGAGCTGGTCGCACGCGGCCATGCATGGCGCGCGGCGATTGGCGCGCGGCCGGTGTGGGTCGCGGCGAGCACGCGCGAAGGCGAAGAGGAGCTGGTGTTGCAGGCGTTCGCCGCGCTCAACGTCGACGATGCGCTGCTGATTCTGGTGCCGCGCCATCCGCAGCGGTTTAACGAAGTCGCGGCGCTGGCCGGCAAGGCGGGGCTGCGCGTGGAGCGTCGCTCGAACTGGGCGCCGGATGCGAAGGTGGCGTCGGCGGCGGTGACGTCGACTGGCGGCGTGCCCGCTTTGCCCGCCGACGTGAACGTGATGTTAGGCGACTCGATGGGCGAGTTGGGCGCTTACTACGCGGCGTCGGATCTGGCGTTTATCGGCGGGAGTCTGTTGCCGCTGGGCGGGCAGAATCTGATCGAGGCGTGCGCGGTGGGCGTGCCGGTGCTGATCGGGCCGCACGTGTTCAATTTCACCCAGGCGACGGCGGATGCGGTCGCGGCGGGCGCGGCGCTACAGGTTCAGGACCCCGCCGATCTGGCGCGTGCGTTGCGCGAACTGTTCGGCGACAAGGCGCGGCGGCTGGCAATGGGTGGCGCGGCTTCGGCGTTCGCCGCGCGTCATCGCGGCGCGACGGCGCGGACGGTGGACGTGTTGATGGCGGTGTTGCCGGAGTGAGGATGGAAGGGCGAAGGGGCGCGATATCAGCGCCCCTTTGGTCATACACGGCAGCCAGGATCGCTACCGCTGCCTTCGGCAACACGGGCGCAATCAAGCGCCCACGACCTCACCTCACACCTTCAACAATCCCTTCTTCTCGATAAACTTCACCACCTCGGCGAGGCCATCGAGCGCCTTCAGATTCGTCATCACGAAAGGCCGCTCGCCGCGCATTTTCTTCGCGTCTGAGGCCATCACATCGAGATTCGCGCCGACCATCGGCGCGAGGTCCGTCTTGTTGATCACCAGCAGATCCGACTTCGTAATGCCGGGGCCGCCCTTGCGCGGAATCTTCTCGCCGCCCGCGACGTCGATCACGTAAATCGTCAGATCCGACAGTTCCGGGCTGAACGTCGCCGCGAGGTTATCGCCGCCCGATTCGATGAACACGATATCGGCATCCGGAAACCGCGTCAGCATGCGGTCGACCGCTTCGAGGTTGATCGACGCGTCTTCACGAATCGCCGTATGCGGACAGCCGCCCGTTTCGACGCCCATGATCCGCTCAGCGGGCAACGCACCCGCCACGGTCAGCAGACGCTGGTCTTCTTTCGTATAGATGTCGTTGGTGATCGCGACGAGGTCGTACTGATCGCGCATCGCCTTGCAGAGCATTTCGAGCAGCGTGGTCTTGCCCGAGCCGACCGGTCCGCCGACGCCCACGCGCAGCGGCGGCAGCTTTTTCGTACGTGAGGCGGGATGATGAGGTGCGTTCATGATGGATCGATTTATGAGCGAAAAAGCCGCGAATATTGCGACTCGTGGCGCGCCGACAGAATGCCGAGTTGCGGCGCGAAAGTGTTGATGTTGGCCGGCGGCGTAGCCAACGCGCGCGTGACGGCGGCGTCGATCGGTCCGCGCAAGGCGACGATGATCCGCTGCCCCGCGAGTTGTCCCAGAGGCACGGCCTTCAACGCGGCTGCCGCCTGGTTTTCCACCCAGCTGAACGCGTAGGCGGCGAGGGTGGCGTCGGTGGCGGCGTCGTGTGCGTAGGCGGCGAAAGCGAACGCGGTGGGCTGTGCGAGCGGCGTCATCGACGCGAGTGTCGCGCGTCGGTCCGCGTCGCCCCATTCGAGCGATGCACACAGTTGCCGCAGCGACCAGCCCATCTGTTCGGTCTCACGCCGCAATTCCGCCGACTCGCGGCTCGCGAGGAATTCGCGGTTGGCTTCGGCGAGACCTGCTGCGTCGTGCGAGCGCCAGCGTTCCATTTGGTGCGCGAGAAACGGCAACTCGCCGCGTGCGAGCACGTCGGTGAGGCCGCTCGCGATCCAGTCGCGAGCGGAATCGGCGTCGGTGATCAGTTGCGCTTCGATGGCTGCTTCGAGACCTTGCGAGTAGCTGAACGCGCCGATCGGCAGCGCCGGCGACGCGAGATGCAGCAGTGCAGTGAGTTCAGCGATGCGCATGGTGGTGATGCGCGTGGCCGCAGGATTCGTCGTGGACGTGGCCGTCGTGTTTGTGGTCGCCATGCTCGTGCGAATGAGCTTTCCCATGCTCTTGCGAATGCTCATGGTGCGCGTGGCCGCAAGACTCGTCGTGGACATGGTCGCCATGGTCATGCGAGTGCCCATGCCCGTGATGCTCACCAAACACCTGCTGCGCGAGCGCATAGTCTTCGGCGAAGGTCTCGTCGTGACCGTGCTTATGACCGCCGCCGTAAGCGCCGGATTCCGGCTGGAATGGCATCGACACCTGATCGACTGTCGCGCCGATTCGCTTGAGCATATCGGCCAGCACCGGGTCGTATTCGAGCTTCAGATAATCTGTGCCGACTTCGACCGGCGTGTGCCGGTTGCCGAGGTGATACGCGGCGCGCGTCAGCGTCAGCGCATCTTTCGCGCGCACGACCAGCACAGCTTCCGCCGCGGCGACCACACGCACGAGGCCGCCGTCGTCCGCCACCAGAACATCGCCGTCGCGCAGCACCGTACCGCGCGGCAACAGCAGCGCGACTTCTTCGCCGCTGTCGAGCGTGGCGGCGAGCCGGCTTTTACGGCGCTCGTCGAAAGCGAGCGTCAAGCTCGGCGCCCGCTTCACCAGAACCGGCGCGAGCTTCAGATGCGGCGCCAGCAATTTGTCGAGAGTACGCATGCTCAGAACAGGAAGTAGCGTTGCGCCATCGGCAGAACGGTGGCGGGTTCGCAGGTCAGCAGTTGCCCATCGGCGATCACCTGGTACGTCTCGGGATCGACGCTGATAGCAGGACGCCACGCATTGTGAATCATGTCCGCCTTCGAGATATTGCGGCAATTTTTTACCGCGACGATGCGCTTGCTCAAGCCATAACGTTCGGCCACGCCCGCATCGGCGGCCATTTGCGACACGAAGGTCAGCGACGTGCGCCCCAATGCGCCGCCGCGCGTCGCGAACATCTCGCGATAATGCACCGGCTGCGGCGTCGGAATCGACGCGTTCGGGTCGCCCATCTGCGCCATCGCGATCATGCCGCCCTTCAGGATCAGCGACGGCTTGATGCCGAAAAATGCCGGTTCCCAGAACACCAGATCGGCCCACTTGCCCGGCTCGATCGAGCCGACTTCATGCGCGATGCCGTGCGTGATGGCGGGGTTGATCGTGTACTTCGCAACATAGCGTTTCGCGCGGAAATTGTCGTGACGCGCGCTGTCTTCGGGCAGCGCACCGCGTTGCACCTTCATCTTGTGAGCGGTTTGCCACGTGCGAATAATCACTTCGCCGACCCGGCCCATCGCCTGCGAATCCGACGACAGCATCGACAGCGCGCCGAGGTCGTGCAGGATATCTTCGGCGGCAATTGTTTCGCGGCGAATCCGCGATTCGGCGAACGCGATGTCTTCCGCAATCGACGGGTCCAGGTGATGGCACACCATCAGCATGTCGAGATGCTCTTCAAGCGTGTTGATCGTGTACGGCCGCGTCGGATTGGTCGACGACGGCAACACGTTCGACTCGCCGCACACCTTGATGATGTCCGGCGCGTGACCGCCGCCCGCGCCTTCGGTGTGATACGTGTGGATCGTGCGGCCCTTGAACGCGGCCACGGTCGCTTCGACAAAACCCGCTTCGTTCAGCGTGTCCGTGTGAATCGCGACCTGGGTGTCGGTGTCGTCGGCGACGCTGAGGCAGTTGTCGATCGCGGCGGGCGTCGTGCCCCAGTCTTCGTGCAGCTTCAGGCCGATGGCCCCCGCCGCGATCTGCTCCAGCGCCGGTTGCGGCTGGCTCACATTGCCCTTGCCGAGAAAGCCGAGATTCATCGGATAACCGTCGGCCGCCTGCAGCATGCGTTCCATATGCCACGGGCCCGGCGTGCAGGTCGTCGCATTAGTGCCGGTCGCCGGGCCGGTGCCGCCGCCGAGCATCGTCGTCACGCCGCTCGCGAGCGCTTCTTCGATCTGCTGCGGACTGATGAAGTGAATGTGCGTATCGATGCCGCCCGCCGTCACGATCAGCCCTTCGCCCGCGATCACTTCTGTCGATGCGCCGATCGCAATCGTCACGTTCGGCTGGATGTCGGGATTGCCCGCCTTGCCGATCGCGGCGATGCGGCCGTTCTTGATGCCGATGTCGGCCTTGACGATGCCCCAGTGATCGAGAATCACCGCGTTCGTCACGACCGTATCGACCACGTCGGCGTGCACGCGTTGCGACTGGCCCATGCCGTCGCGAATCACCTTGCCGCCGCCGAATTTCACTTCTTCACCGTAGGTTGTGAAGTCGCGCTCGACTTCGATCAGCAACTCGGTATCGGCGAGGCGCACACGGTCGCCGGTGGTGGGGCCGAACATCTCCGCGTATGCGCGGCGGCCAATGCGTAATGTCATGGTATGGGTCCGAAGTAAGCAGGGCAGGCAGCGGAGCGCGTGGCGCGCATCACAGCTTGCCCATTACCTTGCCGTTGAAGCCGTAGACGATGCGGTCGCCCGCCAGTTCGACCAGCTCGACCGTGCGTTCCTGGCCGGGCTCGAAGCGCACGGCGGTGCCCGCCGCGATGTTCAGCCGGAAGCCGCGCGCCGCTTCGCGATCGAACGACAGCGCGTCGTTCACTTCGTAGAAGTGGTAGTGCGAGCCGATCTGCACCGGCCGGTCGCCGGTATTCGATACGACCACCGTGACGGTCGCGCGGCCCACGTTGAGTTCGTGTTCGCCGTCGTCGGTGAGGAGTTCGCCGGGGATCATGGAGCGTGCCTTGGTTCTTGGATGATTGCGTGATCAGGGAATTGGGTGATGGACGGTGACGAGCTTGGTGCCGTCCGGGAACGTGGCTTCCACCTGAATGTCGGGGATCATCTCCGGCACGCCTTCCATCACGTCGTCGCGCGTGAGCAGTGTGGTGCCGTAGTGCATGACCTCGGCGACGGTCTTGCCATCGCGCGCGGCTTCCATCAGCGCCGCGGTGATGAAGGCGATAGCTTCCGGGTAGTTCAGTTTGAGGCCGCGGGCGCGGCGCCTTTCGGCGAGTAGCGCGGCGGTGAAGATCAGCAGCTTGTCCTTCTCGCGAGGTGTCAGCTTCATCGAATGGTTGCGTTCAGTGGTGACGTCTTGAAGACGGTCGTTGCGCCAGCTCCGCACGGAACGGGCAACGACAATGTTAGGCACGGCGCGTGACGGCTGTCATCACGTGCTGGCACAGGATGACGGGATGAGTCCGCGACACGCGCGATGCCGGATGGGCCAGCCACGGTATCAAGTCCGCCTAACAGCGTGCTTACAAAATAGCATGACGGGCGTTACAGATCGGCGGGTAGCGGTGCGCCGAACCATTTCTTCGACATCGTGTTGAGCGTGCCGTCCTGGCGGGCCTGCGCAATCGCGGCATTCACTTTCTGCTGCAGACGCGACTCGCTCTTGTTCATACCGACGAAACACGGCGAATTCTTGATGACGAACTTCGGCTCCGGGCGGCGCGGCGGATTCTTCGCGATGATCGCGGCCGCGACGATGTTGCCGGCGGCGATCAACTGCACCTGGCCAGACAGGAACGCGGCGATGGTCGCGTTGTTGTCCTCGAAACGTTTGATGGTCGCGTTCGGCGCCATTTGCGTGAGACCGATTTCCTCGAGCGCGCCGCGCGTCGCGCCGACGGTTTTGCCCGTCAGGTCGGCGGGGCCGGTGACCTTGATGTCGGCGGGGCCGAACACGCCCTGGTAGTAAGGCGCATACGCGGTCGAAAAGTCGATCACCTTCTCGCGCTCGGGCGTCTTGCCGAGCGACGAGATCACCAGATCGACCTTGCCGGTCTGTAGATACGGAATGCGGTTCGCGCTGTTGACCGGCACGAGTTCGAGCTTCACGTTCATCGACTTCGCGAGGAACGCGGCGGTGTCGATGTCATAGCCCTGCGGCTTCATGTCGGGGCCGACCGAGCCGAACGGCGGATAGTCTTCCGGCACCGCCACTTTCAGCACGCCGGCCTTGGCGATGTTGTCGAGCGTATCGGCGTGAGCGGCGATGGCGTGAAAGGCGAGGTGCGCGATCACAGGCACGGACAGTAGCGCGACGAGAAACGCGCGACGCAACGAGCGAGGAGTGGTTCGTTTCATGTTGTGTGAGCGGTGGAAGTGACGAGCCGGTGGCTGCCGTCAGGATGCGGCAGCATCTTCGTAAAATTATGCAAAGGATGTGCCATGGCGGTGCGAGGGCGGTCTGGCGGGGTTCTACGAGAGTAGTGCACCAGATCGAGGCGTGTGGATGGGCCGATTTGGTGCGGTGGCCATGCGACTCGGGCGACGGGGCCGTTCAGTCGATTTGTTTCAGTCGACTCGCGCGCCCGGATTCGGGTAACGCGCGTACGTAAACCCATTGAGCGTTTTTGATGCGACCAGTTTTGAACGGGCCGTTTTCATTTTTTTTGCCGCGCCGTAGCTCGAGATTGGCTCAAGTCGACCAGATCCGCAACGGCACCGCCTCGACACCATGCACGACCGGGCGGAGTTGAAGCCAGCACCGCGTCAACGCGTTTTGCAGCGTCTCCATCGAACGCGAAACTGCGCGCACCAGCAGCACGCCGTTCGTCACGCAGCTTGCGGCGGCGCGTAGCGAGTCGTCGAACGGTAGTTGCGCGGTTAGCGATTCGGCGAGCGCGTCGTCGCACGCGGGGCCGACTGCCCACAGCGTCCCGTAGGCGGGGAACCCGGCCAGGCCTTGGGCCGCGTCGCGCAACGCATCGTTCGCGTCGAGGCTCGCGCGCTCGAACCACAGCAATTCGCCGCGCGCACCGACGATCCGCGACACGGCATTCAGGCGCCCCTCCGACCACCGTTCGCCAGCCGCCTGCCGCCCAAGCTGCGTCGCGTCCCATCCCAACGCGGTAGCGCCTTCAGCCAGCGTCAGCGAAAAATCCAGATGCGCATTCGCGTGATCGAAAACGATGTTGTTCTGCGGCAGCCAGTCGAGCTTCGCGTGCTCGCCGACCCGCACCGCAATCTGCTGATGCGCGGCGCGTCCGTTGGACTTGTACCACTTGGTCGCGCCCGGCGTCGTCACCACAGCATGCGCGCCCGCGCCGACATCCACCTGAATATCGAGTTGATCACCACCCGCGACCCCGCCCGGCGGATGCACGATCACCGCATGGCAGATTGCATGGCCTTCGGGATAAAGCGGCCGCTGCACGCGCAACGGCCCGTCGTGCAGCCGATGCACGAGCGTCGTCCGCTCATTCTGTTTGACGAAGCCGAGTTCGAGGCGCGCGGGCCAGGGCGAATGTGCGGCGGGCTGCGCGGTGGCGAGCGTGACGTGATTTTCGTGAAGCGACATGCGTGCGTGGGAATGGGCGTGCGATCGACGCGTTAAGACCTGGACAAACGCTGCGTTAGCGAAGCGGGCCGACGTGGCGCGGCGCAATCCAGGGTCGGGGTTGCGCCGAGAATAGCACGCAGCGTAGGCGTGATTGCGAGTAACCCTTATACGGCGATCAACGCGCGCACGCCGTCCGCGTCCATGTTGGCGCCTTCGCCGCCCGCGACGATTTCGCCGCGGCTCATCACCCAGTAGCGGTCGGCAATATCTTTGGCGAAGTCGTAATACTGCTCGACCAGCAGCACCGTCATGCCCATTTCCTCGACCAGTTGACGCAGCGTGCGGCCGATGTCCTGAATGATCGACGGCTGAATCCCTTCGGTCGGCTCGTCGAGAATCAGCAGTTGCGGATCGCTCATCAGCGCGCGGCCAATCGCGAGCTGTTGCTGCTGACCACCGGACAGATCGCCGCCGCGACGGCTGCGCATGTCCTTCAGCACCGGAAACAGTTCGTAGATGCGATCGGGGATTTTCTTCGGCGCTTTCTTGCTCGCCGCGCCGACCAGCAGATTTTCCTCGACGGTCAGGCGCGGAAAAATATCGCGGCCTTGCGGCACGTACGCGAGACCTTTTTCGACGCGCGAGTACGTCGGCAGCTTCGTGATCGGCGCACCGCGCCAGGCGATCGAGCCGCTCTTCGTCTGCACGACGCCCATCAGGCAGCGCAGCAGCGTGGTCTTGCCGACGCCGTTGCGGCCGAGCAGAACGGTGAGCTTGCCGTCGGGCACGGTGAGCTTCACATCGCGGAGGATGTGGCTGCCGCCGTAATACTGGTTCAGGTTTTCAACTTCTAGCATGTGCGTTCGACCCTTTGTTTCAGCGGCTTTTCGATGATCTATGCGGGCGGCAATGTTGCGATCAGCGACCCAGATACGACTCGATCACCGTCTCGTCCTTCTTCACTTCGTCCAGTGTGCCGTGCGCGAGCACGCGTCCTTCGGCCATCACCGTGACCTTGCCTTTATCGCCGGACAAAGCCGCCACGAACTCCATGTCGTGCTCGACCACCATCATCGAGCACGTGCCGCGCAAGTGATTGAGCAACTCGGCAAGCTGCATGGTTTCGTCGTCGGTCATGCCGGCGGCGGGTTCGTCGAGCAGCAGCAGCGCGGGTTGCTGCATCAGCAGCATGCCGATTTCGAGGCGCTGCTTCTGGCCGTGCGACAGCTCGCCTGCAAGCCGCCGCGCTTCGCTTTCCAGCCCGATCAGCAGCAGCGTTTCTTCGATACGCGCCTGTGCGTCGCGATCCAGCCGTGCGCGCAGCGACGCCCACCAGCCCTTGTCGGTTTTCATCGCCAGTTCGAGGTTTTCCCACACGGGATGCTGCTCGAACACGGTCGGCTTCTGGAACTTGCGCCCAATCCCGGCACGCGCGATCGACGGCTCGTTCATCCGCGTCAGATCGATCGACTGCCCGAGATAAACCTTGCCGGAATCCGGCGAGGTCTTGCCGGTGATGACATCCATCATCGTCGTCTTGCCCGCGCCGTTCGGACCGATGATGCAGCGCAGCTCGCCGGCGTCGATGTTCAGCGTCAGCGCGTTCAGCGCGCGGAAACCGTCGAAACTCACGGTCACGTCTTCGAGATACAGGATCGTGCCGTGCGAAACGTCGATCTCGCCCGGTATCACCGCGCGACTCATGCTCGCGACGCCGCTCAACGAATAGTCGGAAGGTGCTTCGGGTAAGTCGAGATCGGGGACCATCGGGTTCTGGTTCATGAGCGGTCCTTCTTGCGCGAGACGAGTTCGATCAGTCCCATGATGCCGTTGGGCAGCAGCAGCGGAACCAGCACGAAAATCAGACCGAGGAAGAACAGCCAGTATTCAGGGAAATTCGCTGTGAAAAAGCTCTTCGCACCGTTCACCGCGAACGCGCCGATGATCGGCCCGATCAGCGTGCCGCGTCCGCCGACGGCGACCCAGATCGCCATTTCGATCGAGTTGCCCGGCGACATCTCGCCCGGGTTGATGATGCCGACCTGCGGCACGTACAACGCACCCGCGATGCCGCACAACACGGCCGACACGGTCCACACGAACAGCTTGTAAGCGAGCGGGCTGTAGCCGAGGAACATCAGCCGCGTTTCGCCGTCGCGCACGGCGGTCGTCACGCGGCCGAGCTTCGATGTGACGATGGCGCGCGCGCCGAGAAACGCGAGGATCAGCACCGCGAAGGTGATCAGCAGCAGGGCAGTGCGCGTGCCCGGATGCGTGATCGGAAAGCCGCCGATCCGCTTGAAGTCGGTGAAGCCGTTATTGCCGCCGAAGCCCGTTTCGTTGCGATAGAACAGCAGCATCGCGGCGAAGGTCATGGCCTGCGTGATGATCGACAGATACACGCCCTTCACGCGCGAACGGAACGTGAAGAAGCCGAACACCCACGCGACCACAGCCGGCACCAGCACGACCAGCAGCAGCGCATAGCCGAGGTGCTGCGTGCCCTGCCAGTACCACGGCAACTGATGCCAGTCGAGAAACACCATGAAGTCCGGCAGATCGCTGCCGTACTTGCCGTCGTGACCGATCGAGCGCATCAGGTACATGCCGATCGCGTAGCCGCCGAGCGCGAAGAACAGCGCGTGTCCCAGACTCAGGATGCCGCAATAGCCCCACACCAGATCGAGCGCGAGCGCGGCGATCGCGTAGCACATGAACTTGCCGGTGATCGTCGTTGCGTACGCGGACAGATGGAACGCGCTGGTTTCCGGCAGGACCAGGGTGGCGAACGGCACGCCGAGACCGAACACGATGATCAGCGCGATCAGCGCGAGCCACGCGCGCCGCGACAGCAAGGCGGGACGCGGCGGCAGACCGAGCGCGAAGCCCGCGCCCGCGTCGCGTGCGTTGGTGCCCGCGTTGCCCGTCGCGCCGACGTGAGCCGAAGAAGTTGCAGATGTCATCTCATGCCTCCGCGCTACGGCCCTTGAGGGCGAACATGCCCTGCGGACGCTTCTGGATGAACAGCACGATCAGCACCAGCACCGCGATTTTCGCGAGCACGGCGCCCCAGAACGGTTCGATGGCCTTGCTGACAAGTCCAAGCCCGAAGCCGCCGATCACCGTCCCGGCCAGTTGACCGACACCGCCGAGCACCACCGCCATGAACGAATCGATGATGTAGCTCTGGCCGAGGTCCGGTCCGACGTTACCGATCTGCGACAGTGCGCAGCCGCCCAACCCGGCGATGCCCGCACCGAACGCGAACGCATACGAATCGACCCGCGCGGTTTTCACGCCGACGCAGGCCGCCATCCGGCGGTTCTGCGTGACGGCGCGCACGAACAGGCCGAGCCGCGTCTTCGTCAGCACGGCCCATGCGATGCCGACCACGATCAGCGAAAACGCGAGAATCGCGAGGCGGTTGTACGGCAGGATCAGATTCGGCAAGACGGTGACGCCGCCGCTCATCCACGACGGGTTGATCACCTGTACGTTCTGCGCGCCGAACAGCATCCGCGTCGCTTGAATCAGGATCAGGCTGACGCCGAAGGTGGTCAGCAGCGTTTCGAGCGGACGCCCGTACAGATGCTTCAACACCAGCCGTTCGAGCACGATGCCGACCAGCCCCGCCGCCGCGAACGAAGCCGGCACCGCGAGCAGCGGATACCAGTCGAACGCGCCGGGCGCGAAGCGCTGAAACAGGTTCTGCACGACGTAGGTGGCGTACGCGCCGATCATCAGGAATTCGCCGTGCGCCATGTTGATCACGCCGATCAGCCCGTACGTGATCGCAAGGCCGAGCGCCGCGAGCAGCAGCACGCTGCCGAGCGACAGGCCCGCGAACAGCGTGCCGGCAATCTGGCTGCGTCGCTGGATCGCGTCGAGTTCGTCGATACCGCTTTGCGCGGCGGCGCGCACACGGTCGTCCGCTTCGTTGAAGGTGCCGTCCGGTTTCTTCGCGACCAGCGGCCGCAACAGTTCGTTCATGTCCAGATCGTGCCGCGCGGACACCAGTTGCACGGCTTCGAGACGCTTCGCCGGATCGGCGTCGTGCAACGCGGTCATCGCCCACAGCGTGTCCAGACGCTTCTTCAGCGCCGGATCGGTTTCCTTTGCACGGGCCGCGTCGACCAGCGGCTTGATCGACGGATCGGGGTTTTGCAGCAGCGACGCGATCGCGGCGGCGCGTGTCGCGGCGTCCGGCGAGTCGAGTTGCAGACCCGACAATGCGCCCGAGACTTTCGAGCGCAGCAGGTTGTTCAGCGTGACCGGCTGCGCGTCGCCCGCGGCGACGGTCTTGCCGGTGACGGCGTCTTTCGCGGTGTCGCCGTCCTGCAGCAGCACGGCGCCGGAATCGGTTGCGAGCGCGCTGTCTTCGGACAACGCCTTCAGCACCGCCAGCGATTCCTTGTCGTGATTGGCGATCAGCTTGTCGATTGCCGCGGATTTCGCGTCGAAGTCGTCGCTGGCGAGCGGCGCGACATCGGCGGGCGTCAGCGCAAAGGCGGCGAGCGGCGAGCCCGCGAGCAGCACGATCGCCGCGCTGCCGATACTGCGGCGCGCGAACCGGCGAACGGTTCGTCGTGCGGAGGTGAGGATTGAAAACGCCATGGTGGCCTTTGAAGATGAACCGGCTTTGGCGGCGCGGCTCGAGACTTGCAGCGAGCCTCACATCGAAACTCGCAACATGCTCAAGCCGCTGCCGCGCCGTGGGTTGCTGATTGCGCCTGACTGCGCCAAACCCCATTCACGGTATTGCCGACGACGCGCGCTTTGCGTTCGTCGTTCGCATCGTCGTTCGCATCGTCGTTATTTCGTAGCGGCTCGCTGCACGGCGAGGCAAGCGGCAAAGAGCCCTGCCTATGCAGCGAGCCGCCGCCGCGCGTCGTGCGGTCAGACGATGCGCGAACGCGTGCGCTTCAGGAACGACGGGATCGAGCTGACCACGTCCGGCTTGCTCGAATTGCCGGCGATGAACGGGCTCCACGGCTGCGCGCGCACGGCGGTCTTGGTCCGCCATACGACGTTGAACTGACCGTCGGCACGCACTTCGCCGATCATCACCGGCTTGTGCAGATGGTGGTTGCCGTCCATCGTCAGCGTGAAGCCCGACGGTGCCGCGAAGGTCTGGCCGATCATCGCGACGCGCACCTTGTCCACATCCGCGCTCTTCGCTTTTTCAACGGCCTGCTTCCACATGTGGATGCCGACGAAGGTCGCTTCCATCGGGTCGTTGGTCACGCGCTTGTCGCCGCCCGGCAGGTTGTTGTCCTTCACCCACTTCGCGAACATCGCCTTGAACTTGGTGTTCTCAGGATTGCGCACCGACATGAAGTAGTTCCATGCGGCGAGGTTGCCGACCAGCGGCTTCGTATCGATACCGCGCAGTTCTTCTTCGCCGACCGAGAACGCGACGACCGGCACGTCGGACGCCTTCAGCCCCTGGTTGCCCAGTTCCTTGTAGAACGGCACGTTCGAGTCGCCGTTCACCGTCGAGATCACCGCGGTCTTGCCGCCTTGCGAGAAGGTCTTGATGTTGGCGACGATGGTCTGATAGTCGCTATGGCCGAACGGCGTGTAGACCTCCTGGATGTCGGCCTCCTGCACGCCTTTCGACTTGAGGAACGCGCGCAGGATCTTGTTGGTCGTGCGCGGGTACACATAGTCGGTGCCCAGCAGGAAGTAGCGCTTGGCGCCGCCGCCTTCCGCGCTCATCAGATATTCGGTTGCGGGAATCGCCTGCTGATTCGGCGCTGCACCCGTGTAGAACACGTTGCGCGACATTTCTTCGCCTTCGTACTGCACCGGATAGAACAGCAGGCCGTTCAGTTCCTCGAACACCGGCAGCACCGACTTGCGCGACACCGAGGTCCAGCAGCCGAACACCACGGCGCACTTTTCCTGCGTGATCAGTTGACGCGCCTTTTCGGCGAACAGCGGCCAGTTCGACGCCGGGTCCACTACCACTGGCTGAATCTGACGGCCCATCACGCCACCGCTCTTGTTGATCTCCGCGATGGTCATCAACGCGGTGTCTTTCAGCGACGTTTCGGAAATAGCCATCGTGCCCGACAGCGAATGCAGAATCCCGACCTTGATCGGACCGCTGTCCTGCGCGTTCGCAAACGGCACTTGACCCGCCAGCGCCAGCGCGCCCGACATCGAACCGAACTTCAACAGACTGCGACGTTTCATGTGCTTCCCCTTGCCATTTGATGGTGACTGTTTATGGGCGTCGATTTCAGCCAGCAGGGCTTATCCCGCATGACTTGCCGCTTGTGTACTGCAAATGACATGCCATGCAGTAATTTCGACCCGATCTGCGCGTTCTGCGTGCTGCGGCGCGGGTGGCGCGTCGGCAAGTTATGCGTAATGTGGCGCAAGGCTGGTGCATGCCCGACAGTCGCGCCTCGTTGAGGTGCGTTTCGCGCCGCGACGAAGCGCGGCTATCCGCCAGCGGTCTGCGCCGGTGCATGGCCGCGTTCACTTTGTGCATGGGTGGTGCTTTGCCTGGACTGGAAGGCCGCTCACTTCACGCGAGGAGACACGACATGAGCGAGCGCGTGGGCGTCAGTCCATCGCGGATGGCGACGGTGTTCGAAAACGTGACTCACACCGCTCGTTGCACACGACAGGCATTTGACTATGCGGACTTGAGCGACCGGTTTGATCGCGCGGAAAAAAGGCCGGCTGCTTTGCAGCGCCGGCCTTTTGTTTTGACATGGTGTCGGTGCGTCTTTTCAGACTATTTGAATGCCACGAACGGCCCGGTCTGCGTACCCGCCCTGGCGCCGCTCAACACCGTGTACACGTCGCGGCCGAAGAAGAACGGCAGGCCCCAGAGGAAGCCGCCGTAATAGGGCGCGGCGAGGCTGTCGTAGGCGGCGTAACCGTTCGCCTGCAAGTTGAAGCCATGGCTGACCCTGAACGGCACCGTCGCCGACGAGCCGGTCCCGCTCGATGCACTCAGAATCGCCGACAGGTTGAGTGTCGTGGCCGGAATATACAGGCCGTTGCTTTGAGGAATCGTCGAGTCGGGGAAGTAGTAGACGTTGGTCCCGCTGTCGAGCCAGCCTTGCAGCGAGCTGCCGTTGTAGCTCGTGGTGAAGTTGCCGTTTGCATTCAGTTGCAGCACGGTGGCGCTCGACGGCAGCGCGTTGTTCTGCCGCGTGCCGACGCCGAAGATCAGTTCGCCCGTGGCGCTTGCCTGGCCTCCAGCCGGTAACGCGGGCAGACGGATGATCGTGCCGTTGTTGTCCGACGTGAAGTTGGCGACCGGATTCATCACCTGCGTGTCGAGCGGAACGCGTGTTCCCGTGCACGACGTCGAGGAGGTGCAGTAGTAGTACGCGGCCGGCAGCGGCGTCAGTGCCGCTGCGGGGGTATCGCGCGCCAACGGGCCGATGCCCAGCACACCGTTCGCACCGAGAGCGGCCACGGTGTTGAGATCCGAACCGCCGCGTTGCAGGCAATCCGATGGTGTCGCGTACTTGCCGTCGGCGATCACCTGGATCGGCATGTTGCCCGAGGTCTTGCCGCCGATCGTCACGTCCGCACGCCGGATGGATCCCCATGTATAGCCGGAGCCGAACGTCGCGCATTGGGCGATCGGCGCGCTGTCCGTGGGGTCGTCGGTGGCGCCGGTTTGCGCCGGCAGGCTGCTGGCCAAAGCCGCGCCCAGTGCGCTGCTGTTCACGCGCACGCCGACGGAGCCCGTGTCGAGCTGCATGTGATCGACCGTCGCGCATTGCGTGCCGCCCTGTCCTCCGGGGATGCATATCGTGACGGTGACGTACGGTATGTTCGGAAAGTTGCCGGTCCAGCGTTCGACGGTGATGGGGGTGGTGTTGGTTGTGGGGGTTGGTGTGGGGGGCGGCGTTGGAGTCGGAGTCGGAGTCGGAGTGGGAGTGGGAGTCGAAGCCGAAGCCGAAGCCGAAGCCGAAGCCGAAGCCGAAGCCGAAGCCGAAGCCGAAGTCGAAGTCGAAGTCGAAGTCGAAGTCGAAGTCGAAGTCGAAGTCGAAGTCGAAGTCGAAGTCGAAGTCGAAGTCGAAGTTGGCGTTGGAGTCGGGGTCGGTGTCGGTGTCGGTGTCGGTGTCGGCGCAGGCGTATTCACTTCCCCCACTTGCCCATCATCGTTATTCGCCGCATTCCCGCCGTTGTCATCGCTGCCACCGCCGCCACACGCCGACAGTGCCACGCCAGCCGTCAGGAGCGCGCAGTAAAGGCTCCTGTTCAGAGTCTTCATGGTGTTTGTGCTGAGTGAGTCCACGCGCCGCTTCATTGCAGATCCTTGACTTGAACGTTGGCGGGAACGAGGCGCGGCAAATACGCCTTGCCGAAGAAGTACCCGGCATGACCTGCCGACTCGATATGGAAATCGCCGTCATGCCGGACTAGCGGACCGGTGCCGCGCGGGCGTCCGCCGTTTGAATTCGCGAAGTTGGGAAAGTAGCTGCCGAGCAGCGCGGTCATGTCCGGGCGCACCGGGCCTTGCCAGCTGACCGCAAACACGACGTTGCTGGGAAGCACGTATTCGCGGATCGTCACGCCGTCGCTGCCGGTTGCCTCGCGCACCGTGTAGGACGCAGCCGCCGTTGCCGCAGCAGGCTGGAGTAGCGACCGCGCCACGGCGGCCGCATGTGTATTCGCGCCTGGCGCGCTGCCCAGCATCGCGTGTGAGGCGAGCGGGCACAGCGCCGTTAATGCCAGCGCGATCTTCACCAATCTCATTTTTATTGCTCCAGAAAACAGGTCGGAGCATGGTGCCCGCAGACCCTTATTGGGATTGCGGGAAGTTTCTGAACGGCGTGTGGGAAAGGCCGTAAAAGGCCGTGAAGAGGGATAAAACGATGCGCGCAACCAGGCACGCGCAACACGATGGACACCGGACAGGCGTCGCTAGCAAACAGCGCCCGCCCGTGCCATCTGCGTAAAACATCAGAACGCCACAAATGGTCCCGTCCGTTGGCCAATCTTCGCGTAGCTGATCACGGTGTAGACCTCGCGGCCGTAGAAGAACGGCAGGCCCCACAGGAACATGTTGTTGTTCGAGCTGGCGAAGTACGCGCCGATCGTATCGAAAGCGGCGTAGCCGGTGGCGGCCAGAACCCTCGCGTTTTCGATGGAAAACGGCACCGCCAGCGGCGTGCCTGTGCCGTCCGTGGCCTCCATCGTTGCATACAGATTCAGCGTGCTCGACGGTATGTACCAGCTATATGGAAAAGCGCCGGCGGTCGGAATCGTCTCGTCCTGGAAACCATAGCCATTGGTGCCGCTGTCGATTGCACTGCGGTTCATCACACGCCCCTGATATTGCGTCGTGAAGGTGCCGTACTTATCGACGGCCAGTACCGTGGCGTTGGCCGGCAGCATGTTGTTCTGCTGGGTGGAGACGCCGAACACCAGTTGACCGTCCACGCTCGCCCGTCCGCCGGCCGGCAACGCGGGCAGGCGAATGACCGTGCCGTTGTTGTCGCTGGTGAACATGAAGACGGGGTTCGTCACCTCCTTGCTCTCTTCCATGCGAGTGCTGATGCAGTTGTTGCGAGACAGGCAATAGTAGTAAAGGCCCGGCACCGCCGTGGTCAGCGCATCCAGCGAGTCGCCCGTGAAATTATCGATGCCGACAATGCCGTTGGCGCCCATCGCAGCGACGCTGCCCAGATCGGCGCCGCCGTACGACACGCAGTCGGCCGGCGTCGCATATGCGCCATCCGCAATCACCTGAATCGGCAGATTATTCGCAGTCTTCTTGCCGATCAGGATGTCGGCCCGCTTGATCGCACCCCACGTGTAGCCCGACGCAAACGGCATGCATTGGGCGATCGGCGATGTGCCGAGTTTGTCATCGGTCGCGCCGGCTTGCGTGAGCAGCAGTGGCGCGAGCGACGGTATCGCCCACGCGCCGATGCGCACACCTGTCGAGCCGGTGTCGACCAGCATGTTGTCGACGGTCACGCATTGGGTCGGATTGCGCTTGCCGGGTATGCAGACCTTGATCGACACGAACAGCGTATTGATGTTGCCCATTGAACTGTTGACCTGCACCGGCACCACGTTGTCGCCCGTGGCCGGGACGGTGACTGTGGGCGTGCTCGGGTTGTTCGGGCTGATGCTCCAGTCGGGGCTGGCGTCCCAGCCGATATCGGTGCTGCTCGCGCTGCCGCCGCCGCATGCAGCGAGCGTGATTGTCGCGAGCACCGCAACGAGCCAGCCGGTTTTCTTCGATGTATTCATTGTTGTTTTCCTTGACCTGGCGTGTGCAGGCATTGGCTCGCGCACGTGTGCCGGTGCTATTTCAGATCGCCTGGCCGGACGCCCACGGGGAATTCATGGAGCAGCCATGCCATGCCGGAAAAGCGGCCGAGCCGCCCGGTCGATTCGATGCGGAAGGCGTCGTCGCCGTCGACGAGCGGACCGGTGCCGCGCGCACGGCTTTGCGCGACGTTCACGTAGTTGGGGAAGTAGTTGCCGAGCAAGGCCGTCATGTTTGGACGGATCGGTCCGTCCCACGTGACCGCGAACACCACGTTGCTGGGCAGCACGTATTCGTTGATCGTGACGCCGTTGGCATCGACCGATTGGTGCATCGAATAGGGCGCTGCCGATTGCGTCGCCTGCGTCGTTGTCGAGGCGGACTGCGGCGTGGCGAGCCGCACGACCGGGGTGGGCGCGCCGGTGTTTGGGGCGCCGCCCAGACTCGCGTATGAAATCAGCGGGGACACGGCTAGCGCTGTGGCCAATATCGCGATCTTCGAAAATCTCATCACATGGCTCCAAAAAATATCGGAGCATGTTGCCTGTCCGACGCTTAGGAAACCGTGAGAAATTTCTGACGTTCACGCGCGAAGCGGCGTAATAAAAAGCGGGCTGCGGCTTAGGGTAGAGGGTGCGACGAGGTGGAACGCGGGTGGGGTTAGCCTGGCAACGAGCGTATGAGCGAGCGCAGGAGAAAAATATAAAAGCACTCACGCTGTGGTGAGTGCTTTGGCGGTCCGCATTGCACGGACGCGCTGGATAAAAGACTTCGTATTGCCGACTTCAGCGACGAGCCGGCTGGCGCCATGTTGCTCACCAAGGCGGCAGTCAAACTTCAGCGGAGCGGGTGGCCGTCAGAGCCGATACCCGCTGCCGCGAGTTCACGCTGAATCAATAAATCGGAACCGCCGGATCGACCTGACGCGACCACGCATCGATCCCGCCTTGCAGATTGAACACGTTGGTGTGGCCACGCGACTCCAGAAACATCGCGACCTGCGCGCTGCGCGCACCGTGGTGGCACACACAAACAATTTGCGCGTCGTCGTCGAGTTCTTCGCTGCGAGCGGGAATTTCACGCATCGGAATCGACACTGCGCCGGCGATCGACGCCGTCTGGATTTCCCAGGGTTCGCGCACATCGAGCAGTACGGGGGCGGGACGCGAGGTGTCGGCGAGCCATTCGGCGAGTGCCGGAGCGGTCAGATTTTGCATCAGTGGGACATCCAGTCAGATGACGGCCGCAGCGCGGCCGCCAGGATCTAAAACTCAGAACTTGAAACGCGGCGGCTGCACGGCGTTGGTCAACGGCTCGACATAGGTTTCGAACACGTCGGCGATGCGGAACTGCTTGTCGTCGATGCGCGTGATGATTTGCGCCTTCATGACCGGCGCAGTGCCGACGAATGCCGCGAGGCGGCCGCCAATCTTCAGATGCTCGAGGATTTCCTGCGGCAGCACCGGCAGCCCGCCCGACACGCAGATCACGTCGTACGGTGCCACGCCGGCCCAGCCGCGCGATGCGTCGCCGGTGGCGACTTCGGCGTTCAGCACGCCGTTGGCGATCAGGTTGTTGCGCGCCAGTTCCGCCAGTTCCGGTTCGATGTCGACCGTCAGCACGTGTTGCGAGCGGTGTGCGAGCAACGCCGCCATGTAGCCCGAGCCTGCGCCGATTTCGAGCACGCTTTCGTGTTTCTTCACCGCCAGTTCCTGGAGCACGCGGGCTTCGACGCGCGGCGCCAGCATATGCTGACCGGCCGGCAGCGGCACTTCGAAGTCGACGAAGGCCAGATCGCGGTAGACGGCGGGGACGAAATTCTCACGCTTGACGATCGAGAGCAGATTCAGCACGTCCTGGTCGAGCACTTCCCAGGGGCGGATCTGCTGTTCGATCATGTTGAAACGCGCTTGCTCGATGTTCATGATGGATTCGGCGGTTTGGTTTGCGGGTGGGCGGTTTGGCCAATGATTTTTTGCCGCTGGCGAGCGGCCGTTCCGGGCAGTCTGCCTGGCAGACCTGGCCACGAGACGATGCTGGATACAAGCCTCGCCAGGGTAACTGCGGGATTGTACCAAATGGCGGTGTCGATCCGCTCGCTGGCGGGCAACCGGACGCGAGTGTCTGCTCTGTGCGCCGTGCCCAATTTCGACGCTTCTTCGTTCTTCTTCCGCTTTCTCGCTGCGTTTGGCCGCGCCTGGCCTGTGCGCGAAGCGGGCGCTTGCGTCGCGTTTTTGCCACCGGTTTGTGCCATCCGCCCAACGCCGCCGCGGTTGTCCTGCCGTGCGTCGTCCCCCGTATTAATCCCTAGCGAACAGTCCTTGCGATTCCCGCTTTCATCGCCCAAGAATGTAATCGATTACATTTGCGAGGCGAGTCCACTTGTCCAGAACGTCGTCCAAAGCGGTTCCCGCGGAGGCTTCCGGGGTGCCTGTCCAGCCTGAAATCCGCTCATTGAGCGGGACCGGGAGCCTGTCGATTGCGGGTGTCGCGGAGCAGGCGGGGGTCTCGGTGGCGACGGTTTCGCGCGTGCTCAACGGCCACGAAAACGTGCGGCCCGCCACGCGCGACAAAGTGCTCGCCGCCGTCGACGCCAGCGGCTATCGCGTCAACGAACTCGCGCGCAATCTGCGCACCGCCGAAAGCCGCCTGCTGCTGACCATGGTTCCGGACGTGGGCAATCCGTTTTACGCGGAGATCGTGCGCGGCATCGACAGCGTCGCGCGTCAGCACGGCTACTTCATGCTGCTATGCGACACCGGCGCGGACCCGGGCCGCGAACGCAGCTACTTCGACCTGCTGCGCCGCCGCCGTGCCGACGGCGCGATCTGTCTCGATCCGGCGACGATCCAGCAGGCCCTTGGCGAGGCCTCGCATGCGCTGCCGTGGGTCGCGTGCTGCGAGTTCGATCCGTCGGTACGGGTGCCGTATGTCGGCATCGACAATTACCGCGCCGCAGGCGACGCCGTGCGGCATCTGCTCGCACGCGGCCACCGGCGCGTCGGCCTGATCAATTCCGATGTCGATTACCTGTACGCGCGCCAGCGTCAGCAGGGCTATCTGGACGCATTGACCGATGCGGGCATTGCCCCCGACCCTGCGTGGCGTATGAACCTGAACAGTCTCGACTACGAAGCGGGCGCGTCGGCGGCGGTGACGTTGACGCAGCAGACGCACGCGCCTAGTGCGATCTTCGCGGTGTCCGACACGCTGGCGATCGGCGTGATCCACGGTTTGCGCAGCGTCGGCAAGCGGGTGCCGGACGACGTCGCCGTGGTCGGCTTCGACGACATCTCGCTCGCCGCGCAAATCGATCCGCCGCTCACAACCATCGCGCAACCGATGCGCGAACTCGGAGAGACGGCCGCGCGTCTGCTGTTGCAGCGGCTCGCGAATCCATTGGCGAACGTGCCAGGCGTGCTGTTGCCGCACCGGCTCGTGATTCGCGGGAGCGCATGAACATGAGCCTCGCGATCCGTTTCGACGACATCCGCAAAGACTTCGGCCCGGTGCGCGTGCTGCACGGCGTGAGTTTCGAACTGGCGCCGGGGCGCATCTACGGTTTGCTCGGCGAAAACGGCGCGGGTAAATCGACGTTGATGAAGATTCTCGCCGGTTACGAAACCGCGACGTCGGGCACGCTGCTGGTCGACGGCCACCCGCAGCAGTTCATCGGTTCGCGCGATGCCGAGGCGCAAGGCATCGTGCTGATCCACCAGGAGTTCAATCTCGCCGAGCATCTGACGATCGCGCAGAACATGTATCTCGGCCACGAAAAGCGGCGCGGCTGGTTCGTCGACGACACCGCGATGCGCGCCGAGGCCGCGCGTTATCTCGCGCAGGTGGGCCTCGAAAAAGCGCCCGACACGAAGGTGCGCGAACTGATCGTCGCGGAAAAGCAGATGGTGGAAATCGCGAAAGCGCTGTCGCGCCGCGCGCGTCTCCTGATCATGGACGAACCGACTGCCACGCTCACGCCGTCCGAAACCGAGCGGCTGTTCACGTTGATGGCGAAGCTGAAAGCCGATGGTGTGACCATCGTCTACATCTCGCACAAGCTCGACGAAGTGGAGCGCATCACCGACGAAGTGATCGTGATGCGCGACGGCCGTTTCGTCGCTCGCAACGAAACGGCGGGGTTGGCGCGCCAGCAGATGGCGAATCTGATGGTCGGCCGCGAGCTGTCCGACATGTTCCCCGACAAGCTCACTGTCCCCGCCGATGCGCCGCTCGCGCTAAAAGTGACCGGACTCGCGGTGCCGGATTGGGTCGACGACCTCAGCTTCGATGTGCGCGCGGGCGAAGTGCTCGGCTTCGCGGGCCTCGTTGGCGCGGGCCGCACGGAAGCGTTCGAAGCGATCATCGGCTTGCGCAAGCGCACGCAAGGGCAAATCGAAATAGCAGGCCGTCCCGCCGATCTGAACAACCCGCGCGACGCGATGCGCCACGGCCTCACGTATCTCAGCGAAGACCGCAAAGGCAAGGGTCTGCACGTGAACCTGAGCCTGCAGGACAACGTCACGCTGATGACGCTCGAACGCTACGCGCATCCCTTGCTCGATATGAAAGCGGGACGTGAAGCATTAACGAAAGCCGTCAGCGAATTCGGCATTCGCACCGGCGACCTGTCGAGCCGCGCGCGCATGCTGTCGGGCGGCAATCAGCAGAAGCTCGCGCTCGCCAAGTTCCTGCAGCCCGATCCGAACGTGATCGTGCTCGACGAGCCGACGCGCGGCGTCGATGTCGGCGCGAAACGCGACATCTATTTTCTGATCCATCGTCTCGCCGCGCAGGGCCGCGCGGTGATCGTCATTTCATCCGAACTGATCGAGCTGATCGGCTTGTGCCACCGCGTCGCCGTGATGCGCGCGGGGCGTCTGCAAGCCACGTTGACGCTCGATCATCTGACCGAAGAGGAGTTGATCGCTCATGCGACCGGCACCCACTGAAGCCGTGCAATCCGGCCGCGCGCTGCGTGTCGCGCATCGACTGTATGCGTTGGGGCCGCTCGTCGGGCTGATCCTGTTGTGCGTGATCGGCACGCTGCTGAACCGCGATTTCGCCACCGTCGACAACATGATGAACGTGCTCACGCGCACGTCGTTCATCGGCATCATCGCAGTGGGGATGACCTTCGTGATCATCTCGGGCGGCATCGATCTGTCGGTCGGATCGATGGCCGCGCTAATCGCGGGCAGCATGATCTGGCTGATGAACGGGCTGGCTGCGGGCGCCGCCGGGCACGCGCTCGCGCCGCTTGCGATTCTGGCGATCGGGATCGCCGCCGCGCTTCTGCTCGGCGGACTGTTCGGCTGCGCGCACGGCCTGCTGATTACAAAAGGACGCATCGAGCCGTTCATCGTCACGCTGGGGACGCTGGGCATCTTTCGCGCGGTGTTGACGTGGCTCGCCGACGGCGGCGCGCTGACGCTCGATAATTCGTTATCCGATCTTTATGGACCGGTGTATTACGCGAGCCTGTTCGGTGTACCGGTACCGATCTGGGTGTTTCTCGTGGTCGCGGCAGGCGGCGCGTTGATCCTCAATCGCACGGCATTCGGACGGCACGTGCAGGCGATCGGTTCGAACGAACAGGTCGCGCGCTATGCGGCGATTCGCGTCGATACCGTGAAGATCGTCACGTACGTGCTGCTCGGAATCTGCGTGGGCGTCGCCACGGTGTTGTACGTGCCGCGCCTCGGTTCGGCCACGCCGACCACGGGCCTTCTGTGGGAACTCGAAGCGATCGCCTCGGTGGTGGTCGGCGGCACCGCGCTCAAAGGCGGCGAAGGGCGCGTGATCGGCACTGTGATCGGCGCGATCCTGCTGTCGGTGATCGCCAATATTCTGAATCTGACCAGCATCATCAGCGTGTATCTGAACGCGGCGGTGCAGGGCGTGGTGATTATTTTCGTCGCGTTCGTGCAGCGCGGACGGCGATAGCTTCAAGTTGCAACAACGGCGGCAGTAATAGCAACAGCAGCAAAGGCAGGTCCGAAAAATCGGGGCGCACGAAAGCCTCACTATTGGAGACACAACCATGAAGCACGTCATTCGAGCGGTCGGCGCCGGCATGCTGGCGTTGGGGATACTGGGTACGGCAGGCGTCGCGCGTGCCGATGACAAAGTCACGCTGGGCGTCGCGATTCCGACTGCCGATCACGGCTTCACGGGCGGCATCGTGTGGTGGGCGAACAAGGCGAAAGCCGATCTCGAGAAAGAGCATCCCGATCTGAAGGTGATCGTGAAAACCGCTGCCGGCGCGCCCGAACAGGCGAACCAGTTGCAGGATCTGGTGACGGTCAACAAGATCAACGCGCTGGTGATTTTCCCGTTCGAATCGGCGTCGCTCACGCAGCCGGTCGCGCAGGTGAAGAAGAAAGGCGTGTACGTGACGGTGGTCGATCGCGGCCTGACCGACACCAGCGCGCAGGATGCCTACGTCGCGGGCGACAACACCGCATTCGGCAAGATTCCCGCCGAGTTTCTCGCGAAGGAGTTGGGCGGAAAGGGCAACATCGTCGCGCTGCGCGGCATTCCGACGACGCTCGATAACGAGCGCTGGACCGCGTTCACCAACGTGATCAAGAACTATCCGGAGATGAAGATTCTCGACGCGAAGTACGCGAACTGGAATCGCGACGACGCGTTCAAGACGATGCAGGATTACCTGACGCGCTTCAAGCACATCGACGCCGTCTGGGCGGCCGACGACGACATGGCGGTCGGCGTGATCAAGGCGATCGATCAGGCCAAACGCAGCGACATCAAGATCGTGTTCGGTGGCGCGGGCTCGAAGGGCATGGTGAAGAACGTGATGGACGGCGCGCCGATGATCAAGGCCGACGTGTCGTACTCGCCGAAATTCATCTACGACGCAATCAAGCTGACCGCCGAAGCGCGTCTGAAGGGCGAAAAGCTGCCGGCCACGACGATCATTCCGTCGGTGCTGATCACGAAGGAAAACGCGCAGCAGTTCTATTTCCCGGACTCGCCGTTCTGATGTTCCGGCCATGAGTATCCGGGTGCGCTCGCCGCGTTTCGGTCGCAAAGGCGCTGCGGGCGCGCCATCGTTCGAGGAACCGCACGATGAAAACCATCAAGGGACCGGCGATTTTCCTCGCTCAGTTCATGGGCGACGAAGTGCCGTTCGACAACCTCGCGCATCTCGCGGGCTGGGCAGCGGGTCTCGGCTTCAAGGGCATTCAGGTGCCGTGCGACCCGCGCCTGATCGATCTTGGCGAGGCCGCCGCGAGTCAGACGTATTGCGACGAATTGCGCGAGACCGCCGACCGGGCGGGTGTCGAGATCACCGAGTTGTCGACGCATCTGCAAGGTCAACTGGTCGCGGTGCATCCCGCGTATGACACGTTGTTCGACGGCTTTGCAGCGCCGCATGTGCGCGGCGATTCCGCTGCGCGCACGCAATGGGCCATCGATCAGCTGAAGCTCGCGGCGAAAGCATCGCAGCGATTGGGTCTGAATGCGCACGTGACGTTTTCGGGTGCGTTGGCGTGGCCTTATCTTTATCCGTGGCCGCAACGTCCGGCGGGTCTCGTGGAAGCCGCATTCGACGAACTCGCGCGCCGCTGGACCCCGATTCTCGATGCGTTCGACGAAGCCGGCGTAGACGTGTGCTACGAATTGCACCCGGGCGAAGACCTGCACGACGGCGTGACATTCGAGCGTTTTCTCGACGCGGTGAAGCAGCATCCGCGCGCCAATATCCTGTACGACCCGAGCCATTTCGTCCTGCAGCAACTCGACTATCTCGCGTTCATCGACATCTATCACGAGCGCATCAAGGCGTTTCATGTGAAAGATGCCGAGTTCCGGCCGAGCGGCAAGCAGGGTGTGTATGGCGGCTACAGCGGATGGGTCGAACGCGCGGGCCGCTTCCGCTCGCTCGGCGATGGACAGATCGATTTCGGCGCGATCTTCTCGAAGATGGCGCAATTCGATTTTCCCGGCTGGGCCGTGCTCGAATGGGAATGCGCGCTGAAGCATCCGCACGACGGTGCGCGCGAAGGCGCCGAGTTTATCCGGCGGCACATCATCCGCGTGGCCGAGCATGCGTTCGACGATTTCGCGGGCAGCGGTGTCGATGCCGCTCAGTTGAAACGCGTGCTCGGCATTTGATCTCCGCTTGCAGCGGTTAAACAGGCGCCATTAGCAGAAGCATTAGCAGGAGCATGAAAGCAATGCCAGACAGAAAGCTCAGGCTGGGGATGGTCGGCGGCGGGCAGGGCGCATTTATCGGCGCGGTGCATCGGATCGCGGCGCGGCTCGACGATCGTTTCGAACTGGTGGCGGGCGCGTTGTCGTCCGATCCGCAGCGCGCGCAGGCGAGTGCCGACGAAGCCGGAATCGCGCGAAGCTACACGGACTGGCGCGAGATGGCGCGCGCCGAAGCCGCGCGCGACGACGGTATCGACGCGGTTGCGATCGTCACGCCGAATCATTTGCATGCGCCGGTCGCGACCGCGTTTCTCGAGGCCGGCATTCATGTCGTGTGCGACAAGCCGCTCGCCATTTCGCTGGCCGAAGGCGAGGCGCTTGCGAGGCTCGCTCGCGAGAAGAACAGACTTTTTGCGCTGACGCATACGTATTCCGGCTATCCGATGGTGCGTCACGCGCGCGAGTTGATCGAGCGCGGCGAACTGGGCGAGATACGCGTGGTGCAGATCGAATACGCGCAGGACTGGCTCGCCGAACCGGTCGAAGCGAGCGGCACGAACAAACAGGCGGGCTGGCGAACCGACCCGTCATTAGCGGGCCCGGCGGGCTGTCTGGGCGATATCGGCACGCACGCGTATCACCTGGCCGCCTTCGTCACCGGGATGAAGCCGCAGACGCTCGCCGCGGAGTTGCACACGTTCGTGCCCGGACGGCGCATCGACGATCACGTGCAGGCGATGCTGCGCTATGCGAACGGCGCGCGCGGCATGTTGTGGGCGAGCCAGGTGGCGAGCGGCGCGGAGAATGCGCTGCGTCTGCGGGTATATGGAACGAAGGCGGGTATCGCTTTCGATCAGGAGAATCCGAACGAATTGTGGTTCACGCCGCTTGGCGGTTCGGCGCAACGGCTGATGCGCGGTCGCGTGAACAGTGCGATTGCCGCGCACGCGACACGCGTGCCGCCGGGGCATCCCGAGGGCTATCTGGAAGCGTTCGCGCAGTTGTACAAGGACGCGGCGTTGCAGATCGAAGCGCTGGACGAGGGCCGAGCCCTACCGCCGGAAAGCCGGTTGCTGACGACAGTGGACGACGGTGTGGACGGTTTGCGCTTTATCGACGCCGTGCTGGCAAGCAGCGCGGCCGATGGGCAATGGCAGGAGATTGCGAACGCGTGAGTGCGGTGCGGATTCGGGCTTAAGCGTGAGCGTGTCTGAGGGCGGGTCAACCGCCCTTGCTCTTCCTGATCTGCTCTTCGAACGCGATATCGAGCTTGCTCGCCTTACGCGGTTTCTGCGGACCGAATGCATCGACGAACTTGACGAAGTCGTCGAGTGTCAGCGGATCGGAGACTTTCTTGTCGACGCCGCTCGATTTGTCGACGAGGTAAAAAAGACCGCCTGACAGGCTGATCGCTGCGAACTGCGGATTGGCGCTACGCGTCTTCAGGCGTTCGACGGCGTGGATGGCTCGGGTAGTGCGCATGATATGGAGTGCGGCTCAGGTAAAGATTGCTACTTTAACAATTTCGCCGACGCCGCGCGTTACAACGGCAACATCACGATCATGGCGGCGCCTCCTCGCGTAGCGACGAGGCGCCGCGTTCGCGATTACTGGCTCAGATAAACGAACTTGCCGTTTTTAATGATCCCCATCACGCTGGCTCGCTGATCGAGACCCACGTGATCCTTCGCGCTGGTGCTGACCACGCCGTTCGGCACGACGAGTTCATGCGCGTGCTCGAGTTCATCGCGCAACGCGACGCGGAACGCAGGCGTGCCAGGCTGCGCAGTCTTCAACGCGCGCGCCACCGCATCCTGCAAGCGCGGATAAACGCCCGCTGCATCGCCTGCGAATTGCGTCACGCTGCCCGCGCCGTACTTCGCCTCGTACTCGTTGGCGAACGCAAGCGCCGCCTTTTTCGCCGGATGATCCGCCGGCAACGTGCGCGCGACGACCACCGGCTGCGTCGGGAACAGCGTGCCTTCCACGTCCTTGCCGCCGAGCTTGATGAACTCCGGCGTCGCAATGCCGTGCGTCTGATAAATCGGGCCTTTATAGCCGCGCTCGATCAGCGTGCGCTGCGGCAACACAGTCGGCGTGCCTGCACCGGCGATCAGGATCGCGTCGGGCTTTGCTGACATCACCTTCAGCACCTGGCCGGTGACGCTCGCGTCGGTGCGGTTATAGCGCTCGGTCGCCACCAGTTGAATATGGCGCAGCGCCGCGAACTTGCTGAATTCGTTGAGCCAGCTTTCGCCGTAACCGTCTGCGAAACCGATGAAGCCCACCGTCTTCACGTTGTGGTTCGACATGTAGCGCGTCATCACGTCGGCCATCGCGCTGTCGGTCTGCGCCATCTTGTAAGCCCAGACCTTCTTGCCTTCCTGCGGCTCGACGACGCTGGCCGAACCGATCAGCGTAATCATCGGCGTCTGGCTTTCAGCCACCGGATCGAGCGCGGCCATCGCGGCCGGCGTGATGTTCGGGCCGACGATCACGTCGACATGATCCTCGTTGATCAGCTTGCGGATGTTGCGCACGGCCGCGCCCGGGTCCGACGCGTCGTCGAGGAAGATGTAATCGGCTTTCTGACCGGCGATCGTCGCGGGCCACATCAGCATTGCGTTCTTGCTGGTGATGCCGATCACGGCCGCCGGGCCGGTGCTCGACAGATCGATGCCGACCTTGATGTCGGCGTGTGCTGCGGTGGCGAGCAACAGCGCGCCGAGAGCGGCCAGGCCGCGAAGTCTGTTGTTATGCGACGTCATCGAGAGGGTCTCCGTTGCGGGAAGCGTGCTGCTTTTAAAGCCGTTGTCAAAGCTCGTAAGTTTCGTGTTCGCCCTTCAGCGCCTGTTCGATCAGCTTGCGGTTCATGCTCGGCGACAGCAGCTCGACGAGCGTGTACACGTAACTCCGCAGGTACGCGCCCTGTTTCAGCGCCACCCGCGTCACATTGCTGCCGAACAGATGCCCGACCGGCATCGCCCGCAGATGACGGTCGCGCTCGGCATTGAACGCGATATCCGCCATGATGCCGACGCCCAGACCCAATTCCACGTAGGTCTTGATCACGTCGGCGTCGATCGCCTCCAGCACGATGTCCGGATGCAGCCCGCGCAGCCGGAACGCCTCGTTGATCTTGGTGCGGCCGGCAAACGCGTTGTCGTACGTAATCAGCGGATATTGGGTCAGATCATCCAGCGACAAAAGTTTGCGGTCCAGCAAAGGATGATCGGGCTGCATCACCGCGATGTGGTGCCACTGGAAGCAGGGCAGCGACACCAGTTCCTTATAGTTGGCGATGGCCTCGGTGGCGATCGCGAGATCGGCCTGATCGTGCAGCACCATTTCCGCGACCTGGGTCGGGCTGCCTTGCAGAATTGAAAGGTGAACCTTCGGAAAGCGCTTCTTGAATTCGGCGATCGCGGCCGGAAGTGAGTAGCGGGCCTGCGTGTGGGTCGCGGCGATCACGAGATTGCCCTGATCCTGCGCCGCGTAGTCCTTGCCGACCCGCTTGAGGCTCTCGACCTCCTGCAGGATTTTCTCGACCGATTGCAATATGATGCGTCCCGGCTCGGTGAGCGAGCGTACGCGTTTGCCGTGCCGGGTGAAGATTTCGACGCCCAGCTCGTCTTCCAGCTCGATGATCGCCTTCGAGACGCCCGGCTGGCTTGTAAACAGCGCCTTGGCTGCTTCGGTCAGATTGAAATTCTGACGAACGGCCTCGCGGACGAAGCGGAATTGGTGCAGGTTCATATATAACCTCTCCGCATATAAAAAGAATTTTTTAGTCGTTTGAAATATAAGGCGAGTTTATTACGATCTGTCCATCTTTTTCAATATGGATATCTGTATTTGTCATAAGCAAATGAGAGATGGGTCTAAACGCTCGTTTGCGGTTGCTGACTAAGACAGAATTCAAGGCGCGGCGGAACGCGACCGCCGTGTGTCACGCAAAAAATTGGGGTCCCCGAATGTACCAATACGATCAGTACGACCAGACCATCGTCGATGAACGGGTCGCGCAATACGCCGATCAGGTTCGCCGCCGCTTGTCGGGCGAATTGAGCGAAGAGGAGTTTCGTCCGCTGCGTCTGCAGAACGGCCTGTACTATCAGCGCCACGCTTACATGCACCGCATCGCGATTCCTTACGGCAATCTGCGCAGCGACCAGATGCGCGTGCTCGCGCAAATCGCGCGCGAACACGATCGCGGCTACGGCCACTTCTCGACGCGCTCGAACATCCAGTACAACTGGATCAAGCTCGAAGAAACGCCGGAAATCCTGCGCAAGCTCGCCGCCGTGCAGATGCACGGCATTCAGACCTCGGGCAATTGCATCCGCAACATCACCGCCGACCAGTTCGCGGGCGTCGCACCGGATGAAGTGGTCGATCCGCGTCCGTGGGCGGAAATCCTGCGTCAATGGTCGACTTTCCACCCGGAATTCGCGTGGCTGCCGCGTAAGTTCAAGATCGCCGTGTCGGGTTCGAAAGAAGACCGCGCGGCCGTGCAGATTCACGACATGGGCGTGTATCTGAAGAAGAACGAGCAGGGCGAGCTGGTTGCCGACATTCTGGCCGGCGGCGGCATGGGCCGTACGCCGATCATCGGCGCGATCATCCGCCGCGATCTGCCTTGGCAGCATCTGTTGACGTATTGCGAAGCCGTGCTGCGTGTGTACAACCGCTACGGCCGCCGCGACAACATGTACAAGGCGCGCATCAAGATTCTCGTGAAGGCGCTGAGCCCGGAGAAATTCTCGGCGCAGGTCGAAGAAGAATGGCAGCACCTGAAGGACGGCCCGGCGACGCTGACGCAAACCGAAGTGGATCGCGTGGTGCAGTACTTCCAGCCGCCGGTCTACGACAAGCTGCCGGACACCGACGCGTCGTTCGAAAAGCATCTGCTGGAAAACCGTGCGTTCGCGCGCTGGGTCGAGCGTAACGTGCGTCCGCACAAGGTCGAGGGCTATTCGTCGGTCACGCTGTCGTTGAAGCCGACCACGATCGCCCCGGGCGACGCAACCGACACGCAGATGGAAGCGGTCGCCGATTGGGCCGACGAGTATTCGCTCGGTGAAATCCGCGTGTCGCACGAACAGAACCTGATTCTCGCGAACGTCAAGAAGCGCGACCTGTTTGCGCTGTGGGAAAAGGCGAAGTCGCAAGGTTTCGCGACGCCGAATATCGGCTTGCTGACCGACATCATCGCGTGCCCGGGCGGCGATTTCTGCTCGCTGGCCAACGCGAAGTCGATTCCGATCGCGCTCGCGATTCAGGAGCGTTTCAACGATCTCGACTACGTGTACGACCTCGGCGATGTGTCGCTGAACATCTCGGGTTGCATCAACGCGTGCGGTCACCACCACATCGGCAACATCGGCATTCTGGGCGTCGATAAGGACGGCTCGGAGTGGTATCAGGTGACGCTCGGCGGCGAACAGGGTTCGGGCGCGACTGGCGCACACCTTGGCCGTGTGATCGGCCCGTCGTTCTCGGCGGAAGAAATGCCGGACGTGATGAGCAAAGTGATCGATACGTTCGTTGAAAACCGCCACGAAGGCGAGCGCTTCATCGAAACGTACAACCGCATCGGCATGGCCCCGTTCAAGGAACGTGTGTACGCCTCGCGTCAACCGGCTCACGCGTAACCGCGAAAAGGATACTGAACAGATGGCTTCTATCATCAAGAATCGCGCGATCGTCAACGATGACTGGACGGTCGTGCGCCCGGCAGAAGACGGCTCGCTGCCGGCAGTGAACGACTTGCCCGCAGGCAAGGTGCTGGTGCCGCTCGCATTGTGGCAGGCGGAACGCGACGCGCTGGCCGCATCGCGCGGCGCGGCGGAAATCGGCGTGTGGCTCGCGCCGGACAGCGAACCGGCGGATATCGTCGCCGACTTCGACAAGATCGCGCTGATCGGCGTGGACTTCCCGGTGTTCCGCGACGGCCGCGGCTATAGCATCGGCCGCCTGCTGCGCGAACGCTATGGCTACAAGGGCGAACTGCGCGCGATCGGCGACGTGCTGCGCGACCAGATCACGTTCATGTTCCGCTGCGGTTTCGACGCGTATGCACTGCGTGAAGACAAAGACTTCGAAGACGCGCTGAAAGCGTTCGACGAATTCAGCTTCAACTATCAAGGCGCGGTGGATAACCCGTCGCCGCTGTTCCGCCGCCGTGAAGCGGGCGAACTCGGCAAGGTTTCAGCATGAGCGAAGTTCAATCGCTCACGCCGGAACTTGCTGCGAAGGTCGAGCGCCTCGATGCGCTGCTCGACTCGATCGCCGCGCGTCACGCGAACGTGAAGCTCGCCAGCAGCCTCGCAGCGGAAGACATGCTGCTCACGCACGCGATCCTGTCGCGCGGCGTGAAGATCGGCATCTTCTCGCTGAACACGGGGCGTCTGCATGCGGAAACCGTGGGCATGCTTGATCGCGTGAAAGAGCGTTATGGCTACGAGATCGAACAGTTCCATCCGCAAGCTGCCGCCGTCGACGAATACGTCGCGTCGCATGGTCTGAACGCGTTTTATGAAAGCGTCGATCTGCGCAAGCGTTGCTGCGAAATCCGCAAGGTCGAGCCGCTGAACCGCGCGCTGTCTGATGTGAGCGCATGGGTGACCGGTCAGCGTCGCGAGCAGTCGGTCACGCGTGCCGAACTGCATGCGGAAGAACTTGATGCAGCGCGCAATATCGCCAAGTTCAATCCGCTGACGGACTGGACCGAAGCCGAAGTTTGGGATTACCTTAAGGCTTTCGACGTGCCGGTCAATCCGCTGCACGCACGCGGCTACCCGAGCATTGGCTGCGAACCGTGTACGCGCGCTATCCGTCCCGGTGAAGATAGCCGGGCAGGGCGCTGGTGGTGGGAGTCGCGCGATACGAAGGAATGCGGGCTGCACATCACGACCATCACGCCGATTGCCACTGAACGCAGCGAAAACGTCTCGGCCTTGAAGTTTCAGTAATTGAGCCCTTGGCTTTTACCTGGAACGCCGCAAGTAAAGAAGCAAATGCGGCCGCAAGCGTCGACGGCAGTACAGATACCGATTTGAATACTTCCGCTCCGGCAAGCAACCGCTTGTCGGGCGAATCAACGAAGGACCCAGATATGAGCACCACGCTCGATTCCGCTGTCAACGCTCCGCTTGCCAATACGGCAAACCGGATGGATCACCTCGATTGGCTCGAAGCCGAGTCGATTCACATCCTGCGCGAACTGGTCGCCGAATGCAGCAAGCCCGCGCTGCTGTTTTCGGGCGGCAAGGATTCGGTCGTGGTATTGCACCTCGCGCTGAAGGCGTTCGGTATCGGCGCAAATCGCAAGACCGTGCTGCCGTTCCCGCTCGTGCATATCGACACCGGCCACAACTACGACGAAGTGATCGACTTCCGCGACCGTCGCGCGCAAGAGATCGGCGCTGAACTGGTGGTGGGTCACGTTGAAGATTCGATCAAGCGCGGCACGGTGCGTCTGCGTCGCGAAACGGATTCGCGCAATGCTGCGCAAGCTGTGACGTTGCTCGAAACGATCGAACAGCATGGCTATACCGCGCTGATCGGCGGCGCGCGCCGCGACGAAGAAAAGGCCCGTGCGAAAGAACGGATCTTCTCGTTCCGCGACGAGTTCGGCCAGTGGGATCCGAAGGCACAACGCCCGGAATTGTGGAGCCTGTACAACGCGCGTCTGCATAACGGCGAACACCTGCGCGTGTTCCCGATTTCGAACTGGACCGAACTGGACGTGTGGCAGTACATCGCTCGCGAAAAGCTCGAACTGCCGTCGATCTACTACGCGCATCAACGCGAAATCGTGCGCCGTAACGGCCTGCTCGTGCCGGTCACGCCGCTCACGCCGATGCGTGAAGGCGAGACCAGCGAGAACGCGCTGGTGCGTTTCCGTACCGTCGGCGACATCAGCTGCACGTGCCCGGTGGAAAGCGACGCGGACAATCTCGAGAAGATCATCGCCGAAACGGCCGTGACCGAGATCACGGAACGCGGCGCGACGCGGATGGACGACCAGGTCTCCGAAGCCGCGATGGAACAGCGTAAGAAGCAAGGTTATTTCTAAGCACACGTACGAGGGTATGACAATCATGAGCAGTATTCATCAACCAGAAGACCTCGGCGTGCTGCGTTTTATCACTGCGGGTAGCGTCGACGATGGCAAGAGCACGTTGATCGGCCGCCTGCTGTACGACAGCAAGGCCGTGTTGAGCGATCAGCTCTCGGCTCTGTCGCGCGCGAAGAACAAGCGTACCGTCGGCGACGAAATCGACCTGTCGCTGCTGACCGACGGCCTCGAAGCCGAACGCGAGCAAGGCATCACGATCGACGTCGCGTACCGTTATTTCGCGACGGCCAAGCGCAAGTTCATCATCGCCGATACGCCGGGTCACGAGCAGTACACCCGCAACATGGTGACGGGCGCATCGACCGCGCACGCCGCGATCATTCTCGTCGACGCGACGCGCGTGACGTTCGTCGACGGCGTTGCGCAATTGCTGCCGCAAACCAAGCGCCACAGCGCGATCGTCAAGCTGCTCGGTCTGCAGCACGCAATCGTCGCGATCAACAAGATGGATCTGGTCGACTACAGCGAGCAACGCTTCAACGAGATTCGCGACGCGTATGTCGAACTCGCGCGCCAGCTTGGTCTGAACGATGTGCGCTTCGTGCCGGTGTCGGCGCTGAAGGGCGACAACATCGTGACCGCCAGCGAAAGCATGCCGTGGTACGCGGGCGAGCCGCTGCTGGACCTGCTCGAAGCGCTGCCGGTGGAAATCCCGACGGGCCAGGCGCTGCGTTTCCCGGTGCAATGGGTCGCGCGTCAGGACGGCAGCCAGGCCGACGATTTCCGCGGCTACATGGGCCGTATCGAAGCGGGTGAAGTGAAGCTCGGCGACACGATCGTCGTGTTGCCGGCTAACCGTGAAGCGACCGTGGCCGAAATCATCGCGCCGGTGGTCGGCGGTACTGCGGCAGTGGATCGCGCGTTCGCCGGTCAAACCGTGACGATCCGTCTCGCGGAAGACGTCGACGTGTCGCGCGGCGATACCTTCGTGCTGCGCGAAGCCGCACCGGAACCGGCGAAGAAGCTCGAAGCCGATCTGTGCTGGTTCGACGACACGCCGCTGTCGACGCAACGAAAGTATCTGTTGAAGCAGACCACCAACACGGTGTTCGCGCGCATCGGCGCGATCAAGGAAGTGCTCGACGTGCATACGCTGTCGCAAGCAACCGATCGCAAGGAACTGGCGATGAACGACATCGGCCGCGTGGCGCTGACGTTGCAGAAGCCGCTGGTGTGCGACGTGTACGACTCGCATCAGGGCACGGGCGCATTCGTGCTGATCGACGAAGCGACGCATCACACCGTCGCGGCCGGGATGATCCGGGCGTTTTCGGCGTAAGCGTCGGCGGGCGAGGGGCGCATGGCGATGCTTTGATGCGTCGCGTTGCGCCCCAACCAACAGGTTGATTCAAATGGGTAAGGTTTATCTGATCGGCGCGGGGCCAGGCGCTGCGGACCTGATTACGGTGCGCGGCGCGCGTCTTCTAGCTACTGCCGATGTCGTGCTGCACGACGCGCTGGTCGAACCGGCCATGCTCGATTACGCGCCTACACATGCGCGCCGGATTGCGGTGGGCAAGCGCT
The DNA here is from genome assembly GCF_900099835.1 of Paraburkholderia fungorum. NCBI lineage: Bacteria > Pseudomonadati > Pseudomonadota > Betaproteobacteria > Burkholderiales > Burkholderiaceae > Paraburkholderia > Paraburkholderia fungorum. The sequence continues at coordinate 1,114,051 of NZ_FNKP01000001.1, forward strand.
GCGGGCAGTTGTCGACAGCACAGCAGTTCATCAACAAGCAAATCGTCGACGCAGCTCTGGAGCACGAAGTCGTAGTGCGTCTGAAGGGCGGCGACCCGATGCTGTTCGGTCGCGCTGACGAAGAAATGCGCGCGCTCGAAGCGGCCGGTATCGAATACGAAGTGGTTCCCGGAATCACCGCTGCGCTGGCGAGCGCGGCGTCGTTGAAACGTTCGCTGACGTTGCGCGGCGTATCGCGCAGTGTCGCGCTGGCTACCTTCAGCCGCGCGCCTGGGTCCGATGAAATTCGCGAACAGGTGAACGCGGATTCGCTCGTGTTTTACATGGGCCGCGATAGTGGTGTCGAGATTGCGCAGCAATTGATCGACGCGGGCAAGCCGGTTTCGACGCCGGTCGCAATCGTCGAGGCTTGCAGCACGGCACGCGAACGCATGCTCACGCTGACACTCGAAGAACTCGCTGCGGGCGACGCGCAGCGCTGGGTCGATGCATCGCAGCCGAGCCTGCTGATGATCGGCGACGCGTTTGCCGAGCGTCAGCTCAACTTGGTTCGTGCAGCAGACGGGATGCTGGTCGCCGCCTGAGTCATCCTTCGCGCGATGGGCGGCGCAATCAACCCCGCAATTCTCCCGGTCCTTTCCCCGTCCACCGCTTCAGCGCCCGCCGGAAATTCGCCGGATCGCTGAAGCCGAGCAGCATCGCGATATCGTCGGTGCTCATCTTCGTGGTCTTCAGATATTCAACCGCCAGCGAGCAGCGCACGTCGTCGACAATTGCGACGAACGACGTGCCTTCGCTCTCCAGTCGCCGCCGCAACGTGCGGCTCGTCATCTTCAATGCTTGCGCGGCTTCTTCCATGCCCGGGAATTCGCCCGGCTTGCGCATCAGCATCTGATACACCTCTCCCGATACACCGACCGAAGTCTTCGCCTGCCCGATCAGCCGGTCGCAGGTTTCCTGCAATAGCGTGGCCGTGAGCCGGTGCGCGAGTTGCGGCTTCTGTTCGAGGATGCTGCTGTCGTAATGAAGCTCGCATTGCGGCTGATCGAAATAGCACGGACAGCCGAGATACTCGCTATAAATCTCCGCATGCGCGGGCGCAGGATACGAAAAGCAGGCTTTGGTCGGCGGACAGCTTCGACCCGCCACGTCCTGAAGATGCGTGACGTGCTGCATGAACTGCTGCTCCAGCAGGAACTGGCGCAATTCGACCGATGGACTGGAGATGAACGCGTCGGGAAAGGTCCAGATGCCTTCGTCCGGATATTCAGTCCATTCGATCGTGAGCGTGGGCGTCGCGAGCTGATGGTACTTCACGCCCAGCCGGAAGTAGTCGCGCAGCGACAGGCACGACATCAGCGCATAGCCGTACATTCCGTACGCGGACAGATGCAGCCGCGAGCCGGTGATGAACGGCGTGGCCGGACTGCACGACAGCAGAATCGCGTTACGGCAGATGGCCAGGTATTGCCGCACCGAGGTTAGCGCCGCCGCATCGTTGAGCCGCGTGGCATCCACGCCGCTGCCTTTCAGGCAGTCTTCGGGCGCAATACCCTGTTCGCCGAGCACTTCGACCAGCGCGGCGATCTTGTACGGCGCGTAAATGCGCTCGTTCTGCAACGGCAACTTCGACGGCATCGCTTCACCTCAGATTGTCCCGGAACAACATCTGCGTGTCCGAAAATGACCTTACGAGGCGGATCGTATCCCACTAACATCGGTATCACAACAGACAGTCCATTCATGGATCGCCGCCGATAAGGAGACACCCTTGCCGAACCGAAAAGTCATCATTTCCTGCGCAGTGACCGGCGCGACGCATACGCCGTCGATGTCCGAATACCTTCCTCTCACGCCGGCGCAGATCGCCGCCCAGTCGATCGAAGCGGCCGAAGCCGGCGCCGCGATCCTGCATCTGCACGCCCGCAATCCCGCCGACGGCAAACCGACACCGTCGCCCGACGTGTTCCGGCAATTCGTGCCCGCGATCGTCGAGGCCACCGACGCGGTCATCAACATCACGACCGGCGGCAGCACGCGCATGACGCTCGCCGACCGGCTCGCCTATCCGCGCCTCGCGAAGCCCGAGATGTGCTCGCTGAACATGGGCTCGATGAACTTCTCGATCCATCCGATCGCCGCGCGCATGCCGTCGTGGCGCTATGACTGGGAGAAGGATTACATCGAAGGGATGGAGGACACGATCTTCCGCAATACCTTCAAGGACATCAAAAGCATCCTGCTCGAACTGGGCGAAACCGGCACGCGTTTCGAGTTCGAATGCTATGACGTCGGGCATCTGTACAACCTCGCGCATTTCGTCGACCAGGGCTTGATCAAGCCGCCGTTCTTCATTCAATCGGTGTTCGGCATTCTCGGCGGACTCGGCGCGGACCCCGAGAACATGACGGTGATGCGTTCCACTGCCGACCGCTTATTCGGCCGCGAAAATTACCAGTTCTCGATTCTCGGCGCGGGCCGTCATCAGATGGCGTTCGTGACGATGGGCGCGATCATGGGCGGCAACGTGCGCGTCGGCCTCGAAGACAGCGTGTACCTGTCCAAAGGCGTGAAGGCGGAAAGCAACGCGCAGCAGGTGCGCAAGATTCGCCGCATTCTCGAAGAACTATCGTTTGAGATTGCGACCCCGGCCGAAGCGCGACAGATGCTCGGCCTCAAAGGCGCGGACAAGGTGAGCTTCTGAGCCAGGCCCGCTGATCCGGCCACGCCGGTAAAACCCAACCAATAAAAACAACAACACACCCTTTCAGGTGGAGACATCATGACAACCCAGACAGCCGGCCCCGCCGGCAACGCGCTGCATCGCATCGCGACGCATAAGGCCATGCTGAGACTGATCCCGCTGATGTGCGCGATCTATTTCATGTCGTATCTCGACCGCACCAACGTGTCGCTCGCGAAGGCGCGGCTCGCCGCCGATCTCGGTATCAGCGCCGCCGCGTACGGTCTCGGCGCGGGCATCTTCTTCATCGGCTATGCGCTGCTCGAGGTGCCGAGCAACCTGGTCGCGCACCGGGTCGGGCCGCGTCGCTGGATCGCGCGAATCGCGGTCACGTGGGGCGCGCTCTCCGTCTCGATGATGTTCGTGCAGGGCGAGTGGTCGTTCTATACGATTCGCGTGCTGCTCGGCATCGCCGAGGCGGGTCTTTTCCCCGCGCTGATGTACATGGTGACGATGTGGTTCGCGCCGCAGGATCGCTCGGTGGCGGTGGGCTGGATCTACACGGCGCCCGCGCTGGCGCTGGTGATCGGCAACCCGCTGGGCGGCGCGTTCATGCAGATGGACGGGCTGGGCGGTCTGCACGGCTGGCAGTGGCTGTTCCTGCTCGAAGGCCTGCCGACCATCTTCGTGGGCGTATTCCTGTGGTTCAAACTGCCGGAAAAGCCGTCCGACGCACGCTGGCTATCCGCTGCCGAAGCGCAGGCGCTCGAAGCGCGCGCGGTGCCGGATGCCGCGCATCCCGGCATGTTCTCGCAAGACTGGCTCGCCGCGCTGAAGCGTCCGGCCACCGTGCTGATCGGCCTTATCTACTTTCTGAACCAGGTCGCTTTCGTCGGGCTCGTGTTCTTCACGCCCGCGATGATCCAGCAGATGCACGTGAAGTCGCCGCTGATGATCGGCGTGCTGTCGAGCAGTGTCGGGATTGGCTTTCTGCTCGGCGTGCTGGTGCTGCCGCGGATTCATCGCCGGGTGACGAACGATTGCCTCTATCTCGGCGTGCTGACCACCGGGCTGGTGATCAGCGCGATCCTGTTCGTCTCGTCGAGCGTGCTGTCGATGCAACTCCTGCTGTTCGTCGTGACCGCGTTCTTCGCGGGCGGCGTGCTGCCGCTCTACTGGGCAATCGCGATGAAGCGTCTGCACGGCATCCAGGCCGCGGCGGGGCTCGCGTTCATCAATACGATCGGGCTGATCGGCGGCTTTGTCGGACCATATCTGTTCGGTCTCGCGGAGAGCGCGTCGGGCCACAGCGCGTCGGGGCTGTCGGTGGTCGTGGGCGCGTCGATTCTCGGTCTGATTCTGGTGCCTCTGCTCGCGAAGGCGATTCAGTCAGAAGGGCGCGAGGCGAGTGCTGCCGAGCCGCTGTTGAACACCCGGCCATAACTTCCAATTACGGGAACAAACAATGAGATTGAATGGAAAGGTCGCGATCGTGACGGGCGCGGGGCAGGGCATTGGCGCTGCGACCGCACTCAAATTCGCGAAAGAAGGTGCGCGCGTCGCGGTGTGCGACATGAATCATGACGCGGTGTCTCATGTCGTGGCCGCGTGTCACGCAGCCGGTGCGGAAGCGCTCGGCTTCACGCTCGACGTGACGAACCGCGCGGCGGTCGACGACATGGTCGGCGCTACCCGCGAGCGCTTCCGTCAGATCGACGTGCTGGTGAACAACGCGGGCATCACACGAGACGCGCGTCTGCAAAAGATGACGCTTCAGCAATTCGACGACGTGATCGACGTGAACCTGCGCGGCGTGTTTCATGCGGCCCAGGCGGTCGTCGACACGATGATCGCGCAAGGCTCGGGCGTGATCCTGAATGCGAGTTCTGTGGTCGGCATCTACGGCAACTACGGACAGACCAACTATGCGGCGGCGAAGTTCGGCGTGATCGGCTTTACGAAGACGTGGAGCCGCGAATTGGGACCCAAGGGCATTCGCGTCAACGCGATTGCGCCAGGCTTTATCGACACGCCGATTCTCGCGACCGTGCCGCAGGACGTGCTCGCGAAAATGCGCGAGCAGGTGCCGCTGCGCCGTCTTGGCACGCCGGAAGAGATCGCCAATATCTACGCCTTTCTCGCGAGCGACGAAGCGAGTTATATCAACGGCGCCGTGATCGAAGCATCCGGCGGTATGACGCTCTAAACATTCGAGGACCTGCATGAAAACCATCGACCTTCTCAGACCCACTCCCGGACTGCGCGTGCTGATCTCGGGCGCCGCAGCGGGCATCGGCGCGGCGATCGCGCAGGCGTTTCTGGACGTCGGCGCGAACGTCTATATCTGCGATGTCGACCCTGCCGCGATCGATCGCGCGAAAACCGCGCATCCGCAATTGCATGTCGGCGTCGCGGACGTATCGGACTGCGCGCAGGTGGACCGCATCATCGATGACGCGCGTGCGAAGCTCGGCGGTCTCGACCTGCTGATCAACAACGCGGGGATTGCCGGGCCGACCGGCGCGGTCGAGAACCTCGACCCGGCTCAGTGGGAACGCACCATCGCGACGAACCTGAACAGCCAGTTCTATTTTCTGCGCAAGGCCGTGCCGGTGCTGAAGGAGACGTCGGCCAACCCGGGCATCATCGCGATGGCGTCGGTCGCGGGACGCCTCGGCTACGCGTTTCGCACGCCGTACGCAGCGAGCAAGTGGGCGATTGTCGGCATGGTCAAATCGCTGGCGATCGAGCTTGGGCCGAACAACGTCCGCGTGAATGCGATCTTGCCGGGCGTTGTCGAAGGTGAACGAATGGATCGCGTGATTGCCGCGCGCGCCGAGTCGCTCGGAATCGGCTTCGAGCAGATGAAGGGCGAATACCTGGAGAAAATTTCGCTGCGGCGGATGGTGACCGTGCACGACGTCGCGGCGATGGCGCTATTCCTGGCGTCGCCGGCGGGGCAGAACATCTCGGGTCAGGCGATTAGCGTCGACGGGAATGTCGAGTATCTTTGAGCGGTGAAGGTTGGCCGCTGCGGGAGAGCGCCTGGAGGGTGGGGCGCTTTCGCTTTCGCCGGCAGCGGTCTGCGAGCGTTATCCCGCCTGGCGCAGGCAATACTGCGCGACTGCATCGAGAACCGCTTCGTCCTCGCCGACCGCCACCGCGCAGTCGATCCGCACGTCCGGCTGCGCGTCGCGACAGCGCTCGATCAGTTCGGGCAGATCTTTCCTGATATGGCCGCCTTGCCCGAAGAACACGGGCACGACGGTAATCGCATCACAACCTTGGGCGGCGAGTTGGCCGACCGCCGTGGGCAGGTTCGGCTCCATCAACTCGAGGAAGGCCAGCGAGACGGGACCGGCTGTATCGTCCGCCGCGCGCAGCGCCTGCAGCTTCGCCGCGAGCCGCTCGAACGGCTCGCGCCAGCGCGGATCCCTCGCGCCATGGCCAAACAGAATCAGCCCGTGCGTAGCCATTGCATCCGCTCCTAATGGCGATCAACCCACTTCAACCCGACCAACCCGAGCACCAGATAAACCAGCCCCGGCGTCGCCGCGGTCAAAGGCGCAGGCCACGTGTTCAGCGTGCCGATATGCGAGAACAGCGTATTGAACAGCTGGAAGCTCATGCCGAGCATGATGCCGCCGAACACCTTCACGCCCACCACGCCAGCGCGCGTATGCAGATACGCAAACGGAAGCGACAGAACCAGCATCACGAACACCGCAAACGGATACAGCACCTTGCGCCACAGCGCGATTTCATAGCGCTGCGTGTCCTGATGATTCTCGGTCAAATGCTGGATGTAGCGGAACAGGTTAAACATCGACATCCGGTCCGGCGACACCAGCAGCACCGACAGAATCTGCGGCGTCAGTTCCGAGCGCAGCGAATATTCGGGTAACGTCACCTGTTGCGCGCGATACACCGGATTCAGCGCATCGGCAGGCGTGCCCGGAGGAGGGGGCACGTCGATCAGTTGCGTGTCGGTCACGTCGGTCAATTGCCAGTGACCCGGCGGCTGGTACTTGCCGCTCTTCGCAATCCGCACATTCGACAGACGGAACTTCGAATCGAATTCGTAAATCCGCACGTTACTGATCGTCGCGTCCGGCTTCAGTTCGCCGACGTTCACGAAGCGCGTGACCTGCTCGCCATCCGCGCGCGCGGTGAGCGTGTCTTTCACCCACACGCCCGACTGGAAGTTGCTTGACACCGACGAGCCCAACGCTTCGAGCCGCACGCGTTCCGACAGTTGATCCGTGTACGGACCGACCACTTCGCCGATCAGATACGTCAGAAATACCAGCGGAATGCCGATTTTCATTAGCGAGCGCAGCGCCTGATTCGTCGCGAGACCGGAGACGCGGAAAATCGTGTACTCGGAATTCGCCGCCATCTGCGCGAACACGTAGATCGCGCTGATCAGCGCGGCGACCGGAATGATTTCGTAGAAGCGCGACGGCGTTTGCAACGCGACCCGCAGCACCGCGTACTGGAACTTGTAGTTGCCGTGGCCGACCGAATTCAGTTCGTTGATCAGGTCGAAGAAGAAGAACAGACCCGAAAACGCAAACAGGATGAAGATGAAGGTGAGGTAGATCTGACGCGCGAAATACCTTTCATAGATGCGCATCGGTCAGGCTCCCGAACGGCTAAACATGGCGCGCGTGAAGAGCGGCCGGTTGCGCACGCGCAGCCAGAAAATGAACGCGACGATCGCCGCGACGATGACGTGCAGGATCACGAGCCCCACGCCGAACGACATCTTGCCCTGCTCGATCCACGACTGCACCACGTTCAGCAAATTCGAATACGTCAGATAGATCAGCACGGCCATCACCAGATTGATGGTGCGGCTGCGCCGAGGGTTCTGGTGCGCTAGCGGAATGGCCAGCAGCATCAGGTTGATCGCGATCAGCGGCAGACCCGCGCGCCACGCGAATTCGGCGAGGTTGTCATTGGTCGGATTGCGCAGCAGCGCGAGCGTGGGTGTACCGGTTGTGGTCGGCGTATTGACCACCGGCTGGCTCTGGATCTTCACGCCATAGCGCTCGAATTCCATGATCCGGAAGTCGGGATGCCCAGGTTCGCCGTCGTAACGCCGGCCGTTTTCAAGCACGACGAATCGGTCGCCGTTCTTATGCGTTTCGGTATGGCCGTTCTTCGACACCACCACGTTGACCTTGCCGTTCTCGGTGCTGGTCACGAACACGTTCTCGACGTGCCCCTGGTCGGGCGACATCTTCTCGATGAAGAACACCCGGTGGCTGGTAGCCGACTCGCGGAACTGGCCCGGCGCGAGCAGCGAAACCTCGTCGCGCTGCTGGAAGCGCGCGCGGATCAGCTTGCTCTGCTGGTTCGACCACGGCCAGCCGACGAACACGAAAAAGCAGATGAGGATGATGATCGGCGTGGCAAAAATACCGATCGGCTTGATGAACTGCGTAAGGCTGACGCCCGACGACAGCCAGACGACCATCTCGGAGTCTTTGTACCAGCGGGTGAGGACGAACAGGATCGACACGAACAGGGTCGCGACAAGCATGATCGCCAGGTAGCCGATCACGGTCAGGCCGATGAGGACCAGCACGTCGCGCGGGTCGATCTCACCCGAGGCCGCGAAGCCGACGATGCGAATCATCATCGTCGTCAGCACGAGCGTGAGGAGAACCATGAACACGGCACCAGCCGTATACGCGAGTTCGCGCTGGAGGGAGCGTTCGAAGATCATTATTGATGGCGAGAGGGGGCGCTCTCGGTGACGCGGGGGTTGCTTCCCGTCACGTCTCCGGTGCAGCCGCCGCGGGAAAAATAGCGGATAATTGCGGCTTTCATCCTAAGCCCAGATTTTATCCGAGGACAAGCGCGATGGACTTTAGCATAAAAGCCTGTGATTGGACCAAAGGCTCGTCAAACGGTTTCCTGACCGGGAAATCGGATTGCATCGTCATTGGTGTGTTCGAGTCGCAAACGCTCTCGGGCGCAGCGCTTGAGATCGACGAGGCCACCCGTGGCCTGTTGACGCGCATCATCAAGGCCGGCGATATGGATGGCAAAGCCGGCACCACGCTGTTCCTGCACGAGGTCTCGGGCATCGGCGCATCGCGCGTGCTGCTGGTCGGCCTCGGCAAACAGGACGCTTTCAGTCAGAAAGCCTACGGCGACGCCGTGCGGTCCGCCTGGCGCGCGCTGCTGCCCACCAAGGTCGTGCAGGTCACGTTCACGCTGGCGCAATTGCCGGTGCTGGAACGCACGGCCGACTGGGGCGTGCGCGCCGCCATCCTCGCGCTGCGCGAGCTGACCTACAAGTTCACGCAGATGAAGTCCAAGCCGGACACCACGGCGCGCGCGTTGAAGCGCATCGTCTTCAGCGTCAACACGGGCGACGAGAAAGCCGCCAAGCTGGCCGCGAAGCAGGGTGCCGCGCTCGCCAACGGCATGGACCTGACGCGCGACCTCGGCAATCTGCCGAGCAATGTCTGCACGCCGACCTACCTCGCGAACACCGCGAAGAAACTCGCTAAAGACTGGAAGCTGAAAGTCGAAGTGCTCGGCGAGAAGCAATGCGAAGCGCTGAAAATGGGCTCGTTCCTGTCGGTCACGGCGGGATCGGTCGAGCCGGCGCAGTTCATCGTGCTGCAATACCAGGGCGGCGCCGCGAAGGCCGCGCCGGTGGTGCTGGTCGGCAAGGGCGTCACGTTCGACACCGGCGGCATCTCGCTGAAGCCGGGCGAGGGCATGGACGAGATGAAGTACGACATGTGCGGCGCCGGTTCGGTGCTGGGCACGTTGCGCGCGGTCGCCGAAATGGGGCTGAAGATCAACGTCGTCGGCATCATTCCGGCGGTGGAAAACATGCCGTCCGCCACCGCCACCAAGCCGGGCGACATCGTCACCAGCATGAAGGGCTTGACGATCGAAGTGCTGAACACCGACGCCGAAGGCCGTCTGATCCTGTGCGACGCACTGACGTACGCCGAGCGCTTCAAGCCGGCTGCGGTGATCGACATCGCCACGCTCACGGGCGCGTGCATCATCGCGCTGGGTCACCACAACAGCGGCCTGTTCTCGAAAGACGACGCGCTGGCGGGCGAGTTGCTCGACGCATCGCGTGAAGCTTTGGACCCGGCCTGGCGCCTGCCGCTCGACGACGAGTACCAGGACCAGCTCAAGTCGAATTTCGCCGATATCGCGAACATCGGCGGCCGTCCGGCGGGCAGCGTGACGGCGGCGTGCTTCCTGTCGCGCTTCACCGAAGCGTATCCGTGGGCGCATCTGGACATCGCCGGCACCGCGTGGAAGAGCGGCGCGGCGAAGGGCGCTACCGGCCGTCCGGTGCCGCTGCTCGCGCAGTTCCTGATCGACCGGGCCGCTGACGGTCGCGCTGCATAATGACGCAATGCAGTAAGCCTGCGGGCGGCGTGGTAACAGCAGTCGCGCAGCGCACGCAGAACGTAGGGAGCCGCCGATGACGAGAATCGATTTCCACTCGAACGTCGGCGACTCGCTGCTGTATGCGTGCCGTCTGATCCGCAAGGCGTATCTGGCCGGCCAGCCGACCATCGTGCTGGCCGAACCCGAGCGCCTGCGGGTATTCGACGAACAGTTGTGGACCTTCTCTCCGCTCGACTTCGTCCCGCATTGCATGGCGGGCACGCCGCTCGCCGCGCAAACTCCCATCGTACTGACCACGAATCTCGACGACGTGCCGCATCATCAGGTGCTGCTCAATCTCGGCGCAACGGTGCCGGCGCAGTTCGCGCGCTTCGAAAGATTGCTGGAAGTGGTCGGTAACGCACACGACGAACTCGTTGCAGGCCGCGAGCGGTATCGCTTCTATCGCGATCGCGGCTATGCTTTGAACAACTACAAGCAGGGCAGCTAGGATTCGTTCCGCCGCATTGCGCAGGGTTCGTGGCATCAGGTGTCGCGAGTCCGATGTGCATGCGCAGTTGCTCTGCTTCGGCTTCGACTAGAACACGGAGGAGAACCCCATGTCCGATCCCAACGACAATTCGATCCCGGTTTTGCACGAGATTCTCGTGCCGGGCCAGGTGCGTTCGCCGTCGGGCGGGGCGGTGCCGCCGGCGCTTGAGCCGGACGTGCCGAGAGAGCCGAGCTTCAAGGCCGAACCCGTGCTCGCACCTCGGCCGTCGCATGCAGACGAGCCTGTTCTGGCGACGCAGCCCGTGCTTGCCGAAGAAGAAACGCTCGCGCCTGAGCCGGTGATCGCGCCGCAAGCCGCGCATCCTGCTGTGGTGCATAACAATGGCGCGCCTGCGTCGTCGGCCGGTGTTTTCGATCGCGCCGAGCCTGTTGCACCGGTCGAGGCCGGCTCGATCGTGCCGCCCGATATCGCCCACGAAACGGTAGCGCTTTCGCAGCCGGATCTGGACGCTGAAGTCATCGCCGAGCGTCTGCGTGGACGCTTTGCGGGTTTTCTGACGGGCGAGGGACGCGGCATCATCGAAGCGCGTTGCCGTGATGCGTTGCAGGAGCACACTACGTTGCTCGTCAGCCAGATCACGCGTGAAGTCGCGCTGACTCTGGAAACCGAACTGAGCGGCTGGGTGAGGGAAGCGGTCGAAGAAGAAATCGCGCGGCGCTCGGGCCGAGGCTGATGAAGAAAGCCCGGAGAAGCGAGTCTGAATGAAGCAGGAACGGCGTCTTTAACAGGACGCCGTTTTCATTTGAGCGTCAACACCCAGCTTGCCAGCGCGGCCGCCTGATCGGGCGTGAGTTGCGTATTCGCGGGCATCGGCACCGGTCCCCACACGCCCGCGCTGCCATCCAGAATCTTGTGCTTCAGATAAACCGGCGCGTCGTCGCGTCCGGCATATTTCATCGCGACATCGTGCAGCGCCGGTCCCATGAAAGAGCGTGTGACGGAGTGGCAGCTCATGCAGTTCTGTTGCTGGGCCAGCGCGAGGCCCGCGGCTTCGGCGTGCACAGGTGAACTGTTGACGCTCAACGCCGCGCCCAATAAAGCCGATGCTGCGAACGCTGCATACGACGTGCTTTTCATTATGGTCTCCGTCGGGGCGGGGGCCCGACTTGTGGTGCAAGCATTATAAAAGGAAAGGGGCGCACGGTTTTCCGTGCGCCCCTTTGCGCTTCGATGCGGCCGGCTTCGGCCGCGTGGCTGGCACTAACCCGTTACCGCTCCCTTGTTGGCAGGCAATGCCAGCGCCGAATATTTCGCCAGCACGCCGCGTGTGTAGCGCGGTTTCGGTTGCTGCCATGCAGCACGGCGGCGTTGCAATTCGGCGTCGTCGATATTGAGTTGCAGCAGGAGCTTGTGCGCGTCGATCGTGATCGAGTCGCCTTCCTGCACGAACGCAATCGTCCCGCCGACGAATGCTTCCGGCGCGACGTGGCCGACCACCATACCCCACGTGCCGCCCGAAAAACGGCCATCGGTGATGAGGCCGACGCTTTCACCCAAACCCTTGCCGATGATCGCCGAGGTCGGCGCGAGCATCTCCGGCATGCCGGGGCCGCCTTTCGGACCGAGGTAGCGCAGCACGACCACGTCGCCCGCAACGATCTTGTCGGACAGAATCGCGTCCATCGCGCTTTGCTCGTCGTCGAACACGCGAGCCGGGCCGGTGATCACCGGGTTCTTCAGGCCGGTGATCTTGGCGACCGCGCCATCTTCCGCGAGATTGCCCTTGAGGATCGCGAGATGGCCTTCCTTGTACAGCGCTTTGTCTATCGGAAAAATCACCTTCTGATCGGCGCGCGGTCTGGACGGCACGTCCTTCAGTTCTTCGGCGAGCGTCTTGCCGGTGATCGTGATGCAGTCGCCGTGCAGCATGCCCGCGTCGAGCAGGAGCTTCATGACCTGCGGGATGCCGCCCGCCTTGTGCAGATCGGTGGCGACGTACTGGCCGGACGGCTTCAGATCGCAGATCACCGGCACCTTCTTGCGCATGCGCTCGAAGTCCTCGATGCTCCATTCCACCTCGGCCGCATGCGCAATCGCCAGATAGTGGAGCACGGCGTTGGTCGATCCGCCGGTCGCCATGATCAGCGCAACGGCGTTTTCGATCGACTTCTTCGTGATGATGTCGCGCGGCTTGAGGTCCTGTTTGACCGCCTCGACCAGCACGCGCGCGGATTCCGCGGCCGAGTCGACCTTTTCCTGGTCGGGATTGGCCATCGTCGATGAATACAGCAGCGACATGCCGAGCGCCTCGAACGACGAACTCATCGTGTTGGCGGTGTACATGCCGCCGCACGATCCCGTCGACGGGCACGCGTTCTTCTCGACGCCCTCGAAGTCTTCCTGCGACATCCGGCCCGCCGTGAATTCGCCGACCGCCTCGAACGACGACACGATGGTCAGATCGACGCCCTTCCAGTTGCCGGGCCGGATCGTGCCGCCGTACACGTAGATGCCGGGCACGTTCATCCGCGCGAGGCCGATCATGCCGCCGGGCATGTTTTTGTCGCAGCCGCCGATCACGACGACGCCGTCCATCCACTGGCCTTGCACGCAGGTTTCGATGCAGTCGGCGATCACTTCGCGCGACACCAGCGAGTACTTCATGCCTTCGGTGCCCATCGACATGCCGTCCGAAATCGTCGGCGTGCCGAAAATCTGCGGATTCGCGTCGGCGCCCTTGACCGCGACGACGGCGGCGTCGGCGAGACGCTGCAAGCCCGCGTTGCACGGCGTGATGGTCGAGTGGCCGTTGGCGATGCCGATCATCGGCTTGTCGAAATCTTCCTTCTGATAGCCGAGCGCGTAGTACATCGAGCGATTCGGCGAGCGCGCGACGCCCTGCGTGATGTTTTTCGAACGACGGTTGTATGCCATGGGGCCTCCAATCGATTTTGTTTTGAGCCGGGCTGCGTGGGTGGAACGCGGCGGCGGGTATTTGCGAGGTGATGCGGCCGGGTCTTTCCCGGCCGGGGCTGCGATGACGGTGTTGCGGCAGCGTCGGCCGCTTGCGTCGCCGGCGCGTCAATTCAGTGTAGTAGCTCCGACGCGCCATCCAAGGATGCAGTTTCGGGAAACGCGCGTCCAATATATTATTCAGGTGCTATTAGGTCGTAAAATATATTAATCATGCTGCCTGCCATCCCGGATCTGCGCCAGTTGCGCTATTTCGTCACTGTTGCCGAAGAGCGGCACTTCGGGCGTGCCGCCGTGCGTCTTTCGATGACGCAGCCGCCTTTGTCGCAAGCCATCCGGGCGTTGGAGGAGACGTTGGGCGTGGAGCTGTTCGAACGCACCAAGCGTTCGGTCAAGCTCACGCGGGTGGGCGCCGATCTGTTGCCCGAGGTGCAGCGGCTGCTCGCAGACGCCGAAGGGCTGCGGCCGCTCGCGCAGAGCCTTGCACGCGGGGAGGCGGGCGGGTTGTCGCTGGCCTTCGTTTCCACCGCCGATTACGGCTTGCTGCCGCCTTTGCTGCGCGACTTCGGCGTGCGTCATCCGCGAGTGCGGCTTGAACTGACCGAGGCGACCAGCGACGTGCAGGTGGATGAACTGGTGGCGGGGCGCATCGACGCCGGTCTGGTGATCGCGCCGCTGCCGCCGCGTCATGCCGCGCAGCTTTCGTGGCTGCCGATCGCGCGTGAGCCGCTGGTGATCGCGATGTCGACGGAAGCTTCCGCGCGGCTGGGCGGTGCGCACGGCGCCTTCGGAGACCCGCACGCCGGGTGGCTCGATGCGCCGGTCAGCCTGCTCGACGTGGCCGATACGCCGCTCGTGATCTTCCCCAGACGTCTGGCGCCTGGCTTTTATGACATCATTATGGATTGCTACGGCGTGGCGGGCGTCGCACCCAGGATCGGCCAGGAGGCCATCCAGATGCAGACGATCGTCAGCCTGGTGTCCGCCGGAATGGGCGTCGCACTCGTGCCGCAATCGTTGCGTAACCTGCGCCGCACGGGGGTGGTGTACCGGCCGCTCGCGGAGTCGGTGCCGGTGATCGAGACGGGGCTGGTGTGGCGCACGGACGAGGTGAGTCCGGTGCTGGCGGGCTTCATCGAGATCGTGCGGGCTTACGCTGCTACCGTCGCACCGGAGGCCGCCGCGTTGCGTGTCTAGCGGCGTTGCCGCGAACGCATCGCGCGCTGGACCGTCAAATGCATGCGCCGGATGCCATGCGGGCCGCTGCCCGTTACCGTTATCCGCTGCCGAATTGCTTTAGTAACTCCGCTTCTGAACCTGAACTGCCCATAACAACACGATGCTCATTCATCCGAATTTCGACCCCATTGCCATTCATCTGGGGCCGCTCGCAGTGCGCTGGTATGGACTGATGTACCTCGTCGCGTTCATCGCGGCGATCGTCGTCGGACGGCTGCGTCTGCGTTTGCCGTATGTCGCCGCGCAAGGCTGGACCGCGAAAGATATCGACGACATGCTGTTTTACGGCGTGCTCGGCACCATCCTCGGCGGCCGTCTCGGCTATGTGCTGTTCTATAAGGCGAGCTTTTATTTCGCGCATCCGCTCGACATCTTCAAGGTATGGCAGGGCGGCATGTCGTTTCACGGCGGCTTCCTCGGCGTGACCATCGCGATGGTGCTGTTCGCGTATCAACGCAAGCGCTCGTGGCTGCAGGTCACCGACTTTGTTGCGCCGATGGTGCCCACCGGGCTCGCCGCAGGACGTCTCGGCAACTTCATCAACGGTGAGTTGTGGGGACGCGTGACCGATCCGTCCGCGCCTTGGGCGATGCTGTTTCCAGGCGCCGCACCGGACGACGCCGCGTGGCTTTCCGCGCATCCGCAACTGGCCGCGCAATGGCATCTGAACGAAGTGTTCGCGCAATATCACATGCTGCCGCGGCATCCGTCGGAACTGTATGAGATCGCGCTCGAAGGCATTGCGCTGTTCTTCGTGCTGATTTTCTTTTCGCGCAAACCGAAGCCGATGGGCTCGATTTCCGCGGTGTTCCTGATTGGCTACGGCCTCGCTCGCTTCACGGTTGAGTTTGCGCGTGAACCGGACGACTTCCTCGGGCTGCTCGCCATGGGTCTTTCCATGGGTCAATGGCTGTCTCTGCCGATGATTCTCGTGGGCATCGGCCTGCTCGTGTGGTCGTATAAGCGTGCGCGGCGGCAACCGGCACAGGCCGTGAGCGCAAGCTGATCTGATTTGATCTGATCGCTACGGGTTGCCCGTAGCGAATGCTTAAAGACAAACGCCACGGCATGCCGTGGCGTTTGTCATTTCAACCGGACTATCGAGCGCGATACAGCGCGTTACTTCATCTGCACCGAGCCCGACACGTTGACCGTTACTGTCGACGTACCGCCTTCGAGCGGCATCGGCGCTGCGGCTTTCGCGTCTGCGCCCATGGCGCGCGCGCTCATCATCATCATGGGACGCGGCATCACGCCGCCATGATTGACGCTGACCTCGCGGATCGAATATCCACTGAATCCAAACGCCTGTGCCGACGATGCGGCCTGCTCGCGGAACGACCTGATCGCCTCGCCCGTGAGCTTCTGCTCGGCGGCGCGTTGCGCTTCCGGCGACAGCGAGAACTGCACGTTGCCGACCTGCATGATCGATGCCATTTGCCCCGCGAGTTTTGACGCCGCCGCGAAGTCGTGCGATTCGAGCACGACCTCCGTGCGGCCGCGCCACGCAGAAATGCGTCCATCACGATCGGTGGACGGGAAGATCGAGAACGAACCGGTGTGAGCCGTCACACCGCTCACGCCGCGCGCTTTCTGCAGCGCCGAATCGGCACGTTGATTCAGCGTGGACGTGAGCGCCGACGGATCGCTCGCTTCCTGCTCGTAAAACAGCGTGATATCGACTACGTCCTGCTGAATTTCCGCGCTAGCTTGTGCATTCAGCGACAGCACGCCCGAAGGCTGAGCTTGCATGACGCCTTGCGCGCGCGTGAGGGTCGGGGTCAGCGTAAGCGCGACGGGTGCGGAGCAGATAAGCGCGAGTGCGACTGCCCGTGCGGTGTTTTTTGTCATTGCTCGACTCCTTGCTTGAACAGGTTGATGCACGATTGGCACGAACGGCGTGCGACAAATGGCACGCTGTTTGCCAGTCCCTCTGTGCGTCCGTTAGGCGCTTGTAACCTGAGCTTGGTTCCCTGATCTCACTTTGCTTTAATCGTCGCGACCCGGTTTTACATCGACGTCGAACAGGCTTCACGCGAGTCTTAAACAAGCCGCTTCGTGATGAAGCGCCACTCGGCTTCGGTCACCGGCGTGATCGACAAACGGTTGCCCTTGGCGAGCACGCGCATGTCCTGCAATTCTTCGTGCTCACGCAAAGTTGCGAGCGGAATCAGCGGAATTTTCTTTTTGAATACGACGTCGACGAGCAACCAGCGCGGCGTTTCCTGCGACGACTTTTCGTCGTAGTACGGGCTCTTCCTGTCGAACTGTGTCGGGTCCGGGTAGGCAGTGGACGAGACCTCCGCGAGCCCCGCGATGCCGGGTTGAGGACAGCTCGAGTGATAGAACAGCACGCCGTCGCCGACCTGCATCATGTCGCGCATGAAATTGCGCGCCTGATAATTGCGCACGCCGGTCCACGGTAACGTGTGGTGCGGTGCGTTGGCGAGATGGTCGATGCTCGCTTCGTCCGGTTCGGACTTCATTAGCCAGTAGCGCATGAATCGAATTGAACGTGGTTGACGTTAAGGGCTTGACGGCACGAACGAAAAACGCGAACGGAGAAAACGTACGTGAAACCGGAGCCCAAAGAAAAACGGCATCGAACCGAAGTCCGATGCCGTTCTAGATAAGGTCCCCGCCTTAGCCGCTAGGCCGGCATCCTGAACCGGGGGTTCAGAATTGGTCGCAGTTAGCAACACTTCGGGTACATCAGACAGAGTGACGCGCACACCCGTGCTACAAATTTCCGCAACCGTGCACATGGCATTGGTTCAAGGAATATATGACCTTGGCGAACCAGGCAGGGAAGCTAAACCGATGAAGCTTAAACGATTGAACTCAAACGTTTGCCGAGATTGACTCACCTTCGTTTGAATCCGCAGTGGATCTCAGGACCGACTGCTACTTACTGCATGTTGTACTGCTGAATCACAGTACCCAGTTGTTCGTTCATTTGATGCATTGTACGCCGGATTTCCTCTGCAGGAAATGCTTCTCCGTGTCTAACGCTCGATTGGAGCCTAAGCAGTTCCGATGCCAGCGACAGCGCAGCCATGACGGCAATGCGATCCGTGCCGCGCACGTTGCTGTTATTGCGGATCTTCGACATTTCGGCGTCGACGCGAGCAACCGCTTCAAGCAGTGCGCCTTCCGTTTCCGGCGAGCACGCGAGGCGATAGGGCACGTCGAGAATCGATACTTCGATCTGCTTGGTGGTCATGCATTTTCTCCGTGGCGGGTCACTTCGCTCTCCGCTTCGACAGCGTGCTGAGCAGGCTCGAGCAGATCGAGCTGGTTATCCGGCTCGCTGTTCGCGCGGGCCCGCGGCAGTTTCTCGAGAATTGCATTCAGGCGCACCTGAGCGTCGTCGATTTTCGCGGACAGCGCATCGCGTTCGGCCTGCAATGCGTCGCGCTCTTCGCGCAACAGTGCAAGTTCCGTGCGCGTAGCTTCTGCTTCGGCGCGTGATTGGGCGAGCTGATCTTCGAGCGCGATTCGCGCTTCATTGTGGCGTTGGCTGATCGCGATCAGCTTGCCGATATTCTGTGAAAGTGATTCGAGTTCGGTGAGCATGTGCTGCGTCCTCTAAAGACATTGCATTTTAGCGCGGAATATCGCAGGTTCCGACAATTGTCTCGTTTCGAGACGTAACAACATTGCTTTATGCAGGCTTTTATCGACCTTATGATGAAAAACACCTCGCCGGTCGGACAATATTCTGCATTTAACAGAACGGCTTGCGATGGTGCAACCGTTCTTGACGCACTTCGAGGCCGCTCCTAAACTTGCCGCACTCTGGTGCCCGCGCGCTTTTCAACAGTGCGCAGTTAAACGGGAAGCAGGGCGCATGTTCCGTGAACCGGAACGCGCTAACCTGCGCTGCCCCCGCAACGGTAAGCGACCGCATTCGTCATGCAGGTCGATCCTGATCGCGTGTTTGAAGCTCAACATGTGAGTGTGCCACTGCGCGTTACGCGTGGGAAGGTGGGATCGATGTGTCGCCAGCCCGGATACCGGCCAGAGGGAGAGGCACGTCCCCCGCGAAAATGTTAAATACGGGGGTGCCTCGTTACGCATCGGCCTGCGGGGAAGCGGGCCGCGCACGCTATCCACAGGAATGCCATCCCATGTTGTCCCCCATCGCTCGCGCGGTGCTGCTCGCGTTTGCGAGCCTGCCGCTCGTCGTGCATGCGCAGAGTGCTGCATCGCCATCTTCGTCCACGTCCGCTTCGGATGCTGCAGATTCTGCTGCCGCTGCTACGTCTGAATCGGCGTCGTCATCATCGTCATCGGGCGATGTGTCCGCTGCAGATGATTCGTCCACGCTATTGTCGCCCGTCGTCGTGACCGCGGGGCGCACGCCGCAACCGCTCGCGGACACGATTCCGCAGACCACGTTATTCGATCAGCAGGATCTCGCCGACACCACCGCCACCGACTTGCCCGGTCTGTTGCAACTCGCGCCGGGTGCGCAAATCTCGCGGACAGGTGGCCCTGGTTCGACGGCGAGCCTGTTCTTGCGCGGCGCGTCGTCGACGCAATCGCTGTTGCTGATCGACGGCGTGCGGGTGGATTCCGTGAGTCTCGGTTCGGCGCAAATCTCGCAGATCCCGCTCGATCAGATCGACCGCGTCGAAGTCGTGAACGGCAACGTGTCCGCGTTATACGGCTCGGGTGCGATCGGCGGGGTGGTGCAGGTGTTCACGAAAGACGGCGGCGATCATCCGCCGCGCTTCAATTTTTCGGTGGGCTACGGCAGCTATCACACGCAGACCCAGCAGATGGGCGTGAACGGCGCACTCGACAAAGACGGCAACACGACCTTCAGCATCTCGCTCGCGCGCTCGAAAGACGACGGCTTTTCGTCGCTCAACCCCGCCCAGGCGCCGGGCGCGAATCCGAATGCGAACGGCTATCTGAACGAGAGCATCTCGGCTTCGTTGCGTCACAAGTTCAACGACCAATGGGACGCGGGCGTCACGTTCTTCCAGTCGAACGGCAACAACAGTTACGACAACGCGTACGGCGAGCCGACCGATCTGAACAATCTGTACAGCAAGGTGCGCCAGGCGTCGGTCTTCGCGAACGGCAAGCTGACCGACTGGTGGACCACGCATTTCATCGTGTCTGAAGGCGACGACCGCAGTGTGTCGAACACCAACGGCATCTATAACGGCCGCTTCGACACCGACAATCGTCAGTACACGTGGCAGAACGATTTTGCATTGGCCGCTCAACAGAAACTTCAGGTCGGCTACGAACATCTCGATCAGACGCTCGAATCGGACACCTTTGCCGCGCCCGACCGTCACGTCGATTCGGGTTTCGTCGGCTATACGGGACGCTTCGGGCGCAACCAGATTCAGGCGAACGTACGGCACGACCAGTATTCCGATTTCGGCGGAGCGAACAGTTACTATCTCGGCTACGGTTTCGACATCACCGGGAACTGGAAGGCAACCGCAAGCTATTCGGATTCGTTCCGCGCCCCGAGTTTCGACGATCTGTACTATCCGTACAGCGGCAATCCGTCGATCAAACCGGAGCGCAGTCATTCGATCGAAGCCGCGTTGCAGTACGCATCGAATGCGCTTGGCGTGATGCGCCTGAGCGCATTCCAGACCCGCTATTCGAATCTGATCGACTATCCCGAAGTGTCGCCCGGCATCTATCTGGCCGAGAATGTCGGCCGTGCGAAGGTGCAGGGGCTCGAAGGCTCGTGGAGCGGACATGTCGGCAAGACGGACGTGCGTGCCTCGTTGACGCTGCAAAATCCCGTCGACCTCGACAACGATGTCGACCTCGTGCGGCGCGCGCGGCGCTTCGGCTCGCTGGCGGTGAATCGCAGCATTGCAGGGTGGCGCGTGGGCGGCGAATGGATCGTGAGCGGCGCGCGTAGCGACAGCAGCGGCGATCTGGGCGGCTATGGCATCGTCAATCTGTCGGCGCGCTACAACATCACGAAAGCGTGGTACGTCACCGCGCAAATCGACAATCTGTTGAACAAGGACTATGAAACGGCCTACTCGTATAACTCGCCGCGACGCGGTGCGTATGTCACGATCGGTTGGCAGCAGCAGTGACGCGCGCGCTGCGTTGAGATCACGCGGATGAATCGTCCTCCGGTTTCGATGCCCGCTGCCGTGCGCGTGATGAGCGCGAGGCGCGCGGCCGCGATCTGGCTCGCGCTCGCCTGCGTCGCGCTGGCGGTGCTGCTCGCGTCGCTCGCATTGGGCAGCGTGTCGCTCGCACCGGGACGCGTGTTGTCGGCGTTGCTGCCGTCGCATGCGTTCACGGCGTCGCCGGTCGAGTCGGGCGACCTTGCTGGCGAGATCGTCCGCACGCTGCGTTTGCCGCGCGCGCTGGCCGGTTTTGCGTGCGGCGCATTGCTCGCATTGGCGGGCGCGTTGTTGCAGGTGCTGTTGCGCAACCCGTTGGCCGAGCCGTACATATTGGGCGTATCGGGCGGCGCGGCGACCTTTGCGCTGCTCGCGATGATCGCCGGTTGCGCGTGGTGGATCGTTGACGCCGGTGCATTCGCTGGCGCGTTCGTGTCGATTTTGCTGGTGCTCGGTCTCGCTCGCCGCGAGTTGTGGCGCGGCGAACCGCAAGACACGTCGCCGCGTTTGCTGCTGACAGGCGCGGTGATCGCGGCTGGGTGGGGCGCGCTGATCACGCTGCTGCTCAACCTCGCACCCGACAGCCGTCTGCGCGGCATGCTGTTCTGGCTGACCGGCGACCTCAACGGCGGCGCGATGCCGTGGACCGCGCTCGTGGCGCTGGTCGTCGCGCTGCTGGTCATCGTGCCGGTCGCGCCGCGTCTGAATGTTCTGTTGCGTGGCGATGCCGCCGCGCAAGCGCTCGGCGTCGCGGTGATGCCGCTGCGTTTGCGCGTGTATCTGGTGGCGTCGCTCGCGGCTGCTGCAGCAGTGACGACCGCGGGCACCATCGGCTTCGTCGGACTCGTGGTGCCGCATATGCTGCGACTCGCGTTCGGCAACGATCAGCGCATGTTGTTACCGGCCGCCGCGCTCGGCGGCGGCGTCGCGGTGATGGGCGCGGACCTGATCGCGCGCACGGTGATCGCGCCCGCGCAATTGCCGGTCGGCGTGATTACGTCGATCATCGGTGTACCCATTTTTCTGTGGATGCTGCTGCGCAGGCGCCGATGATGCAAGCTCGCGATAACTCTCAGCAACACGCGCTCAGCGCGCAAGGCGTGACCTTGCGCGCCGGTTCGCGTATCTTGCTCGACGCGTTCACGCACACGTTTTATCCCGGCGAAATCTGGTGTGTCGCGGGACCGAACGGCGCGGGCAAGACGACGTTGTTGTCGACGCTCGCGGGTTTGCGGCAGGCGTCGGCGGGACAGGTCGAACTGGACGGCATACGTTTGCGCGACTGGCAGCCGCTGCCGCTCGCGCAGCGGCGCGCATTGATGCCGCAAAGCGCACCCGACGCATTCAGCGCGAGCGTGCTCGACATCGTCACACTGAACCGCTTCCCGCATCTGAACGGCTGGGGCTGGGAGCGTGACGCCGATCGCGATGCGGCGCATGCTGCGCTCGATCTGCTGGGGTTGGCCGCGTTCGCCGCGCGCGACGTGCTTTCATTGTCGGGCGGCGAGCGTCAACGGGTGGCGCTCGCGGCGGTGTTATGTCAGGACGCGCCGTTGTTACTGCTCGACGAACCGCTGTCACATCTCGATCTGCATCATCAGATCGACTGCCTGGAAGCGCTGACGGCCTGGGCGCGCGAACCGCGTCGTACCGTGATGTTTTCGTGTCACGATCTGAATCTCGCGCGCCGTTTCGCGACGCATGCGCTGCTGCTCGATGGAGAAGGGCGCGCATTTGCCGGACCGGTGCATGACGTGCTCACGCCCGAATTGACCAGCCGTGCATTCGGCTATCCGCTGATCCTGATTCGCGACGGTGAGCACGAGGCGCTGATTCCCGCGCCGCGTGTTCGTCACGAATCGAATGCCGCTAATGACACAGCAGCAAATTAACCGTTTCATCCAAAACATACTTCAGAAGACGCTTATGACTTCCTTGCCACGCCCGACCGGTTTGCCCGAAGTCCCGCCGCTCGATCAAACGTTGCGCGCCGAGTTGCAGCACATCATCGATACCAAGACGAAGCCGCCGGGCAGCCTCGGCCGGCTTGAGGCGCTTGCCCGTCAGATGGGCCTGATCCAGCGCACCACGCATCCCACGGTGCAGCGTCCCGCGATGATCGTCTTCGCGGGCGATCACGGCATTGCTGCCGAAGGCGTGAGCCCGTATCCGCAAGCAGTCACCGCGCAGATGGCGGCGAACTTTCTCGCGGGCGGGGCGGCGATCAATGCGTTGAGCCGCGTCGCAGGAATCGAACTCGAAGTGGTCAACGCGGGCATTGCCACGCCGTTGCCGTCGACGAACGGACTTGTCGACATTCCGATTGCGGGCGGCACGCGCAACTTCGCGCGCGAACCCGCGATGACCGACGCGCAGGCGCTCGCGGCGATGCAGGCGGGCGCTGAGCGGGTACGGCACCACGCGGCGCTCGGCACCAACGTGATCGGTTTCGGCGAGATGGGCATCGCGAATACGTCGGCGGCTGCGTGTCTGATGAGCCGCTTGTGCAACGTGCCGGTCGACGAGTGCGTCGGTCGCGGCACGGGTCTCGACAACGCGGGCCTCGCGAAGAAGCGCAACGTGCTGGCGGCGGCGCTCGCGCGCCACATCAGCGTGACGAATCCGCTGGAGGTGCTGGCCACGTTCGGCGGCTTCGAAATCGCGATGATGGCGGGCGCGTACCTCGCTGCCGCCGAAGCGCGTATGACGATTCTGGTCGACGGTTTCATCGCGACTTCCGCGTTGCTGGTCGCCGATGCGCTTGCGCCGAACCTGCGTGAATACTGCGTGTTCGCGCATGCGTCGAACGAGGCGGGACACCGCCGCATGCTCGATCATTTAGGCGCGCAGCCGCTGTTGTCGCTCGATCTGCGTCTCGGTGAAGGTACCGGCGCGGCGCTCGCGGTGCCGCTGTTGCGCGCGGCGACGGCGTTCATCAACGAGATGGCGAGCTTCGATTCGGCCGGTGTCGAAAATCGCGACGCGTGAGTTGATCCAACGAATCGAACAGATATTGCCCTGCTCATGAATCTGCTATGAACCCGCTCGCGGAATTGCGCTACTTCTTCACGGCGCTCGGCTATTTCACGCGAGTGCCCGTGCCGCGCTGGGTCGGTTTCGAGCCGCATTATCTGAATGCGGCCGCGCGCTATTTTCCATTTGTCGGTGTATTGATCGGCGGGTTGAGCGCGCTGGTTTATCTGGCTGCGCTGCATGTGTTTCCGGCGGCCGTCGCGGTGCTGCTGTCGATGGCCGCGTCGCTGCTGGTGACGGGCGCGTTTCACGAAGACGGTCTCGCCGATTGTGTCGATGCGTTCGGTGGCGCCTATACGCGCGAAGACGTGTTGCGAATCATGCATGATTCGCGCATCGGTGCTTTCGGCGCCATCGCGCTAATCGTCGCGCTCGCGTTGAAGTGGCAGACGCTCGCGGTGTTGCCGCCGTGGCGCGCGGCAAGTCTGATGATTGCCGCGCATGCTGCGAGCCGCACTGTTGCAATCAGCTATCTGGCCACACTCGACTACGTGCGCGCCGAAGGCAAGGCGAAACCGGTGGCGCAGCGTTTGAGCGGCCCCGCTATGCTGTGCGCGGCGGTGTTCGGTTTGCCGTGGCTGCTGTGGCCGAACGGCGTGGGCTCGCCGGACTGGCGCTTCGCGGCAGCGGCGTTCGCGGTATTGCTGGTGCTTCGTTTTCTGATGGGCCGTTATTTCGTCAGACGCATCGGCGGTTATACCGGCGACTGTCTCGGCTTCGCGCAGCAGATTTTCGAATTGAGCATTTACCTGGTGGGGCTTGCATGGATATCGTCCTGATTCGCCATCCCGCCGTCGCGCTCGATGCGGGCGTGTGTTACGGCCATAGCGACGTGGCGCTCGCCGAAGACGCGAAGGTGGCGTCGAGCGCGCTTGCGTTGCGGCTCGCCACGTTGCAGGTGCCTGCGCCACGCGTACTGATCTCGAGTCCGCTCACGCGTTGCTACGCGCTGGCCGTTGAAATCGCGAACGACTTCGGCTGCGTGCTGAGTCAGGACGATCGTCTGAAGGAAATGGATTTCGGCGATTGGGAAACGCAGCGTTGGGACGAGATCGATCGTGCGTTGCTCGACGACTGGGCGTCCAACTTCGAGCACGCGCGCGAGCATGGCGGCGAGAGCGTCGCGCAGTTCGTCGCGCGGGTTCGGGCGTGGCTCGACGCGTTTGCGCAGACGCGCGAGTTGTCACCCGCTTATGTGGTCACGCACGCAGGGGTGATGCGGGCGATTGCGTCGATCGTGCTGGACGTGCCGCTCGAACGTTGTCTGCGCTGGTCGCTAGATATGGCCAGCATGGTCTGGTTGCGCAGGGACGACGAGACGCAGCAATGGACGCTGGTGCGATGGAACGCGTGACTTGGGTGCGTCAAGGTCAGGCTCACCGAATTACTGAGCCGGCTTTCTATGTGAGCGCGCAATCTCCAGGTCATCGCAAAGCTGTTGCGCGCCTTGAGCGATGCGCGGTGCGGGCCGGTTGATCAGATCGCCGTCGATAGCGAAGAGGTTGTTGTTCGCCACGGCGGTCAATCCGGGCCATGCGCGCCATGTACCGAGTTGCGGCAACATCGTGTCCGGCTGGGTCGCGCCTTGGGCAGCCGTGACGATCGCTTCCGGATTCGCGGCGAGCACCGCCTCGGTCGATACCGTCGGTGCCAGCGGTTGAAGTGCAGCGAACACATTGCGGCCGCCGCATAACGCGATCACGTCGCTGATCATGTGCTCGCCATTGAGCGTCATCAACGGTTTATCCCACACCTGGTAGAACACACTGACCGGCGGCCGGTTCGCGTACTGCGCGCGCAGGCGGGCAATGTTCTGCCGATAAGCCGTCGCAGCTGCATCTGCTGTCGATGACGTGCCGAGCAGTTGCCCGAGTTTCGTCAGCGAAACGGCGACGTCGTCGAGACGATGCGGCTCGCTGAAGAACAGCGGAATGTGCAACCCGCGCAGCCGATCCAGTTGACGCTGCGCATTGCCGTGCCGCCATACCACGATCAGATCGGGCTTCAACGCGATGATGCGTTCGAGGTCCAGCGCCTTGTTATCGCCGACACGCGGCAACAGTTTTGCTTCGGGCGGATAGTCGCTGTACGACACGGCCCCGACCATTTTTGCGCCGCCGCCCGCCGCATACAGCAATTCGGTGACGTGCGGCGCGAGGCTGATCACGCGTTGCGCGGCGGCGGGCAGTGTGACGGTTGCGCCGGTGTCGTCGGTGACGGTGATGGCCGCGTGAGCTTGCAGCGCGAGGAGGCACGCCGACGCGGCGAAGGCAATGTGTTTGAGTGGGGCGCTAAGGCGGTTAGGCTGGTTCATCAGGCGAGAAGAGGGGCGGCGCGTTGTCGGGCTTTTCAAATCGGGAATTCGCGTAGTCGCAATCACGCATCAACGCGCTTGCATGCGATCAATCGTGCGTACCGCGTCGCTCAGACATTCTTCGAGGCGCATCCATTCCTGTTCGCTCGCGGGCAAGCCAAACCGCACACTGCCCGTCGATGTAAAAAGCCGCGTCCATACCCCGCGTCTCGCGAGCGCTTCATGCAAAGCGGCAGCGCGCACATCGTCGGTCCATGCAAAAAGTGGCGTGCTGTGTGTGCTGAAACCGTGCTCGCGCAATGAGCGTACGAGTCGCGCGCTTTCGCTGACCAGGTGCGTGCGCATTTGCGCTTGCCAGGCTTCATCGGCGAATGCGGCTTTGACTGCGTGACGTGCGGGACCGCTGACCGTCCACGCGCCCAGCGTCTTGCGCAACGTGTCGAGCAACGCGGGCGCAGCGAGGACAAAACCCGCACGCACGCCCGCCAGGCCGAAGAATTTCCCCGGCGAGCGCAACACGATCAGTCCGTCGAGATGCGTGCGCCCCGCGAGCGACTCCGCAGGCATCGTATCGGCGAAAGCTTCGTCGACCAGCAGCGTGCCGCCGCGCGCGCTCAATTGCGCATGCCAGTGCAGCAGCTTGTCCGCGTTCAGATACGCGGCGCTCGGATTGTTCGGATTGACGATGACGACATGCGTGAGCGCGTCCGGCAAGTCGTGCCAAGCTACATCCAGTGGCGCAACTTCGTGGCCGGCCCGCGAAAACGCGGGTGCATATTCGCTATACGTGAGCGATGCAATGCCGACCCGGGAACGCGGCAACAAGGTCGGCAGCGTGCGAATCGCCGCCTGACTTCCGGCGACAGGCAACACATGTGCGGCATCGGGCGCGCCGTAGTAACGCGCGGCGCAGGCGGCGAAATCGTCACCGTCGTCGGGTAGACGACGCCATGCATCGGCAGGAACGGGCGGCACCGGGTAGCCGTGCGGATTGATCCCCGTCGACAGATCGAGCCACTGTGCGTACGGAATGCCATAACGCGCAGCGGCCTCATGCAGATTGCCGCCATGAACGATCGCTTCGGTATTCGCGCTGCTCACGCGCGCTGCCGGATCAGATGTTCCATCAACCATACGATCAACCCTGAAAAGGCACGCTCAGCAGCGCCAGCACGATCAGTACCGCGAGCCACAGAATGACCGTGCGCTCAACCAGCGCCAGGGCGGAGGTCACGTGGCTCGCCTTTGCGGGATGTCCGAAGCCGAGCGTCGGCCGATGTTCGAGTTCGCCGTGATAAACCGCCGGTCCGCCGATCAACACATTCAGACTGCCCGCGCCAGACGACATCACCGGACCCGCATTCGGACTATCCCAGCGCGGCGCCTGCTCGCGCCAGCAACGCAACGCGGTGAGCGTGTCGCCGAGCAGCGCGTAACTCGCGGCGGTCAGACGCGCGGGGATCCAGTTGAGCACGTCGTCCAGACGCGCGGCGGCCCAGCCAAAGCGCAGATAACGCGGCGTGCGATAACCCCACATTGCGTCGAGCGTGTTGGCGAGCCGGAAGCCGAGCGCGCCCGGACCGCCCGCGATGGCGAACCAGAACAGCGCACCGAAAATCGCGTCGTTACCGTTTTCAAGCGCCGATTCGACGGCGGCGCGCGACAACGCGGCTTCATCGGAAGTCGTCGTATCGCGCGAGACGATTCGCGCGGTCAACTGACGCGCCTGGTCGAGATCGCGCTGCTTCAATGCCTGCGCGATCGGCGCAATGTGATCGTGCAGGCTGCGTGCGCCGAGCGCGAACCAGAGCAGCGCGATGTGCAGCGCGCAGGCCGCGAAAAACGGAAGCACGCTCACCAGCCACCACGCGATCAGCACTGGCGGCATCACCGCGAGCGACCACGCGAGCAGCCCCTTGAGCCGCAAACGCCGCCCGGTGTTGTAGCGTTTTTCCAGACGCATCGCCCAGTTGCCGAAGCCCACCAGCGGATGCGCGGTACGCGGTTCGCCGAGCCAACGGTCGACGGCCACGCCCAGAGTCGCGAGTGTCGCGACGAGAGGAAGCGTCAGCATCACGCGTGGCCTGCTGATTTGAGCGTGAGCGGCAGGCCCGCGACCATCATCGTGGCCGTGGTGCTCAACGCGGCGATGCGCTGGTTGAGCCGCCCGAGTTCGTCGACGTAAAGACGCGTGGCCGCGCCCATCGGCACCACGCCCAGACCAATTTCGTTGCTCACCACGATGACCTTGCCTTGCGCACCGACGAGCGCTGTTTCGAGCGCGGCGACCCGCGCGTGATATTGATCGAGCGGCGCGGTTTCGCCTTCGGGCGGACAGAGCACATTGGCGAGCCACAACGTCAGGCAGTCGATCAGGATGCACTGGCCGGGCGCGTCGTTTTGCGTGACGGCGTCCGCGAGATCGACGCCCGCTTCGACCAGGCGCCAGTGCGCCGGACGACGCTCGCGATGATGCGCGATGCGCGCGCTGAATTCGGCGTCGCCGACGACGGCCGCCGTGGCGATATACGTAACGGGGAGGGCGCTGGCGGCGGCAAGCTGCTCGGCATGCACGCTCTTGCCCGAGCGCGCGCCGCCTAGAACGAAGGTGAGGTCGCGGGGAGTCATCGCGAGATTGTACCGGCGTACGTGGTGTGCGAACTGCGGAGCGGCCTCGCGCGATGGGATAATGCCGGGTGTTTTTTCCTCGCCGGACCTGACTTCACGTGACCACCCATTCCCCTTCGACCGCGTCTGACGATATCCCCGTGTCTACTCCTGTGCCGCGCGGCACGCTGATGATTCAGGGCACCACGTCCGATGCGGGCAAGAGCACGCTGGTCGCCGGTTTGTGCCGGCTCGCGCGGCGTGCCGGCGTGCGGGTCGCGCCGTTCAAGCCGCAGAACATGGCGCTGAACAGCGCAGTGACAGTGGACGGCGGCGAGATCGGCCGCGCCCAGGCGTTGCAGGCGGTGGCCGCGGGCATCGCCGCGCATACCGATCTGAATCCGGTGCTGCTGAAGCCGACCAGCGATCGCGGCGCGCAGGTGGTCATCCACGGCAAGGCGCGAATGAATCTCGACGCCCGCGCGTATCACGACTACAAACCCGTCGCGTTCGAAGCGGTGCTGGAGTCGTATGCGCGTCTGCAGGCGGCGTACGACACGATCTTTGTCGAAGGCGCGGGCAGTCCGGCCGAAATCAATCTGCGTGACCGCGACATCGCCAACATGGGTTTCGCGGAAGCGGTCGACTGCCCGGTCGTGCTGGTCGCCGACATCGATCGCGGCGGCGTGTTCGCGCATCTGACCGGCACGCTCGCGTGTCTGTCGGCGAGCGAGCAGGCGCGGGTGCGCGGCTTCATCATCAACCGGTTTCGCGGCGATGTGAGTCTGCTGAAGCCTGGCCTCGACTGGCTTGAAGCGAAAACCGGCAAACCGGTGATCGGCGTTGTGCCGTATCTGCATGGCCTCACGCTCGATGCCGAAGACATGCTGCCGCCCGAGTTGCGCGCGGCGCACAGCGGCGACGCAGGACGGATGTTGCGGGTGGTCGTGCCGGTGCTGCCGCACATCAGCAATCACACGGATTTCGATGCGTTGCGCGCGCATCCGCAAGTCGATTTTCATTACGTGAGAAGTGGCACGCCGCCGCCTCCGGCTGATCTGATCATCCTGCCGGGGTCGAAAAACGTGCGCGGCGATCTGGCGTTTCTGCGCGAGCAGGGCTGGGATGCGGTGCTACAACGGCATTTGCGCTACGGCGGTCGCGTGATCGGCATCTGCGGCGGGATGCAGATGCTGGGGTGCGAAGTGGCCGATCCGTATGGGGTCGAGGGTGCGCCGGGGGCGTCGGCGGGACTCGGCTGGCTCGATTATTCGACGGTGCTCACGAAAGAAAAGACGCTGAAGAACGTGACCGGGCGGCTGGCGTTGCCAGGATCGCCGGAGGTCGCGGGCTACGAGATTCACATGGGCGAGACTCGGGGCGCGGCGCTTGATGCGCCCGCGTTGCAACTCGACGGTGCGCATCCCGACGGCGCGATTTCCGCCGATGGTCAAATTCTCTCCACTTACGTGCACGGCCTGTTCGACACGCCGGCCGCGTGCGCCGCGTTGCTGGCGTGGGCCGGACTCAGCGACGCTGAGAAGATCGACTATCCGGCGTTGCGCGAGGCGTCGCTGGATCGGCTCGCGGATACGCTCGCCGAGCATCTCGATCTGACGAAGCTTTTTGCGGCGGTGGGTTGATCGACATCAAGCTGAGTGATTGCGGAGATTGATTCTTGAGAGGAAACAATCAAAGCGCCGGCGATGGTTTTTCACTCCGTATGGTTCGAATAGAGTTCTGACATCGACGGTCGATTGCCGGCCGTCCTCTCTCTTGAGAAGGAAATGTCATGAACTCGAACCGTTCCGCCGATCTGGCCGCCACACTGCTTCGCGTCGCCTTGGGCGTGCTTTATCTCGCTCACAGTCTGCAAAAGATCTTCGTTTTCACGCTGCCGGGTACGGCGCAGTTTTTCGTTTCCCTTGGTTTGCCGGGATGGCTTGGCTATGTGACGGCGTTCGTCGAATTGATCGGCGGTATCGCGCTTTTGCTGGGCGTGCAGGTCCGCTGGGTGGCGCTGGTGCTGCTGCCGTTCATGCTCGGAGCAATGTCGGCGCATTTGCATAACGGCTGGGGTTTTGCGTCGACGAACGGCGGCTGGGAATATCCGGCGTTCTGGGCCGTGACGCTGGTGGTGCAGGCGCTGCTGGGCGGCGGAGTGCTGGCGGCAAGCAGCGTGAATGCGCCGCGCGCGGCGGCGGCTTGATGGTGAGGTGATGATTGGGGGATGTCGCCGGGGCCGGGAGTTTGGGCTGATGTTGCGAAGCCAGGGCCGAAGTTCAGGCTTAAGCCCAGGCCCAGGCCCAAGCCAGAGTCGGAGCCGAAGCCCCCCGCATTCCCGAACAACAAAAACAAAAAGCACGCGCCGTCAGGCCGCGTGCTTTTTTCAATCACTTCCGCTCGCCGCATCAACCGCCTGCCGCGCCGCGCTCCCTCGCATCAATACAACACGATCTGCGTGCAGCGAAACAGCGCCATCGTCTTGCCGTTCGGATCGGTAACCGTCGCGTCCCACACCTGCGTGCTGCGTCCCAGATGCACGCCCTTGGCGACCGCGCGGATCGTGCCCGCCGTCGCCGTCCCGAGGAAATTGCTCTTCAACTCGACGGTCGTGAAATTGCGAGCCGTTTCAGGCAGATGCGCGAGGCATGCATAGCCGCAGGCGGTATCCGCGAGACCGATTACCGTCGCCGCGTGCAGAAAACCGTTCGGCGCGAGCAATTCGTCGCGCACCGTCAATTCCGCGGTCAGAACGCCTTGTTCCAGCGACAGCACATGCACGCCCAGCAGACCAGGCAGCTTGCCCCGCTGGCGTTCGTGCAGACGTTCGATCGTGTATTCCGGGCGCAGTTGGCTCATGAGATTCGGGTCCTTGTTGGGAAAACCGGCAGGATGGCGCGGCCGATTAGCCATCTGGGGGCTTCGACCGCGGTGCATTTTCGATATTATCAACGGCTGGACCGGCGGGCGAATCCGAAAAGCGGCATCTGGGGATACGAAACAGGCGGAAACCTGAACCCGTCGACACAAGTCTGAGCGATAAGCGCGGCAAACCGGCTGGCGGCGACCAGCCTTCTTTCCGGGAGAATTCATGACGGTGATTGTGGTGGCGAATCCGAAGGGCGGCGTGGGTAAAAGCACGCTATCGACCAATCTGGCCGGCTATTTCGCCGCGTCCGGCGAATGGGTCGCGCTGGCGGACCTGGACAAGCAGCAGTCCGCTCACGCATGGCTGGCGTTGCGCCCTGACACGCTGCCAGCCATCGAGCACTGGGAGGTCAACCAGGACACGCCGGTCAAGCCGCCGAAGGGCCTGGAGCACGCGGTCATCGACACCCCGGCCGGCTTGCACGGCAATCGCCTCGGCATCGCGCTGGATCTGGCCGACAAGGTAATCGTGCCGCTGCAGCCGTCCATGTTCGATATTCTCGCCACGCAGGAATTTCTCGAGCGGCTGGCGAAGGAAAAGGCGGTCAGGAAGGGGGCGATCGAAGTCGGCGTGGTCGGCATGCGCGTCGATGCGCGCACGCGCTCGGCGGAGCAACTGCATCGTTTTGTCGAAGGTCTGAAGTTGCCGGTGCTGGGTTTCCTGCGCGATACGCAGAACTATGTGCAACTGGCCGCCCACGGGCTGACCTTGTGGGACGTCGCTAAAAGCCGCGTGGAGAAGGATCTGGAGCAGTGGCAGCCGATCATCGAATGGACGAACGGCAGCGGGGCGAAGAAGGCTTGATGTGGAAGCGGGCGATCAAGCCCGCGACGGTGGCTGTTCACCGCTGGGTTTTGCGCGTGTGAAGCGGGACGGGCATCCTGCCCGCTCGGCTTGCACCGGAGTGCGGTGTAACACGCCGCCCGGCATTGGAAGCGCGGCAAGCGCAATCGCCGCATTGAATGACCAGACGTTCTCGAAAAGAGTGCGGTGCTGAGCGCGTAAGGCGATCTCTTTGCCGGGCCGCGAGCAGAATTTGCAGAATGTGCGCAACGAAACCGGCTCGCCAAGCAGGCATCTACTCGACACCAACGGCGTGGGCCTTGCAACATGACAATCAGCCGGCCGGCCGGCCGGCCAGTTAGCCAGTTGGCGAGCAGGCCGCGCCGGGCAAAAGCCGCGCGGCCTCAACCCACGTCTGCCGCTCAGGTCCAGTTCTGCGTCGGCACGTGATCGCGGCTGCCCTTGATCTTGTTGTTGTCGTCGACGAAAACCAGGTCCGGCTTCCAGCCCGCCTTCAGTTCGGCTTCGTCGACCACCGCGAACGCCGCGATGATCACCAGGTCGCCCAACTGCGCGCGCCGCGCCGCCGACCCGTTCAGCGAAATCATGCCGCTGCCGCGCTCGCCCTTGATCGCGTAGGTCGAGAAACGCTCGCCATTGTTGATATTCCAGATGTCGATCCGCTCGTTTTCGACGATGTTCGCCGCTTCGAGCAAGTCTTCGTCGATCGCGCACGAGCCTTCGTAGTGCAGCTCGCAGTGCGTGACCGCGACGCGGTGGATCTTCGACTTCAGCATGTTGCGTTGCATGACCAAATCCTGTGTAGCTTCTATTTTTTGCGATGTCCGCGTGATGGGACGACTTCAGATTTCGAGGTTGTCGATCAGACGCGTCGCGCCGAGCTTCGCGGCGGCCAGCACGACCAGTTCCGCGTTCGTGTCCTGCGCGCCCGGCGCCAGCAGATTCGAGCGCTTGCGCACCGCGATGTAGTCGGGCTGCCAGCCGCGCGCGGCCAGCGCGGCCATGGCCGCCTGTTCGATTTTTGCGAAATCGCGTTCACCGCCGAGCACCGCTTCGCGCACGCGATTCAGTTCGGCCGCCAGCACCGGCGCTTCGGCGCGCTCTGCGGCCTGCAGATAGCGGTTGCGCGAGCTGAGCGCGAGGCCGTCTGCGTCACGCACGGTTTCGGCGGCGATGATGTCGGTCGGCAGCGCGAACTGGTGGCACATGCGGCGCACGATCATCAATTGCTGGTAATCCTTCTTGCCGAACACCGCGACGCGCGGCTGCACGCACGACATCAGCTTCATCACGACCGTACACACGCCCTGGAAGAACCCGGGCCGGAATTCGCCTTCGAGGATGTCGCCCAGATCGTGCGGCGGATGCACGCGGTACTCCTGCGGCTCCGGGTACAGATCCTTCTCGGTCGGCGCGAACAGCACGTAGACGCCTTCCTTCTGGAGCTTGTCGATATCGGCTTCCATCGTGCGCGGATATTTGTCGAAATCCTCGTTCGGTCCGAATTGCAGACGGTTGACGAAGATGCTCGCGACCACCGGATCGCCGTGCTGACGCGCGAGGCGCATCAGCGACAGATGGCCCTCGTGCAGGTTGCCCATGGTCGGCACGAAGGCCGTGCGATTCTGACCGCGCAACTGGTCGCGCAATTCATGGATTGAGCTGATGACTTTCATGATTGGACAGGGATTCCCTCGCGCGGCGCGCGACTCGGTTGGCGCAGGGGCCGGCGCATGATGCGGGCCGCCGCCTCACTGGTAATGACGGGTTCGAAGCGCGGGATTGTAGTGGATTTGTGTGCAGGACGCACCGGAACGAGGCACAAACGGACGCGTAAATAGGACAAAGGCGACGCGAAGGCGACGCCGCCCTGCCTTTTCATACAACGAACCGCTTCAGGCCGGCAAATACGCAAGGCGCACATAGATGGGCGCGAACGGCTCTGCCTGGGTGATTTCGACCAGCGACTCGCGGCACAACTCGAGCACGGCGATGAAATTCACCACGACGACCGGCACGCCACGGGTCGTGTCGAACAGGTCGGAGAATTCGATGAAGCGCGCGTTCTGCAACTGCCGCAGGATCGAACTCATATGCTCGCGCACCGACAGTTCTTCACGCGAAATCTTGTGATGCTGGACCAGCTTCGCGCGCTTGATCACGTCGGCCCACGCCGCGCGCAGGTCTTCGCTGTCCACGTCGGGAAAGCGCGGCGTGATGCTCTGCTCGATATAGACCTCGGCGCGCAGAAAATCGCGGCCGAGTTGCGGCAACTGGTCGATACGCTGCGCGGCGAGCTTCATCTGCTCGTATTCGAGCAGGCGGCGCACCAGTTCCGCACGCGGATCTTCGGCTTCTTCGCCGCTGTCCGCCTTCCTGACCGGCAGCAGCATGCGCGACTTGATTTCGATCAGCATCGCGGCCATCAGCAGATATTCGGACGCGAGTTCGAGATTGGTCTGGCGCAACTGGTCGACGTAACCGAGGTACTGCACCGTGACGTCCGCCATCGGAATGTCGAGCACGTTGAAGTTCTGCTTGCGGATCAGGTACAGCAGCAGATCCAGCGGTCCTTCAAACGTTTCGAGAAAAACTTCGAGTGCGTCGGGCGGGATGTACAGGTCGGTCGGCAGCTTGAACAGCGGTTCGCCATACAGGCGTGCGAACGCAATGCCGTCGACGATGTCGGGCGTCGAATCGGTGGTGGGCGCGGCCAGCGCAGCGTCGGCGGGGGCCGGCGCCGGGCCGTGTGCCTCGTCGGCGTGACTCACGCGAGTCAGAAGTTCTGGTAGTACGAGTAAGGCGTCTGTTCCACGCGCGAGGCTTTCTGCTCGGCGCGTTCGTCCAGATCGATCGGCTGTTTGTCCCACAGCAGCGCGCGGCCGCGGCGTTGCTCGGCTTCAAGATTCGGTTTCTGTTGCTTGAGCTGGTTCAGGAACTGGGTGATGTCCGATTGATACATGGCTCGACGTCCGTGGTGGGTGAGATGGCGGCTGCCCGGCGGAAAGCCGAAGCGCGGCACCGTTAATCCTGAATTTTACCGCATGCGCCGCGCGCGGTCGAAAAACGCCGGCAGCGGTCAGTTTTGAGATCTCGCGGCCCCCGCCGATGTGGTCAAATAGCATGCCTCGCCCGCCGCCGAGCGGCGCGGGACAGGCGTTCGTAAGCATTCTTCAACTATCACTGGAGGTCCTGTTTGGCGGTAGGTGCGATCGACAGGCCGCGTAGGCGGCCCAGCCAGGCCGGGCCGGAGCGCGGGCGTGCAACGCCTGTCCGGCGCTGGCTGCGCGCGTGGTTCGCCTTCGCCATGCTCATGCTGATGTTGTCCGGCCACAGCGCCCACGCCGCTCGCGCGGCCCGCACGACTCCCAGCTACAAGGTCGACGTGGTCGCCACGCCGCGCTCGCTGCGCAAGCTGCTCGAAGCGCATCTGGACATCGCGCGGTTCGCCAAACGGCCCAACATCAGCGACGACCAGTTTTCCTTCCTGATTACCGCCACCCCGCAGCAGGTGCGCGACCTCGCCGCCACGCAGGGTTATTTTTCGCCGATCGTGCGCACCGACGTGCAAACCGTCGACGACACGAGGCGCGTGACGGTAAGTGTCGAGCCCGGACCGCAAACCGTGGTCACGTCGGTGTCGGTGTCGTTTCGCGGCGCGGTCATCACCGAAGATCCCGAGCAGGAAAACGCTACGCGCGCGGCGTTTTCGCTGCACGAAGGCGATCCGTTCTCACAAGGCGACTGGGACGACGCGAAAAACGCGGCGCTCAGAACCCTGCAGTCGCGCCGCTATCTGGCCGCGAAGATCTATCACTCCGAGGCGCTGGTCGATCCGCGCACGCACGAGGCGAAGCTCTCGGTCACCTACGAAAGCGGCCCGACCTTCACGATGGGCAAGCTCGACGTATCCGGTACGCGGCGTTACCCCGAGTTCATCGTGCACAACGTCAATCCGATTTCGCCCGGCGATGTCTACGACACGCGGCGGGTGGCCGAATTGCAGCGCCAGTTGCAGAACACGCCGTACTTCGCGAGCGTCGCGATTGATCTCGACAACGACCCAACCAAACCGCTCGACACACCGGTTCACGTGAAAGTCTCCGAGTTTCCGTACAACAGTATTCGCGGCGGGGTCGGTTATTCGACCGACAACGGTCCACTGGTGCAGGGCGCCTATTCGTATCTGAATACGTTCGGCAAGGCGTGGCCGTTCACGGTCGAAGGCCGCGCCGATCAGACCCAGCAATACGGGCAAATTCAGCTTTCCATGCCGCCGGGGCCGCGCGCGTGGACCAATAGCGTGCTGGCGTCGTACACGACGACGGACGTCTCCGATACGCGCATTTACAGCATTCGCGGCGGCGTGCAGCGCTCACGCACGTCGCAATTTCTCGATTACAGCTACTCGCTGCTGTACTACCAGGACCGGCTCGATCAGAACGCGATTGCGCCGACCACGAGCCGCGCGCTGGTGCCGTCGTGGTCGTGGACCCGGCGCGACACCGACGATCCGCTGTTCCCGCGCCGGGGCAACCTGATCCACGCCGAGGCGGGTTTCGCGATCAAGGGCGTGCTGACCGACCAGACCTTCATTCGCGGCTACGCGCGCGGCCAGCAGTATCTGCCGATCGGCAAGGACGACATCGTGGTGATCCGCGCCGAATTCGGCGGCGTGTTCACGAGCGGCCCGTCGAGCGGCGTACCGGCGTCGTTGCTGTTCCGCGCGGGCGGCTCGAACTCGGTGCGCGGCTACGGCTTCCAGAGCATCGGTAACAACGTCGACGGCTCGATTCTGCCCACCAAGTACCTCGTCACGGGCGCAGCCGAATACCAGCACTGGTTCTCGCACGACTGGGGCGCGGCCGCGTTCTTCGATATCGGCACCGCCACCGACACCTGGGGCGAAAAAGTCTTCTACCCGGGCGTCGGCCTGGGGGCGCGCTGGCGCAGCCCGGTCGGCCCGGTCAATGTCGATATCGCTTACGGGATCCGCAACAGGAGCGTACGGCCGTACCTGACGCTGGGCATTGCCTTCTGATGAAAACCTGCTTCCACCTCAGCTTCCACCTCACCCACGCATGACTACGGACGTTTCCGATCAACCTTCCGCGCAGCCGGCCGGCGATCCGCCCTCGGGGCAGCCGCCGTCCGATACGCCGCCGCCCGGCGGCAAGCCTGGCCGCTGGCTGCTGAAGACGTTCGCGTGGACGGTCGTCGTGCTGGTGCTGCTGGTCGCGCTGGCCGTGGGGCTGCTGTATGGCGCGCTGACCACCGAGCGCGGCACCGCTTATGCGTGGCAGGCCGCAGTCAGACTGCTCGGCGGCAAGCTGGGCGGCACGCTCGAAGGCGGCACGCTCGCGACCGGCGTGCGCCTGCGCGACGTGCGCTGGCGCAGTCTCGACGGCAGCGGCACCGATATCCAGATCGACCGGGTGGCGGGGCGCTGGGCGCTCGCGCGCGATCCATGGCGTTTCACGGTCGACTATCTGCACGTCGGCACGGTCGATGCGCGAGTCGGCGCATCGTCGTCGAGCAGCAGCGAGCCGATGACCTTGCCGAAAGAGTTGCGCTTGCCGCTGCAACTCGACATCCGCGATGTTCGGCTCGACAGTCTGCTGCTGCATCAGGGCGCGTCGACCACCGAACTGTCGCATTTCGCGTTTCATGGACGCAGCGACGGGCGCCATCACGAAGCCGCCATCGAGCGGCTGGATACGCCGTTCGGCGCGGTGACGGCGTCGGCGAAACTCGACGGCGTGCAGCCGTTTCCGCTGACCGGCGAGGTCGCGTACTCAGGCAAGGTCAACAACGAGGCGGTGCAGGTCGGCGGCCATCTGAGCGGGTCGCTCGAGCAGCTGGTCGCCGAACTCGATGCGACCGGCATGAAGCTCGCGGGCCACGCACGGGTCGAGGCGACGCCGTTCGGCGCGGTGCCGCTGCAACGCGCCACGCTGACTTTCGATCACATCAATCCGCAGGCTTTCGCGCCAGGTGCGCCGCTGGCCGATCTGGCCGTGCGCGCGGAACTCGCGCCGGTTTCGCAAGACGGCGCGGACACGGTTGTGCTGGGGGCGAGTGGGGCGGTGGCGGCGAGTGCGGCTAGTGCAGCGGGCGCGGCAAGCGGCGTGGCTACGGCGACGCGCACGAGCACACCGGCGAGCACGGCAGTCGCCAGCACCGCAAGCACCGCAAGCGCTGACGCGGCAAGCACCACCCAACCCGTCGCAAAACACGGCGGAAAATCCGCGCATCCGAGCGCAGCGCCCTTCGCCGTCACAGGCCACATCTCGATCGTCAATTCCCGGCCGGGCGCCATCGACCAGAACCTGCTGCCGCTCATCAACGCCAACGCCGACGTGCGGCTCGACGCTCAGGCGCAGCGCATCTCGAACCTGAACGTGCGCCTCGTCAGAACCGCCACGGTCACCGGCAGCGGCGCACTGACCGGCCGGCGCGGGCAACTCGACCTGCGGGTCGCCGGACTCGACCTGAACGCGCTCCAGGCAACCGTGCGGCCCACGCAGCTTTCCGGTCCGATCGGCGTCCGTCTGAACGACGACATTCAAAGTCTCACGCTCGATCTCGCCGATCCGCGTGCCGCCTTGCGCCTGCAGGGCAAGGTGACCTTCGATCCCGCGCGAATCAGCTTCAACGACGTGCGCGTCACGTCCGGCAGCGGCCGTATCGACCTGTCCGGCGCACTGAAGCACGACGCGAATTCCACCTACAACCTGAAAGCGCAACTCACCAACTTCGATCCGCTGACACTCGCGTCGCAAATGCCGTCGCGCGCGCCGGCGACGGGGCCGGTGCCCGCCGTCAAGAGCGTCCAGCAACGGCGTAACGAGCGTGCCGCCGCGCAGGTGGGCAGCACGGCCGGCGCGAAAAGCGCGGCGCCGGGTGATCAGGCGGCCGCCGCCGTGAAAAACACCGCCAGGGCGGCCGTGCAGACCGAGGTGGTTCAACGCAAAACGCCGCCGCCCACGAACACCGCGAAACGTGGCGCGGCCATCGCGCGCAAGATCGAAGCGCGGGTGAACGGCACGCTGTCCGCGGCGGGCATGCTCGGGCCGGTGTTCACCACCAAGGCCGAATTCAAGCTCGGCCCAAGTTCCTACGACAACCTGCCGTTGACCGGTGGCGGCACGATCCAGCTGGCCGGCACGCGCATTCTGCCGAGCCGCGCGAACCTGTCGGTGGCGGGCAATCAGGTCGATCTGCAAGGCAGCTTTGGCGCGGCGGGCGACCGGCTGCGGTTCCGCGTCGACGCTCCGCAGCTCGAACGGCTCGGCTTCGGCCTCGCGGGCCTGGTCGACGCCGACGGCGACGTTACCGGCTCGTTCGCGCATCCGAACGTCACGCTGAATTACAAGGCGGATAGCGTGGTGTTCGGCAGCAATCGCGTCGGCCATGCGGAAGGCCGCGCCGAATTGCGCGACGGCGCAAACGGCGCGCTCGCCTTCACCACCGACGCGAAGAACGTCAGCGCGGGCGGCGTCGATCTGACCACGCTCACGGCCAAGCTGGCGGGCACGCGCGCGAACCACACGTTCGAGGCCGCAGCGACTGGCAAGCTACAGGACCGGCCGCTTGATCTGTCGGTGGCGGCGAACGGCAAGCTGACCGAAGCGCGCGACGGCACGCGTTGGGACGGCACCGTCACGCATCTGCAGAACAAGGGTTTGCCGACGGTGAATCTCGACACGCCGTTGACCGTGAGCGCGGCGCCGAACAGGCTCACGCTCGGCCCCACGCGCCTGACGCTCGAAGGCGCGGTGCTGGCGCTGAAATCGTTCGCGTTCGACCACGGCAAGATCCAGTCGGCTGGCAATCTGACCGGCGTGTCGGTTGCGCGTCTGCAGGAGTTGCGGCACGAGATCACCGGCGAGGCGCCGGTGGTCAAAACCGACCTCGTGTTCGACGGCGACTGGGACTTTTCGCTCGGCGCGACCGCCAGCGGCCACATCCAGTTGAAGCGGCGCGAGGGCGACGTGACGGTCGAAATTGGCCGGGGCCTCGCGTCGATGGGCATTTCCGACATGACCGCGCGCGCCGAATTCAGCGGCGGCAACCGGCTCAATGCCACGCTGCATGCGCAGGCCAGCCGGATCGGCGTGATCGATGCCGACGCCCATACCACGCTGATCTCGCGCGACGGCCTGCTGACCTTCAACGAAGAGGGCGCGTTGTCGGGCAATGTGAACGCCAATGTGCCGTCGCTGAAAACGACCGGTGGCCTGTTCGGCCCGAGCTATCTGCTGGACGGACACCTCGCACTTAAGCTCGCGCTCGGCGGCACGGTCGCCAAGCCGAGCCTGACGGGCGCGCTGACCGGCGACGGCCTGTCGGCAACGATGGTCGACCAGGGCGTGCAGCTGAAAGATGGCGTCGTGCGGATCGCGCTGTCGCAGAATCTGGTGGACTTCCAGCAAGTCGAGTTTCATGGCGCGAGCGGCACGCTGCGCGCCACCGGCCGCGTGCGTCTGGACGGCGCGGAGCCGGACCTGACCGCGAGCATCGTCGCAGACAAGCTCGAACTGTTCGCCGCGCCCGACCGCAATCTGTCGCTGACGGGCAGCGCGAGCGTATCAAACGGCGGGGCGGAGCGCGGCATGGCGATCAACGGCAAATTCGTCGTCGATCACGCGTTGTTCGATCTGCCGGAGCAGGCCGCGCCCAGTCTCGGCGACGACGTCGTGATCATTCGCCCGGATGGCACCCGTTCGGGCGGCCGGCCACGGCCGGTGGCGGGCAGCAATCAGCCGGTCGGGGCATTCGCGCCGCGCGCCAACATCGACATCAGTCTCGGCGACAATTTCCGTTTCCGCGGACAAGGCGCCGACCTCGGGCTGACCGGCACGATCACCGCGATGAGCGCGCCGAACCTGCCGCTGCGCGCGGTCGGCAACGTGCGCGTCACGCAGGGTTCGACCTACACGGCGTTCGGCCGCAAGCTGGCTATCGAGAACGGCTTCTTCACGTTCAACGGGCCGGTGGCGAATCCGGGCATCAACATTCTGGCGATGCGCCGCAACCAGCAGGTCGAAGCCGGAGTTCAGGTGACGGGCACGGTGCAGTTGCCGGTGGCGCGGCTGGTGTCGGAGCCGAACGTGCCGGATAACGAAAAGCTTTCGTGGCTGCTGTTCGGGCACGGCACGGATCAGGGTAATAACCTCGGTCAGCAGAGCACGATGACGACGGCGCTCGCGCTGCTCGGCAGTGCGACCGGCAAGCGGATCGCACAGACGGTCGGGCTCGACGAGTTTTCGGTCGGCCGAAGCGAGGTCGGGTTGACCGATCCGCAGGTGGTGATGGTGTCGAAGGCGATCAACGAGTGGCTCGTGATCGGTTACGAGCAGGGCCTGCAGTCGGCGAGCAATGCGATCAAGGCGACCATCAATCTGACGCGGTACTGGTCGGTCGTGGCTTACGGCGGCACGTTCTATGGAGCGGACGTACTGTACACGCGGCGTTTCGACCGGATCAGATGGTGATGGGCGCGGCTAGTCTGCTAACCGTATAGGAATAAAAAAACGGCACGCTTTGAAAGCGTGCCGTTTTTCTTGTGTGGTTTGAACCAGAAGTGCCCGAAGCAGAATCCGCCTCGGACACCGCCAGCGCAAGCGCGAGCGTTACTTCACGCGCATGCCCGGCTTCGCGCCGCTATCCGGCTCGAGCACGTACAGACCCGGTTCGGCTTTCTCGTCGGTAGCCGATGCCGCCAGCACCATGCCTTCGGACATGCCGAACTTCATCTTGCGCGGTGCGAGGTTCGCAACCATCACCGTGAGCTTGCCGATCAACTGCTCCGGCTGATAAGCCGACTTGATGCCCGAGAACACGTTGCGCGTTTTCTCTTCGCCCACGTCGAGCGTGAGTTGCAGCAGCTTGTCCGAGCCTTCCACGGCCTTGCAGTCGACGATCTTCGCGATGCGCAGATCGACCTTCGCGAAGTCGTCGATCGAGATCACGCCAGGGGTTTCGTCCTTATCTGCGGCGGCGGCTTTTGCAGCGGCCTTCGACTTGCCCTTCGCGTCGGCTGGAGCCGCCGCGTCCGGCGTGGCTTGCAGCGAGTCGCGATTGGCCGCCAGCAGTGCTTCGATCTGCTTCGGATCGACGCGCGTCATCAGATGCTTGTACGCATTGATCGGGCGAGCCGAACTCAACGGCTCATTGACGTCGGCCCACACCAGCGGCTCGATGCCGAGGAACGCTTCGACGGCTTCGGCGACCTTCGGCAGCACCGGCTTCAGCGCCAGCGACAGCAAGCGGAACGCCTCGACGCTCACGCTGCAGGTTTCATGCAGCGCGACGGCATTCGCCGGGTCTTTTGCCTGATCCCACGGTTTTGCCGTGTCGACGTAGGCGTTGACCGCGTCGGCGAGATCCATGGTCTGACGCAACGCGCGGTTGTACTCGCGCGCTTCGTAATTCGCGGCAATTTGCGGAATCGCGGCGCGCAACGTAGCGAGCAGCGGATGCTGCATCGCGCTGTCCTGCACACGGCCTTCGAAACGCTTGATCAGGAAACCGGCGGCGCGGCTCGCGATGTTCACGTATTTGCCGACCAGATCGCTGTTCACACGCGCCTGGAAGTCGTCGAGGTTCAGGTCGAGGTCTTCCATCGTGCTGTTCAGCTTGGCCGCGAAGTAGTAGCGCAGCCATTCCGGGTTCAGGCCTGTCTCGATCACGCTTTGCGCGGTGATGAAGGTGCCGCGCGACTTCGACATCTTCGCGCCGTCGACGGTCAGGAAGCCGTGCGCGAACACATTGGTCGGCGTGCGATGACCCGAGAATTCGAGCATGGCCGGCCAGAACAGCGTGTGGAAATACAGAATGTCCTTGCCGATGAAGTGATATTGCTCGGCCGTCGACCCCTTG
The DNA here is from genome assembly GCF_900099835.1 of Paraburkholderia fungorum. Classification (NCBI taxonomy): domain Bacteria; kingdom Pseudomonadati; phylum Pseudomonadota; class Betaproteobacteria; order Burkholderiales; family Burkholderiaceae; genus Paraburkholderia; species Paraburkholderia fungorum. Next base: position 1,157,533 of record NZ_FNKP01000001.1, read on the forward strand.
CGGACCCACGCGTCGAAATCGAGACCGCGCTTTTCGGCAAGGTTCTTGAAGCTCGCGTAGTAGCCGACCGGCGCGTCGAGCCACACGTAGAAATACTTGCCGGGCGCGCCGGGAATTTCGAAGCCGAAGTACGGCGCGTCGCGCGAGATGTCCCAGTCGGCGAGCTTGGCTTCGCCGGCGTCGCCGAGCCATTCGCGCATCTTGTTGGTGGCTTCGGGTTGCGCAAGGCCGCCAACCCACGCGCGCAGGAAATTCTCGCAGCGCGGATCGGACAGGCGGAAGAAGTAGTGCGTCGAGGTCTTGCGAACCGGCGTGGCGCCCGAGACGACCGAGTACGGATTGACCAGATCGGTCGGCAGATAAGTCGAGCCGCACACTTCGCAGCTGTCGCCGTATTGATCTTTCGCGCCGCATTTCGGGCATTGACCCTTGATGAAGCGGTCCGGCAGGAACATTTCCTTGACCGGGTCATACGCCTGTTCGATATCGCGCGCCTCGATCAGACCCGCTTCCTTCAGCGCCAGATAGACGTTTTCGCTGAGAACGCGGTTCTCGTCGGAATCGGTCGAATAATAATTGTCGAACGAAATGCCGAAGCTATCGAAGTCGCGCTTGTGTTCCTGCCACACGCGGTCGATCAGCTGTTTCGGCGTCAGACCTTCCTTTTCCGCGCGCAGCATGATCGGCGTGCCGTGCGTGTCGTCGGCGCCCACGTAGTAGACCTCGTGTCCGTGCATTCGCAACGTCCGGACCCAGATGTCCGTCTGGATATATTCGACCAGATGGCCAATATGGATTTGCCCGTTCGCATACGGAAGGGCCGACGTGACGAGAACCTGGCGACGGCCTGACGGCGCGCCTGCGGAGAGATCGGTTGCGGGTGCTGACATAAGGATGGTGGGAGCCTGCGGTGGGACGAAACATTGATTCTAGCAGGGCGGGCACGTCGCGCGGGTCGGGCGGCGTGGGGCGCAGCCGGGCTATGGCGAATGGGGAGGGCGTACAGCGGGACGTACAGCAGGGCGTGTGGCAAAGGCACACAAACCGAGCGCCCAAAAAAAACCGGGGTTATTAACCCCGGAGCAACAACGACAAGAGGAGAATGGTGACGCGGCGGCTTCGCCAGCCACGTACCGTAAAGACAGACCGCAGATTTTCGGCAGAGTTCGAAATTTTTTCGTCGTCGTGCGAGATTTTCTTTCTGCAGCTTTTTACGCAGCCTCTACGTTTAGCCGCGCGCCGGACGGAACAACCCGGCGCGCGGCTGCATCATTCCCGAAAGTCCTGTGTTTATTGCGTGCTGTGCTGAGCCGTTGCGCGCAGATAGATTTCCACGCGACGGTTGGCCGCACGGCCGGCTTCGGTGTTGTTGTCGGCGATCGGCTGGTTCTGGCCCATGCCTTGTGCCGACAGGCGTTGCGGCGCGACGCCGCGTTGCCCCAGGTAACCCGTCACGCTTTCCGCGCGATTGACGGACAGAGTCTGGTTATACGCCGGCGAGCCCGTGCTGTCGGTATGGCCGACCACTTGCGCGATCACTTCCGGGTTCTGCTGCAGCGTTTGCACCAGTTGATCCAGCACCGGCGCGAACGACGGCTTGATTGCGTAGCTGCTGGTGTCGAACGTGACTGAGCTCGGGATGTTCAGCTTGAGCGAGCCGTCCGGCTGCTCCGTGATCTGCGTGCCGGTGCCCTTGGTGGCGCCCGACAGGCGGTTGTGAATGTTCTGCCAGTTGTAGCCGGTGATGCCGCCCACCGCCGCGCCGACGCCCGCGCCGATCGCCGCGCCCTTGCCGCCGCCGAAGATTGCGCCCAGCGCCGCGCCCGTACCGGCGCCCACGCCCGTGCCGACCGCCGTGTTCGTACCCTGTTGGGTCGCGCAGCCTGCCAGCAGCGAGCCGGCAACTGCGAAAATAGCCAGGCGAGTCATGATTTTTGCATTCATTTTCGGTTCCTCTTGAGTGACGCGAATAAAGCAGCGGTAGCGATCAATTTATCTGGTGAACATGACGGTAGTAAAGCCGCGTTGCCCACATGGCGGGAAAACTGCACCGTCTTCAATTCCGGTCCGACAGTCGAGAAGGGTCTTCCGGCACCGCCCGACGCCTGATACTACAATAACGGGTGAAGTGCCTCGCGATGCGACCCCATGGCTTTCCGCCTGCCCGAAGGGTGCTACGCGAGCCGTGTTTCCGCAATGCTGTCTAACAATTTCTTTCAAATTCCGGCGCGTGGCCGGGACTTCGATTCCGCCGCGCCGCACGTGTTCCCCACGGAGTGTCAATGAGTATCGATCGGGCTTTGGTCGACGCTGCCCTCGCGGCCGTCGCCGACCCCAACACCGGCTCGCCGTACGCGGCCGCCAAAAACATCCGGAACGTAGCCGTGGAGGGCGACACCGTCAGCCTCCAGATCGTGCTCGGCTATCCGGCCAAACGCCAGTTCGAAGCGATCCGCACGCAGTTCGCCGACGCGTTGCGCGCCGTGCCGGGCGTCGCGAAAGCGCGCATCGACGTGTCCACGCAGATCGCCGCCCATACCGTTCAGCGCGGAGTGAAACTCTTGCCGAACGTGAAAAACATCGTCGCCGTGGCATCCGGCAAGGGCGGTGTCGGCAAGAGCACGACCGCGGTGAATCTGGCGCTCGCGCTGGCGAGCGAAGGCGCGTCGGTCGGCATTCTCGACGCGGACATTTACGGCCCGTCGCTGCCAATGATGCTCGGCATCGAAGGCCGTCCCGAATCGCCCGACGACAAGTCGATGAACCCGATGACCGGCCACGGCGTGCAGGCCAATTCGATTGGCTTCCTGATCGAGCAGGACAACCCGATGGTGTGGCGCGGCCCGATGGCGACCTCGGCATTGGAGCAACTGCTTCGGCAGACCAACTGGCACGACCTCGACTATCTGATCGTCGACATGCCGCCGGGCACCGGCGACATTCAGCTGACCTTGTCGCAGCGCGTGCCGGTCACGGGCGCGGTGATCGTCACGACGCCGCAGGACATCGCGCTGCTCGACGCGAAGAAGGGCCTCAAGATGTTCGAGAAAGTCGGCATTCCGATCCTCGGCATCGTCGAGAACATGGGCATGCATATCTGCTCGAACTGCGGCCACGAAGAGCACATTTTCGGCGCGGGCGGCGGCGAGCGGATGGGTAAGGAGTACGGCGTCGACGTGCTCGGCAGCCTGCCGCTCGACATCGCTATCCGCGAGCAGGCCGACTCGGGTACGCCCACGGTCGTTGCTGATCCGGATGGCCGTATCGCGGAGATCTACCGGTCGATCGCGCGCAAGGTGGCGATCCATATTGCAGAACGCTCGCGCGACATGACATCGAAGTTTCCGAACATCGTTGTGCAGAACACCTGATCCGTCGTTCGGACAAGGGGCCAAGGCGTCTTTTTGCGCCTGGTCTCGCGGTATCATGTCGACTTCAAAGGTTCGGTCCGGCGGCCGCAGGGGCGGCCGCCAGGCCGGCAAGAGGATCGCATGGGAAAACGAATCGACGGGCAGGCAGTGCATGCGTTCATTGTTCTGGCTGTCAGCTGTGTGCTGCTCTCAGGCTGCAGCACATTCCTGAGACCACAGGAAAAGCGCGCTGACGCGCAATTGCTGCCCACCGTGGGCAATCAGGCGCGCGGCCTCGTGACGTTTATCGAGCGCTCGGACGGCGTGCAGGTTACCTACAATCTCGGGGGCTTGCCGCCCAACAGCGATCACGCGTTGCAGGTTCACGAGCGCGGCGACTGCAATGCCGCCGACGGCTCCAGCACGGGCCAGGTGTTCTCGCCGGCCGCCGAGCGTCTGAAGGCGGGCGCGCGGGTCGAGGGGGACCTCGGCAACATTCACGCAGACGACAACGGCGTGGCAACCGGCTTCATCGTCGCGCCGGACGTTTCGCTCGACGGTATTCGCTCGGTCTTGCAGCGCGCCGTCGTGCTGCATCGCGACGCAACCGACCCGTATGCGTATCCGCAACTCGGCGCAGGTCCCGCGATTGCGTGCGGCATGATTCGTCAATAAGCGCTGGCCAGCGGCAAGTCCAGTATGAACGGCGAGTTCTGAAGGGGGCACAGCGCCCATCTGACATTGCCCGCAGCACCATTCCCATGATCGCGTAAAATAAGCGCCTTTCATCCGGATGCCTGCCGGTCAATCCGGCCGCAGACGCCGGCGCACCGGCCTGACGCCGCAGCGCAACCGCCAGGGCGCGCTTCGAAAGTCGCCCGGGCTTCCGGGTTGTTATCCGCGGTTATCCGTCACACATCTGTCATTCAAGTCGAGCAGCGTTCACCTATGACCATCAAATCCGACAAGTGGATCCGGCGCATGGCCGAGTCGCACAAGATGATCGAGCCGTTTGCGCCCGATCAGGTCCGCGTTTCCGAAGACGGCCGGAAGATTGTCAGCTATGGCACGTCGAGCTACGGCTACGACATTCGCTGCGCCGACGAATTCAAGATCTTCACCAACATCAACTCGACCATCGTCGATCCGAAGAACTTTGACGAGAAGTCGTTTGTCGACTTCAAGGGCGATGTCTGCATCATCCCGCCGAATTCGTTCGCGCTGGCCCGCACCGTCGAATACTTCCGCATTCCGCGCACGGTGCTGACCGTGTGTCTGGGCAAGTCCACGTACGCGCGTTGCGGGATCATCGTCAACGTGACGCCGTTCGAGCCGGAATGGGAAGGTCACGTCACGCTCGAATTCTCGAATACGACACCTTTGCCTGCGAAAATCTACGCGAACGAAGGCGTCGCGCAGGTGCTGTTTTTCGAAAGCGACGAAATTTGTGAGACGTCGTACGCGGATCGCGGCGGCAAATATCAAGGCCAGCACGGCGTCACGTTGCCCAGGACGTGACGTCCGCAGCGTACTGACCCACCAGCTACACCGGGTGACCGCTGCAATTTACAGAATGCAGCGGTCGTTCTTTTTGGAGAATCGCCCATGAAGTTTCGTTTTCCCGTCGTCATCATCGACGAAGATTTCCGCTCCGAGAATATCTCGGGTTCCGGCATCCGGGCTTTGGCCGAAGCTATCGAGAAAGAAGGCGCGGAAGTGCTCGGGTTGACGAGCTACGGCGACCTGGCCTCGTTCGCGCAGCAGTCGAGCCGGGCATCGTGCTTTATCCTGTCGATCGACGACGACGAACTGCTGCCGTACGTCGATAACGTGGTGGTGGAAGGCGAGACGCCCGAACTGGCCGCCGCGATCATCGCGTTGCGCGCGTTCGTGGCCGAAGTGCGCCGCCGCAACGCCGACATTCCGATCTTCCTGTACGGCGAAACGCGCACGTCGCGCCATCTGCCGAACGACATCCTGCGCGAACTGCATGGTTTCATCCACATGTTCGAGGACACGCCGGAGTTCGTCGCGCGCCACATCATCCGCGAGACCAAGGTGTATCTGGATTCGCTCGCGCCGCCGTTCTTCAAGGAACTGGTGCAGTACGCGGACGAAGGTTCGTACTCGTGGCACTGCCCGGGTCACTCGGGCGGCGTCGCGTTCCTGAAGAGCCCGCTCGGCCAGATGTTCCACCAGTTCTTCGGCGAGAACATGCTGCGCGCCGACGTCTGCAATGCCGTCGACGAACTCGGCCAACTGCTTGACCACACGGGTCCGGTCGCCGCTTCCGAGCGCAACGCCGCGCGCATTTTCAGCGCCGACCACGTGTTCTTCGTCACCAACGGCACGTCCACGTCGAACAAGATCGTCTGGCACGGCACGGTTGCGCCGGGCGACATCGTGCTGGTGGACCGCAACTGCCACAAGTCGATCCTGCACGCGATCACGATGACCGGCGCGATTCCGGTGTTCCTCACGCCGACGCGCAACAACTTCGGCATCATCGGCCCGATTCCGCGCAGCGAATTCGAGCCGGAAAACATCAAGAAGAAGATTCTCGCGAACCCGTTCGCACGCGAAGCGCTGGCGAAGAATCCGGACCTGAAGCCGCGCATTCTGACGATCACGCAAAGCACGTACGACGGCGTGATCTACAACGTCGAAATGATCAAGGAGATGTTGGGCGACTGGCTCGACACGCTGCACTTCGACGAAGCGTGGCTGCCGCACGCCGAATTCCACGAGTTCTATCAGGACATGCACGCGATTGGCGCGGGCCGTCCGCGGATCGGCGCGCTGGTGTTCGCGACGCACTCCACACACAAGCTGCTGGCCGGCATCTCGCAGGCATCGCAGATCGTCGTGCAGGATTCGAAGAACAGCCGCTTCGACAAGCACCGCTTCAATGAAGCGTACCTGATGCACACGTCCACCAGCCCGCAGTACGCGATCATCGCGTCGTGCGACGTGGCCGCGGCGATGATGGAGTCGCCGGGAGGCCCGGCGCTGGTCGAGGAGTCGATTGCCGAGGCGCTCGATTTCCGCCGGGCGATGAGCAAGGTCGACGCCGAATACGGCGACGAGTGGTTCTTCAAGGTGTGGGGTCCCGACACGTTCGCCGAGGAAGGTATCGGCTCGCGCGAAGACTGGATGCTGCGCCCGGACGACGCGTGGCACGGCTTCGGCTCGCTGGCCGAAGGCTTCAACATGCTCGACCCGATCAAGGCGACCATCGTCACGCCGGGTCTGGACATGGACGGCGGCTTCGGCGAGACCGGCATTCCGGCCGCGATCGTCACGAAGTACCTGGCCGAGCACGGCATCATCGTCGAGAAGACGGGGCTGTATTCGTTCTTCATCATGTTCACGATCGGCATCACGAAGGGTCGCTGGAACTCGATGGTGACCGAGTTGCAACAGTTCAAGGACGACTACGACAACAACCAGCCGCTGTGGCGCGTGTTGCCCGAGTTCGTCCAGCATCACCCGATGTACGAGCGCGTCGGCCTGCGCGATCTGTGTCAGCAGATCCACAGCGTCTATCGTGCCAACGACATCGCGCGTCTGACGACCGAGATGTACCTGTCGAGCATGGAACCGGCGATGAAGCCGTCCGATGCGTTCGCGAAGCTCGCGCACCGCGAGATCGACCGGGTGCCGATCGACGAACTCGAAGGCCGTGTCACGTCGATCCTGTTGACGCCGTATCCGCCGGGCATCCCGCTGCTGATTCCGGGCGAGCGCTTCAACAAGACTATCGTCAACTATCTGCGTTTCGCTCGCGAGTTCAACGAGCGCTTCCCGGGCTTCCATACGGATATCCACGGGCTGGTTGGCGAAACGATCAACGGGCGCATCGAATATTTCGTCGATTGCGTTCGCGGCTGACGATGCGGGCTGTGAAGTCCCTGTTGTGTGCGCTGACGGTCGTGTCGGCGGCGTGGATTGGCGGGGTGTCGGCGGCACATGCCGAAGTCGCCGCCGCCGATCCGATCGACGCGTCGATGCGCTCGTGTCTCGCGCGCAGCGACATGTCGACGACGACGGGGCAGGTGCAGTGCATGGACAACGCGCGGATCGGCTGGAAGGCCGCGCTGGACAGCGCGTGGCAGCAGCTTCAGACGAAGTTGCCGCCCGCGCGCCGCAAGTTGTGGGAAAAGAGCCAGGCAAGCTGGCTGGCTTCGCGCGACGCCGAGCAGCAGTTGCTAGCCGCCGTGTTCGTCACGACGCGCGGCTCGATGTATGTGCTGGCGGAAGCCGACATGCAGTTGCAGCCGGTGCGCGACCGCGCGCTCGCGCTGCGCACGGCGGTGGCTCAGGCGGGTAGTCCGCCGCCGCGCCGTCCGCGTGCGTGTAGTGCGGATGCGCACTGCGAGCACGCGATGTTCGATCTGAACCGTTATTACCGCCGCCTGCAGTCGAAGATGCCTGCGCATTCGCGTCCTGCACTGGTGCGGGCGCAGCGGGCGTGGACCGCGTATCTGAACGCGGCGACAGCGGTAATCGACGAACGCGGCCGGATCGACATCATCGGCGCGCGGGTGGCGACGCTCAAGCGTCTGTCGGAAACGGTCGGGAACGACTGAGCGCCGTTCCCGTTCCTGCCTGAATCCTCAAGCTCGAATTCGCAATCAATCGAGCTGATAATCCTCGGACCGTCGTCCTGGTACGGCCAGTGACGGCTCGCCGCGCAGATCGCGGGTGGCGTCTTCGATCATCGCGGACATCGTGTTCAGCGCGAGGTCGTTGTCGTCGGTGCCGAACGGCTCTTCGATCTGCGACGCGATCGCTTCGTGCGCCATGAACGTGTACGCGACAAATACCGCGAACACTGGCGTGAAAATGCCGATGCTGTCCACCAGCCCGAACGGCAGCGACGCGCAGAAGAAATACACGGTGCGGTGAATCATCACCGAATACGCGAACGGCAGCGGCGTCGACGCGATGCGCTCGCATCCGCCGATCACATCGGAAAGCCCGTTCAGATTGCGATCGATCGCATTCACCGCCATCGGCTCGAACGCACCGGCGCGCGCTTGCCGTTGCACCCATTCGCCGAGAAACAGCAGCAGCGTCGCAGGCTTGTAACGCGACGCCATCACGCGCTCGGTGAGCGCGGCGGGCACACGTGCGGCGAGGTCGTCGCGCGGATCACCGCGCCGGAGTTGATGCCGCAGTGCATGAGGCAACCCGCTCAGCGCGGCGAAAAACTCGTCGAGATCTTCTTTGGGAATTTGCCGCGACGGCAGCGTCAGTACCTGACGCGTCAGCGAGCGCGATTCGTTCAGCAGTTGACCCCACAGTTTGCGCGCTTCCCACCAGCGGTCGTAGCTGGCGTTATTGCGGAAGCCGAGAAAGACCGCGAGCGCGATGCCGATCAGCGAGAAGGGCGCGGTGGTGTTCAGGTTGAGCGAGATGGGCAGCAGATGATCGTGCGCGGCTACGGCGACGATCGAGATGCAGAAAATCAGGAAGAGCCGCGGGAGCAACTGCGGCAGGACCGAGCCCCGCCACGCGAGCAGCATGCGGAACCAATGGAGATGCGGACGGATGATCATTGGGTTGAGCGGCGAGTCGTAAGCGAGAGAGTGCTTATTATCGCTTTTTGTCCGCGCCGCGCGGATCGGCGCGTGCAGCCGCCAACCTTACGCGGCCTGTCGGAGCAGGCTCGCAAAACGACGAACGGCCCGCGCCGCACGCATCTCGTCGATGCAGCGGGCGCGGGCCGTTCAGTCGAACAGCCGCTTAGTCGCGCGCCGACGAAGCTGCGCCGTGGCTCAGCCAGTCGAGCACGGCTGTGGCGTCGTCATCGGCGCCTTCACGTGCTTTCGCGACGGTCTCGGCGACATCCGCGCTAGGTACCGCGCGACGAATCGCCACACCGACCGCGAGAATGTCGATCATCACCAGATGCAGGATGCGCGAGATCATCGACAACTGCGATTCGCGAATCTCGATGTGATCGGTTTCGAGCGCGACGGTGGCACGTTTGGCCAACGGCGTATTGCTCGACGTGATCGCGATCACCTTCGCGCCGGCCTGCATCGCGACATCGAGCACGCGCAGCAACTCGGGCGCGCGGCCCGACTTCGAGACCGCCACAATCACGTCGCCCTTACCGAGCAAGGCCGCCGACGCCGCCTGCATGTACAGGTCGCCATAGGCAATGGTCGGAATGCCGAAGCGGAAGAACTTGTAGTGCGCGTCCTGCGCGACGATGTTCGAATTGCCGAGGCCGTAGAACTCGATGCGCCGCGCGCCGTTCAACAGATCGATCGCGCGTTCGACATGCTCGAAGTTCAGGTGCTCGCGCAACTGCAGGATCGCCGACACGGTGTTGTCGAGCACCTTCGCGCCGAAGTCGGTCGCGGTGTCGCCGAGATGCACCTGGCTGTGGCTGACCGGAATCGTGCCCGTCAGACCCGTAGCGAGCTTCAGCTTGAAATCCGACAGGCCCTGGCAGCCGAGCGAACGGCAGAAGCGGATCACCGTCGGCTGACTCACGTCGGCCTTGCGCGCGATGTCGACGATCGGATCGTTGATGATCGAACGCGGATGATTCAGTGCGAGATCGGCGACGCGGCGCTCGGCTGGCGTCAGCGCATCGCGCATCTGACGAATGCGCTCGAATACCGCCGACGAACTGCCGCCCGCGCGATTCGACAACTGCTCGGCGAGAATCGCCGAGACGCCGAGGAACGCCGGATATTCAGCGGTAATCACGTAGGTCGGCACGTTCTGCAGATACGCCTCGAAGCGGCCTTTCGCCTCGAAGCGCTTGCGGAACGACGAACGCGCGAAGAACTCGCCGAGTCGCGGCACGACGCCGCCGCCGATGTAGATGCCGCCCAGCGCGCCGAGCGTCACCGCGATATTGCCCGCAAAGGTGCCGAGAATGCCGCAGAACACATCGACCGATTCGGCCGCCAGCGGCTCGCCTTCCAGCGCGCGCTTGACGATCTCGATCGTGTCGACGTTCGACGCCACGCGCTTCTTGTCGCGGCCCGCAAGCGCGCGATAGATCACTTCAATGCCGGGGCCCGCCGCCACACGTTCAAACGACACATGCGACCACTTCTTGCGCGCGTATTGCAGCACGATGTCTTCGCGTTCGTCGGCCGGCGCGAAGGTGGCGTGACCGCCTTCGCTGCCGAGCGCGATCCAGCGGTCGTCGGCGGGAATCAGGCCGGACACGCCCATGCCGGTGCCGGGGCCGAGCAGGCCGATCACGCTATTCGGACGACGTGCGCCGCCGCCCACCTGCACGCGCTGCGCGTCGGTGAGACCGGGCAGCGCCATTGCCAGCGCGGTGAAGTCGTTCACCACCAGCAGCGTGTCGAAACCGAGCGCGCGGCGCGTGGCTTCGATCGAAAAGCTCCAGTCGTGATTCGTCATGCTCACCTGATCGCCGTCGACCGGGTTCGCAATCGCAATCGCCGCGTGATTCACGCGGCCGATCTTGTTGTCCTTCAGATACTTCTTGATAACGTCGGCAACACCCGGATAGCTCGCGCACGGATAGACCTGCACCGAGCCGATTTCGCCCGGGCCGGTTTCCAGCGCGAAACGCGCGTTGGTGCCGCCGATGTCGGCCAGCAGCCTGGGTCCATCGGCGTGCTGGCCCGCGCCAGGCACTGCCTTAGTTTGCACACCAGTAGACATCGAGTCTCACTCCCTTGTCGTTTGCCAACTGCGAGATGGCATTTTTTTGTAGCGAAGCGGTGGCGGCGTTCAGCACGTCCATCTTTCGCGGTCCAGCGATCAGCAAAAACAGATGCTTCACTTCTTTCAATGCGGAGAGCGACCAGCTCACGCGCGCATGCGGCGCGGCGCCGGGATGCACGGCGACGAAGCGTTCGGTCGTCGTGATCGCGTGATCCCATTCGGGCGAGTCGGCGAAGATCGACGCCGTGTGGCCGTCTTCGCCCATGCCGAGAATCGCGACGTCCGGCACTGCGCCAAAACGCGGGTCGGCGTTCAGCGCGGCGACATGCGCGTTCAGATCCTGGGTGGTGTCGACCAGCGGCCAGTACACGGTATTCGCGGCCGCATTCTGCAACAGCGTGCCGTGCACGAGTTGCGAGTTGCTCGCGCTGTCCGTCTCCGGCACCCAGCGATCATCGACCAGCGTCACGGCAATGTGCGGCCAGTCGAAAGCTTGCGTGGATAACGTTTGCAGGAACGGACGCGGACTGCTGCCGCCGGACACTGCAAGCAGGGCCGGACGGACGGCAGCGGTGGTCGTGCCGGTAGTGGACGTGCCGGTAGCGGCCGCCTGAGCGGCGAGCGACGCATGTAACGCGTCGCCAACCGCCTTCGCCAGCGCGTCGGATTGGGCGCGTTGGTCGTCGAAAGCGTGAAGCTGGATCACTTCTCCTCCGTGCTGCTTTCTTGTTGGATCTGCGGAATCTGCCGGATTTCTTTCGCGCGATGCCCGCAGGGCGGGGTGCCTCGTGAGCGCTTGCGCGATACCGGCGCGATTCCGTTCAGTTCGTCGGTGGGTCTTGCTGACGCCGCGGCGGGTTCAACCGGTAGGTCGGGCCCGTTGCGGCGCCTTCAATCAATTCTCTTCTTCGAGCCAGCAGGTGCCGTGCTGCGCGAGCATCGCGCTGGCGGCCGCCGGCCCCCAGGTGCCCGAAGCGTAAGGCTTGGGCGCCTTGTTCGACGCCTTCCAGTCGTTCAGGATCGGCTCGACCCAGCGCCATGCCGCTTCCTGCTCGTCGCGGCGCACGAACAGCGCGAGGCGTCCGTTGATCACGTCGAGCAGCAGACGTTGATACGCCTCCATTTGCCCTTCGCGGAAGAACTGGTCGAACGCGAGATCGAGGTGGACGCTCGCGAGGTTCATGCCTTCGCCGGGCTGCTTCGCGAGGCAGTAGAGGCGAATGGTTTCATTCGGCTGCAAGCGGATCACGAGACGGTTCGCACCGGCGCGCAACGCGGAAGCGCCCAGCGCCGAATGCGGCACCGCACGAAAATTCACGACGATTTCGGCGACGCGATCGGCGAGGCGCTTGCCGGTGCGCAGGAAAAACGGCACGCCTGCCCAACGCCAGTTTTCGATCTCGACCTTCAACGCGACGAAGGTTTCAGTGGTGCTGTCCGGCTTCACGCCGGGCTCGGTCGCATACGCCGGAACCGGCGTGCCGCGAATGCCGCCCGCATGATACTGACCGCGCACCGCGACCTTGCCGATCTCGTTCGGATCGATCGGTTTCAGCGCGCGCAGCACGCGCAGCTTTTCGTCGCGGACCGAGTCCGAATCCATCGAGTGCGGCGGTTCCATCGCGACGATCGAAAGCAGTTGCAGCAAATGGTTCTGCACCATGTCGCGCAATGCGCCGGTGTTGTCGTAGAAGTCGCCGCGCGCTTCGACGCCGAGTTCTTCGGCAATCGTAATCTGGATGCTCTCGACCCATTCGCGACGCCACAACGGTTCGAACAGCGCATTGCCGAAGCGCAGCGCGAGCAGGTTCTGCACCGGCTCTTTACCGAGGTAGTGGTCGATCCGGTAGATCTGTTCTTCGGCGAAGATCTTGCCGACCGCATCGTTGATCGCATTCGACGATTTGAGGTCGTAACCGAGCGGCTTTTCCAGCACGATGCGCGCGTTTTCGTTCAGTCCGACCGACGCCAGCGCATGACAGATCGGCACGAACAGCGACGGACCCGTGGCCAGATAGAACACGCGGATGCCAGGCAAATCCTGAATGGCGTCGCGCAAATGCGTGAAGTCTTCGGGATTGCCGAGATCGATCTTCACGAACTCGATACGCGTGAGGAAACTCGCCCACGCCGCTTCATCCAGACCCTTCTTCGACACATGCGGTTTGACGTGTTCGTTCACCCACTGCAGGTATTCGTCGCGATTCGCTGCATGCCGCGCCACGGCGACGATCTTGCCGCTGTCGGCGAGCATGCCGCCTGCACGATGTGCTTCAAACAGTGCCGGCAGGATCTTGCGCATCGACAGATCGCCGGTTCCGCCGAAGAGAACGAAGGTGAAGCTTGAATCGGTTTGCATGAGTCTCCGTCGATGTCCTGGGGTCGCCGCGCTGAGCGCTTGATGTTCGCGCATGGTTCGCGCAATGTCCAAAAAGGCGACCGTAGTCCGATAAAATATTTTTTGACACTGAATTGTAGTTTAACTACAATCCAAATCAAGAGGTAGCGCTAATTCGATGAAAAAAGCGTGCGATGTTATGCAAGATGCGCGTTTTCCCGAATCGGCGAGCGTCCCTGCATGTTAACGGACATTATGTGTCGGCACGTGCCAGCATGCCCCCGGCGGCCCTTACGGAATGCCAGGGCATCGACCGGCCGGCAAGGGTGGTTGCCCGAATTGACGTGCAAGGCACCTCGAGTCTGCCGCGCCCAACGCGGGCAGGCAAAAATCAAAAGAGGAGACAAACAGTTGCATCCCGAACCACTCATCTCTTGAGCTTCTAGCGGCCGGACATCGGTCCGCCGGCACATGCCTCGCGCATGCGCCCGACCATGCTCGATCGCCCAGTGTTTTGCCTGTTTGAACCAACCACAGCACCCTGGCGACATCAGGGGCCATTTGTTTTTTGTTCAGGTGTCTGGAGGAGATAAGCAATGAAATTTCGCGCGATCATGGGCGCTTTGTGCGCCGCAGGTCTGATGTGTGGCGTCTCGGCTGTGCAAGCCGCCGAGTCGATCGAAGTGTTGCACTGGTGGACTTCGGGCGGCGAATCGAAAGCCGTCGGCGTCCTCAAGGACGACATGACGAAGCAGGGTTACACGTGGAAGGACTTCGCGGTTGCAGGTGGCGCGGGCGCGGCTGCCATGACGGCACTCAAGACGCAGGTCATCTCGGGCAATGCACCGAGCGCAGCGCAGATCAAGGGTCCGCTGATCCAGGACTGGGCTTCGCAAGGCGTGCTGGTGCCGATCGACGCAGCAGCAGGCGACTGGAAGAAGAACCTGCCGCCGGAAATCGACAAGATCATGCACGCAGACGGTCACTACGTTGCAGCACCGTTCTCGGTGCACCGCGTGAACTGGCTGTACATCAACAAGGCAGCGCTGGACAAGGCAGGCGGCAAGGCGCCGACCACGTGGCCTGAGTTCTTCGCCGTGGCCGACAAGATGAAGGCCGCCGGCATCCAGCCGATCGCGATGGGTGGTCAACCGTGGCAAGACCTGACGCTGTGGGAAGACGTCGTGCTGTCGCAAGGCGCGGGCTTCTACAAGAAGGCGCTGGTCGACCTCGACGAAAAGACGCTGACGTCGGATCAGATGGTTCAGGTGTTCGACACGGTCCGCAAGATCCAGGGTTACTTCGACACGGGCCGCACGGGCCGTGACTGGAACCTGGCTACCGCCATGGTCATCAACGGCAAGGCCGGTATGCAGTTCATGGGCGACTGGGCGAAGGGCGAATTCGCCAACGCCGGCAAGAAGTCGGGCTCGGACTACATCTGCGCTGCGGTTCCGGGCACGGAAAAGTCGTACACGTTCAACGTCGATTCGTTCGTGTTCTTCCAGCAGAAGGGTGCGAAGGCGGCCACGCCGGGTCAACTGGCGCTCGCGAAGACCATCATGACGCCGGAATTCCAGGAGCAGTTCAGCCTGAACAAGGGTTCGATCCCGGTTCGTCTGGGCGTGCCGATGGACAAGTTCGACGACTGCGCGAAGAAGTCGTACGCGGATGAACAGGTCGCGATCAAGTCGGGCGGCTATGTGCCTTCGCTGGCACACGGCATGGCTCAACCGGATGCAGCAGCCGGCGCAATCTCCGACGTGGTCACGAAGTTCATGAACTCGCAGGAAGATTCGAAGACGGCAGTTGCCGCTCTCGCGAAGGCAGCGAAGACCAAGTAAGTGAAGTAAGCGAAGCAGCGCGTCCGGCGGTTTCCCGAAAGGGAAGTGTCGGGCGCGTTCTTCAAGCCGCTGGTGCATTGGCCGTATCTGTGTGCTGGCTGTGCAGCAGCGGCTTCACCCCTGGTTTCATAGAGTCACATCCTTGCCGTCAAGGCATTGCGCCATTCGCGCGCGAGAGCCCCGGCGGTACAGTTTCAGCAGGAGTCGAGTAGTGACTGCTTCTATCAGCGGAAACGGGAAAACGGCCACCGTCACCCGCCGCACGTCGCCCATGGCGGCCCTTGCCGATCGCTGGATTCCGAAGCTGGTGCTCGCACCCAGCGTCGTGATCAGCCTGATCTTCGTGTATGGCTTTATCGCAATCACCGGTTATCTGTCGCTGTCCAATTCGCGACTGATGCCTCGCTACGAATTCGCCGGTCTCGACCGCTATCGGGAACTGTTCGACAACGACGTGTTCTGGACGTCCGCGGCGAATCTCGGCTGGTTCGGCATTCCGTTCATCGGTATCTGTATCGGCCTGGGCCTGTTCCTCGCCATCCTGCTCGATCAGCAGATCCGCAACGAAGGCGCTTTGCGCGCCGTGTTCCTTTACCCGATGGCGCTGTCGTTCATCGTCACGGGTACGGCGTGGCAGTGGATCATGACGCCGAGCGTCGGCCTCGAAAAGGTGTTCCACGACTGGGGCTGGACGAGCTTCTCGTTCGGCTGGCTCGGCGACCCGGACAAGGCGATTTTCTGCGTCGTGATTGCGGCCGTGTGGCAGTCAACCGGCTTCGTGATGGCGCTGTTCCTCGCGGGCCTGCGCGGTGTCGACGGCGAGATCTTCAAGGCGGCCCAGATGGACGGCGCGAATCTGCCCACCATCTACCGCAAGATTGTGATTCCGAGCATGCGCCCGGTGTTCTTCTCCGTGCTGCTGATTCTTTGCCACATCACCATCAAGACGTTCGACCTGGTTGTCGCGTTGACCGCGGGCGGTCCGGGTACGTCGTCGTCGCTGCCGGCTATTTTCATGTACACGTTTTCGTTCAATCGCGGGCAGCTCGGCGTCGGCGCGGCTTCGTCGATGATGATGCTCGCCACCGTTGTGGCCGTGCTCGTGCCGCTGATGTATCTGGAATCGAGGAGCACCCGCAATGCAGCCTAAGATGACGATCAGCCGTGCCGTCATTTACGCGGCCCTGTTCCTGTTCGCCCTGTATTTCCTGTTCCCACTTTACGTGATGCTGTCGACGTCGTTCAAGGACATCGACCAGCTGCGCACCGGCAACCTGCTCACGCCGCCGACCCACTGGACCTTCGACCCGTGGATCAAGGCATGGAGCGGCGCCTGTACGGGCGTGCGTTGCGACGGCATGCAGCCGTTCTTCATGAACTCGGTGCGGATGGTGATTCCCGCCGTGCTGATCTCGTCGATCGTCGGCGCGTTCAACGGTTATGTGCTCACGCACTGGCGTTTCCGTGGCGCGGACCCGATCTTCACGATGCTGCTGGTCGGCTGTTTCATTCCGTTCCAGGCCATCCTGCTGCCGATGGCGCGCTTCGAAGGTTTCCTCGGTCTGTCGAACACGACGTCCGGTCTCGTGCTGGTGCACGTGATCTACGGTATCGCGTTCACGACGATGTTCTTCCGCAACTTCTACGTCAGCATTCCGGCTGAACTCGTGAAGGCTGCGCGGATCGACGGTGCGGGTTTCTTCACGATTTTCACGAAGATCCTGCTGCCGGTATCGCTGCCGATTTTCATGGTGTGCCTGATCTGGCAATTCACGCAGATCTGGAATGACTTCCTGTTCGGGATTGTGTTCTCCGGCGTCGATTCGATGCCGATCACGGTGGCACTGAACAACCTCGTGAACACCTCGACCGGCGTGAAGGAATACAACGTGGACATGGCCGGCGCGATCATCGCCGCACTGCCGACCCTGCTGGTGTACATCATCGCCGGACGCTATTTCGTGCGCGGCCTGACAGCGGGCGCAGTCAAGGGCTAAAGCGCATTCGAGCCAAACCATCCGGGCGCGACGGCGCGTCACTGAACAGCGCCGCCGCCACCTAACAAGACGTTTTCAGGCAGTACCAGAGACAAGAGGATTCACAGCATGGCAAGCCTTTCCATCCGTGACGTGTACAAAACTTACCCGAACGGGGTGCCGGTTCTGAAGGGTGTCAATATCGACATCGAAGACGGCCAGTTCCTGATTCTGGTCGGCGGCTCGGGCTGCGGTAAGTCGACGCTGCTCAACATGATCGCCGGCCTCGAGACCGTGACCAAGGGCGAGATCCAGATCGACGGCAAGACGGTGAACAACCTGTCGCCGAAAGATCGCGATATCGCGATGGTGTTCCAGTCGTACGCGCTGTATCCGTCGATGACGGTGCGCGAGAACATCTCGTTTGGCCTGAACATCCGCAAGGTGCCGAAGCAGGAACAGGCGCAGATCGTCGACCGCGTGTCGAACACGTTGCAGATCACGCATCTGCTGGATCGCAAGCCGGGCCAGCTGTCCGGCGGTCAGCGTCAGCGCGTGGCAATGGGCCGTGCGCTCGCACGTGACCCGGTGATGTTCCTGTTCGACGAACCGCTGTCGAACCTCGACGCGAAGCTGCGTATCGAGATGCGTTCGGAAATCAAGCTGCTGCATCAGCGCCTCGGCACGACCATCGTCTACGTGACGCACGATCAGATCGAAGCGATGACGCTCGGTGACCGTATCGCGGTGATGAAAGACGGCGTCGTTCAGCAGTTCGGCCCGCCGCAGGAAATCTACGACTCGCCGTCGAATCTGTTCGTGGCGGGCTTCATCGGCGCGCCGCCGATGAACTTCATCCAGGGCAAGCTCGTCGAGCAGGGCTCGGGTGTCGGCATCGAACTGGACACGGGCGTGGCGCGCAAGGTGCTGAATCTGCCGTTCGAATCGTCGAAGGTGAAGTCGCATGTGGGCCGCGAAGTAATTCTCGGCCTGCGTCCGGAGCGGATTACCGACGCGCGCGGCGCACACGGCGACGACTCGAAGCTGCAACCGGTCGAAGTGAAGGTCGACGTGATCGAGCCGACCGGCCCGGACACGCTGGTGTTCGCGCAGGTCAACGGCAAGCGCGTGGTGAGCCGCGTGCACCCGGCTTCGAACCCGCAACCGCTGACGAACACGACGCTGCTGTTCGATACGTCGAAGGCGGTGCTGTTCGATCCGACGAACGAAGAGCGGATTGCGTAAGCGCTGAAGCATCGCATCGACGTTGAGTTCGATGCTTCATGAAAAAGCCCCATGCGTTTTGCGACGCGATGGGGCTTTTTTTATGGCGTGGCGCTGTGTGGCGTTGTGTGCCGCAGCTTCACGCGTCCGCGATTCGCAGATCTGGATTGTTGCGCGCCAGCTCGCTCACCCAGTCGATAAACGCGCGCAGCCGCGAACTCAGATTGCGGCGGTGCGCGTAGAGAATCGAAAGCGGCGTGCCGGGGCTCGTGTAGTTCGTGAGAATTTCGGTGAGCGCGCCTTGTTCGATCAGCTCGGCGACCATGAAGCGCGACGGCTGGATGATGCCGTGCCCGAGCGCGGCCGCGCCGATGTAGACCGAGCCGTCGTTCACCGCCAGCACGCTTTTCAGCGTGACTTTCGCGATCTCGCCGTCCACTTCGTATTCGAACGGGAAGGTCTTGCCGCTGCGCGCGGACACGTAGTTCACCGCGCGATGTTCGGCGAGTTCGTCGAGCGTGGTCGGCGTGCCGTATTTCTGCAGATACGCGGGCGACGCGCACGTGACGATCCGCGCCTGGCCGATGCGTCGCGCGACGAGGCTCGATTCCTCCGGCGTGCCCATGCGGATCACGCAGTCCACGCCGTCCTGAATCAGGTCGATGTTGCGATCCGCGAGACCGAGGCGTACGTCGATCTCCGGGTATTGGCGGTAGAAATCGTCGAGCGCGGGCAGCAGCAGCGCGCGGGCGAGCGTGCCGGACGTATCCACGCGGATCGTGCCGGCCGGGTTTTCGCGCTTGTTCGACAGCGACGATTCGGCGTCGGCGACTTCGGCGAGGATGCTCACGCAGCGCTCGTAGAACGCGGCGCCGTCTTCGGTGACGCTCACCTGGCGTGTCGAGCGATTCAGCAGACGTACGCCGACATGCTCTTCCAGCGCCTGAATCGTCCGGCTGACTTTGGCGCGCGGCAGGTCGAGCGATTCGGATACCTTGGTGAAG
This sequence comes from Paraburkholderia fungorum, assembly GCF_900099835.1. NCBI lineage: Bacteria > Pseudomonadati > Pseudomonadota > Betaproteobacteria > Burkholderiales > Burkholderiaceae > Paraburkholderia > Paraburkholderia fungorum. The sequence goes on from NZ_FNKP01000001.1 coordinate 1,176,937, forward strand.
CTGTTCGCTTCGACCACACGCGTGAATATCTCCATCGCTTCGAAACGGTCCATGTTTTGCCTTAAGGGTGACGGGCGGAAGTGCCTTTCGACGTGAAGTTTATAGGGTGGAAAAATTGTTGTCGCGATGGGGTGCGCGTTCGGCGTTGCTTCGCGCGAATGCTCAGTCCCGGTCGGGTGCGCCGAGCGGAAACAGCGGGCGATACGGCCGCGCTTCATCGACTGCCCGCGCGAACGACGGCCTCGCCAGCAAGCGCTTGCGGTAAGAGCGCACGTGCGCGAATTGCTCGCCGATCGCATGCGTCCAGTCGGCGTAGAACAGAAACGGTCCGGCCCCGCAGTCGGCGAGGCTGAACGAATCGCCTGCGGCCCATTTGCGTGTTGCCATCACGTTGTCGAGCCAGCCGTACGCGGTATCGAGCATGGCGCGGGCGTCGGCCACCGCGCGCGGGTCGCGCTCGGCTTCGGGGCGCATGCTGTCGTAGACGATTTTTTGCTGCGGCGTCGAAATGTAGTTGTCGAAGAAACGGTCCATGCTGCGCACTTCGAGCGCGGTACGGGCGTCGGCGGGGATAAGTGCTACGGGGCCGGCGTGATACAGCCCGAGATATTCGATGATGATGCTCGCCTCGACCACCGTTCTGCTGCCGTCCAGCAGAACCGGGAAGCGCCTGATCGGCCAGAGTTCGGCGAATTCGGCCATGACTTGCGGGTCGTCGTGCGCGAGCAGGCGCAACTCGAACGGCGTGCCGTTTTCGTAGAGCGCGGTCAGGACCTTCTGGCAGTACGAGGAAAACGGGTGGGCATAGAGCTTCAGGGTCATCGCGATCACCTTTGACGGTTGCGGGCGCGTTGCGGCGCGGTGACGGCCCGGGAGGCCGTTCATGTCACGACGAATGAGCCTGCCCGGAATCGACAGTCAGCGGGTTCAGTCAGGGCCGCGTATGAGCCGGCGCCGCCCCCGGCTGCAACAGCACGACCACCGCGCCCGCGCCGCCGTCGTGCGGGCGTGCCTGACAGAACGCGATGACTTCGGATTTCTGCACCAGCCACGCGCGCACCTTGCCCTTCAGCACCGGCTCCTTGCCGATCGACCCGAGGCCCTTGCCATGGATCACGCGCAAACAGCGCAAGCCGCGCTTCACCGATTCGCGGATAAATTCCGCCAGCGCTTCACGCGCTTCGTCGCGCCGCATGCCGTGCAGATCGATTTGCGCCTGCACGATCCAGTCGCCGCGCCGCAGTTTCCGAACGACTTCCTGGCTCACGCCGGGGCGGCAGTAGGACAAGGTTTCGTCGGTGTCGAGCAGGACTTCGGGATCGTATTCGTCCGAGATCGCTTCGTGCAGGACCGCTTCTTCGTCGAGCCGCGTTTGCACGGGCAGCGGCGGCGGGGGATTGCGCGGCAGGCTCGCGCGCGGCGGGACGGCCAGCGGCGCGACGGAGCCGATTTCACGGCGAAACAGGTCCGCATCCGCCGATGCCTCGCGCTGCGCCGCCACGGCTGCCGCGCGGTCGCGTTCGCGCCGTTGCGTGTCGACCTTCAACGCATCGCGCAACGCGCCGAGGCCCGCGAGACCGGCCGCCGGTTCGATCTTCGGTTTGACGGCGGGAGTGGAGGCCTCGGGCGCGGGCCTGGCGACGGTGCGCGCGCGTTTCGGTTCGCTGGGATGGGGTTGATTCTTCGGCATATCGGTAATACACGCAGAAAGGTAGATCGAACGCGGGGTGCTGGTGGAGGGCCGGGGCCTGGCGCGTCGTGTGGTCGCTGCAGGAGACCGCGTCACACTGCGCCGCGCGAGCCAGGCTAGTTGTAGACCGCAGACCGCAGACCGCAGACCGCAGACCGCAGACCGCAGACCGCAGACCGCAGACCGCAGACCGCAGACCTCAGACCGCAGACCTCACCCGCAACCACAGGCCGCAATCACAAGCCGCAACCGTAGGCGACGACCCGCGACTACACACGCAAAAAAGGCCGCAAGCTTTTCAGCCGCGGCCTTCTGTCAAACCGGCGGCCGGGCTAAACCCAACCGCCATTTTACCGTCGCGCCTGCCGTTGCAGGCCGGGGCGCACCGTCAATCCCGCCGATTAACGCTCGGCTTCCTGGCTCATCGCATGCTCGCCGGCCATCTCGTTGATGGTTTCCAGATAGCGTTGCGCGTCGAGCGCGGCCATACAGCCCGTGCCCGCGCTGGTGATCGCCTGGCGATACACGTGGTCCTGCACGTCGCCCGCAGCGAACACGCCCGGAACGCTGGTCGCGGTCGCGAAACCGTTCAGGCCGCCCTTGGTGATGATGTAGCCGTTCTTCATCTCCACCTGGCCTTCGAAAATGTCCGTATTCGGCTTGTGGCCGATCGCGACGAACAGGCCTTGCAACGCGATGTCGGTCGTTTCGCCGGTTTGCGTGTGCTTGATACGCAGACCCGTCACGCCGGATTGATCGCCGGTCACTTCGTCGAGCGTGTGGTTCCACTTGATCTCGACGACGCCTTCCTTTTCCTTCGCCAGCAGACGGTCGATCAGGATCGGCTCGGCGCGGAACTTGTCGCGGCGATGAATGACCGTGACCTTCTTCGCGATGCCCGACAGGTAGAGCGCTTCTTCCACCGCGGTATTGCCGCCGCCGATCACGGCCACATGTTGCTGCTTGTAGAAGAAGCCGTCGCAGGTGGCGCAAGCCGACACGCCCTTGCCCATGAACGCTTCTTCGGACGGCAGGCCGAGGTACTGCGCCGATGCGCCGGTCGAGATGATCAGCGAGTCGCAGGTGTATTCGCCCGAATCGCCGATCAGGCGGATCGGCTTTTCATCCAGCTTGGCCGTATGAATATGGTCGAAGATGATTTCGGTGTTGAAGCGCTCGGCGTGCTCCAGAAAGCGCGTCATCAGCTCCGGGCCTTGCACGCCGTTGGCGTCGGCCGGCCAGTTTTCGACGTCGGTCGTGGTCATCAGCTGGCCGCCCTGGGCCATACCGGTAATGAGTACCGGCGACAGATTGGCGCGCGCCGCGTAGACCGCTGCCGTGTAGCCGGCGGGGCCCGAACCGAGAATCAGAACCTTGGCGTGTTTCGTGGAAGTTGCTGGCATGATCGAATCCTTATACGGCGCCCGGCTCGCCCATGCGATGCCGTGCGACTTGAGCTGAAACTGTAGATGGGTATCAGACCGGCATTATAAAGGGCGGGGCGCCGGGCTGCTCCATGAAGCTTTCCGATCGCGGCGATAGCGTGGCGGTGGCCTGCCGACGCTGTTTCGTGGCCGGTGTGTGTGGCCAATCGGCCAAGTTACCGTCATTTACAGCCTTGCGCGAGACACTGCGTTTACAATAGGCCGGATCGAAGTTCCCAGCAGCCTGAAGCGGGCTCAAAGCCACGCCGGGCGAGGCTCCGACCGTGTTTGCGGTTGGCGCCCGGCTGGCAGGCGGTTAGCAGAAACGCCGGGAATCGGCACCACACGCAACAGGATCAATGGCAAAAGCTCCCTATTCCGCGAGCGCGCAGGCGTTGCCGCACCGCATGTCGCGCCTTCTGACCGAAATCCGCTGGCTACTGCAGGTGGCGCTCGGCGTTTTCCTGCTGATGGCGCTCGTCAGTTACAGCCGCAACGACCCGAGCTGGACCAATTCCGCGCAGACCGACCATATCGCCAACTGGGCGGGCCGCTTCGGCGCGCGCACCTCGGACATCATGCTGCTGCTGTTCGGTCTGTCCACCTACTGGTGGGTCGTGCTGCTCGGCCGTCACATTTCCGCCAACTACCGCCGCATCACCCGTCACGAAGACGGTGAGGACGACGCGCCGCGCGGTGTCGGCTGGCTCGCCGACGCATTCGCGTTCGCGCTCGTGCTGCTGTCGTGCAGCGGCATCGAGGCGCTGCGCATGTGGTCGCTGAAGGTGCAGTTGCCGGGCGTCAAGGGCGGCGTGGTCGGCGACGCGGTCGCGCGCGGGGTGTCGCATGCGCTGGGGTTCACGGGCGGCACGCTCGCACTGTTGATCGCGCTCGCCATCGGCCTGTCGCTGTATTTCCGTTTCTCGTGGCTGTCGGTGTCGGAGAAGGTCGGCGAGTCGATCATTTCCGCGGTGACGTTCGCCAAGCTGCGCCGTGAAGCCGGCCGCGACCGCAAGCTCGGCGAAGCGGCGGCGGTCAAGCGCGAAGGCAAGGTCGAGAAGGGCCGCGTGCGAATCGAAGAACACGAACCGGTCGTGATCGTTCCGCCGGTCGTCACGCCTGTCAAATCGGAGCGCGTCGAGAAAGAACGGCAGGTGCCGTTGTTCACCGATCTGCCGGGCGATTCCACGCTCCCGCCCATCTCGCTGCTCGACGCCGCGCCCGCCGCGCAGGAAACCATTTCCGCCGACACGCTGGAATTCACGTCGCGTCTGATCGAGAAAAAGCTCAAGGACTTCGGCGTCGACGTGAGCGTGGTCGCCGCGTATCCGGGGCCGGTCGTCACGCGTTACGAAATCGAACCGGCTACCGGCGTGAAGGGCAGCCAGATTGTAGGTCTGGCGAAAGACCTCGCGCGCTCGCTGTCGCTGGTGTCGATCCGCGTGGTCGAGACCATTCCGGGCAAGAATTTCATGGCGCTGGAATTGCCCAATCAGCGTCGCCAGACGGTGAGCCTGTCGGAGATTCTCGGCTCGGCCGTGTACGCGGATGCCGCGTCGCCGCTCACCATGGGGCTGGGCAAGGACATCGGCGGCAAACCGGTGTGCGCCGACCTCGCGAAAATGCCTCACCTGCTGGTGGCGGGCACGACCGGTTCGGGCAAGTCGGTGGGTATCAACGCGATGATCCTGTCGCTGCTCTACAAGGCGAGCGCCGACCAGGTCCGCATGATCCTGATCGATCCGAAGATGCTCGAAATGAGCGTCTATGAAGGCATTCCGCATCTGCTGTGTCCGGTGGTGACCGATATGCGCCAGGCCGGTCACGCGCTGAACTGGGCGGTCGCCGAAATGGAGCGCCGCTACAAGCTGATGAGCAAGCTCGGCGTGCGTAACCTCGCCGGCTACAACAACAAGATCGACGAAGCGGCCAAGCGCGAAGAGAAGCTGCCGAATCCGTTCAGCCTCACGCCGGACGACCCGGAGCCGCTCGCGCGTCTGCCGAACATCGTGATCGTGATCGACGAACTGGCCGACCTGATGATGGTGGTCGGCAAGAAGGTCGAGGAACTGATCGCGCGTATCGCGCAGAAGGCCCGCGCGGCGGGGCTGCATCTGATTCTCGCCACGCAGCGTCCGTCGGTCGATGTGATCACCGGGCTGATCAAGGCCAATGTGCCGACGCGAATGGCCTTCCAGGTGTCGTCGAAGATCGACTCGCGCACGATTCTCGACCAGCAGGGCGCGGAATCGCTGCTGGGCATGGGCGACATGCTGTATCTGCCGCCGGGCAGCGGCATGCCGGTGCGGGTGCACGGCGCGTTCGTATCGGACGAGGAAGTGCACCGCGTCGTCGACAAACTGAAGGAACAGGGCGAGCCGAACTATATCGAGGGCATTCTCGAAGGCGGCGTGACGGGCGAGGGCGACGAAGGCGCGGCCGGGGGAACCGGAGGCGCCGACGCCGAGTCGGACCCGTTGTACGACCAGGCGGTCGACGTGGTGCTGAAGAACCGCCGCGCGTCGATCTCGCTGGTGCAGCGGCATTTGCGCATCGGCTATAACCGGGCCGCGCGTTTGCTCGAGCAGATGGAAAACTCGGGCGTGGTGTCGGCCATGTCGTCGAACGGGAATCGCGAGATTCTCGCGCCGGCACGGGAAGCGGAATAGGTCTTTGGCCTTCGTTTCGCTGCGAGGCTGGCGGCGCAGCGAAGCGGCGGGTGGCGGCTTTGCGTGTCTCGCCGTTGCGGGCACAGATCGCGCAGCGAGAGAGCACGGTAAAACCGCCTATAAGGCCCGCTTAAGGGCCGCCGCCTAAGCTGTCGAGCAAGGCCGGTGTCTGAGCCATCGGTCGCACAGGCTAGCCGCGAACCAGCCGCGGGCCAGGTCACGAGCCGCCAGACAGCCACTCGAGCGCAGCCTTAAGGCAGTCGCTCCTCTGAGCGTCCACCGCGACCGTTTAACGAATTCAATTCAAGGGAGAAAACTACATGCAGCTTTTCGCGCAGAAGCACGCTCGACCGCGTGTTCAATCCATCAGCCTTGGCCAGCTTCTTCGGACGCTGGTGCGCAGCGCCGGCAGCGTGGCGATCGGTGCGTCGGTGCTGTTCGCGTCGCAGGCATTCGCAAGCGGCACCGAACAGTTGAAGGCGTTCGTCGCGCAGGTCCATTCGGCGCGCGGCACCTTCGTGCAGCAGGAAGTCCGCGCGCCGAGCAAAGCGCAGGGCGCGAGCGGCGCGCTGTCCACGTCGGGTATCAACAAGACGGGCACGTCGAGCGGCACGTTCACGTTCGCGCGTCCCGGCAAGTTCATCTGGCAATACGAGAAGCCCTATGCGCAACTGTTGCAGGCGGACGGCGACAAGCTCTACGTGTACGACAAGGACCTGAATCAGGTGACGGTGCGCAGTCTTGGCGGCGCGCTCGGCGCGAGCCCGGCGGCGATCCTGTTCGGCAGCAACGACCTGGACAAGAACTTTACGCTGCGTGACGCGGGCGTGAAGGCCGGTATCGACTGGCTCGAATTGACGCCGAAAGCGAAGGACACGCAGTTCCAGACCGTCGGCATTGGCTTCAAGGACGGCAATCTCGAAGCAATGGAATTGCACGACGTGTTCGGCAATGTCACGTTGCTGACGTTCTCGAATATCCAGAAGAACCCGCCGCTGCCGGCCGATGCGTTCAAGTTCACGGTGCCGAAGGGCGCGGATGTGATCAACGGATAAGCAGCGCGCTGCTTTTGTGTGACCGGGAAAACCGCGCTTTCAGGCGCGGTTTTTTTGCGCCTCTTATTGTTGACGGCGTACCCGGCGCGCTGTTCGTTCATGCTCGAAGACACCATGAAGTGCGCGCTTCAAGCGGCCGCGTCAAAATAAGAAAAGGCCTGCAAATGCAGGCCTTTTTCACTCCAACGTCCGTCAGACTACAACGCCAAAACTCACGCGTACGCCGCCTTGCGCGTCGACACGAACGCGAGATAACACAGCGCGCCGATCACGAGCGACGGCAGCGTCGCGCCGAGATTCGGCAGCCACTGGTTGATCACCTGGTACGAGGCAATCCCGATCGCCCAAGCGATGAACGCGCTCAGGTGCCAGCCGCCCGAGAAGCCATAACGTCCGCGCACATCGGCGAGCGCCGCAGCTTCGATACGGCGTTTGCGCACGATGAAGTGATCCATCAGCACCACGCCGAACAGCGGAGCGAACACCGAGCCGATCAGCAGCAAAAAGTTTTGATACTTCGCCATCGGGATCAACAGCGCGATCAGCGTGCACAGCGCGCCGAATGCCGCCGACAGCATCGGCACACTACCGCGCGTCCAGAACGTGCCGGTCGACACGGCAGCAGAGTGAATATCGGCGAACGCGTTGTCGATTTCGTCGATCAGGATCAGCAGCAGCGCAAGGCCGCCGCCCGCTTGCGCGAGCGCGCCGGTCAGCAGCGCGTCGCCGCCGCCTGCGGCGAGGCCGTAGATCGCGCCGAGCGCGTAGAACCAGATGTTCGCGATGCCATAGCCGAGCAGCGTGCCGCGGAAGGTTTCGCCGGGGCGTTTGCCGAAGCGCGTGTAATCGGCGATCAGCGGCAGCCACGACAGCGGCATGGCCACGACCAGATCGATTGCACCGCCGAACGACATGTCGCCCGTACCCGGACGGCGCATCAATTCAGCCAGATCGTGCTTCGCGAGCAGATTCCACGTGAGCCACGCGGCGCCCGCGAGCAGCAGCCAGATGCCCCACGTGCGCAGAAAACGCCGCACGAACGACAGCGGGCCGCTGATGGCGAGCAAGGTTGCGAGCAGACCGAAGACGACGGTCCAGATCAGCGGCATCGAGAGGCCGAACGACTGCTTGGCGAGTGCGTCGGCGGAATCGCGCATCACGATCACTTCGAACGAACCCCAGCCGACCAGTTGCACCGCGTTCAGCACGGACGGGATCGACGCGCCGCGCACGCCGAGCGTGGGACGCAGCGACGACATCGCCGCGAGCCCGGTGTCCGTGCCGATCACGCCGACCAGCGCCAGCAGCACGACGCCGATCACGCTGCCGATTACGATCGCCAGCAGCGCATGCGGCAACGACAGCCCCGGCACCAGCAGCGCGCCCGCCTGCGCGACCAGCAGGCCGATGCCGAGCGAAAACCAGAGCGCGAATGCGTCGCCGGTACGGAACGCGCGACGCGCGTCGGGCACCGGCGTGAGCGGCGCGTAGGTGGAACCGGCGTCGCCGGCGAGAGGATCTTGTGCCATCTGGTCTTGTCCCTGTTGCTGTTTGTGTTGCTGTTGCTTGCTAGGTTGAATGCTACGTGTTCTGTGTCTCGATACTGCCGGTCCCGGCGACCCGCGCCGATACCGCCGCGCGGCGTTGCAGCCGGGGCTGTTTGCCTTTCAACAGGCTTGTCCTGTCGTCGAAATCCGCGTGAAATTCCAACGGAATTTCGCCCGGAATGGCTGATCAGAACCTTGCCGAATCGTCCGGCCGCGCCTTGCCGCCTTCGCCCGGCGGCCGTCGCTGTCATAATGCAGGACGTTGCCCGCGCCTCGTGGCGCCGCTTTGAGCTCATCCGGCAGCACGCCGCCATCGTACGGACCGCGTCCGGAAAGCCGAGATTATCCCCAAAACGTCATGTTTGAAGAAACCCGTGCCAATGTTCCGCTCGCCGAACGCCTGCGGCCCCGCAATATCGACGAAGTGATCGGCCAGAAGCATCTGCTCGGCCCGAACAAGCCGCTGCGGGTTGCGTTCGAATCCGGCGAAGCGCATTCGATGATCCTCTGGGGCCCGCCGGGCGTCGGCAAAACCACGCTCGCGCGGCTCATGGCCGACGCGTTTCACGCCGAGTTCATCGCGTTGTCGGCGGTGCTGTCGGGCGTGAAGGATATCCGCGAAGCCGTCGAAACCGCGCAGATTCATCGCGCGAACGGGCACCAGACGCTGGTCTTCGTCGACGAAGTGCATCGTTTCAACAAGAGCCAGCAGGACGCGTTCTTGCCGCACGTCGAGTCGGGGCTGTTCGTGTTCGTCGGCGCGACGACTGAGAATCCGTCGTTCGAAGTGAACAGCGCGTTGCTGTCGCGAGCGGCCGTCTACGTGCTGAAAAGCCTGACCGACGACGAGCAGCGCGAATTGCTCGACCGTGCGCAGCAGGAACTCGGCGGCCTCACGTTCACCGACGAAGCGCGCGACGCGCTGATCGGCTCCGCCGACGGCGACGGCCGCAAGCTGCTGAACAACCTCGAAATCGTCGCGCGCGCGGCTGCGCAGCAGAAGACCACCGAGATCGACGGCCCATTACTCGGCAGTGCGCTCGCGGAAAACCTGCGCCGCTTCGACAAAGGCGGCGACGCATTTTACGATCAGATCAGCGCGCTGCATAAATCGGTCCGCGGCAGCAGCCCGGACGGCGCGCTGTACTGGTTCTGCCGGATGCTCGACGGCGGCGCGGACCCGCGTTATCTCGCGCGCCGTATCGTGCGGATGGCGTGGGAAGACATCGGTCTCGCCGACCCGCGCGCCGCGCGCATCGCGCTCGACGCCGCCGAAACCTACGAGCGCCTCGGCACGCCGGAAGGCGAGCTGGCGCTGGCGCAGGCGATCATCTATCTGGCGGTCGCGCCGAAGTCGAACGCCGGTTACAACGCGTATAACGAAGCGCGGCGTTTTGTCGGCAAGGATCAGTCGCGCGGCGTGCCGGTGCATCTGCGAAACGCGCCGACCAAGCTGATGAAGGAACTCGGCTACGGTCACGAATACCGCTATGCGCACGACGAGCCCGATGCGTATGCCGCCGGTGAGACCTATCTGCCGGAGAACATGCGCGATCCGCACTGGTACGAGCCGACGCCGCGCGGGCTCGAAGGCAAGATCGGCGACAAGATGGCGCGTCTCGCCGAGCTGGACGCGCAATGGCGCAGCGCGAACAAGCCGAAAAAAGGCTGAGCCATTCGAGCGCGTCACGCGGCGCACCTTCGGGCAGCGCTGTGCATAACGTGTCGGCAATCCGCACACGTCCACGATCTAACGCACCGGCCGCCCGCGCCGGTGCGCTAAAATCCCTCCTTCATACAACGAATACCCGTCCCATCCCATGCTCGACATCCAGTTGCTGCGCAAAGACCTCGACGGCGTCGCCAAACGCCTCGCCGACCGCGGCTATACCCTCGACGTCGCGGCTTTCACCGCGCTCGAAGCGGAACGCCGCGATACCCAGACCCGTACCGAAGAAATGCAGGCACGCCGCAACAGCCTGTCGAAGCAGATCGGCGCGATGAAGGGGCGGGGCGAAGACACGTCGGCGGTGATGGCCGAAGTCGGCGGTATCGGCGACGAAATGAAGGCGTCGGCGGCAAAGCTCGACGATATCCAGAAGCGTCTGTCGGACCTGCTGCTCGGCGTGCCGAATCTTGCGCACGAAGGCGTGCCGGTCGGCACCGACGAGTCGGGCAATGTGGAAGTGCGCCGCTGGGGCACGCCGCGTCAGTTCGATTTCGAGGTGAAGGATCACGTCGATGTCGGCGCGCCGCTCGGTCTCGATTTCGAAACGGGCGCGAAGCTGTCGGGCGCGCGCTTCACGATGTTGCGCGGCCAGATTGCGCGGCTGCATCGCGCGCTCGCGCAATTCATGATCGACACGCATACGCTGCACCACGGCTATACCGAGGTGTACACGCCGTATATCGTGAATCCGGAAATTCTGTACGGCACCGGCCAGTTGCCGAAATTCGCCGACGACATGTTCCGCGTCGAGAAGGGCGGTGACGAGAACACGGTCACGCAGTACCTGATCTCCACGTCGGAAATTTCGCTGACGAACACGGTGCGCGACAGCATCGTCGAAGCGGACGCGCTGCCGATCAAGCTGACCGCACATTCGCCGTGCTTCCGCTCGGAAGCGGGTTCGTATGGCCGCGACACGCGTGGCCTGATCCGTCAGCATCAGTTCGACAAGGTCGAGATGGTGCAGATCGTCGCGCCGGAAGCGTCGTATGCCGCGCTGGAAGAAATGGTCGGCCATGCGGAGACGATTCTGCAGAAGCTGGAACTGCCGTATCGCGTGATCACGCTATGTACCGGCGACATGGGCTTCTCGGCAGCGAAGACTTACGACATCGAAGTGTGGGTGCCTGCGCAGAACACGTTCCGCGAGATTTCGAGCTGTTCGAACACCGAGTCGTTCCAGGCTCGCCGGATGCAGGCGCGTTTCCGCAATGCGCAGGGCAAGCCGGAACTGCTGCATACGCTGAACGGGTCGGGTCTGGCTGTCGGCCGTACGCTGGTCGCGGTGCTGGAGAACTTCCAGAACGCGGATGGCTCGGTGACCGTGCCGGCGGCATTGCGGCCTTACCTCGGCGGCATCGAGAAGCTGGAAGTGCCGGCTGCGTGATCGATGCAAGGGCCGCGACTTGCGTGAGCGTGGCGGTCCCGCCGTGACCCATTTCCAGGTTTCTTCAAAAATTTTCGACGAAGGGCTTGGAAAAGAGAAATGAGTGTTCTATAATCTTTCTCTCTCAAGCAACGACCCGCTTGAATCTGACGAAGTAGCTTACCGGCTACGAGTTGGAAAAACCGGAAAGGTGGCAGAGTGGTCGAATGTACCTGACTCGAAATCAGGCGTACGGTTTTCCCGTACCGTGGGTTCGAATCCCACCCTTTCCGCCAAATTAAAAAACCCCGCAGAGCGAAAGTTCTGCGGGGTTTTTGCTTTGTGGTCCGGCTCTTTGGCGACTGTTTGTTGCCGCAGCTCGCTAGAGCTTTCCGTCACCGTCCTGCTGCATCCATTTTCGTCGCCGCTGCGTAATTCCCCTCAAGGACGCGCACGCCTCGCCAAACCCACAAACTAACCGCGCGACCCCAAACGGGAGACGCGCTCATGCATCATCAATCCGTATCTCCGCCTCAACTTCCGCGCGGCTCGCGGGTCGCGGTCATCGGCGCGGGCATCTCGGGTTTGGCCAGCGCCTATCTGCTGGCCCGCGAGCATCAGGTCACGCTGTTCGAATCGGCGGATTACGCGGGCGGCCATACCAATACCGTCGACGTCACACTCGACGGTCACACGCATCCCGTCGACACCGGCTTCCTCGTCTTCAACGACCGCACCTATCCGAACCTGATCGCGCTGTTCGGCGAGCTCGGCGTGCAGTCGCATCCGAGCGACATGACCTTCTCGGTCTCGCTCGACGAAGGCCGTCTCGAATGGGCCGGCACCAGTCTGAACACGGTTTTCGCGCAGCGAAGCAACCTGTTTTCGCCGACCTTCATCGGCATGTTGCGCGACATCATGCGTTTTAACGGCAGCGCCGAGCAGAACCTCGAACTGGCGACGCAATCGCGCGCGTCGATGGGCGAACTGCTGACGGCGGGCGGCTACGGCGGCGCGTTCCAGCGCCACTATCTGCTGCCGATGGCCGCCGCGATCTGGTCGAGCGCGACCGCCGACATCCTCGCGTTCCCGGCCACCACCTTCCTGCGCTTCTGCCTGAATCACGCGCTGTTGCAGGTGAACCGGCGGCCGCAATGGCGGACCGTGCTCGGCGGCGGACGTGAGTATGTGAAACGCATTGTCGGCACGCTCGACGATGTCCGGATCGGCACGCCGGTGCGTGGCGTGCGACGCGACGACGAGGGCGTCAGCGTCTATACCGACGACGGCACCGAGCGCTTCGACGCGCTGGTGCTCGCCACGCACGCGCCGACCACGCTGCGTCTGCTGGAAGACGCCGGTGAGGATGAGCGCAGCGTGCTCGGCGCCGTGCGTTATCAGCCGAACGTTGCTGTGCTGCATACGGATACGTCGCTGCTGCCGCGTCGTCAGCGGGTGTGGTCGGCGTGGAATTACCTGGGGCGGCAGGGTGTCGACGGCACGCGGCCGGTGTGCGTCAGCTATCTGGTCAATCAGTTGCAGCCGTTGCCGTTCAGCACGCCGCTAGTCATCACGCTCAATCCGGTGACGCCGCCCGCGCCGGGCACCGAGTTGCGCCGCTTTCACTACGACCACCCGCTGTTCGATCTCGCCGCGATCGACGCGCAGCATCGTCTGCCGTCGCTGCAAGGCCAGCGGCGGACATGGTTCGCGGGCGCGTGGACGGGTTACGGTTTTCACGAGGACGGTCTGAAATCGGCGCTGCGCGTGGCCGCCGATTTCAACGCGGCACCGACATGGGCGCAACTATGACGCCGGCCGACGCTAACGCAGCCGTCAGCGCAACGCCCGACGCCTGGCTCCTGACCGGCCAGGTCATGCACGAACGCGTGCGCCCGGCGCATCACCGGTTCACGTACCCCGTGTTCTACGTGCGCTGCGACCTGGACCGTCTCGATTCGCTCGACAGCGGCTGGTTCGGTATCGACCGCTGGCGTCCGTTGAGTCTGTATCGGCGCGATCACGGCCCACGCGACGGCAGCGAACTCGCTACGTGGATGCGCGAACAACTTTCCGCAGCAGGCATCGGCGAAGCGGACGGCAAGATCTGGCTGCAGGCCTTCCCGCGCGTGTTCGGCTACGCGTTCAACCCGATCAGCTTCTGGTTTTGCCACGACCGCAACGGACAACTCCGCGCGCTGCTCGCCGAGGTGCGCAACACCTTCGGCGCGCGCCACAGCTATCTGCTCAGCGCAGAAAACAACGCGCCGATCACCGTCGACACCCCGCTCGAATGCCGGAAAGTGCTGCACGTCTCGCCGTTTTGTCGCGTGGAAGGAAGCTATACGTTTCGCGTGAAGGAGGGGGCTGACCGCTCGTCCGTCGCGATCGATTACCACGACGCGGACGGTCTGCTGATCCGCACTGCGTTGTCCGGCCGCCTGACGCCGCTCACTCGCGCGAGCGCATTCGCCGCGCTGATCCGCCAGCCGCTGCTGAGTGTTGGCGTCGTCGTGAGAATTCATTGGCAGGCGGTGCGGCTTGCTCTCAAAAAAACACCGTTCTACGGCAAACATCCCGCGCCGGGCCGCAGCACCGACGCATCCACCGACCCCGTCGCAGCCGCCCGGACTTCCGCCGCTGCGCAGCCCGTTTCGTCCGATTGAGGAGCTTCAGCCATGGCGCTTTCAAGAACCCTTAGCGGCCTTCAGACCGTCCCCGCGTCAGGCCGCCTGTTTCTTTCGCTGCTCGAACGGATCAAGGTCGGGCACCTGGTGCTCGTCACGCCGGACGGCCAGCCGCGCGTGTTCGGCGATCCGCACGCGGCGCCCGGCGCGCGTCTTGAACTGCGCGACTGGCGTGCGTGCGGTGCGATTCTGCGCAAGGGCGACATCGGTTTCGCCGATGCGTGGCGCTCGTTCTGGGTCGATACGCCCGACCTCGCCGCGTTGCTGCGCGTCGCGATCCGCAACGAGCGTGCGCTGCAACGTACCGTGTACGGCGGCTGGCTCGCGCAACTCTGGTACGGGCTGCGGCATCGGCTGAGGTCGAATACGCGCTCGGGCAGCCGGCGCAATATTCACGCGCATTACGATATCGGCAACGCGTTTTACGCCCAGTGGCTCGACCCGACGTTCACGTATTCGAGCGCGGTGTTCGACGGCAATTTTCATCAGTCGCTTGAGGATGCGCAGCACGCGAAATATCAACGCATCATCGATACGCTCGGTTTGCGCGCGGGCATGCAGGTGCTTGAAATCGGTTGCGGGTGGGGCGGTTTTGCGATGCATGCGGCGCGCCAGGGCATCCATGTGCATGGCGTGACGATCTCGCCAGCGCAACTCGAATTCGCGCAGCGACGCGTGAACGAAGCGGGTCTGGCTGAGCGCGTGCAACTCGAATTGCGCGACTACCGGACCTTGACGGGGCAGTACGACGGCATCGTGTCGATCGAAATGTTCGAGGCGGTCGGCGAGAAATTCTGGCCGACGTACTTCGAAATCGTACGCGAACGTCTGCGGCCCGGTGCCCGCGCGCTGGTGCAAACCATCACGATCAACGACTCGCATTTCGCCGCCTATCGCGCGACGAGCGACTTTATCCGCGAGTTTATTTTTCCGGGCGGCATGCTGCCGAGCCCGCAACGTTTCGTCGATGCCGCGCGGCGCGGCAAGCTGGTCGCGTGTACTTCGCTGCAGTTCGGCCGCGACTACGCGGAGACGTTGCGCCGTTGGCGCAGCGCGTTCGAAACGCAACTCGACACGATCCGCACGCAAGGCTTCGACGAAATTTTCGTGCGCACGTGGCGGCTTTATCTGGCCTACTGCGAAGCGGGTTTCGATGAAGGACGCACAGACGTGATGCAGTTTCTTCTCGCGAAGGCCGACTGACATGCGCGCGCTCGCGGCTCTCGCGCTGATGCTCGCGACGTTGTCGGCGAGCCCGGCGTGGGCGGATTGGCATGACGACGTGCAGTCCGCGAAACTGGTCGGCGAAGGCGATTTCAGCGTGTTCGGTTTCAGGCTGTATCGCGCGCAGATGTGGAGCGAGCGCGTGCCGGTCGATTACGGCGAGCGCTTCGCGCTGCACATCGTCTACGTGAAAAGCATCCGGCGCGAGCGGCTGGCGGACACGGGCATCAACGAAATCAAACGGATCGCCGACGCGCCGATTCCCGCGCAAACGTTGGAGCGCTGGCGCGCGAACATGCTTCAGGCGTTCGTCGATGTCGCGCCTGGCGATCAGCTCAGCGCGGTTTATCTGCCGGACAAAGGCGTGCGGTTTTACGCGGGCGAGCGCATGACAGGCGAGTTCGACGATCCCGCTTTCGCGCGGGCGTTCTTCGGTATCTGGCTCGATCCCGCGACGCGCGCGCCAGCCTTGCGCAAGCAATTGCTGGGGACGGTGCAGTGAGGTTGCGGGCGCTTGCGGCTTATTCGTGACGGCCGGGCGCGCTTTGCCTCGGGCAATCCGCATCCTGCGTCGATGCCGAGGTTTGTGCGGTGTCTGCAGCGGCAGTAGCAGTAGCAGCTTTTGCGCGCCGCCGAATCTGATACACGTTGCTTGCCGTGCTTGCCGTGCCTGATGAGGACGACGGAGGCATCTTCAGTTCAAGCGCATCCCGGCACACCGTCGCGTCGATAAACGCGCTGACGTCGTCGAGCACCGGCGCGAATCCGCGTAACGGGCCCGCAATCGCTCCCACCAGCAGCGCATGCCCGACTCGCGGATAGTGCTTCACCTCCACGTCCCGATCTCCCGCTGCGTGCAGCCTGGCGGCGAGGCGGTCGGTGTTGCCTGGATCGACTGTGGTGTCGCGCTGACCCGCAGCGATGAAAACCGGCGGCTCGTCGCCTTCGACAAAATTGATCGGCTGACTCGCGGCGCGCAATGCGGGCGGGAAGATCTGTTCGAGCGTGGCGTCGTGCAGTGGCAGGAAGTCGTACGGACCGGCCAGCCCGATTACGCCGCTCAGGTCGCTTTTGCTCATCTGCTGCGCCGCGAGGTAGCGGCCGTCGGTGGCGAGCAGCATCGCGATGTGCGCGCCAGCGGAATGGCCCATCAGAAAGATTCGCGACGGATCGCCGCCGGTTTCGGCCGCGTGATCGCGCGCCCAGCGCACGGCGGCGGCCGCGTCATCGACGAAACCGGGGAACGCGGTATCAGGCCATGTCCGGTAGTCGGGCACCACGGCGACATATCCGCGCGACGCCAGCGCTGCGCCGACGAACAGGTAACTGCTGCGCGAGCCGTTTTGCCAGCTTCCGCCATAGAAGAACACGACGATGGGACGTCCATGTGCCCCGGCCGGCGGCGCACCGGCTGCCGGGGTGTAGACGTCTAGTTGCTGGCGAGGGGCGGTGCCGTAGGGCAGGCCGCTTTCCACGTGGAAACTCTTGTGCGACACGGCGGCATTGAGCACGCCCGCCGCGCTGCAACCGCCAAGCGCGGCGAGGGCGAGAGCGGCGGTCACGGTGAGCAGGCGTCGAGGCATGAGGGGCGATCGTCCGAAAAAGTTCGTTCGATCAATGTACGCGGTGGCTTGGGGAATGGATGCAGGGGCGGTTATCCGCCCATTCATCCGCTGATGTTCATCACCTGCCAAAGCAGAACCCCGTTCAGGCCGACCACCACCAGCGCGCCGGTCGCGGCTGCAATGGTCGTCGAGCGCCGGTTCCGGTAACGGCCCATCAGCTTCCCGCTCGATGTGAACCACACCAGCGCGATCATCGGCAACGGCAGCGCGATACTCAGCACGACCTGGCTCAGCACCAGCGCGCGCGTTGCATCGACACCGAGCGCGACCACGATAAACGCGGGCACCATCGTAACCAGCCGCCGCGCCCACACGGGCATATGAAAGCCGACGAAACCCTGCATGATCATCTGCCCGGCCATCGTGCCCACCACCGAACTCGACACCCCCGACGCAATCAACGCCGCCAGAAAGAGGCCCGCCGCCGCGCCGCCGAGCAGCGGCGTGAGCGTACGCCACGCGGTTTCGATGCTCGCGATCTCCGCGTGTCCGGCGTGAAACGCGCCCGACGCCATGATCACCATCGCCATGTTGATGAGCCCGGCGACCCCCAGCGCAACCACCACTTCGATATTCGAAAACCGCAGCAGCTTCGCGCATTCGCCGTCGTTGCGGGGTTTCACGCGATGCTGGGTCAGCCCCGAATGCAGGAACAGCACATGCGGCATCACGGTCGCGCCGATGATGCCGACGGAAATGGTCAGCGCGTTGCGATCGGGCATCGACGGCGTGAACGTGTGCTTCGCCACGGCCGCCCAATGCACCGGCGCAATCAGCAATTCCGCGAGATACGACAGCCCGATTACGCCGACGAGCGCCGCAATCGCCAGTTCGAGCGGCCGGAAGCCGCGCTTCTCGAATTGCAGCAGCCCGTAGGTGACGGCGGCGGTGATCAGCATGCTCGGCATCATCGGCAAACGCGTGAGCAACGACACGCCGATCGCGCCGCCGACGAATTCGGCGAGATCGGTCGCCATCGCCGCGATTTCGCTGACGCCCCACATCGCGAACACGCAACGGCGCGGTAGCGACGCGCGGCATAGCTCGGCGAGATTGCGGCCGGTCACGAGCCCGAGTTTCGCGGACAACGACTGGAACAGCATCGCGACCACGTTCGCCACCGCGACCACCCACAGCAGCGAGTAGCCGTAGCTCGCGCCCGCCTGGATGTTGGTCGCGAAGTTGCCGGGGTCCATGTACGCGATCGACGCCACCACTGCGGGCCCCGCGAATGGCAGGATCGCCCGCAGGCCGCGCCGCCTTCCCGCCAGCGTCTCGCGGATATCGAAGCAGGTTTGCTCGCTGAGGGTCTGCGGCCCTACGGCCTGGCTGACTGCTTCGTTCATCGCGGCTCCTGTTCGTCGTCCGGCGTGCGGGGCAATAACGGTGAAGCCCGGCGAACGGGGACGCGCGATTGCGATAGCGGTCGCGGCGTCCCGTTGCCGGTGAGGCTGGTGCTCACAGCATGCGCGTCACGCGCTCATGTTGAGCGTCCCGTTCACGCCGTTCGGGAAGAAGCCGCCTTTGGTCGCGATCGAACTCGTCAGATAGACGATGTTGAGCACGTTGCCGTAGCCACGGCTGAACGCGAGTCCGTTGCTGTCGAGCGGCACGATGTTCGACGTGCCGGCCGTGGCGCCGGTGATGCCCTGATCGTCGTGGCCGTTCTGATCGAGGCTGTTGCGCGCGGCCGAGATCGCATTGGCCGCCGTGACGAGACTCGTCATGTCGATCCCTTTCGAGTACAGCACGGTGCGTACCAGCCCCGCGTGATACGCCTCGGCCGCGAGAATGCCGGCCGCCGCTTCGAGAAACGTCTTGTTGGTGATGAGCGGCGAAGCGCCTTTGTAAGCGGTGACGCCGACGTCTTCGAAGATGAACGCGCCGAGCAGGAAGTTGTTGTCGCTCTCGTACGGATTGAACGCGACGCCTGCGCCGACGAGTCCCGCCGCGCGCGCGGCATTCGAGAACGCGCCGTTAGGATTGGTGCCGCCGATATCGATCGACGGCATCGCGACCGCTGCCGACCCGAGCGCGCTGCGCAGGAATGCTACGTGCTCGCGTTCGTCGTTGGCGATCTCGTTGGCGTAGGCCTTGACCACTGCGTCCTGAAACGGAACCTGCTGGCCGGGAATCACCGTGCCCGCCGTGCCGACGCCCGCCGTCATGCTGGCGGCCAGTCCCGAGCCGGTCGTTGCGTACGTGTAGAACTGCGATTCGAGGTACTCCAGATTCAGCGCGAAGTTGAGAATTTCAGCGTCGGTCGGTGCGCTGGCCGCCGACACGCTCGAACCGGACCCGCCGCCGCACGCGCTGATCAACGTGCCGCCGACCAGACCCAGGCCCAGGCCGCCGGCGTTGCGGAAAAATTGCCGGCGCTGCAGGCGGCGCTCGACGCGACGATCGAATGCATCGATCAGGGATGCTGATTTATTGCTGGATTCCGACATGGTTCTGCTCCTCCGATGGTTCACTGCGGACGCTGCCCGCTCGCGTGCTCGAACGCAAAAACGCGGACGCAATGAGGCCCCGGTTCTTCTGAGAAGAACTAAGTATTAGACGGAGAAGAAGAGAGTCCTCACCCGCCTTTACGGAGCGAATCTGCGACTAGATGCAAACCTCACAAAAGATTTCCTGGTGCATTCGCAACATGTGCCGCTTGCGCTAATCCGGCGGGCAGAAACCTGACGTTCCGTTGAGAGTTTTTAAGATGCTGGATAGTGCCGCGTTAAAACGGCCGATCGCCCGTTCACGTCGCTCAGCCCGTTTTGCGGAGGATTCGCCGCGATCCTCTGTACAATTGCCCGATCGACCGCCCGCTGAAGTACGAAATTGCCGCATCACCCAGGCGACAAGTGCAAAGCGGGCGCTGCATGACAGGGCGCCCCCACCTACCTGTATGAGCTTGCGCTTATGACATGTATCAGGACCCGCATTTGCACCGGCGCTCGTCGCGCTCATCGCATCTGCCGTCCCGCGCCCTTTGAAACATCGAACCCATCCGACTTAAATCGACTGAATTCATGGCCATTACCTACAAGACTCCCGACGACATCGCCAAACTGCGCATTTCGGGCCGCCTCGCGGCCGACGTGCTGGCAATGATTGGCGAGCACGTCAAGGCCGGTGTCTCCACCGACGAGCTCGACGCGCTGTGCAACGACTACATCGTCAACACGCAAAAGTCGATTCCGGCCAATGTCGGTTATCTGGGCTTTCCGAAGACGGTTTGCACGTCGGTGAACTCGGTGGTGTGCCACGGCATTCCGAACCGCGCCGAGATCCTGAAAGACGGCGACATCGTCAATATCGACGTCGCGATCATCAAGGACGGCTATTTCGGCGACACCAGCCGCATGTATTGCGTCGGTCAGCCGAGCACGGTGGCGCGTCAGCTGATCGACACGACCTACGAGGCGATGCTTGCCGGTATCCGCGAGGTGAAGCCGGGCGCGACGCTCGGCGATGTCGGCTATGCGATCCAGAAAGTGGCGCAGCGCGATGGCTTTTCGATCGTGCGCGATTATTGCGGGCACGGCATCGGCAAGGTCTATCACGAAGATCCGCAGGTGCTGCACTACGGCCAGCCGGGGCAAGGCGTGCGTCTGAAGCCGGGCATGGTCTTCACGATCGAGCCGATGGTCAACGCAGGCCGCGCCGGCACGTCGGTGCAACGCGATGGCTGGACGGTGGTGACCAAGGACCGCTCGCTGTCCGCGCAATGGGAGCACATGATCGCCGTCACCGACGACGGTTATGAACTGCTGACGCCGTGGCCGGATGGCACCGGCAGCTACGAAGCACCTTGAGTAAAGATTGAGCACAGTGAGCGCGCCGCGCATCGGGTCGATGCGCAACGCGTTCACGCAGCAAGTCCAGCAGCATGGTCACGCGGCATTGCGCCGCCCGCGTCTGATGCCCGACGCGTGAAAAGTGCCCAGTTTT
The DNA here is from genome assembly GCF_900099835.1 of Paraburkholderia fungorum. Lineage (NCBI taxonomy): Bacteria > Pseudomonadati > Pseudomonadota > Betaproteobacteria > Burkholderiales > Burkholderiaceae > Paraburkholderia > Paraburkholderia fungorum. The sequence continues at coordinate 1,197,898 of NZ_FNKP01000001.1, forward strand.
TGCGCGTTTCGTGCCGATACTTCGCGCGGCGGCTGAATCCAGTCAAGAATGAATTGACTCGCGCGCCGGTTCGGTTAAAGCTACGCCTTAGGGTTTCAAGGGGTTTTCGTCTGCATGATTCCGTCATTGACCGTTCGCCGTATTGCCGCTGAACAGGGCACCGTTTTTCGCGAACTTCGCACCGCGTCGCTGAGGGAGGCACCCTACGCCTTCGGCGCGACGCTCGAAGACGCGTTGTCGGCGGAGGCCGCCAGTTTCGACGTGACCGCCGCCGAGCACGCGGTTTCGTTTTCCGTCAGCACTTTCATTCTTTACACCGAGGGTCATCCGGCCGGACTGATCGAAGCGCATTTCGACGACTCGGCAGCGCGCCGCGCGTTTGTCTGCGAGTTGTGGGTGGCGCCCGCGGTGCGTCATCTGCGGGGCGGCGAGTTGCTGGTCGATACCGCCGGCGCGTGGCTGGCAGGCGAAGGCGCGGACGAAATCTACGCGTGGGTCGCCGACGCCAACCGTAACGCCATGCGCTTCTACGAGGCGCTCGGTTTCGGTCCGACCGGCGAGCACCGGCGCGTCGAGCGTGCGCCCGAGCAGGTCGAAAGCCTGCTCGTACGGCATGTGCCGGTTACGTCCCAGGTGCATCAGCAGTGATCTCCGCGAGCGGCGCGTCAGTCTGCCGCTCGATTCCCTTCCATGTCTGCACAGCGTTCGTAGCCGGGCGCGTGGGTCGCTTGCCGGTCCACACATTCGCTCGATCGACGGCGCCTGGCCAGGCCTCGCGGTCAGGCTGTTGGCCGCTACGCGGCGCGAGCAGGCGGTGCGTGAGCACGCGGCCGTCGAGCGCATTTTTTCTCCCGGCAAAAAAGCTCGCTGTGCGCGTGGACGCCTGTAAAATACGCAAAATTTTTTGCCGAACGCTATGTCGCCCAAGAAATCGCCCTTTTTCGAACTCCGCAGTGGCGCTGTCGATACGCTCCTGTTCGTGGTCAAGACAACCGACCTCGATGCAATGCGTGCCGAGCTGACCCGGCGCTTCGAGGCGACCCCCGAATTCTTCGCTAACGACGTCGTCGCGATCGACGTGCGGCGCCTCGCCGTGAACGAACGCGTGTCGCTCGCCGACATCGCGCAACTGCTGGACAGCGTGCGCATGCGGCCGGTCGGCGTGGTCGCGAACGCGCAGCAGGGATGGGCGGCCGAGTCGGCGCTACCGCTGCTCGAGGCGCGCGACCGTCGTGGCGCCAGCGGAAAATCCGCTGATGAAGAGGGCGCTGCGGCCAACGCGAGCGCCGCCGCCAGTGCCAGCGCGAGCGCTACGCCCGCTGCGGCCCAGGCAAGCTTGCTTCCGCCCGACATGCCCGCTTCTGCATCCGCGAGCGCTTCCGCCGCCGTCGAACCCACGCCTGCTGCCGAGCCCGTGCGGCTCGCCACGTCGTCGCAAACGATGGTGGTCGACAAGCCGCTGCGCTCCGGTCAGCGCATCTACGCGAAGGGCGACCTGGTCGTGCTCGGTCTTGTGAGCTACGGCGCGGAAGTGATCGCCGAGGGCAACATCCATATTTATGCGCCGCTGCGCGGCCGGGCATTGGCCGGCGTGCAGGGCAATCACGACGCGCGCATTTTCTGCACGTGTCTCGAGCCGGAACTCATTTCGATTGCGGGCATCTATCGAACGACGGAGAACCCGCTGCCGTCCGACGTGCTCGGCAAGCCTGTGCAGATCTGGCTCGAAGAAGAAAAGCTGATGATCGAACCGCTGCGGCTCACGTAACGCCTGCGAAGTGCGCGCGGCGCTGAATGAATCCGGCGCGCGGCGTTTCACGGCAAATATGGCCGCACATAATTGACGATATTGACGAACACAAGGTAAGGGTAATGGCAAAAATCATTGTGGTGACTTCGGGCAAGGGTGGCGTGGGCAAGACGACCACGAGCGCGAGTTTTGCATCAGCCCTCGCATTGCGGGGCAGCAAAACCGCCGTGATCGACTTCGACGTCGGCCTGCGCAATCTCGACCTCATCATGGGCTGCGAGCGCCGTGTGGTGTACGACCTGATCAACGTGATCCAGGGCGAAGCCAATCTGAATCAGGCGCTGATCAAGGACAAGAAGTGCGAGAACCTGTTCATCCTGCCGGCCTCGCAGACGCGCGATAAAGACGCGCTCACGATGGAAGGCGTCGAGAAGGTCATCAACGACCTGATCGCGATGGACTTCGAATACATCGTTTGCGATTCGCCAGCAGGTATCGAATCGGGCGCATTGCTCGCGATGCATTTCGCCGACGAAGCGCTGATCGTGACCAATCCGGAAGTGTCGTCGGTGCGCGACTCGGATCGCATCCTGGGCATTCTGTCGTCGAAGACCAAGCGCGCGATCGAAGGCAAGGAGCCGATCAAGGAGCATCTGCTGATCACCCGCTACAACCCGAAGCGTGTGAGCGAAGGCGAAATGCTGTCGCTCACCGACATCCAGGAAATTTTGCGCATCGATCTGATCGGCGTGATTCCTGAGTCGGAAGCGGTGCTGCATGCGTCGAACCAGGGCCTGCCGGCCGTGCACCTCGACGGCACCGATGTGGCCGAAGCCTATAAGGACGTCGTGTCGCGTTTCCTCGGCGAGCAGAAGTCGCTTCGCTTTACCGATTACCAGAAGCCCGGGCTGCTGCAGCGCCTCTTCGGCACCAAGTAAGGAGAGCGCACGTCATGTCGATTCTTTCGTTTTTGCTGGGCGAGAAAAAGAAGTCCGCGTCGATAGCGAAGGAACGCCTGCAGTTGATCATTGCGCATGAGCGCGCCGGCGGTCATCCGCCAGCCGATTATCTGCCTGCGTTGCAACGCGAACTGGTAGCCGTGATTTCCAAGTACGTGAAGATTTCCGATGACGATATTCGGGTGAGTCTCGAACGTCAGGACGATCTGGAAGTGCTCGAGGTCAAGATCGAGATACCTCAGGCTTGAGTGATCGAGCCGGCTGGGTTGTTGCAGCCGGTTTGTCTGATGGACCGCGCCGCGCGGTGTTGCGTTGGAATGACGTGATGCTGCGCGGCGTGTGAGTTTTTGGGGTTGGGTTTTTGCGTGCGAGCATGCACGCAGCTCCGGTTGCTTTTGCTTTCGCCGTTGAACGGCCTGTTTCGCCTCAGTTATTTCCCGCAGTTCATTTCCCTCGTTGCCCCTTTCTTCGTGGTGTTTCCACGATGCATCCGTCTGCGCTCTCCACGCGTCGAAATAATCCGTTGCACTTGCGCATGGGCGGTTACACGGCCAAGGTCAGCCAGTTCGTCACCTCGCGCATTAAACGGATAACGCCGCTTATGGTGTTCATCCAAAGAGGGAAACCATGAACAAGACCTTTCGCTTGCTGCTTGCCAATACCGTTCTGATTGCTGCCGGCGTCGCTGCCGTTGCGTCCGCGTCGGCTGAAGAAGTGGTGGTGATCGCGCCGTCGGCCCCGCCGCCCGTACGTTACGAAGCCGTGCCCGCAGCGCGTGTGGGCTACGTCTGGGATCACGGTCATTGGCGTTGGGATCACGGCCGCTATGTGTGGGCTGCGGGACACTGGCAGGCCGAGCGCGTCGGTTATCACTGGGTGCCGGGGCATTGGGTCTCGCATGGCCCGAACTATCACTGGGTCCAGGGCCACTGGGCGTAACGCGTTCAGGACGGTAGCGCGCAGGGTGGGCGGCATCGCTTGATGCGTTCACCCTGCGCTTCGATGTGGATGGTTGACGACACCGGCGCGGTGCAGCGTGCGCCAGCGTCTTCGGGGAAATAAGTGATGAAAAAGAATCTGCTTCTAATCGCCGTGCTGGCTGTCATGCTGGCCGGCTGCGTTGTGTACCCGGCGCGGCCTTTGTATGTGCATGTGCCGAGGGTCGTCGTTTATTGACGCGGGGCGTCGGGATCTTTCGAAGTAGATGGCTCGCCGTCGACATGGTCCGGTGCCTGTTCGAGAGCCTCCGTATCGACGTCACGGGTGGACGCTTCGACTTCGGTCGCGACAACATCGTGCGGTTGATTCTCCGCCGCGTCAGCCTCTGATTTCTCCGCCGCAGGAACCTCGACCTCCGGCACTTCCGGCACCGGTGCAGGCGCGGGTTGCGGCAACGGCGCCATATACCGCTCGGCCAGCGACTCATACAACGGCGGCGAAAAAAAGCGCGACACCCGGCTCGCGATCAACGCCGTGGCCATCAGCGAAATCACTAGCGCGTGACCGTCGATCATCTCCATCACGATCACGAACGACGTAATCGGCGACTGCGTGACGGCGGCCAGATAGCCGACCATCGCAAGCGCGATCAGCATCGGCAGTTGCATCGAGCCGAACACCATGTGCAGCAGATTGCCGAAGCCCGCACCGATCGCCAGCGACGGCGCGAAAATCCCGCCGGGAATGCCGGGCAGGTACGAGCCGATCATCGAGATCATCTTCAGGAACGGGTAGAACAGCGACAACTGTTCGTGTCCGTCGAGCAGGCCGCGCGCTTCCGCGTAACCGCTGCCGAACGTCGTGCCGCCCGAAATGAGCCCGACCAGAGCAATCGTGAAGCCGCACAGCGCGGCGAATGCGACCGGCCGCTTGCCGTGCAACTGACGCAGCGGCGCGGGAATCCAGCGTGCGGTATTGAGCAGCAGCCAGCCGAACACGCCGCCCGCGATACCGGTGACGATGGCCGTGAGAAGCACCGCGACCGCCAGCAGATCCGGGAAATGCACGCCGATCTGGATCGTGCCGAAATACGTGTAGTTGCCGTTCAGCCCGAGCGCAATCACGCCCGCGATGATGATCGCCGTAATCAGCACGCCGCTTGCGCGCGCTTCGAAGCTGCGCGTCAATTCCTCGATGGCGAACACGATCCCGGCAAGCGGCGTGTTGAACGCGGCGGACAAACCCGCAGCCGCGCCGGCCAGCACCAGTTGCCGTTCGATCAGCGCGTTCGAACGCGGGTACAGCCGCCGCAGATTGAACATCAGCGCCGCGCCTACCTGCACGGTCGGACCCTCGCGACCAATCGTGAAGCCGCCCAGAATCGCCAGGAACGACACGGCGATCTTGCCGAACAGAATCCTGAACGACAGCAGCCGCGAGCCGTATTCGCCCGTTTTCGAATGGAGAGTCGCGATGACCTGTGGAATGCCGCTGCCCTCCGCGCCGCGAAAGAAGGTTCGCGTCAGCCAGACGGCGAGCGCGGCGACCGCGGGCGTGATGATCAACGGAGCCCAGACGTGGCGTTGCTGCACCATGCGGAACTCGCCGTAGCCCCAATCGATCAGCCGGGCATACAGCACGGCCACCAGACCCACCGCGATCGCGCCGAGCCAGAAGATGCCGTACTGCCGCCAGAGTCGCTTCGCGCGGCGTAAAAGAACAGAAGGGCGTAGGGAGAACGGACTGGACATGACGAGGAGTCTGGCGGCAAAGGGCCAGTATAAGTCGACCGGCGTCGCTCAAAGGCCACTTAAGCCGAATGAAAATGGTTGTTATAAATATGAAAGAAAAGTGAATTGAGATGAGGATGAAAAACCGATTCAGGCTATTCGTGCCGGGCCTGTAACGTCCCGTTATTAAACATGGCGTGGGCCGCCTTGGCATCCGAAGGGCCGAAATTCAAACGTCAGCTAAAATAGTTCGATGTTCGAATAACCAACAGGTCCTCAATGAAGCGAGTCCTTATCGTCAAGGTCACTTCGCTCGGCGATATCGTGCAGGCGTTACCCGTCGTTGCCGATATCAAGCGCGCTCACCCCGGCGTGCAGGTGGACTGGGCCGCTGACGAAGCGTTCGCCGAAATGGTGCATTGGTGCGAGAGCGTCGACCGCGTGCTGTGCGCGCCGTTGCGGCGCTTCAAGAAGGCGCGTCGCTGGAGTGATTTCAAGGCGATTGCGGCGTCTATTGCCGAATTGCGCGCGTATCGCTACGACTACATCGTCGACATTCACGGTGTGTACAAGAGCGCGATCATCGCGTTTCTGGCGCGCTCGTCACGGCGCATCGGGTATCAGTCGCAGGATCTCGGTGAGCGCGGCGCCGCGTTCGCGTACACGGGGCGGTTCGGCCCACGTCCCAAATGCGATGCATGGCATGGCATGCGTATCAGCACCGGCGAAGCGTTGGGGTACGAAGTCGAAGGCCCGCCTGTCTACAATCTGCGCTTGCCCGACGCCACCACTCAACCATTCAGGTTCGGAAGCGAACCGGTCGCGGCGTTTTTTCATGCGACGTCGAAAGACGACAAAAAGTGGCCGCTGGAGCGTTGGATCGACATCGGCCTCGAACTCGGCCGGCGCGGCTTCAAGGTCGTGTTGCCGTGGGGTTCGGATGGCGAGCGCGCAGCAGCCGAACAGATCGCGGCCAAAGTGCCGGGTTCGACCGTTCTGCCGAAGATGAGCGTGACCGAAATCGCGCAGATGATCGACGCGTGCTCGTTGGTGGTCGGCACCGACACCGGTTTCGTTCACCTAGCCCATGCGCTGCAAAAGCGCACGGTGATGATCTTCGTGGCGACTTCGCCGGATCATTGCGGGATCGAGTCCCCGTACCGCTCCATTTCGATCGGCGACGGTCGTTCGGTGCCCACGGTCAGTGCGGCCATCGACGCGATCAACCACGTTTTCACCGAACCGCATGCGCTCGTGGAGTCGCACGGCGGCGCCGCCGCCTGACGCGAACGGCGTGGGCGGCCACCATCGTTTGAGCAAAAGAAAAGAGGCGTGACGCGCAGGCTGCCCAATGCTCCGGGCTCTGCTCGTAACGCCTCCGAAAAACGCCCGCGTCGGGGAACAGCGGGCGGAGAGGAAATCGTGGTCAGCAAAGCGTAATGCCTGCGCAAGGGGCTGCGAGATCCTGCCCGTTGTGCCGGGCGCGCATTCCGCAGTTGGTTTGCGCGGTCGCGGCGATGTGTCTGGTCAAAGCGCCGCGCATTACACGCCTGTTAAATCTGTCGCTTTTCGTTGAGTCTCTGCTTCACGAAGCCGCGCCGCCATCGTCGGGCCGACCAAACCGTTGAAGCCTGCGTAGGCCCGAATCCGGCGACTGCCGTCATCATCCCGATACGCGCACGTGCTGCCAGCAGGCTGTTTGCCCGAAAGACACGCTCAAGCCAGTATAGGCGGCGTTTTTCGCGGATGTTAGTTCGTCGTTTGCGTAGCCGGGATGCGCAACTTTTTCGCGCGGGTCCTGTAACACCCCGGTGATCTTCCCTTACAAATAGCAACGTTCGCAGCGGGCGATGTCGTGTTCAATCGGGTCATTCGGGGTTTGGCTCGAATGAATCTGACTCGATGGAGAACAACATGAAACGCTTGATCCTGACTCTCGCAGCAGGCACGCTCCTCGCAACCGCGCTCGGCGGCTGCATCGTCGCCCCGGCGCCCGGTTACTACGGCGGTGGCGGCTACTACCACCACGGCGGCTATTACTATCGATAAGCTTTCCGCCTGATCGTTAATCGCCCGTCAGGCCAGCAGCATTTCGAACGCGACTACCGCAGCAATGGCAGCCGCGTTCGCAGCCAACGCCTCAACGACGATTCCCTTCCACGTCGCCGGACGAAAGCGCAACGCCAGCAGTAGCGAGCAGAGTAACGCCAGCGCAATGATCATCACGACGTCTGCGTTGTTGAGATGGATGTTCATTCGAGCCTCCCTGCTTGCCTTAGGGTTATTAAAGTCGAGTATAGGCAAGTCAAAAAGACGCGCAAGTCCAGGGGATTTACTCAGAAAGGCGAGGGGTCACGCGGGGGATCCAGACGGGTGCCGGGGGCTTAAAGCCGCCGGCCCGACACCGCCGCAGCGTAAAACCTTCGCGCCGGGCAGTGTCGAAATACAGACAATCTCATGCTGCTATCAGCGCACTTATGCGGTGCGCATGATCACATCAACCGTGCGTTGCGGGTTTCGCGCATGCAGAGTACGCCGATCAGGCTGACGGCGGCAGCCACCGACACATACGCGCCCACCCACGGCAGCCCGCCATGCGCGGCCAGCACCTGCGCGATGTACGGCGCGACCGATGCACCCAGAATCCCGCCGAGGTTGTACGACACGCCCGCGCCGGTGTAGCGCACGTTGGTCGGGAACAGTTCGGGCAGCAGCGCGCCCATCGGCGCGAAGGTCACGCCCATCAGGAACAGCTGGATCACGAGGAACAGCAGCACGGCGGGCGTTTCGCCGCTGCCGAGCAACGGCGCCATAGTGAAGCCCGACAAAATCGCCGCGATGATGCCGACGATCAGCACCGGCTTGCGCCCAAAGCGATCGCTGGCCCAGGCCGACATCGGCGTGGCGAGCGCCATGAACACCACGGCGATACACAGCAGGCCGAGGAACGTCGGCCGCGGAATATGCAGGACGGACACGCCGTACGACAGCGAGAACGTGGTCGCGTTATAGAACAGCGTGTAGCAGACCACCATGGCGAGCGCGCCGAGGATGGTCGGCAGCCAGTGTTGCGACAGCAGCGTCGCGATCGGCACCTTGACGCGTTCCTTGCGCTCGATCGCGGCCTGGAATGCCGGCGTTTCGGCGATTTTCAGGCGCACGTACAGGCCCAGCGCGACCAGCACCGAGCTGACGAGGAACGGCACGCGCCATCCCCAGGTGCGGAATTGCTCGTCGGAGAGCGACAGGGCGAGTGCGAAGAACAGTCCGTTCGATGCCAGAAAGCCAATCGATGGCCCAAGTTGCGGGAACATGCCGAACCAGCCGCGCTTGCCGGCCGGCGCGTTTTCGGTGGCGAGCAGCGCCGCGCCGCCCCATTCGCCGCCGAGGCCGATCCCCTGGCCGAAGCGCAGCACGCACAGCAGGATCGGCGCGAGGCTGCCGATCGAGTCGTAGCCCGGCACGAAGCCGATCAGCGTGGTGGAGACGCCCATTACCAGCAGCGACGCCACCAGCGTCGACTTGCGGCCAATCCGGTCGCCGAAGTGACCGAACAGGAACGAGCCGATCGGACGCGCGACGAACGCGATGCCGAACGTGACGAACGCCGACAGCGCTTGTGCCGTCGCCGAGCCGTGCGGGAAAAACACCGGTCCGATCACGAGCGCGGCGGCGGTCGCGTAGACGTAGAAATCGTAGAACTCGATCGCGGTGCCGATAAAGCTCGCGAAGATGATCCGCGCGCTACTGTTCTGCCCGCTCGAATTGGGCTGAGCCGCGGAAATCGGCGAAGTGGACATGCAAGGTCTCCATCTATCGTGATGCCGCCGTGCGCCGTGCGCCGTGCGCCATGCGTCGAAACGGACGGCGCGGCAGGGCGGCATCTTTGTTTAAATTCGTGCGTCCGGCGGCGCTTGCGGGCTTGCTGTGAAGCCCTGCGAGGCGTCGGTGACGGCGCAATGGTGCAATAGCTTACAACGGCCGGCGTCGTCGTTCGCGCGCGAAACGGTCATGCCAGGGGAATAACCAGGTGGTTTGCGTCCCGCGGGCGGGCAACGACGGTGTCGGCGCGGCGCGATATACGAGGCATGGGCTGTATCGGCCCTGGTATGCATCGCGAATAGGCAGACGACGCTCGCGGATGACGAGGCGGCGCTGCAAATCGGCTGCGCACCGCGCCAGCGGGTGTGCGGGCGGCGCGAGCCAGGCCGGATGACTCCGGCGCGGGGAATCGGAAAATTATAGCGAGCGCGGACGGCGCGCAGCAATGGCGGCGTAAGGTTGGTCGAGAGCGGGTGTCATCAGTGGCATGCTGCGCGCAGATCGCAGATCGCAGACCGCCGACCGCCGACCGCCGACCGCAGACCGCCGACCGCCGACCGCCGTCATCAACCTCAGTTGAAGTTCTGCGCCTGCGGCGAAGCCAACTCGCGCAACTGGAATTTGCCGTCGTCGTTGAACAGCCAGTCTTCGAAGAGTTCGAGCTGACCGCGTCCGTTGAGCAGCTTGCCGGGCGGCTGCGGCAGCGGCGACGCGCGGCGCAGCGTGGCGAGCGCGGTGCTTTCGGCTTCGTCGTCGCCATTCGTGCGATAGACCGACGAGGTCACCACATGCCCATTCCGATCGACGACGAACGACACCACCACCAGCGAGCGCAGCATCGCCTGCGGGGTGCCGTGCAACACATAAGACGGATTGCGCTCGACGATGCGCCGTGCGACCGCATCACGATATTGATCGAGCGTCGCGCTGTTGACGGCGGCCACCGGCGTGTTCACGGTCTCGTGTTGCGGCAGCGTGACGGTGCAGCCCGCAATCATGGTTGCTGTGGCCGCCGTCAGCACCGCGAACATCGTCCCGCGTGTCAGTGATAACGGCACGCGGAAGCAACTGGAAAGGCGGCGAAGGTGACGCGTGCGGATAGGCATCGTCGACGAGAAAACCCGGTGAGTGACTGATTCGATGGTAGTCAAAATCCGCCTGGATGCAATTAGCGTTCGCCCGCTTTTTGCTCCGCTCGCCGTGTTGTAATGCCTTGAAATATGAGCACAATTGGTCTGCGGCGAAAACAGGCCTACACTCGGATGGCCTCTTTCGGGAGGCATCGGTGGAAGTCCTATTTGGCCCGCTTCGTGCGGGCTTTCTTTTTTGCGCGACGCGTTGCGCGTGCCGCTCCGGCTGCGCAATAAAAAAGGCGAACTCGAAAATGAGTTCGCCTTTCACCTGCCTTTAACCGGCAACGAGCGAGCCGTTAGAGGCAAGCCCGCCGCAAGATAAAGCGTGCGTTATTTCAACGCCGCGCGCGCAGCGTTCACTGCTGCCAGCACCTGCTCCGGCGCCGTACCGCCCGGATGATTGCGGCTTGCCACCGAACCTTCCAGCGTCAGATACGAGAACACGTCGTCGCCGATCAGATGCGCGACGTTCGGCAGTTCCGAGCGCATTTCTTCGAGCGTCAGATCTGCCAGATCGCAGCCGCGATCCGCGCAGACGCGCACGGCGAGCGCCACCGCTTCGTGTGCATCGCGGAACGGCAAGCCGCGCTTGACCAGGTAGTCAGCGAGGTCGGTTGCGGTCGAGAAACCCTGCAACGCAGCGTCGCGCATCGCTTGCGGCTTCACCGAGATACCGGCGACCATTTCAGCGAAGATGCGCAACGTGTCGGCGACCGTATCGACGGTATCGAACAGCGGTTCCTTGTCTTCCTGATTGTCCTTGTTGTACGCGAGCGGCTGGCCTTTCATCAGCGTGAGCAGCGCAATCAGATGGCCGTTCACGCGACCGGTCTTGCCGCGCGCGAGTTCGGGCACGTCCGGGTTCTTCTTCTGCGGCATGATCGACGAGCCGGTGCAGAAGCGGTCAGCCAGATCGATGAAGCCGACGCGCGGGCTCATCCACAGCACGAGTTCTTCGGAGAAGCGCGACACGTGCGTCATGACGAGCGCCGACGCCGCCGTGAATTCGATCGCGAAGTCGCGATCGGAGACAGCATCCAGCGAGTTCGCGCAGATACCGTCGAAACCGAGCGTCTTCGCCACGGCGTGACGATCGATCGGATAGCTGGTGCCCGCGAGTGCAGCCGCGCCCAGCGGCAGACGATTCACGCGCTTGCGGCAGTCGATCATGCGCTCGGCGTCGCGCGAGAACATTTCGACGTAGGCCATCAGGTGATGACCGAACGTGACCGGCTGCGCGACCTGCAAGTGCGTGAAGCCCGGCATGATGGTCGATGCGTTCTTTTCCGCCATGTCGAGCAGCGCGGTGCGCAACTCGGTCAGCAGGCCGCCGATCCGGTCGATCTCGCCGCGCAGCCACAGGCGGATGTCGGTGGCGACCTGGTCGTTACGCGAGCGGCCCGTGTGCAGACGCTTGCCCGCGTCGCCGATCAGCGCGGTCAGACGCGCTTCGATGTTCAGGTGGACGTCTTCCAGATCGAGTTGCCACTCGAACTCGCCTCGCTCAATCTCGCCCTTGATCTGCGCCATGCCGCGCTGGATGGCGGCGAGGTCGTCGGCGGCGATGATCTTCTGCGCGGCCAGCATCGAGGCGTGCGCGAGCGACCCTTCGATATCGACGAGCGCCAGACGCTTGTCGAAGAAAACCGACGACGTGTAGCGTTTGACGAGCTCCGACATCGGCTCCGAGAAGCGAGCCGACCAGGCTTCGCCTTTTTTGTGCAGTTGGGACGTCATGGTGTTGGGCAGTTGAGCAGTGAGGAGGCTGGCGGCGCGAATGCACGTCATATGCCGTGCAAGGATGCCGCCGAAGCGAGGAAAGACAGGGATTTTAACACTGGCCGGAGGGCTTAAAGCCGCCGCCGGCCACGTGGCCGCCTGCGTTGTTATTCGCGCACCAGCACCACCAGCTTCAGGTCTTCGCGATGCGCGGGCTTGAACGTGATCTGATCGTAGACAAGGCGGCCATCGCGCGGATGGTTGAACTCGCGCCGTCCGCCTTCGCGGCCGCCGACATCCTGCGACGCCCAGAAGCGCGTGAACGCGTCGCTGGCGGCGGTCAGCGAGTCGATCAGCGCGCGCGTGGGCGCGTCGGTCAGATGACGGATCGAATCGGCGCGGAATTCGGCGGCGAGCCGCCGCGCGCGGATTTCCCAGTCGACGATCAACTCGCGCGCGGCCGGTTCGGTGAACGTGTAGCGCAGCAGGTTGCGGTCGTGCGTGCCGTCGAGCCAGCCGACGAACAGGTCGGCCGCGCGCTCGTTCCACGCCAGCGCATTCCACTGCCGATCGAGCACGTAGGCAGGCGCGTTCACCAGTTGCACGGTTTCGAGCAGCGTGGCGGGGGCGTCGGCGGCGGTCGGGTCCGGCTCGGCGGGGTCGCGCTGGGCGGCCAGTTCGAACAGATAGGCTCGCTCGGCGCGCGACAGTTGCAGCGCGACGGCAATTCTTGCGAGCGCGTCGGCGGATGCGGAGACCGGGCGGCCTTGCTCGATCCACGTGTACCAGGTCGGGCTCACGCCGCAAAGCTGCGCGACTTCCTCGCGCCGCAAGCCCGGCGTGCGGCGGCGCGGACCGGGCGGCAGGCCGACCGCTTGCGGCGACAGCCGTTCGCGATGCGCGCGGATAAAGTCGCCGAGCGCGCGGGCGGGCGTGGCATCGAGCGGCGGTGGATGGTCGCTGGAAGAATCGGCGGGAGACTGCGTGGTCATGCTGTTTTAGTGGTGGCGCACTTAGGGGGTAATAGAGATACCAGAATAATTGCTTAACTTGTACTGGTACCCGGCGACCTCTATTGTAGCGGCTGGAACGGCAAAAAAGCCTTCCAGCGTGACTTGCGCAGCTAACTGCGCCCAAAATCGCCCATCTAACCGGAGCCTCCCCATGAAGCATCACGATCAGGTTGCCGACGCCTTCGGCTCGACCGCCGCTGCCTATTTGACGAGTCAGACCCACGCCACCGGCGCCGATCTGCGGACGCTGGCCGAATCGATCGCCGCGACGCCGGGGGCGACGGTGCTCGACATGGGTTGCGGCGCGGGGCACGCGAGTTTCGCGGTTGCGCCGCACGCCAAAGAGGTCGTCGCGTACGACATCGCGCCGCAAATGCTGGCGACCGTCGAAGGCGCGGCGAAGGATCGCGGCCTTGCCAATATCCGCACGCAGCAGGGCGCGGCCGAAACGCTGCCGTTCGACGATGATTCGTTCGACTGGGTCATCAGCCGGATGAGCGCGCATCACTGGCACGACGTGCCGCTCGCGCTCGCCGAAGTGCGGCGGGTGCTGAAGCCGGGCGGCAAGGTGCTGTTCGTCGATATCGCGGGCATCGACCATCCTTTGCTCGACACGCATATCCAGGCGATCGAAGTGTTGCGCGACGGCTCGCATATCCGCGATTACCGCGCCGACGAATGGGTCGCCTTGTTCGAAGCGGCGGGATTCAACGCGTCGATCCGCGAGCGCTGGCGGATCGACATCGAGTTCAGTTCATGGGTCGCGCGGATGCGCACGCCGGAGCCGCGCGTGGTGGCGATCCGCTCGCTGTGGAGCAGCGCGCCGGACGAAGTGCGCGAGTATTTCGACGTGCAGGAAGACGGCTCGTTCAAGCTCGACGCGTTGATGGTCGAAGCGCATTGAGCGCGTTGCGCGAAAGCGCGGCGGCATGAAAAAACGGCGGGGTACCGAATCCGGTAGCCCGCCGTTTTAGCGTCGAACGCGTGGACTTCATTCAGCCCGCGCGAAACAAGGCGCGCTGATTGAAGCCACCAACAAAGCTCAACCCGTATTGCGCAACCCCGCCGCAATCCCGTTGATGCTCAGATGAATCCCGCGTCGCACGCGCACATTGTCATCACCTGCGCGGTGACGCTTGAGCAATTCCACCTGCAGGTGATTCAGCGGATCGAGATATGGGAAGCGATTCTTGATCGACCGCGCGAGCAGCGGGTTCTCCGCAAGTCGTTCAGCCTTGCCGGTGATCTCCGACAACACCTTCGACGTGCGCTCCCATTCCGCGACGATCCGCTCAAACACGTGCTTGCGCAGCTTCTTGTCCGACACCAGCGCCGCGTAACGCGAAGCGACGGCCAGGTCGGTTTTGGCGAGCACCATGTCCATGTTCGACAGCAGGTTCGAGAAGAACGGCCACGACTTGTGCATCTTCTTTAGCAGCGTGAGACGGCGCGCGCGTTCGGCGTCGCTCGGCGCGCTATCGAGATGCGCGGCCACCGCGCTGCCGAAACCGTACCAGCCGGTCAGCAGCAGACGGCATTGCCCCCACGAGAAACCC